>JADJJK010000010.1 GCA_016706545.1 Myxococcales bacterium
ACGCTCCCAATGAGCGAAGGTGCAGCGATAGTGAGGAATCATATGGGACACTGCCCTACTGGGGAGGGGCGGCCCGCAGCGTGATCCGGCGAGGGCCCGGCTGGCCTCGCGTGTCGAGTGTTACTTGTACAGGTCCCGTGATCGTCTCACCGACTACCAGCTCGAAGCGCTGCTTGGTGACGAGTTGCCCCGAAATCTTGACGAAGGTGGCTTCGGCCGGTACTTCGATGGTTGTTGTACGTTCGTAGTACAGCTCGAACATCCCGGGGACGGTTGTCTCTCCAACCATCTGATAGCTCTCAACCTGCGCGGTCAGTTCCCATTCGGTGGGTCTGCTCCACACGTCGAACTTGCCCGTCGCACGCGAGTTACCCTCGCTCAGGTACACGGTCTTGACCTTGTGCCATCCGCCGCACGGGCCTGAGATGCAGCGTAGTACGGGCTTGCGCAGTCTTCGATCGTTGGAGATCGGGGGGGATTGCTGGGTTGATGGAACTTTGATCGTCAATGAATAGCCGGTTCGGGTCCGCTCATGGCGGCAGTTGCTTTCGCAGTGATGGTTTCCTGTGGTGGTAGCCGCGCGCTCGGGATCGACACGGACCCAGCCGTAGCGGGGCTGCTTCGCCTCCGTTGCCCCCGACCCAGCGTAGCGGGAGTAGAGCGCGATCGCGAACGGGACCGAGTAGCTGCGTGTTCTCCACTTTTTCCACAACCACGCGCCCTCGCGCGTGCTGCGTTTGATTTCGAAGCTGGCCGACACTAGCACCACTTCCTTGTCAGCAACCAGCGGTCTCAGGCGCGCGGCAGGGATCCGGATCGATGCGATGTGGGCACGAACTCGCTCGATTCGCGCGTCCGTCACCATGCTTTCACCGATCTTGATCCGTACTTCGCTGCGGCTGTCCCCGGAGTCCGGGCCTAGTCCAACCCCCATGACTTCGAGAAGGTAGTCGGCATCTTGCTCGATCTGGGTGATTCCTTCGATCCGCTGGATGAAGAAGGTCTCTCCCACCAACGGGAGCGTCGCAAACATGGCCCTCAGGTCGAGTGCCGCCTCGTCCTTGAATCGGAACGCATCGCGGGACAACGAAGCGGCTCGGCTCTGTAGATCATAGAGTCCCTGCAATAGTCGACGGTTCTGCTCGCTCATCCGCTCAACGACCCGATTTGCCTCGCTGCCGGCGATGCGCGCAGAAGCGTCTGCAGCCACAGTTAACTCGTTGCCAGCGCGAATGATAGCCGCATTCGCCGTCTCACGCCCTTCGGCAAGGAGCTGCGCACCAGCATTGCGGGCGTCCTCAATCAGGTCACTGCCAACCTTCTTAGCGACTAGACCCGACACAACGAAGCCAGCGGCACCAGCGGCGCACGACATGCTGACGGCTAGCGTCAGCGCGGATGCGAGACGCACCTGACGATTCCACATACACCCACCTCCGGGTACGTTCGAGGACCTACCTGAGTTGTATTGTAGCACTCTCGTTGATCAGAACTTGCGGCATGGTGCGCGATCTTCTTCGGTACCGCGACTGCCATTGGACGTGCTTGGTGAGCGCACGGGCCAGCCTGGGCTCTGCGATCACCGTGCTCGGCTGCATCGGGCGCATCAGTCTGGATTTCGTCCGAGCGATTCGAGTCGCTGTGGCTTGGCTAGCGAGCTTACTACGGCGCTGCACATGGCGAGGGTGACTACGCTATGTCAGATGACTTGCGAGGCGCCGACGGCTGATTGATTGGACGGGAGGCGACCGAGCACAAAGTGCTGCGCGAAGCACCCGGCGGGCTGCTGCGCAAACTCGAGCCCTGCGCTTTGTGCCTGCGGGCTGGCGGGCGACAGTGCGGTCATGGCCCCAGCCTCCAACCCGTTCGTGACCTCGTCCAAGTCCAGGCCGCTGGTGGTGGGGCACCGCGGCGTGCCCAGGCTGCACCAGGAGAACACGCTGGCCGGGTTTCGGCGCGCGGTGGCGCTGGGCATCTCGGCGGTGGAGCTGGATGTGCAACTCAGCCGCGATGGCCGCGCGGTGTGTTTGCACGACGCAGACCTGGAGCGCCTGACCGGGGCGCGCGGCAACGTGCGCGATCTGTCCTGGGACGAGCTGGCCAGGCTGCGCATCCGGCGCGAGCTGCCCATGGGCGTCGGCGCCGACGGCGCGCCGGTGGTCGCGCGCTACGAGCGGGAGGAGCCGATCCCGCTGCTCGAGGAGGTGCTGAGCGAGATCGCGCCGTACGCGGCGATCAACCTGGAGCTCAAGCTCGATCTGGGCCGCTGGTGGCACGTCGACGTGGGCGCGGTGGTGGCCCGCGACGTCGCGCGGGCCGGGGTGCAGTCCCGGGTCATCCTCACGTCGTTCGATCCGCGCAAGCTCCGAGCTGCGCAGCGCGCGGCGAGCGGGCTGGCGGTGGGCTTCTGCTTCGATGACGGCATGCTCGACTTCGCCGCGCCGCTGTTGCAGCGCTTGCCCGGCCTGACCCGCGAGCTGCTCTCGCGGATGCGGCCCCCGAGCGCTGCGGCAGGGCGCGAAGACGGCGGCCCGGCCACCCATGGCCTCTTGACCGAGCTGCTGGACGCCAACCTGGTCGGCCGCGTGCTCGGTACCCAGGTGGTCGGCGCCGAGCACACGCTGATCGGCGAGCGCACCGTGCGCCGGCTGCATGAGCGCGGCGTCGCGGTGGGGACGCATACGCTGTTTCCGCTGGGCTCCACCACCGGCAAGCCCATCGCGCCGGCGGCGGTGACCGAGACCGAGGTGGAGCGCCTCGTCGAGCTGGGCGTGGACTGGATCGAGACCGACGATCCCGAGCGCTTGCAGGAGCTGCTGGGCTAGTACCTCAAACGGTCAGAACCTCTGTGGAGAGGTACTAACTAGCGCTCGCTCAGCGCGCCGGGCACCCTCAACGACGTTGCGACGGACGTTGCGACGGGTGCTGCAGGTGGTCCGGCAGTGGGCGGCCGATGGAGAGCGGGTCGACGCCGGTAGCCTCCATCTCGGCGAGGACCCAGCGCTCGATGGCGCTGTGGCGGTCGAGGTCGTCCCACAGGCCGCGCTGCGGGCGGCCGTCGGGATCGAGCGGGGGATCGGCGAGAGATGCGGGTGGCGAGGGGCGAGGGTGGCGAGGTGGGTGCGGTGGGGGGCGGCTGCAGCTTCGGCGCGGCGCTGGATGCGCGTGATGGTGGCGGCGGCGTCCCAGCTATCGACGCGCTCGCCTCGCCAGCGCACTGGCCGGTGGTTGAGGTCAGCGGCAGCGGGGCCTTGAGTGGCGTTGGCGGCATAGATCGCGGGCCAGCCAAGCAGCGGCGGCGCCAGGCGCGGCAGCAGCGGGACGACGGCGCGCGCCTGCGGATCTTCGAAAGGCGGATCTCCGGTGGCGGATTGCGTGATGCAGTAGCCGCGCTCGTGGACGTAGGCGTGGTGCAAAGAGCAGAGCAACGCCAGGTTGGGCAGGCTGGTCTCGCCGCCATCGGCCCAGTGCTGCAGGTGGTGGCCCTCGAGGAAAGGCGGTGATCGCAACCGGGGAAGCGGCAGGTTCGGTCGCGTAAGAGCAAGGCGCGCTTGAGGGCGGCGGGGATGGTGCGGGTCTTGCGGCCGATGGAGAGCGGGGTGGCGTCGGTGGATGTTGCTGCGGCGCCGGTGGCGACGACCAGGCCGCAGTCGCAGGCCAGGCGGCGGGTGGCTTGCGGAGAGAGCGCGAGGTCGAACTCAACGGTGAGGGCCACCGGCAGCGAGGCGCCGCGGTCGGTGAAGGTGGCGGTCGCGAGAGCCGTGGTTGGGGAGATGTCGGCGGCGGAGTCGGAGGTGCCGGTGGCTGAGTCGGTAGTCGCGGCGGACTGCTGCAGCAGCGTAACGGGTACCGTGACGATCAGCTCGACGGGCGAGCGATCAGCGCTGCTGCCCCGTGCATAGCTGTGGACCAGGGCCATCAAGCCATCGGCGCGGTTGTACGGGCGGCGCGCGGTGGTCGTGGTGGTCGCGAGGCTCCGCGTTTCCGCGGAGACGCCAACCGCTGGCTCGGCTGGTGCTGGCGCTTCCGCGGAAACGTCCGCAACCTCCGTGGAGGCGTCCGCCGGCTCGCGCGTGCAGTCCAACGCTGCTTGCTGCAGCACTTGCAAGAGCAGTGCGGCCTCGTCGGGGCGCAGGCAGGCCTTGACGCACACCATGCCAGAGGCCGTCGTGGTGTGGGCCACGTAGCGCTCACTGTCGTGCGGGCGCGCCGCTCGGCTGGCGGCGTCGGCGCCGAGCACGCCGACCTTGCGGCACACCGTCTCGAGCTGGCTGGCGGTGCAGTGCTGAGCATAGCCCAATAGCACCGCCTCGGTGGCGGCGGTGGCCACGCGCGTGATGGCGCGAGTCTTGGAATACGAGATCTGTCCAGCAGATAAGGCCTCTGATACTCGCGGTAAAGTGTGCAAGGCCCTGGCCACGCGCAGGTGCTCGCGCGCAGTGCCGAGGTCCCAGCCCACGCGCCAGCTCAGCCAGTGGGCGCAGGTGCCAAAGCCCTGGCGGTACCAGCCGCCGGCCGCGTCGAACGTCCGCAGGTCGGCGAGCAAGCGATGCATGGCGGCGTCCAGGTGGACCGCTTGCTCGGCGATGTGTTCGCCCAGAGCTTGAACTTCCTCGACGGAGAGTGGCTCGCGCATGCACTCTTGTAGCATGGCGATTTTCGGCGCCGGACTTGGCGGCTGGCGTGCCCCAGGTGCCGCGGGAGTGCGGGCGGTGCGATTTTCCGTGGGGGACGCCGGTGGATGGGCAATGTGCCGCGCGTGGGGGCCGCGGGTGAAAGATCGCGGCGGATTGGTAGCACGGCGGGTGCGTTGACGCGGGAGGTGTCAAGAGTAATGTTTATATTTGGGATGGATAGTAGATAGCAGATCTGTAGTTGGCGAGTGCGTCCGGCAGGCGGACGCGAGCGAACCGGGATCTGAGATCGAGATCGCGGAAACCTCCGCGGAAACGTGGTGTGATCCAAGTCGCAGCGCGTTTCCGCGGAAGCCTCGGGGCTGTGGACGGTGTCGGGCTATGGACAACCGCGCCCGTCGAGACTGGGTAAGTGAGAATGCGCGTAAGCGGCGCGGTTGACCACAGCCCTTGGAGAGGCGCAGGAGGGCCAGGTGCAGCAGGCGTGCCTGAGGGGACATCGCGCCTCTCCACACCGCCTCACAGCCCCTGCTGTTTTCAGAACCCTGATTTTTTTGGTTTGTACCAGAACCCAGAACCCGGAACGGATCGTCAGGTAGCGACAAGGGTGAGCGCGTGGGAGGTGGGTAGGTCGAGCACGGTGGTTGGGTCGAGCACGGTGGTTGGGTCGAGCACGGTGGTTGGGTCGAGCACGGTGGTTGGGTCGAGCACGGTGGTTGGGTCGAGCACGGGTGGGGCGAGCACGGGGGGGGCGGGCCGGGCACGGTGGCTCGGGCCTGGCACGGTGGCTCGGGCCTGGCACGGTGGCTCGGGCCGGCACGGTGGCTCGGGCCTGGCACGGTGGCTCGGGCCTGGCACGGTGGCTCGGGCCTGGCACGGTGGCTCGGGCCTGGCACGGTGGCTCGGGCCTGGCACGGCACAAGGCCACTTCCGCGCCGTTGAGTTCAAGGTGCCGTACCACGCCGTCGTCGTCCTGATCTGGCAACCGATGCGTTCGTCGCGGGTCGTCCAGGGACGCTTCGTCGAGGCAGCGTGCGCTCGGCGCGCCGGGGCACCGATCCTTTCCTCTGGGACGCAGTACTAGCGCTGCAGGATCGATCGCGCCGCCTCGACGACGGCCGCGGCGGCCGGGGCGCGCGGCGGGACGGCGATGCCCTTCTGGCAGGCGGGCCGCGCCTCCAGGGCGGCCATCCAGCGCGCCAGGTTGGGCAGGCCCTCGACGGACACGCCGGCCCAGTCGTGGATGCGGACCCACGGCCAGGTGGCGATGTCGGCGATGGAGTAGTCGCCGGCGAGGTACTCGACGGTCCCAAGCCGGGTCTCCAGCACCTCGAACAGGCGTCGGCTCTCGTTCTGATAGCGCTCGATGGCCGCGGGGATCTTCTCGGGGAAGTACCGGAAGAAGACGTTGGCCTGGCCCATCATCGGCCCCACGCCGCCCATCTGGAACATGAGCCACTGCATCACCAGCGAGCGCCCCTTGGCGTCCCGCGGCATGAGCTTGCCGGTCTTCTCCGCCAGGTAGACGAGGATGGCGCCGGACTCGAAGACCGCGAAGTCGTCGGCCTCGCGGTCGACGATCACCGGGATGCGTCCGTTGGGGTTTCGCGCCAGAAACTCCGGCTTCTTCTGGTCCTTGGCGCCCAGGTCGATCGGGTGAACCTGGTACGCGAGCCCCAGCTCCTCCAGCGCGATCGAGACCTTGTAGCCGTTGGGGGTGGGCGAGGTGTAGAGATCGATCATGGGCCGCAGGGGTATCACCAGGCCCCGGCCGCGCAAAGCCACGGGGGGCTGCCGGATCTGGCAGGGCCGCGCTGTGGCGGCCCGCGGCGCGCCCGGGATTTCTCCGCCCTGCATCGAGCTCCGGTTTCTGGCTCACAGCCTAGAAATATGAGGCACTTAGCGCTGATGCCGACCTTGACCCGGGCAGGAGCGTGGGCTAGGGTCCCCCCACCTTTGACGCGGCTCGCGTCGGGGCAAGAAGGCTGCCATGTATCTGCAAGATCTTATCTTCGCTCTGCAATCATTCTGGGCGCAGCGTGGCTGTGTGGTGGAGCAGCCGGTGGACGTGGAGGTCGGGGCCGGCACGTTTCACCCCTCCACCTTCCTGCGCGTGCTGGGCCCCGAGCCCTGGAACGCGGCGTTTGCGCAGTTCTGCCGGCGTCCGGCGGACGGACGCTACGGCGAGAACCCCAACCGGCTCGGGGCGTACTACCAGTTCCAGGTCGGCCTCAAGCCGTCGCCCAAGAACGTCCAGGAGCTGTACCTGGACTCGCTGCGCCGCATCGGCCTGGATCCGGCGAGCCACGACATCCGCTTCGTCGAGGATGACTGGGAGTCGCCCACGCTGGGCGCCTGGGGCCTTGGCTGGGAGGTGTGGTGTGACGGCATGGAGATCACCCAGTTCACGTACTTCCAGCAGGCAGGCGGCATCGATCTCTTGCCGGTGACCGCGGAGCTGACGTACGGCATCGAGCGCATCGCCATGTACGTTCAGGGCGTGGACAACGTCTACGATCTCAAGTGGGACAAGAACGTCACCTACGGGCAGATCCGCCACCCCTGGGAGGTGGAGTACTCGCGCTATCAGTTCGAGGAGCTGGACGCGCCGTTCGCGTTCACGCTGTTTGACAAGTACGAGTCGGAGTGCAAGCGCCTCCTCGCCCGCGGCCTGGTGTTCCCCGGCTACGAGATGTGCATGAAGTCGAGCCACGCCTTCAACTCGCTGGACGCGCGCGGCGCCATCAGCGTGACCGAGCGGCAGCGCTTCATCGGCCGGGTGCGCGGCATGGCCAAGGCCTGCGCCGAGACGTACGTCGCCACCCGCGCCACCCTGGGCTTTCCGCTGCTGGCCAACACGCTTGGGCAGCTCGCCAAGGCCGCCTATGACGGCGCCGCAGAGTCCGGCGTCAACGCCGGGGCGCTCGCCGCGGCGCGCGCGGTGGCCGCCTACGCCGAGGAGATTCCCCATGTCGGCTGATCTGTTGCTGGAGATTGGCTGTGAAGAGATCCCAGCCAAGTTCGTGACCCGCGCGCTGGCGGAGCTGCCGGAGATGATGGCCGCGCGCCTGACCGAGGCGCGGCTGTCGCACGCGGGCGTGTCGGTGCTGGGCACTCCCCGGCGCCTGGCGGTGATCGTGCGCGGCCTGGCCGCCCGCCAGGTGGACCTGAGCGAAGAGGTGGTGGGGCCGCCGGTGTCCGCCGCGTTTGGCGCCGATGGCGCGCCCACCAAGGCCGGCATCGGCTTCGCTCAGAAAAACGGCGTCGACCCGGCTCACCTTGGCAAGCGCGAGGTGCCGGGCAAGAAGGGACTCTACGCGGTGGCCGAGCGCCACGTGGTCGGGCAGGCCACGCCGACGCTGCTGCCAGCGCTGCTCGCCAGCGTGGTGTCCGGGATCTCCTGGCCCAAGAGCATGCGCTGGGGCTGGGGCGAGAGCACGTTCGTGCGTCCCATCCAGTGGATCGTGGCGCTGTATGGCGCCGAGGTGGTGCCGTTTGGCTGGGCCGAGCTGACCTCCGGTCGGATGAGCCAGGGCCATCGCTTCCTGGCGCCGACGGCGCTGGAGATCTCGTCGGCCTCCAGCTACACCGAGGCCCTGCGCGGCGCCTTCGTGATCGTCGATCCGGAGGCGCGCCGCGACGTGGTGCGCGGCGAGCTGTCCCGCATCGAGCGCGAGACCGGGCTCAAGGTGCGGCCGGACGAGGCGCTGATCGACGAGGTGGTGCAGCTCGGCGAGTACCCGGTGGGCATCTGCGGCGAGTTCGCCCGCGAGTTCCTCGAGGTGCCCGAGGAGGTCATCGTCACCGCGATGCGGACGCACCAGCGCTACTTCGCGATGACCGACGGCGACGGCAAGCTGGCGCCGCGGTTCGTCACCCTGATGGCCACGGTGGTCAAGGACCCCAAGGTGGTGGCGGCCGGCAACCAGCGCGTGCTGGCGGCGCGGCTGGCCGACGCGCGGTTCTTTTTCACCGAGGACCAGAAGAAGCCGCTGGCCGAGTGGGGCGCCAAGCTCGAGAGCGTGGTGTTCCAGGCCAAGCTCGGCGAGGCCGCCAAGAGCATGGGCGAGAAGGTGCGCCGGGTGGGCGAGATCGCGACCGCGATCGCCGCGCACGTCGGCGCTGCCGGGGGCGCCTGTGACGCGGCGGTCGTGCAGCGCGCCGCGGCGCTCTGCAAGGCCGACCTGGCGACCGGCATCGTCGGCGAGTTTCCGGAGCTGCAGGGCGTGATGGGCATGCACTACGCGCGCCGCCAAGGCGCGGGCGAGGGCGTCGCCGTCGCGATCGCCGAGCACTACTTGCCCAAGGGTCAGGGCAGCGCGCTGCCCTCCACCGTCGAGGGCGCGGCCCTGGCGTTGGCCGACCGCCTGGACACGCTGGTCGGGTGCTTCGCGGTCGGGCTCGTGCCCTCGGGCTCGGCCGATCCGTTTGGCCTGCGCCGGGCGGCGCTCGGCATCTTGCAGATCCTGCTCTTGTGGGGCCCCGGCGGCGAGTGCGCGGTGGACAGCTTTCCGGATCTCGAGGCGCTCCTGTCCATGGCGGAGCACGCCTACGGGCCGGCGCTCAACGACGGGCAGCGGCGCGGCGGGCGCGAGCGCCTGCGCGCGTACTTCCAGGCCCGCTTGCAGGTGCTGCTCACCGACGAGGGGCTGGCGCCGCAGGACGCGCAGGCCGTGGTCACGCAGGACACCGTCCTGCGGATCCCCGCGGCGCGGCTGCGCGAGCGCGCGCGAGGTGGCCCGGGTGCCGGAGGCCGCTCGTCAGGTGTTCAAGCGCATCGCCAACATCCTGGATGACGCCGAGGGCAAGGGCCTCGACGTCAGCGGCTCGGTGGATCCCGCGGCCTTCGTGGCCGACGCCGAGCGAAACCTGTGGCGCAAGGTCGAGGAGCTGGACATCGCCGGCGTCGCCGACAGCGACGACTATGGCGCGAGCTTCGGCAAGCTGCGCGAGCTGGGGCCGACCGTGGCGGCCTTCTTCGACAAGGGCGGGGTCATGGTGATGGATCCAGATCCCAAGCTTCGCGACAACCGGCTGGCACTCCTGGTGCGCATCCGGAAGCCGTATCAGCAGATCGTCGATTTCCGTTTGCTTGGAGGTGCTGCATGAAGTCGCTCTATCGCTTCGGCAATGGCAGTGCGGATGGACGCGCCAA
Organism: Myxococcales bacterium; assembly: GCA_016706545.1. GTDB lineage: Bacteria > Myxococcota_A > Polyangia > Haliangiales > Haliangiaceae > JABFXX01. The sequence goes on from JADJJK010000010.1 coordinate 9,790, forward strand.
GGACAAGGCGCTGCTCGGTGGCAAGGGGGCAAACCTCGCGGAGATGGCGTCCCTGGGACTGCCAGTGCCGCCGGGGTTCACCATCACCACCGAGGTGTGCCGGGCGTGGATGGCCGCCGGACAGAGCTACCCGCCGGAGCTCGGCGCGGAGCTGCGCGCCGAGGTGGCCAAGGCGGTCGCCGAGCTCGGCGCGTTCACCGGCACGGTCTTTGGCGGCGCCGACAACCCGCTCCTGGTCTCGGTGCGCTCCGGCGCGCCGGCGTCGATGCCCGGCATGATGGACACCATCTTGAACCTGGGCCTCAACGACACCACGGTGGAGGGCCTGGCGAAGAAGAGCGGCAACCCGCGCTTTGCCTGGGACTGTTACCGCCGCTTCGTGGGCATGTACGGCGAGGTCGTGATGGGGGTGGTCCCCGCCGACGAGCACGAGCCGGTGGTGTTCGAGCGCATCCTCGAGGACGTCAAGGCCGAGCGCAAGGTGCGCAAGGACAGCGATCTCGACGAGGCCGCGCTGCGAGACCTGGTGGGCCGCTACAAGGTCGCCATCCGAGCCTCCGCTGGCAAGGACTTCCCCACGGACGTCACCGAGCAGCTCTGGGGCTCGATCGACGCGGTGTTCCGTTCCTGGAACAACCCGCGCGCCGAGGTCTACCGCCGGATGCACTCGCTGCCGGCGAGCATGGGCACCGCGGTCAACGTGCAGGCGATGGTGTTTGGCAACGTCGGGGATGACTGCGCCACCGGCGTCTGCTTCACCCGCAACCCGGCCACCGGCGAGCCGGGGCTGTTCGGCGAGTTCTTGATCAACGCGCAGGGCGAGGACGTGGTGGCGGGCATCCGCACCCCCGAGCCGATCGCGCTCCTGGGCGACAAGATGCCAGAGGCGCACGCCGCGCTGGTGGCCACCTCGGCGCGGCTGGAGAGCCACTTTCGGGACCTGCAGGACATCGAGTTCACCATCCAGCACGGCACGCTGTGGATGCTGCAGACCCGCAACGGCAAGCGCACCGGCAAGGCGATGATCAAGATCGCCGTGGACCTGGTGGCCGAGGGCAAGATCAGCCACGAAGACGCGATCCTGCGCGTGGAGCCGAGCAAGCTCGACGAGGTGTTGCACCCGACCATCGATCCCAAGAGCCGGCCGGCCCGGCTGGCCAAGGGCCTGCCGGCCTCGCCAGGCGCCGCCATCGGCAAGATCGTGTTCACCGCCAACGCCGCCGAGGAGATGGCCAAGAAGGGCGAGACGGTGATCCTGGTGCGGGTGGAGACCTCGCCCGAGGACATCCACGGCATGAAGGCGGCGGCGGGCATCTTGACCGCGCGCGGCGGCATGACCTCGCACGCGGCGGTGGTGGCGCGCGGCATGGGCAAGTGCTGCGTCACCGCCTGCACCTCGCTGCGGGTGGACGCGGCGCGCGGCACCATGGCCATCGGCACGGGCGCCGACGAGCGGGTGTTTCGCCGGGGCGACGTCATCACCCTGGACGGCTCGACCGGCGAGGTGTTCGCCGGGCCGCTGCCGCTGGTGCCGGCGCAGCTCTCCGGGGAGCTGGCGCAGCTCATGGCCTGGGTGGACGAGGTGCGCAAGCTCAAGGTCCGCACCAACGCCGACACCCCGACGGACGCGCAGACCGCGCGCGCCTTCGGCGCCGAGGGCATCGGCCTGTGCCGCACCGAGCACATGTTCTTCCAGCCAGACCGCATCCTGGCGGTGCGCGAGATGATCGTCGCCGCTGACGAGGCGGGCCGGCGCGCCGCGCTGGCGCTGATCCTGCCGATGCAGCGCGGCGACTTCGAGTCGCTGTTCACGGTGATGGACGGGCTGCCGGTCACCATCCGGCTGCTCGATCCGCCGCTGCACGAGTTCTTGCCGCACACCGAGCGCGAGATCGCCGAGGTCGCGGACGCGGCGCTCGGCAGCCGCGGCGGCACCGCCAAGGTCACCGAGCTGAGCGAAGCCAACCCGATGCTCGGTCACCGCGGCGTGCGGCTTGGCATCACCTATCCGGAGATCTACGAGGTGCAGGCGCGCGCCATCGCGCAGGCCGCCGCGGCCGTCAGCAAGGCCGGCCGCAGCATCCATCCGGAGATCATGATCCCGCTGGTGATGGTGCCCGAGGAGCTGCGCCGCATGCGCGCGCTGGTGATCCGGGTGGTGGACGAAGAGCTGGCCGCGGCGGGCGTCTCGGTGCCGTACACCATCGGCACCATGATCGAGCTACCGCGAGCCTGCATGGTGGCCGACCAGATCGCCGAGCATGCGGACTTCTTCTCCTTTGGCACCAACGATCTGACGCAGACCACGTTTGGCCTCTCGCGTGACGACGCCGGCCAGTTCTTGCCGGCGTACCTCGACGCGGACGTGCTGGAGGTCGACCCGTTCGTCTCGCTCGATCGCGAGGGCGTCGGGGCGCTCATCGAGCTGGCGATCAGCAAGGGCCGGGGCAGAAAGCCCGGCCTCAAGGTCGGCATCTGCGGGGAGCATGGCGGCGATCCGGCCTCGGTCGAGCTGTGCCACGAGCTTGGGTTTGACTACGTGTCGTGCTCCCCGTTCCGGGTGCCCATCGCCCGGATGGCGGCGGCGCGCGCCGAGCTGCACGCTCGGACCCGTGGAGGAAAATCATCGTGATTCTGAGTGGTTCAGGATTTCGTCCGCTGTCTTTGGCCCCGCTTGGGGGTGATGGACATCACAGGCCGCCGTCGGGGGCAACCTCGCAGCGTCGAGCCAAGTCCAAGGCTGTGTTCATGCGTCCTCGCGCTGCGCTTGCTCCCGGGTTTGTCCTCGCTTGCGGGGCAGCCTATCTCCTGGCCGCCGCCACCGGCTGCACCGCCTCCTCGGATGAGGTGCGGCCGCCGCCGGGCCAGTTCTTCTTCCCCACCGGCCTGGCGCTGGATCCGGCGCAGTCTCGGCTGTTTGTGGCCAACGCCAACTCCGAGCTGCGGTGGGACTCCGGCACCATCAACGTGATCGACCTCGACGAGGTGGACCGCGTGATCGCGAGCCGCTCCGGCACCCCGCTGCCAGACCGACCCCGAGCAGGTGGAGACGCTGGTGTGCGACGAGGAGTCGTTCATCGTCGGCCAGGCTGGCGTCCGCATCGGCAACTTCGCGACCGGGCTATCGGTGCAGGACACCGGCAACGGCACCGCGCGCCTCATCGTGCCGGTGCGCGGCGACCCGTCCATCACCTGGATCGACTGGGATGGCAGCAAGCTGTCCTGCGACGATGGCGCGCAGAACTTCGCGTTCTGCGACGACGAGCATCGCCTGACCTCGCTGCGCAACAACGAGACGCTGGGCCTGCTCCCCGAGGAGCCGTTTCGGACCTTCGTCGACGCAGGCGGCGGCTACGCGGTCGTCACCCACCTCAACAGCGGCGACATCACGCTGATCGACAGCCGCGCTGGCGCGGCGCCGATCATCTCCGATGTGGCGCGAGATCTGTTCCTCGGCACCAGCACCACCTTGCCAGGCGGCACCGCAGTGGCGGGGCGCAACCCCGGCTCTCTCGACGACCTGGTGTACGCGGTCAGCCGGAGCGAGGACCGCGTGCAGATGCTCACCGTGGAGCGCCCCACCGCCAACGCGCTGCCATACCTGGTGCCGAGCAACTACTTCTTCCTGGACGCCGCCGGCGCGCAACAACGGCAGCTCTTCGGACTCTCGCGGGCTGGCGTTCACCGGGGACGGCAATCGCATGCTGGCGATCAACCGGCGCCCGCCCACCTTGCAGATCTACGACAGCAGCCTGGGGCCAAGCGGCTTCCCCGCCAACACGGCGGTGGCCATCTACGACATCTGCCGCGAGGCCTCTGGCCTGGCGGTGGGCAACGTCGGCGGCGGGGACCTGGCGCTGGTGACCTGCTTCCGCGAAGGCACGGCGTACGTCATCGATGCCAGCGGACGGCGCTCGACCGACGCCATCGTGCGAGTCGGGCGCGGCCCCTTCGATGTGGTGATCTCCACCATCCGCAAGAAGGCCTACATCACCAACTTCCTCGAGGACAGCATCGGCGTGATCGATCTGGCCCCTGGATCTGCAAGGCAGTTCCGCGAGGTCCTCCGCATCGGGGAGACGCGACAATGAGCAAGCACGGCGCGGGCGTAGGCCCGGCTCTTCATCTTCATCTCCTGGCCGGCGGCCTGTCTGCGCTGGCCGCGCTGGTCGCGGCTGCCGGCTGCGAAGACTCCAGCACCGGCGTGGCGTTGCAGCTCAACCTGGACCGTCCGGTGGACGTGGCGTTCACCTGCTACGGCGGCCTGCGCGTCACCGACGGGCGCCCGACCGGCCAGGTCAGCGACGCCGTCATCGAATCGGCGCAGCCGCTGGCGTCGTGCGATCTCCGCGCCCAGCCGCGCCCGGACGCCGATCCGGTGCAGCCGCTGCCAGGCGGGCAGGAGGATCTGACCGCTGCCGGCGGCGCGGCGCTGTCCGCAGCGAGCTACTTTGGGCTCATCCTGCAGTCCGGCCCGGGCACCGTCGCGCTGGCGCAGTTCCCGGCGGTCCGCGCCGCGGCCTACGACGGCACGGACGTCACCATCCTCGACGCAGATCCGCTGACCCCCGGCAAGAACAGCATCTCGGTCGGGCTGCAGCCGGTCGCGATCGCCACCGACAAGACCGGGTGCTTTGCGATCACCGCCAACGCTGGCTCCTGCGATCTGTCCTCGCTGGACGTCAACTCCGCGCTCCAGCTCGATGGCCAGGCCGCGGTGTCGCGGCTGACGGTGAAAAATGGCATGGGCGTGGAGCTCCGCGCGCGCCCGGCGGCCATCGCGATGCAGCCGGGCCCCTTGTTCAACGAGCTCGGCGCCATCACCGCCGAGCCAGGCGACGAGATCGGCCGCACCTGCGGCGCCAAGCCCTCGGGCCTGGCCTACGTCGCCTATCCATCATGTAACCTGGTGGCCGCGGTCGACCTGAGCACCGGCGTCATCAGCCACGGCATCACGTTCGACGCCGCCGGCGCCGCCACCATCGTCCCTGGCACCGCGGTGACCTGCCCCGCGGAGGTGTCGTGCGGCTGCTCCGCGGACGTGTCGTGCGACGGCGCCATGGCGCGGTCGCCGGGGCCGGCGCAGCTCGACCTGCGCCGGGACCTGCGCCTGGAGGCCAACGGCACGGTCCTGCTGGATCGCCGCCGGCTGCTGATCGGCTCGCAGAGCTCGCGCCGGCTCACCGTGGTGGAGCTTGGCGCGGACTGGAAGCCTCAGACTCAGTTCCAGGTGACGCTGGCCAAGGACTTCCGGGACAAGCCCGCGGAGGACACGCTGGGCGTGCTGGACGTGTCGTTGTCGCCGCAGCTGGGGCTGGGCGGGCAGGCCGGCAAGGTGGAGGACCGGGTTGGGCCGCAGGCGCAGTTCGCCTACGCGGTGGCCACCGATGGCTCGGTGCGCGTCGCCGAGGTGCTCAACGTGCTCAAGGAGTGCGACACCCAGGTCGATCCGCGCACGCTGGTGGCGGAGACCTCGGTGGCGCGGCTTGGCTGCCTGCCGGTGGGGGATCCGTTGACGCCTGCGCGGCGCCCGGGCGCGACCGGGCCGGGCATCGTCTTGCCAGGCGACGGCATCCCCAGCGCGGTCAACATCGTGCGCATCGACGCGCTGCCGCAGGAGATGCGCACCGCGTCGCCGACCAAGCTCATCGGCGTGTTCGGCGTCGTCACCTCCACCAACGGCGGCACGTTCGTCGTGGACATCGACGACGACGACAAGGCGGACGTGGAGGACGCCGCGGCGCCGCTGTCGATCGATCTGGCGACCACGCTGCCCCATCAGCTCCGAGATCAGGTGAGCGATCGCGGCGCTGAGCCCAAGGTCACCACGGACACCGGGACCGTCAACTTCCTGTGCAACAGCACCGGGCCGGGCATCGACGCCGGTGGCGGCCTGAGCGGTGGCGCGCGGCTCGCTGGCGCGGTCAACCTGCTCACGCTCCCCGAGGTGATCGCCGACGTCAAGCGCGCCATCATGCCGACGATGCAGCACCTGCTGTGCACCGGCAGCGACGCCACCGTGCCGGTGCCGGAGCTGTCCTTCGCGGCGCCGCCGGAGATCCGCGAGAGCCGCTTCCCGGACACCCAGCGCCTCAAGTCGGTCGAGGACTGGCGCCTGGTCTGGGAGGGCTCGCTGTCTGGAGACAACCTGCTGAGCGACATCAACGGGCCGACGATCCGGTCCGGCACCCTCTCGGTCGCAGGCGGCGCGCTCAAGATGATCGACCGCAGCCGACCGTTCTGCGCGGCGGGCGTGGAGTCGTATGACCTGGTGCAGCTCCGCGGCTGTGACCCGCAGGCGCCCACCGCGCAGTGCCCGCTTGGCACCAAGTGCTACGTCCACCCGGACACCACCACCGGCGCCGGCTCGTGCCTGCCGGAGAAGACCGCCGACCAGCTCGCCGAGACCTGTCGCGACTTCCTGGTCTCGCTTCGGCGCTACACGGTGAGCGAGGCCAAGACCGGGGAGCTGACGCTGTTGCCTCGGCAGCGCGTGCTCCGCAGCACCCCGCTCGGCGGCTGCCGCACGGTGGACGATTGCAACACGCTCGCCAGGGACGAGGCCAAGCTGATCGACGAGGCGCATCCTTCGCAGAGCACCGCGACCGCGCGCTACGCCTATGCGTGCGAGGCGGACCCCAGCCGCAAGGACAGCGCCACCATCAAGCGCTGCGTGATGACCTGCACGCGGGACGCCGACTGCGAGAGCGGATCGGTCTGCGGCGACACCAATCGCTGCATGGAGGGCGTGACCCCGCCGGCGGCCTGCGTGCAGAGCGTGCAGCGCTACGAGCTGCGCGCCGGCGAGGCCTTCACGGTGCTGGGCACGCAGTCGGGCTACATCCACCCGGTCATCAAGGATCCGGGGTCCGAGCGCTGCATCGTGCCCGACGCGGCCAATCGCAACCCGCTGCAGATCGGCCGTATCCCGCTGACCGCGCCGGCCTGCGGCTCGGCCGGAGATCCCAACCCGTGCTTGACCGAGGTCGGTCACGTGGAGGACGCGCCGCTCTATCAGCCCGGGACTTGCGACGTGGCGACCCCGGCGAACGCCCTGCGTCACCGCGACGGCGTGACCGGCGGCCCCCATGGGGTCCTGGCCAAGACCCCGGCGATTCGCTTCCGCGGTCCGGGCATGACCTTCCACCTGGTGGATCCGTACTACCCAGGGGATGTGTGCCGCGGCGACCGCAAGGGGCCCTGGCGCAGCGACAACAGCCAGACCGACCGGCCGGCGATCCCGACGGCGTTCACCGGCTTCGCGCTGACCTTCCGGCAGGGCGGCGGCTACGCCCCGCTGGGGCTGCGCACCTCCTCCACCGTGCCCGTGAAGGTGGTCCGCGGCCCGCAGCAGAGCATCTGGATCGTGGACGAGGGCGACTATCTGTCCGAGTCATCGTCGTTGCCCTCGACGCGCGGCAAGGTGTTCCGCATCGAGGGGGCGTCCATCAACACGGTCAACGTCATGCAGTGAGGCTCGTCGCGGCGGCGCTCCCTGTGACCTGGAGCACGCCGGGGCCTCGAAGACCCCGGACGTATCGGCGCGCATCGGTGCGTATCGGCGCATATCGGTGCGTATCGGTGCTCATCGGGGGTGCTTTCTCGGGCCGCTGTCGCGATACTGGCAAGGTGTTGAGAGACACCTCCGCGATGAGCCAGGTCATGTGGGGCCCAGCCTGCGCGCTGGGCCTGCTGCTCGGCGCATCCTGTGGCTTCGAGGGGCAGGGCGTGGAGCCGCCTGATCCCGGTCAGGATCACGATGGCGATGGCGTGGGAGACCGCGCGGATGGCTGTCCGCACCTGGCCACTGAGCAGCAGCTCGATCAAGATCTCGACGGCATCGGCGATGAGTGCGATCCAGACAACCTCGTCCCGCACCGTCGCGTGCTGTTCGAGGGCTTCTATGAAGCGCCGTCTTCGGAGCTGTGGGAGGTGGCTGGCCAGGGCAGCCTGGCTGACTGGACCCAGGTCCTGGTGGGCGGCCGGTCGTACGTGCGGCAGAGCTCGACCGCCGGGGACCTGCGGCAGCTCCGTCTCAAGGCGGCGGTGCCGCGCGCCATCGTCGAGACGCGCGTGCTGGTGGAATCGGCTCCTGGCCTCGGCCTCCTGTCGGTGGGGCTCCTGGCCGCCGATCGCACGACCTACGGGCTATGCGCAGCGCGGCGCGGCGCGCTGACCAGCCCAGGAGACCAGGTGGCGGCTGGGTTCTACCGCCGCGACGGCCAGACGGACACCGAGAGCACGGCGTCGTGGACGGGACCGCTCGTCAGCGGCGCGATCCGGATCCGCGGCCAGCACACCGTGGCCGGCAGGTCGGAGCTGGTCTGCCACTTCGCCCACAGCGAGGGCGCCTCGATCTCCGCGATGGCCGGGAGCTCGGACGTGGACCCGGCTGGGCGGGTGGGGCTGCACACGCTGGGGATCTCCGCGTCGTTCGACTACCTGTTCGTCATCGCGCCGCAGTGAGCGCGCGGCGGTGGGCTGCGTGCTCGCCGCGCGTTGCGTGCTCGCCGCGCTGCGTGCTCGCCGCGCCGCCAGTGCTCACGCGCTGCGGGTGGTCAAGAGCGCCTGATGCGCGTCGCGCAGCGCAGCCAGCTCCGCGAGCCCACGGCGCCGCGCCGCGGCCAGCGGCTCGCCCGGCGCGACCTCGGTGCGGACCTCGTAGTAGCTCTTGAGCTTGGGCTCGGTGCCAGAGGGGCGCATGATGACCCGGCGACCGCCGTCGAGCCGGAACACCAGGACGTCGCTCTTGGGCAGGCCGTCCTTGCCCTGCAGCAGATCGACGACCTCGGTGACGCCGTGGCCGGCCAGCTCGGTGGGCGGCGCGGCGCGGAACGCGGCCATCGCCCTGGCGATGCGCGTGAGCCCCTCCTGACCAGGCAGGGTCAGCGACTTCTGCTCGGTGGAGAACAGGCCAACGCGCTGGGCCAGCTCGTCGAGGTGGTCGAGCAGGCTCTTGCCGCGGGCGCGGTTCCAGGCCGCCAGCTCGGCGACGATCACCGCGGCCGACACGCCGTCCTTGTCGCGCACCAAGGGGCCCACGCTGTAGCCGATGGCCTCCTCGTATCCGACGACGAACCGGCCCTGGCCGCCGGTCTCCTGCTCGAACGATAGCGCGGCGTTGGCGATCCACTTGAAGCCGGTGAGGGTCTCGCGGTAGTCGGCGCCGTACTGCTTGGCCAGGTACGAGAGGAGCTGCGAGGACACGATGGTGGTGGCCACCATGCGACGCCCGGGCTGGCCGGTGGACAGCAGGTAGTCGGCGAGCAGCGCGCCTAGCTCGTCGCCGCTGAGCAGGCGGAACGTGCCCTCCCCGGTGGGCACACCCGCGCACAGCCGATCCGCGTCCGGGTCGTTGGCCAGGATCAGATCGGCGCGGATCTTCGTGGCCAGCGCCAGCACGCGGTCCATCGCGCCCTTCTCTTCGGGGTTGGGGAACGCCACGGTGGGGAACTCGCCGTCGGGCTCGCGCTGCGACGGCTCGGTGGAGACATTCGTGAAGCCGGCGCGCGCCAGCGCGGCCTCCACCGAGGCTGCGCCCACGCCGTGCAGCGGGGTGTACGCGATGACCAGGTCGCGCGGCGCGGGCGCGGCCACGCTCGCGCGCAGCGCCTCGACCGCGTCCAGGTACTCTTGCAAGAGCCCCTGGCCAACGGACAAGAGGAGCTTCTGCTCGGCGGCCTCGACGAGCGACGGCAAGCTCAGCGGCTCGTCCAATCGGATCTTGTCGATGGCGGCGGCGATCTCGGTGTCGACGGGCGGGATGATCTGCGCGCCGTTGCCCCAGTACACCTTGTAGCCGTTGTACTCCGGCGGGTTGTGGCTGGCGGTCACCATCACGCCAGCAGCCGCGCCCAGGTGGGTCACCGCCCACGCGGTGGTGGGGGTGGACCACTCTCGATCCGCCAGGTAGACCCGGATGCCCAGGCCGCACAGCACCCGCGCGGTCTCCTCGGCAAAGCGCTCGGATCCGCGGCGCGCATCTCGCCCCACCACGACGCCGCGCTGGCGCACGTCTGGCACGACCGCCAGCAAGTGGGCGCCGAGCCCGGCGGTCACCTTGCGCACCAGGAGCTGGTTCATGCGCTGGGGGCCGGCGCCCAGGACGCCGCGCAGGCCGGCGGTGCCGAACTGGAGCTGGCCGGTGAAGCGCTCGGTCAGCTCGGTGATCGCGCTGGCATCGCCGCGCTCGGCCGCTGCCAGCAGGCCGGTGAGCTCGGCGGCGGTGACAGGGTCCGGATCGTGAGCGAGCCAGGTGGCGGTGGCCGCGCGAAGGGTAGCGGAGAGGTCCATCGCGGGGGACTATAGCGCCCGGTGGGCTCGGGCGGGGGAGGTGACAGCGATGTGTCAGGGCGATGGCGCCGCAGCAACGTCTTGCCGGCGCGGCGAGGAACGCGCGTCACGGGCGCGCAAGGGGCTTTCAGCAGGCGGCGCAGGAGGTAGAGTGCGAGCGTCATGGCAGACCGGCAAACGCCCAGCGCAGCTCACACCAGCAGAGAGTTCGAGCAGGAGCTGTCCACCTTGCGCGACCTGTTGCTCGCGATGGGCGCCAACGCGGAGCAGCAGATCTCTCAGGCCATGCGCGCGCTCACCGAGCAGGATGATGCGCTCGCCAGCGCGGTCATCAAGGCGGACGACGCCATCGACCGGGCCGAGCTGGACATCGATGAGCGGTGCCAGATCATCCTGGCGACCAGACAGCCGGTGGCCTCCGATCTGCGCTTCGTCCTGATGTCGATGAAGTTCGTAAATGATCTCGAGCGCATCGGCGACCTTGCGGTGGGCATCGCCAAGCGCTCGCTGGAGCTGAGCCGGCTGCCGAGCTTCAAGCTGCATGGCAGCCTGCATCAGCTCGCCGGGATGGTACAGGCCAACCTGCGAGCGGCGCTCGACAGCTTCATGGCCAAGGACGCAGATCGCGCCGCCGCGGTCATCTCCGCCGATGTCGAGGTGGACCGCCTCAACGCCACGCTGTTCGCCGAGCTCATCGCCCACGTGGTGGCAGATCCGGCCAACGTCACCCGCGTCCTGCCGCTGACCTCGGTGTGCCGGTACCTGGAGCGCATCGGCGATCATGTCAAGAACCTGGCCGAGCATGTGGTGTACATGGTGCGAGCGCGCGATGTCCGGCACCGCTCGGTCCGGCCCAGCGCGTCTTGAGCGCCGCGGCGCGCGGCGCAAACGAGCCCAAGGCGCCAGCTACCCGAGATCTCTTGAGAAATTTGCTATTTGGGCGGGAGCGGTGGCGGGCGGTGCTCGCCGACTTCGCTGCGCTCGCCGATTTCGCCAGAGATTCGCGACGCGGTCACGGTCCGGACACCGCGCTGTCACCAACGGCCGCTAGGTTGCGGGCAGCTCAAAGGAGACAGCGCTGATGACCCCCTTGGTACGAAATTCGCTTCTAATTGGCGCAGTTGCCCTCACCACGATGGCTTCCTGCAAGAAGAAGGAAGAGGCCGGCAAGACCGACCCCGCGGGCTCTGCTGCGCCCACCACCGCGGAAGCCTCCCCCAGCGCCGCCACGCTCAACGGCAGCGGCTCCACCTTCATGAAGGCCTTCCAGGAGGTCGCCATCGAGGGCTTCACCAAGGCCAACACCGGCGTCAAGATCAACTACGGCGGTGGCGGCTCGGGCAAGGGCCGGCAGGACCTGTCCGACCAGGTCGTGGACTTCGCCGGCAGCGACTCGCCGTTCAAGGACGCCGATCTGGCCAAGAACAAGGGCGGAGACCTGCTGTACTTTCCGGTCGTGCTCGGCGCGGTCACGGTGAGCTACAACGTCGAGGGCGTGAGCAAGCTGCAGCTCGCCCCGGAGACCATCGCCAAGATCTTCCAGCGTGATATCAAGAAGTGGGACGACGCCGCGATCGCGGCGGACAACCCCGGCGTCAAGCTGCCGGCCACCGAGATCGTCGTGGCGCGCCGCGCCGACGGCTCTGGGACCACCGACATCTTCACCAAGTTCCTCAACGGCGCGGCGCCCTCGGTGTGGAAGCTCAAGAGCGGCTCCACCGTGGAGTGGCCGGCGGACACGCAGGCAGGCCAGGGCAACTCCGGCGTCGCCCAGGTGGTGAAGTCGACCCCGGGCGCCATCGGCTACGTGGACCTCTCGGATGCCAAGGCCACCGCCTTGTCGTATGCCTGGATCAAGAACGCGAGCGGCGCGTACGTGGAGCCGACCACCGCGTCGGCCTCGGCGGCGGGCGACGGCATCGAGGTCAAGGACAACCTGGTGTTCAGCGCGGTCAACGCCAAGGGCGACGCCGCCTATCCGATCAGCGGCCAGAGCTGGGTCATCGTCTACACCAAGCAGACGGACAAGGCCAAGGGCGAGGCGCTCAAGGCGTATCTGCGCTACATGCTCACCGATGGCCAGGGCCTGCTCGCCGAGCTGGACTTTGCGCCGCTGCCCAAGAGCCTGCAAGACAAGGCGCTGGCGCAGCTCGACAAGCTTCAGCTCCCCTGAGCGCCGCGCGCTGGCGGCTCCCGCTGCCGTGAGATTCTGACTGGTTCACCCACCATGGCCAAAGACGCGCTAGAGCTGCAAGGCACCGGCGGAGGCGCTGATCAAGCGTTCCGCTGGGGCGTTCGCGCCGCGGCGGCGATGGTGCTGGTGGTGCTCGCCATGGTCGCGCTGTCGATGACCTCGCGCTCCGGCGACGTCCTGGGCGTGATGGGGCTAGACTTCTTTGGTTCGCGCCGCTGGTCCGAGGCGGACGAGCTCTACGGCGCGCTGCCCTTTCTGTGGGGCACCCTGTACACCGCGGTGATCGCCATCGTGCTGGCGGTGCCCGTGAGCCTTGGGGTCGCGCTGTTCGTCACCCAGGTAGCTCCGCCCTGGCTCAAGAAGCCGATGATCTACGTGCTGGACCTGCTCGCGGTGGTGCCGTCCGTGGTGTTCGGCCTGTGGGGCGTGATGGTGCTCTCGGGCGAGCTGCGCGAGGTGTATCTCGTGATGCACCGCGCGGTCGACTGGATCCCGGTGCTCGGTGACATCCTGGGCCCCAGCCCGCAAGGGCGCTCGTTCATGACCGCGGGCGTGATCCTGGCGATCATGATCACGCCGATCATCACCTCGCTGTCACGCGAGGTCATCGAGACCACGCCGCCTGGTGACAAGGAGGCGGCGCTGGCGCTGGGGGCAACTCGCTGGGAGATGATCCGCGCCTCGGTGTTGCCGCACAGCAAGGGCGGGCTGGTGGCCGCGGTGATGCTGGGGCTCGGGCGGGCCATGGGCGAGACCATCGCCGCGGCGCTGGTCATCGGCTCGGCGCTGGGGCAGACCGGCATCAACGCCTTCGCCTCCGGCAACTCGATGCCGGCGGTGATCGCCAACGAGTGGGGCGAGGCCAACGACCTGCACAAGTCCGCCCTGGTGGCGCTGGCGATGACGCTGTTTCTCCTCACCATCGTCATCAACCTGTCCGCGAGCGCCATCGTCCGCCGCTCGATGGTGCGCGGCCGAGGGGCCAGCACATGAGCGCGCCGGGGCCGGCCCTGGCCGAGCCGCTGTCGCTGCAGGCGCGCCCGAGCTGGCGCGTGGCGAAGAACCGGCTGATGACCGGCCTCCTGGCGCTGGCGTTCCTGGCGGTGGCGGTGCCGCTGGTCGCCGTGATCTGGTCGGTGCTGTCGCGGGGAATTGGCATCACCTTCGCTGATTTTCCGGCCTTTTTCACCGACGACATTCCGGTGGTGTCGCGGCGCCGCGGCCCGGGCATGGGGCCCGCGATCCTCGGCACCTTGCTGGTCACCGGCGGCGCGACGCTCATCGCGGTGCCGCTGGGCGTGTTCGGCGCGGTGTACCTGCACGAGTACGGCGGCAACTCGCTGTTTGCCAGAGCCGTGCGCTTCATGGCCATGGTGATGACCGGCGTGCCGTCCGTGGTGATGGGGCTCTTTGTCTATCTCATGTGGACCCTGCGCTTTGGCTACTCCGCCTTTGGCGGGGCGCTGGCCTTGGCGTGCTTGATGTTGCCGGTGGTCATCGGCTCCACCGAGCAGATGCTGCGCCTGGTGCCAGGCCACCTGCGCGAGGCGTCGTACGCGCTGGGTGCCCGCAAGAGCCGGACCATCCTGACGGTGGTGTTGCCGGCGGCCGCGCCGGGGATCTTGTCGGGCGCGCTCCTGGCCATCGCCCGAGCTGCCGGCGAGACCGCGCCGCTGCTGTTCGCGGTCGGGGCGGCCACCACGTACAACCCGAGCTTCTTCTCCGGCGCCAACACCGCGCTGTCGGTGCAGATCTTCGGCAACGCGACGTCTTCGTTCGCGGCGGCGCAGGAGCGGGCGTGGGGCGCCGCGTTCACGCTGGTCTTGCTCACGTTTCTCGTCACCCTGGCGGCGCGGCTGTGGGCCGCGCGGCTGGTCAGGAAGTAGTGCCCTTGTCTCAGGAGGAGCCCATGCACGTCGACGTCGTTCGTCCCAAGGAGGCTGTGCCACCGGCGGTGCTCTCGGCGAGCTCGCGCCGGATCGAGGTGCCAAAGGCAGACGCTCGCGACCAAGGCGAGGCGCCGAGCCCCGCGGGCGCGCGCGTGGTGTTCGACACCGAGGGGCTGGAGGTCTTCTATGGAGCCTTCCGCGCGGTGCATGGCGTGACCCTGCAGATCCGCAAGAACGAGATCACCGCGTTCATCGGCCCCTCGGGCTGCGGCAAGACCACGGTGCTGCGTACGTTCAACCGGATGAACGACGTCATCCCCGGCGCGCGGGTGGGCGGCAAGCTGCTCTACCACGGCATCGATCTGTACGGACCCAAGGTCTCCGCCACCGAGGTGCGCCGGCGCATCGGCATGGTGTTCCAGAAGCCCAACCCGTTCCCCAAGAGCATCTACGACAACGTGGCGTATGGGCCGCGCATCAACGGGCTCCGCGACCGTCACGAGCTCGATCGCATCGTCGAGACCTCGCTGCGCAGCGCGGCGCTGTGGGACGAAGTCAAAGATCGCCTCAAGCACTCCGCGCTGGGCATGTCCGGTGGGCAGCAGCAGCGGCTTTGCATCGCGCGCGCCATCGCGGTGGAGCCGGAGGTCGTGCTGATGGACGAGCCGTGCAGCGCGCTCGATCCCATCGCCACCGCGCGCATCGAAGAGTTGATGCGGGAGCTAAAGAGCCGCTTCACCATCGTGATCGTCACGCACAACATGCAGCAGGCGGCGCGGGTGTCGGATCGGACCGCGTTTTTCACCGCGGTGGTGGGCGGCAAGAACGAGGCGCGCACCGGCATCCTCGTCGAGTACGCGGCCACCTCCAAGATCTTCTCCAACCCGTCCGATGAGCGGACGGAGAACTACATCACCGGCCGCTTCGGCTGAGGCGACGCTGGCGTCGGCCGCGAGGTGCCGGGGCCACGTCATTTCCGCGAAAAGCGGCGGTGCCTTTGGGGCTGGTGTGCTGGCGAGCTGCCAGGAGGCTGCCAGGAGGCTTCGCCGTCGCAGCGTTCAAGCTGCCTGAATTATTGTTGAAAGCCCGCCAGCCGGCGAGGTCTCGCCGCCGCGAGGGATCTCCCCCTGCGACAGCTTGCGCGCAGCAAACCGCCAACACCGCGGTTTTCCACTGTATTCTTGGCCTCATGGCGAACAAGTCCAAGGCCGGCGCGAGAGCATCGAAGCAGAAGAAGGCGCCCGCGAAGAAGGCGCCTGCGAAGAAGGCGCCCGCGAAGAAGGCGCCCGCGAAGAAGGCGCCCGCGAAGAAGGCGCCCGCGAAGAAGGCGCCCGCGAAGAAGGCGCCTGCGAAGAAGGCGCCCGCGAAGAAGGCACCTGCGAAGAAGGCACCTGTGAAGAAGGCACCTGCGAAGAAGGCACCTGCGAAGAAGGCACCTGTGAAGAAGGCGCCTGTGAAGAAGGCACCTGCGAAGAAGGCGCCCGCGAAGAAGGCACCCGCCACCAAGGTGCGCCAGGTGCTGGCCGCGCCGGTCGAGGCCGCTGCGCCCAAGGCCAAAGCCAAAGCCAAGCCCCGCGCGGCCAAGGCGGCGCCCGCGCTCCCGCTGGAGCTGGCCGAGGGAGTCGATGCAGGCGCGGCCGCCGCCGACCGGGATATCGAAGCGGTGTTCGAGCAGGACGACGACGGTGGCGACGGAGATGCAGACGGAGATACAGACGGAGATACAGACGGAGATACAGACGGAGATGCCGCGGGCGCAGACGACGGCTTGCGCGACGTGCCGGCCGACGACGCGGACGAGGCCGACGAGGCCGACGCCGAGCCAGCCGCCGCCGAAGAGGGAGAGGACGGCGAGGCCCCCGCCGCCGATGAGCCAGCCGACGAGCCCGACGACGACAGCGACGTGTGAGCGGGCGGGCGGGCGGGCCGCGTCAGCTTCGCGGCTTGGCCAGGTAGCGAGCGTGGCGCATCATCGTCTCGAGCCGGGTCACGTCGTTGGAGTCGTAGGCGCCGCGGATGCGCAGGTCCTTGTCGACCAGGAAGAAGTGCGCGTTGTGGGCGATATCCGGGGCGCCGCTGCCGGTCACGCCCTCCACCTGCATGGAGGTCATGAATGGCCCCTCGATGAGCGCGCGCAGATCGTTGGTGGGCCCCGTGATCATCCGCCAGCGCGTGTCGTCGATGCCGAACTTCTTGCCATACGCGGCCAGGCGCTCCGGCGTGTCGTACTCCGGATCGACGGAGAACGACAAGAGCTTCACCTTCTCGCCGAGATCTGCCGTCTGATCTTGGATGCGCTGCATCTTCATCGACGTCACCGGGCACACGGACACGCATCGCGTGAAGATGAAGTTCACGATGGTGACGTGCCCGCTCATCGCCTCGGCGCCGGCGCTCCGCCCCAGGTGGTCGACCAGCGCGAACGCCGGGATGTTGCCCAGGTCATCGAGCTTGGGCGGCGCCGGCCGGCACAGGAGCGTGGGCGCGACCACTGCCGGGATGACCGTGACGGCGAGCAGGCTCAGGAGGATCAAGAGCACACGTCGGCCAGAGAGCTTGCGAGCGGAGAGAGCCACGCCCGCAAGCTGCCATGGTTTCCTGTCCGCGGGCAGATGTCCGCGCGCTACTGACTGCGAAAAGCTGCCGCAGCGGTCCGCGGCGCCGGTCAGGGCCCGGTCAGCGGCGCCGGTCGCGATGACAGGTAGAGCTGGCGTAGCGCCGGATCGCGGATGCGCGCGGCCTTGGCTTGCACCTCTCGCTGCGCGGCCGAGAGAGCGTCGCTGGCCGCCGCGGTCTCGCCAGCGGCGCGCAGCACCTGGGCGCGCCAGCACAAGAGCTGCTCGGCGCCCTCGGGGCGAGTCATGCTGTCGATCAGCGCCGCGGCGGAGGCGCTGCACTGCAGCGCCTCGGCGTGCCGGTCTAGCTGCGACAGCGCCAACGCTTCGAAGGTGAGTCCATGCAGGATGCCCACGGCCATCGGCATGGCGCGCGACTGCGCGGTGGAGGCCCGCGCCAGCTCCAGCGCGTGCTCCGGGTGGCCGGCCCCAAGCTGGGCCAGCGCCAGGTACTGCCGCGCGCGCACCTCCTGGTAGCGGTCGCGGCTCTCGGTGGCCAGCGCCAGGCCGCGCTCGAAGAGCTGCAGCGCGGCGGCGTCCTGCCCCTGGCGCTGCCGGGTCTGACCGAGCGAGATCGTGGCGTCGGCCGCGGCGGTGAGGTCCTCGGTGTGCTGCGCCATCTTGAGCGCCTTGCTGAGATAGCTCTCGGCGCGCTGCAGGTCGCCGACCTCGGAGTAGCACTGGCCGATGTTGGCCAGCTTGAGCGCCACCGCGCTGCGGTCGCCCACGTCCTGATCGATCTTGAGCGCGCTCTTGTAGTGGGAGAGCGCCTCTTCGTACTCCCCCAGCGCCGCGAACACCATGCCCATGTTGTTGAGCGCGCGGCCCTCCTGCCGTGCCATGGACAGGAAGCGATAGATGACCAGCGCCTCGGCGTAGCTCTCGATGCTCTGCTCCAGCCGGCCGATGCTCCACAGCGTGGTGCCACGGCTCATGAGGATGGTGGCGCGGGCGATGAGGGACGCGGTGGGCGGCACCTGGTGCTGCGCCGCCTCTTGCGCGCACAACGCGAGGGCTCGATCCGCGAGCTGCAGCGACTCCTCGGCGTCGCCGATGAGGCGCGCCACCGCCGAGTGCAGGCGGAGCGCCTCCGCCTCGGCCAGCTTGTCGCCGGCGCGCTGCGCCAGCTCCAGCGCGGGCGCGGCGGCGCGGGCGGCGGCCGAGGCCTTGCCCACGTCGATGTAGAACTGCGCCAGGAGCGCGTGGGCCAGCGCCTGCTTGCCCAGCTCGCCGCACAGCTCGGCCTCCCGGCGCAGCGCGTGCAGCTCGCGGAGCTGCTGCGCGCGCTTGGCGACCCGACGCAAGATCTCCTCGCGCAGGTGGTGCGCCTCGAAGCGGCGGGCGTGGGCGTGCGCTGGCCACAGCCGCAGCGCGCGCGACAGCAGGCGAAAGGCGTCGGTGTTGCCGTCGAGCTCGATGGCGTGATGGGCGGCGCGCAAGTAGCGCTCCGCCGCGACCTCGGCGTCGCCGGCCAGCTCCAGGTGACGCGCGATCAAGGCGTCGTCCTGGCCGGGGCGGTAGCCGGCCGCGTCGGCGATGCGCGCGGCCACCGCGCGGTGGACCTCCACCCTCGTCTCCACCGGCAAGAGCCCATAGGCGACGGTCATCGTCATGTCGCTCTTGAAGCGATACTCGCCATCTCGGGTGGCGAGAAACCCATGCCGCACCAGCTCGTCCAGCTCGAGCCGCACCGCGCGGCCCAGCAGCGCAGACAGCATGGACGCGGACACGTTGCGGCCGAGCAGCGCGGCGTGGAGCAACGTCTCCTTCTTGACCGCGGAGAGCCGGTCGATGCGCGCGATCAGGAGATCCTCGATCGTCGAGGGCACCAGGATGGGCGCGTCACGGCGCACCCAGCGGAGGAGGCCGGGGTGCTCGCCGTCCTCTGGGTCGGCCTCGACGATGCCGCGCTCGATGAGCGAATCGAGGATCTCGTTGACGAAGAACGGGTTGCCGCCGGCGCGGACGAAGATCTCCTCCGCCAGCACGTCGAGGTCGTGGCCGGGGACGAAGCGCTCGAGCAGGAGCTGGCGCCGCGGCTCCTCGGGGAGCTCCTCGATGAAGATGGGCTGCACGCGCAGCTCCTTGGCCAGCCGCAACACGCGCGGCTCTGGCCGGGTGGTCATCACCCCCAAGACGGGGCGCGAGGTGGCCACCTTGAGCATCGCGGCGAACAGCTCCTGCGTGTCCTGATCCGCCCAGTGGACGTCTTCGCAGATGATGACCAGCGGCTTGTCCGCCGGCAGCCGGCTCTCCACCCGCAGCATGATCTTCATCAGCGCCGCCCGGCGCGCGCTGCCGTCTTGCTCGGGCCCTGGCGGCGCGCCCAGCTCGCCCGCGCCGAGCAAGCGGCCGAGCGCCTGCAACGAGCTGGTCAGCTCCGGGGTGTCGACGCCGGGGAACATCGCGGCGGCGGCGCGCAGCAAGCGACGCTCCACCTCGCTTGGCGCGGCGGACTCGTTGAGGCCGAGCGCGTCTCGCGCCAGATCTGCGATCACGCCGTAAGGCGTCAGCGCGGTGCCGACGCGCGCCGCGGTGCGCACCACGATGGCCTCGCGTGTGGTCACGCTCTCCAGAAACGCGCGCACCAGGGTGCGCTTGCCGACGCCTGGATCTCCGACGATCAGCACCTGGCGCTGCTTGCGGTTGACCAGGACATCGCGGAACAGATCGCGCAGCGCCTTGAGCTGCAGCTCGCGCCCGTGCAGGCGGCCCTCCGGCCTGCGGCGCTCGGCCAGGCGCTGCGCGCGCTCCTTGGGCCCGCACAGCCGGTACACCCGCGCTCGCCGCACCCCCGGATCGGTCTCGTCGTCGGCGTTGCTGGTGCCGGAGAGCGCGAGTTGCTCGTCGGTGGGGAGGTTTATCGCGGGCAGCTCTTCGAAGTTCCAGTCCTGGCGCGCGGAGCGGAACACCCGGCCGCCCACCAGCACGTCTCCGCCGCTCGCTTGCCGGGCCAGCCGGACGGCGAAGGCGGCGGTGGAGCCCTCCAGCTCGAAGGCGACCTCGCGAGACGCGCGGCGCCGGGTCACCACCGCCACGCCGCGCTGGATCGCCAGCGCGAGCTGCAGCTCGGGCTCCACGTCGGCGGCGATGCCGTCGAGCGCGTCGAGCAGCGCCAGCGCGAGCCCGATGGCGCGGCCCGCGTCGTCTTCGCCAGCGATGGGCAAGCCCACCACCAGCCGCAGCGACGGCTCGCCGGCCGCGGCCTCGGCGTCGTCCTCGGTGGACGTCCGCTGCAGCGCCTCGTACTTGAACGCGACGTCGCGCACCACCTCGAAGAACTGGGCGCAAAGCTTGGCGGCAGCGCGGTCGCCCAGTCGCCGACGCAGCGCGGGCAGGCCGTGCAGCACGCCCTCGAGCACGTAGACGTAGCGCCGCTCGCGCTGCTGCTCGCGCGAGCGCGCCAGCCCAAGGTCCCCGCTCTCGGCGCGGGTCAGCTCGTTGGAGATCGACCCAGACGGCCGGCGCGGCGCGCCGCTCGGCTCGTCGCCGGGGGTGCCGGCCACCGAGCGCAGGAGCGGCGGGGTGGCGATCCCTTCTTCCTCTGCCGACTCGGTTGGCGGGCGCAGCGATCGGACGGTGCGCTGATCTGGCGGCACCACGTTGGCAAGGAGCTGGGCCAGCGTGCCAGAGTCCGTCAGCGAGCCGGTCTTCTGCGCCCACTCGAGCTGAAAGCGCACCAGCTCATGCTGCAGATCGCGCGCGGTCGCGTAGCGCGCGGTGCGGTGAAACGCCAGCGCCTTGAGCATGATGCGCTCCAGCGTCTCCGGCAGCTCCGGGGCAAAGTCGCTCGGCCGGGGGATGACCCCGGACTTGACCATCTCCAGCGACTCCTTGCCCTTGCCATGAAACAGCGGGCGCGCGCAGACCATCTCATAGAGCACGATCCCGGCGGCGAACACGTCGCTGCGGCAGTCCACCGGCTCGCCGCGCGCTTGCTCCGGCGACATGTACGCGAACTTGCCCTTGATGACGCCTTCTTCTTCATGCACGTGCCGCGCGCGGGCGATGCCGAAGTCGACGATCTTGACGCCGCCATCCCAGGACAAGAGGACGTTCTGCGGAGAGATGTCGCGATGGACGATGCCCAGCGGCTGGCCATAGTCGTCGGTCTTGCGATGCGCGTAGTCCAGTCCTTTGCAGATCTGCTGCACGATGTAGGCGGAGATGCCGTAGGGCAGGCGGAGCCTGGCCTTGGCCGCCTCCTGCAGGAGGGCGAGCAAGTCGAGCCCTTCGACCTGCTCCATCGCCAGGTAGTAGGTGTCACCGACCGCGCCAAAATCGAACACCTGGGCGATGTTGGGATGATTGAGGCCAAGCGCGATCTTGGCCTCGTCGATGAACATCGTGACGAAGTGTCGGTTCTTGCCATACCCCGGGAGAATCGTCTTGATTACCAGGTCCTTGGCGAGCCCTTGCGCGACCATGGTGCGCGCGAGATAGACCTCGGCCATGCCGCCAGCGCCGATCTTGCGGATCAGCGAGTATTTGCCGAAGGTCTCCATGGCAGGTCGCTAGTGAAGCGACTGCATATTGTAACCAAGAATTTGGTAGTTGCTCGTACAGGCTGAGGATATTCTTTTCACATACGTCTCCCGACCCTGCACTACCTGGATGGGACATGGTGCGACGCAAGACGCGCCGCAGCATAGGTCGCAGATTCAAGCGGTTGGACGAGGGGAGCCAACTTTCTTCGCAACAGCTCAGGCGGGGAGTGCTGGCTTCAGACGGAACCTCGAGACCCTGGCGGGATGCACGCCGAGGAGCGAGAGGTAGTGGACACCGACCGCGCAGGCGCGCAGGCCCTGGGCTGGTGGCTGGCGCGGCGGCCGCGAGCCCTGGGCTGGTGGCTGGGGCCTCCACTGCCGGTGCGGGCGCCGTGAACGCGGGCGGGGAGAAGCCGGGCGGGGAGAAGTCGGGTGCCCCCTGTGGCGGAGTCGGCGCGGTCCCCGGAGCAGTCGGGGCAGCGGCGCGCGGCATGGCGGCGAGCATGCTGGCGACCGCGCGCGCGACCTGCTTGCCGTTCTTGGGGTTGGCGGGGAACTGTTGATGCGCGTGCCAGCGCACCAGCCCGGTGGCGTTGTCGACGAGGGTCATCTCGAGGTACAGGGCGGAGGCGCCGCTGACTCTGGCGTCCTTGGCCTGGGACCACTCTGGCCGCCCGCTGACCAGGTTGCGGTGCGTCTCGGAGCGGCCGAAGGCGTCGTCGGGGAGCTGCTGCACCACGTCCATCGTCACGTCCACGCCGACTCGTCCGAGATCCACGACCGCGGTGCCGGCCTGGGCCGCCGCGCGCAGCGCCACTCTGCCGGCGGAGGCCGCCATCTTGACGACGCGGCCGGCGCCCTGTCCCACCCCGTCGAACACCTTGCCCAGGGAGTCGCTCTTCTTCGAGATCGCCGCGACGATCGCGACGACGCCGATGAGGACGATCCCGACCACCACCGCCTTGAGCACGGCCTCGCCGGTGCTGTCGCGCTTCCGGCCGACGAAGCCCCAGCCGCCGATGTACAGCGTGGCCTCGGAGCCGGTGCGCTCGCCCAGGCGCGCGGGCAAGTACGGCACTGGCATCTCGCTGGGCGTCAGCGCCATCGCGGTGCCATACGACGCCAGCGAGTCCACGGTGGCGAGCAGGGTCGCTGGCTCCATCACCGTCACCTCCTGTCCACCTGCGCCCACGTAGCTGCCTTGCCAGCCGAGGATGGCGCCGACTTGATGCCCGTGCCGGTACAGGACCTCCGCGGCGGCGCCGATGACGCGGTTCTCTGCGGCGAGCCGCGTCTGCTCGGCGTCTTCCTGGAGCCCAGGCTGCACCCAGACCTCCAGATCCACTGGCAGCAGGTCGATGGAGCTGGGCGCCGACGAGCCAAAGCGCGCGTCGGAGACCGAGGTCACTCGCGGCCAGGACGCGGAGCATCCTGTGGAGCTGGTGGTCGCCAGCGTCGCCGCCAGCCATAGCACCAGCGCGTGTTTCGTGATCGCGCGCACGGCGCGCACCGCACGCTCCGCGCACCCAAGGGACCTGCCAGGACGAGTCATTGAATAGACCTTCAGCAACCTCCGTACCGCGCGCCCAAAGCGGGCGGCCTTCAACAAACAGCCACTTGCCAACGCGCCAGGCGCGCGCGGTGTGGCGGCGGGACCACAGTGTGCGGCGAAGCATCAAGCGCGTCGCCGCGAGGCGGTGTGGCGCCGCGGGATCTCCGTCGCGGTGCGATCAGGTGGCGTGGAAATAGGTGTGGCCGGATGGGGCGTATATAGTCGGCCGATGGCTCGCCTGCGGCTCGTCCACACGCTCGTCCTCGCGGTCGTCCTCGCGGCCCAGGCGCTTGGTGGCCTGGCCTGCACGCAGCCTCGCAGCCAGCGATGCCGGGACGTGTGCGCGCGGCAGGCCGAGTGCCGCGATCCCAAGGGCAAGGAGCTGGAGCCATCCTTCGATGAGAAGGAGTGCGTGGCCCAGTGCTCCGCGCTGGAGACGGACGCCGAGACCCGGCACATCGTCGATGAACGGGTCGCGTGTTTCGCGCAGCCTGACGCCTGCAACCGCTGCAAGTGAGCGCGCGTCGTCGCGCGTCGTCGCGCGTCGTCGCGCGTCGTCGCGCGTCGTCTCGCGTCGTTGTGCGTCGTCTCGCGTCGGCGCGCGTCGTTGCTAGTCTTCGCCGAGAAACGGGTAGCGGTAGTCGGTGGCCGGCACGAACGTCTCCTTGATGGCGCGCGGCGCGGCGAAGCGCAGCAAGTTGAGCGCGGAGCCGGCCTTGTCGTTGGTCCCGGAGGCCCGGGCGCCGCCGAAGGGCTGCTGGCCCACCACCGCGCCGGTGGGCTTGTCGTTGATGTAGAAGTTGCCGGCGGCGTTGCGCAGCGCGCTGGTGGCCTCGACGATCGCCGAGCGATCACGAGCGAACACCGCGCCGGTGAGCGCGTACGGAGAGGTTCGGTCCACCAGCGGCAACACCTCGGACCAGGCGTGGTCCGGGTACACGTGGAGCGTGACGATGGGACCAAACAGCTCGTCGCGCATGAGCCGCACGCTCGGATCTTCGGTGGCCAGGAGGGTCGGTCGGACGAAGTAGCCCTCGCTGGCGTCGGTGGCGCCGCCGGCGAGCACGGTCATGCCGGTGGTCGCGCGGGCCTCGGCGATGGCGGCGGCGTGCCGGTCAAACGCTGCCTTCTTGATGACCGCGCCCAGGAAGTTGCTGAAGTTCGAGACGTCGCCCTGCTTGAGCGACTCCGTGGTGGAGATGAGCTCGTCCTTCATCGCGTTCCACACCGAGCGCGCCACGTACACGCGCGACGCCGCCGAGCACTTCTGGCCCTGGTACTCGAAGCCGCCGCGGATGATGGCGGTGGCGACGGCGCGCGGATCGGCGGAGGGATGCGCCAGGATGAAGTCCTTGCCGCCGGTCTCTCCGACGATGCGCGGGTAGCTGCGGTAGCGGTCGAGGTTGGCGGAGATGCGCCGCCACAGGCTGCGGAACACCTCGGTGGAGCCGGTGAAGTGCAGGCCGCCGAGCTCGGGGTGGTCGAGCAGCGGCGGCATCAGCGCCGAGCCTGAGCCAGGGAGGAAGTTGATGACGCCGGGAGGGAGGCCGGCTTCCTCGAGGAGCTGAAAGGTCTCCCACGCCGCCAGCATCTGGGTCTCGGCGGGCTTCCACACCACCGAGTTGCCCATCAGCGCAGGCACGGTGGGCAGGTTGCCGGCGATGGCGGTGAAGTTGAACGGCGTGAGGGCCACGACGAAGCCCTCGAGCGGACGCAGCTCCATCATGTTCCAGGTGCCCGGCGACGAGATCGGCTGCATGCCGTAGAGCGCCTGCGCCTGCGCGGCGCCGAAGCGCCAGAAGTCGATCAGCTCGCACGCCGCGTCGATCTCCGCCTGGTGCGCGGTCTTGGACTGGCCGTGCATGGTGGCGGCGTTGATGCGGGCGCGCCACGGCCCGGCCAGGAGCTCGGCGGCGCGCAGGAACACCGCGGCGCGCGCCTCCCAGCGCATGGTGGCCCACTCGCGCCGGGCGTCCAGCGCCGCGTTGACCGCGCGCTCCGCGAGCGCCGCGTCCGCGCAGTGGACCCGGGCGATGACGTGGCGGTGCCGGTGCGGCATGACGACCTCGATCATCTTGCCGGTGGTCACGCGCTCGCCGCCGATCACGCACGGGATCTCGACGACCTCGCTGGCGACCTTGGCCAGCGCTGCCTTGAGGCGGAGCCGCTCCGGGCTGCCCGGGGCATAGTCCAGCACGGGCTCGTTTCTGGGGGGTGGGACCGAGACGACAGCGTCGAGCATGCTCGACGTGTAGCACGGCGCGGCGGGGCACAAGCGCGAGCCGGCGCTCGCCGCGGCGTGGGCGCGCTGTGCGTGCGCGCATGCCGCGGTGTGACAAGAGAGCTACTTGGCCATCGGAGCCGGCGGAGTCGGGGTCGGCGCGGCCGCGGCTGGAGCCGTCGGGGCCGGGGCGGTCGGGGTTGGGGCCGGGGCGGCCGGGGCGGCGGTCGGGGCGGCTGAGGGCGGCGGCCGGGGCGGTCGGAGCCGGCCGCGGGCCGCCCTCGATGACCCCATCCATGGGCGGGTGCCAGGACGGCAGCTTGCCCTCCTCTTCCTTCTCCTGCTTGTTCAGCTTGATAGGTGGCACGCAGTTGGCCATGGTCTCGACGTCCTTGGCGTTGTACATGCAAGTGCGTTGCTTGGCCGTCCACTTCTGTCGACGGCACTCCGCGATCGCCGCGGCTTCATCGACGATGCGCAGGTCCTGGATGCGCATCATGTACGAGACGAGCTGGCGGCAACTTGGGCCCTCGGCCTTGCGGGAACTCTTACATCCGGCGGTTAGCCCGACGAGCCCGGCGAGCACGATCACGACGAGCGCGGGGAGCACGCGAGACACGGGAGACAGACGCCACGTTCGCAAAGACATGTGCCGGACGATATGCGCAAAGCGCGGGCTTCGCCAAGCCCTCCATCACAAGAGGCCAACCAGCATGGCCCCGTACACTCGCAGCAGCAGCGCCAGGTCGTCCTCGCTCAGGGCCAGGCTGGCGCCGAAAAAGTAGTCGCGGCCGTAGTGGACGCGCTCGAACACGCGCGGCACCGGCGGGCCCCCCGCCGCCACCGGCAGCTCGCCGGGCGCGGTCAGCGCCTGGTCCACGCCGGCCAGCACGTACAGCGAGCGAAACACCGCCAGGGCGCCGGCGAGCCGCAGGTTGGGCGCGCCCGAGAACGAGGCGCCAAAGAGATCACCGGACAGGCGCAGCCGCCCGCCGAGCGTGAGATCCGCGCCCACGCCAAACTGGGAGTCTCGCAGCCCGGCGCGCAGGGACAGCGGGCCAAGCCGCTTGCCGAACTGGGCGGTGAACTTGATGTCGGTGGACAGCTCGACCGAGCGCACGTACCCCGGGCCGCCATCGTCGCGGAGCTGGAGCTGCGGCGGCGAGGCCTCGGGGCGGCGGCCCAGCTCCACGTAGTAGAAGGAGTCCGGCCGGGCGGAGATCTCCGCGGAGACGTAGGCGCGTCCGCCGCGCGAACGCACGTGGTACTCGACGCCGAGCCCCATGAGGATGTGGAAGCGCTGAGCGTCCCGCACCAAGGCGGCGCCGCTGGCGGCGGCCTCATCGAGGTCGTCGGCGAGCTCGCGGTCGTTGATGAGGCGCGCCATCGTGCCTCGGTCCTCGGGGTCATCGAGGCGGTGCAGCACCTGGCCCAGGTCGTCGACCACCGGGTCCATCTCCGCCAGGCCTCGCCGGGTCGACTCGGCGACCCCGCTGATGCCCTCGGTGGCCGACGCCATGCCGTCGCGCGTCCGCTGGATCGCGCTGGCAAACCGGTCCAGCGTCCCGAGCACCGCCGGCTCGGCGCCGCGCAACGCCTGCTCGGCGCGCACGGTCAGGTCGTCGATGGTGACCATGCTGCGATCGAGCGTGGCGATCGGCCCTTGCAGCTTGCCGTCGTCGAGCCACGACGCGCTGCGGGCCAGGCCATCGGCGAGCGGCCCGCCCACCCACTGCCGCGCCTCGATCGCGGCCTCTTGCGTCAGCTCCATGGCGCGATCGGCCTTGGGCAGCGCGCCGTCGATGCCGCGCAGGATGGTGTCCGCGGACGAGCCCTCCAGCACGTGCAAGATCCGCTGGCCGGGCTGCAAGATCGGCGCGGCGGGATCGGTCCCGGGGATGATCTCCACGTAGCTGTCGCCAAAGAGCTTGTCGGCGCGGCGGGTGGCCACCGAGGCCTGCGGGATCCGGATGTCGTCGCGCAGCCGCAGATCGACCCGGGCGAGGCCGCCCTCCAGCGAGACCCGCTCGATGTCGCCGACGCGAACGCCCGCGATCACCACCGGCGAGCCCGCCGCGATCCGGGAGCCGTCGCGCAAGAGGATGTGGGTCCGCAGGCTCTCGCCGACGGTGACATCCTTGATCTGCGCGCGCACGAGCATGACCAGACCGGCAAGGACGGCGAGCGTGGTCAGGATCGCGGTGGCCCGCGCGATGAAGCGCACGCCGCATGGTAGCGTGCGCGCTCGGCGGCGTCGACCGCTGGCGGGCGCCGTCGGCCAGGCTGCGCGGCCCAAGGGCTGGGTGTGGCCACTCGCACGTTCGCGGCGCGCTCGCGGCCCGCTCGCGGGCTGCTCGCGGGCTGCTCGCGGGCTGCTCGGCGAGCCGGTCGGCGCAGCCGCTGGTGCAGGGCGGCCTGCGGTCGCAAGGCGGCCTGCTGGCGCGGCGCGGCCTGCACGGGTCGGCAAACGCTGCTATCGTCCGCTGCCTATGCGCTCCTCGCTCATGCTCGTCTCCGCGCTCGCTGTCCTCGGGTGCAACAAGAAGGACCCGGCGCCGCCCGAGCAGAAGGTCGCTGACCCGGTGCCGCTGCGGTGCCAGCCGGGCAGCGTGGTCAAGGACGGTGCGTGCGCGCAGGTGGTGACCGCGGAGAAGGTGGCCGCGGTGGGGCAGCAGGCCTCTCGCCTCGACGAGCTGGCCGCGCTGATGAGCAAGGTCGACGTCGCCGCGGCGCCCATCGAGCTGCTCGGCGGCTTTCGCCAGCTCGAGGTCTGGCAGAAGCTGGTGGCCCGGTCGGCCAGCGTGGCCAGCCTCGATCAGGTGGTCGGCGTCCTGGGCGAGGCGGTCACCGAGCTGCGGGCCTTCAAGGAGGGGCTAAGCGCGACCTCTGGCCGCCTGACCAACCTGCAGGGCGAGCTGAACAAGCTGATGACGGACAGCGGCGCGTCGCAGAAGCTCGAGGACGTGCGCGCGCGGATCTCCTCGGAGGTGCAGGGCGTCATCGGCCCGTTCGAGCAGCAGGTCAGAGGCGCGATGGGCAAGGTCACGACGCCGCTCGTGACCAGGCTGGGTGAGCTGGGAGATCTGGTGGCGGCGGCGTGCGTGATGGCAAACACGTCCGGCGCCAGCTCCCAGACGAGCACGCTGTGCGGACAGGCCAAGGCGGTGTTTGGCAAGGCCACCGCGTTTCTGGCGGAGGTCAAAGACAAGCCAGCGGCGCTGTTCCAGGAGGT
Source organism: Myxococcales bacterium (assembly GCA_016706545.1). Taxonomy (GTDB): domain Bacteria; phylum Myxococcota_A; class Polyangia; order Haliangiales; family Haliangiaceae; genus JABFXX01. The sequence goes on from JADJJK010000010.1 coordinate 38,273, forward strand.
GACAGGTCGGCTCGAGAGCGAGCTTGGCGAGCTGGTGGACCGCGAGACGTCCGCCTTGGTGATGCGCGCGCAGACCGCGGTCGCGGAGGCGCTCAAGCTGCCGCCGCCGAGCGCGCCAGCTCCGAGCGCGCCAGCTCCGAGCGCGCCAGCTCCGAGCGCGCCAGCTCCGAGCGCGCCAGCGCCGAAAGCCGCCGTCGGCGCCACCGCTTCGGCTGCGCTCCTGGCCTCGCTCGGCCAGCCGTGCGGCGCCGGGGACGCCTGCCTCGCTGGCTCTTCGTGCAAGACGTACTACGGCATCGCCGGTCCGGCGGGCCCGGCGTTCAAGTCGTGCGAGATCGCGTGTGCCAGCGGCGCGTCCGCGTGTCCGGCCGGCAGCAAGTGCGTCACCGTCGCCGACGGTCCAGGCGCGGTCTGCCGACCGTAGGGAGGGGCTGTCGGACGGGGAGCCCTGCGCGAGCTCGAGACCATGAGACGAAATCCAAGGCGAGGTCCGTGACGAAGATCGAAGGCAAGGTAGAGGTTCGCTGCACCGCCTGCGGCGTCGCCGCCGAGCACCAGCTCGTGCAGCTCGTCCACGCGCAGGACACCCCGGCGGCGCATGCGCAGCTCCTGCGCGGCGAGCTCAACGTCTCGGTGTGTACCTGCGGCAAGCGCTCGCAGCTCGCCTGCGAGCTGGTGTATCAAGATCCCCAGCGCGGCTTCCTGTGCCACGTCTGCCCTGGCGGCGAGGCGGCGATGCGACGGGCCGAGGAGCTGTTTGACGCTGCGTTCAGCACGTCGCTACACGTCATGCCCGCGGGACCCGCTGGGTACGGCGGCGCCGGCGACCCCGGCGGGGTGAGCGGGGCCGCCAGCGCCGCGACGTACCCGGTGCAGCGGATCGTGCCGTCGGTGAACGCGCTGCTGGAGAAGGTGAAGATCCTCGACGCGGGGCTAGCTGACTGGGCGGTGGAGATGGTGAAGGTGCTGCTCCTGGCGTCGATCTCGGTGGACGACGACGACCGCGTGATGCTGTTCACCGGCGTCGAGGCCCCCGCTGAGGGCGGCGCCAGCACCGCGCGCTGGCTGCTCTTTGATCGCTACGGCGAGGTGCCCACCACGCTGGCCAGCCCGCTGGCGGCGGTGGACCGGCTGGTCTCCACGCTGGGTGGGGCGCCGGCGGGGACCCAGCGGCGCATCGATCGCGCCTGGGCCATCGAGGCCGTGCGCGCCATGATCGCCAGCGCCAACTGAAGGCGCCTGGTCGTCAGCGCGCGCGCAGCACCTGGCGCTCGCAGCGCGCCAGATCTGCCCGGGCCTGCTCGGCGGGGAACCCCAGGAGCTGCTGGCGGGTCGCCAGCGGCATGCAGTAGGTGGTGGCGCGCCACAACTTGGGGGAGTCTGCGTGGTGCAGCGGCTCCAGATCTCGCCACACCACCACCGTCTTGTCGTCCGAGGCGGCGACGAAGCCATCGCCGCTCGGCAACCAGGCCACGCTGTTGCTGCGCGCCTCGGACAAGCGGGTCACCAGCGGCTCGCCAGAGCCGTCGGCGTTCCACACCCGGATGGTGGCATCGTCCGAAGAGGAGATCACGCGCTGACCGTCTGGGCTGAAGATGCGCTCGCCGCGCGCGTAGGCCGCGCCATCGTGGCCGCGCAGCACCACCGCTTCACCTCCGCCGTCGCTTGGCCACACTCGCACGGTGCCGTCATCCGCCGCGGACACGATCCGCTTGCCATCCGGGCTGAAGCTCGCGCCGGAGACGTGGTCATCGTGGCCGCGCAGCACCCGCGGTTCGCCGGAGCCGTCGGCGTTCCACACCCGCACGGTCTGATCCCAGGCCGCGGACACGATGCGCCGTCCGTCGGGGCTTGGCTGCGCCGACAGCACGCGGTCGGTGTGGCCGCGCAAGACCAGCGGGGCTCCCGAGCCATCGGCGTTCCACACCCGCACGGTCTTGTCCCAGGAGGACGAGATGAGGCGCTGGCCATCGGGGGAGAACGCCGCGCCAGACACCACGTCGTCATGGCCGCGCAGGACCAGCGGCTCACCTTCGCCGTTGGCGTTCCAGATCCGCACGGTCTTGTCGAAGGACGCCGACGCGATGCGCCTGCCATCCGGCGAGAACGAGACCCCCAGGACCAGCGCCTCATGGCCGCGCAAGACCAGCGGCCGGCCGGAGCCATCGGCGTTCCAGACCCGCACGGTCTTGTCGAAGGACGCCGACGCGACGCGCTTGCCGTCGGGGCTGGCGGTGGCGGCATAGACCGGCTCGTCGTGGCCGCGCAGCACCACGGCGCGGCCGGAGCCACGCGGTCGCCACACGCGCGCGGTCTTGTCCCAGGAGGCGGAGGCCAGGAGCTGGCCATCTCGGCTCCACGAGGCCGCGATGACGTAGCCGTCGTGGCCGCGCAAGATGAGCGGCACCCCGGCGCCATCGGCCTGCCAGACCCGCACCGTCTTGTCGATGGAGGCGGAGGCGATGCGCTGGCCATCTGGCGAGAACGCGGCCGCGTACACCGAGCCGTCGTGGCCGCGCAGGACCACCGGGGTGCCGCCGCCATCGCTTGGCCGCACCACCAGCGTCTTATCCCAGGACGCGGTGACCAGGGACTTGCCGTCCGGCGAGAACGACACCGCGGTTACCGCCGCCAGGTGATCTCGCAGCACCACCGGTGGCGCCTGGCTCTCCAGCTCCCAGACGCGCGCGGTCTTGTCCTCCGACGCCGAGGCGACGCGCCGTCCGTCTGGCGAGAACGCCACCGCGGTGACGTGGTCTTCGTGGCCGCGCAGCACCGCGAGCGGCGCCCCGGTGTCGGCGCGCCACAGCCGCACGGTGTTGTCATAGGACGCGGAGGCCAGGCGCTGGCCATCGAGGCTCCACACCGCCATCACCACGCGGTCGGTGTGGCCGCGCAGCACCAGCGGCGCGCCGGTGCCGTCGGCGTTCCAGATGCGGAGCGTCTGATCGCGCGACGCCGAAGCGATGCGCAGACCGTCCGGCGAGAACGCCGCGGTGTTGACGCGATCTTCGTGGCCGCGCAGCACCAGCGGTTGCCCGGTGCCATCGGTGCGCCACACCCGGATGAGCTTGTCCACCGCGGCGGTGACCAGGTACTCACCGTCCGGGCTAAACGCGGCGGAGCGCACCTCGGCTTGGTGCGACAGCACGGTCTCCGCGACCCCGGCCTCCGCCGCCCACCGCGCCAGCTCGGACCAGCCGCGCGGCACCGAGCCTGGCTCGATCTCGCGCAGCAGCGCGAGCACGGTGGTGGGGTCTTCCTGGCGCTCCCGGGCGGCGGCCATCCGGGTGGCGTTGCGCGCGATCGCCGCGCTGCGCTCCGCTTCTGACCGCTGGGTCTCGGCGCGGCGCGCGGCCTGGCGAGAGCGCAGCGCCAGCATCGAGACCACGAGCACCACCACCAGCAGGCCCACGACCAGCAGGGCCAACGCTTGGCGGCGCCGGCGCCGCTCGCGGCTGCCCAGCGCGATCACCGCGGTCAGGTACCGCTCCTCGCGCGCGCTGAGCGTGGAGGTCCCCACCGCGCCGCGGCGCTTGTGCCAGCGCCGCGCTTCGTCCTCCGCGTCGCCGCGCCACAAGAGGCCCTCGGCGAAGCCGCTGGCTTCCCACTCCCTGGCGGTCACTCGCAGGCGCGCGCGGAACTGCGCGTCGCCTTGCTCTTCCTCCAGCCAGCGCGCCAGGGTGGGCCACGCGGCGATGAGCGATTCGTGCGACAGCTCGACGCTGCTGTCGCCGCCGCTGCCGCCCTCCACCGTCACCAGGCGCGCCTCGATCAGCCGGTCGAGCACGCGGTCTAGCTCCGCGGTGGTGGCGCCGCCAAGCTCGGACAGCTCGCGTCGGGTGGCGATCGCCCGGGTGCGGTCCGCGGTGACCAACCGCAAGAGCAGCGTGCGCGCGCAGCGCCGCTCCGCCGTGCCGAGCGCGCGCAGCACCGCGTCGGCGTGGCTGGCCAGCGCGCCGCTGACCCCGCCGAACGCGCGGTAGCTCGCTTCGGTCAAGAGCCGCCGCTGGCGGTCTCTGCCCTCCCACAGCTTGGCCGCGGTGAACTGCAAGAGCGGCAGCGCGCTCGCCGCCTTGGTCAGCGAGTCCAGCATCTCGGTCACCAGCGCGCGCGACTCGAAGCGGTAGGCCTGCGCCTCCGCCGGCGCCACCAGCGCGCGCGCCAGATCTCGTCGGTCCAGCGGACCCACGAGCACCGTGCCGCGCCCCACCAGCTCGGCGAGCGCCGACGAGCCGGCGGCCACGCGGTCGAGAAAGTCGTGGCGCAGCGACAGCACCACGCGCAAGGGGGAGCTCGCGTCGTCGGCGGCGGCGGCCATGCACGCCAAGAAGGCGTCGCGCTCGTCGTCGCGCGCCAGCGTGTACACCTCCTCGAACTGATCGACGAACAGCAGCACCCGCTCGGCCCGCCGGCGGGCGCGTCGCCGCACCTGCATGGCGAAGTACCCTGGCTCGCGCAGGAGCTGCTCCACCATCGCCTCATGATCTTCCGCGAACATCGGTTGCGCGGCCGCCACGGCCGACGCATCGCTCGCCGCGGAGCGCTGCCATGAGTGCTGCAGCATCAGCTCGGCGAGCATCGCCAGCGGGTGGGGGCCGGGCCGCAGCACGAACGCCTCCCAGGCGTCGCCGCCGCGCTTGAGCGCCGGGATCACGCCAGCGCGCACCAGCGAAGACTTCCCGACGCCAGAGGGCCCCACCACCGCCAGCAGCGGCAGGTCGGTCAGGCGCGCCACGAGCTGCTCGATGGCGTGCTCGCGGCCAAAGAAGCGGGCGGCGTCCTTCTCCTGAAAGGCCGCCAGGCCAGAGTACGGGTTGTCCTCGGACATCGCGCCAGACGAGCCGTCGGCGCCGGGGCGGGCGATCGCCTCCAGCTCTCGGCACAGCTCCAGCGCAGACCCCAGGCGCTCGGCGGGCCGCTTGATCAGGCAGCGGTCGATGATCTCTGCCAGCTTGCCGAGCTCCGGACGGCGCTCGCGGATGCTGGGCATCGGCAGCTCGAGCTGCGCCACGCTGGACAGCACCTGCGGCGACAGCGGCGCCAGCGGGTGCTCTCCCACCACCATCTGATACAGGATGATGCCCAGCGCCCACAGGTCGGCGCGGCCATCCACTGGCTCGGCGCGCCACTGCTCGGGCGCCATGTACGGCTGGGTGCCGAGCACCGCGCCCACCTGCGTCATGGTCGGCGTGGCCAGCGAATCCTCGGCGAAGTAGACAGGGCCCGGCATGGCGGTGAGCGCCGTCGCGGGCTCCGGCGCGCCGACGTCGCCGAGCAGCTTGGCGATGCCGAAATCGAGCACCTTCACGACGCCGCTCTCGGCCAGCATGATGTTCGCCGGCTTCAGATCGCGGTGGACGATGCCGGCCTCGTGCGCGCGGTGCAGCGCGCGCGCCACCGGCAGCATGAGCTCTGCCACGCGCGACGCCGGCACCTCCGGCCCTCGTCCGAAGTCGCTGCGGCGCTCCTTGAGCCAGGCCGAGAGCGTCTTGCCCGGCACGTACTCGAGGACCATGTACGGCAGGCTCGCGTGCTCCGCCACGTCGTAGAGCGCCACGATGTTCTCGTGGGAGAGCTGGGCGGTCGCGCGCGCCTCCGCGGCGAAGCGCGCGGAGTGCTGCGGGTCCACCCGCTGCAGGAACTTGAGCGCCACCCGCCGGCCGAGCCGGGTATCGCGCGCCAGGTACACGTCACCCATGCCGCCTTGGCCGAGCGTCCGGATGATCTCGTAGTGGCCGATCTCCTCGCCTGGCGGAAACGGCACCCACGGCGGGGGCTCTTTGCTGCCAGTGCCAGGTTGTGACAGCGAGGGATCGGTGTTGCCCTCGGCGAAGTGGGCCGGCGCGGCGGGCGCGATCGCGGACCGCTGCGCGAACGAGATCGCGGCGGGGGCGAGGCCTGCAATGCCCTCGAGTCGGGTGGTTGGTTCGTCAGAACGTCCCATCGTGACCGCGCGAATTCTGATCCTTCATCAAGAAGAAGGGGCCGTACCTGGACCTCCAAGGATACCCTGGGTCGCGCGTCTTGGTGCGTCGATCTTTGCGGATTCCAGAGTCCGCGTGGTCGCGCGCCGCCACCGCGCGCGCTTCGTCGCCGGTTTCCACGCGACGTGGGCGCGACTCCGACTCCGGCGCAGCCAGCAGCTCCACGCGCCAGGCGTGGCAACCAACGAGTTTTGCTGCCGTCGTAGAGATTCACCAGAGCGACACGCGACCACATGTTCGCGGTCAAGGTCCGTGCTTCGAGCGCCTGTGGCGGTTCTATTTGCTCGCGTTTGCCGGTAGCTTCCGGACACGCTATCGCATTCCATGGTGGCAGCGCGTGCTTGGCCGTCCGGCGCGGCCGGCAGATGTCGGTTTGCTCGCTGACGCCTCATGTCCGATTCGTCCCACTCTCTCGACAACGACGCCACCATGCCCGGGGGCCTGGGAGTTCGCGCAAGCGAGGGCGAAGCCGACGCGCCAGCCGCCGACGCGCCGGCCGCCGACGCGCCGGCTGAGCCCGCGGTAGACGATGCACCTACGCTGCGCAAGCCGCGCACCCTGTTTGGTCTGGACCAGGTCCCCACCGCGCCGGCCGCGCTCGCGCCGGCCGCGAACCAGGCCTGGCCCTTCGGCGAGGGCTCCACGCTCGACGCGGAGTCCTCGTCGGTTGCCCACGCGAGCTCGTCCGCGCTCGACGCCTTGCTAAAGGACATCGAGCAGTCCTTTGCTGGCGCAGCGAAGGCGGTGCGTCCGGGGCCGCTGATTGGCCACGCCAACCGCTTCCAGCTCTCAGCTCGCCTGGGCCACGGCGGCATGGGCGTGGTGTTCAAGGCGTTTGACCACGAGCTGCGGCGCTACGTGGCGGTCAAGCTGCTGGCGCCGTCACAGCTTGGGCTCAGCGAAGACCGCATCGATCACTTCTTGCGCAACGAGGCGCGCGCGATCGCGGCGCTGGGCCACCCCAGCATCGTGCAGGTGTTCGATATCTCCTCCTGGTGCGAGGTGCCATTTCTGGTCATGGAGTACCTGGAAGGGCACTCGCTCGATGAGCTGCCCGCGGAGCCGATGCCGGTGCCGCGCGTGCTCTCGATCGCCGATCATCTCCTCGCCGGGCTCGCGCACGCACACGAGCACGGCGTGATCCATCGCGATCTCAAGCCGAGTAACCTGTTCGAGACCACCCGCGGCGAGATCAAGATCCTGGACTTCGGGATCGCCAGCTTGACCAAGTCGCGCGGCTTCGTCGGTGAGGCGCGGCGCGCCGCCGACGCCTCTGGCGTGGCCGCCGCGATCTCGGGGACCCCTGGGTACATGTCCCCCGAGCAGTGGCTTGGGCCGGAGCAAGATGCGCGCACGGACGTGTGGGCTGTCGGGGTGCTGCTGGTGGGGATGCTGCTGGGGCGGCCGCTGTTCGCCGAACTCAGCGCCGCAGAGGTTCGCCAGGAGGTGCTGAGCGCCCGGCCCACCCTGGCCGAGCGCGATCCCCGCATCCCGCGGCCGTTGTTTCGCGTCCTCGAGAAGGCGCTGGAGAAGGATCCACAGCGGCGGTATCAGTCCGCGGCGCAGCTCCGGCAGGCGCTGGTGGAGGTCTCGGTCGCGCTGGGGTACGGGGCTCGCGTCAGCGCCCCGCTGACCCCGGAGCAGCGCCAGCTCACCCTGGTGGCGGGCAGCTTGTCCATCGACGAGGTCCGGGACTTCGACACCGCGGTGGAGATCCTTCGAACCTGGCACAACACCGTCGGCGCGATCGTGCAACGCGCCGGCGGGTTCTTGCTGTCGTCCGCCGGCGCCAGCTTCGTGGCTTGCTTTGGCTATCCAGCGGCGCAAGAGGATGACGCGGTTCGAGCGGTCGGGGTGGCCTGCGCGATCTGCGACACCGCGGGCGACCTGCTGCGGCCGGGGCGCCGTCAGGCCAAGGTCCGGCTGGGCGTGGACACCGGGCTTGGCGTGGTGGAGGTGGTCCCAGGGTCCGCCGTCGGCGCGGTGGCGCTGCACGGGCCCATGGCCCAGCTCGCCGCCGCGCTCCGCGAGCGCGTGGCGCCAGGGCAGGTGGTCATCAGCCAGGCCACCGCCGACCTGGTGCGCGGGGGCTTCCTGCTGTCGCCGCTCACCCAGGCGGAGCCCCTCGTCGAGCCCGGCGCCGCTGGTCACAACCCGACCCAGGACTCCGCGGGCCCAGCGGCTTCGCCTCGCGCGCTGGCGTTCATCGTCGCCGGGGCGCGGTCGGTGGCCAGCCGCTTCGAGCGTTCGTCTCTGGAGTCCTCGCCGCTGGTGGGGCGAGACGACGAGCTGGAGATCCAGGACCAGCTCTGGAAGCAAGTGGACCGCGGCCAGGGCGCCGTGTACTGCCTGATCGGCGATGCTGGCATCGGCAAGTCTCGCCTGGTGCATCGCCTGTGCAAGCGGGTGATGGCAGATGGCGGCCTGGCGCTGGCCGGCCAGTGCTGGCCGCAGGCCGCGCACAGCCCCTTTCATCCCTTGCTATCGCTGCTGCGGCGAGCGCTGGGGCTGGACGTCGCCGCCGACGTCGCCGCCGACGTCGCCGCCGATCCGGACGTCGCCGCCGTCCGGCCGCCGATCCGGACGTCGCCGCCGATCCGGCCGCCGCCGCGGTACACGCGCCGCCGCAGCTCAGCCGCCTGCAGCGAGCGCTGCTTGGTCTTGGCTTTGACAACCCGTGCGACCTCGCTGTGTTCGCGAGCGCGCTGTCGCTGCCCTCTCTGGAGCGCTCGCCTGTGCCAGCGGAGTCCGCCGAGGCGCTGCGCCGGGCCATCATCGAATCCAGCATCTCGTTGCTGGAGCGGCTCGCCGCGCGCGCACCGGTCGCGCTCATCATCGAAGATCTGCACTGGGCCGACCCGTCCACGCTGGAGTTCTTGGATCATCTGCTACCGAGAGTCGCGGGCCACCGCGTGTGGCTGGTCCTGACCACGCACCGGGAGATGGAGCCGTTCTGGCGCCAGCGCGCCATCTGTCATGAGCGCCGCCTCTCTGGGCTGACCGAGGAGCGGGCCAGAGATCTGGTGCGCCACCTGCGTAGCAACTTCGGCCGCGGCGCGCTCCTGTCTGCGGAGCGCGTGGAGCAGATCGTCGAGCGAGCCGGCGGGCTCCCTCTGTATCTCGAAGAGCTGACGCATGCGTGGTTGCAGCGCCAAGGGGTGATCGTCGCGCCTCCGGAAGCGACCTTGCCAGGGCTCCTGGGGGCGCGGCTTGATTCGCTCACCGCGCCGGCCCTGGCGGCTGCGCAGCTCGGCGCGCTCTTGGCCTGCGACTTCCGCACGGAGCTGCTGCAGGCGCTGGCGGCCCAGTGGCCGCTCACCGCCGATGGGGCAGCGGGGGCTGCGTCATCGGGGGGCGTCGACGCCCTCGGCGGTGGGCCGGCGGCCACGCTCGACGACGCGGCCCAGGTCGCGCTGGCGGGCGCGCTCGACGAGCTGTGTGACAAGGGCATCGTCCACCGCTCCGCCGCGGGGCAGGCGGCGCACGGAGCCAGGTACGGGTTTCGTCATGCCCTGATGCAGGACGTGGCCTATCAATCCATGGCTCCTGAGAGACGGCGCGCTCGCCACGCCCAGGTCGCTGACTTGCTGGTGCGCTGGAGCGAGTCGCACGACCGGCCACCTTCGACGGACCTGTTCACTCCAGAGCTCATCGCGCACCACTATGACTGCGCCGGCCACACCGAGCTGGCGATGCAACACTGGGAGCGCGCGGCTGGCGACGCCGCCAGCAAGGGGGCGGTCAAGGAGGCGGTGGACCACCTGAGCCGCGCGCTGGTGCTCCTGGAGAGCTTGCCGCAGGAGGCGTCACGCGACGAGCGTGAGCTGCGGATCTTGCTGGCGCTTGGGCCGCTGCTCCGGTCCGCCCACGGCCACGGTGCGCCGCTGGTGGAGGACACCTACGCGCGCGCGTACGACCTGTGCGTTCGTCATGGCAAGCACGCGCAGATGTTCCCGCTGCTCGTCGGGCTCTGGCAGTGCAACATGGCCGGCGGCGACCTGGACGAGGCCGCCACCTTGGGGGCGCGCCTGTTGATCTTGGCCGAAGGCGCCCGCGACAGCACGATGCGCCTCATCGCGATGCACGCCGTCGGCACCACCCGGTTCCTGCAGGGGGACGTGGGGGCCGCCATCGAGCACACCCGCGCTGGCTGGCAGCTCTATGATCGCAGCGCCCACGGTGAGCTGGCGTTCACGCACGGCCATGATCCCGGCGTCGGCCACGGCATGTATCTGGCGTGGTCACTATGGCAGGCCGGGTATCCGGAACAGGCGCTGGTGCAGGCGCGAGCTGCGCTGACGCTGGCACGCTCGCTTGGCCACCCCATGAGCCTCGCGTTCGCGCTGAGCCACACCGCCATCTTGCACAACCTGCGCGGTGAGCACGCCGAGGCGGAGGCGCTGCTGCTCGAGTCCCGCGCGCTGGCAGAAGACGACCTGCGCGGCTCTTGGGCGGCGCTGGCGCAGCTCCAGCGCGGCTGGGCGCTCGCCGGAAGCGGCGACCCTGCCGGGATCACGCTCATGGAGGAGGGCATCGCCGCCTGGCGCCAGAGCGGCGCGCGCGCTGGCACCACGTTCTACTACGTCGCGCTTGGGCAGGCCCAGCTTCACCACGGCGACCGCGCGGCGGCGGAGGACAGCCTGGCCATGGCCGCGGCGCTGGTGGCCCAGAACGGGGAGCACTTCTATGAGCCAGAGCTGCTACGCAGTCAGGCAATGTTGATGGACATCACCACAGGCGCGCTGGAGATCACAGCGTTGCACCAGCGAGCGCTGGCGCTGGCCGAGGCCCAGTCCGCGCGCGCCTGGCAGCTCCGCTTGTGGTGCGACCGCGTCGAGCTGGCGCACGCGCTGGAGCTGGCGCATGATCTCGAGCCCGGTAACGTGGAGTTCTCCACTGCGCAGATCTCTGCGCTGGAGGAGGCGCGCGCCGGGCTGCAGGCGTGCCTGGACTGGTTCACCGAGGGCCACGACACCGCCGATCTGCGGCACGCCTCGGCCCTGCTCGAGCTTGGCCTCGCGCCAGAGCCGCCAGCGACGTCTGTGACGCCAGCGACGCAGGAGCGCGCGCCATGATGGCGGCGTGGCTGCATGACGTGGCTGGCCTGCGCGTGCCGGCGCCACGGATCACCCGCGGGCGGCGGCCGCTCTGGGCGTACGTGTGGCCGGCGGGCCTCGTGCTGGCGGAGATGGTGGCGCGCGAGCTGGCGCCCCAGCTCGCGGGTCGCAAGGTGCTGGAGCTTGGCTGCGGCCTGGGCGCGGTCGGCCTGTCCGCGGCCAAGGTCGGCGCGCTGGTGACGCTGGTCGACCGCGAGCCAGAGGCGCTCGTGGAGGTCCAGCGCATCGCGGCCGAGAACTCGCTGACCGTGCAGACCCAGCAGCTCGAGTGGAGCCGCGTGCCGGAGGCGCTGGTCGGCGCCTTCGAGGTCGTCCTCGGCGCCGACATCGTGTACGACCCGTCTCAGCTCACCCCCATGCTGGGCGCCATCCAGACCCTGCTGGCGCCGGGCGGCTGCGCCTATCTCGCCGATCCGGATCGCGCCATCCCGGGCTCCCTTGCCGAGACCGCCCGCCAGATGGGCATGGTGTTCGAGCACCTGCGCACCGTGACGGACCCACCGGCGGTCCCCACCAGCGACGAGAGCCACAAGCAACCCGTGCATGTGTATCGCCTGACCGGTACCTCTAGCTGAGCGCTCTCCAGACGAGATCTAGCTGAGCGCTATCCGGAAGAGATCTGGAGTGTAAACTCTGCATCTCACCATCCCGATCAATTGAATGTTATTTATGCATTCCTCACTGCATTTCGCATTTCTTTCATATGTCATATTGCTTTGAATTCAACGTCCCATCTCTTGGTGGCGACATTTGGCACCAGAATATCTCTTGCGAAAGAAGGAGAAGTGAGTCGCAAGGGGTAGCTGCGAAGGCAGCGGTATGGCCAAAATGGACGGCTGAACTATTCCAGTTCTACTGTAGTCGATAATGTAGGTTGCGTCCCTGAATCATCACGTTTTGTATGGTGATATTCGATATTCGGACGCCGCGAGGGACAGTTCATGAAGTCGAATGTTGGTGAGGCGACGAAGTCCTTTGCACCACATGACCCCTGGTTGGAGCAGATCCAGAAGACCGGGCATGAACGCCTGAGGACACAAGATCCCGAGCTCTGTTCATGTATCGAGCAAGAGGGCGAACGCCAGGCGTCCCACCTCGTGATGGTGGCCTCCAGCAGCGTGGTCGATCCCAGCGTGCTCGCGTGCATGGCCACGCCGTTTGTCAACGTGACGGCGGAGGGATACCCGGGGCGCCGCTATCACGCCGGATGCCACGAGGTGGACCGGGTTGAACAGCTCGCGATTGACCGCGCGCGTCAGGCGTTTGGCGCGCAGTACGCGAACGTGCAGTCCCACTCTGCGACCACCGCGAACTACACGGTGCTGTCAGGCTTGCTCCGGCCTGGCGACCGGGTGCTCGGGATGGATCTCTCGCAGGGGGGGCACCTGACCCACGGCAGCAAGGCCGCCTATGCAGGCCAGTACTTCGACGCGCACGGCTATGGGCTGCGCGCGGATGGCACCATCGACTATGACGGCGTCGCCAGGCAGGCGCGCGAGCTGTCCCCGCGGATGATCATCTGTGGTGCGACGGCGCATCCCCGCGCCATCGACTTCGCGCGCTTCCGCCAGATCGGCGACGAGGTGGGCGCGCTGGTCCTGGCGGACATCTCGCACGTCGCCGGGCTCGTGATCGCGGGCCTTCACCCGAGCCCAATCGATCACGCGCACATCACGACCACCTGCATGCACAAGCAGCTCTTTGGTCCGCGTGGCGGCCTGATCTTGATGGGCCGTGACGCCCACACCAGCCGTCCGGGCGAGAAGCGCACGCTCGCGCAGGAGCTCGATCGCGCGGTGTTTCCGTTCTCGCAGGGCGCGCCCATCGTCAACTCGATCGCCGCCAAGGCCCGCGCGCTCGCGCTGTCCATGACGCCCGCGTTTCGGCTCACCGCCGAGCGCATCGTCAGCGACGCGAAGGCGCTGGCGCGGGAGCTCCTGGAGCTGGGCTATCAGGTCGTGTCCGGCGGCACGGACAATCACATCGTGCTGGTCGACCTGCGCGGCTGCGCGGTGAGCGGCCTGGTGGCGGAGCGCGCGCTGGAGGAGTGTCACATCGTGGTCAACAAGAACGCGATCCCCGGCGATCCGCGTCCCACCGGCGTGACCAGCGGCATTCGCCTTGGCACCAACACCATGGCGTACCGCGGCCTTGGGCGCCCAGAGATGGCGGCCTGCGCGCGCCTCATCGATCGCGTGCTGCGCGGTCTCACGGTGCGAGACGATCGCAGCTACGAGCTGCCCGTCGCGCTCCGCGATGAGGTGCGGGCGTCGGTCCACGCGCTGGCGGAGCGCTTTCCGATCCCGGGCTATCCTGTGGGAGCGACCTCGTGAGCTCCCGCCGGGCTCGGCGTCGGCGGGCGGCCGCGGCGGCGCCTCGGCAGCGGCGCGCGCGCATTGGGCCGTCATGAAGAACCGGCGCTCTCCGTGGATCGTGGTGCCGCAGCCGCGGCCGGTTGCCACGCAACGGCTCTTGTGTTTGCCGCACGCCGGTGGCGGCATCCACCACTTCGTGCCGTGGGCCCTCGCGGCCCCGCAGGAGATCGAGCTCGGCGTGGTGCAGCTCCCGGGCCGCGGCGCGCGGACGGTGGAGCCGGCGCACCACGAGCTGCATGGCCTGATCGCCGCGCTCACCGAAGAGGTCGTGCCGCTGCTCGACCGGCCGCTGGTGTTGTTTGGGCACTCGCTCGGCGGCTTGCTCGCGTTCGAGCTGGCTCGCGCCTTGCGCGGGCGAGGCCAGCGGCTGGCGCTGCTGTGCGTCTCGGGCGTGGCGCCTCCGCCGTATCACGACGGGGTGGGGCAGCTCCACCTGGGCTCGGATCAGGACCTGGTCGACGAGCTTCGGCAGCTCGGCGGGACCCCGCCGCAGGTGTTCGAGCAGCCCGAGCTGCTGGAGCTGATCGTCCAAGCCTTCCGCGCCGATCTCGCGGTCGGGGAGACCTATCGCTATCGGGACGAGCCACCGCTCGAGTGTCCGATCCTCGCGATGGGCGGCCGAGACGATTCGCTCGCTGTCGAGGAGCTACAAGGCTGGCAGCGCCATACCCATGGCGCGCTGCGCGTGGAGATGTTTTCGGGCGGCCACTTCTATCTGCACGATGCGCACGGCGCGGTGCTGCGAGCCATCGTCAGGGCGTCGCGGTGAACGCCACGATGATCTCACCGGCGCCCCCGCGCGCGGCAGGGGCACAGACAACGTCGCCACCAGGCGGTGGCCTCAAGCAATCGGAGGACTGTCATGGAAGATGAAGATGCTCGGGTGTACAAGGTCGTGGTCAACCACGAGGAGCAGTACTCGATCTGGCTCGCGGACCGCGCCACCCCCGCGGGGTGGGCCGACGCCGGGAAGCAGGGCACCAAGAGCGAGTGTCTGGCTTACATCCAGGAGGTGTGGACGGACATGCGTCCGCTGAGCCTGCGCCGCGCCATGGAGACGGACCCGTCGAGATCATGAGCTCGAGGGCGCCCTCGCCACCGAGCTGCCAGCGGAGGACCTCGTGAAGATCACGTTCTTGTCAGTGCATAGCAAGGATCATGCGCCCGGCTTCCCGGTGTGGCGCTACAACCTGGCGTGCGCCTACCTGCAGGCCTACCTCACGAAGTCGCCGATCTACGGGGAGCTGCAGTTCACGCACGTCGTGGACTACGAGTCCGCGAGCGCGAGCTCGCTGGTGGAGCGGATCCTCGCCGAGCGGCCGGACGTCCTGGCGGCGTCTTGCTACTGCTGGAACTGGAAGCTCTTCTGCGAGGTCTTCCCGCAGGTCAAGCAAGCGCTGCCTCACCTGGTGATCGTGGCCGGTGGTCCGCAGTTCGATCTGACCACGGGCCCCGAGGAGCTGGGGCGCCACCCGGCGCTCGACTTCATCGTGGTGGGCGAGGGCGAGGTCACGTTCCTGGAGCTGGTGGAGCACCTCCACCGGCGGCACACCGGCGCGGTCGCCGCCGCCGGCCGGCCCCGCGGCCTGCCCGTGCTCGGCAGCCCTTCGTCTGACGGCGTCGGCGGGATCGCCGGGCTCGCGGTCCGCACCGCCAGCGGCGCCACCGCCATGACCTCGTGCCGTGAGGTGCTCGAGGAGCTCGATGACATCCCGTCGCCGTACCTGCACGGCATCGTCGATCTGGAGACGCTGCGCAACGGGATCGTCGCCATCGAGACGCAACGCGGTTGTCCGTACACCTGCGCCTACTGCGACTACCCCAAGCGTGAACTTGGGACCACCAAGGTGCGCTTCTTCTCCGAGGAGCGCGTGTTGAAGGAGATCGATCTCATCTACGCCTCCAAGGTGCGTCAGCTCTACCTGATGGACGCCACGTTCAACTCCAAGCGGGCGCGCGCCAAGAACATCCTGCGCCACATCGTCAAGCTGCGTACCGAGCGGGCCAGCCGGATGGCGGTGAGCACGGAGATGTTCCCCGAGCTGATGGACGAGGAGATGCTGCTCCTGAGCCGGGACGCCAACCTCAACTACATCGAGGTCGGCGTGCAGTCGCTCAACCCCAGCGCGCTCGCCGCCATGCAGCGACCGCGCAAGGATCCCAAGCTCCGAGAAGTGATCGACATCGCGGTGCGTAACCAGGTGCGGATCGTCCCGCAGATCATCCTGGGCCTGCCGGGCGACAGCGAGGAGGGCTTCTACTCCACGTTCGACCAGATCTACTCCTTGCCGACCATCGACTTCCAGTGCTTCCGCCTCCTCCTCTTGCCGGGGACCCCGTACCGCGCGCGCGCGGCGGAGCTCGGTCTGGTCTACAACTCGCAGCCGCCCTACCAGCTCCTGTCCAGCCGCGACTTCACCGCGGAGCAGCTCGAGCGCCTGGACCGCTTTCGCAAGTTCGCGCTGATGATCCTCGAGCTGAAGCCGACGCTGACCGCGCTGGCCACCGCGTGCGAGGTCCCGCACCACCGGCTCATCGCCGACTTCCTCGAAGCCCAGCCCTCGCACTGCGCGTGGGACTGGCCGGTGCAGTCGGTGCCGCAGCGCCAGGAGGCTGGCCGGCTCCTGGCCGGGTTCATGGCGCACCTGCTCGAGGCCCATGGTCCAGCGCTCGACGACGTGGCGCGTCAGCGCTTGGCGGAGCAAGGCAAGCGGATCGAGACCTATCTGGAGCTGCAGATGTACGTGATCAAGAAGGGGGTCGCGTAGCATGCCGGCGCAAGCCCCGTCCCGCGACTGCGTCATCGTCGGTCACAACACCGGCGACTTCCAGGAGTACATCGCCGCGCGCAAGCTGATGGGCAAGAGCTCCGGCACCTATCGCGATGCCCAGCTCAACTCGGTGTGGGTGGACGGAAAGCGGGTCACCTACATGGACCTGTTCAACGCGGTACGCCTCGAGGTCTCGCCGGGCGCCGAGCAGCACGACGCCTTTGACCCGCTGGGCCTCGCGGGATGCACGCTGGCCAGCTTCCTGGTCAAGCGCGGCCTGTCGGCGACCTTCATCGGCGCGTTTCGCCGCAACCGCGAGCGGCTGGAGGCCGAGCTGCGCGCCGGGCCGCGGGCGGTGGTGCTCACGACCACGTTCTACTTCGACCCCGCCCCGATCAAGGAGGTGATGGCCGTGGTGCGCGAGCTCGCGCCGGACGCCGCGATCATCGTCGGTGGACCGTACGTGGCGAACCTCGACCGCTCGACCACGCCCGAGGTCAGCGACTACGTGCTGCGAGATCTGGGCGCGGATGTGTACGTCATCGAGAATCAGGGAGAGTCGTCGCTGGCGCGCGCGCTGATCGCGCTCCGAGACGGCACCTCGCTGCAGCTCGTGCCCAACCTGGTCTACCGTGAGGCAGGTCGGCTGCAGCGGACCCCGCGCGAGCTGGAGGACAACAAGATCGATGACAACGTCGTCGACTGGACGTTGTTCGAGCCAGAGCGGCTGCGCTCGCTGACCATGCTGCGCACGGCGATCAGCTGTCCGTTCGCGTGCTCGTTCTGCAGCTATCCAGTGCGCGCCGGTGAGCATCGGGTGTCCGAGGTGGATCGCCTGGAGCAGGAGCTGCGGACGCTCGACCAGCTAGGCGTCCGGTTCATCGACTTCATCGACGACACCTTCAACGTGCCGCTGGGTCGCTTCAAGGACCTCTGTCGGATGATGATCCGCAATCGCTTTCGCTTTCGCTGGTTGTCATATCTGCGCTGCGGCAACATGGACGAGGAGGCGGTCAAGCTGGCGGCGGAGAGCGGCTGCGTGGGCGCGTTGCTCGGCATCGAGTCCGGAAACACGGAGGTGCTGACGATCATGAACAAGTTCGCGGTGCCGGCCAAGTATCGCAAGGCGATCCGCTGGCTCGAGGACGCCGGGATCAAGACCTTCGCGCTGTTCTTCGTCGGGTTTCCGGGGGAGACCGCGGCCAGCGTGCGCGACTCGATCCAGCTCATCAAGGACACGGCGCCGAGCTTCTTCGCGACCCAGATGTGGTTCTACGATCACACCACGCCGATCCATCAACGGGCCGCGCAGTACGGCCTCAAGGGCGGCGGCTACGGCTGGCGGCACAACAGCATGACCTGGCAGGAGGCGGCGGACCTGGCCACCGAGATGGTGCGGGAGGTCGACACCTCGGTCTACATTCCACAGGCGGGCTTTAGCTTCGAGACCATCTTCCATCTGATGGGCAAGGGCTACGATCAGGCGTACCTGGTGGAGTTCCTGCGGGTCGGTCGCCGGATCTTGCTGGAGGGGCTCGGCGATGGTGGAGACATCTCGGGTCACGTCGAAGAGCTGCGCGCGCTGTGCGCGCGGCAGAGCCTGGTGTGAGGTGAGCCGCGCGTGCTCGCCCATCGTCCGCTACGTGAGACATAGGAGACGTTCGTGACCAGCGATGACGACGGTTCGGTTCCTGCCCCTCAGCTCTCGGAGACCAAGCGCCTGCTGCTGGCGGAGCTCCTGCGCCGCCGCTCGGCGCAGGACGGGCCGGCGCGGCCCACGCTGGTTCGCAGCGGCGCGACCAGCGGGCCGCTGTCGTACTCGCAACACCAGCTCTGGCTCGCGCAGGAGCTGCGTCCGGCCGACACCTCGTACAACATCCCGGTGCTGATCCGCCTGGCTGGCACGCTGCGGCCCACCGCGCTGGCGCAGGCGTTCGCCGCGGTGGTGCAGCGGCACGAGGTGCTGCGCTCCGTGATCGTCACCGCGGAGAGCGGCGAGCCTGAGCAGCGCGTCCTCGAGGCGGCGCGGTTCCCTCTGGCGCTGGTGGACCTGGAGCCGGAGGGCGGCTCGCTGGAGCAGCGCCGGTCGCGCGCGCACGAGCGCGCCGCCGCCGCCGCTGGGGCGCCCTTCACGCTGGCCAAGGGGTGTCTGCGCGCCGAGCTCTTGCGCGTGGCGCAGGACGAGCACTACCTGGTGATGATCCTCCACCACGTCGCGCACGATGGGTGGTCGACGGACCTGCTGATGCGAGAGCTGCTGGCCTCCTACCAGGAGGCCTGCGGTGGCCCGGCCGCCGGGCTGGCGCCGCTCCCCGCGCAGTACCTCGACTACGCGCGGTGGCAGCGCGCCTGGATCGCGGGCGCAGACTTCGCGTCGCACCTGGCGGCGGTGGTGCAGCGGCTCTTGCCGCTGCCCGAGCCGGTGGACCTCCCGACAGATCGGGGACGCGTCGACCGGCCCTCGCGCCGCGGCCAGCGCGTCGCGGTGCGGCTCGACCCGCAGGCGGTCGAGCGCGCACGGCAGCTCGCCGCCGCGGACCAGGCGACCCTGGCCATGGTGCTGATGGCGGTGTACGCCGCGCTGCTGGCGCGCACCACGTCGCGCGCGGCGCTGCTCCTTGGAACCCAGCTCGCCAACCGGCAGCTCACCGAGACCTCCGGGTTGCTGGGCTACTTCGCCAACACCGCGGTGGTCCGGGTCGACCTGCCGCCGGGGCTGACGTTCCGCCAGCTTCTGCGGCAGGTGCGCGGCGAGCTGGTGGCGCTCAACGAGCGCGCGCAGGTGCCGTTCGAGCAGGTGCTCACCGCGGTGCGGGCGCAGTCCCCGGGCGCCGTGGGGCCGCTGTTTCAGCAGATGTTCGTGTTTCAGCGAGAAGACCAGGAGCTCCCGCCCTTGCCGTTCTCGATCGAGAGCCTCGACTTCTATGGTGGCGTGGCCAAGTTCGATCTGGACCTCTCGCTGGTGGAGCGCGCGGGCGAGGTCACCGGCACGCTGGAGTACGACGCCGAGCTGTTCGACGACGACACGATCCGCCGGATGCTCGGTCACCTCGACGAGCTGATGCGAGACGCGGTGGCGCGGCCGGACACGCCGGTGGCCATGTTGAACTTGCTCACCGCGGAGGAGCGCGCGCTGGCCCTGGGCCCCTGGAACGCCACCGCCGTCGAGTTTCCCAGCGAGCGCACGCTGCACGAGCTCATCCAGGACGTCGCCGACGCGGATCCTGGACCGGTGGCGGTGATCCGCGGCGACGCCACATGGACCCGCGGTCAGATCGCCCAGCACGCTGAGCGCCTGGCGCGCGCGCTGCGCGGCGCTGGCGTCCGGCGTGGCGACGTGGTGGCGATCTGTCTCGATCGCTCGCCGGAGATGGTCTGGGGCATCCTGGGGATCTTGCGCGCCGGCGCGGCCTACCTGCCCATCGATCCCAAGTACCCGCCAGAGCGCGTGGCCTTCATGCTCGACGACGCCCGCGCGCGGGTCACGTTGACCCAGCGCACGCTGCACGATCGGCTCGCCGGCGGCGGTCGCTCGGTGTGGGTGCTCGATGAGGACTTGCCGGCGTCGGTGGTGGCGGCCTCGGCGCCGCCGGATCACGCGACCGCGGCCGACCTCTGCTACGTGATCTACACCTCGGGGTCCACCGGCCGGCCCAAGGGGGTGATGGTCGATCACCGGGGCCGCGTCAGCAACTTCCTCGATTTCAACCGGCGCTTCGCGGTGGGGCCAGCCGATCGGCTGCTGTCGGTGTCGTCGATCGGCTTTGACATGTGCGCGTACGACGTGCTGGGCACGCTGGCCGCAGGCGCGGCCATCGTGCTGCCGGACGCCGGCCGCGAGCTGGATCCGTCGCACTGGCTCACGTTGATCGCTCGCCACCGGGTCAGCGTCTGGCACTCGGTGCCCGCGCTGGCCGGCTTGCTGGTGGAGGCGGGGCGCGCGGAGCCGAGCGCGCCGCTGACCTCCATTCGCCTGGTGCTGCTGGGCGGCGACTGGATCCCGGTGCCGCTGGCCGGCGAGCTGTGGGAGCAGTCGCCACGCGCCACCGTGGTGTCGCTGGGCGGCGCCACCGAGGTCTCGATGGACTCGACGATCTACGTGATCGAGCAGGTCGATCCATCCTGGCGCAGCGTGCCGTATGGCCGTCCGATGGCCAACCAGCTCGCCTACGTGCTGGACGCTTCGGGAGAGCTGTGCCCGGTCGGCGTGCCAGGCGAGCTGTTCCTGGGAGGGATCGGCGTCGGCTGGGGCTACCTGGCGCAGCCCGGCATGACCGCGGCGCGCTTTGTCCCCGATCCGTTCGCGGCGCCGGGAGCGCGGATGTACCGCACCGGCGATCTGGCGCGCTACACGCGGGACGGCACGCTCGAGCTCCTGGG
The DNA here is from genome assembly GCA_016706545.1 of Myxococcales bacterium. Classification (GTDB taxonomy): domain Bacteria; phylum Myxococcota_A; class Polyangia; order Haliangiales; family Haliangiaceae; genus JABFXX01. Next base: position 58,903 of record JADJJK010000010.1, read on the forward strand.
GCGAATCGACTTCCAGACCAAGATCCGCGGCCACCGCATCGAGCTCGGCGAGATCGAGGCTGCGCTGCGCGCGTGCGGGGCCGGTCAGGCGATCGTGGTGGCGGTGGCCGCCCCTGGCGGCCGGGACAAGCGGCTGGTCGGCTATGTGCTCCCTCGCGAGGGAGAGCAGCTCGAGGCCGAGCCGCTGCGCCGGGCGCTGTCGCAGCGCGTGCCGGACTACATGGTGCCCCCCCACGTGATCGTGCTGGACCGCTTCCCGCTGACCCCCAACGGCAAGATCGATCGCAAGAGCCTGCCAGCGCCCGACGCGGTGGCGGCCACGGCTCGCGTGGTGGCGGCGCCGCACACGCCCCTGCAGCAGCGCCTGCACGGCTTGTGGCGCGAGCTGTTGCACGTCGAGTCGCTCTCCATCGACGATGACTTCTTCGCGATCGGCGGCGATTCGATCAAGGCCATCCAGCTCACCTCGCGGGCCCGGGCCGCGGGCTTGACGCTGACCCCCGCAGACCTGTTTCGCCACCCCACCGTGCGCGAGCTCGCCGCGGTGGCGACAGAGACCTCCCCTCGCCTGGGGGACCGCGAGGAGGTTGCGCGAGGTGCGTCGCTCTCGGCGGAGCGGCGCGCTGCGCTGGAGGCGAACCTTGGTCCGATCGAAGCGATCGAGGAGGTCGGGCCGATGCAGGCGCACATGATCCGGCAGCTCGCGCGCAGCGAGGTGCCGGGGCTCTATGTCAATCGCTCGGGCCTGGTGCTCCCCAGGGTCCACTCGCGCTCGTTCCAGGCGGCCTGGGAGCGCTTGCTCGAGCGGCACTCCATCTTGCGGTCGTGCTTCGTCTGGCGCGATCTGCCTCGGCCGCTGCGCGTGGTGCTGCGCGAGATCACGCTGCCGCTGCGCGTGGTCGATCTGCGGGGCCTTGGCCGCGTGGCGCAAGAGCGCGCGGTGGTGGAGCTCGCGCAAGAGGAGCGCGAGCGTGGCTTTGACCTGGAGCACCCTCCGCTGTTTCGCCTGGTGCTGGTCCACCTGGATGACGACTGCACCATCCTGCTCGAGACCGAGGCCTATCCCATCCTCGATGGATGGTCCGCGTTCGTGCTGCGGCGCGAGCTCTTGACCGCCTACCAGGCTGAGCTCAGCGGCGAGGACGTCGCGCTGCCCGCGGCGCCGCCCTACCGCGCCTACGTCGACTGGGCGCACGCGCAAGGAACGGACGCGGCGCGCGCGTACTGGACGACCGCGCTGGCCGCGTGCCCGCTCCTTTCTCGCTCACCGGCGCCGCTGCGTGGGCCGCTGGCGCGCGCTGACCGGAGGCTGGCGCGCGCTGACACGCGGGCGCTAAGCGAGCGCGCTCGCCACGATGGGGTGACCCTGTCGTCGCTGGTGACCCTCGCCTGGGCGGTGGTGGAGAGCGCTGGCGGCGAGGACGCGCTGTTCGGCGTGACCAGCTCGGGGCGCTCGCCGCTCATCGCGCAATGCGAAGACGTGGTGGGCCTGTGCATCAACACGTTGCCGGTGTGGGCCCACCTGGAGGGCTCGGCGCAGCTGTCGGCGCTGGCGCGCTTGCTCCATGAGCAGCGCGCGCTGGCCGCGGAGCACGAGACCGCCCCGCTCGACGAGCTGACCGCGGCCCTGGGGCAACGTGACCGCCTGTTCGAGAGCGTGGTGGTGTTCGCGAACTACCCGATCGATCCGGTGCTGCGCGGCGTGGAGGCGGCGGCGCCTCCGTTCCCGTTCGCCGAGCAGCTTCATCTGGCGCAGACCGAGTTCCCGCTGCGCCTGGACGTGACCGTCGACGAAGAGCTGACGGCCACCGCGTTCTACTACCAGGGCACGCTCGGGGCCCAGGACGTCGCCCGCCGTCTCGACACGCTGCTGGCTGCGCTGCGCGAGCTGGGCGCCGGCGTCGCCGGGACGGTGGCGGAGCTCAGGGGGCGCCTGTGACCGAGGCGCGGAGCGCTCGTCAGGTGCTGGTCCTGATCGATCTGCAGCAAGGCCTGGTGCAGGGACCTCCGGCGGTCGCCCACGCGGACCAGCTCCTGGCCACGGTGGGCGCGCTGCTGGCGCGGGCCCGAGCCGCTCGGGTGCCGGTGATCTTCGTCGAGGACGAGGACGTGGGGCCGGCGGGGACCGTCGCCGGGTCGACCTGCGCGGCGGTGGCGCCGCAGGCAGGCGAGCGGGTGCTGCGCAAGACCGCCTGCGACGCCTTCCACGCCACCGACTTGCTCGCGCACTGTCACGCGCTGGGCGCCACGGAGCTGGTGATCGCCGGCTGCAAGACGGAGGCGTGTATCGACACCACGTGCCGGAGGGCCACCACGCTTGGGCTGCAGGTGAAGCTGCTGGCCGACGCGCACTCGACCACCGACTCGCCGGTGCTGACGGCGGCGCAGATCATCGCGCACCACCAGCACGTGCTGGACGGGTTTGGCTGTGAGCTCGAGGGCGAGATCTACGAGATCGCGGTGATCCCATCTGCGGAGGTCGCGTGGTGAGCGGCGCTTGCGCGCGCGCGCCGGCGCGCTGGCGACCGCGGCCGTGGCCGCCGCGGCGGTGGCAGCCGGCTCGGCTGACCGGTGTTCTCGATGGCGGCGGCGGCGACTCCTCGTCGCGCGTGTGCGGCGGATCTGCCCTTAGGACCTGACATGACCCAACCTGCGGTTCGCATCGAGCACCTGACCAAGACCTATCGGCCCCGCCTCCGCGGTGGCGAGATGGTGGCGGCCAATCGCGATATCTCGTTCACGATCGAGCGCGGCGAGGTGTTTGGCCTGCTCGGGCAAAACGGCGCCGGCAAGACGACGCTGGTGATGCAGCTCCTGGGGCTGGTGACGCCCACGTCGGGGCACATCGAGGTGCTGGGCTACCCGGTGCCGGAACGGGCCGACGAGGCCAAGCGCTTGCTCGGCTTCTTGCCTCAGGACTCGATGGCGATGCAGACGGTGGAGGTGGACCGCGCGCTGCGCTACACCGGCTGCTTGCGTGGGCAGTCGTCCGCGGACGCCCGCCGTCAAGCCGAGGAGCTGTTCGAGCGGCTGGGCCTGGGCGCACATCGCGATCGCCTGCTGGGCACGCTCAGCGGCGGCGTCAACCGCATGGTCAGCTTCGCCATGGCGTTGATGGGGCGACCGCAGATGGTCATCCTCGATGAGCCGACCAACGCGCTGGATCCCGAGAATCGGCGCCTGGTGTGGGACGCGCTGCGCGATCTGCATCGCGCCGAGGGCCTGACCTGCCTGCTGGTGACGCACAACCTCATCGAGGCCGAGCGCGTGCTCGATCGCGTGGCGGTGATCCAGGAGGGGCAGCTCATCGGGGTCGGCACGCCGCTCGAGCTGCGCAGCGACCGCAGCCGACAGCTCCACGTCGAGGCGGTCCTGACGGACCTGGGCTCGTTGTCCAGCGCCGAGCGCGTCCAGCTCTCGACGCTGGGCGAGGTTCGGATCGACGAGGCCGAGCGCAAGGTTCGGCTGACCGCCGCCATCGAGCGCGCCTCCGACGCCTGCAGCATGTTCCTGACCCAGCTTGGGCCGCAGCGGGTGGAGGACTTCCGCGTGGTGCCGCCGACGCTGGAGGACGTGTACCTGGCGCTCAGCCGCGGCGACCACAAGGTGGAGCCGTCGGCAGCGGGCGCCGGCCCGCCGCCGCCAGCCCCATCGCGGGCGGCGCCGCCGCGGCCGGGGCCTGGCGCGCGGCTCTTCTCGTTCGCGCGCGCGGTCAAGTACCTCTTCCTGGAGCGAGCGCTGGAGATCCGCGCCAACTGGGCGTGGTCCTTGATCTTGGGGCTCTTGATGCCCACCGCGATGGTGTTCGGGTTGGCGCGCATCGGCTCCGGGCTCAGCGATCGGCAGAGCCTCCTGTTCATCATCAGCGGCTCGGCGGTGTTCGCCGCGGCGTCCGAGGGGGTGATGGCGGTGGCTCAGATCGTGGGGTTGATGCGCGAGAACGGGATGATCGTCTACTACGCCGCGCTGCCCATCTCGAAGGCATCGTTCACCATGGCGATGAGCCTGTCCCGGTTTCTCACCATCTTGCCGGGGTTGCTGACGCCGGTGATCGTGGGCCGCCTGCTCTACGACATCGATGTCGAGGTTTCGCTGTGGCTCTTGTTGATCTTGCCGCTGACCTCGCTGTCGCTCGCCGGGCTCGGGGTCTCGCTGGGCTTCCTCTTGCCCAACATGGATCTCATCAACCTGATCACCAACCTCATCGTGTTCGTGCTCTTGCTGGGCGCGCCGGTGCTCATCCCGCCCGAGGCCTTGCCGGAGGCCATCCGGGTGATCGGGTTTGCCTTCCCGCCCACCTACGCAGCGGAGGCGATCCGGCTGGTGCTCGATGGAGAGATCGGGCGCGTGCTGTACCGAGACATCGGCATCTTGACCGCGTTCATGGTGTTCTTCTATTCGCTGGTGCTGCGGTCGTTTGGCTGGCGGCTCAAGGGAGGAGCGTAGATGCGAGACGACGCGACCTGGACGTCCCTGGTCTCCTTGCTCGAGGCCCGCGCGGGCTCCGACGCGGAGCTGGGCTACGGCTTTCTCGACGATGCAGACGACGCGGCGCCGACGAGCCGCTTGACCTTCGCGGAGCTGGACCAGCGGGCGCGGCGCATCGCCGGCCTCCTGCGCGAGACGTGCGCCCCGGGCCAGCGCGCGTTGCTGCTGTTCCCGCCGGGGCCAGACTACGTGGCCGCGTTCTTTGGTTGCCTGTATGCGCGCGTGGTCGCGGTCCCGGCGTATCCGCCGGATCCCAGCCGGCTGGCGCGGACGCTGCCGCGCCTGAGCGCGATCGTCAGCGACGCTTCGCCCGCGGTGGCGCTGACCACGCGGACCATCGTCTCCCTTGCCGCGGGCTTGGCGGCGCTAGATCCGGCGCTCGCCGCGCTGCGCTGGATGGCGGTGGATGACGAGGCGGCGGCGACCGCGGCGCCGTGGCGCGATCCGCAGGTCGACGAGACCACGGTGGCGTTCCTGCAGTACACCTCAGGCTCCACCGGCGATCCCAAGGGCGTCGTGCTCAGCCACGGCAACCTGCTCCACAACCAGGTGCTGATCCAGCGAGCGTTCGGGCACGATCGCAGCTCGCGCGTGGTCGGCTGGCTGCCGCTGTATCACGACATGGGGCTGATCGGGAACCTGCTGCAGCCGCTGTACGTCGGCATCCCTTGTACCCTGATGTCACCGCTGGCGTTCCTGCGCGCGCCGCTGCGCTGGCTCCGCGCGATCACTCGCTTCGCCGCGACCTCCAGCGGCGGCCCCAACTTCGCGTACGAGCTGTGCGCTCGCAAGGCCACCGAGTCGGACCTGCGCGAGCTCGATCTCTCGAGCTGGCGGGTGGCCTTCAACGGCGCCGAGCCGGTGCGCGCGGACACCATGCGGCGCTTCGCGGACAGGTTCGCGCCGTGCGGCTTCTCGCCGCGGGCCTTCCACCCGTGCTACGGCCTCGCCGAGTCCAGCCTGATCGTCTCCGGTGGGCGGCTCGACGCGGAGCCGCTGGAGCTGACGGTGGACGCGCGCGCGCTCGAGCTTGGACAGCTACAGGCGGTGGCGCCCGGCCTGGGCGCGCACACCCTGGTGGCCTCGGGGCAGCCGCTGGAGGCGCGCAGCGTCCGGATCGTGGAGCCCTCGACTCGACGCGAGGTCCCGGGCGGACAGGTGGGGGCGATCTGGGTGCAGAGCGCCAGCGTCGCCGCGGGGTACTGGGGGCGCGACGCGCTGAGCCGGGAGGTGTTCGGGGCCCAGCTCGCGAGCGGCGAGGGGCCCTTCCTCGACACCGGAGATCTGGGGTTCGTTGACGGCGGATGCCTGTTCGTGACCGGGAGGGTCAAGGACCTCATCATCGTCAGGGGCCGCAACCTGTATCCACAGGATCTGGAGCGGCTCGCCGAAGCGGCCAGCGACCGGTTGCGCCCCGGATGCGCCGCGGCCTTCGCGGAGCGCGGGGAGCTCGGCGAGGAGATCGTGCTGGTGGCCGAGGTGGAGCGAGGGTTCATCGCCAGCGAGGGGGAGGCGGTGGCGGCTGCCGTACGGCGCGCGCTGTCCGAGCAGCTCGAGGTGACGCTGCACCAGCTAGTGCTGATCTCGGCCGGCGCGCTGTCCAAGACGTCGAGCGGCAAGGTCCAGCGCCGCGCCACCAGGCAGGCCTGGCGCGCGGGCGAGCTGCCCGTGGTGTGGCGGTCTGCGCCCGCGGACGCCGCGGGGTTCGCGGACGCCGCCGAGTTCGCGGAGGCGGAGGACGCGGCGCGCGCCTCGCCGGTGCGCGCCGCGGTGGCGCGGCAGCTCGGCGTGCCGCCGCTGCGGCTCGCGGAGGATGAGCCGCTGCTGTCGTTGGGGCTCGATTCGTTGGCGGTCGCCACGCTGGCGGCCGAGCTCACCGACGAGCTTGGCGTGGAGGTGCCCGTCCTGGAGCTGCTGCGAGGGATGACCCTGCGGCAGCTCGAGCAGGGCATCGCCACGGCGCCAGCGCGTCGCGCCGCCGCGCCGACACCGCGACCGCGCGGGCCCGGCGGGGCCCGGCTGTCGCACGCGCAGCAGCGCTTGTGGATCCTGGACCAGATGCTGCCGGGGCGCGCCTTGTACACCGTCTCGGCGGTGGTGCGCATCGACGGTCCGCTCGACGAGGGCGCGCTGCAGGGCGCGCTGGAGGGGCTCGTGGCTCGCCACGAAGCGCTGCGGACCACCTTTCAGATGATCGATGGTGAGCCGCGGCAGGTCGTCCAGGCGCCGTCGGCGCTTCCGCTGCGGCGCGTGGAGGTGGACGGCGCGGACGCGCAGGAGCGCGAGCGAGATGCGTTGCGACGCATCGGCCTGGCCGCCAATCGCCCGTTTCTGCTGGACCGCGGCCCGCTCTTGCGGGTGGAGCTGCTGCGGCTGGCGTCGGAGCGTCACGTGTTGGCGCTGCTGATGCACCATATCGTCTCGGATGGGTGGTCCATGGGGGTGCTGGTGCGCGAGCTGAGCGAGCTGTATGCGGCGCAACGAGCGCGGCGTGCGCCGAGCCTGGCGCCGCTACCGATCCAGGTGTCCGATCACGCGGAGTGGCAACGAGCGCAGCTCGCGGGGGACGCGCTCGACGCCTCGCTGGCGTACTGGACGCAGACCCTGGCCGGCGCGACCCCGGTCGAGGTGCCCACCGACCGGCCTCGGCAGGTGGCGCCGAGCTTCCGCGCGGGCCACGTCCGGCGTCGGCTACCGGTGGCGCTGGCCCGTCGGGTGGCGGCGCTCGCGCGCCAGCTCGGGGTCACGCGCTACGTCGTGCTGCTGGCGGCGTGGAAGGCGCTCCTGGCGCGCTACACCGGCGAGCAGGATCTGACCATCGGCACCGCGGTGGCCGGGCGCGGTCCGCGCCAGCTCGAGGGGCTCATCGGGTTCTTCGTCAACCCGCTGGCCTTGCGCACCCGCTGGGAGGGCGATCCCTCCTTCGCGGAGCTGGCGCACCAGGTCCGCCACACCGTGCTCGGCGCGCTGGCGCACGAGCACGTGCCGTTCGAGCGCGTGGTGGAGGCGGCGCGCGATGGCAAAGAGGGCGGACGTCGCCCGCTGTTTCGCATCATGTTTGCCCACGAGCGCTTCGTTCCGGAGCTGCCTCAGCTCGGTCCAGCGACGCTGACTCGCCTGGAGCTGGACGAGAGCTGGGACGAGCTCGATCTCACCTTGATCGCGTCCGAAAACGGCGACGGCACGCTGGGGCTCGACCTGCAGTACGCGCACGACCTGTACGAGCCGCTCAGCGTCGAGCGCATGCTGGAGCACTACGAGCGAGCGCTCACCCAGAGCGTCGACGACCCGACGCTGCGGCTCAGCGAGATCGCGCTCATCGATCGCGCGGAGCTGCTGACGCTGGCGACCGGCCCCGCCGCCGTCGAGCCAGCGACCTGTCTGCACCAGCTCGTGCTGGATCAGGCCGCGCGCGCGCCCCACGCGGTGGCGGTCGAGCACCAGGGGCAGACCTGGTCGTACCAGCAGCTGACGGCCGCGGCGGCCGCGGTGGCGCGGAGGCTCGCCGCCAGCGGCGTCGCCACCGGCGATCCGGTGGCGGTCTGCCTGCCGCGCGGCCCCGAGGTGGTGGTGGCGATGCTCGGGGTGATGATGGCCGGCGGCGTGTACATGCCGCTGCACGAGGACGCGCCAGCGGCGGCGCTCGGCCAGCTCGTCGACGATTCGGGCGCCGCGGTGGTCATCACCGATGCCTCCAAGGAGGCCAGGTTGCCCGCGGTGCGCAAGCTCCGGCTGGACGCCGCGGCCCTCGAGCTCCTGTGCCAGGAGAGCGCGGATGGCGCGGGCGGCGCGGATGGCGCGAGCGGCGCGGATGGCGCGGGCGGCGCGGATGGCGGTGCGTTGCCGCGGCTGCGGCCAGATGATCTGGCGTACCTCGTCTACACCTCGGGCTCGACCGGACGGCCCAAGGGCGTGATGGTCGAGCACCGCTCGGTGGCGGCGTACTGCCAGGGGCTGGCCGCGCGTCAGCGCATCGGCCCAGGGGACCGCGTGCTGCAGTTCTGCGCGCTCAGCTTCGACACCAGCCTCGAGGAGATCTTCACCGCGCTCACCAGCGGGGCGACCTTGGTCTTGCGCAGCGACGCCATGCTCGACGTCGACGAGCTGCTCCGCAGCACGATGAGCCTTCAGCTCACCGTGCTGGATCTCCCCACCGCGTACTGGCACGAGCTCACGCTCGCGCTCGGCAAGCGCAAGCTTGGGCCCAGCGTGCGGCTGGTGATCATCGGCGGCGAGGAAGCGCGTCCTGATGCGCTGACGCGCTGGCAGGCCGCGGTGGCCCCCACGGTGGTCCTGCTCAACACCTACGGACCCACCGAGGCCACCATCGTCGCCACCGCCGCCGAGCTGACCCGCGCTGATCCGGCGCGGCGGCTGACCATCGGCCGACCCGTGGCTGGCGCCTCGGCGTACGTGCTCGGGGCGCGCGGTGAGCCGCAGCCGCGCGGCGCGCTCGGCGAGCTGTTCCTGGGCGGCGCCGGGGTGGCGCGGGGTTACTGGCGGAGGCCGGCGCAAACCGCGGAGCGCTTCGTGCCCGACCCGTTCAGTGCGCAGCCGGGCGCGCGCCTGTATCGCACCGGCGACCAGGCGCGCTGGCGAGACGATGGCAGCCTGGTGTTCCAGGGCCGCGTCGACCAGCAGGTCAAGGTGCGCGGGTACCGCGTCGAGCCTGGCGAGATCGAGTCCGCGCTGCAGGCGATGGATGGCGTGCGCGAGGCGCTGGTCGTGGCGCGCGCGGACGCGGGTGGTCAGCGGCGCCTGGTCGCGTACGTGGCGGCGGATCCCGCCAGCGCGCTCACCGAGCCAGCGCTGCGCGCGGCCTTGCAGGCGCGGCTGCCAGACTACATGGTGCCGGCGGCGCTGGTGATGGTGCCGGCGCTGCCTCGCACCGCCAGCGGCAAGCCGGATCGCGCGGCGCTGCCAGAGCCAGAGCGCGTCGGCGCTAGCACCCTCGGCGCTGGCGGCGACGCTGCTTCGGCGCACGACGCCGCCTCGGCGCCGGGGTCAGCCGAGGGTGTGGAGCTCCTGCTCGCGCGGCTATGGCAGGAGCTGCTCGATGTCCCGGTGGTCGGTCACGATGACGACTTCTTCGAGCTCGGTGGGCACTCGTTGCTCGCGGTGCAGCTCGTGGTGCGCCTTGGCGCCGAAGGCCATGAGGTCTCGGTGGGCGAGGTGTTCGAGAACCCGACGGTGCGGTCGCTCGCGCGGCACCTGCAGGTGAGCGCGCCCCCGGTCGCCTCGCCCGAGCCCGCCCTGGTGCCTGTCGATCGCGCGGCCCGGCGGAAGACGATCAAGTGAGCCTCGCCGCGCGCGACGCCCAGGAGCAAGCCCAAGATGGAGCGACCGACCCACACGCCAGATCTGCAGCCGAGCCTCGCTGCACCCGAGACCGCCATCGTCTTCCGCGCGTCGTTCGCGCAGGAGGCGCTGTGGCTCGAGGACCAGCTCCAGGCCAGCCGGGCCGCGTACAACGTCGCGCTGGTGACGTGGATGCGCGGTCCGCTCGACGCGACGCGGCTGGCGCACGCGCTGGCGCAAGTGGTGGCCAGGCACGAGAGCTTGCGTACCCGATTCGCCGTGCTCGACGGCGAGCTGAGCCAGATCGTGCAGGATCCGCCATCGGAGGAGGAGGCCGGCGCGGCGTGGGCGGGGACCTTGCTCATCGAGGATCTGCGCGGGCGCGCTGATCTCGATCGCCGCGCCCACGCCCTGGCCCTCGCCGAGCGCGACGCCGCGCAGCCGTTCGACCTGGCTGCGGGGCCGCTGCTGCGCGCGCGCCTGGTCCGGATCTCGGACCACGACCACCTGCTGGTGCTGAGCATGCACCACATCATCTCGGATGGCTGGTCGGTGGGGGTGCTGCTGGCAGAACTCGGCGCGCTGTATCACGGCCAGCCCCTGGCGTCGCTGACGATCCAGTACGGCGACTTCGCGGAGTGGCAGCGCCAGTGGCTGACCGAGGCCAAGGTGCAGGAGCAGCTCGGCTACTGGGCCGAGGCGCTGCGCGGCGCGGAGCCCCTGGCGCTGCTTTCGGACCGCCCGCGGCCGGCGCTGCGCAGCGGGCGAGGACGCGCGCTGGTGCGGCAGGTGGATCCGGCCGCCGCGCGGCGGATTCCGGAGGTGGCGCGCAGGTTGGGGGTGACGCCCCACCTGCTGCTCTTGACCGCGTGGGGCGCGCTGCTTGGCCGGGTGTCGCGGCAGTCCGACGTTTGTATTGGCACGCCCACCGCGGGGCGCAAGCGTCCGGAGGTGGAGGGGCTCATCGGCTATCTCGTCAACACCGTGGTGGTCCGCGTGCGGTGGTCTGCCGAGGCGACCTTCGCCGAGCTGGTGGCGCAGGTGAAGACGTCAGCGGCGGGGGCCTACGCGCACGAAGACGTGCCGTTTGCGCGGGTGGTGCAAGCGCTGAGGCCGGAGCGGGAGCCAGGTCGCAATCCGCTGTTTCAGGCCGCGTTCTCCATCCAGGACGCGCCGCCGACCCAGGTGTTCGCGGAGCTGGAGCTAGCGCCGGTGGAGCTGTATCCGGGGGCTGCCAAGGTCGACTTGACGTTGCACGTCGCGCCGCGCGGGGAGCAGCTCTCGCTGGCCCTGGAGTACGCCGCAGAGCTCTACGACGAGGCGACGGCGGCCCAGCTCCTCGAGTGGTTGCTGCGCTTGCTCGAGGAGGTGCTGCACGATCCCGCGCGCCGCCTCGCGACGATCTCGCTGGTGACCGAGGAGGAGCGCAGCTCGCTGGCGGAGTGGGGGCGTGGTCCGGTCACCGCGCTCGAGCCCTCGCTGCTGGCGATGGTGGAGCGCTGGGCGCGCCTTCGTCCCGACGCGGTGGCGGTCAGCGCGGCCGGGCAGGGCGCGGGCGTCGCGCCGGGGCGGGTGGCCCAGCTTGGCTATGCGGCGCTGTGGAAGCAGACCCAGGCGGTGTCCGCGCGCCTGCGCGCACGCGGCCTGGGGCGGGGCGACGTGGTGGGGCTCTACCTCGATCGGCGCTGCGAGCTCTTGCCCGTGCTGCTCGGCGTGCTCGCTTGCGGCGCGGCGTATTCGCCGTTTGACGTCGGCGCCGGCGCGGTGCGGCTACGCGCGTTGCGCAGCAAGCTCGCGGCGGTGGTGACCTCGCGTCTTCGGCGTGACGAGCTGCAGGACGTCGAGGGCGGAGGCCCGCGCTCGCTCATCCTCGACGAGGACCTGCTGGCGCCTGGCGACGACGCGGCGGCGGGCGTCGACGACGCGGTGGGCGATCTCCACCCCGCCTACGTGCTCTACACCTCCGGATCGACCGGGCAGCCCAAGGGCGTGGTCATCTCGCGGCGCGCGTTGCACAGCTACCTGCACTGGGCTGCCGCGGCGTACGCGCCGCCGCAACAGACCACCGCGCGCTACGCGCCGGTGCACTCGTCCCTCGCCTTCGACCTGACGGTCACCAGCTTGCTGGCGCCGCTCATCGAGGGTGGCGAGGTCGCGTTGCTCGACGGTCCACAGCTCGTCGACGAGCTGGTCGAGATCCTCGCGGCGCGCCCAGGGCCGTGCCTCGTCAAGCTGACCCCGGCTCACCTGGAGTGCCTCGTCAACCTGCTGGGCGCGGAGCCGTGGGCGCGCCTCGACGCGACCTTCGTGGTCGGCGGCGAGGCCCTGACCACCGCGCTGGTGCGCAGGGTCGCCGCGCTGGCGCCGCGGGTCCGGGTCTGGAACGAGTACGGCCCCACCGAGGCCACCGTGGGCTGCTCGGTGCAGCTCGCGGACCCTTCGGAGACGCGGGCCAGCATCCCCATCGGGCGTCCGGTCGGCAACGCACGGCTCCTGGTGCTCGACCGCGAGCTCGCGCTGGTGCCGCGCAAGGTCCCAGGCGAGCTGTACCTGGGCGGCGCGGGCCTGGCCTCTGGATATCTGGGCGCGCCGCGAGAGACCGCGCGCGCGTTCGTTCCCGATCCGTTTGGAGCGCCTGGCGAGCGGCTCTATCGCACCGGAGATCTGGTGCGCTGGCTCGACGATGGTTCGCTGGAGTTCCTCGGCCGGATCGATCACCAGCTCAAGGTCCGCGGTTACCGCATCGAGCCCGGCGAGATCGAGGCCGCGCTGCTGGCGTGCCCCGGGGTCGCGGCGGCGGTGGTGACCGCGGTGGGCGAGGGCGCCGAGCGCGTGCTCGCCGGGTATGTCGCGCCGAGCCCAGGCGCGGCGCTCGACGCCGAGTCGCTGCGCGCCCTGCTGCAGGCGCGGTTGCCGCCGTACCTGGTGCCGGGCGCGCTGATGGTGCTGTCGTCCATCCCGCTCACCGACAACGGCAAGGTGGACCGCCGCGCGCTGCCGCACCCGGTTTCGCACGACGGGCCGGTGGTGCGGGCTCGACCGCGCGGCATGGTGGAGCAGCTCCTGGCGGCGATCTGGGCCGAGGCGTTCGCGGTGGCCGAGGTCGGCGTCGATGAGGACTTCTTCGTCCTGGGCGGGCACTCGCTGTTGGCCACCCAGGTCGTCGCCCGGGTGCGCTCCGCCTTTCAGATCGAGCTGCCGCTGCGGACGTTGTTCGAGGCCCCGACCGTGGCCCAGCTCGCGCGCCGGGTGGAGGAGGCGCTGCGCCAGGGGCGGCACGCCGCGCGCCCGCCGTACCTGACGGTGCCGCGCACCGGCCATGAGCCGCTTTCGTATGCGCAGCAGCGGCTGTGGCTGCTAGACCAGCTCGAGCCAGGCAGCGCGCGTTACAACATCGCGGGGGCGGTGCGCTTGCGCGGACCGCTGCCCATGGCCGCGCTCGAGCGCTCGATCTCCGCCCTGGTCGAGCGCCACGAGGCGCTGCGCACCACCTTCCAGGAGCGAGAGGGCGAGCCGTGCCAGGTGGTGCACCTCCCTGACAGCCCGGCCGCGGCCTCGCTGCGTCGAACGTCGCCGGTCGCACCTGCGGCCCTGGCGGGCCTGCTCTCCGAGCGCGCCGCCACGTCGTTTGCGCTGGACGCAGGTCCGCTCTGGCGTCTGGAGCTGTTCCCGCTGACCTCGCCGACCGGTCAGGTGGCGCCGGGCGCCGCCGCTGGCACCGAAGATCACGTCTTGCTGCTGGTCGCTCATCACATCGTGGCGGACGGCTGGTCGCTGGCCCTGGTCATCCGCGAGCTGTCGGCGCTGATGCGCGCCGCGGTCCAGGGGCTGCCCGCCGCGCTGCCACCTCTTCGAACCCAGTACGTCGACTATGCGGTGCGGCAACGCACCTGGCTGCGAGGCGACGCGCTCGCGGCGCAGCTCGCGTACTGGCGTGAGGCGCTCGCAGGCGCTCCTGCGTTGCTGGCGTTGCCCACCGACCACGAGCGGCCGGCGGTGCAGTCGACGCACGGCCTGGTGCTGCCGTTCGAGATCTCGCCGGAGCTGACGCTGGCCTTGCGCGGCCTCTGTCAACGCGAGAGCGTCACCTTGTTCATGGTGCTGCACGCGGCGCTGGCGCTGCTGCTCGCGCGGTCGAGCGGCCAGCCCGAGGTGGTGATCGGCACGCCGATCGCCAACCGCACCGAGTCCGAGACGGAGGGGCTGGTGGGCGTGCTGGTCAACACCCTGGCCTTGCGCACCAGCGCGCGGCCTGAGCTGACCCTGCGGGAGCTGCTCGTCCAGGTGCGCGCGCGCGCGCTGGCCGCGTACGCGCACCAGGACGCCCCTTTTGAGAAGGTGGTGGAGCTGCTCGATCCGGAGCGCAGCCTTGGTCACGCGCCGGTGTTTCAGGTGCTGCTGTCGCTGGAGCAGGCCGCCGAGCATGAGCTGGAGGTGCCAGGGGTCAGCGCCAGCGTGCTGGAGGTGGAGCACTCCCAGATCAAGCTCGACCTGGCGTGGACCGTGCGCGAGCACGCCGATCGCCTGCGCGGCGCGCTGGAGCTCAGCCGCGATCTGTTCGATGACGTCACCGCGGCCAGCCTGCGCGATCAGTATCTGCTGCTGCTGGCGCAGCTCGCGGGATCGCTCGATGTCCGGGTCGCGGACGTTCCCCGCGCCGCGCCGGTCGAGCGCGAGCGGCTGCTGGCGTGGGGCGCCGCGGGCTCGGCGCTGGCGGCGGCGCGCCAGGCGCTGCAGGCGCGGCTGGCGCTCACGGCTGACGCCGCCGACCACGCCGCCGATCGCGCCGACGACCGCGCCGACGACAGCGCCGCCGACGGCGCCGACGATCACGCCGACGATCGCGCCGCCGACCACGCCGCCGACCGGCTCCCCGATCGCGCTGATGAGGACGCGCGCGCCGCGCTGGCCCTGCCGGTCGCGCTGCGCCTGCTGGCGCAGGGGCAGGCCGCCCAGGTGCTGGTGCTGGACGCTGCGCTGCAGCCCGTGCCCGTCGGCGCGTGGGGTGAGCTGTTCCTGGGCCTCGCGCCGCTCGCGGAGCTCCCGTGGCGAGGCAGCGCCGCCGACGCGGCGCGCCTGCTGCCCAACCCGTTCGCCGCCGTGCCAGCGTCGCGCATGGTCCGCGTGCAGCAGCGCGCGCGCTGGCGCGGCGAGGGGCCAGCTCCAGCTCGCGCGGCCTGCGGGCCAGCTCGCGCTGGCGCCGGCGACGCCGACGTCAGCGCCGCACGAGACGCTGTCACCGGAGCACCCGCTCCGGCGCCAGGTGGCCGCGCTGTTCGCGGAGGTGCTCGGCGCACCCGTGCCAGCAGATCGCAGCTTCTTCGCCGCCGGCGGCCACTCCCTGCTCGCCTCCCGTCTGGTGGCTCGCCTGCGCGAGCGCCTGGGCGTCGCCATCGGCTTGCGCGCGGTGTTCGAGCACCCGACGGTGGACGGGTTGGCCGCCGAGCTGCTGCGGCAGCTCGCGCAGCAGCGCGGCTCCTCGCCGCGGACCCCACGCCGCATCCCGCGCGCGCCTCGCACGACGGAGCTCCCGGTGTCGTTCGCCCAGGAGCGGCTGTGGTTCCTCGATCGCCTGCTGGCGGGCGCGGCCGGTCACGGCGCGGGCGAGCTGGCGTACGTGGTGCCGGTGGTGGCGACGCTGCGTGGACCGCTGCAACGTCCGGCGCTGGCCGCAGCGCTGGCGGCGGTGGTGGCGCGCCATGAGGTGCTGCGCGCCAGCTTCGCCACCGAGGGCTCCTCCGTGGTGCAGCGACTCTCGGCCGGCACCTCGAACGTCCTCGAGCTGGTGGAGGCGCAGGGCTGGAGCCCCGCGCAGCTCGCCGCCGAGATCGAGGCCGAGGCTCGGCGCCCGTTCGCGCTCGCGCGCGGTCCGCTCTGGCGCGCGCGCCTGCTGGCGCTGTCGCCAGCGCAGCACGTCTTGCTCCTCACCTTGCATCATATCGTGTGCGACGGCTGGTCGATGGGGGTGCTGGTGGACGAGCTGGGACTGCTCTACAGCGCCCACGTGCGAGGTGAGCTGGCCTCGCTGCCGGAGCTGGAGCTGCAGTACGCGGACTACGCCGCGTGGCAGCGCCAGAGCTTGGCCTCGGGGCAGCTCGCGGACGACCTGGTGTTCTGGCGCGAGCAGCTCGCTGGGCTGCCGACCCTGGAGCTGCCCACGGACCACCGCCGGCCCGCGGAGCAGAGCTATCGCGGCGCCAGCGTGCAGCGACGGTTGTCGCCCGAGCTCGCCAGCGCGCTGCGTGGCCTGGCGCAGCGACACGACGCCACGCTGTTCATGGTCTTGCTGGCAGGGTTCGCCACGCTGCTCTCCAAGCTCAGCGGTCAGCGAGACTTCGCGGTGGGGACGCCGGTGGCCGGGCGCGCCGATGGCCAGCTCGAGGGCCTGGTGGGCCTGTTCGTCAACACCCTGGTGCTGCGACAGCGCTGGCAAGGCGAGCCCACCTTCGCCGAGCTGGTGCGGCAGGTGCGCGCCAGCACGCTGCGGGCCTTCGAGCACCAGGACGTTCCCTTCGAGCGCCTCGTCGAGGAGCTGCGACCGGAGCGAGATCTGAGCCGCAACCCGCTGGTGCAGGTGATGTTCGAGGTCGCGACCGGCATGCGCCGGCCGCCGCGCTTCGTCGGCCTGGAGCTGGAGCTGGCAGAAGGGGACACCGGCGCCGCCAAGCTGGATCTGCTGGTCCACGTGGAGGACGAGGGCGCGGACCTGCTGGTGACGCTGGAGTACGCGAGCGATCTATATGACGCCGCCTCGGCCGACCGCATGCTGGCCCAGTACGAGCGCATGCTGGCCTCCGCGATCGCGCACCCTGGTCACCGGCTCGGCGAGCTGGACGTGCTCGATCCGGGGGAGCGCGCGCGGCTCGCCGCGTGGAACCAGACGTCGCACCCACTGCCAGCGAGGCCTGCTGGCGCATGAGCGGTTCGAGGAGGTGGTGCGTCGCGCGCCAGGTCGCCTGGCGGCCAGCGATGATCGCGAGCGCCTCGACTACGCGACCCTCAACGCGCGCGCCAACGGCGTCGCGCACGCGCTCCTGGCCGCCGGGGTTGGCCCCGAGGATCGGGTGGTCCTCTATTCCGAGCGAGACGTCAACTTGCTGGCCGCCATCCTGGGCACCTGGAAGGCCGGGGCCGCGTACGTGCCGGTGGATCCCGCGTACCCGACGGACCGCGTGCGCCAGATCCTGATGCGCAGCGCGTGCCGGGTCGTGGTGATCGGCCGCTCGGTGCTGCAGGACCTGGAGGCGTCCGCTGACTCGTTCGGCGGGCTGCCGGTCCTGGTGCTGGAGGACCTGGTGACCGCGGGAGGGCCAAACCCCGGTCGCCCGGTGGCGCCAAGCCAGCTCGCCTACGCGATCTTCACCTCCGGCTCCACGGGGGTGCCCAAGGGCGCCATGGTCGAGCATCGCGGCATGTTCAACCACCTGCTGGCCAAGGAGGTCGAGCTCGCGCTCGGCGAGTCAGACTCGATCATCCAGAACGCCTCGCAGTGCTTCGACATCTCGGTGTGGCAGTTCCTGGTGTGCGTGCTGCGAGGCGGCCGGGTCCACGTCGTCAGCAACCAGGTGGCGTACGACCCGGAGGCCCTGCTGCGCCTGACCCGCGAGGAGCGCATCACCGTCCTGGAGGTGGTGCCAGAGGTGTTGCGCGGCATCGTCGAGCTCGCCGGAGGCGTGCCTCCCGATCTTGGCCTGCGCTGGATGGTGGTCACCGGCGAGGCCTTGCCGCCGGAGCTGACCCGGCGCTGGCTGGCCTGGGCGCCCCGCATCCCGCTGGTCAACGCCTACGGCCCCACCGAGTGCTCCGACGACGTCACCCATCACATCTTGCGCGACCCGATGCCGGTGGACGCGGTGGCCACGCCCATCGGCAGGCCGATCTTGAACATGTACATGTACGTGCTCGACGAGCACCTCGCGCTGCAGCCGGTGGGCGCGCGCGGCGAGCTGTACGTTGGCGGGGTCGGCGTCGGCCGCGGCTATCTCGATGATCCCGGCCAGACCGCGCAGGCCTTCCTCCCCAACCCGTACGGTGAGCCGGGTGAGCGCATGTACCGGACCGGCGACGTGGTGCGCTGGCTCGCTGACGGGACGCTGGAGTTCCTCGGCCGCGTCGATCATCAGGTCAAGGTGCGAGGCTATCGCATCGAGCTCGGGGAGATCGAGAGCGTGCTCGGCCGCCACCCTGGGGTGGACGCCGCGGTGGTGGAGGTTCGTGGCGAGGGCCGCGCCGCGAACCTCGTCGCTTATGTGGTGCCGCGCGCGAGCTGGCGGTGGGATCGCGAGGTGCTGCGCGCCTGGGTGCAGGGCGCGCTGCCCGCGTACATGGTGCCCGTGAAGTGGGTCGAGCTGGCGGCGCTGCCGCTGAGCCCCAACGGCAAGATCGACCGACGCGCGCTGCCCGCGCCAGAGACCAGCGAGCCGTTTGGCGCCGGGGAGCCGCGGTCCTTGGCGGAGGCTCAGGTGCTGGCGCTGTGGCGCGAGTCCTTCGACGGGATCGCCCTGGGCATCGACGACGACTTCTTCGCGCTCGGCGGACACTCGCTGCTCGCCGCGCAGCTCCACGGCAAGATGGTCGAGCTGCTGGGCGTCAAGTTCCCGCTGCGCCGGCTGTTCGAGGCGCCCACCGTGCGTCGCTTGATGGAGCACGTCCTGTCCGATCAGCTCGCCGCCGCCAGCGTCACGACGCGCGAGGAGCTGGTGACCGAGGTGCAGGACCTGACCGAAGAGCAGGCGCTGGCGCTGCTGCGCAAGCTGCAGGCGGAGTGAGCGCGGCGCGCGCCTCAGCGCGGGCTCAGCGCCTCAGCGCGGGCTCAGCGCCTCAGCGCCTCAGCGCGGGTTCATGAACCCCACCTGATCGAGCAGCACCGCGCCAGCGCGGCTTCGATCGAACAGGAGCCGCAGCTCCACCAGCGCGCCGAGGTCGAGCTGCGGCGTCACCGCGAGAAAGTCCGCCAGCGAGAAGCGGAAGGTCTGGAGGATGGGCTCGGACAGCGGCTCGGCGTGCAGCCACGCCGCCTGGAGCGCCGGGGTCTCGAGCTGGCGCTGCAGCGAGGACACGTGCGACAGCGGGAGGCGGGCGGTGTGCCCGTGGCGGTCTCGGAGCTGCACGCTGAGATCGAGCGCCGCCGTGGCATCGCGTTGCTCGTCGTCGCGGGCGTCATCGGGAGCCGGATCCTCGGCGGCGTCGGCCAGCGCGAAGCTGAGCACGCTGGTGGCCAGCAGCGGCACCGAGCCCGCGGGCCAGGAGATCGCGTAGCTCGGCACCTCGCCCTGGCGAGGCGAGCTCCACGCCAGCGTCGCCGCGCGATTTCGCGCGGGCGCGCCGCGCAGCGGCACCGGGCCTTCTCTCCACCCTGAGAGCGAGTGACCGGCGAGCGAGCTGCCCAGCGCCGTCCCCGTGGCCAGGTCGGCGTCTTCTTCGTAGGACGCCACCACCTTCATCGTGGAGTCTTCGTACTGCGTCAGATAGATCGTGCTTGGCAGCCAGGCGGCGCCATATCGCCAGTCCCAGAACAGCGGGCGTAGCGCGCGCACCCCCCGCAAGGTGCAGTCGAGGAACGCGGAGACATAGACCGCCGCGACGCGCTGCTGATCGTCCTGGCGCAGGAGCACGGCAGGGTTGATGAAGCGCCGCATCAGCCCCTCGCCGGCGTCAAACCTGCCCCAGGTGCTGTTGAACTGCCCGTGGTTGGCACCGTGGATATAGATCGCGCTCTTGAACCGGTCTTCCACTCCGGGAAACCCCACGCGGTCGTACTGGTTTAGGCCCTGAAACGAGGACATGTCGCTGTCGTGCGAGCCCTGCAGGACCAGGTAGTTGACGTCGCGCAGCCGGGGATCTGTGCCGCCCGGTTGATGCTGCCCCTCCGTCGGGGCGATGGCGATCACGCTGCGGATGGCGTAGCCGTAGCCGAGCGCGAAGGTGCCGTCGTCGGGATGAACCGCCATGCGGTTGAACGCCGCGGCGTGCGCCGCCGCCTCGCCGCCGCGCGAGTGGCCGATGAGCGCGATGCGTGCGGTGTCCACCTTGCCCGCAAACGGCCCGCGACGATCCGCGTTCCACGCGTGCCACACGCGCAGGTGCTCCAGCAAGAGCCAGCCGCGCGCGCCGTTCTCGCTCTCGAGCCCCCCGAACAGCTCCGCGTCCATGCTGTTGAGGAAGTTCTCGTCTAACGAGACGAAGATGTAGCCGCGGCTGGCCAGCAGCTCGCCGAGATATCGGTAGCCCACGTCCGAGAAGTCGGCCGCGGTGTGGTTGCCGTGCGTCATCAGCACCAGCGGGAACGGCCCGTCTCCGGACGGAAACCAGACCCGGCCGTTGAGCGGCAGCTTGCTGCTGTCAAAGCCCCAGAAGCGAGTGCGCGCCCAGCCGGTGACACCGCTCCAGCTCTCCAGCAGCCCGGAGCCGTCCACTGGCTTTGTGCGGAGCGTCGCACCGCTGCCAAACTCCTCGCGCAGCAAGTCTGTCCCGGCCCCGTAGGTCAGCGTCTTCACCTCCCACGAGCCACGCTGCGCGGGGCTTGGCAGCGCGGCAGGCGCGGCAGGCGCGGCGGGCGAAGCCGCCGCTCGCGACCGCAGGGCGGCGTTGGCTGGCGCGGGCGCAGCGTCGCTCGGCACCAGCAGCCATCGCGTCGCGAGGCCGAGCGTCGCCAGGCCCAGGAGCGCCAGCGCGAAGGGGACCGCGCGCTCCACACCACGCGCGTCGCGCCACCGCCCGCGCACCAGCACCGCCACCGCGCCGCCGGTGACCGCGCTCAGCAGCAACGCTCCCAGCACCAGACCTTGCCCGATCATCGGCTCCACCGGCACGAACTTCATCGCCAAGAGCAGGGCCAGGAGCCCCACCCCAGCGGTCCAGCGGAAGTGCAGCGGGGCGCGCGCCAGCAGCCCTAGC
This sequence comes from Myxococcales bacterium, assembly GCA_016706545.1. Lineage (GTDB taxonomy): Bacteria > Myxococcota_A > Polyangia > Haliangiales > Haliangiaceae > JABFXX01. The sequence continues at coordinate 79,585 of JADJJK010000010.1, forward strand.
AGCAACAGCGCCAGCCCGATCAGCAGCGCCGCGCCGAGCAGCACCGCGACCGCCACCACGATGGGCCCAAGCCTCGAGTCCGCGGTCATCTCGCCGACGGCTGCGCTCCCGATCACCGCCAAGGTCAGGAGCCCCACGCCGATCGAGGCGCCGCGCCAGGCGGTCGTGGATGGCGTCAACATTGCGCTGGCGCGACGCACCAGCGCTCTGGCGCGCGGCCAGCGAGGAGGGGAGGTCTCGAGGGTCATGACCAGCCGTCAATACAGCTTGTGGACCTTGGTGCCCAAGAAGTAGTGCGAGAGGATCTGCCCGCGGTGCTTGCCGGCCTCCGCCATGCCGATCGCGCCCATCTGGCACATGCCCACGCCATGACCAAAGCCGCCGCCGTGGAACACGAACGCCGCGGGCGCCTTGCGCGGGCCCTGCACCTCCACCGTGAACAGCGAGGACTTGAGCCCGCCCAGGAGGCGCCGGATCACCAGCTCGCCGGTCACCTCGGCGCTGCCGCGGTCGCCGCGGATCGTGAGCTGCCGCGCCCGGCCGGAGGCGCCACGATCGCTCGGCGTCAGCGCCAGCACGCGCCCCACCTGCGGGTGCGCCGCCGCCACGCGCCGGGTCAGCTCCTCGGCGGAGACGGTCTGCGTCCAGCGGAAGCGGCTGGCCCCGCCCTTGGCGCGCGCGCACCAGGCGTCGTCGGGCGGGTGTTGCAGGAAGTCCGCCACCGCCGCTTCGTCCATGCGGCTCTGGCGCGCCTTCGGTGCGTCGGCGTGGCCGCGCAGCGACGGATCTGGCTCGCCGCCCCACACGTGCTCGTTGTGCTCGCTGTGCCCGCCGCATGAGGCGCTGTAGCGCACGTCCACCAGGCCGCCGCCGTCGCGCAGCAGCACCAGGCCGCGCGTCGCCGCCACCGCCCGGCTGGTGCGCGGGTGCTCTTGCCCTGCGCCGGCGTAGACCTGGCATTGCTGTGTCGAGCACAGCAAGAACGGATCGGTCAGGTTCCGCCGGCCGATCTTCTGCAGCAGCTCGGTGCGCGCCGCGATGGCCTGCGCCTCCAGCGCCGCGTCCGGCGACTCCGGGAAGATCTCCGAGGGCACCAGGCCTTCGAGCAGCTTGTTCTCCGGCAGCGCGTTGGCCACCACCAGCTTGCCGTCATGCGCCAGCGTCACGTACACGCTGCCCCAGTATCGGCGGTCGGCCTTGCCCGTCTCGAGCTGCGAGCCGCCGGTGCCGGTGGGCACGTCGGCCACCGTCACGGTCTCGCTGGTGCGCCGCGCGGTGAACCACAGCACGGAGGGGTTGCGCACCACCACGCCGCCGCTCTCCGCGACGATCGTCCCCGCCGGCCGGCGCACCAGCTCTTGATGCACGGAGGTCGCCACGCCAAACCGCGTGGCCAGCTCTGCGGCCCGCGCGGCGCCCTTGCCCGCGGCCACCGGATCGACGCAGACGCGCACGTCGCGCGTGTCGATGAGCTCGCCGTCCACCCCGAACATGGTGCCGATCTCGAACGTGCGCGGTTCAAACCCGCGCTCCTTCCAGCGCGCCAGCGCCGCGGTGATGCCGCGCGCGTCGTCGGGCGAGAGCGTCTCCACCACGGTCCATTCCTGCAGCAACGCCGGCCGCGTGGCCTCCGCGCGCACCGTCCATTGCCCGGCGGCGCCCGCCGGGACCTCGACGGCGCTGCCCCCAACGCCGTCGGGTCGTACCACCAACCCTCCCTTGGCCGAGATCTTCGCTTCGGCGACGCCGCTCACGATCTCCACCGTCACCAGGGGCAGTCCGTCGTCGGTGAAGGTGAAGCGACTGGAGTAGAGGATGCGCAGCTTGTCGGTGGCGGAGGTGTCGTCCGCCTGCGCCTGCGCCAGGCTCATGGCCACGAGCGCCGCGCTCGCCTGCACGAGCCAGGGCCGCGCGGTGCGTCGCGCGCCAACGCGCGAGCGGGCGCTCGCCGGAGCCTGGGGCTTGGCCATGGCCCAGGCTAGGAGCCGCTGCGCCAGCGGGGCAAGAAATTGGCGACCCGCCGGCAGGGCGGGCCAGTCGACGCGCCGGCCGCGCCCGCTGCGCGCTCAGCGCAGGCGCCGCGCCAGGTAGCTCTCGCCGCGCCCGCCTGGCGTCGCCACGATGAAGCGCAGGTTCAGGAAGTTGATGGTGAAGTGCGCCACGATGGCGCCGCCCAGGTTGCCGGTGCTGCTGGTCAAGACCCCAAAGGCTAGCCCCATGCCCAGCGCAGATACCGTCCACGGCACGAACCGCCGCCCCGGTCCGATGTGCAGGAGCGCAAACAGCCCGGCCTGCGGCAGCATCCCAAGCCACGGCAACAGCGCCCCGCGAAACAGCAGCTCCTCACCGATTGCGCTCGCCGCCGCCAGGATGAAGATGTCGCGCGTGGCCAGCGGCCCCAGCAGGTCGTGGAAGCTGCGCTGCAGCCCCTGCGCCCAGGTGAACCGCACCACCGCGACCCGCGTGAGCCCCACGAACCCGAGCCCCAGCAGCAGCCCCGCCGCTGGAGAGAGGAGGAGCCACCGCGCGTCGCGGTCTTCCACCAGCCGGTACAGGTCCGGATCCCCGCGCCCTGAGGCCAGCATCAGCGCCCCGATGGCCATGGCCCCGTAGAGACCAACCACCAGGCTGGCGCGCGACAGCGGAGGTCGCGGGCTCTCGCGAAGGCGGTCCATCACCGCCGGATACTATGCACGCCGCCGGCCCCTCGCGCCTAGCGGCCTTTGCGCCTGTCTCGAAAACACCGCCTCGCCGCCCTGTCAGCCGGCAATTCCCTGCAAGTTCCTCGTGGTTGCACCCAACTTTCCTTGTAGAGGGCAGGGCGCGTATCCGACCTGGCGCCCAGGTTGGCCGTCTGTTTGGCTGTCGTTGGTCGTCCGTTGGCCGTCTGTTCGGCTTCCGTTCGGCTTCCGTTCGGCTTCCGTTCGGCTTCCGTTCGGCCTTGGATGCCGTGGCTCGACCTCGCTTCATCGTGCGCCAACCGGTTGCCGCGCGCCCCCCTTGACAGCCTGGGCATAGTGGCGCTACCAAACGGGTCCCTCGTCGTTTCCTGAACAATCAGCGCAAGTGGCGGAATTGGTAGACGCGCTAGTTTGAGGGGCTAGTGGGTAAAACCGTGGGGGTTCGAGTCCCCCCTTGCGCACGACCTTGGCAGTAGCCCTTAGCGGCCACGCATCGCCAAGCGGCCTCGCCGTTTCCAGCTCACGGATGGAGACGGCCACAGGCTGCCAGCGCGCCGCCCGCGAAGTGGCGGCAAGTGCGCGTTGCCACGGGCGCCGAGCTCTGGCGGCGCGCGTGGCCCTGCTCGTCCCTCGTCCCCGATTCGCCACCCGGCGGATTCGCGCTGCGATAGCCAAAGCGCCGCAGGCCATCTCGAGAGTCGGCGCCACGCTGCAGGAGCTTTCGCAGCGCCCAGACCCACCGTGGGTGATCCGACCACCGCGCGTGATCCAACCACCGTGCTTGATTTCGACCACGGTGCGTGACTCGACCACCGTGGGTGACTCGACCACCGTGGGTGATCCGACCACCGTGGGTGACTCGACCGCCGTGGGTGATCCGACCGCCGTGGGTGAGCCGACCGCCGTGCGTGACTCGACCACCGTGGTGATCCGACCACCGTGCGTGAGCCGGCCGCCGTGCGTGACCCGACCACCGTGCGTGAGCCGACCGCCGTGCGTGACCCAACCACCGTGGGTGACCCAACCACCGTGCTTGACCCAACCACCGTGCTTGACCCAACCACCGTGCTTGACCCAACCACCGTGCTTGACCCAACCACCGTGCTTGACCTACCCACCTCCCACGCGCTCACCCTTGTCGTTACCTGACGATCCGTTCTGGGTTCTGGTACAAATCAAAAAAAACTCAGGGTTCTGAAAACAGCAGGGGCTGTGCGGCGGTGTGGAGAGGCGCGCCGCCCACTCAGGTACGCCTGCTGCACCTGGCCCTCCTGCGCCTCTCCAAGGGCTGTGGTCAACCGCGCCGCTTACGCGCATCACGCCGGCCCCGGCTCGACGGGATCGGTTGTCCATAGCCCGACACCGTCCACAGCCCCGAGGCTTCCGCGGAAACGCGCTGCGACCTGGATCACGCCACGTTTCCGCGGAGATTTCCGCGATCTCGATCTCACGTCCCAGCGCGCTCTCGTCCGCCTGCCGGACGCATTTTCCAATTCAAGATCTACTATCCATATCAAGACACAATATTCCTCTTGACACATCCCGCTGTAACACCCCTTCCGCGCCGCCAACTCGCCGCGATCTCTTCCCCCGCGGTCTCTGCGCGCGCTACATGCCCCTTCTACCCGCGTCCCCCACGAAAAATCGCGCTACCCGCGCTTCCGCGGCACCTGGGGCACGCCAGTCGCGAAATCCGGCGCCGAAAACCGCCGTGCTACAAAGACTCATGAGCGAGCCTCTCTCCGTCGAGGAAATTCAAGCGCTCGGCGAACACATCGCTGAGCAAGCCGTCCACCTGGACGCCGCCATGCATCGCTTGCTCGCCGACCTGCGAACATTCGACGCGGCCGGCGGCTGGTACCGCCAGGGCTTTGGCACCTGCGCCCACTGGCTGAGCTGGCGAGTCGGCTGGGATCTTGGCACCGCGCGCGAACACCTGCGCGTGGCCAGGGCCTTGCACACCTTGCCGCTCGTATCAGAGGCACTGTCTGCCGGGCAGATCTCGTATTCCAAGACTCGCGCCATCACGCGCGTGGCCACCGCCGCCACCGAAGCGGTGCTCCTGGGCTACGCGCAGCACTGCACCGCCAGCCAGCTCGAGACCGTGTGCCGCAAGGTCGGCGTGCTCGGCGCAGACGCCGCCAGCAAGGCTGTACGCCCACACGACAGCGAGCGCTACGTGGCGCACACGACGACAGCCTCCGGCATGGTGTGCGTCAAGGCATGCCTGCGCCCCGACGAGGCCGCACTGCTCTTGCAAGTGCTGCAGCAAGCCGCGGTGGACTGCACGCGCGAGCCGGCGGCGGCCTCCGCGGAAACGTCAGCACCTGGGGGGGCAGAGGGTGCGGACGTTTCCGCGGAAGCGCCAGCACCTGCCGAGCGAGCGACGGACGCTTCCGCGGAGACGCGAAGCCTCGCCACTACGACCACCGCGCGCCGCCCGTACAACCGCGCCGATGGCCTGATGGCCCTGGTCCACACCTACGCACGCGGCAGCAGCGCCGAGCGCTCTCCCGTCGAGCTGATCGTCACCGTGCCCGTGGCGCTGCTGCAGCAGCCCGCCGCGACCACAGGCACCACTGACTCAGCCGTCAGCGACTCTGCCGCCACCCCCGGCACCTGCGATTCCGCCGCCCCCACTGGCACCACCGACAGCTCCGCGGCCACCGATGCCGCAGCTCCCGCGCTCACCCTCGCCCCCGCCTCCTTCACCGACCGCGGCGCCTCGCTGCCAGTCGCCCTCACCGTCGAGACCGACCTTGCGCTCTCTCCGCAAGCCACCCGCCGCCTGGCCTGCGACTGCGGCCTGGTCGTCGCCAACATCGGGGCCACCTTCGGGGCCGGCGCCTCCATCGACACTGCCGAGCCTCTCTCCATCGGCCGCAAGACCCGCACCATCCCCGCCGCCCTCAAGCGCGCCTTGCTCTTGCGCGATCGCACCTGCCGCTTCCCCGGCTGCGATCACCGTCTGTTCCTCGAGGGCCACCACCTGCAACACTGGGCCGACGGCGGCGAGACCAGCCTGCCCAACCTCGCGTTGCTCTGCTCGCTCCACCACGCCTATGTCCACGAGCGCGGCTATCGCATCACGCAGTCTGCTACTGGCGATCTCGCCTTCGAAGATCCGCAAGGCCGCGCCGTCGTCCCGCTGCCGCCGCGCCCCGCGCCGCCGCTGCTCGGCTGGCCGGCGATCCGCGCCGCCAACGCCGCCAACGCCGCCCTGCCGCTGACCGCCACCACCGGCCAGTGCCGCTGGCGCGGCGAGCGCGTCGATAGCTGGGACGCCGCCGCCACCGTGACGCGCATCCAGCGCCGCGCCGACGCTGCAGCGGCCCCAGCAGCCCCCGCACCTTCCGCCCCCACCGCCGCACCAGCCGCGTCCCTGCCGCCCACGTTCCCCCGCACACCATCGCCACCCTCACCACCACCATCGCTACCCGCATCGCTCGCCGATCCTCCGCTCGACCCCGACGGCTTCCCCCTGCGCGGCCTGTGGGACGACCTCGATCGTCACAGCGCCATCGAGCGCTGGGTCCTCGCCGAAATGGAAATCACCGGCGTCGACCCGCTCTCCGTCGGCCGCCCGCTGCCGGACCACCTGCAGCACCCGTCCCAGCGCCCATCGCAGCGTCGGTCGTAACGTCCGTCGAAACATCCGCCCACCTCGCGCTAGCAGTGGCGCCACCTACGGGGTGGTTCGCGAGATGGATGTGGGCTTTGCGGCGGCGCGGGCCTTGGCGGGCGCGGAGCGCTCTCCAAGATAGAGGAGGCTGTTGAGCGCGATGGTGATGGCGCCGAGCCGGACCCCCCCGGGGCGGCGGGGGCCGGGCCCCCCTATCGATGCACCGGCGGGGTACGCGGGTCGTCGAAAATCACCCAAAAGGCGAGGGCCCTATGGACCGGCCTGCGGGGACTCATCATGCAACCAGGCACGGTGGCGCAAGCCCCCCCCCCCACGGGAAACAAGCGCCCCACGCGGCGGGTTTTGGGGGGGGGGGGGGGGGGGGGGGGGGCCCGGGGGGGGGTGGTTTGGGCGGTGGCCAATGTTTGCGTGGGTTGGCAACGCCGCATGTCATTCATCGGTGTCAGCAACTCCCCGACCTGACGGGTCCCGCGCCAGGATCCTGTCAGCGCCGCGCCTGAACAAGGACTGCAACCAAGCCAACATCAAGCACGACGATCCCGCCGTGGCGGTGGATCAGGATCTCGCGCCGCCGACACGATCGTGCCCGGCACACCGGTGGCATCGAAGGTGCCCGTCGGCTTGCGGTACTGCGACGTGATGTTGTGCGGCGATGGTGGACGACTACGATCGTTGGAGTTCCTCAACGCGAGCCTTGAGCGCCTCTGCTTCGCGCATCGCGTCGTCACCTTCGGCCCCGCGTCCGAGCTGCTGAAGGAGCCTGCCCAGGTTGGTCAGGTTGCCGGCGAGGGCGGGCAGGAACGCCTCGGGGCTCCGGTCCGCCAGCGCGCGGTAGAGCCTCACCGCCTCTAGCGTCGTCGCCAGGGCAGCCTCGTGCTGCTCCATCGCGCGCTGCATCTTGCCCAGGTTGCTCAGGCTCGTGGTGAGGGCTGGCAGGAACACCTCGGGGCTCCGCTCCGCCAGCGCGCGGTAGAGTTCCACCGCCTCTTGCGTCGTCGCCAGCGCCGTCTCCCACCCCAGCGCGCACAGCCTGTTGCCCAGGTTGTTCAGGCTGCTGGCGAGGGCTGGCAGGAACGCCTCGGGGCTCTGCTCCGCCAGCGCGCGGTAGCACCGCACCGCATCCTCCGTCGTCGTGAGCGCCGCATTGTGCTGCTTCATCGCGCGCTGCATCCTGCCCAGGCTGTTCAGGCTGCCGGCGAGAGCGGGTCGGAACGCCTCGGGGCTCTGCTCCGCCAGCGCGCGATAGAGGCTCACTGCCTCTTGCGTCGTCGCCAGCGCCGCCTCCCGCTGCCCCAGCGCGCTGAGATCAGCTCCGTGTTGCGAGAGCCAGCGCGCCCCGTCTGCCAGCGTCGTGGCATCATCCGAGCCAGCAGCAGATGCCCCTTCGAGCATGGTCCGGCTTTGCCACTCGGCTACGCGCGCTAGCGACACCGCCGGGCGTGGGATGCCTTCTTTCTCGTACGCGCGCGCGATCGCCAACGTCCCTGCGTGCTCTAGCTCCTCGGCAAGCACGTCTCCGACCACGGCATGCACGGTGCTTGTTCCTACCACCTTCGCGGCACGCAGCGCCAACGTCGCTCGCTGAGAGAGGTCCTTGCGCAGCAGCCGCGTGATCCAGGGGCGTGCTCCTGCCCGATCCGCGACCGAGGTCCGCCCGAGCACGGTGAAGGCCGTGGTGATCGTAAGCTCGGAGCTGTCCGCCGCCACGGTGCGCTCAATCCAGTCGTCCTCGTTGATGGTGGCCCGCTCCTGCACAAGGCGCAGCACCATGCCTTCTCCGAGAAGGTCGGGCTCGAGTGCCGGCAAGTATGAGGCGTTGGGATCTGGATGCTGGTACAGCCTTCGAAGAGCAACGAGAACCTGCTCCTCAGAATCCGTTGGCTCTCGCCGCTGGAGGCGTGCCACGACCCGCCGGGCTTCTTCCTCATCGTGCAAACCACCGCGCAGAGTGGCGGCCACCATGAGTTGCCGAGCGAGCTTCCGGGTCCCTTCCCAATCCGTGGGCTTCGCAGAGGGATCCCGCCAGGCTCGCTCTTCATGGTCGAGCACCGCTGGAAGCACCGCCGAGGACTCGAGCTTGGCTGGTGCCCCGCGAATCGGCGACGCTTGGCGCGCCGCCTCGACAGCCAGCAGCGCTGCCATGTGCAGGTACAGCACACGCGCGTAGAGCGGATCGGCCAGATCGATGTTTGGCACTGGCGTCGAAGCCAGCTTCCAGTGCTTGGCGAAGGCGCGAACGGCTGCCTCCAGCACCTTCTGCCTGTCTGGCGCCTTGGACGCCAGCGGCGCGAGTCGGCGCGGTGGCTTGTGTGTCAGCATTGGCTCCAGCTCGGGGGCCTGGGTCAACAGTGACTGCCACCAGTCGCCGTCGTTGCGCGCAAGCAACAGCACTCGCACGCGATGTTTGGAACCTGCGAGCTGCGCCACCTCACGGAGCCTGTCCGCGAGGTCGCCACGGCTCTCGGCATCGTCGATCGCCATGATGACCGGCCGACGATGGCCGATGAGCTGGTCGAGCCAGTCGCTCGGGGGGCGAAGCTCCAGGAATCCGGCGATGTCATGGCGCTCGCGCCGTCGCCGGACCCACTCGATGGCCAGGCGCGTCTTGCCGACGCCTCCCTCTGCGTGAAGTAGCCAGGCCGCCACCGGCAGCGATACGTCATCGGCCCAAGCGTCCAGTTCCGCTAGCAGCTCCGCTCTGCCGGCGTCGTGCCATGGCACAACACCGAATCTCGCTTGCAGAAGCTTCGAAGGGGGCGCATCCCCTTGGGGGAGTTTCCACGTGCCAGGTGACAGTACGTCATCGAAGCCTGCGCTCGACGGGGTCTCTACGTGATCCCGCAGAAACCAGATCAAACACTCCGCAGACGCCCGCGCCGCGAACTCCTTGAAGTGGTCGTCGCGTCCGACGTTGGCGAAGTCCATCACGCCCTTCATCACGATGGCGTCAAGCCTCTTGTGGTGGAGGTAGTGCGCCACCGCGCCCACGGCGGCGGCCTCCATATCGAGGCCCAGAGTCTCTCGCTCGTAGGCAGCGAGCCGGTCCCAGATCTTCTCGTCCTCGATGACCTTGTTGCCGCTGGCCATCGGCGCGGCATGGAGCTTGAAGGGCACCTCGCGCCGTGGCTCCGGTGCGCCACGCTCGATCGCCCACAGCGCGCGGCGTACTCGCCACTCGGTGGTCATCGGCCGGGTCTCGAGCCAGTCCTGCCCGCGGAAGTGGTCCGCGGCGTTCATGCGTTCGAGCGCCACCTTCCAGTCTGGCCGCAGATTGAAGGTGCGAAGATCCTGCTCCAGCTTCTCCGGCTTGCCCTCCTCGCGCGTTTGCTTGCCCGTGTCGTGATAGTAGAGCCGCTCCGCGGCGATCACGTCGCCGAGCTGCACCTTGCCCGGGCGGCCCGCGCACACGCCGCACATCGCGATGCAGCGCGGCTCCAGCTTCTCAATCAGCGGAATCAGTGTGGACAGCGCCGCCGCCGTCGCCATATCCGGAGCCACTGCTACGGCCACCTGCAGCGGCCGGCCCTTGGGCACCTCAAACGCCCGGTACGCCATCGCCACGCCGTTGGCTTGCCTGTCTTCTCTCCACTCCGAGCCAGGGACAGCCCCCGCATCCACCTTCAACACCGCCGCATACTCCAGCGGGATCGCCGTCACGATCACCACGTCAACTCGCTGCGCGGTCCCTTGGATCATCAAGCGCCCCGCACAAGAGGCTCTCACCTTTCTCACGCTCCGTCCAGCAAGCGCCCAGCCCCTGCCGCCGCCGATGTGACGCCTTCATCGCGAGCTGGCGTCTGTGTTGCGACATGTTCACCGGCCTGCGCCGGCTGGCGCGGGCCAGCGCCGGCTCGCGGGGCCGCGGCTTGACAAGCCGGCCGGATGGCGCGGCAATGCCGCTGTGAAGCCCGAAGACCGACTGCAGAAGATCTTCGCCGAGGTCGTCCGGATCGAGGCGCACGTCGAGGCGTTCGTGGGCGAGCACGGCGACGCGCTCGCCGCGGTTCACCCGGGTTATCGCGCGAGCGCGGAGAATCTCCTGCAGTACGTGGCGCTCCGGCAGCTCGACCTGCGGCGGCTGCAGCTCGAGCTCGGGGAGTGGGGGCTAAGCTCGCTCGGGCGCTGCGAGGGGCACGTGCGCTCGAGCCTGAGCGAGCTGCGGCGGCGGCTCGAGGACTCGCTGCGGCTGGCCAGCAGCGAGTCGGCAACGCCGGGGCTGTCGCGCGCCGAGGCAGAGCACCTGCTGCACGGGCACACGCGCGCGCTCCTGGGTGAGCGGCCCGGCGAGCGTCACGTGTCGATCATGGTCACCGCTGCCGACGATCCGCCCACCGAGGAGGCGTGCGCTGCGCTCATCGACGCCGGGATGAACGTGCTTCGGATCAACACCGCGCACGGCAGCCCCGCGGCGTGGCGTGAGACGGCGCGCGTCATGCGCAGCGTGGCAGCGCGCATGAATCGCCAGATCTCGATCCAGGTCGACCTGCAAGGGCCCAAGATCCGCACCGCGGCGATGCGCGAGGAGGGCCCGGCGGTGGTGCGGTTTCGTCCAGAGAAGGACGCGCTGGGGCGGGTCGTCCGCGCGCTGCGCGTGCCGATCGCCGGCGCCGATGATGCGCAGGCGCAGGCCGCGCTGCGCGTGCCCGATGCCTGGATCGCCGGGTTCCAGGTGGGCGACGTGCTCGAGACCCGCGACAGCCGGGATCGCCTGCGGCGGTTTCATCTGTGCGAGGTCGGTCCGCGCACCGCGGTCGGCGAGCTCGACCGGACGTGCTACCTGACGCCGCAGTGCCAGCTCACCTGGTCGCGCGATGGGGTGCCGCTCGGCGCCGCGGCGGTCGTCGGCGTCGCGCCGCTGGCGGGCTACGTCCCCCTGCAGCTCGGTGATGAGCTCCAGCTCTGGCTCGACGGCAGTGCGAGCGAGCCCGGCGTGCGTCACGCCGACGGGCGCTCGTGGCTGAGGCCGCCGCGCGTCGGCCTCGTGCTCGACGACGCGGACGTCGCGCTCGCCGCCGAGCAGCGCGTGCTGCTCGACGACGGCAAGATCGAGGCCGTGATCCAGTCCGTGCATGACGAGGTGGTCCACGCTCGCGTCGTGCGCATCGCCAAGCCGGTGGTCAAGCTCCGCGCCGAGAAGGGCGCGAACTTCCCCGACAGCGCGGTCCGCGCCTCGGCGCTGTCCGCGCGAGATCGCGAGGTGTTGCCGGCGGTGCTCGAGTTCGCGGACGTCATCGCGGTCTCGTTCGTGCGATCGCGCGAGGACCTGCGCGAGGCGATCGACGAGGTGGCGCGGCGCGGCGGCGACCGCGCGCCGGTTGGTATCGTCGTCAAGATCGAGACCGCGCAGGCCGTGGCGGCGCTGCCGGACCTGCTCCTGGAGGCGCTGCGGCACTTCCCCGTGGGGATCATGATCGCGCGCGGCGATCTCGCGGTCGAGCTCGGGTTCGAGCGCCTCGCCGAGGTGCAACAGGAGATCCTGTGGTTCGCCGAGGCGGCGCATCTGCCCGTGGTGTGGGCGACCCAGGTGCTCGACAGCCTGGCGCGAACCGGGATCCCGTCACGCGCCGAGGTCACCGACGCCTCGATGTCGGTGCAGGCCGAGTGCGTGATGCTCAACAAGGGGCCGTTCGTCGCCGACGCCTGTCGCACCCTCGACGTCATCCTGCGCCGCATGGAGACCCACCAGTTCAAGAAGCTCAGCCTCTACCGGCCGCTGAAGATCTCGGTGCTCAGCTAAGGCGCAACCCCGGGCGTCCGAGGGCGCTGCGGCTTCCCGGTCGCGTCAAACAACGCCGTTTTGGCGGCCTGGGCTCGCGCCGAGTCTGGCATAGTTTGCAGCGTGACGCAGGAAGACGATCTGGCGCTTCTGGATCGGTGGTGCGCGGGAGATCTCGCCGCCGGGGGAGCGCTCTTTGAGCGGTACTTCGCGCCGGTGCATCGCTTCTTTCGCAGCAAGGTGGAGGGCGACGTCGAGGACCTGGTGCAGGAGACGTTCCTGGCGTGCGTGCGCGAGCGGGACCGCTTTCAGCGCAAGAGCAGCTTCCGCACGTACCTCTTCGCGGTGGCCCGGTACATGCTGTTTGGCCACTGGCGAAAGGCGCAGCGGCAAGGGGAGAAGCTCGACTTCGAGGCGGTGTCGCTGGCCTCGCTGAGCACGAGCGCAGGCAGCCGGCTGGCCCGCCACGGCGAGCGCGCGCGTTTGCTCGACGCCTTGCGCGAGCTGCCGCTCGAGCAGCAGCTCTTGCTGGAGCTGCACTACTGGGAGGAGCTGGAGGGCGAGCAGCTCGCCGAGGTGTTCGAGATCGAGCCGGCCACCACGCGCAGCCGGCTGTTTCGCGCGCGCCATGCGCTGCGGCAGCGCCTGGAGCAAGGTGGCGAGCCGGCGGCGGGCGGGCCGGTCGATGAGCGGCTCGATGCGTGGGCGCGCTCGCTGCGGCCAGCAGGCCGCCCGGGTGAAGCGATCCCCGGAATCGAAGAATGATCCGGAACGCTCCGGCTCTTGCAGACACTAACGGGATGTCATGAAGCAACATTCGTGGGCAATGCGCGCAGGGCTGGCGGCGGTCGCGGTGGCGGCCGCCGCAGGGACCGCTTCGGCCGTGGGAGCAGAAGAAGGCGAGACCTGCTCGCCGTGGGGCTGTGGCAGCAACACCCCCGTCCTCTGGGGAATCCCCATCGTCGGGCTCAACCTGGACGGCGTGGCCAACGCCGACGGGGTGAAGCTCGACCGGCGCCTGTGGAAGCCAGAGGCAGGCGGGCTGCGCGACACCGGGTGCGTGCTCGAGGTGCGCGACGGGAGCCTCGCCGCGGGGAGCCCGCCGGGCGGCAAGTGCCTCTCCTCGGTGATCGGGCTGGTGTTCTCGCTGCAGGTCCCGCGGTCCAAGGGGTGTGACCAGAAGCTCATCGAGGTGAAGGTGCGCATCGCCGCCAGCGGCGAGGTCGCCTCGTGGGACCTCGACGCGAGAGCCGCGGCGGTCCCCACCTACCGGCTGGTCTGGCACGATCTGCACGCCGCGCGCGAGGTGCTGGCCGCGAGCGACGAGGTGCTGGAGCCGCGCGAGGACGAGTCGGTGTGCCCGATGCGTCAGGCCTCCTGGATGGAGGCGTGGCAGACCCACACCAGCGTCTGGCAGTTCTCTCCCATCGCCCAGCCGGTCGCCAGGCAGCGGTTCGTGCCGATCTCCCCGAAGTCTCCTTGGTTTGCGAAGACCGACCATCTGCTCGTCATGCAGGGCGAGACGTACACGAAGGACTCCTCCATCGACCCCGCGCGCCGTGGAGATCGCTGGTTCAACTTTGGGTGCGCGGGCACGGCGATCGCCAAGCTCCGCTTGCTCGGGTACGAGCCGCTCCGCACGGGGACCGGCAGCGCCGACGAGCGGCAGGCGGCGTTGAAGATGATCACCGCGCGCTATCGCGGCGTGCGCTCGTACACCTCTGGCGGGGTTGCCGTGGTGTGGAAGCACAAGAGCAACAAGCGGATCGCCGGGCAGCCCGCGCCTGAGTCGCTCGGTTCGTCCGGGCGCAGCTTGCTGCTCGAGAGCCACTGGGGCGCGGCAGGCGCGCGGTGCCTCTCTCATCGGCGGACCTGGTTTGCGCTCATCGCCAGCGCCAAGGACTTCTCGGCGGCGTTGGACCGCGCGTTGCCCGAGGTCTCGTCACACACCAGGGAGTCCCTGCTCATGCGGCACGGCTCCGTCGACTACCTCGGCGCGGAGCAACGTTCGCTGGAGGAGCTGCGTGAGCGGGGCCTGCCGACCTGCGAGGCGACCCCTGCGGGAGACGCACCCTGGACGACGTACGTGGTGCGCCACGCCCATCCCTGAGCGCTGGGCGCGCTAGCGTGGACCGCCTAGCTCGGCGAGGCGCGCGTGCGCGCGGGCGAGGTAGAGGCGATGCTCGGAGTCCTCGGTGATGCGGCTGGCCTCCTCGAACACCGGGATCGCCGCCGTCAGCTCGGCGAGCGCCTGGTCGCGCTGCGCAAAGGGGCGGGAGCTGGCCAGCCCGAGCCTGGCCACCGCCGCGCTGGTACGTTGCCACCAGGCTTGTCCAGCGCTGGCCGCGAGCGCTTGGGTGAACGCTCCCAGCGCGCTGGCGCGGTCTGCGCGTTCGAGCGCGGCGAACCCGGCGGCGAGCTGACCCTGGACGAAGAGGCCGCGCAGCGCCGCAGCGCCCGCCAGCGCGCTCGCCGCCTGGAACGTGGCGGCGGCGGCGGGGTCGCGCTGTGCTGACTCGAGCAGCCCTTGCTGCATGGCGCAGTGCAGGCGCAGCTTGTGCGCGCTGGGGAGATGCGCTGCGTAGCCCTGGCACGCGGCGCGTACCAGCGGCAGCGCGCGCGCCGGATCATGCGTGTACTTGCCCAGCGCGAGCAGCGCCTCCAGCGTGGCCGGGTGCTCGTCGCCGAGTCGTCGCTGGCGGCGCTCCCAGGCGCGGCGTGCGGCCGCCTCTCGGGCCGCCGCTTCGGAGGTCACCATGGCCAGGTTGGCGTCGATGGCCACCAACTCCAGATCTGGCTCCTTCACCTCGGTGAGCGCCGCTTGCGCCTGCGCGAAGAGCGCCGCCGCGCTCGGGCGCTGGCCGCGCGCCATCTGCACCACGCCGAGGTTGTTGAGCAGCAGCGGGCGCGCGAAGGCGTCGCCGCGCAGGTTGCGGCTCAGCGGCTCGAGGACCTCGGCTTGCCGCACCAGGCCGGGCAGATCGTCGCCCATCATCGCCTGCGCATACACGCGGCGAGCGGCCGCTTCGACCGCGGCGGCGTGGAGCCCCAGCGCCAGCGCGTGCTGCTCGGTGGCGGCCAGCGCTCGCGCCGCCTCGGGATACGCGCCGCGCTGCAGCAGCAGGCGCGCCTCCGCCAGCGCGAGCTCGATGCCGAGCGGCGGATACCCGATGGCCTCGGCCGGCGCGCGCAGCGCGCGCACGCGCTCGAGCGCGCGCTCCCCGTGCCCGCCGTGCTCGAGCGCCACCGCCTCCGCGAGCCGCAGCCGCAGCGCCGCCACCGCGCGCCGCTCCTGCGCGGTCGCCGGCGGCTCGGCGATGGCGTTGAGCACCTCGAGGTCGGCGCAGTCTTCCAGCGCC
Source organism: Myxococcales bacterium (assembly GCA_016706545.1). Lineage (GTDB taxonomy): Bacteria > Myxococcota_A > Polyangia > Haliangiales > Haliangiaceae > JABFXX01. The sequence goes on from JADJJK010000010.1 coordinate 94,984, forward strand.
GGCAGGCGCGCGGTCACTTCGCGCACGCGCGTCGCCGTCTCACCATCGACGCGCCGGATGGCCTCGAGCCCGCCGGCCAGCGCGTCCCTCCGGCGCTGCAGGCACAGCATGCGGCGGTCCAGGAGCGCGGCTGACTGCGCGCCCCGGCGATGGTCGCGGCAGGCGGCCTGGTGCTGGACTTGCCAGCTTCGCTGGTATCCGTCGAGGTCGGCGCGCACCTCGGCCTGCAGCCGCGGCGAGACCCCGACCGCCGTCAGCGCCGACATCGCGGCGGTCAGCGCCGCCGGGCGCCAGGCCAGCGCCTGCCTGGCGTCCTCGGCGCTGCAGGGCTCGGCGCTCGTCGCGCGCGCGGCCCACAGGCTGGCGCCAGCCACGAGCACGACGCCCACGCTCGACGGCAGTGCCCAGCGCCGCCAGCTTCGGTCGCGGCCGAGCTCGTGAAGCAGCGCGTCCATCGAAGGGAAGCGCGCGTCCGGCTCGAGCGCGAGGCCGCGCACCAGCGCCGCGCGGAGCCAGCCCGGCGCTCCGCTCGCGGCGGCCGGCGGGCTCATCCGGCGAGCGCGCATGCTCGCCAGCAGCTCGTCGACGTTCAGGCCGGGGTAGGGCGCCACGTCGAAGAGCGCGCGGTGGAGCGCCACGCAGAACGCGAACTGATCTGCCGCGGCGGTGGCGACGCCACCTGCGAGCTGCTCTGGCGCCATGAAGCCCAGCGTGCCCAGGCGCTCGCCGGCCGCGGTGAGCTCCTGCGGCGGCGCCGCGGTCGGGTCGGCGCGGCCGTCGCGTTCGTCGGGGCCGTCGCGGCCGTCGGGCTCGTCGCGGCCGTCGCGGCCGTCGGGGCCGGCGCTGTCGTCGGGGCCGGCGCTGTCGTCGGGGCCGGCGCTGTCGTCGGGGCCGGCGCTGTCGTCGGGGCCGTCGCGGCCGTCGCGGCGGGCGGCTCGCTGGCCGTCGCGGCCGGCGGCGCGAGCTTGGCCAGCCCGAAATCGAGCACGCGCACGCGCCCATCTCGCCCGACGATGACGTTGTGTGGCTTGAAGTCGCGATGCACGATGCCGAGCGCGTGCGCCGCCGCCAGGCCGCGCCCTGCGGCCAGGTAGGTCACCAGCAGCTCGCGCCACGACCGTCGCTGCGCGAGCTGCCACTGCGCCAGCGTCTGCCCCTGCACCCACTCCATGACCAGCACGACGTGGTCGCCGAACCGCAGCGCGTCGTGTACCGGGACCACGTTTGGGTGGTCGATGCGGGCCAGCGCCCGCGCCTCGGCGAGCAGCCGTGCCTGCGCCTCTTCGGTCGCGAGCACCTCGCCATGCAGGACCTTGAGCGCCACGCGGCGATCGAGCTCCGGATCGTACGCGGTGTAGACCGAGCCCATGCCGCCGGCCGCGACCGGGCCGATCAGCACGAAGCGCCCCACCTTGGCCGCCTGGGACGCTCCAAACAGCTTGCTCGCCACCGCGGCGCGTGACAGCTCGAGCTCGAGCGGGTCTGCGCCGCTGGGCAGGGCGCGCAGCGCCGGTCCGAGGCTGTGAAGCCCGGGCGGCTGCGGACCAGGAGCGTCGGCCGTCATCGCGCGACCCTATGTTCCTTCGCCTCGCAGCTCAAGAGGCGAAGCCTCGGTCGTCGTTTGTTCCGGAACGCTTCGAGGCCTCGCGACACTACCGAGAGGTCGGGCTGATGGGACCGCGATGAGCGCGGTCGCGTCTTTCGGCGAGCCTTTGCAAGGATGGGTCCATGTCTGGTGTCGATTCTCACGGCGCGCAGCGCTCGGTCGACGTCGCATCGAGCAGTCGAGCTGCGCGCGCTCGCGCGTCGCGCGTGCAGGGCGCGGTTGGAGGGAGCTATCTCCGCTCGACCCAGTCCATCGATGCCTCGCTTCCCTCGCGAGGGCCGTCGCCGCAGGATCGCGCCCCGCAGGTCGCCGCGCCGGCGTTGAGCGCCGAGCTACGCGAGTCCTGGAAGTACCTGGTCGCGCTGGCGCGCCGCTTCGGCCGCGGCGGCCTCGATCCCGAAGATCTCGCCCAGGATGTGTTCGAGCGCTGGCTGCGCGCCGCGCCTGGGCTGGCGCCGTCCATCCGCCCGCGCGCCTGGATGACGGTGGTCCTGCGCAACCTCGCCATCGACCGGGTGCGGCGCCGTCGAGCCGCTCCGGAACTTCTGGCTGACTGCGCGCGCGTGCCGGCGAACGACGGGGAAGCGGCGCCGTGGTGGCGCGAGCTCAACCTCGTCGAGGTCTCCGCTGCGCTGGAGGAGTTGCCCCCTGCGCTGCGCACCACCTTCGTGCTCTTCGAGGTCGAGGACAAGACCTACGACCAGATCGCCCAGGAGCTGCAGATCTCCAAGAGCACGGTCGGGGTCCGGGTGCTCCGCGCCCGGCGCCGACTCAAGGCGCTGCTGAGCGCGCGCCGCGCGTGCTGACTGGCTCACAGCGTGGTCAGGTGATACCCGAGCGTCGCCATGAGGCCCATGACGTCGCCGAGCTCGCCGACGTCGGGGAACAGCAGGTTGGCGCGCAGGTCGAGCTTGCCGGTGCGATAGCCGCCGCCCAGGGTCATGCCGAGGTTGGTGTCCGAGTCGCTCATCGACTGGCCGTTCACGTCGATGGAGATCCGCGACATGATGAAGCCAAGCTCGGCGCCGCCGTAGAGCTGGGCGTTGTCGTCGCCGGAGAAGTCGTAGCGCACGCCGCCGAGCAGCGGCAGCTCGCTGGAGGAGGAGTCCGCGCCGTTGTTCTCCTTGCTCAGGTGCTGGAGGTATCCGGCGCGGGCGGTGAGCGTGAGCTTGGGCCGCAGGGGCATCTCGAAGCGCGCAAGGGCGCCGATGCCCACGCCGGCGGCGTCGCCCCAGTCGCCGGTGGGCAGGGCCAGGCCGCCATCGATGCCGAGGGTCTTTGCGCCATCGGCGGCGGCGGTTCCGGCAGCGAGCAGGACGAGGAAGGAGCAGAGGGCAGCGCGTGACGTGAGCATGGTGGTCTCCAGGAAGAGGCTTGGGCCGAGGCTGGTCAGGCAGGTCGCGGGGTCGCGAGCTGGCGCCTGGCGGCGTGGGTGCTGTCTCCTGGAGCGGAGGCGGACCAAGGAGTCGCAAAGAAAGTGAAGGCTGGCGTCCTGGGGCCCATGGCGGTTCCCCAGTGCAACGGCGCTGGTCCGGCCGGTGCTGGGCTCGCCAGCGCGGCGGCTTCGCGGTACGAAAGGGCATGTCCGAGCGCGTCCACTTGCCCGTGGTGGGGTCCTCTGCGTCCGGGGCCCCGGGGTCTGGGTCCAGCACCTCTGAGCCCGGCGCCGAGGGCGCGCCGCGCCGGCGCCATCCCGAGTGGATCCGCGCCACCATGCCCACCAAGCCGGAGTTCTTCGAGCTGCGCGCGATGGTCAAGGAGCTGGCGTTGCACACGGTGTGCGAGAGCGCGAGCTGCCCCAACATCGGCGAGTGCTGGACGCGGCGCTCGCTCACCATCATGATCCTGGGCGACATCTGCACGCGCTCGTGCCGCTTCTGCGATGTGACCACCGGCCGGCCGCTGCCACCGGATCCCGACGAGCCGCGCCGGGTGGCGGAGATGCTGTCGCGGCTGTCGCTGGAGCACACGGTCATCACCTGCGTGGATCGCGACGACCTTCCGGATTTTGGCGCTGGCCACTGGGCCCAGACCATCGCCGCGGTCAAGGCGGCGTGCCCGGGCATGTCGCTGGAGGTGCTGGTGGGCGACTTCAAGGGCCAGACCGCCAACGCCGACATCGTGCTCGACGCAGATCCCGACGTCTTCGCGCACAACCTTGAGACGGTGCCGCGGCTGTCGCGGCAGGTGCGCGTGCAGGCGAGCTACCCGCGCAGCTACGCCATCCTCGAGCACGCGCGCAAGCGCGGCGCGGTCACCAAGACCGGGCTGATGCTGGGCCTGGGCGAGACCCGCGACGAGGTGGAGGCGGTGCTGCGGGAGGTGGCGGGGCTCGGGGTCGACATCGTCACCCTCGGCCAGTACCTGTCCCCCTCCAAGCAGCACCTGCCCATCGAGCGGTACGTGACGCCAGCGGAGTTCGCCGAGCTGCGCGAGCTGGCGCTGTCCTTGGGCATCGCCCACGTGGAGAGCGGGCCGCTGGTGCGCTCCAGCTATCACGCCGACGGCCAGGCGGCGATGGTGCGGGCGCGCCGGCAGGTCCACGCCCAGGGCGCCTGACGCGACGGGCGCGACCGGCGGCGCGGCGGTGCGTCCCGGCGCGGCCGGCGGGGATCACACCAGTGGGATCCAGATCTCCGTGCGCAGCGCGTCGGGCGCCGTGTCCATGGGCGTGTTCAGGTACAGCTCGAAGCAAGGCGCGTCGCGCAGGCGCTCGCCGCTCTGCGGCAACCAGCCCTTGAAGATCTGATCGTAGCTGCGCTGGAGCTGCTGGTAGGGGCCCTGGTGCAGGAACACTGCGTAGCGCCCGCCGTCGAGGGTCTTGCAGCCGACCTCGCCCAGATCGCCGGTGGGCGTTCGCTCCGGTGGCACGGTCAGGCACGCATCATAGCGGAGCTTGCCGGCCTCGGTCACCAGCGGGTCGTCATGCGAGACGCCGAGCATCTTGCTGCCGGGGCCGATGAGCCCGCGCGGCCCCGCGAACTGGCCAAGGGCGGCGAAGGCCGCGGCGGCGGCCTCCTGGTACGGGCCGATCCGGCGGACGTAGATCACGGGCATGGGATCGATGGTGCGAAGCTCTGGGGTCATGGTGGGGTCTCCGGTGAAGGTTTCGGTGAGCTCGAGCAAGCGAGCGCCGGGCCGGCGCTCGAACTGGGCTGCCTGGTGGGCTGCCTGGTGGGCTGGCCGATGGGGTGATGGACGCGCCGGCCGATGCTGCGCCCGGTACTCCGAAGGGGGCACGCCAAAGTGCGCGACGAACGCGCGGGTGAAGGCCGAGGGCGTCTCGTAGCCGGCGGCGAGCGCGAGCTCGGTGATCGGGCTCGGCGTGTAGGTCAGATGCAACGCGGCGCGCTCGAGCCGCAAGCGGCGCACGTAGTCGCCCAGCGGCTCGCCGAGGAACGCGGTGAAGATGCGGTGAAAGTGATACGGCGAGAAGCACGCCAGGTCGGCCAGGTCGGCCAGGCGCAGCGGGGTGTCCAGGTGCTGCTCGATGTGCAGGAGCACGCGGTTGAGCCGGCCTCGGTAGTCTCGCTCGGTGCTGGTCCGTTGCGCCATGCCTCAGGGGTAGCCGGAGCGCCGCCTTCGCCGCTACTCCGCGCTTGCGGATTTGCCAGGCGCGCGGCGTGCGCCGCGGGTGGGCGACGCTACCAGCCGGAGAGGAGGTCGTAGCCGAGCTTGAGCACCAGGGTGGAGGACACCACCAGCACCATGGTGCGCACCAGGATGGCGCCGCGGTAGATGGCCAGGCGCGCGCCGATGAAGCCGCCGACGAGCTGGGCGACGGCCATGGGGAGGGCGATCGACCACACCACCTTGCCCGCGACCGCGAAGCTCCCGGCGGCGGCCACGTTGGAGGCGAAGTTGACGACCTTGGCATCGGCGGTGGCGCCGCTGATGCTGCGACCGCAGAGCACGATGAAGCCGACGATGAGGAAGGTGCCGGTGCCGGGGCCAAAGAAGCCGTCGTAGCAACCGATGCCCAGAGACAGCGCCGCGGCGATCCACAGGTAGCGCGGGTGCAAGGCATCTTCGTCGCGGCTGGGCTTGCGCAGGAGCATCAACACCGCCGCCACGATGAGCAGGGCGATGACCACCGGGCGCAGCGCGCCAGGCGCCAGGTGCAAGACCAGGGTCACCCCCAGCATCGAGCCCGCGAAGGCCAGCGGGAAGTTGCGCACGGCGGCGCGCGCGTCCACCCTGCCGGCGCGCCAGAACGTGACCAGCGCGGCCAGCGTGCCCCACATGCTCTGCGCCTTGTTGGTGCCAAGCGCCAGGTGCGGCGGCAGGCCGCTGGCCAGGAGCGCCGGCACCGTGATGAGGCCGCCGCCGCCGGCGATGCCGTCTGCGATGCCCGCGCCCAGGCCCGCGACGACCAGCGCGATCAGGGTAGCGGTGGTCATGGAGGCTCGCTTATCGCATGCTTGCGCGCCCGGCGCGAGCGCGTGGGCAGCGAGTGAGCAGCGCCTGCGCGAGCGAGTGCGCAGCGCCGAGGCGGCGCCGCCGCGTCACTCGCAGGCGCTGGCTTCGTTGAGCGAGGTCGCGTTGATCACGCACAGCCGCGACTTGTCGCTCCAGTTCGAGCTCCGGCACTCGGCGAGGATCTGCTCGAGCGCCGCGGGCAGCTCGGTCTCGATCTTGTGCTTCGCCTCCTCGAGCTCTTCCTCGGACATGTCCTTGACCCGGCCCTGCAGCTCCGCGCCGATGAGCTCTGCTGCCTTCTCCGCCACGTGCTCGCAGGACACCGAGTGGGCGCCGTCGTTGCCGCCCTCGTTGCCGGCCGCGGGCGCGGCGGCGACCTCGGTGGGCTCCTCGGGCGAGGGCTCGCTGGGGGCGACCACCGTGGGATCTGCGGCTGGCTCCTGGGGCGCGCTCGGCGCCGTCGGCGGCTCGGCGCTGGCGACCGCGGTGCCGAGGTCCGTGTTCTCGGCGCCGGAGTTGGTGAAGTGGCCAGCCAGGAGCTTGTTCCAGGCCTTGCCGATCTTGCCGTACTCCTCGGGGCAGCGCTTGGCGCGCGTCGCGGGCAGGGTCCCGGAGTCGACGAAGTTTCCGTACTTGCCGGGATCGGAGCCGTAGATCAGGCACACGATGTTGTAGAAGCGCTGGCCATCAAAGGCGTGCTCGTCCCAGAACGGGGTCTCGTTGCCGCCCTTCTGCTGGAGCTGGAACCAGTACGCGCCGGACAGCGCCATGCCCACGCCCTCGTCGCCGGTGCCGATCAGCGTGAGCGTGGCGATCTGGTCGGCGGAGTCTTCCTCGCGGCCCACCGCCGGCAGCTCGAGCTGGTCGATGAGCGCGTGGCCCACCTCATGGAAGAAGCTGAAGGCCACGGCGCCGAACACCGCGGTGCCCAGCTCGTCGTTGCTCTTGGCCACCGGCTTGAACACCGACAGGAAGTAGTCGATGAGCTCGTAGCAGACGATGATGCGCTTTCCGTTGGGGTCATAGAAGGCGTTGACCGTGTTGCAGGCGACGAGCTGGATCTCGACCTGGTTGGGGATGCGGATGGTCTTGTTGAGCCCCTCGGCGAACTTCTCGAACACCCGGTTCTCTTCGAGGAGCTTTCGATAGGTCTCGTGCGCCTCCTTTTCCGAGCGGTTGTACGTCACCGAGAAGCCGGTCTGCTTGATGGTGCCAAAGGAGCGCAGCGCCAGCTTCTCTTGCTCGGGCGCGGCGATGGAGGACACGTCCACCTTCATGGCGGTGGCGCCCGAGAGCGCCTTGACCTCGCCTTCGCCGGCCTTCTGCTTGCTCTCGGCGAGCTTGGCCAGCTCGTCGCCGTCCTTGGCGGCGATGGCCACGGCGCCAGGCGGCGGCGCGGTCCACGGATCGACCGGGCCCGAGGAGTTCCAGGGATCGGTGGCCGCGGTGGAGCTTTCTCCGGGGCCAGGGGCCGCTTTCTTCTTGCAGCCGGAGGCGGCGACGAGAGCAAGCGAGGACACGAGCACAGCGAGAGCGAGGCGCCGCATGGGTGCCGCCATGGTAGCGCAGCCACCTGGCGCCGTGGCGGTGGATCGCACGCGAGCTGCGGAGCGCGGGCCCGCTGCGGCCTTGGCGCCTGGCCGGGCCGGCCAGGCGATCCCTTCAGGGCTTCCCGGGGGAGGCCGGCGCAGTGGGCGCGGGCTCGGCGCCGGCGGCTGCGCCGGAGGCATCGAAGAAGGCGCGCACCGCGGCGGCGGCATTGCGGGTCATGCCGGGGCAGCGGGCCAGGTCTTCGGCGGTGGCGGTGCGGATGGCGCGCACGCTGCCGAAGTGGCGCAAGAGGGCGCGGCGGCGGGCCTCGCCGACGCCGGGGATCTCTTCTAGCTCGGAGCGCAGCGCGGTCTTGCCGCGGCGTTGCTGGTGGAAGGAGTTGGCGAAGCGGTGGGCCTCGTCGCGCAGCCGGGCCAGCAGGTAGAGCTCGGGGGAGTTTGGCCGGAGCTGGACCGGGTCCTTGACGTTGGGGCGATAGATGCGGTCGGGCGCGTCGCCGCTCTCGAGCTCTCGCTCTTTGGCCAGCCCCACCACGTCGACGCCGCGTTCGCCCAGGGCGATGCCGAGGTCGCGCAGGGCGGCCATCGCCATGCCGAGCTGGCCCTTGCCGCCGTCGATGACGAGCAGGTCCGGCGCCTCCCACGCGGCGTCCTTGCGCTTGCCCGGCGCGCGCTTGCTCGCGGAGTTCGGGGTCGAGTCGGCGTCGGCGATCTCGAGTGCGGCGTCGGCGACGGCGTCGGCGGCATCGAGCGCGGCGACGGCGTCGGCGGCCTCGAGCGCGGCGTCGGCGGACTCGGAATCGGCATCGGCATCGGCGTCGGCTTCCGTCTCGGTGTCGGTGTCCTCGAGCGCAGCGTCGGCGTCGGCGATCTCGAGCGCGATCTCGGCGTCGGTCTCGGCCGGCGACACGCCCGCGGCGCGCCGGAATCGTCGGGTCAGCACCTCGTACATCGCCGCGAAGTCGTCGTTGCCCACGGTGCGCACCTTGAACTTGCGATACAGCGCCTTGGCCGGCTCGCCCTCGACGAACGTCACCATCGACGCCACGGTCTCGCTGCCCTGCAGGTGCGCGATGTCGAAGCACTCGATGCGTCGCGGCACGCGCGCGAGCCCCAGGCGCTCTTGCACCTTGGTCAGCAGCGCCTCGACGTCGCGGCTCTGGCCGTGCCGGGCGGTGGCGCTGGCGGCGGCGTTGCGGTCCGCCAGCTCCACCAGTCGCGCCCGGGTGCCGCGGCGCGGCTCCACCAGGCGCACCTTGCGACCGCGCGCGCTGCCCAGCCAGTCCGCCAGCACCTCGCTGTCCTCCAGATCGACGCCGACCACGATCTCGTCGGGGATGAAGGTGCCGCTGCCGTAGTAGGCCTGGAGGTGTTCGGCCAGCACCTCGGGCGTGGGCAGCTCCTGGTCGCGCTGCTGGAAGGCCCGCTTGCCCACCAGCTTGCCGGCGCGCACGAACAGGACGGCGACCTCGATCGCGTCCGCCTCGCGGTGGCAGCCCCACACGTCCTGATCGATGAAGTCGTCCTGGACGATGTCCTGGCGCGCCAGCGTGCGCTGGACGGCGGCGATGGAGTCGCGGACCAGCGCGGCGCTCTCGTAGTCCTCGGCTTCGGCGCGCGCCGCCATGCGCACGCCCAGGCGCGCCACCAGCTCCTTGTCCTTGCCGCCGAGGAACATCATCACGTCGTCCACCTGGTCGGCGTACGCGGCCGGCGCCACCGGCAGCGCGCAGGGCGCGGGGCAGCGCTTGATCTGATATTGCAGGCACGGCCGCCCGCGCGTCTCCAGCACGTGATCCGTGCAGGTGCGGAGCTGGAAGTGTCGGTTGAGCACGCGCAGCGTGTGCCGCGCCGAGGTGGCGGAGTGATACGGGCCGAAGTAGTGCGCGTCGTCATCGCGGATGTTACGCACCACCTCCACGCGCGGAAACAGCGCGGCGCGGGCCGGGCCCTTGTCGTCGGGCGCAGCGGGCGTAGCGGGCGCAGCGGCGGGCTTGCGCAGCCGCAAGACCAGGTACTGTTTGTCGTCGCGCAGCTTGACGTTGAAGCGCGGCTGGTGCTGCTTGATCAGGTGGTTCTCGAGGAGCAGCGCCTCCTTCTCGGCGGTGACCACCAGGGTCTCGATGTCCGCCACCGCGCGGCCCAAAAAGCCGGCGGCCACGAAGAAGCGCTCGTCGCCGCCGGGCCGGAAGTACTGCCGCACGCGGCTGCGCAAGTTCTTGGCCTTGCCGACATACACCACCTTGCCGCGGCTATCCTTGAACAGATAGACGCCGGGGTCGGTGGGGACGCGGTCTAGGACCTCACGCGCGAGCACGTCGGCAGCATAGCCGCCCTGGGTCTGCCGCGCAGCTCACCGGCTGAGCTAGCAGGGCGAGACCAGCGCCGGCTTCGCCTTGTCGGGTGGGTTCACCAGCCGGGCGATGTCCTTGTAGAACACCAGCACCATCACCACGAACAGCAGCAGCACGCCCACCATGTGAACCGTGGCTTCGATCTTGGGGTTGGGCCGCCGTCGGGTCAGCATCTCGTAGCCCAGGAACACCAGGCGACCGCCGTCGAGCGCGGGCAGCGGAAACAGGTTGACCAGCGCCAGGTACACGCTCAGCACCATGAGCAGCTCGATGCCCTCGACGAAGCCGGTCTTGAAGGCGTGGTTGAACTCCTCGACGATCCGCACCGGGCCGCCGACCTCGGCCTTGGCCTTGCCGGTGACGATCTGATACAGCCCGGTCATGATGGAGACGGTCTGCTCCACCGGGTACTCGAAGGCGCGGCGCAGCGTGGACACCACGCCGACGTCCACCCGGTCGAACTGATCGCTGACGCGAAAGCCAAGGAGGTACTCCCGGTTGCCGTGCTCGTCCACCATGGGGGAGCAGTCCGGGTTGGAGCCCGGCTTGGGCGTGACCACGACGTCCACCTTCTTGCCGGCGCGCAGCACCGTGATGGTGACTGGCTCACCGCGCCTGGCCGAGACGGTGCGGCGCAAGAGGCCAGCGTCCACGCGGCCCTCCGGGCTGACCAGGTACAGCGGCTTGCCGTCGACGGCGAGCACGCGATCGTCAGGCTGGAGCTTGCCCTCGGAGGCCGAGCCCGCGGTCATGGAGCCCACGCCGAACCAGTGCTCCGTGCTCTTCACGCCGAAGGCGAAGTACAGCAGGAAGGCGAGCACGATAGCCGACAGCCAGTTGGTGGCGGGGCCGGCGAAGATGGTCAAGAAGCGCAGGCGCGCGGGCCGGTTGGCATACGCCTCGCGATCTTCGGGGTCGATCTCTTCGGCGATGTTCATGCCGCGGATCTCGACGAAGCCGCCGAAGGGCACCGGCGCGAGCTGAAAGATGGTGCCGCTCTTGCTGCGGAACTTGAAGAGGCCCGGGCCAAACCCGATGCTGAAGCGCTCGACCCGCATGCCGCATAGCCGCGCGACCACGTAGTGCCCAGCCTCGTGGACGACGATGAGAAAGCCCAGGGCCAGGATTGCGGGCAGGACGTAGGCCATGTCGCGCGACTATAGCAGCGCGAACGCGGCACGCCCGCCAGGGAGGCGAAAATGCGTGCGGCGAAGCCAGCTTGAGCGTGGCGCCGAGGTCTGGCGAGGCCGCTCGGCGCTCGCTCGACGCTTGCTCGCTCGCCGCGTGCCCGCCGCTCGCGCGGCGTTTGCTCGCCTACTCGGGTGCGACGGAGGCGGCGCGCCAGCGGGCGAACGCGCGCAGGCCGCGGGGACGGTCCGCCACCGGCAGGCTGACGCCGCCCATGTGAACGCGCAGGTTCTGGAGCTGGAAGCGCTTGGCCAGGCGGCGGTGCATGGACTCGCCGGGGAGGCGCGCGCCGCGCAGCGCGGGCAGGGCCTTGATGCGATCGACGATCGTGTAGCGGCCCACCGCGATCTCGGCGTCGCACGCCTCTCGATCGACTCGCGCCAGCGCCTCGGCGAGGCCATCGAGCGGGCTCATGGCGGCGGTCGGGGTGAGGATGACGAGCAGCCGGCCCTGGGCCCGCGCCGCGCCTGAGTCCACGCCGCGGTGGCGGCCCGGCGCGTGGATCACCCGCAGCTCCGGGACGTCGCCGCGCAGCAGCGCCAGCACCGCGTGGGAGTTGTCACCGGAGTCTTCGTCGATGCCCAGCAGCTCGAAGCTCCCATCCAGCGCGCGCAGCGCGTGCGCACATCGGCGCACGGCCGGACCAATGATCTCTTCGTCATCCCCGAAAGGCAGCAGAATGGACAAGTCCACCGCTTGGCGCATGTGGCTGCTGTCCCTAGCAGATCCTGTGCCGCTCGCCGCGACGCGGCACAGGAAAGGGATTCGCAGGCCTGCATGGTCGGACCTTGCGTGAGCTGCGAAGGAATACGCTCAACTCGGTGACTGCTGCGTAACAACCTTCGCACTTGGCGAGGCTGGGAGCGCGGCTAGCGTGGCAGGGGGGTGTGGGGCAAAGGCTCCCATCCAGTGGTGCCAGAGGGCCTCTGCGACCCGGTGCCAATCAAACTGCTGGGCCACCTGCTGGAGCACCCTGGGCGCTGGCGGCGCGGCCACCAGCGCGTCGAGCGCGGTCGCCCAGCGCGCGGCCACCTCGGGCTCGGCCACCTCGTCGAGGCTGCCGCCGTCGCCGCCCAGGAGCTTGACGCCGGCGCCGAGCTCCGGCAGGCCGCCGACCGCCGTCGCCAGCACCGGGACCCCGCAGGCCAGGGCCTCCAGCGCGGCCAGCGGCGTGCCCTCGCTGCGGCCATCGGGGAGCCGGCGCGACGGCACCAGCAAGGCCGCCGCGTGCGCCAGGTGGGCATCGCGGGCGCGCGCGTCCAGCTCGCCGACGAAGCGGACGCGGTCGCCGAGCGGACGGGCGAGCTCGGCGAGCGGCGCGCGCTCCGGGCCGTCGCCAGCGATGACCAGCGTCAGGTCCGAGCGGGTGAGCGCCAGCGCGCGCACCGCCAGCGCCACGCCCTTTAGCGGGACCAGCCGGGCCAGCACCAAGGCATACGGGCCGGCAACGGGCCGGGCGTGGAGCTGCCTCTGGCTCGCGAAGTGGGCGAGGTCCACGCCCATCGGCTGGACCAGCGTCTGTTCGTCGAAGCGCGGGCGCAGCCACGGCGGCGCGGTGCGCCTGGCCAGGGCCGCCAGCTCGGCGGACACGAAGACCAGGCGCGCGCGTCGGGCCAGCAAGAGGCCCAGCGCGGCGGGCAACAGGCCGGCGCGGCGCAAGAGGTGGACGTCGCCGCCGTGGGCGATGGCCAAGAGCGGGCCGCGCACCGGCAGCGCGGCCAGCGCCGAGGGCGCCAGCCAGTGGGCGAGCGCCGCGTCCCAGCGCGCGGCGCGGCGCAGGGTGGTGATGGTCAGCCTGGCGGAGAAGGACAGCGCGGCGCGCGCGCCGCCCAGGCCGCCTCGTGGCAGGGCCTCGGGCGCTCCTCCGGAATAGAAGAGCGGGCTTGGCAGCCGGGTGACGCGCAGGCTGGGCTCGCGCACCGCGGCCTGCGCGTGGTCGAGCGAGGTGGGGGCGTAGCCGTCGCTCGTGCGCTCTTCCCGCGGGGTGGTGGCCGAGCCGGCGGCGATGACCTCCACGGTGTGGCCGCGGCGGCGCAGCAGCTCCACGCCGCTGGCCACGAAGTGGCCGGCCGCGTCGCCGCGGTGGCGCGGGAACGAGGTGGTGACGACGCCGATCCTCATTCGCGGCGCAGGCGCGCGGCCAGCCGCGTGCTCCACGAGCGCAGGAGGACCCAGGGGATCGGATGCACCGCGGTCCGCAGGTTGATGCCGCTCTTCCAGTGCGGCCCATAGATGGGGCGCACCGGGACATCCACCACCCGCGCGCCAGCGATGGCCAGCCGCGACAGCAGGTCGTTGGGGTAGCCGTAGCGCGGAAACAGGGCGTCCAGATCGATCTCGGCCAGCACGCGGCGGTGCATGGCGGTGTAGCCGCACTGCGAATCGAAGATGTGGCGATAGCCCGAGGTGATGCGCGTGGCCGCCGACAGCGCCAGGTTGCCGACGATGCGGCTCGGCGGCATGGCGGTCCAGATCTCGGGGTGCAGGAAGCGGTTGCCCTTGACGTAGTCGGCGCGGTCCTCGGCGATGGGGTCGATGAGCCGCGGCAGGTCTTCCGGATCCATCTGGCCATCGCCGGCCATCACGGCGATGACGTCGCAGCCGCGGTCCAGCGCGTGTCGGTACCCGGTGCTGATCGCGGCGCCCACGCCGCGGTTGGCGGCGTGCTGGATCACCACGGTGGTGCCCGGCCGGGCCTGTGCGGCGGCCTGCGCCAGCGGCAAGGTGGCGTCGTGGGAGGCGTCGTCGACGACGAGGATGTCGTCGACCAGCGCGGGGACGTCCGCGATGGTGCGGCCGATGGCGCGCGCTTCATTGTACGCGGGGATCACGACGCCGACGCGCAGGCTCCGGTACATCGCGGTGTACTATGCGCAAGGTGCGCGGCGCGTCCAGCGGTTTCGCGGCACTTTGCGCGGACCGGGAGGCTTCCGAGAATTTCTCGCCAGCGGTCGGGCGCGAGGTGGACTGCACGGGCGCGCAGCATCGGGCGGCCGGCGTACGGCCGGCGCGCGGATCGTCGTCGGAGATCGCGGAGGGATCATGGGTCCACACGCCCGGCCCGCCGCGGCGCGCGCCAGGACGCGCGCGGGGGAGATCCGGACCTTTGAGCGCGCCACGGAGCAGCAACCGCGCCCCCTTGGAACCCGAGCCTGTCAGACTTTCGTGCTAGCCCTTGCGCGTTACTTCAAGCGAGGACACCCATGGCAGGTGGAGTCAACAAAGTCATTCTAGTGGGGCATCTCGGCGCGGATCCCGATATGCGCTACACGCCCAGCGGACAAGGCGTGTGCGAGCTGCGGCTGGCCACCAGCGAGAGCTGGAACGACAAGAACGGGCAGCGGCAAGAACGCACGGAGTGGCACCGCGTCGTGGTGTGGGGCAAGCGCGCGGAGATTTGCTCCAAGTATCTTGCCAAGGGTCGCCAGGTCTACGTCGAGGGTCGCATCCAGACCCGAAGCTACGACGACAAGGACGGCAACAAGCGCTACATCACCGAGGTGATCGCCAACGACGTCCAGTTCCTCGGCGGCGGTGGCGCTGGTGGCGGCGGGCGCGAGGGCGGTGGTGGGCGTGAGGGCGGAGGCGGCGGCGGAGGCGGGGGTCGTGATCGCGGCGGCCGCAGCGATGAGCCGCCGATGGACCAGGATATGGGCGGTGGGTTTGGCGGGGGCGGCGGACCTGGCCCGGACGACGACATTCCGTTCTGAGCTCGCCGCGCACGTCCGTGCCACTTGGGCACGGCGGCTAGGAACAGGAGCTGCAAGCAGGTAGCGCTGGCGCCGGGGGCGCTGGAGGCAACCATGCAACATTCGAGGATCTGGGCCGCAAGTGCGGCGGTCGTCACGTGCCTGCAGTTCACAGGGCAGCCGGTGGTGCGGGCGGATTCCGCACGGCCCGCGGCGGTGCCGGCGGTCTCGCCCTGGGGGGCGACCGCCGTGCGGGCGGGCACCCTGCACGATGACGATGACCCGCCCACAGATCTTGGGCCGCCCGAGGTGAGAGGGCCAGCGGCGCTCCGCCCAACGAAGCTCGGGCCGGCGTTTGCGCTGCACGACACGTGGGGGCCAACCGCGCGGGTGGGCACCGTGGTGGGCACGGTGGAGGCGGACGTGACCGCGGCCACCGGCCTTGGGCTCTCGGTGGCCGGCGGGCATCGCTTTGGCCGCCTCACCGTGGAATCCGAGCTGGCGATGATCCGGCTGCAAGAGCAGGGGTCGTCGTCGCTGGCGCTCGGCCAGAGCGCTCGGCTGGGGGTGATCGTGCGCTACGACGTGGTGCGCCTGGGATCCAGGATGGCAGGTCCCAACACCATGATCGCGATGTTCGTCGAGGGCGGCGCGGCGCAGACGTGGAACCACTGGTATGAGCCCGCCGCCAACGAGCTGCCACGCGCGGTGCCGCTGGACACGCGCCGGGTGGAGGGCCAGGCGGGCCTCGGGGTGGCCATCGATCACCGCATCCTGCAACCTGCGGGGTTCCCCAACCGGATCGCCTGGCACCTGGGCTGGCGCTTCGCGGCGCCCTCGCCGGTGCGCGACGAGGTCGCGTGCCGTGGCTCCTGCCGCATCGCCGCCACGCCCATGCAGGCCAGCAGCGGGTCTGGGTTCGCCAGCTCGGTGCAGGCCTCGGTGATGTTTCAGTCTAGCCTGGCGTTCACCTGGTGAGCCGCCTGGCGGTCACCGGGGCGCGGAGGCGTCGCCGGTGCAGTTCTCTGCCGCCATGCACTCGCCCTGCTTCTCGGAGCACTCCATCCGGTTGATCTCTTCATAGCTGGGTCGGCCGTTCTCCGAGCCGATGGGGACCCAGCGACAGCAGCAGGTGTCGCTCTCGATCTGGTCGTTCTCGGGTTCCACGACCTTCTTGGGAGGGGCGCTGCACGCGGCGACGTGGAGCCAGAGCAGAGCCAGCGCAAGGACGCTTCGCATGGCCGTGCTGTAACACGGCCGGTGGCGCGGTGCATCTTTCACGAGGAGCGCGCGCGCCGGGGCTTGGGCTTGGCGGCGGGCTCGGGCTTGGTGGCGGCTGCGGGCTTGGGCTTGGCTGCGGGCTTGGGCTGGCTGCTGCGGGCTTGGGCTTGGCTGCTGCGGGCTTGGGCTTGGCTGCGGGCTTGGGCTTGGCTGCGGGCTTGGTGGCGGCTGCGGGCTTGGCCTCGGCAGCGGGGCGGTCCGTCTCCTGCAGCAGGCGGCTCCGCGTGAGCCCGACGTAGCGCGCGTCCGCGTCGCCAGCGAGCCAGCGCCGCCCCAGCCGCGCCGCGACCACCGCCGTGGTGCCAGAGCCGACGAACGGGTCCACCACGAGCTGCCCTTGGGTGGACGAGGCGAGGACGAGCTTCTCGATCAGCTCTTCGGGCTTCTGCGTCTCGTGCGCCGTCTTCTCGCCCATCCCGTTGCACAGGACCGGGATGTCGAAGACGTCGCGCGGCTTGGCGCCCAGCGGGTGAGGCTGCCAGCTATCGCGCCGGGTGCCCCGGCCATACTGCGACGACACCGCCTGCACGCGCTGGGGGTACTTCACGGTGTGGCCGTTGTACGGGATACGGACAGCGTCCACGTGGATGCGCGTCTTGGCCGAGCTCCGCAGGTGCAAGATCGATTCGTGGGAGCGGCCCCAGTCCTGCCCCAGGTTGGCCTTGTTGCGGTAACTCCAGATGAGCCAGCGACAGGCGGAGAAGCGGCGCGCGCTGCGGGCCTTGATCTCCGCCAGGGTCTCCGAGAAGCCACACACGTACGCGGAGCCCTCTGGCGTGAGGACGCGCGCCACCTCCGCCAGCCACGCATCGCACCACGCCAGATACGCCTCCTGGGAGGCGAACTCGTCCCACTTGGCCTTGGCGATGGCGTACGGTGGGTCGGCGATCACCAGATCGACGCTGCGATCGGCGAGCTGCCCCAGGAGCTCCAGCGCGTCCGCGCGCCACAGCGCGCCGCGCGCGTCGCGGTGCGCCAAGGTGGGGGTGGTCGCCGTCAGATCCGCGGGGACCTGCAGGTCGTGAGCGATGCGGGGTGGACGCTTGGGCACGGAGCGCGCATCGTACAGTCCATGGTCGATATGTCCATCCATCCCAGCGCCATCGTCGACCCTGGCTGCGAGCTCGGCGAGGGCACGCGGATCTGGCATCACGTCCACGTGATGAGCGGCGCGCGCATCGGCAAGAACTGCGTGCTGGGGCAGGGCTGCTTCGTGGCGGGCGGGGTCCGCATCGGCGATGGCTGCCGCATCCAGAACCACGTCTCGCTCTACGACGGGGTGACGCTCGAGGACGACGTCTTCCTGGGGCCGTCGTGCGTGTTCACCAACGTGCGCTATCCGCGCGCCCACGTCGCGCGCAAGGCCGAGTACGCGCCCACCCGGATCTCGCGCGGCGCCACCATCGGCGCCAACGCGACGGTCGTGTGCGGGGTGACGGTGGGGCCCTACGCCATGGTGGGCGCGGGCGCGGTGGTGACGTGCTCGCTGCCGGCGCACGCGCTGGCGGTGGGGGCGCCGGCGCGGCGGGTCGGCTGGGTGTGCCGCTGCGGCGAGCCGCTGCGCGGCGGGCCCTCGGTGGGCCCCGTCGAGTGTGCGCGCTGCGGCGACGCCTACGTGACGTCGGGCGAGCTTGGCGATCGCTGCGAGCGGGTGACCTGAGCGGCTCCTGACCTGAGCGGTCAGTTGAGCGCGCTGGCTCGCGGTGGGTCCTGCAGCGCGCGCCACAGGCACAGGTGCGGTCCCACGTCCGCGCGGAAGTGGAGCCACACGCCGCGGCCCTCGAGCTTGACGTAGGTGCGCCCGCCGCGCGGCCCAGGCGGACGGCTGCGGACGAAGTTGGCCTCGCACAGCGCCAGCCACTCGTCGGGGGAGACGCCGGGCGGCGTGATCGAGGCGTCCTTGCGAAACCAGTCGAGCGAGACGGCGCTGGTCAGCAGGTCCGCCACCTGCGCCGCGCCGCGGAAGAAGCGCGCGCGCCCCGGCGAGCGCAGGTACGCGCGCAGCGCGGCGGCGGCGTCAAGGTACCCGGTGAGCGTGGACAGGCCCGCGCTGGCCAGGCGGTGGCGCAGCTCCGGCGAGTCCGCGGCTTCGTGCAGCAGGCCGGCGACGCGCAAGCCAAGCAGCACGGTGCGCCGGCGGGCCGCGGTCAGCGCGTCGAGCTCCTCGGAGGGCAGCCCCGGGCGGAGCGTGTCTTCGGGATCGAGCTGGTCGAGCATGGCCGCCTCGTTCTCGAGCTGGCGCAAGAGCTCGTCGCTCGGGAGAGAGGGGAGCGCGGGGAGCGGCGCCTCGGCCGCGGCGGGCGCCTGCGGGGCGGCGCTGCCATGGGCCGGGCTCGGCCCGTCGTCGTGGCTA
Organism: Myxococcales bacterium; assembly: GCA_016706545.1. Taxonomy (GTDB): domain Bacteria; phylum Myxococcota_A; class Polyangia; order Haliangiales; family Haliangiaceae; genus JABFXX01. Next base: position 113,424 of record JADJJK010000010.1, read on the forward strand.
TCGCCGTGGCTATCGTCGTCATCGTCGTGGCTATCGTCGTCGTCGCTGTCGTCGTCGCTGTCGTCGTCGAGCGTCGCGGCCGACGGCGGGCCGCCAGCGAGCGGCTGCGCCCCGGGCGCGTCGGCCGGATCCGGAGGTTCGAGCTGGGCGGTGATGGTGCCGGCGCGGAGGCCGTCGTTGAGGCGCACCAGCTCGGCGGCGAGCTGCACCAGGATGGCGCACGGTACGGCCAGCGCGGTGCGCACGAAGCTGGCGGAGACGAGGTAGATGTCGGAGTCCGCGGTCGTGGTGTCGGCGCTGCGCGCGAAGGCGCGCCACTGCGCGAGGCCGGCGCTCGCGTCCGCGTCGTGGGCCTTCATGCGGACGGCGGCCAGCTCGCGGACCACGAAGTCTTCTCCCCGCGCGAAGCACTCGCGCACCGCGGCGGGCGCGTTGGCGTCGCATAGCTGCACCAGCACCACCTGCAGGGCCTGCAGGGCGGGCACGGACGTCGCGAGGTGCGCGCTCGACGCCGTGACCGCCAGCGGGAACGACACGCCTTCGATGCGCAGGGCGCGGGGAACTAGCATCGCTCCTGAGTGTGCCCTAACGAGCGCGGTGGCAAGAGCGCCGCTTGCTCATTTCTGAGGTCGGCGTGCGACGGCCCGAGCTGTGTTCGACCCGGCGTTGCGGTAAGGTGGCGCGGTGCTGCTGGCCCGCACGACGATCGCGTTGACGCCGGAGGAGCTTGGGCTCCTGCGCGAAGCCGTGGCCAGCGCGGCGCCGGCCCTGATGCCCCTGCTCGCTGGCGGGCTGGCGGTGGACCGCATGGAGCAGCCGTGGTTTCGCCGTCACAACGTGCTGGACGTCCAGCTCGCCGCGGCGACGCCGGTCCGGCGCCTGTACGTGGCGGTGTCCCTGGGCGCGGCGCCAGCGATGGCCGTGCTCACCGGGCAGCTCGCGGCGCTGCACCGCGTGGCGCGCGAAGATCCGCCGCTGTGCCTCGACGTGGAGTCGCTGGCCGCGGCCTACGCGGCGTATGGCAACGCATGGACCAGCGCCCAGGATCGGGGCGAGATGACGGTGACGCGCTTCGAGGACCTGCCGTGGCTGCGTGAGCTGTCCGAGCCGCAGCGCGTGCGGATCGAGGTCTTGCGCCTCCGCTTCGCCGACTCGCTTGGGCCCGAGCGGCGCGCGCACACCGCGGCGGGCTGGAGCTTTCGTTCGTGGTGGCTCTCGGCGCGCACCCTGCTGGAGCGCGAGCTGCTGGTCCCGCCGAGCGGGCTCTTGACCCGGCACGACACGGTGCAAGCCACCGAGCTGCCAGTGCCGGTCGGGAATGTGTGGGATGTCGTCGACGGCCGTCCGGTTCCCGTCTTGTGAAGCGAGGACGCGGCGGCTGGCGCGTTGAGGATCACGCGGACGAAGCGCTGGCGGCGGCCATCACTTGCTCGCGTAGCCAGGTCAGCTCGGGATCGGTGCGCGCCACCTCGCGATAGCTCAGGTGCAGCGCGAAGCCGCCCAGGTCGAGCGGCGGCGCCAGCACGGCCAGCCCCAGCGACTCGGCGCCCATCCGGGCCAGGCGCGCTGGCACCACCGCGAGCAGCTCCCCTTTGGCCACGAGCTGCAGCGCGGTGAGGAAGTGCGGCGTGCGCACCACCACGCGGCGCTTCTGACCGCGCGCGGCCAGCGCCTCATCGACGAGGCTCTCGAGCACGCCGCGCGGCGAGGCCTCCACCTGCGGACAGGCCACCAGATCCGCCAGGGTGAGGCGACCGTTGGCCAGCGGGTGGTGGCGGGACACCACGCACACGTTGCGATCATCGAGCAGCTTGTGCTGCACCAGCCCCGGCAGGGTGGCAAAGCGCGCGGCGATGGCCAGATCGAGCGCGCCGCTTTGCAGGTGGCGATCCACGTCATCGCCGATGAAGCGGGTCTGCAGGGTGACGCCCGGCGCGGTGGCCAGGGTGAGCAAGAGCGCTGGCAAGATCATCAGCTCGCCGTAGTCGCTGGCCCCGATGACGAAGCGCCGCCGCAAGCTCGCCGCCTCCACCTTGCCCATCGGCCGCAGCAAGGCCTCCGCGTGGGCGAGCAACTCCTGCACCGGCGCCGCCAGCGCCAGCGCGCGCGCGGTGGGCTCCAGCGCCGCGCCGGTTCGCACGAACAGCGGATCATCGAACAGCTCGCGCAGGCGCGCCAGCTCACGGCTGGTCCACGGTTGGGCTCGGCCCAGCTCGCGCGCGGTCGCCGACACGCTGCGGGTCTCCAGGAGCGATGCGAGGACTCGCAGCGCGCCAAGATCGAGATCCCCCACATGCACCATGCTGCGTGAGTGTAGCGCGCGCTCGACGCCGCTGGGCAGCTCGACCTTGGGTGGGCTGCGGAGATTCTCGGCGAGCTGCGCGCGTCGACTCGCGTGGCCTGGCCAGTTCGGCGCGCGGTGAGGTCAAACGAACAACGAACGACGCTCGCCGAGGATCCGCCGAGAATCCGCCGAGGATCCTCCGATGGTCCTCCAGAAGATCCGAGCAAAGCGGACGGATCTCGTTCGCGTCAGTCGTGTGCGCCGGTGGCCTCGAGCACGTCGACGATGGCGTCGTGGCCGTGGATGCGCGCCAGCTTGAGCGCGGTGCTGCCGCCGCGGCTGCGCACGTCCGCGCGGGCGCCCGCGCTCAGGAGCCGCCGGACGATGGCGTCGTGGCCGTGCTCGGCGGCGTACATGAGCGCGGTCTTGCCATGCGACTGCGCCGCGTTGGCGTCGGCGCGGCGCGCCAGCAAGACGTCCACCACGTCGGCGTGACCGTAGCGCGCGGCCAAGATGAGCGCGGTGTAGCCGTCGCCGTCGGGCGCGTCCACCGGGTGGCCGCCCTCCAGCAGGTGCTCCACCTTGGCGCGCTGCCCCAGCTCCGCCGCCAGCGTCAGCTCGCTGTTGCGCGTGCCCTCCATGCCGTCATTGTGGATGTCGCTGGCCATTGTGCCTCGTGAGGAAAGCCGGACTGTAGGCGCAAGCCGCGCGCCGGGAAAGCCCCAGCGCGCGGTCGCGCGTCAGTTGGCGTCGCCGCCGCTGGCCTTGGTCCGCGCCAGGTGGGCGAGGTCCTTGGCCACGTCGTCCTGGAGCTCGGCGTAGAGGTCGGTCAGCTCCACGCCGAGCGCCGGGTCGTTCTTGAGCCGCAGCTCGGCGTGGCTGGCGATGCGCTCGAGCTGGGTGCGATCCTCGGCCGTGGTCAGGCCCAGCGCCGCCGCGCGCTGCTCGATGAACGTGTGCAGGCGGGCCTCGAGCTGCGGCACGGTCTGCTGCTCGCGCAGCATCTGCTCGCGCACCGAGGCGTCCCCCTTGATCGACTGCTGCTCCATCACGGTGGCCGCGTCGCGATAGCCATCGAAGGTGAAGCCGTTCGCCGGCTGGCCGGCGCGATCGATCTCGGTCATCGACATCAGCGAGGTGCCGCGCAGCACGTGCCACTGCACGGACTGGATCTCGTCCATGTGGACCAGCTCCGCCAGCTCCTGGCGGAACAGCACGCTGCTCTTGTCCATGGTGCGCACGAAGACGTGGACATCGCCCTCGAACGAGCCCACGAACTTGCGCGAGATCGCGTTCCACAGCGGCCCCAGCGTGCTGAAGTCCTGGAACAGCTTGAGCTGGTTGAACAGCTCGCCGGCCTTGGTGTTCTCCAGCGTGGAGTAGCCGTGGGCGCGGGCGTAGATGCTCACGTCGATGCCGCCGGACCACAGCGCCGGCTTGCCGCCGTCGCGGGCACGCAGCATGGTGGTCAGCTCGGCGGCGAGCTGCTTGTAGTGCGGGTTGGGATCGTGCTTCTTGCCGGCCTCGTTGAGCTGCTTCTGGAACTGCACGCCCTGGATGACCAGGCTCCAGAGTTGCTCGATCTTGGCCGGCGGCGCCAGATCCTTGAGCGCCTCGGCGAACACCGCGCGCTCCGGGTGGGTGCCTGCGACCTCATCAGCGGGGCGGTTCCAGTCCACCTCGGTGACGTCGTGCATGCGGGCCAGACGCTCCATCACCGCGCGGGTCACTTGCTCTGGGCTGGCGAAGGACCGGCCCAGCTCGAAGGCCTCCTTGATCACCGCGGCGCGGATGGCGGCCTGCGGGTTGTTCGGGTCCACCTTCTTGGCCGCCTCGAGCAGGCTCGCGTCGGCGCTGGCCACGATCTGGTTGGCCAGGTGGTCGGCGTCCTCGAGCTTGATCGACGAGGTGGTCTGGGTCTGCGCCGGCGTGGGGTCGCCGAGCGTGGTGTCGGTGGCGTCGGTGTTCGCCGAGGTGGTGTCGAGCGTGGTGTTCGGGGTCGGGTCGAGCGTGGTGTTCGGGGTCGGGTCGAGCGTGGTGTTCGGGGTCGTCGCCAGGGTGGAGGCGTCAGCGGCCATCGTGGTGTGCGGGTCCGCTGGCAGCGCCGTGGTCGAGCTGGTGCTGTCGGTGACGGGGTGCATCGCGCCGACGGAGCTCGGCATGGTCACGTCGATGGGGCTCGCGGCCGGCGGCAGCGCCGGCATGCTGTTCATCGCGTTGACGAACGGATCTGCGTCGGTGGCCGGCGCGGCCGGGGGCGGCGCATCCGGCGTGGCTCCATTGCCGCCGCCGAAGAGCTGGCGGATGCGGTGGAAGATGCCGCCGATGCCAAACACGCCGGTGCCGAGCAGCCGGCGCGCGGTCTCGATGGGGCCGCCGGGCACGTTGTCGGTGCTGGTGTCCTGCTGGCCCTCGTAGACAAAGCCGATGTCCGGGTTGTCGCTCTGCGTGGGCAGGCGGTTGCCGTCGGCGCGCTCGAGCTGCGACAGCGGCGAGGCCAGGTGGCGCGACAGCAGGTTGTTGGAGCGCCAGTTGCCGCCGGTCATCGTGTAGTTGTGCAGGGTGCCGTCGGTCAGGGTCTCGCCGCCGCGCGGCACCGCGTCGCCGAGCACCCGGTGGTGCGTGGACTCGATGGCCTGATCGGGGTTGGCGGTGTTGTAGTCGCGCAGGCGCTGCGCGGTCTCCTGGCTCACGCCCGGCGCCTGGAACGTGGTGACGGACTGCACGATGTCCGGCAGCCGGCTGGCGGTGATCTGCGCCAGCGCGCCGCCCAGGCTGTGGCCGCTGACCGCCACCTTGCCGTTGGCCGCGGCGCGCCGCATCGTCGCCTCGATGAGGTCGCGGTTGGGGTTCCACTGGTAGTTGCCGATGCCGGTCGGATCGAGGTCGGCGATGAGGGTCTGCACCTTGGACGGCACGGTGCCGCGGAACGACACCAGCGTGGGCTGGTCCGGGTTGGTGGAGGTGAACACGCGCATCACGAACTCGCGCTGGCCGCGGATGATGGGGCCGGCCTCGTAGCCGTTGAGGCGCAAGAAGTCGATGTCCGCCTCGGTGAGATCGCGGGCCACCATGCCGTGCGCGAGCTGCTCGGTCACCGCCTCGCGGTTGGTCAGCGGCCGGGTCGGCACCTCGGGCTGGCGCGGCGTGGCGCTGACGTCGCGGCTCTGGTCCCGGTCGGTCGCCGTCTGGTCGGCCGTCTGGTCGGTCGCCTGGTCGCGCGGCCGCACGTTGACCGCGTCGCCGTTCATGGCGTCGAGGAACGGATCGCCGCTGCCCGGCGGGCGGCGCGTGGTGGCGGGATCCGCCATCGGCGCACCACCATCGTCGGTGGGCCGGCGCGGCGGCGGGACGAAGCCGCCGCTGTCGTTGGAGTCGGTGCGGTAGCCGCCGCTGTCGTTGCCGCTGCCGTTGCCGCCTGCCGCTGCGGCTGTTGTCGGCGGTCGGTGGTGCGCGGCGTGGTCGGCTGCGTCGCCGGTTGCGCGGTGGCGCCGGTGGCGCTGGCCTCGTGCGCGTCGAGCTGCTCGCGCAGCGAGCGCACCTGGTCGCCCTGCAGGAGCACGCCGTTCTCGAACGAGCGCGCGTGCTGCACGTTGCTCTGCTGGTTGGGCCACAGGTACGCGGTGCCGACATAGGCCTGGGCGCCGTCGGCGATGATGACGTTGTAGTGCGGGCGCGGATCCCAGGTGTCGGGCTGGCCGAAGGTGAGCCGGCCCGGGTACTGCGCCTGCGCGGCCTGCAGCATCTCCAGCGCCTTGGGATCGAAGTCGCGGGCGAGGATCTTGACCTCCACGCCGCTGGCCACCTGATCGATGATCTTCTGCGTGACCTCCAGATCGCGCAGCTCGGAGGTGTTGATGTACAGGTCCTTCTGCGCGCCGCGGATGAGCGCGTCGTTGGCGCGCGCGATGTACGGGAGCTGGGCCACCGGATCGCTGACCAGCACGCCCTGCGCCGCCAGCTCGGCGGCGAGCTGTTGCCGGCGCTCCACGGAGGCGTTGCCGGTCACCGCCTCGTCGAAGTACTGGCGGAACGCGGCGGCGGCCTGCGGCGGCAGCTCGGTGGTGATGTCCACCTTGTTCTTGACGCTCGGATCGATCACGCCGGCGGTGGTGAACATGACGTCGCTGTCCACCATCACGCCCTTGGCGTGGATGACCAGGCGGTCGTCGCCCTGCGGCGCGTCGGGCTTGAGGCCACCGGCATAGAGCACCAGCTCGATGTCGTGGTCCGCCATGGTCTGGCGCATCTGCGCCTCGTCGGCGCGGGTCTGGTCCGTGGCCGGGCGCGACTCGGTGTTGGCCACGACCATGCGGATGGTCGCCTCCGGGTTCTGCCGCCGGAACTCCACCATGGCGTCGAGCACGCGCTTGGCTTCGCCGCTGTTGTTGAAGACGATGTTGAACACCGTCAGGTTGCGCCCCGCGCCGGTGGGGTTACTGGCGTCCGGCGCGGCGCGGTCGACGATGAAGTTGTCCTGCACCGCCAGCGAGTCCGTGCCGTTTAGGACGCGCGAGTTGGGCTGATCCTGCAGCGTGCCCAGCAGCGGATCGCGGATCGGCATGCCGGTGTCGGCGGTGGTCTCGGCGGTGCGCTTGACGCGGTCCTCGGCCACGTCGAACGCGCTGCGCTGGTGCGGCGTGTCGAAGTTGGCCGACTGCACATCGACGTAGCGCGGCGCGATGTCGGAGGGCTGGATGGGGATGTCCTGCACCACCCCGTCCTGGTTGCGGCCGTGCGCGATGAGCTGGCCGTCCTGGTTGGTGACGGTGTACACGCCGTCGAGCTCATGGCCGCGCAGGCGGACCTCGACGCTCTGTCCAGGTTGCAGCGGCGCGGTGGTGGCTGGCACCTCGCCGGCTGGCTGCAGGCGGACCACGCCGTGCGCCCAGTCGCCGAGCTGCATCGGGTGGCCGCCGGGGAAGCGCAGGTTGATGTCCTTGGCCTGCGGGCCGGACACCGTGATGCTCTGGCTTGGATCCGCCACCGAGGTCAGCTTCACCGTGACGCCGCCGCCGCCCACCGGATCGATGGCGGAGATGGTGTAGGGCTGGCCGCCGAAGTCGACGGTGCGGCCGTACAGGTTCTCCACCGGCACGTTGCGGGTGATGACGCCTTCGGGCCGCAGCATGAGCTGACCATCCGGGGTCATGCCCATGACGTCATAGCTGGTGTCGCCGACCTGCACCGGGCTCGGCTCGCGAGCGCGCTCGTTGCGCGGCACCACGTGCTCCGGGGTCATCGTCGGGTTGGCGGAGCTGCTCGAGTTCTGCGTGGTCTGCGGCGTGACAGCGGGCGTGACCGCCGGCGTGACGGCGGGCGTGACTGGCCGCTGCGCCGGGGCCTGCGAGGCCAGCCAGCCAGCGTCGACGTACGCGGTGTTGACCACCGGCCGGCCGGTGGGCCCGGGGTTGCCGAGGAAGCCCTCGATCAAGATGCCGCTGGGCGAGAGCTGCGAGAACTTGGTGCCGGCTGGATGCGAGGTGCCGTTGGCGGCGTACCAGGCGTCGAGCGCGGCGTCGACCTCGCGCAGGTAGGGCCCCGCGTCGTCCACCGTGGTCTTGGGCTGCGAGGAGCGCGTCCAGTCGGCGGCGTTGAAGCCGGCCTCGCCCGGGTACTTGCCGCTGCCCGGCAGCGGCTTCTCGCCGGTGCCGTTCCACCTGAACTGATCGAACTGGCGCACCGTGGTGCCGCCGACGTTGGTGGAGGCGACCTCGGCGAAGCCGTACGGCGTGCCGGGGCCGCCGAAATCGACGACGCGCCCGGTGACGTGGCCACCAGAGATGCCGCCGCCGGAGAACCCGTTGCTCGGCGGCCCGGGGAACAGCAGGTGCTGCACCGCCTCGGGGGTCAGGTTGGTGTTGGGGCGGAGGTTGGCGTCGATCACGCGCTGCGACTCGGAGAGCTGCACGCGGTCGATCAGGGTCTGCGGCGCGCCGGCCTCGGTCAGCAGGCGCAGCTTGGCGTCCACGTTGCCAGGCTGGGTGATGCCGGCCGCGTCGACGGCGGCGTCGAGCACCTGCTGGCGGTGCGCCACCGTCTCGGGCTTGGCGCCGGAGCTCTGCAACCGGGTCAGGTCATTGGCCAGCGCGGCGATCTCGTGCGCGGCGGCGCGGTCATGCGCGGTCGGCGTGCCAGAGGTGCTGCCGTCCGCGAGCACGCCCGCGTTCATCTGCGGGCCGAGGCCGCTCGCCGGTATGCCGCTGGGGTTGTCGCCGACGATGTGGCCGATCTCCGCCAGCTCGTGGCCGACCACGAACTGGACGTCTTCCGGGCGCACCGTGGCGTCCAGCTCGACGGTGGCGCGCCACTGGCCCGAGGCGTCCTGGGTCACCGTGAAGCGGGCCGGGCCCGCGTCGTCCCCGTGCGCCACCGACGGCGACAGATCGCCAGGTGGCAGGAACTTGATGTCCACCGCCACCCTGACCGGCGGCTGGCCGTTCTGGGTGGGCAGGTTGAGGTTCAGCGTGGCCTCCGGAACCTTGCGGCCAGCGGAGTTGGTGACCTCGTTGACCTTGACGTCGGACACCGAGCCGTTGGGCCCGTAGGCGCGGCCGGAAGAGACCAGCGGCTTCAGTCCTTTGCCGGCCTTCTCGGTGTTGAGATAGACGGGGACGGTGTGGCCGTCCTTGTCGACGCGCGTGTTGGTCGGGTAGACGTCGCTGCCCTTGACCGCGCCGACGTCGGGGGTGACCGGCGCGGTGTCCACCGGACGTGGCGTGGTGGGATCGAGCGGCGTCGTCGAATCAACCGGGCGGGTCAGGTCTGGGCCCGTGGAGTCGGCGGGGCGCGTGGGATCGGCCGGCCGAGTGGTCGGCTGCGTGGTGTCGAGGCTGGGATTGGTGTCCGCGGGGCGGGTGTCGACGGCTGGGGTGGTATCGACGTCGACGGGCCCCGTGGAGTCGACGGGGCGGGTGGTGGGCGAGGTGTCGACGGGGCGGGCGGTCGGCGAGGTGGGCGCGGTGTCGACGGGGCGTGTGGTGGGCGCGGTGTCGACGGGGCGTGTGGTGGGCGCGGTGTCGACGGGGCGGGTAGTCGGGGCGGTGTCGACGGGGCGGGTGGTCGGGGCGGTGTCGACGGGGCGGGTGGTCGGGGCGGTGTCGACGGGGCGTGTGGTGGGCGCGGTGTCGACGGGGCGTGTGGCCGGCGAGGTGGGCGCGGTGTCGACGGGGCGGGCGGTCGGCGAGGTGGGCGCGGTGTCGACGGGGCGGGTGGCCGGCGCGGTGTCGACCGGAGCGGTGCTCGAGGGGGCGCCGGTGTCTCGCGGGATCGTCGGCGTGACGCCGTCCATCGGGATGGTGGGCAGGCCGGTCCCGCCGTTGGTGCCTGGCTTGAAGCGGTCGACGACGGCGTCGGTGCCCTTGCCGGCCGCGGTCATGCCGCCGGACATGAGGATGTTGCCGGTGCTGAACTCCTCGGAGAGCTTGGTCTGCGCCGCGGCCAAGGCCTGGTCGTGATCGAGCCCCTGGGCGCGCGCCTGGAAGTATGCGGCGGGCGCGGAGAACGCCGCGCTGCCCACCCGGTCTGCCGCCGTCTCGATCAGGGTCTCGGTGGTGGCGCGCAAGAGCGGCGACATCGCCGCCTGGCTGACGCGCGCGGTGGCCGCGGAGCCCGGCACCGCCAAGATCGACGAGCCCCAGGTCGCTGGATCGGTCACGCCCTGGCGGAACGCATCGCCCGCCGCCGCGGTCGCCTTGTCCCAGTCGCCGGTCTGGCTGTACGTGGTGAGGCCCATGTTGACCGCCTGCGTGCTGCCCGCAGAGATCACGTTGACGGGCACGTTGACCAGCGAGCTGACCACCGCCTGGCGCACCGCGTGGGTGGCGACCTGGCGCGCGGTGGCGTCCACCGCGACCTTGCCGACCACGCGGCCAGCGATGGCGTTGCCGCCCAGGCCGCCCACCGCGGCCAGGCCGGAGGACACCGCGCCCTCGACGAAGGCGATGGCGCCGGCGTCCATGGACATCTGGCCGATCTCTTCGTGAGACTTGCCGGTGCCGCTGACCATGCCGCTCGCGTCGGCGCGCAGCGAGGTCTGGTCGAAGTTCGACAGCGACCACTGCATGTTCTTGAGGACCTCGTCGCGCTTCTCCGGCGGCACGCTCGAGAGATCGGGCTGTCCGTCCGGCCCGAGCTTGAGCGGGCCGTGGCCCGGCACGTAGATGCCCTCGCCGCGATCGGCCAGCTCGATGGTGCCCTGTCGCGCCAGCGCGTCACCCGCGAGGGTGGCGCCGCCGGCGAGGGTGCCGCCGATGAGGCTCGCCAGCAGCACCGCGGCCACCGGGCCGCCGAGGCCACCTGTGCCCACCGTCACCGCCACCGCGACGATGGTGGCCAGGCCGATGATGATCGCGTTGCGCCACGGGCCGTTCCAGAAGTCGACGAAGCCCTTGATGAACGTGGAGCTGACCAGGTCCGCGACCGACGCGGCCCAGGTCGACACCAGCTCACCGATGGCCTTGACCGCCTCGATGGTCTTGTCGATGGCCTTGTCGATGAAGTCCTTGACCTGGTGGAGCTGGCGCTTCTTCTCGTCGAAGTAGCGGTTGGTGGCCGCCACCGCGCGGCTGTGCAGCTCGTCCACCTTGGCCTTGGCTGCGTCGTAGGCGCGGTTGACCGCGTCCACGCCTTTTTGATACGCGGCCTCCACCGCCTGGTGGAGCTGGTTCTCCACCTGGGTCACGGCGTTGTTGAGCGTCTGCTCGGCTTGGTCGACCGCGGCGATGGCGCGGTCCGCCGCGCGCTGGATGTTCTGCTCGAGCTGCTGCCCGGCGGTCTGGATCTTCTGCTGGAGCTGGTTGCAGGCGTTGTTGAAGGCGTCGCGATACTTCTGCGTGGCCTGCTGGAGCTGGCGACCGAGGTCCTGGTTGATGAGCGAGACCGCCTGCACCAGCGCGTCCAGCAGCGCGTTGACCGCGCGCTGGAACGCCTGCACCAGCGCGGTCAGCGCCTGGGTCAGCGCCTGCACCAGGGTTTGCAGCGCGCGCGCCAGCGCCTGGATGGCCTGGCGGACGAGGTTGGCGACCGCGGAGATGATGCTGCGGATCGCGGCGGCGGCGGCCTGGATGGCGCCCTGGATGAGCTGCTTGACGGCGTTGAGCGCGTCCATCGCGGCCTTGCGCGCGGCGTCGAGGAGCGCCATCGCCGCGTCGCGCGCGGCGTTGAGGATCGAGATCACCGCGGCGCGCGCCGCCTCGAGGATCTGCTCCGCCATCGCCATCAGCTCGCCGATGCGCGCCTTGACCCAGTTGAGCGCCGCGCCGATGAGGCCACCGGAGTTCTGCGACTGCGCCTCCGAGCGCTTGGCGGCGGCCTCGCTCTCGGCCGACGACTTCTTGGCCTCCGCCTCGCGGGTGCCTTGATCCATCCGCTGCTTGTACTTCTGCTCGCCGTCGCGCGTGATCTGCGCCACCTGCTGCTGGCCGCGGGCGTTCAGATCGGTGGTGGTGCGGTTTAGCTCTTGCTCGCGCTGCTGGACCTGCTGGTTGCCCTGCTCGGTGAGGCGCTGCTGCTCGGCGGTGCCGCGCTGCTGCTCGGCGGCCACCTGGGTCTGATGCTGGGCCTGAGCCTGCGCGGTCTGCTGCGCGTGCTGGCTCTGCGCCACCTGCTGATCGGCGGCGCTCTTGGCCTTGGCTTGCTCCTGCCGCGCTTGCGCGGAGACCTGCGCGGTCTGCTGCTGCGCGGTCATGGCCTGCTGCGCGGAGGCGTCCTGCTGCTGGAAGCCCTGCTGCGCGGCCTGGTGCTGCGACTGATAGCCGGTCTGCGCCGCGGTGTTGTCTGCGCTCTGCGCGGCCTGCGCGCTCTGCACCGACGCAGCGCGGGTGGCCTGCGCGGTCTGCATGCCGGTCTGCGCGGTGCCCTGCGCGGTGGCGACCTGCTGGTTCATCTCGCCAGTCGCGGTGGCGGCGGTCTGCTGGCCCTCGTTCCAGACCTGGCCGGCCTCGGCGCTGACCTGCGCCGCGGTCACCGGCGGCGGCTGCGCTTCGATCTGCGCCTGCTGCGCGGTCGCCTGCTGCGAGGCCGCGGTCAGGTTGTCCTGCGACTGTTGCAGCGCCTGGTCGGCGTGGCCCTGGTACTCGCTGGCCAGCGTGCCGCCCGCGGCGGAGATCTGCGCGGGGCCCTGCTGCTGCGCGGCGCGGCCCACTTCGGACTCGATGTCGGCGATGGCGGCGGCGCGTGAGCGCGGGGCCGGCGTGCCTGGCTGGCTCGGCGGCGCCGGCGCGGCCTGCGGATCTTCCTCGGTGGCGCTGCGCGTGGGCACCTGGAGCTGGGGCGGCTGCACGTTGCGGAGCTGATCGAGCGCGGTGCGGCTCTTGCCTCGCTCCTCCTGCACCATGGTGCCCGCTTCTTGCGCGGCGCTGGCGTCGAGCTGCGGCATCGGCCGCGGCGCGTCCAGGTCGGCGAGCGCGCTGTTGTCGACGGGGCCGAAGTTGGCGCGCAGGGCGACCTGGCTTAGCTCGGCGGGCACGGTCAGCGCCGGGACGCCGCCGCTCTGGGCCGCGGCCTGGTTCACCAGCGCCTGGCTCTGCTGCAGCGGCCCGGTGACGGTGCCCGGGCCGGTGGCGGCGATGATGCCGGGCGGCGGCTGCTGGGCGATGGCCGCGCGCTGGGTCGCGGTGCTGCTGGCGTACTGCGCCTGCCGCTGCGCGCCGTCGGTGGTCACCTCTTGCGCGCCCTGCGTGCCTGCGGTGGTGACCGAGCCGGTCTGGCGCTCGGTGGACGCGGTGAGCTGCTGCCGCGCCGGGGCCTCGATGGTCGGCACCTGGCGCGCGAGCTCAGGTCCGAGCGGCGCGAGCTCGGTGGCTCGCTGGCTCTCGGCCGCGGGCGGGATCTTGCGCTGCGACCGCTGCTCGGCGTCGAGCTGCAGCGTGGCGTTGTCGCGGTCCTTGCCCAGGCTGACGGTGGATTGCACCATCTGCGAAGGGTCGGGCACGCCGGAGGCCGGCGGCGTCGGAGTGGAGATCTCCGGCGGCGCGGCGTTGGTGGTCGGGATCTCCGGCGCCGCGGTCTGGTTGGCGGCGGTCGGGATCGACGGCACCGCCTGCTGCGGGCCGTTGTCCAGCGCGGGCGCGGTCAGCGTCACCGGGGTGCGAGCCTTGGCGCTGGGCAGCGCCGAGGCGTCCAGGTTGAGATCGGGCACCGTGCCGGTTGGGAGCTGCGCGTTGCCTGCGCTCGCCACCTTTACTTGCGCCACGCGGTCGCGGACGGCGCCAGCGGCAGAGGGCGCGGGCGCCCGGGTGGCTGGCGCGGCCAGCGGCTGCGCGGCGGGGCTCGGGGAGGTGGCGGGCGCCGGCAGGTCCGACGCCGCGACGCTCGTCGAGGTGGACGGCGCGGTCGCGCTGCCGGTCAGCGGCGAGGTCAGCGGCTCTGCCTTGGGCGTCGGCGGCGATTCGCCGCGCGCCTGGATCTGCATGTCTGGCTGGGTCACCGGGCCGGTCGCCGGGCGCGCCACCGGGGTGAGCGGCATCGCCGAGAGCTGCGGCGCGGGCTGGGGGGCCGGGGCCTGCGAGCTGCCGGGCGCGGCTGCGCGGCTGCGCAGGCCGCTGGCGCCAGGCGTGTGCTCGCCGCGGCCGTCCTGGCTGATCAGGCGCTGCGAGGCCGCCGTGCGATCGAGCGCGGTGCGCGCGGGCGCTGGCGTGGCGGGGCCGCCGGTCACGCCTGCATCGGCGGTGGTGCTCTGCGACGTGGTCTCGAGCTGGGTGGCCAGGTTGCGCGCGCGCTTGGGGCCCGCGGCGTCGACGGCCGCGGGGCTGCCGCTGTCGCCAGAGGTCGCAGAGGTCGTGGCGGTCGTCGCGGTGGCGGTCGTCGTCGCGGTGGTCTGCGGTCGCTGCAGCCGGCGCCGCGGGCAACGCCTGGCCCGCAGGCTGCGCGCCCACCTCCGGCTTGGCGCGCTGCTGCTCGCGGCGCGCGCCCAGCGTCGCCGCCACCTTGTGACCGGCGTCGTCGCGGTGCGCGTCACCAGCCTCGGTCGGCGCGGGCGCCTGCGCGGTCGGCTGGCCCTGCGTCGCGGGCGCGGCCGGCCGCGCGCCGCTGAGTTGCTCGACGGCGGTGGTGATCATGCCGCCGACCTGCGAGACGGCGTTGCGCATGGGCTCCAGCGCGCCGCCCAGCGCGCCGGAGATCGCGGTGCCCATCTGGGTCAGCCGCGCGGTGAGATCTCCGCCGGCCTGCGGACCGCCAAGGGCAGAGGCCGGCAAGCCGAGCGCAGAGGCCGGCAAGCCCGCGGGGCCTGGAAGCTGCGGACCGCCGAGCGCAGAGGCCGGCAAGCCGAGCGCAGAGGCCGGCAAGCCCGCGGGGCCTGGAAGCTGCGGACCGCCGAGGGCGGAGGCCGGCAAGCCGAGCGCAGAGGCCGGCAAGCCCGCGGGGCCTGGAAGCTGCGGACCGCCGAGGGCGGAGGCCGGCAAGCCAAGCGCAGAGGCCGGCAAGCCGAGGGCAGAGGCCGGCAAGCCCGCGGGGCCGGGCGCGCCCGAGAAGCCGCCGAGGTTCTCCAGATGTCCATGGACGCCGCCGGCGCCGGCCTGCACGGAGCCCGCCGCGGTGATGAGCTGCACCCCACCGCTACCGACGGAGACCGAGCCCATGGGCGACTGCACGCCGAGCTGCATGCCGTCGCTGCCCACGTGCAAGTTGGCGCCGCCCATGGCCAGATCGGCCGACAGCCCCCCTGGCCCCACGCTCATCGCGCCGAACCCGGTCTGCAGGGAGCCAGAGATCCCGTTGGCGCCAAGCTGCAGCGAGCCCTGCGCGCCTTGCAACGTGACCCCACCAGCGCCCACCGAGAGGTTGGCCCCCGGGAGGTTGATGTTCAAGCCGCCAGCGCCCATCTGCACCGAGGCGGCTGGCCCCTCGGCGTCCGCGCCTTGCGCGGCCTGGGCCGGCTCCTCGAGCGCCACCGCCTCTTCGTCGCCGTCAGCCTGCTGCTCCTCGGCGTGCTCCTGCGCGAGCTGGTCGGTCACCGCGCCAGCGCGCATCACGTCGGCGGTCGCGGTGGGCTCCGCCACCTCGCCGCGCGGCTGCGGCGCGAGCTGTCCTTCTTTGCCCACGTCGGCGGCCGGCGCGGTGGTGGGCTGGTCGCCGTTCTGCACGCCGTGGGCGCTGAGCGTCTCGGACGCCGCGCGCATCAGGTCCTGCAGCGAGCCGCCGATCGCCGCGGTCGCGGCGGCGGCTCCTTGCTCGAAGCCGGTGATGCCGATATCGGAGATCGTATCCGTGAGGTTGGCGGCCAGCTCGAAGTTGCCCATCACGCCGCGAAGCCGCTTGGCCAGCGGGTTCTGTCGCCGCCCCTCGCCCTGTACCTGCGTGTCGTTGGTGTTGGCCACCTTGGCGATGGTCTGCAGCCGATCGCGGTTGGTGTGGTCATCCGTGCGCTCGCGCTCGGCGACGTGGGCGTCGTCCTTGAGATCGTCGGGCACCCACTTGTTGCGAGCCTCGATGTCGTCGAGATGCAGCGGCTTGAGGTTGGCGGCCGCTTCCATCACCTCGGTCAGCTTGCCGATCGCGGTCTTCACCCGCGGCTGGCTGTCCAGATCACCGATGGTGGACTCCAGATCGGCGAAGAGCTGCTGCGGCAGTTGCGAGAGGTTGGCAAAGCCGCGGCGCGAGGAGCCCTCGACCTGCGCCATCGTGCGCTTGCCGAGCTGATCGAGCTGATCACTTAGCGCGGTGTCCGCAGAATCCTGCGAGCGGCGCTGGGCGCGATTGTCTTGCCGTTTGCGACGCTCGAGACTCCGGCTCATGTGTCGTAGTACCCGATATCTGCACCAAAAACTCCCCTCCTTCCCGCCCGCTTCCGTCTGGCTGGCGGTGACATTTTTGGTCTGACCTATGCCTTGGTGATAGGTACAACAGACCTCAAGGAAAGCCCTTTCATTTCAAGGGCGTGCGTCAGGTCTTGGCATTCCCGTCCAGCCTGAGCGCTCGCCTACGAAAAAATCCGTATCGTTGCCCAGATCTTCATCTCATTGAAAATCCTATGAGATATGCGCCTGGCCCACGCATCACGCGGGCGCTCGCCGGCAGTGCGGCGGCCGCGCCGCGCCGGCCTGAAGCCAGCTAGCGATAGAAGTCCTGCAACCGAGCCCACAGCTCCAGCGGGTCAAATCCAAGCAGGGCGAACGGATGGGCTCCGGAGTCGCGCAAGGCGGTGGACGCTCGCTGGGCCAGACCGCTGGCGCGGTCTCGCGCGGCGGCGGGCAACATGGAGGCGAGCATCCGAGCGCCCCGGTTGGCGACCGCGGCCATGGTCGCGCCGCCAAGGAGGCCCAGAAGCCAGGTGGGCGCCGGATCGATCACCACGCGCTTGGCGGATAGCTCACGGCTGAGCTGATCGCTTGGGCCGGTGATGATCCGCTGCAGCGTGGCGCGCTCCAGGAACACGCCCAAGCTCGGCTTGGCCAGCGCCTCCTCCACGCGCGCGAGCACCCGCGGATACGCGGTGGGCCAGGCGCTCGCGAACGGGGCCTCGGCCACCTGGGCCAGCGCGCGGTGGGTGGTGACTCGATCGACCTGGCCGCGCCGCTTGCGCGCGATGACGGACGCATGCACGCCGCGGCGGTCGTCCTCGATCACGTACGCCACGAGCGCGCTGTCGTCCGGAATGAGCAGGTCGAACGTGCGCTGCACGGCCTCGTAGCTGGGCGTGGGCAGCAGCTCGAGCACGGCGGGATAGGTCCACAGTGCGTGCCCGCAGTGCGCCTTGAGCGCGCGCAGCGCCAGGAGCCCCTGCTCGACGAAGTCCTGCCCCATCCGCAGCGAACCGTCGAGCTGTCGCGACAGCTCGCGCAGCAGCGATCGCTCCACCGCGACCACCGCCGCCACCCCGAGCGTTCGCGCCAGCTTTTCGAGGTGATCTACGCCACACCACGCCGCGTGATCGAGTGTTCGAGCGCTGCGCACCTGCGGACCGGCCTCGATCAGCCGCAGCAGCTGGGGCGCGCCGCCGGTGCTCGATTTCTCGACGACGGCTAGCGCCCAGGTGGGGCTTGCTTGCACGCGCGGTGGCACCAGGAGCTGCCACCAGCGCTGCCAGTGGTCGCGGTCAAGGCTCTCCATCCGAATATCCGCATCGAGCACGCCGCACCTTACCTCGGCTTGCAACCGCGAGCGGACCGCGTAAGCATGCGCCCATGAGAAACTTCAAGATCTCCATGGCAGCTCTGATGGCCGTCGCGGCCGCCACCGGCACGGCCTACGCGGGTGGCAGCCCCAACACGTTCGGCATCGGCGCAGAGGCGCTGTTCACCAACAGCGATGACAACATCGGCGGGATCTCGGGGAACTACGACTTTGGCGACTTCCACCTCGGCGGCTTCCTCGGCGTCGCGGACCCGGCGGGCGCCAACAACACGCGCCTGGAGATGGGCGTGCGGTTCTTCTATCACCTGCACAGCTCGGCGATGGCGGACTTCGGCGTCGGCGGCGGGCTGGCGTATGCCAACACGCCGGTGGGCGGCGCGTCCGATGCAAAGAACGACGAGGTGTACCTGGTGCCCGGCATGCAGATCCGCGCCTTCATCTCTTCGAACGTGGCGCTGTCCTTTGGCGCCGGGATCGCGCTGGGGCTGGGCGACGCCGATGGCGTGCAGCTCGATGGCCACCTCACCAGCAACGCCGGCGTCCACTATTACTTCTTCTGATCGAGCCAGGATCCGGCCAGGATCCGGCGAGGATCTGGCGAAGATCCGGCGACGATCGTAGAAAGCGCCGGCTTGCAGGCTGGCACCGGTCGCGGCCCTCGGCGTAGACTGCGATCACCATGAAGTGGGAGCGCGGCTCGCGCGAGGATCATTTCGAAGACATCCGTGGGCAGGCTCCGCGCGGTCGCTCTCGCGGCGGCTCGGCGCTCAAGCTGGGCGGCGGAGGCGCCGCGGTCGCCATCCTGGTGGCGCTGGTCTCCCAGGTGCTTGGTGTCGACGTTGGCGGCCTCTTTGGCGGCGGAGCTGGCGGGGGCCAGGCCGGGCAAGCAGGTCAGATGCAACAAGGGCAGCCTGCGCCCAGCGGGACGCCCGTGAACCCGGCGACGGATCCGGACAACGAACTGCGCGAGTTCACGAAGTTCGTGAACAACAATGTCCAGGAGACCTTCGACGCGATGTTTCGCCGCGAGGGCAAGACGTATCGCTACGCCAAGCTGGTGGTGTTCACGGACGTGGTGGACTCTGGCTGCGGCCAGACCTCGTCAGCGGTGGGGCCGTTCTACTGTCCGCCGGACGAGAAGGCGTATATCGATTTCTCCTTCTATCGCGATCTGAAGGCGCGCTTTGGCGCGCCGGGCGATTTCGCGCAGGCCTATGTCATCGCCCACGAGATCGGCCACCACCTGCAGAACATCCTGGGCATCGACGACAAGGTCCGCTCGATGACGCGGAGCGATCGCGCCCGGGAGAACGAGTTCTCGGTGATGCAGGAGCTGCAAGCAGACTGCTTCGCCGGGGTGTGGGCGCACGTGGCGTCCAAGGCTGGCCTGGTGGAGGTCGGAGATCCAGAGGAGGCGCTCAACGCGGCCTCGCAGATCGGGGATGATCGGCTGCAGAAGCGCGCCGGAGTCCAGGTCAACAAGGAGACCTGGACCCACGGTTCGGCAGATCAGCGTGTGCGCTGGTTCCGCCGCGGCTTTGACAAGGGAGATCTCTCCGTGTGTGACACTTTCTCCTCTTCCGCCCTCTGATTTTTCGCCGCTGATTTCCGCCCGATGGCGCTGGTCGAGATCGGTGAGGTCATCGCGACACGCGGTCGACAACCTCTCGATACCTTTGAGATGTCGTCCGCGCGATCACCGGCGTCGGACACATACTGGAATTGCTCAAGAGTGACTCTCGCTTCCTGGTGACGCATGGCATGCTGCACCGCGTGGCAGTGACGTCGTTTCCCAAGTCCGAAATCAAGATCCTCCTCCTCGAGGGTATCCATCCGGTCGCCAAGGAGGCCTTCGCGACCGAGGGGTACTCGGTGGAGGCGCTCAGCGGTGCGCTGGGCGAGGCCGAGCTCGCCGAGCGGGTGCGGGATGTGCATCTGCTAGGCATCCGGTCCAAGACGCAGGTCACCCCGGCGGCGCTCGCGGAGGCGCGCCGGTTGTTGTCGATCGGCGCGTTCTGCATCGGCACCAACCAGATCGCGCTGCGCGCGGCGACCCGTCACGGCGTGCCGGTGTTCAACGCGCCGTTCTCCAACACGCGCAGCGTGGCCGAGCTGGTGATCGCCGAGATCGTCATCTTGTCCCGGCACGTGGGAGATCGCTCCCGCGAGGTCCACGAAGGCGTCTGGCGCAAGGTCGCCGTGGGCAGCCATGAGGTGCGCGGCCGCACGCTCGGGATCATCGGCTACGGCCACATCGGCAGCCAGGTAGGTGTGCTGGCGGAGTCCATGGGCCTGCGTGTCCTTTTCTACGACACCGCGTCCAAGTTGCCGATGGGCAACAACCGCTCGGTGCCGCGCCTCGAGGACCTGCTCCCGGTGTCGGACTTCGTGACGTTGCACGTGCCCGAGACGCCGCAGACCAAGGACATGATCGGCAGCGAGGAGCTGGCGATCATGAAGCCCGGCGCCTGCTTGCTCAACGCCAGCCGCGGCACGGTGGTGGACATCGGGGCGCTGGCAGCCGCGCTCAAGAGCGGCCACCTCGGCGGAGCGGCCATCGACGTGTTCCCCGAGGAGCCGGAGCGCAACGGCGCCGGCTTCGAGTCGCCGCTGCGCGGCGTGAGCAACGTCATCCTGACGCCGCACATCGGCGGCTCCACGGAGGAGGCGCAGGAGGCCATCGGCCGCGAGGTCTCCACGTCGCTCATCAAGTTCGTCAACACCGGCACCACCGCGGGCTCGGTGAACTTTCCGCAGGTCGAGCTGCCGCTGTCGCGGGATGCCCACCGCATCCTCAACTGCCATCGCAACGTCCCTGGCGTGCTGCGCGACATCAACAAGATCGTGAGCGACATGAACGCCAACATCCGCGCTCAGGTCCTGTCGACCGACCAGGACATCGGCTATCTGGTCATGGACCTGGACCAGGACGTGGCGCAGGACGTCCGCAACGGCATCGCCGCGCTCGATACCAACATCCGCACCCGCATCTTGTTTTGAGCTTGCGGGTCGCGCGTCATCTCGTGACGCAAAGGGATTCTTCAGTCGGCCTGTAGCTTCCACAGCAGAGGTGGACTGCCCTCTGCAGGTTGCAGTTGCGAAAAGCACGGCGGAGAAAATGTGACTCCTGGCAGGCAACGTATCGCAACGCCTTCGTTTCTACCGGCGGCGCGACGACGTCAGCAGGAGATTTGCTGAGCAAGACGCAACTTGTTGTTGACTCGCCAGCACCACTCGATTCAGGCTGATTCTGGTGCGCTCCGAGGAAGCTCCGTGGTCAGAGTCTCGTGGGCAGGCGGGCGCCGCGCCAACGGTGGTGCGGCTGCACGTGTCCTACCGCTCGGCTCGGTCGTTGGTGACCGAATACACCGCGTGCCTGGCGCGCGGCGGTTGCCTGCTGGTGACGCGCCGCGCGGTGGAGGTGGGCTCGCTGTTTCGGTTCGAGATGGTGTGCCAGGAGCAAGCCGAGGCGGTGGAGCTCGAGGGCGAGGTGGTGCGGGTCCGTCCCATCCACGGCGACACCATGAGCTACGAGCTGGCGGTGCAGTATCGCTCCCACACCGCGCAAGCCGCGCTGGAGGAGCTGCTCGCCCGCATCGGCACGGACGACACGCAATCGCACCAGATCGTGCGCCGGTTTCCTCGCATCCCGGTCAACCTGCCGGCTGAGGACAGCCAGGGCCTTGGGCGTCGCTATCTCATCCGCGACTTGTCCGGCGGCGGCATGCGGCTCGAGGCCATCGGCATGGTGGACGCCATGGTCGGCAGCCGCGTGCTCCTGGGCGTGCGGTTTGGCCAGCAAGATCCGCTGGCGTTCTTGCCCGGCTCGCTGGCGTGGCGCCGCGCCACCGCCGACGCCAATCGGTTTCACCTCGGGGTCAAGTTCGCCGAGCTCGAGGAGCTCACGGAGGCGCAGCGACGAGCGTTGCGCGAGCTGACCCGGCTGCGCCGCCCAAGCCAGGTCTTCGTCCACCTGGTGGAGCCGCTGCTGCGCCACACCCAGCGCGTGACCTTGGCCGCGAGCCATCGGCAGGTGGACCAGCGCGAGCTGGGCACGCTGGTGTCCGAGCTGGCGCGACGCGAGCTGACCGTGAAGCTCGGGATGGCGCTGGTGGACACAAACCTCACCCACATGATCGAGAACGAACACTCGTGCGTGGCGCGCGTCGGCTTCACCGGCGATCTGATGGGCGAGATCCGCCTGCGCGCCAGCCTGGAGCTGTGCGCGGCCATCGCCGCCCAGATCGGTGGCGAGATGGTCCCGCTCGATGACCGGGCGGCGCTCGGCGATACGCTCCGCGAGCTGGTGGTCAGCCTGGGCGGCGCGCTGTGTGATCGCCTGGAGGCCGCCGGCTACGACGTGGCGATGACCCCGCCTAGCCTGGAGACGCCAGCGTCCGCTGCGGAGGTGGCGCGGCTGCCGCTGCCCGACCGCGCGGAAGATCTGGGCGCTCTGCCAGGCGCTCAGGCGGACGACCTGGTGCACTCCGTGTCGATGGCCGGGATGCGCGGCATCGCCGTCTTGAGCGTGCATTCGCGCGCCGCCTCGCCCGCTGCCAGGCGGTAGCTCCGGCGGTCTTGGCCGACGGTCTTGGCCCTGGGCGGCGGCGGATTTCAGGTGGATTCTTGGTAGAACGGGGCCATGGCCGATCGCTTCGCGCTCCAGGACGCGCAGTACGAGTTCCCGTATCACTACCTGCCGCACCTGCACGAAGGCCACGTGCGGCGCAGCCGGTCCTTGCGGTGGGGCCGCGAGTACCTGTGCTACCTGCTGTTCCTCGTCGAGAAGATCCGCCAGCTCGAGCCCAAGACCCTGCTCGATGTGGGCTGCGGCGATGGCCGGTTGTTGAGCCTGCTGGTCGAGGTGGTGCCCGAGTGTCACGGCGTGGACCTGTCCCCGGCGGCCATCCGCTTCGCCCGCGCCTTCGTGCCGCGCGCCTCGGTGGCCGAGCTCGACGCCAGCCAGCTCTCGCGCACCTTCGAGGTGGTCACCGCCATCGAGGTCCTCGAGCACGTTCCGGACCCCGCGGTGCCCGCCTTTCTGCGCACCCTCGCCGAGCGCTGCCAGCCCGGCGGCACGGTCATCGTCTCGGTGCCCACTCGCAACGTGCAGCTCACCGCCAAGCACTATCGCCACTACGACGAGGCGCTGCTGCGCCAGCACCTGAAGGACTCAGGCGCCCCGCTCAAGGTGCAGGAGCTGGACTACGTGTATCGCCAGCCCACCTGGCTGCGCACGCTGGAGCGCGCCATCGACAACCGCCACTTT
Organism: Myxococcales bacterium; assembly: GCA_016706545.1. GTDB lineage: Bacteria > Myxococcota_A > Polyangia > Haliangiales > Haliangiaceae > JABFXX01. The sequence goes on from JADJJK010000010.1 coordinate 136,052, forward strand.
CGCCTGGAGATCGGCGCCCTGGATCGCCTGCTCTGGCAGCACGTGTGGAAGCACCTGCGCTCCGCCAGCGCAGCCGACGGCCATCACCTGGTCGCGACCTTGCGGCGCAGCTAGTACCTCTAAGCGCCTTCTAGCGTGGGGCTCTCATGATCCTACACATCATGCACGCAGCCGCCGACGACGAGCCTGATCCACCGTGCCAGGCCCGAACCACCGTGCCAGACCCGAACCACCGTGCTTGACCCAACCACCGTGCGTGATGTCAGCCACCGTGCCAGGCCCGAACCACCGTGCGTGACCCGAGCCACCGTGCCAGGCCCGAACCACCGTGCGTGACCCGAGCCACCGTGCCAGGCCCGAACCACCGTGCGTGACCCGAGCCACCGTGCCAGGCCCGAGCCACCGTGCTCGACCCAACCACCCGGCCCCCGTGCGTGACCCAACCACCGTGCTTGACCCAACCACCGTGCTTGACCCAACCACCGTGCTGACCCAACCACCCTTTACCTCCCACGCGCTCACCCTTGTCGCTCAACCAGCGATCCGTTCCGGGTTCTGGGTTCTGGGTCTAAAAACAAAAAACTCAGGGTTCTGAAAACAGCAGGGGCTGTGCGGCGGTGTGGAGAGGCGCGCCGTCCCTCCCAGGCACGCCTGCTGCACCTGGCCTCCTGCGCCTCTCCAAGGGCTGTGGTCAACCGCGCCGCGTACGCGCATCACGCCTGCCCGGGCTCGACGGGCGCGGTTGTCCATAGCCCGCCACCGTCCACAGCCTCGGGCTTCCGCGGAGACGCGCTGCGACTTGGATCACACTGCGTTTCCGCGGAGGTTTCCGCGCGCTCGATCTCACGTCCCAGCGCGCTCGCGTCCGCCTGCCGGACGCACTCACTAACTGAAGATCTGCTATCCACAATCCATATCAAACCCCAACATTCCTCTTGACACCTCCCGCGTCAGTACGCCCTCTGCGCCGTCAACCCGCCGCGATCTCTTCACCCGCGGCCTCTGCGAGCGCCAAATTCCTCATCTCCCTGCGCGCCCCACGAAAAATCGCGCCGCCCGCGCTTCCGCGGCACCTGGGGCGCGCCAGGCGCCAAGTCCGGCGCCGAAAAGCGCCGTGCTACAAGATCTCATGCGCGAGCCACTCTCCGTCGAGGAAGTTCAAGCTCTCGGCGAACACATCGCCGAGCAAGCCGTCCACCTGGACGCCGCTATGCATCGTCTGCTCGCCGACCTGCGGACGTTCGACGCCGCCGGCGGCTGGTACCGCCAGGGCTTTGGCACCTGCGCGCACTGGCTGAGCTGGCGAGTCGGCTGGGACCTCGGCACCGCGCGCGAACACCTGCGCGTGGCCAGGGCACTGCACACCTTGCCTCAAGTATCAGCGGCTTTGGCTGCCGGGCAGATCTCGTATTCCAAGACTCGTGCCATCACGCGCGTGGCCACCGCCGCCACCGAAGCAGTGCTCCTTGGCTACGCGCAGCACTGCACCGCCAGCCAGCTCGAGACCGTGTGCCGCAAGGTCGGCGTGCTCGGCGCCGACGCCGCCAGCCGAGCCACGCGCCCACACGACAGCGAGCGCTACGTGGCGCATACGACGACGGCCTCCGGCATGGTGTGCGTCAAGGCGTGCCTGCGCCCCGACGAGGCCGCGCTGGCGCGCTGCTGCAAGCCCGGTGCTGCACGCGCGAGCCGGCGGAGCTGGAACGTCGGGGCTTCCGCGAATCCCGACGCCGGAGCGAGGCTTCCGCGGAGGTTGCTGACGTTTCCGCGGAAGCGCCAGCACCTGCCGAGCGAGCGGCGGGCCCCGCGGGTTGCTGACGTTCCGCGCCAGACTGCCGAGCGCGGTCGTCCGCGAGCGCACGACCACCACCACGCGCCGCCCGTACAACCGCGCCGATGGCCTGATGGCCCTGGTCCACGACTACGCACGGGGCCGCAGCGCCGAGCGCGCTCCCGTCGAGCTGATCGTCACCGTGCCCGTGGCGGGCTGCTGCAGCCCCGGACACAGGCGCCACGACTAGCCGCAGCGACTCAGCCACCCGGCACCTGCGACTCCGCCACCGCCAACATCCCCGGCCAACCACCGTAGCCCCTCGCCCCCGCCTCCTTCACCGACCGCGGCGCCTCGCTGCCGGTGGCCCTCACCGTCGAGACCGACCTTGCGCTCTCTCCGCAAGCCACCCGCCGCCTGGCCTGCGACTGCGGCCTGGTCGTCGCCACCGTCGCCGCAGCAACATCGACCGACGCCGCCCCGCTCTCCATCGGCCGCAAGACCCGCACCATCCCCGCCGCCCTCAAGCGCGCCTTGCTGCTGCGCGATCGCACCTGCCGCTTCCCCGGCTGCGATCACCGCCTGTTCCTCGAGGGCCACCACCTGCAGCACTGGGCCGACGGCGGCGAGACCAGCCTGCCCAATCTGGCGCTGCTCTGCTCTTTGCACCACGCCTACGTCCACGAGCGCGGCTATCGCATCACGCAGTCCGCCACTGGCACGCTCGCGTTCGAAGATCCGCAGGGTCGCGCCGTCGTCCCGCTGCCGCCGCGCCCCACGCCGCCGCTGCTCGGCTGGCCGGCGATTCATGCCGTGCGCGCCGCCAACGCCGCGCTGCCGCTGACCTCCACCACCGGCCACTGCCGCTGGCGGGGCGAGCGCGTCGATAGCTGGGACGCCGCCGCCACGATCACTCGCATCCAGCGCCGCGCCGACGCGGCAGCAGCCCCCGCACCTTCCGCCCCCAACGCATCACTCACCACCGCAGCATCCCCGCCGCCCGCGTCCCCCGGACCCCGACGACACCCTCGCCCCCCTCGCCACCCTCGTCACTCCCATCTGTCGCCGATCCCCCGCTCGACCCCGACGGCCTCCCCCTGCGCGGCCGCTGGGACGACCTCGACCGCCACAGCGCCATCGAGCGCTGGGTCCTCGCCGAGATGGAAGCGACCGGCGTCGACCCGCTCTCCATCGGCCGCCCCTTGCCGGACCACCTGCAGCACCCGTCACAGCGCCCATCGCAGCGCCGGTCGTAACGCCGGTCGTAACGCCGGTCGAACATCCGCCCACCCCGGCGTCGCAAGGGCGAGGGTTGAACCCCGCTGACGCGCGGGCTCAGTCGTCTTCCGGGAACATGTTGAGCAGGCGGCCGGTCTCGAACGAGAAGCGGGCCACGCGGCGCACCGTATCGCGGAAACGGTCCGGATCTTTGGCAACCAGCGGGTCGGCGAGCGCGTTGGTCACCGCGTGCAGCGCCACGCGGTCTCGTGAGCTGGGCCGCCGGGTCTCCGGCCGGGTGGGCGCGAGCCGCTCGGTCAACCACGGCTTGAGCTGCTGCAGATCTTTGTTCCTCAACACCTGCTCGAACAGCTCGGTGGCCAGCACCGGGTTGCCCAGCACGACCGCCAGGCACACTTGCACGTGCCGGTACCAGCCGCTGATGAGCTGGGTCAGCTCATCGTCGTCCAGCGAGGCGCGCACGATGCGATAGAGGTTGACCAGGCGCTTGGCGGCGCGCGGGCTGGGCAAGAGATCCGAGAGCAGCTTGCCGCGCAGGTGCTCGAGCTCCGCTGGCTCCAGCTCCAGCGAGTGCGGCGTGAGATCGACGGGCTCGCCGCGGCTGGCGCGCGCGTCTCCCGCGAGCTCGCTCCAGCGCGAGGACTCGTCGTGGGCCTGCGCAGGGCCCCGAGGGGCAGGGGCGGCGCCCGCGTCGAGCGCAGCGGCCGCCGAGGGCACGGTGCCTGGCACTGCGCCCGTCTTTGCGCCCGGCACCGCGCCTCGCGCTGCGCCTGGCTTTGCGCCTGGCGTCGTCTCGGCGGCGGGGGCGCTCGTCGGCGCCTGCAGCATGGCACCCACCAGGTTGGCGTAGCCTGGGTCGGACATGGGCCACAGCGTGTAGGGCACCTGGAAGATCTTCTCCAGGTACTGCTGCGGACGCGCCGCCTCCGCCGGGGCGAACTCCACCGGGAACTGCTCGCGGTAGAACTTGGTCAGCGAATCAAGGAGCCAGCGCGAGTCCACCGCCACCACCACCACGAACAGCGGCAGCGACAGGATGATGTGGATGGCCTGCAGCACCTCAACCACCCGCTTGGGCGGGCACCGGTCGAGATCGTCGATGTAGAGCACGATGCGCTCGACCTCGAAGGCGGGCGCTGCGCCTGGCGCGGCGTCGGGGCCTGCCGACCCTTGTGCCGCGGCCTCGCGCTGGGCGCTGCGCCGCGCGCGCTGCTTGGGATCAAGGAGCTGCGCCAGCTCCCGGAAGTCGCGGTGGATGGCGGAGATGACGCCGAGGTTCTTGCGATAGTCGTCCGCGGAGGCGCGCTCGAGGATCAGCTGCCGCAGCGTGCGAGCGTCGCCGCCCTGCAGCCGCGCCAGCTCCGCCTCGAGCTCGGCGCGGCGCCTGGCCAGCGCGAGCTGTTCGCGCTCCAGCTCGGCGATGCGCGCGGCGTGCTGCGCCCGCTCCAGCTCGAGCTGCAGCTCCTGCTCGGACTGCTTGGCGCGCTCTGCTTGCTCGATGGCCTGGACCTGCTGCACCGCGCTGTGGACGTTGCCCGTCCACCTGGTCACCACCGCGCGGAACTTGGCGTAGCCGGCGGCGTACACCAGGTTGATCGCGCCGAGCACGCCCAGGATCTCCGCGCGGTACGCCACCGCCGCCTTGACGCCCCAGGTCACCAGCACCGCCGCGGCGAACACGCCCAGGAGCGCCATCAGCCGAGGGCCGGACGTGAACTGGCGCCACCACTGCGGCGCCGCTCGGAGCACCGCCTCCACGTCGGCCTGCACGAGGCTCGCCTGGGCCTGCATCACGCCGAGCGGGATGCCGAGCTGGTCGGTGAGCTGCTTGACGTCCGGGGCTGCTCGCAGCTTCTGCACCACCGCCTTGCTCAGCTCGGTGGCGTAGGTGCGGAGCGTGACCTCGCGGCTCTGCCGCTTGGCCTGCTCGGCGGCGAGCGCCAGCTCGAGCGTGGCCTGCTGCGCTTGCAGGCGCTGCTGCTCGTCGGTGAGCTGCGCCTCCCGCTCCTGCAGCGAGGTCAGGTTGGTCAGGCAGGCGCGCGCGAAGCGGCGCTGGTCGCTGGTGCTCAGCTCCTCGTTGAGCGCGTCGAACACCCGCACCGCCAGGCTGGACCACAGGTCGGCGTCCATGTAGTGCCAGGCGTTGAACTCGATCTGCACCACCGCGCCCTGCCGGCCGCAGAACCAGGACTGCCCCTGGGGCTGCGCCTTGGCCGCGCGGTGCAAGGTCTCGATGCGCTCGCGCAGCTTGCGCATGAAGAAGGACTTGCCGCTGCCCCAGTCGCCAAAGAGGCCCACGGACAGGGGCGGCGTCACCTTGGTGGAGGCCAGGACGGAGGCCAGCGCGTTGACATCGGCGGTGATGTTGAGCCGGTCCTCGCCGTGGGTCTCGTCGTTGTGATAGCCAGCCAGGAGCTCCACCCGGTGCTCGTCGAACAGCCGCTTCCACGTCGCGCGATCGTCGTGCTCCGGGCTGCTGGTCGCCAGCCACCGGCGAAACTGGGCCAGCAGGCCGCGCTGGGTGCGCCCGGCCTGGCGCAGCAGCTCGAACGCCGGCAGGTCGCCGCGATCCGTCAGCAGCGCGGCGATGACGTGGCGCGTACACAGCTCCCGCGATCCGTCGGGCGCCGGGAGCTTCGGCGTCTCTTGCACCTGTAGCGTCTCTGGCAACGGCGCGAGCTGCGGCGCCCGCCCGTACGGATCCAAGGTCGCCAGGTCCGTCGCCGTGGCGAACACCTGCGCGCGGCGGAGGATGGCGGCCACCTCCGGGCTCATGGGCATGGGGGCCACGCCGCCGCTTGGCGCGGCCGGTGTGGAGATCAGGTCTCCGGGGAGGCGCTCTTCGAGCTTTTCCGAAGGTCCGCCAAGTTGCGACAACAGCAGCGCGGCGCTGCTCTTGCGCTCGCTGTCGCGCAGCCCGGCCAGCAAGATCCCCTCCAGCAGGTGCCTGGAGTTCACCGCTTGCGCGCCAGCGGCGCTGGCTCGCAAGGTGGCCCAGTCCAGCGCGCCTGTCAGGTTGGCGCTGGGCTTTCGTGGGACATGCTCGTCGTGGAGCCCTTGCCAGGCGTCGGCGCGCGCCGGCTCCTGCTCGGCGGCGAAGCAGAGCAGGCGCGCGGCGAAGGCCGGTTGGCCCAGGCCCCGGGCCCCGTGACCAAGGCCCCAGGCGGACAGATCCTTGCGGTGCTCCTCGGGCGGCGTGTACACGTACGCGGCCAAGAGGTGCAGCGGCGTGACCTCGCCGGCCTCGCCGAGCTTGGCCTTGAGCTCGCTCGCGCGCCCCAGCATGGTCTGCGCCGACGGCGAGACCTGCGCGTCCGCGAGCAGCGGCAGCTCCGCGGCTTCGAGCTGGTCCGCGCGCGCGAGGTGCGCCTGGTCAAGGCCGGTCACCTCCGGCGCGCTCCGCTGCCAGCTAGCCAAGACGCGCGCGAGCTCGAGGCCGGTGGCCTCTTGCTTGCTGCGCGCCCACTCCGAGACCGGATCCGTCGAGGCGAAGAAGGCCAGGAACAGCGAGTGAAACGACACGTAGGGCTGCGCGTCGGCGCCATCGCCCTGGCCCAGCCAGGCGGCGCGGCGCTGCAGCGTGATGGTCTCCTGGGCCAGCGATAGCAACACAGCCGATCCCGAGGTGGCCGTCGCGCGCGCCCCGTCGACGTTGACGTTCACGTTCTGCACGTCACCCTCGCTGCGCTGTTGCGCCGGCCGCGCCGGCCTTGTCTCGTCCACTGGCTGCCAATCCATCTTTCTTCCGTCATCTTCACGCTGCTGCATCTCTGGTGCCGAACGCGAGCCCTTCGCCGTTGGTGAAGACATTTCGTTGCCAGCGACCGCGGCATCGCCAGGCGATGGGAAGCTCGTCGACGGCGATGTGCCACCGCCAGCGCCGGGCGCTTCCCCAGCGGTCGCATCGCTTGGCTCGTTCTCGCTCTCCGAGTTCTTCATCCAGATCCTGTCGGCTGAGGTCCTGCAGCATACTCTGTAGGAATGATCCTCAGAGGGTCCCGCACCTCGAGGACCGCAAGGCGCAGGCGTGAAGGACGCGACGGGTGGCGTACTCACCTGTCGAGGCCCAATTGGATGCATTCATACGACTATTTCAGCAGTCGTATGCCCAGCCTGGCGAAGGATGTCGCACAACGAGTCGTCGCGAGTGGTTGCCAGGCTCGTCGCGAGACCGGCCCGGGATACGGTGCGTTGGCTAGCGAGATGCTTCCATTCCCGTTCGTCCGTGCCGCTCGGGCGCCGCTGGCCTGGTGGCTCGCGGCGCTGTCCTCGCTCGGTGGCCTCGGCGTCTGGCTGGCTCTTGGATGGACCCACGGCCGGCCACCGGAGCCCGCGGTCTGGTGCTCGCTCGTGGAGGCGCTCCCCCCTGCGCCGCCCTTGGCCCCGCCGTCACCAGTGGAGATCCCATCGCCGCCCGCGGAGCCTGCGCCGCCGTCGTCGCCACCCTCGTCGTCGCCACCCTCGTCGTCGCCCTCGTCCTCACCCTCGGCCGCTGGCGGCTCCGGCCGCTGTGACGGCGGGGAGACCAAGGACGAGGCCACCGGGCTGCCGCTGCCGCCCGGCGACGCGCCGGCGGTGTATCAGGCCTGGCTGGCCGCGCAGCCGCCGGCGATGCGGGCCAAGCTCATGCGCTTCTGCCGCCGCGAGTCGCCGACCGACTTCCACTGCGCCTGCGGCGGCATCGGCCCTCTGCACGTGCCGCCGCCGCCGGCGCTCCTGCCCGAGGGGGGACTCGAGAAGCACGAGCAATGGCAGCGCCGGCTCAGCCGCGAGCAGCGTCGGTACTACGAGCGCCAGTGCGGCGACGAGGAGAACGCCTACTCCGAGCTGTGCGGCGGCACGCCGCTGGTGGTGTCGTTCGATGGGCGCGCGGTGGAGTTCCAGCCCGGCACGCGCTTTGCCTTCGTCGCTGGCGATCCGGTGGCGATGGACTGGCCAAGCCCCGCGACGCCGTGGATCGCGCGGGATCTCGACGGCGACGGCGTGATCACGCACGGCGGCGAGCTGTTTGGCAGCCGCACCGAGCTGGCCGACGGCTCGCTCGCCCGCCATGGCTTCGCCGCGCTGGCGCCGCTGGACACAGACGGCAACGGCCAGCTCGACGCCGCGGACCCGGCCTTCGCGCAGCTCGTGCTGTGGGCCGACTCCGACCGCGACGGCCGTGGGGCCGGCGCGGAGCTGCGGCCGCTGGCAGAGGTGGTGACCGCGATCTCGCTTCGCTACGAGCGCACGCCGCGCTGTGACGCGCGCGGCAACTGCCAGCGCGAGCACGCGGCGCTGTCCTGGCGCGACGAGCGCGGCGCCCACCAGGGCCAAGTGATCGACGTCTATCTGCGCTTCTAAGCCGGACGTCGGGGCGGCTCGCGCTGCGCCTCGCGGCGCCTCAGGGCGCGGCCAGCGTGAATGTCCGGTAGGCGGACCAGGTGTTGCCCGCCAGGTCGCTGACCCGGACCTCGAAGACGTATGGATACGGCAGCTCCGGTGGGCTGAGGGTCGGCGCGTGTGGCGAGGCGCAAGGCCCATACGCGCCGGTGGCCGCCCCTTGCCTGAACAGCCGGCACTCGGTGACCACCGGGGCCCCGCTGGTGGTGAACTCGAAGGTCACCGACGGATCGGTGATGGTGCCCGTGGGCCCGGCGGTGATGGTGGCCAGCGGGGCCACGGTGTCAACCGTGAACGACTGCGTGGCGATGACCACGCCGCCGCGCTCGTTGCGGGCGCGGACCGCGAACGTGTGCGGACCGTCCGGCAACTCGGGGTACCGGTTGGCCCAGCAGACGCTGTACTGGCCGGCGTCCCAGCGGCAATCGACGACGGTCGAGCCGGTGGCCGTCCAGGCGAACTGCGGGGACCGCTCGTTGATCTCGCCCAGCGGGCCGCTGGTGATCGTGATCGCGAGCGGGCGCGGATCAGCCTGGAAGGAGATCGCCCGAGTGCCTGTGTTCCCCATCGCGTCAGCGGCGCGCACGTGAAAGCTCTGCCAGCCGACGGCGGTCAGGTTCAGCGTCTGGGGCGAGGTGCAAGGCGTGAACGCCGCATAGTTGAGGCTGCACTCCACGGTGACCGCGTCGGAGCCCGCGACGAACGTCACCACCGGCGCTGGGTCGGTGATGAAGCCGCTTGGGCCGGTGAGGGTCAAAGCTGGTGGATAGAGGTCCACCGCGAAGGTGTGGGTCACCGAGGTGGTGTTGCCCGCGGCGTCCGATGCGGTGATCTCCATGACATGGGAGCCGTCGTACACCGTCTGGTACGTGGGGGAGGTACAGCGGGTGGGCGGAGCGGCGTCGAGCGAGCAGCGGGTGGTCGCGTCAGCCGACGCGGTGAAGCGGAACGTCGCCCCGGTCTGGTTGCTGAGCGCGGGGGGGCCGCTGGTGAGGGTCAGCGCTGGCGCCGCGGTGTCGATGAGGAAGGTGCGCGAGGCGCTCGCCTGGTTGCCCAGGTCATCGGTGGCGCGAAGCTCGAACGTCACGCTGCCGTCTGCCAGCTCAGCCGAGGTGATCGGCGAGGTGCAGGGCGCGAACTCCGCGGTGGAGCCCGCGACCAGGAGCCGACACTCTACCTGCGCCTCGGGGGTGCTGGTGAGCGGCAGAAACGCGATGGTGGGGGTGTTGTCGGCAGTTGGGCCCACGGGCGCGTTGATGGTGATCGATGGTGGGGTGAGGTCCACGGTCCACGTGTGCTCTGCAGGGGTGGGATCTTCGTCTCCGTTTTGCTCCTTGACGTGGATGCGCGCTCGGTACGTGCCCCCGGGCAGATCGCTGATGCTCCACGGCGAGGTGCAGGGCGCGGCCGGCGCGCTGCCCAGCGCACAATAGAACCCGGATCCCTCCGCCGCGCCCGAAGACGAGAAGCGAAAGGTCGCGCTGGCGCTGGCGACGCGCGCTGGTGGGCCCTCATCGATAATGGTGTCTGGCGTGGTGACGTCGATCTCCCAGCGGTGCTCCGTGGGGCGCGCTTGCAGGTTGCCCGCGGCGTCCTTCGCGGTCACCTGCAGCGTGTGGATGCCCTCTCCCAGGGGGCCGACCAGCAGAGGGGAGGTGCAAGGCGACGGTGCCGTGTGGTCCACGCTGCAGGTCATCGTGGCGCCGGGTTCGCTGGTGAACTCGAAGCGCGGGCGGACGCTGTTGTCCCTCACGGGGGGCGCGAGCCGGAGGGACACGGACGGAGGGGTGGTGTCGATCGTCCAGCGCGCCGTGGCGGGAGTCAGGTCTGCGGGGCCGGTCGCGCCCTTGGCGCGGACCGAGAGCTCGTAGGTGCCATCCGGGAGGGTGATGTCAAAGGGCGAGCTGCAAGCGCGGGACACCTGGTCCGGGATCTCGCAAGCGAACGTCGGGTACGCGGCGTCGGAGCCGAACTCGAAGCGCGCGGTAGCCAGGTTGGTGAGGGGCGGAGGCGCTTTCGAGATCCAGGTATCCGCGGGCTCGCCCTTTCGCGACGGGAGTCTCGGGGGCTCGTTCGCGTCCATGTCCAGGCAGGCGGGCAGAGCGCAGCAGGCAAGGGCGCCCAGCAGAAGATGGTGGCGCGGTGATGCGCGATGGGAGCGATGGGAGCGATGGGAGCGATGGGAGCGATGGGAGCGAGACGGGCAGGTCATGAGGGCTCTTCCTGGGGCAGGTCGCGATCGTGCTGCCCGGTGGCGATGCAACATCCGGGACCACGACAGGAAAAAGACAGGTCGCCACGCGACGAGGAGACGGGAAGCAAGAATGGTGTGACAGCTTGCATTGGCTACCTGCGGGGTGCGGATCGTGTGGTCGAATTGTGTGGTCAATCTGTGTGGTCAGCAGCGCACGGAGCTGACGCGCACCCAAAGACGCGCCGGATCGCGAGAATTCTCAACCAATCGACACGGTTCTCGAAAAGAAACGGCGAGCGGGCCGTCATGGAGGTGTGCAGCGCACAGGCACCGCTCGTGCAGAAGGACGCTACCGATGATCGGGGAGACCGTCGGCAGCTACCGCATTGTCCAGAAGCTCGGCGAGGGCGGGATGGGCGCGGTGTACGTGGCGCAGCATACGTTGCTGGGCCGCAAGGCGGCCATCAAGGTCCTCTTGCCGGCGCTCAGCACGCAGCCAGAGGTGGTGCATCGCTTCTTCAATGAAGCGCGCGCGGTCACCTCCATCAGTGACCCCGGCATCGTCCAGGTCTTCGACTTTGGCCATCACAAGGATGGCAGCGCGTTCATCGTCATGGAGCTGCTCGAGGGGGAGCCGCTCAACGTGCGCATGGCGCAGCGCGGTCGCCTGCCCGTGGTGGAGGCGCTGCGCATCGGCCGCCAGGTGGCGGTCTCGCTGGCCACTGTCCACAACCACGGCATCATCCACCGGGATCTCAAGCCAGAGAACGTCTTCATGGTGCGAGACGCCGAGGTGGCGCACGGCGAGCGCGCCAAGATCCTCGACTTTGGCATCGCCAAGCTCTCGGGCGCTCCAGGCCTTGGCAAGACCAACGCTGGCGCGCTCCTGGGCACGCCGACGTACATGTCTCCGGAGCAGTGCCGCGGCGCTGGCGAGGTGGACCATCGCTCGGACATCTATGCCCTGGGCTGCATGTTGTTTCATCTGGTGGTCGGCCGGCCGCCGTTCTCGGGCGAGGGCATCGGCGATGTCATCGTGGCGCACCTGTGCGAGCCGCCCCCGGCGCCCTCCAGTTGCCTGCTCGGAGTGCCGCCGGTCTTCGATGCGCTGGTGCTGCGCTGTCTGGCCAAGACGCCCGGTGAACGCTACGCCTCCATGGGCGAGGTGGCGGCGACGATCGATGCGCTGTTGCCGCAGCTCGTCGCCGCGGAGCAGCCCACCCGCATGATGCCGGGGGCCGGGGCAACTCCGCCGGCCTTGCCGCCGCTGCCGACGCCGCCGCCGCGCCTGGGCGCGTCGCCGTCGCAAGGCTCGTCGCCGCGCGCGCCCTCTGCGCCCGGTTCGTACCCGGGCTCGTATCCGGCGTCGTATCCGGGTTCGTATCCGGCGTCATATCCGGGCGGCGCGGCGAGCGCGCCGGCGCCAGGTTCGCATCCTGGGACCGTGGCGCTGAACCTGCCCACCACGCTGGGGCTCAGCTCGCAGGTGGTGACTCGTCCGGAGGCCGGACGCTCCGCGCGCGCGGGGCGCTGGCTGGGCGCGCTGGCGGTGGTGGTGGTGGCGGCGGCAGGGGCCGGGGTCCTGCTGGTGAGTCAGCGCGGCGGGGCGTCGCCGCAGGTGGCGGCGCCCGCGGCCGTGGAGGCCGCCGCCGGCCCGGCGCCAGCGCCCCGCGCGGCGGTCAGCGCGGCGGAAGGCCCAGGGGACGCTGCCGCGAAAGCAGCAGCCCCTGCGACCCAGGCCGCGCCTGCCAGCGCCGCGCCCGCCAGCGCTGGGCCCGCCAGCGCTGCGCCCGAGGGGCAAGGGGAGGCGGCCGCAAAAGCCGCCCCCGTTGCGCCAGCAGCGGCCGAGGCGCTGGGCGCCAGCGGCGACGGCGTTGCGCCAGCAGCGGCGGCCGCAAAAGCCGCCCCCGCAGGCGAGCCGCCGGAGACGACGCCGGCCAAGGACTCCACGGTGCGCGGCAAGCGCCAGCGCCGGTCGCGCCGCGATCGCGGCGGCTGTGATCGCGCGATCGACACTGACTGCGACGGCATCCCTGACGTGCGCTAGCCGCTGGCGCTCACCCAACGTCCTTCCACCGCCGGCCTCGCTGGCTGACCCAAGCTCCCCTGTCTTCGATTGCCTATCCCGAGGTTCCCCCCATGCGCGAGCTATCTTCCCGAACCGCCTCTTTGGCGCTGGCCCTGGCCATCCTTTGCCTGACGCTGGGCCAGCCCATGTCCGCCCAGGCCCAGGCGCGGCCAGAGGCCGAGCAGCTCTTTCGCGAGGGCAAGCGCCTCATGAAAGAGGGCAAGACCACCGAGGCGTGCGAGGCGTTCGAGGCCAGCGAGAAGGCGGAGCCCAACCTGTCCACGCTGCTGTCGCTGGCGGACTGCCACGAGAAGGCGGAGCAGCTCGCTTCGGCGTGGGCGCGCTTTCTGGCGGCGGAGAGCCGCGCTCGCGGCGAGGCGCAGAAGGCCGCGCTCGGACGCACCGCCAAGCAGCGCGCGGCCGCGCTGGAGGGGCGGCTGTCGTACCTCACCATCAACGTGCCGGATGACAGCCGGGTGACGGGGCTGGTCGTCACCCGCGATGGAGTCGAGGTGGATGCGGCGCAGTGGAACCGCGCGGTGCCGATGGACGGCGGCCCGCACGTCATCTCCGGCAAGGCGCCAGGGCACGAGTCATGGCAGACCACGGTGCAGGTGGCCGTGGAGCGCGATCAGCGCTCGGTCGAGGTGCCGCGCTTCAAGGAGCTGCCGGCGCTGGCGCTGCCGCCGCCCGGCCTCGCGGCCGCGCCGGCGGCCACCGAAGGTGAGCGGGCGCTCTCCGCGCCGCGGGTCATGGCGCGCGCGCCTGCGCCGAGCGCGATGCCGGCGCGTCGCAAGGTGGTGTTGGGCGTGGCCGCCGGCGGCGTGGTGGCCGCCGGCACCGCCATCGGCTTTGGCCTGGCGGCGCGCAGCGCGCGCAGCGACGCGCTCGCTACCTGCTCGCCTTCCGCGTGTACCGCGGCGGCCGCCGCCGCCGCGCAGGACCAAAACGATCGCGCGCGCAGCCACGCGCTGGTGGCCAACGTCGGCTACGCGGTGGCCGGCGCCGCGGCGGTGGGCGCGCTGGTGCTGTGGTTCACCGCGCCCACGGCTCCGCTCCGCGAGCGGCAAAGCGAGACCGCCTCGCTCTCGATCTCGCCCCTGCTGGGCGCTGGCAACGGCTTCGTCGTCTCTGGAGGTTTCTGATGTCGCTCCGCTGCTCTCTGATGAACGCGCGCACGGCGCTCTTGCTGGGCGCGCTGGGCGCCTGCGCGATCCCCGATACCCAGTTTGCGCCGGTGAACGAGGAGCCCGGGCCCGACGCGACGCTGGCGATCGTCACCTCGGCGACCTCGCTGGAGGTGGTGGAGGCCGCCGAGGGGGCGATCATGGTGTCGCTCAACCGGGCGCCCACGGAGGCCTTGCGCGTGAGCGCGTCCACGCTGTCGAAGAAGGTCGCGCTGGGGCAGGCAGACCTGATGTTCACGGCGGACAACTTCGCGCAGCCGCAGCGCCTGGCCATCACCGGCCTGGCGGACGCAGACACGGTGGTCGAGCAGGCGGAGATCACGCTGAGCGCCCCGGGCGTGACCTCGGTGGCCATCGCCACCACCGTGCGCGACGATGACACGATGCTGCTGGTCAGCGACGTGGGCACCGGCGGCGTGGTCACCATCAACGAGGCCGGCTCCGCGGTGGTGCGCGTCCACCTGTCGGCGCAGCCCACCTCCGAGATCCGGGTGGACGTGCTGGTGGCCGCCGGGCCGGTCTCGGTCTCGGCGCCGACGAGCCGCGTGTTCACGCCGCAGAACTACGACGTCGATCAGCTCTTCACCTTCGTCGCGGCCGACGACGCCAACGTGGTCACCGAGGACGTGGCCATGACCCTGCGCTCGATGGGCATCCCTGACAAGCTGGCCACCCTGCGCGCGGTGGACGACGACACGTTGAACCTGGCGGTGACGCCCAGCTCGCTGCAGGTCACCGAGCAGGGCACGCCGGGGCAGGTGTCGGTGTCGCTGACGCAGCAGCCCGCCGCCAACGTCACCGTGGCGGTGGCCACCATGACCGGGCAGGCGACGATCGATCGCACGCAGCTCGTGTTCACGCCGCAGAACTACTCGATCCAGCAGGCCGTCAACGTCACCGCCCCCGACGACAACGACGTGGCCGACGGCAGCGACACGGTGCGCATCAGCGCCACCGGCCTGACCGAGCGCACCGCCGCGATCACCATCCGCGACAACGACACCCAGCAGCTAGTGTCGGACGCCACCCCGCCGCTGGCGGTGGCAGAGAACGGCAGCACCACCTTCAACGTCACGCTGCGCTACCGGCCCGCCGCAGACGTGGTGGTGGCGGTCGCCTCGATGGCACCCGGCGTGGCCACGGTGACCCCAGGGGTCCTGCGCTTCACCAGCGCGGACTACGCCACGCCGCACCCGGTGACGGTGCGCGGCGCGGACGACGCCAACCTGGTTGGCAACAGCACCACCATCCGCCTGTCCGAGGCGAGCCTCGCCAACCTGGACCACCTGGTCAACGTGACCGACGATGACACCCAGCGCTTCGTGCTCACCGCGACCAGCCTCAGCGTGCCGGAGGGCGCGAACAAGACGTTCGATGTCTCGCTGGCCTACGAGCCGGCGGGCACGGTGAGCTGCACCGTGGTCTCGAGCAACGCCGCCGCGCTGCCGGTGATGCCTGGCAGCCTCTCGTTCACCGCGGCGAGCTACGCCACCCCGGTGCGCGTCACCGTGTCCGCGCCGGCTGACTCCAACAACGTCTCGGAGAGCTCGGACATCAAGGTGACCGGCTGCGGCGCCCCGGTGCCGGCGACCGTGATGGCGGCCGTCGCGGATGGGACGATGCTCCATCAGTTCGGATGGCCCATGCCATTCACCTCCACCACGTCCATCCCGCAGGGAATGGTGGTGGCGTACAAGGTCAGCGTCGCGGTGACCTCGAGCCTCGACTCCTTCGGGATCTGGGTGCCGGCCGCCGCCGGCGACTTCCGCATGGCGCTCTATGCCAACAGCAACAACGCGCCCGGCGGCCTGGTGGCGCAGATGCCGGTGCGGCGCCCGCTGGTCAACGGCAGCAACACCGCGGACATCACTCCGGATCCCACGATCCCGGTCGGCGACTACTGGTTGGTCTTGCGAGTGGGCCAGAGCACTGCGGTAGGCTACAGCGGCCCCAACGTCACCGGGCTGCAGTGCGTGCGCAACTTCAATCTCCCCAGCCTGGATGACCCCTGGCCGGCGACCTTCGGTGCTTCTTCCTGCACCACCGACCGGCTCCTCAACCTGTGGACCAACAACTTCTCCCAGCCATGACCATGCAATCCTCCAAGATCCTGACCCTGGCTGCGGTGACGTGCGTCGCCGCCTCCGCAGCGGCTGCACCAGCGCACAACGTGTGCGTGCCGATGGCCTCTGGCGTGCCGACGATGGCGGGGCCGCCCAAGTGGCAGTCGTGGGGGGGCACCGCGCCGGTGAGCGCCGCGCTCGATGATCCGCGGTGGCTCGGCGCCACCGGCCAGAGCTTCGAGCTGGGCAGCGCCAAGGCCCCGCTGCACACGCGCGCGGTGTGGGCGACCGAGGGTGGCCAGACCTTCCTGTACCTGTCGTTCATCGTCGACGTGGAGGGCATGCTCGGCGCCACCGCCAGCTCGCCGCGCGATCTGTTCGTGGGGTTTCGCCGCCCGGCGCCAGTGGGCGGCGAGGCCGCGTACATCTTCCAGTTTCACCTGGACGGCACCGCCGCCGCCGGCCTGGTGGCGCCCGCGCACTGCGGGCGCTATGCGGACTGCGCAGAGGACGGCACCACGCCGCAGAACTACTGGCGCGTGTTCGTCGATCAAGGCGCCACCGCCACCTGCTCCACCACCGGGAGCACCGGGCAGCGCTTCTCGCGCCTGGTGGGCGCCACCCCGGCAGATCCGCCGATCACCTGGATGGCCGACGCCGTGCGCTACTGGAAGCTCGGCGCCGGCGAGCCGCTCGCGCTGCAGAACCGCTGGGCGGTGCAGGTGCGCTTCCCGGTGGCCGCCGCCGCGGGGCAGCCGCTGTCCGCTGGCATCGAGCCGGGCTCCTCGTTCTGGTACCAGGCCACCGCGCAGGTGGCCGGCGGCGGCGGTGGACCGTACGTCAACCTGGGGCACTGGCCGCGCGAGCTGACCACGCCGATCTGCCCCAACACCTCGCTCGCAGACTTTCTCATTCACCAGGAGCTGGGAGATCCGGACAAGTACAGCTCGCTCACCACCTTCTCCGGCGCGCGTCCGGCCACCTGTGACAAGGGCCTGCGCATCAGCACGCCGCAGATCGGCGCCGTGTTCGATGCCCCGCTGGCGACCGATCTGTCGACGGTGGCGCTGAACACCATCTTCAAGGCGCTCAAGCCCGATGGCACGCCCGGGGTCAACACGGTGGTGGCGCAGGTGGAGAACACCGGCGCCACCGCGGTGACCGCGCCGCTCTTGGCGCGCTTTCGCCTGGCCGGCTGGGGCGCCGCGCCGTGGTCCACCACGGACCCGGGCAAGTGGAAGGACATGCGCAAGGCCAAGGACGGCGTGTGCGGCGCGGGGACGTCTCCGTCGTGTACGCCGACCACCATCGCTGCTGGCGGCAAGGGCGCCATCAGCTTTCGCTGGCAGCTCGGGGATGATCCCACGCTGGGCGCCAGCGAGTACTGCCAGTTCGGCCTGACGCCGCCGGCCGGGCAGGGCGTGTGCCAGGTGTGTAGCTGCGCCGGCTCGGCGACCTGTGACGCGCCCACCGACCCGGGCACGCAGTCCACCCGGCCCGGCGTGGGGCTGTGGCCGTGCGTGTCCTCGAACTACCATCACCAGTGCATGCTCGTGGAGCTGTCCGCGCCCAACGGCGGCGTCGACTTCGAGCAGCAGAGCTCGTGGAACAACATGAACTTTGGCCAGATGTCGGTGATGGAGCGCGAGGCGCTCATCGACGCGCGCGGCCTGCCGGTGGCGCCGGGCCAGAAGGAGCAAGACATCTATCTCATTGCCATGCCTCGCGTCATGCCCGACAAGCTGGCCACCACCAGCACCGGCAACGAGCTGGTCGGCCGGCGCGCCTTCGAGGCGGCGCGTCGCGTGATCGATCCGTACCGCGAGAGCGTGGCCCAGCTCCCCGAGGAGGAGCGCCGGCGCCTCGCCGAGCGCATGAAGCGCCGCATCCCCACGCCAGATGATCTGAAAGAAGATCGGCGCATGCGCTACTTCGGCGAGGCGTACCTGGCGCTGCAGCAGGTGCGCGCGCTGGTCTCGCCAGACGACTACCAGCGCTCTGGGCGCCTCTTGGACCTGGCCGGCCGCGCGATGGACGGGCAGGTCACCGCCGAGCAGGTGACCCATGACGTGGTGGATCTGGTGGGCCCCAGCGCCGCCGCGGAGATCGTCCCCACGCTGGAGATCTACGCCTTCTATCAGCACCTGGGCAAAGGCGCGGTGTATCAGCCGATGACCTCGTTCTCGGTGTTCCTCAGCCACCAGGGGCCGCTCGAGGGCATCACCTGGGAGCTCGACGGCGCGGAGCGCGTGGGCCACAACATCTATCACCTGCGCATCCCGGTGGGCTTCGCGCGCCGCGTCCAGGTGCGCTCGCAGGCGCTGGAGCCCGGCGAACTGGTGCAAGCCCCCGGCAGCAAGAGCTGGCCCTGCGGCGGTGGCTGCTGCTGCCGAGATCGCGGCCTGCTGGCCGGCCTCGGCAACACCATGCCGACGATGCTCGGCCTGGCGCTCGTTGGCGGCGGCCGCCGCCGTCGCAAGGCCGCCAAGGCCGCCAAGGCCAGCAAGGCTGCGTAGCGCTCGCCGGTCGTGCTGGTCGGCCCGGTTGCCCCGGGTCAGGGCTGACCGAACCGGCGGATCTGCTCGGTGAGCTCGTCGACGTTCGTGCTCGGGTTTCGGCGTGGCGCGCCCATGCTCTGCGCGGTCTTGCGCAAGGACTGCGCGCGGCGAACAGCATCGGCGTAGCCATGGTGCAAGCGGTCCAGTGGCAGGAGCTTGTCTTCCTTGACGCCAAGGAGCTCCTTTGCCAGGCGCTGTGCGTCATGGCGATGGATCGCCTTGCTCTGGAGCTGGAAGTGCAGGAGCGCCCACAGCTCGAAGCAGGGATTGGAGAGCGCGATGAGGATGTCGTTGGCTGCGGCTAGTTCGAGCGCCTGATCGAGATGGCGGTGCTCATCGACGTCGCAGACACACCACACCTCGTCGAACCGCAAGTTTTCATCGCGCTGGGCGCGCACTTCTCGCTCCGCCTCGCTGCGTAGCTCCAGCGCGCGCTTCACCAAGGCCACGGAGGCCTTGCCCTCCCCGGCGATCTCGACTTGCACCAGGCGGTTACGGAATGCGTGCTGCAGGTACTTGAAGTACAGCGGCTCGGTCTTGGTGCCCTCGCACACGAGCAACATCCGATGCTTGGGATCCCGACTGGGACGTCGACGCCCCAGCGCCACGCTCCGATCGCGCGCGCGCGCCATCAAGTGGACTCCCGAACGGCGCCTTCCGCGCCGAAGACGCCAAGGAACGGCACCGCGCCGTATCGCCCCTGCAAGTAGCCTCGTTGCAGGTTCTCATTGGTCCGGGGAGTGTAGTCAGTCAGCGGATAGAGGTGAGTAGCGCCGTCGCGATCCTTCTCAGTGAGCCAGACCTGGTCGCGCCGGAGCGGCGCCGGATCCGTGAGCAGGTTGCCCAGCAGAGATGACTCGTGAGTGTTGAACAGCAGCTGCGCGCCCCTGGGGTTTCTCGCGGGATCCTGGAAGATCTGGACCAACGCGAGCGCGAGCATCGGGTGCAGCGAGTTGAACTCGTCGATCGCCAGCAGCCCTCCTTCTGCCAGAAGCGGAAGCAGCGTGGGCAAGAGCCCGACCAGCGCGCGGGTGCCCGTGGACTCGTCGCGGAGATCGAGCCAGCGCGGCTCGACGCTCGTGCGGTGAGCGAAGGACAGCCGATATCCTCGCCGCCTGCGGCTCGACACTGGTTCTTCCGAACCATCTGCGCTGGCCTCTGGCACCGCTCGATCCGCTTCCACAACCTGGAAGTCTTCGATCCCAAGGTCTGCGGCGGCCAGCAGCTCGCGTGCTCGTTCTCGTGCTGACCTGGCGCCATCATCATCGGCAGTGGGCGCCGCGAACTGGCCCCACCACTGCGGTACCGACGATGAGAAGACCCGGTCGACCGACAGGGTCAAGGGGTTCAGGCGCGCGGCGAACCACTGGAAGATGGGGGTGAGCTGTTCGTGGTTGTTCTGCGCCGCGGCAGACAGAAACAAGCTGTTTGGGCGCACCAGCGCCTCGATCACCTTGTTCTCGCCGTGCAAGGACCGCCCGATCTCGAAGGTCTGTTCGTCGCGGCTGAACCATTCCTGCTTTCGACCGTTGGGCCACGCGCGGAGCCACTCCTCGCGCACGACCTCATCATCGACAGCGAAGCCATACTCGTAGCGCGCTCCCTCGATCATCATCTCGGCGACGAAGGTCGAGGGAGTGTGCGCATCGACCCCGAGCGCAAAGGAGCGACGGGGCACCCCTCCTATGGGCTCCCACATGCGTTGCGAGTAAGCCACCGCGCTGCGCATGAACGCGAGCGCGTCGATGACGTTGGTCTTGCCAGATGCGTTGGCTCCATAGATCGCGCATACCGGGAGTACGGCTTCATCGAGCCCGTCAGGATGCACGAGCCGTGCGTCGCCATCTCCATCCGCGATGAACGACAACTCCTGCTCGTCGCGCAGGGAGCGATGGTTCGCGACCCGGAAGCGCAAGAGCTGACCATCTGCGATCATGGACGCATTTTACAGCCGAAAAATCCGGATTTCTTGCAAAAGAAGCGAATAAAATGCAGATCCAAGCAATGTCAATGTCGTGCTCGGTGGGGTTGGGCCGGGTGTAGCCTCCATTCATGCCGCCTGCCTTCCCCCACCTGGCCCTGGTGCGCCGGCCCAGCTCGCGGCTGGCGGAGGGGGAGGTCACGCATGTGGCGCGACAGGTGGTGGACGTGGAGCTGGCGCGGCGGCAGCACACGGCCTACGTGCAGGTGCTGCGGCAGCACGGCCTGGAGATCGTGGAGGTGCCGCCCGCCGATGAGCACCCTGATGGGCTGTTCGTGGAGGACACCTTGGTCGTGCTGGAGCGCGGGGCGGCGCCGCGCGCGGTGCTGACCCGGCCCGGCGCGGACAGCCGGCGCGGGGAGATCGAGAGCGTGGCCCTGGTGGCGCAGGCGCGCGGCCTGGCGCTGGCGCGCATCACCGCGCCGGCGACGCTGGATGGCGGCGACGTGCTGGTGACGCCGCGGCACGTGCTGGTGGGGCAGAGCACGCGCAGCAACGCCGCGGCGCTGGCGCAGCTCGCGCCGCTCACCGGCGGCCGGCCGGTGGTGCCGGTGCCGGTGCATGGCGCGCTGCACCTCAAGACCGCGGTCACCAGCTTGCCCGACGGCGCGCTGATCGCCGTGCCCGCGTACGTCGATTGCGCAGCGCTGCGCGCGCTGGGCTACCAGGTACACGAGGCGGCGGACGTCAGCGGCGGCGATGTGCTGTGCCTGGGCGACACCGTGCTCTTGCCGGCCAGCGCCGCTGCCACCGCGGCGCAGCTGCGCGCGCTGGGCCACGCGGTTCAGCTGCTGGACCTCGGCGAGCTGCAGAAGCTCGAGGCCGGCGTCACCTGCATGAGCGTGCTGGTGTAGCCGCGCGACGCGCGGTGCTACAGCAGCCCGCGCGCCCACAGCGCCACCAGCGTGCCGGCGCCGAAGGCCAGCGCTAGCGCGCCCAGGAAGCGGGCGATGTCCATCGCGGTGGACTCGGGCGGCAGGGTGACGGTCGGCGCCTCGCTCGACGCGAAGGGGGCAGGCGGCGCTGAGGGCGTGGACTGGGCGCCCGGGGCCAGGCCGGGCAGGACCAGGATCTGGTTGCCCGTCGAGGTCTTGACGGCGAGCCGGAGCTGTCGCTGGCGCTCGGCGAGCGCGTCGGCGAAGGTCTCGCGGACCCAGCGGGCCACGCGGGTGGGCGCGCCGAGCATGCCAGAGGTGAGGGCGGCCTCGCGCAGCGCCTCGGCCATGGCAGAGGCGCTGGGATAGCGGCGCTCCGGATCGCGGTCGAGCGCCCGCAGGATGATCTCGTCGAACACCGCGGGCGGAGCCAGCCCGACCTTGCTGGGCGCCGCGACCTCCAGCGTCAGCACGCGGCGCACGGTCTCGGCGTCGGTGTCGCCGCGGAACAAGGGGCGACCGGTGAGCGCGCTCCAGAGCACGGCGCCGGCGGCGAACTGATCCGCGCGGTGATCCACGCGGTGGCCATGATCCAGCAGCTCGGGGGCGCAGTAGCAGAGCTTGCCCTTGAGCATGCCGGGCTCGGTGGAGGAGATGCGGGCGCGCGCCTTGGCGATGCCGAAGTCGGTGATGCGGGCGTCGCCGTCGATCCCCACCAGGATGTTCTGCGGCGACACATCGCGGTGGACGAGGCCCACCGGGTTGCCGTCATCGTCCTCCAGCGAATGGGCGGCCGTCAGCCCGTTGAGCGCGCCGATCAAGATCGGCACGATCAGGCTCGGTGGCCGGAAGGTGGGGTTCTTCGCCAGGAGCTGATCCAGCGAACAGCCCTCGACGTACGGCATGACCAGGTAGTAGCCGTGCTCGCTCTTGCCCAGCTCGAGCACGCTGGCCACGTTGTGGTGGTGGATGCGCGCCGCCAGGCGGCCCTCGTCGAGCAGCATGGCGACGAAGTCATGGTCGTGCGCCAGGTGGGCGTGCATCTCCTTGATAGCGAACAGGCGCTCGAAGCCGGCCTCTCCGGCGCGTCGGCACAGGTACACCACGCCCATGCCCCCGCGCGCGATCTCGGCAATGATCTCGTAGGGGCCAAGCTGCCGGCGTCGCGGCGCGGGCGTCGGGGTCACCGCGGGCTCCGCGGGCGCTGCGGGCTCCGCGGGCGCCGGCTCGGCCTCGATGACCAGCTCGGCCGCGTCGGCAGCGTCGGCATCGGCCGCGATGACGACGTCGTCGGTCGCGGCGGCGGCGAGGTCCGCCTCCGCGGGCTGCGCTTGTCCTAGCGGTCCCACGGCGACCCCGGCGCCGGCGCCACCAGGCCGAGGTCGATGCCGCTGGCGGAGCCGGAGGTCTCCACTGTGATGCTGGCCGGGCTGCGATACGCGCCGTAGGTCCCGCCTGGATCGACCCTCGGTCGGTACCGGTCGCCGTCGTCGACGTTGGTGTCCACCAGCGCCAGCAGGAAGTAGCGGCCAGGTGGTACGCCATGGACCGCGTACGCCTGCGGGAACACCGGATCTTCGATCACGACCTCTGCCACCGGCGCGCCGCGTGGCGGAAACGACGAGAACACGGCGACCCGCAGCGGGCCGGACTCCTGGCCGCGGTACTCGATGACGCCGCTCACCGTACCGGCGGTCTGCTCAGGTGGCGGGGAGCCCGCGGTGCAGGCGGCCAAGAGGAGCGCCAAGCAGCCAGCGCCGCGGCGCGGGCGGGTGCCTGAGGCGTGGCAGGACAAGGGCGTCAGCTGGGGCCGAGATGCTTGCCGAGACGTCGGGGAGAAGAGGGGCGTCGTCATGGGGAGGAGATCCTTCCGGCCGGATCGCGCAGCAGATACTCGATCGCCGGCCGCTTGTGACCGAGGGAAAGCACGTAGTGCGCCAGGTCCCAACGCTCCGCCGGGCTCATCGCGCCAGCGAAGGAGGGCATGGGCGTACCGCCGAGGCCGGTCGAGATGGCGCGGTAGATGACGGCGCCACAACAGCCACCTTTGAGCTCTCCGCGCGCGAAGTTCGCGGGGGAGATCCGGTTACTCCAGTCGTCGCGCAGCACCTTGGCCGCGGGGCCATCGCCGTGGCCGTCGTCGCCGTGGCAGGTGGCGCATTGCATCTTGCCGTACAGCGCCTTGCCACGCGCGACCGAGGCACCGTCGTATGGCGGCTCGGCGGGGATGTCCAGCGGCGTCGGCGGCGCGGCGTCGGACCAGAACGCATCAGACAGCGTGGTCAGGTAGCGCGCCAAGGTCTCGATCTGGGTGCGCGTGAGCTTGCCCTTCCAGGCCGGCATGTGGGTGCCGCGCACGCCCACCGAGATCGTGCGCACCAGGTCGTCGAGGCTTGGCGGCGAGCCGGCCGGGGTCATGCGAAACTTGTAGGTGCCGCGTGTGAAGTCCCGCGGCGGCGTGGAGGTGAACCGCACCGAGGGCCCCCGGCCGTCGCCGCTTCGACCGTGACAGGTGGCGCAGTAGCGCTGAAACAGCGGCGCCCCTTCTCGGGCCAGGCGCGAGCGTTCATCCCCGCGGCGCTGTGCCTCCAGCTCCTCGATCGCGGTGCGCGCCGCGGTCAGCGCGTCGCGGAGCTGCGTGTCCGCCGGCCGGGACGCGGGATCTTCTGCGCTCGGCTCCTTGAAGGTGAGTCGGACCGCGGGCGCTTCACCCGACGCCACGGTGACCTTCTGCTCCACCGCGCCCAGCTTCTCGTGCCAGGCGCGCACCCGGTACTCGCCAGGCGGCACGTCGGGGATGGAGAAGCTGCCGTCGGCGCCGGTCACCGCGTGATACCGGTGCGGGACCACCGCGATGTACGCGCTCATCCAGGTGTGGCCGGAGTCGCAGCGGATGCGCAGGATGCCGGGCTCGGTGAGCTTGCGCTCCACCAGCTTGCCGGGCACCGGGATGGCCAGGTTGAACGTGGTGCGCTTGCCCAGGAAGGCATGCACGTTGTGCAGCACCGGGTCGCTGGAGGAGATCTGCAGCGTGGTGCCCATGGTCACGGTGCGCACGTGCGGCACGAAGCGACAGGCGCGCTGATCGAGAGTGGCGGTGCCGGCCTCGGGGAGTTGCTCGCTGGCCACCCCCTGCAGCACCACCACCACGTTGGCCAGGCCGCCGTCGTCGGCCGCGAGCAGGCTCTCGTCGACGAGCGGGCCGCCCTTGGCGCACACCTCAGGATCGTGGTGGGGGGTGATCGGAGCGGGGGCGACGATCTTGCCAGCGAAGTACACGCGGCCGGTGACGGGCGCCCGGGCGGGCGCCGCGGGCATAGCTGCCGGATCTTGCGCGAGCACGGCGCGCCAGGTCAGGGTCAAGAGCGTGGCGGCGCCAAGCGCGACCGGCAAGGCGCGCCGCAGCGCGCGCGGGCGA
This sequence comes from Myxococcales bacterium, assembly GCA_016706545.1. Taxonomy (GTDB): domain Bacteria; phylum Myxococcota_A; class Polyangia; order Haliangiales; family Haliangiaceae; genus JABFXX01. Next base: position 160,788 of record JADJJK010000010.1, read on the forward strand.
GGACGAAGGCTCGAAGAAGGCAAGCGCATGGTGGCTCCTACATGAACAGGTGAGAGAACACGACCACGTCCCAGGCTCCGCCCGTGGGCGAGGCGTCGCTCCAGGTCCGGCGCACCATCGCGCGCAGCTCGGTGAAGGGCCAAGGGAAGAACTCCACCACCAGGCCAGCGCGGGCGGTGGAGTTGTCGAGGAGATCAAGGTCGGGATCGGCGAACTCGAAGGTGCCGATGACGTCGAGCCCCTGGGTGGGCAGAAAGCTCAGCTCCTGATAGCTCGTGTAGCCGCGCAACGTGGAGAGCCGGTCGCTCGAGAACTCATCGCGGACCCACGCCAGGTCGGCGAGGTACGTGAAGCGGCCAAGGTTGGCGGTGAGAAACGCGCCAGCGCGGAGCTCTTCGACCCCGGCGCCCACCTCGGCGGCGTCGGCGGAGGGGATGCTGCGGCCAAACAGCGGGTTGGCCTGGTTGTTGTTCTGGTTCCAGTAGAAGGACGCCCCGAGCTGGCCGCGGACCCAGCCGGCGTCGCCGCGGATGGAGAGCCGGGACGCCGCGGCCTTCTCGAAGCGTCGGCGCTCGGTGCCGTGGGTGTCGAAGGCGGTGTCGCCGAGCGTGCCGTTGAGCAGCGAGACGGTGGCGGTGAACGGCCCGGCGAACCCGGTCAGCTCGAGCCCGGTGTCGCGGTCCGCGGCGCCAAGGCCGATGCCCTCGCGGGTGAAGAGCTGGTGCTCGACCTCGCGGATGCCGAACGCGGGCAGGAAGCGGCCGACCTTGAGCATCAGATCGTACTCCGAGGGCTCCGGCTTGGCGTGAAACAGCGCCCAGGCCTCGAAGCCGGAGTACGCGCCGATGTCGAGCACGGTGGTGACGTGCTTGTTGAGCGTCATGGCGTGATACAGGTCCGCCTGCATCAGGAAGAACGAGTTGGTGATCTCCGGATCTTCGCCGGGCGCCGTGCCCTTGTCCGGGCGGATCATGATGTACGCGGCGCGCAGGTCGCCGCCGAGCACCATCCATGGGTTTATCTCTGGATCGAAGACCACGTCGTCGTCGTCGCTGTCGTCGTCGCTGTCCGCGCCGGCCTGGCCGCCGGCGTTATCTCCCGCTCCGCCCGCGGGCCTGGGCTTGACCACGTAGTCCTCGCGCCGCGGGGCCGCGGCGCGGGGGAGCCACGCTCGCTCGAACACGTTGCGGCCGTAGGCGTTGCGGATGCCGCCGCCGGTGGGGCTGATGTGGCACTGGATGCACTCGTTGCCGTTGCGGGCCGCGAAGCGTGGCACCGCTTCGGCGGGCGAGCTGACAAGGACAGCGACCGCCAGCGCGATCGCAAAGAGGACAGGCTTCATGGGGTCTCCAGCGGCTTGAGTGCAGTGCCAAGGACGCGCTTGCCGGAAGAAGGGGACCAGCGGAGCTTGGTCGGCGCGTAGCCGTCGAGCTCGAGCTTGATCTCCACCGGGGCGGTCACCGGCAGGTAGGCAGTGAGAGGCGTGACGCCCCAGACCGCGCCGGCGATCTTCACCGTCGCGCCCTCGGGTTCGGAGCGGATCTCGATCTCCACCAGGCCCCCTTCGCCAGCAGCCGGCTCGGCGGGCGGCGTGACGGAGGTGGACGCGGGTGCGTCGCGGTCCTTGGCCACGCGCGAGCTTGCCCCTGCGCGATCGCGATCGCGTCGGCTCGCGGCGCGCTCGGGCGTGGCGGTGGCGGTGGCGGCGGGCGGAGCCGTCGCGGTAGCGCCTGCTGGCGGCGTGGCCGTGGTCTGGCTGGCGGTGGCTGCCGCAGCAGGCGCAGCTTGCGTGACGCCTGCCGTTGCTGACGTTGCTGACGTTGCTGACGTCGCCGCCGTTGCCGAGGTCTCTGCCGTCGCTGCCTCGCGCGCGCCGGTGCTCTGGCCAGAGGTCCACAGCAGCGTGGTGATCACCCCGGCCTGGAACGCGGCCAGCACGCCAAGCAGCATCGTCCAGGGGTTGCGCCAGGACAGCGGGCGATACGCTGCGCGTCGCAGCGACACCGCGGGCCTCGCCACCGGCGCCTGGCCATTCCCGATGGGCCCGTCGCCGGGGGGCGGGGTTCGACCGGGCGTGGTCGGCGAGGTCATGGCGCGACCACGACGCGGTACCCGCTCATCTGGCTCGCGTGGGTCTTGCAGAAGTAGACCGCGTTGCGGGCGTTGCAGAAGCGCCACGCCCACTTGCCGCCAGCGGGGATGTCGCCGCTGTCAAAGCCGCCCTGCGCTGGAGGCCGCGGCGCGCCGGGCACGCCGGCGGTGACGGTGTGCACCATGGTGTCGGTGTTGTTCCAGGTCACCACCGTGCCGGGCGTGACGTTGACCACGGCCTTGTCCACGTTGAGCGTGATGAGGTTGATCTGCGGTCCGGAGGTGGAGGGCGCCACCGCCCCTTCGACGCAGGCGGAGGAGCCATCCGGCGCCGCGTCGGCGGGCGCCGCGTCCGGCACCGCGGGGACGCGGTAGCCAAAGTCGATGCAGGAGGCGGCCACGGAGAATGCCGCCGCGCCGGCGAGCAGCGAGGACACGACGATGAGAGAGCGGGACATATCAGCAACCTCCCCAGGGGCAGGATTCATCAGCGCCGCCCTGGACCCACTGGCGCAAGAGCCGGGTCTGGGCGGAGGAAAGGCAGGCGCGGCAGGTGCCGCTGGTGGTGTCAAACGGCATATCGCAATCCTCGGCCACCCGCACCAGCTTGCTGCCGCCCGGGTCACAGGGGCGGACCTCGTCGTTGGCCACCGCGTTGGCGTAGCTGTCCCAGCGGATGCCCCTGGGTGGGTTGCCGCCGCTGTGGCAGTGGACGCAGCGCGCGTCGAAGAGCGGCTGCACCACCTCGGCGTAAGGGAAGCACGCGCCGGCCGGGGTGGCGCAGCGGGCCACCGTGTTGGCGTCGCGGTTGCCGGCCAGGTCGCGGGCGCGGACCACGAAGCAGGTCTGCTGCGCGGTCGGCACCGGCACGGTCATGCAGGTGGCGCCGCCGGAGATCGCGTACGGCGCGGGGCGCGCCAGGTTGACGCTGCCGGCGCTGGTGCCATCGTAGAGCTCGTAGACCATGCTGTCGGCGGTGCTGCCCGCGTCGCTGGCCGCGGCCCAGCACACCTTGATGCTGCTGGGCGAGGGCGCGATCGCGGAGGCCGCGCCAGCGAAGGTCGGGGCGGTGGTGTCGCCGCAGCTCGCCGGCTCGGTGCAGGCGCGGCGCGCGCCGCTCTGCACCCAGGCGCCCAGCAAGGAGCGCTCGGCGGGCGCCAGGTACGGCGGGCCGTCGAACGGCATGCGCTGTCCGCACACGTTGCCCGCGGTCTTGGTGTTGAGCATGCTGCCCGCCCAGTCGCACGCATCCACCTCGTCGCGCAGCGCGCCGCCGGCGAGCGCGCCACCGTAGGTGCGCAGGTCCAGGAATCGGGGGCCAGCGTCGCCCTGGTGGCAGTGGGTGCAACGCGCGTTCAGGATGGGCTGCACCAGGGTGTCGTAGTCCACGCCGCACGCGGCGGCGGCGGTGGTGGTGCATACCTCCACGTTGTTGCTGCTGCGGTTGCCGGCCAGGTCGCGGGCGCGCACCACGAAGCAGGTGGTGGAGCCCGGCCCCATGCGGACGTCGGTGCAGAGCTGTCCAACCACCGAAGACTGCGGCGGCAGCGTGTAGCTCTGCCCGCCCGGGGTCGCGGCCTGGTACACGTCGTAGCGCAGCGACGCGGCGGAGGTCACCGCGTCGGTGGCCTGCGGCCAGCACACCCGCGCCGTGGTCCGGTCGGTGGCGATCGCCGAGGACGCGCCAGCGAAGGCCGGCGGCGTGGTGTCGCCGCAAGCGGCGACCTCCGAGCACGTGCGCTGCGCGCCCTGGTTCACCCACTGGGTGACCATGGCGATCTGCTGGCTGGTCAGATAGGGCGGGCCGTCGAGCGGCATGCGCTTGCCCACGCTGGGGCTGGCGCCGATCTTGTTGACCAGCAGCGAGGCGCCCGCGTTGCAGGCGGTGACCTCGTTGCGGCGCACGCTGCCCTCGATCACATGGTCGTAGCTGTCCAGGCGCAGCCACTGCGGCGGGCGGTCGCCCGCGTGGCAGCGCGTGCAGTTGCGGTCCAGGAGCGGCTGGATCATCGTCGCGTAGTCCACGCAGCCGGTGGGCACAGGCGGCGTGGTGAGGCAGCGCTCCACCGTGTTGCCGTCGCGGTTGCCGGCGCCGTCGCGGGCCCGCACCACGACGCACTGCTGGCTGGCCGGGCTCAGCGCGTCGAGCCGCACGCAGGTGGCGCCGGCGGCGCTGGTCTTGCGCGGCGAGCCGGAGAAGGCCTGGCCGCCGGGCGTGGACGCGAGGTAGGCGTCGTACAGGAGGCCGCTGACCGGCGTCAGGTTGTCGTTGCCGGCGGCCCAGCACACCTCCACCGTGGTGGCGTTGATCGCGCTGGCGGTGGTGACGCCGGCGAAGGTCGGCGGTGTGGCGTCGCTGCAAGGATCTGGCGCGCTGCACGACGCGCGCCCGCCCTCGGCGATCCACTGCTCGACGGCGCCGATCTGCGCGGTGGTCAGGTAGGGCGGGCCATCGGCGGGCATGCGGCCGCCGATGGGCGGGGTGGCCATCGAGATCTTCTGGTACAGCAGGCTCGCGCCTGGCTGACAGGCCACCACCTCGTTGCCGGTCTGTCCGCCGGCGATGACCCCGGCGAAGCTGTCGAGCCGCAGGTTGCGCGGCGGGCTGGCGCCGGCGTGGCACTGCACGCACTCGGCGTTGAAGATCGGCTGGATCACCGTCGCGTAGTCGATGCAGCTCGCGGCCCCGGTGGTGACGCAGCGCTCGACCACGTTGCTGTCGCGGTTGCCGGCGCCGTCGCGGGCCCGCACCACCCAGCAGGTCTGTTGCGAGGGCGTGAGGCCGCTGATGGTGACGCAGGTGCCGCCCGCGGGGCTGGTGGTCTGCGGCGGCCCGGTGAACACCTGACCGCCGGGCGCGGTGGCCTGATACACGTCATAGACGAGCTGGGCCGGCGCCGTGGCGTTGTCGGAGCCCGCGCTCCAGCAGAGCTGCGCGCTCGACTCTCCGGAGATCGTCGCGGTCGCCAGGCCGGCGAAGGTCGGGGCCTGCGCGTCGCTGCACACCGCGGTGTCGGCGGGGCAGGCCTGCGGCGCGCCGCCCGCGATCCAGCGCCGCACGGTCTCGAGCTGGGTCGCCGTCAGGTACGGGCCGCCCTGCGGCATGCGGACGCCCACCGGCGGGTTGTCTTGCGAGATCTTGAGGAACAGCAGGCTCGCTTCGGCCTGGCACTTCACCACCTCGGTGCCGGTGAGGCCACCGGCCATCACGCCCGCGAAGGAGTCCAGGCGCAGGTTGCGCGGCGGCGAGGCGCCGGTGTGGCAGCCCAGGCAGTTGGCGTCGAGGATGGGCTTGACGTCATCGTTGTACGAGACGCAGGTGCCAAGCTCGCGCGGCGTGGCCTGGCGCTCGTTGGTGTTGCACTCGGTCTGCTGGGCCTCGTCCTGCGCGCGCACCACGAAGTGGTAGGTCGTGCCGGTGGTGAGGTTGCCCACGCGCACCGAGGTCGCGCCGACCACCGTGGCCACCGGCATCGTGTAGTCGAACTGGCCGGCGGTGGTGGACTGGTAGACCTGATAGCGGAGGCTCGCGGGCAGCGTCTCGTCTGCCGCCGCGCTCCAGCGCAGCATCACGCCGTCTGCGCCGTCGGCGCTGGCCTCGGACACGCCGCCAAAGAGCGGCGCCTCGTTGGCGGCGGTGCCGGCGGTGCAGGTCCCGCCGGGGCCGGGCCCGGGGTCGACGTTGCCGGCGACGCTGCAGAGCCCCATGCGGCACACCTCTTCGCCGTCACAGCCGATCTCGTCCCCGCCGACCACGACGCATTCGTCGCCGATGGTGGCGCCGGCGCGGGTCGCGGCGTCTCGTGGCAGGCACTTGTCGTCCGTGAAGCAGACCTGGCCGTTGCCGCAGTCTCCATCTCGCGCGCAAGCGGAGCGCTCTGCCTCGCAGTTACATCCGGCGGTTCCGGAGAAGAGGCCGCCAAGCGCGACGAGCGACAGGCGCAAGAGCCAGCGGACGAGGATGGAAGGCACGGGCAACTCCACGAAGAGAGAGACGCGAGGGGAGGGGGAGGCGCAGGGGCGCTAGGGCTTGAAGTCGCACGCGCACAGCGCGCGGATGTGGCTGACCAGCGACTTGATCTGGGGATCCGATAGCTGCGCGAAGGCCGGCATCAGCGGACTCTTGCCGCTGGCCTGGCCGCCGCTCTTGATCACCTGCATGATCTGCTGGTCGGAGATCTTGCTCATCACGTCCTTGCCGGACAGCTTGCGCGGCTTGGGGTTGAGCGCGGTCGCCGCCGGGCCGTCTCCATCGCCCTTGGCGCCGTGGCAGGCCACGCAGTTCTGCGCGAACAGCTCGGCGCCGGTGGCGGCGGCGGCGGCGGGCACCGGCCGCTGGTCTGCGTGGAGGGCGGACGGGGCAAGGACCAGCGCAGAGGCACCAAGGACCAAGCTGGTGAAGGAGGCGGCGAGGAGGCGGCGAGTGGAAGAAGAGCTAGAGCTGGACATGGCGGGTCTCCGAAGATCGGCGCGAAGGTTTGTGGATACTCGCGCTGGGCATTTGCAAGGGCCAGACCAGCGCCAGATGGGCAGCGGATGGGCAGCCAGATGGGCAGCCGGATGGGCAGCGGATGAGCCGCCGCCAGGTGGGAACACCCGTTGCAATGGCGAGGTGTCATGAAGCGCTTCGCCTTCCTTTCTCTATTGCTCGTCACCTCAGCCTGTGCGAGCCAGCCGATCTGCAAGCCCTGGTCTCCGGAAGCGGCCGCTGCCGCGGCGCCCGCGAGCCAGCCGCCCGTCGTCGACGACGGCACCGTGGCGGTCGCTGGCGCCGGGGAGGATGATGCATGGACCTCGGTGGTCGGTGAAGGGCCACGCGTCGCGGACTCGCCCGACGGTGGCGCTCGTCGGCGGGCGCGCCCGGCCGCGGCCGCTGCGTCACCGGCGGCGCCGCCAGCCGCCGCCCGCTCGGCGGAGGCCCCGCGCGCGCCCGCGGCGCCCGCGGCGCCCGCGGCGTCAGCGGCATCAGCGACCACCGCCGTCGCTGCGGCGCCGAGCAAGCCGGCCAAGCCTGCGGCCAACCCCAAGCTCTCGGAAGGTAGGTCTTTCTTCGCCGGGCGCTGCGTCCCTTGTCACGGCGCAGGTGGCCGCGGCGATGGCCCCGCGGCCGCCGCGCTCAACCCCAAGCCGCGCAACTTCACCGACCGCGGCTGGCAGAAGTCGGTGACCGACATCCACATCGAGAAGGTCATCTTTCAGGGTGGACCCTCGGTCGGCAAGAGCCCGCTCATGCCGGCGCACGCCGATCTCAAGGATCCGGTGATGCTGGCGGCGGTCCGCGAGGTGGTCCGCGCGTTCGCTCGATAGCCTCTCGCGGCTCACAAAGCTGCGAGTCTGCGCCCCGCCGCCTCGCAACGTTGCGAGGCGCGCAAGTGATGAGGATGGTTGAGCTCGCCGACGCTTCCAACGCCAGCATGGACGCTGCGCAAAGATCCGGCACGCAAGAATGCGAGAGCGCGGCCTGATGGAACAAAGCGGTGCGTGGCGGGCACAACTCCAAGCACAGACTGTTCCACCTGCGGCCCAGTGCCCAGCGCCGTCGCGAGGCCGCGCGGCGAGGGCTCAAGCTTCGCTCAGTCTCCGCTGTGCAGCTTGTACTTGGCCAGCCGGCGGTACAGCGTGGCGGCGTCGATCTCCAGCATCTCCGCGGTGCGGTCGCGGTTGCCGCCGGCCGCGCGCAGCACCCAGGCGATGTGCTTGCGCTCGAAGTCCTCCACCGCCGCGCGCAGGCCGGTGGGGATGCCGTCATGCGCCACCAGCTCCGCTGGCAGGTGATCGACGTCGATGGTGTCGCCGTCGCAGAAGATGATGGCGCGCTCGATCACGTTGGAGAGCTCGCGGACGTTGCCCGGCCACGGGTACGACATCAGGAGCTTCATGGCCTGGTTGGACACCACCGGCCGGCGGTGTCCCTGGCGGCGGCACTGCAGCTCCACGAAGTGCGAGATCAGCTCCGGGATGTCGTCGCGGCGGTCGCGCAGCGCCGGCACGGTCACCCGGAACACGTTGAGCCGGAAGAACAGATCTTGCCGGAAGCGCCCCTCCCGCACCTCGCCCTCGAGATCTCGGTTGGTGGCGGCGAGCAGGCGAAACTCCGCCTTCTCGGGGCGCTCCGCGCCCACCGGCAGGATCTCCCTGGCCTCGATGGCGCGCAGGAGCTTGGCCTGCGCGGCCAGCGGCATCTCTCCGACCTCATCGAGGAACACGGTCCCGCCGCGCACCGTGCGCAAGAGCCCCTCTCGCCTGCGATCCGCGCCGGTGAACGCGCCCTTCTCGTGGCCAAAGAGCTGCGCCTCGATCATCTCGCGCGGCAGCGCGGCCATGTTGAGCGCCAGGAACTCGCGCTCCGCCACCTTGGACTGCGCGTGCAGCGCGCGCGCCACCAGCTCCTTGCCGGTGCCGCTGTCGCCGGTGATCAGCACCGTGGCCTCGGTGGCGGCCACGCGCTGGATGAGCTCGAACAGCTTGCGGATGGGCGCGCTGCCGCCGACGATGCCCTCGAAACCGAGCCGCTCTCGGAGATCGCGGCGCAGGCGCACCACCTCGTCGCGAAGGGCGCGCAGCTCGAGGAGTCGAAGGACTCGAGCGCATAGATCATCGAGCACGATCGGCTTGAGGAGATAGTCATGCGCCCCCAGGCGCAGCGCGTCGATCGCGGTCTCCACCGAGGCGTAGGCGGTCATGATCAACACCAAGGTCTGCGGCCGGGCCGCCACCACCCGGGAGAGCAGGCCGATGCCGTCGAGCCTGGGCATGCGGATGTCGGTGACGACCACCGCGTAGTCCTCGTCGAGCATGCGGGTGGCCGCCGCCTCGCCGTCGCTCACCGCGTCCACCTCGTGGCCGGCCTCCTCGAGCGCCTCCCGGATGTTGATGCGGAGGATCTCTTCGTCTTCGGCGACCAGGATGCGCGGGCTCATCGAGCGTCCGTGGGCGGAGGGGCCGTGGGCAGGTGAATGGAGAAGGACGTGCCGCCCGGGCCGGTCGCGGCCAAGGTCAGGCTGCCGCCGAGGTCCTCGACGATGCGCTTGCTGACGAACAGGCCAAGGCCGGTGCCGCGGCCGGGCGCCTTGGTGGTGTAGAACGGCTCGAAGATCCGGCCCGCCACCTCGTCGGGGATGCCCGCGCCGGTGTCGATGACGAGGATCTCGACGTCGCCGCTCGTCACGCGGGTGAGGAAGGTCAGCCGCCGCGGCGGTGGCTCGGGCGGTGCCGGCTCGCGCTCGCTGGCCTGCGCGATGGCGTCGAGTGCGTTGAGCCCCAGGTTGAGCAGCACCTGCACCAGGTGGTCCTCCACCAGGCGGACCCCGGGCAGGTCCGGCAACAGCTCGCGCACGAGCTCCACGTTGCGGGCGCGCGGGTCGTGCTCCATCAGCTTCACCACGTCCTCGATGGCCTGGTTGGGCGAGGCCAGCCGGACCTCGTCGCGCTTGCGGCGCGCGAAGTCCACCAGCTCGCGCAAGAGGCGCGACATCCGCCCCACCTCTTTGCGCACGATGGGCACGCTGATCGCGGCCTTCTGCGGATCGCTCTGCGCGCGCTGGAGCTGCGCGTCGATGGCGGCCAGCGGGTTGCCCAGCTCGTGGGCCACGCCCGTGGCGAGCTGGCCAAAGGCCGCCATCTTCTCCTGGAAGGCGAGCTTGGCCTGGAGCTGCTTCTCCTTGCCGATGACGCGGCTGATCGCGATCACGGACTCCACCGAGCCGTCTTCGGCGCGCACCGGGTAGGTCTCGATGGCCACCGGCTCCTGCCCGGTCACCGTGTGCTGGGAGCGCTCGGCGGTGGCGGGGGCGCCGGTGGCGAAGGAGCGCGCCGCCGGGCAACCCTCGCACGGCGCCGCCCGGCCCTCGAAGGCCTGGTGGCAGAGCTCGCCCAGGAGCGGCCGGCCGTGCATGCGCACCGCGGCGTTGTTGGCCTTGACGATGCGGTAGTCGCGATCGGTCACCACCACGCGCTGGTCGATGGAGTTGACCAGGAGCTCGAGGAACTGCTCGCTGTCGTGCAAGGAGCGGGTCCGCGAGGCGATGCGGTCCTCGAGAGTCTGCTGCGAGTTTCGCAGCGCCAGGCTCATGCGGTTGAAGGTGAGGGTGAGATCGGAGATCTCGCGTGGCCCCGCGTTGCTCACGGTGGCGCCGATCTCGCCGCCGGCGATGCGCTCTGCCGCGCCAGAGAGGGCGCGCAAGGGCCGCACCAGCGTGCGCCAGGCCAGAAACACCGCGAGCGCCACCACCGCGAGCAAGCTGGCGAGCATGACCAGCGCCTGGCGCTTGAGCGCCTCCAGCTCGCCGAGCGTGGCGGCCACCGGGATGGTCACCACCAGGCCCCATCCGGCGCCGGGCACCGGGCTGTGCGCGACCACCAGATCTTGCCCGTCGGCGCCGCGCGTGCGCAACGCCCACTCGGACAGGTCCTGCGCGCGCGGCAGCCAGGAGAGCCGTTCACCGCTGGCCTCGTGCGCGCCGCCGGACGACGAGGCGATGACCCGCCGGGTCTCGTCGAGCAAGTACAGATCTGCGGCCGCGCTGCGGCGGCGAAACGCGGTGAGCAGCCGCTGGTACGCGGTGAGGCGGAAGCGCGCGCAGAACACCGCACCGTCGCTGGCCGGCGTGGACACCAGCATCTGCGCCGGCGCGCCCTCGCCAGGGGTGTAGCCCGTCACCGCGGTGGCCTGCCGTCCGCGCTGCAGGCACAGCGCCGCCGCCAGATCCGGCGCTGGCGCCTCGGCGTGGCGCGAGCTAGCGAGCACCGCGCCGCTGGCCGAGATCACCTGGAGCTCCTCCATCTCCGGCGCGCCGGCGACCCCCACCCGGAGCTGCTCGTGCAGCGCGGCGCGCGCGGCCCCGGCGCCCTCCCCTTGGCCCTGCGCCATCGAGATCTGCGGCAGCAAGGTCGGCGCGCCAGAGAGCAGCGAGGGCACGAGCTTGGCGGCGTCGCGCACGAACACGTCGGCCTCGGCCGCTTCGTCGGCGGCCAGCGTGCGCAGGTTGCGCATGCTCGACTCCGTGAGGTATCGCCGCGTCTGCAGATATCCCCACAAGTTGGAGATGAGCAGCGGCCCGACGAACAGCACCACCATCAGGAACACCAGCCACTGGCCCACGCTGACGCGGCGCCCGCTGGCCTCTGGCACCTCGGGCCGCGACGCGGGCTCAGCGAGCGGCTCCTCGATCATCGCGGCAGTCTCCCACGAAGTGACCGCGGCGACCCAAGCCGGGTGGGTCGACTCTGCGAAGACAGTGTTCCGTCAGTATACGGCCGCCCGCCGGACCAGAGGGACCAGAGGGACCAGAGGGACCAGCCGGCGCGGCCCGCTCACCGCGCGTTGGGTGAGGACACGCTGTCGTGCTGGACGTACTGGATGGCGCTGTCGCAGCGCAGCCGGGCCACCTGGTCGTCCGTCAGCTCGGCCGCGAACGCCGAGATCGACGTGAACACCCGGGAGGTCTTGAAGCCGTAGGCCTGGGTCAGCCGCCCCACCTCCTGGGTGACGTCCAGGCCGGCCTGCACCGCGATGATGAAGCCAGGCGCGCGGGCGTCGTACGTGCCCAGCAGCGGCGCCGGAGCTCCGCAGGACGGCCCCGCGATGGCGTCCTCGTCGTCGCCGTCGCAGCCCACCGGGCCAAGGAGCAAGAGCGCGCAGGTAAGCCAGATGGATCGCATGGCGCCCAGCGTACTGCGTCAGCGGGCCAAGGGCCAGCGCTGGCCTGTGGCCCTGTGGCCCAGATCTCGCGGGCCGCGGAGGTGCGTCGAGCGCGTCGTCGCCAGACACGAACTGCCCGGGCGCCGGCGAAGCCCCTGTTCGGCGCGGGCTACAGCGGGGTGATGATGCCGCCGCAGAGCAGCGGGTACGGCTGCAACGGCAGGGTGTACTGCAGGCTGGAAGCTATGCTGTTGTAGTACGTGGTGGTGACCGCCACCAGCCCCGGCCCGCCGTTGGTGAGCGATGGCGCGTAGGTCGTGGATACGCCGCTACCCAGGCTGACCTCGGCGGACCAGCTGCTGTTGTTGAAGTACGTCCACCACACAGGTACATCGGTGCCGCTGATATCGCGGCGCAGGAGGTGCAAGTAGCCGGATCGCGCGGCGATGACCGGCTCGGTGGCGACGATCGCCGCGCCGCTCGGGCCGGCGGGGATGGTGCGATCGTCGCCCCAGGCGCTGCCGTTGAAGGAGTTGTAGACCACGGTGTTGGTGGTCCCGGCGCGATGCGCGATGTAGAGCTTGCAGGCGAACACGGTGGCGGAGACCCGGGCCGCCGAGTAGTGGCCCTCCATCGGCGTGGCGACGCTCAGCGTCTCGCTACTGTCCATGCTGGCCATCCACAGCTTGTTGCTGCTGGGGGTGACGCCGATCAGGTAGAGCCGGTTGTTGAACGCGACCATCGCCGGCGGGCCGTACGCGCTGGGCTGCGACAGCTGGTAGCTGGTGGTCCACTGGCCGGTGGCCGGGCTGTAGCGCGACAGCCACAGCTTGGTGGTCACGCTGACGTCGGTGCGGATCATGTAAAGGTAGCCGTTGAACGCGGCCAGGCTGACCCGCTTGCTCGAGGTCTGGCCGGAGATGGCCACCGGCACGGTCCAGCTGCTCCCGACCATGGTGCGCAGGCTCAGCTGGTTGCCCGTCCCGGAGTGAACCATGTACGTGGTGTTGCCGACGGTCGCGACCTGTGCGTACCAGACGCCGGAGCTGACCTGGGTCGCGCCGGACCAGGCGGACAGCGACAGGCCCTGCTCGGTCTCGGCGAGCGAGTCCGGTGGCGGCAGCGCCTCGTCGGTGCCGGGCTCGGCCACACACGCGGCGGACAGCGCCGCGGCGAGCGCAGCGGCGGCGAGCGCGGCGTGCAGCCGCAGGGAATACGATGGGGATTTGGTCAGATCTTGCGTCATGGTGTCCTTGGATACGAAGCGGTGTATGCGGCTCCTCTTGCGCAACCTTCGGGCCGACGCCTCGTCCGCGCGCCCCAGCGCGATCTCGCGTGGTTGGCAGCGCCACCTCGCGGCGCTGCCGGCCTGTGCGCACGAACTGACCGGGCACTCCGCACGAACTGCCCGGTCACTGGGCGGTCACTGGGCGGTCACCGGGCGGTCGCGGCGGGCGCCTGGCGCGACAGACCTGCTACATTGCGGCCATGGCGCGTCGCGGTCGCATCCTGGCCATCAAGTGGGGCATGAACCCCAACTCGTCGAGCCTGGGCGTGGACGTGACGTTCCTGCTGGTGGGCTCGACGGTGCTGGCCATGATCACCCCGCTGGTCGGCGCGCTGCTGCGCGGGCGGCTGCGCGCGTCTCCCGCCGCCGCCGGCGAAGCTCAGGGCCGCGGCGATGTCCGTCCGTGAGCGGGCGCGCGCCGCGCTGACCAGGGCTCGGCAGTCGCTGACGCCAGCGTGGGCGCAGCGCGCGCGGTCGCATCGGCTGGAGCCCTTTGGGGCCATCTTCCAGATGCTGCGGCCGCGCGCGCTGGTGTTCACGGACCGGCCGTACGCTCGTCGCGCGCTGGGCCTGCGCGACGAGCCCGCGCAGTGGGCAGATCCGGCGCTGGACGGCGCGCTGGGGGCGGGGGTCTTGTCGGCGCCGCTGGAGGCCCACTTGCAGCTCACCAACCGCTGCGCCGCGGGCTGCCAGGGTTGCTACACCGGCGCGTCGCCGCAGGGGGCGCCCGCGGAGTGGGGCCTGGCGGAGTGGAAGCGCGCGCTCGACGAGCTGGCGCGCTGCGGCGTCTTCCACGTCGCGCTGGGCGGCGGCGAGAGCGCGGCCTTGCCCTGGCTGGGCGAGCTCGCCGAACACGCGCTGGCGCTGGGCATCGTTCCCAACCTCACCACCAGCGGGCTCGAAGGCCTGGATCGCTTGCTCTCGATCTGTGATCGCTTCGGGCAGATCAACGTCTCGCTGGACGGCGTGGGTGACGTGTATCGCGCGGTGCGCGGCTTCGATGGCTTCGCCGCGGCGGACCACGCGCTGCGAGCGTTGCGCGCACGCAAGCGAGAGGTCGGCATCAACGTGGTGGTCACGCGACAGAACTTCGAGCACCTCGACGAGCTGTTTGCCTACGCGCGGCAGCAGCGGCTCAGCGAGGTGGAGCTCTTGCGCTACAAGCCGGCCGGTCGCGGTGCCCGCAACTACCAGCAGCTCCGCTGCACCGACGCCCAGCACCGCGCGTTCTTTCCGCTGCTGGCGCGCGCGGCGCGGCGCCACCGGCTACGCCTCAAGGTGGACTGCTCGTACACCCCGATGCTGGCGCACCACCAGATGGCGCCGGCCCTGCTGCATCAGCTCGTGGTGTATGGCTGCACAGGTGGCGACTTCCTGGTCGGCGCCAAGCCGGGCGGGCAGCTCACCGCGTGCAGCTTCGCGGCGCCGCCGCCCGCGCTGGATGGACAGCGGCCTCGGGTGGACGAGCTGGCGGCGTACTGGCACGCCCCTGGCGCCTTTGCGCCGTTCCGCGACTGGCGCCAGGCTCAAGAGCCGTGCCGGAGCTGCAAGTACCTGAGCCTCTGTCGCGGCGGCTGCCGGGTGGTCTCCGCACACACCGGGCGCGCCATCGATCCGGATCCGGAATGTCCGAGGGTGGTCGATTTCCGCAAGCTCGTGAACTCTGGTCCGGCCGACGCTGCTAGCGACGGAGATCCCGCCGCTGGGGTGGGCGCTGTCCCAGGACGACGCCACCTGCCCGTGATATAGAGGGCCAGCATGAAAACGGTCATGATCCTCAGCGACGCCACCGGAGAGACCGCAGAGCGTATGGTCCGCGCTGCGACCATGCAGTTCAGCGAGCAGGTGCAGATCCGCCTGTACTCGCGCGTGCGCCTGGAGAGCGAGCTCTCCCAGATCATCGAGAAGGCGGCCGAGCAGCGCGCGCTGGTGGTGTTCACCGTGGTGAACACCGAAGAGCGCGAGCTCATCACGCGCCTGGTCGAGAAGTACAACGTCGAGGCGGTCGACCTGATCGGCGCCCTGATCAGCAAGCTGGCGATGTTCCTTGGCTCGGCGCCGGCCGGCGTGCCCGGCCTCCTGCACACGATCTCCGAGGACTACTTCCGCCGCATCGAGGCCGTCGAGTTCGCGGTCAAGAACGACGACGGCGCCGAGCCGCGCAACCTGCCCAAGGCCGACCTGGTGCTGGTGGGCATCTCGCGCACCTCGAAGACGCCGCTGTCCACCTACCTGGCGCAGCGTGGCCTCAAGGTGGCCAACGTGCCGCTGGTGCTG
This sequence comes from Myxococcales bacterium, assembly GCA_016706545.1. Taxonomy (GTDB): domain Bacteria; phylum Myxococcota_A; class Polyangia; order Haliangiales; family Haliangiaceae; genus JABFXX01. The sequence continues at coordinate 176,084 of JADJJK010000010.1, forward strand.
GGCGTGGATCCGCCAGAGGAGCTGGCGCAGGTCGAGGACAAGAAGGTCTTTGGCCTGATCGTGCAGCCAGACATGCTGATGCGGATCCGGCAGGCCCGGCTGTCTCATCTGGGCATGCCACAGGACTCGAGCTACGGTCAGCGCACGCACATCGAGAGTGAGATCACGTACTGCCGCGAGATCTTCCGCAAGCACCCCAACTGGCCGGTCATCGACGTCACCAACCGCGCCATCGAGGAGACCGCCGCCGACATCCTGCGCATCTACCAGGAGCGCAATAGCTAGTACCTCTAGCGCGCCAGGCCTCAGTCTGAGTCGGTGCCCAAGAACGCGAAGTAGCGCTCGGGGATGTCGTCAAATCGCAACGTGCCTCTGCAAATGGCGCAGGTGAACCGCGGCGGCACCATGTCCGCCGCCAGCACCGCCGCGGACTGCAGCAGGCGCTCTTCTTGATGCTCGCAGCCGGCGCAGTGATAGGGCGCGAAGAACGAGGTCACCGTGCCGCGGCCCAGGACATCCCGCACGGTCGAGGCTTGCAGCACGAACGCCACCGAGCAGGCCAAGAACTCGTAGCCCTGGATGGGCGCGGCGCGCAGGAACTCGCACCACGCGCGCACGCCGAGCGAGTTCATGTACGTCACCTGCGCCAGATCGAACACGATGCGTCCGACCATCATCGGCAGCAGATCGTCAAAGCGCGTGGCCTCGGTGAAGTCGCCGCGCAACACCACCCGCGTGCGCCCGCTGTCTTGCACGATCTGCCACTGCGTCAGCCTGGCCACCAGGCTGCGCGCGCGCTCATCGACGTTCTCGAACGCGGCGCCGATCACTGTCTTGCCGTCCCGCGGCTGCGCCCACACCGCGCGGGCGCGCACGTGGATCGGCCCGTCGCCGCTGTCCGGAACGATCGCCACGTCGAGGGTCTGCCCTTCTTCGATGGGCTCGACGGCGACGATGCGCGCGCCGTCCACCGACAGGTTGTGGACCGAAGCGGTCAGCGGGCGACCCTTGAACGAGACCTCGACCTTGAAGGGCTCGGTGCCAGGGCGAGGCGCGCCGAGCTGCAGCGCCACCACATCATAGAGCTCGTCGGCGGTCATCGGCGCGATGAGCAGCTCGTCGCAGCCGCTGGCGGTGACCTTGCGCATCTGATCCGCGGTCAGCCGCTTGCCGGCGACCAAGATCACCCGCGTGGCGAGGTTCTGCTTCTTGCAGGCGGCGGCCACGTCGTAGCCGCTGATGCCAGGCAGCTCGGCGTCCAGCACCACCAGCGACGGAGCTTCCACGCGGAAGGTCTCGCACGCTTCTTCGCCGGTCGATGCTACGAGGAGCTGCAGATCGAGCTCTCGAAAAGGCGGTGCCGTGAAGTGCCGAAGCAGCTCACTGTTGTTGGAAACCAACACTTTGGGCACGGTGGTGACCATACCACGCGAGCTTTGCGCGCTGGGTTGCGCTCAGAGAACTTCTGCGAAGATTTCTAGTAGTGGGGCCTACTGCTTCAGATGGAATGCAACGTTCGTATCCACGCGCACAGCGTGTACTGAAATCGGCTACCAGAGGTCGCAGCGGCCGAGGTCGCACGATGCTGGCGCGCGCCGGGGCGCCGGGGATGCCGGTCGGCGTGCCGGGATGCCCGGGTGCCCGCGTGCTGGGCGCCGCCGGCTCTCGCGCCGCCTGCGCGCCGCGGCCATGCGCAACGTCAGCTCTGCCGGCGGGCGTGCCGTGCGGTCGCCTTGTCGCGATCACGCGGCGCGGCTTGTCACTGGCGAGTGACAACGCTCGACAACGATTTGCGACGCATCTCGAGAGCCGATGCGTTTTCCCCTCCACACCACTTCTGGAGAGCTCGATCATGCATCGCTCACGTTCATCGGTCCTGCAGCGCTCGTCATCGGGCAAGCGCCGCGCGCTGGCCCACCTGCTCTTGTGTGCCGCCCTGCTGCCGGCCTGCGGCAAGCGCCAGCGCACCGAGGCCTCCGCCCAGCACTACGCGCAAGAAGGCGCTGATTCCACCGCGATGGCGAGGCCTGTTCCGATGGCCCCGGATTCGCCCGCGCCCGCCGCCGAGCCTGCGCAGCTCGCGACGCCGCCGCTCTTGGATCCGACCGCCTCCGCCGAGACCTACAAGGACCACGGCCGAAACCCGTGGATCGAGGCCGCGCGTGACCGGCTGTCCACGTTCGCCGCGGACGTCGACACCGCCTCGTACTCGATCATGCGCCGCAAGCTGACCGAGGGCACCTTGCCGCCGCCAGCCTCCGTGCGCGTCGAGGAGTACGTCAACTACTTCCGCTACTCGTTCCCGTCGCCGACCGACGGCGTGTTCTCGGTGGTCGCCGAGGCTGCCCCGTCGCCGTTCACCGAGGGGCGCCACCTCGTGCGCATCGGGGTGGCGACCAAGGCCAAGAGCGTCACCGAGCGCAAGCCGATGAACCTGGTCTTCCTGGTGGACACCTCGGGCTCCATGGCCTCGGCGGACAAGCTCGGGCTGGCCAAGCGTGCGCTGCACATCCTGGTGGACAACCTCAAGGACGGCGACACCGTGGCGCTGACCAGCTACGCCGGCTCCTCGGAGGTGCTGCTGTCCGCAACCGGGGTCGCCCAGCGAGAGAAGATCCTGTCCGCCATCGATTCGCTGGGCGCGGGTGGCTCCACCGCCATGGGCTCCGGCATCGAGCTCGCGTATCGCGAGGCCTCCAAGCACGCGCGGCCAGAGGCCCTGTCGCGGGTGATCGTGCTGTCCGACGGCGACGCCAACGTCGGGCCGACTTCGCACCAGCAGATCCTCTCGCTCATCGCCCAGCACGCGCATGAGGGCATCTCGCTCTCCACCATCGGCTTTGGCATGGGCAACTACAAGGACGAGACGATGGAGCAGCTCGCCAACAAGGGCGATGGCAACAACTTCTACATCGACACCATCGAGCAGGCGCGGCGCGTGTTCCAGGAGCAGCTCGGCTCCACGCTCGAGGTGGTGGCCAAGGACGCCAAGCTGCAGGTGGAGTTCGATCCGCTGCTGGTGGCGCGGTATCGCCTGCTCGGCTACGAGAACCGCGACGTCGCCGACCGCGACTTCCGCAATGATCAAGTGGACGCGGGCGAGATCGGCGCCGGCCACCAGGTCACGGCGATGTACGAGGTCGAGCTCACCCAGACCGGGCTGGCTGCACCTGCCTCGCTCTTGACCGTGCGCACCCGCTACCGCTCGCCGTTGCCGCAGGAAGCCAGCGAGCCGGCGCGCGAGGCCGCGTTCCCGATGCCGGCCGTCGCGGTGGCGACCTCGTTCGAGGCTGCGTCTGTGGACTTCCGGTTTGCCTTCGCGGTGTCGGCCTTCGCTGACATCTTGCGCAAGAGCGCGGACTCCGAGCACTGGTCTCTGGCCAAGGTGCGCGGGCTGGCCAAGGCAGCGGCCGGGACCGCCGAAGATCGCCAGGAGTTCTTGCGCCTCATCGATCGCGCGCTCCTGCTGGCGCCGGGGAACCACCCGGCGACGGCGAAGCTGGCGCGATAGCCGCCACGTTTTTTCGCACAACTCTGGCCTTCGCTGGCGATAGCGGGGCCATGCGCGCCCCGAACCCTGGCTCTGCTTGCACGTTCCCTGCCATGACCGACTCGCTCGCGGCGGAGCCCGAGTTCGGTGAGCCCACCTTCGGCGAGGCGAAGGTGGCTCCAGCGCCAGGGAACTCGTTCTCGGCGCAGCCCGCGGCCCGGCGCGCGCCGCTCTCGCCGCCGCGCTGGCTCCCGCCGCCGCCTCGGATCTCGCCGCCGCTGGCGCCGCTGGCGCCGCTGCCAGCGCTGCCCTCGCAGCCAGCGCAGCCGTCGCTTCGACCAGGGGCCCGGCCGCCGAGCTCACCTTCGGCGTCGCTGCCTGGCCCCGCGGACGCATCGCAGGCCGGCGCGTTTGCGCCGGTGGCCCGGCGGCGCGCCCTTGCCTGGTCGTGCCTGGCGCTCGGGCTGGTCCTCCTGGGGCTCGTCGGCGCCCTCGAGTGGCGCCTCGGCGGGTGAAGCCTGGCGTCAGCCGGCGGCTCGTCGGCGCGCGCGCTCGCGTCGTCGTCGCGCCGCGCTTGGGGCGTCGTCGCGCTGCGCTCGGGTCGTCCTGCGCGCGCTCGCCGTCCTGCGCGCGCTCGGGCTCAGAAGAACGTGAGCTGCAACTTGCTGTAGTAGTAGCCGCCGTTTAGCCCAAACTGGGACACGTTGCGGCTGTAGACGAAGCGGCCGAGGCTGATGTTGGCGTCCTTGGTCTGCTTGTCCGGGAACGTGTTGAGCAGGTTCTCGGCGCCCACCGTCAGCCGGAGGTTCTTGGTGACCTGGTACCCCAGGTCCACGTCGAACAGCGTCTTGGCGCCGAAGGTCTCATCGTTGATCGAGAGGTCAGGCTTGTGGCGCACGCTGCCGTAGTAGCTGGCGCGCAGCAGCGCGGAGAGCTTGCGCAGCGAGTACCGGGCGGACAGGGTGCCACGCACCCGCGGGACGGTGTCCTCCAGCCGGTTCTCTTCCTGGCGACCAAAGAAGTTGGTGCGCAAGGTCCGGCTGTCGTCGCCGAACGCCGCCACCAGCGAGCGCGGGATGTGGACGTCGTCGACGTTGGTGCGGGTGAAGTTGGCCGAGGCCGCCAGGTTCAGCGAGCCCTCGCCCACCTCCATCGCGTAGTCCGCCACCACATCGAGCCCCTTGGTGGAGGTGTCGACCGCGTTGGCGAAGAACTGCACCTGGCTGACGCCGGGGAACGGCGCCAGGATCGCGCGCACCGCGGCGTTGCCGTTGGTGAAGCGGCTGGTAAGGACGATGCGATCGTCGATCGTGATGTAGTAGCCATCGACGGTGATGGACAGGTTGTCGAGCGGGCGCAGGGCCAGGCCGGCGCTGAAGTTGAGCGAGGTCTCCTCCTGCAGCTCCGGGATGCCGAAGGCCTTGGTCACCGGGTTGAAGTTGTGGGCGGTGAGCACCTGGGTCGCCTCCAGCGCGCCGCCGGGGCCGCTGGGGACGAACACGGTGCTGACGTTGTTGAACCAGACCTGGTGCAGCGAGGGCGCCCGGAAGCCGGTGCTGACCGCGCCACGCAGCGCCACGCCCTTGGTGAGCTCGGCGCGCATCGCGCCCTTGCCGATCACGGACAGGCCGAAGTCGCTGTAGTTCTCCAGGCGACCGCCCAGGTCGACCGAGAGGCCCTCTTTGATCTCGCTCTCGAAGCCGGCGTACACGCCGATGCTGTCGCGCAGCCGGTCGACCTCATTGGACGGCTGAAAGCCGGGAAACACCTGCGCGCCGGGCGCCTTGGGCACAGGCGGCGTGCCGAAGGTGACCGGGCCCAGCGAGTACGAGGCCTCTTCGCCGGCGGTGATGCGGTAGTTCTCCAGGCGAAATTCGCTGCCCAGGACCAGCGCCAGCGACTTCACCTGCGGCACCTCGAGCTTGCGCACCAGGTCGAGGTTGGCCACCGTCTGGGCAAAGCCCAGGCCGCCAGCGTCGAACGTGGTGGGGCTGCGGGTGCCCAGCGAGGCGTTGTTGGTGTTCTCGATGTTGAACTGGAAGCTGTTGCGGCCGTGGACCAGGCTGAAGTCGAGGTCCCAGCCGGCCTTCTTGCCGCGAACCCCGGCGCCGACCGAGGCGTCCTCGACCGTGCTGTCGATCTCCGGGAGAAAGCCGTCCGGATACAGCTCCGCGACGACCTGCGAGGTCTGAAACGGGAAGCGATAGAACCCCGCCGAGCGACCCGCGCGATGGGTGAGGCCGCCGAAGCTGTAGAACGAGGCGCCAGAGGCCAGGGGCAGCTCCAGGTTGTACGACGCCATCGCTACGGTGGCGGCGCTATCGCCGATCTTCATCTTGAAGTCGTCGCGCGTCAGCCCGCGCTCCGCGAGCGTGAGGTCGTCCAGCTCGCGGTTGCTGCTGTAGACCGGGCCGGTGTAGGTGCCCGAGCGGCTGGTGGCCTGGCGCTCGAGGAACTCCGCGGTCAGGTTGACGTACCCCTTGTCGCCCAGCTTGACGCCGTAGTTGGCGGCGGTCTTGAGCTGGGCTCCGTCGAGCTCGCCGGTGATCCCGGTGGCGGTGGTGACATCGACCAGGTCGGTGATGTCCTTGAGCACGACGTTGATCACGCCGGCGATCGCGTCCGAGCCGTACTGCGAGGCGGCGCCGTCGCGCAGGATCTCGATGCGCTTGATGGAGCTCGCCGGGATGGAGTTGAGGTCCACGCCGACGGTGCCGCGGCCAAAGGTGCCGTTGACGTGCAAGAGCGCGCTCTTGTGACGGCGTTTGCCATTCACCAGCACCAGCACCTGGTCTGGGCCCAGGCCGCGCAAGCTCGCTGGGTTGACGTGGTCGCTGCCGTCGGCGACGGTCTGCGGCGTGGAGGTGAAGGACGGGGCGAGCGAGGCCAGCATGCGGCTGGTCTCGACCTGCGCGCTCTGGGCCAGATCTTCGGTGGTGAGCACATCGACCGGCGCGGTGGTCTCGCCGCTGCTGCGCGCGGTGCGCGAGCCGACCACCATGATGACCTCGGACAGCTCTTGATCCGGATCGAGCGTGAAGCGGGCATCGCTGGCGACGCCCGCGCCCACGGTGAGCTGCTGCTCGGCGGGGAGATAGCCGGCGAACTCGGCGCGTACGGCGTGGGTCCCCGGCGGGGCCTCCAGCGTGAAGCGCCCTTGCGCGTCCGCCACTGCAGCGAGCGCGGTGCCCTCGACCGCGAGCGTGGCGCCGGGCAGCGGCTCTCCGGTGTCGGCGGCCAGGACCTGTCCGCTGATCCAGCCGACGGCGGGCGCCGGCGCGACGGGGGCCGTGGCGGGCGGCGCCGGCTCCGGTGCGGCGGGGGGAGCGGGCTCCGGCGCCGTCGGCGCAACAGGCGCAACGGGCGCAGCGGGTGCGGGCGCAGCGGGCGCAGCGGGTGCAGCGGGTGCGGGCGCAGCGGGCGCAGGCGTGGGCGCAGCGGGCGCAGCGGGCGCCTTGGCAGGCGCGGGCGCAGCGGGCCTTGGCAGGCGCGGGCGCAGGGGGCGCCTTGGCAGGCGCGGGCGCAGCGGGCGCCTTGGCGGGCGCGGGCGCAGCGGGCGCAGCGGGCGCAACGGGCGCAGGGCCTACGGCCTGGGCACTGACAGGGCGCTGGCTCGCGGTGACCGCAAGGCCCAGCATCAGCGGCAAGAAGCGTCGATTCGCGTTCATGAGATCTCCTCGATACACAACCAAGGCGCGCACGCTAGCACACCGACGGAGACGTGTCCGCTTTGACGGATGGGCGGGATTCCTCACGTAAGGTACGCCACGTCAACGCGCATCCCCGACGCGCCGCTGGCCGTGCGCGGTGAGGTGTGGCCGCGGCGACCTCGTCAGCTCGCGTCGTCGCTGTACATCGCCTCGATCAGCGGACCGTACTTGTTGGCCACCACGCTGCGCTTGAGCTTGAGCGTCGGGGTGAGCTCCCCGCCCTCGATGGAGAAGGCCTGAGGCAACAGCGTGAACCGCTTGATGCGAGCCACCTGGGCGGTTCTGGCATTCACCTCGTCCACCGCGCGCTGCGCTGCCTGGTGGAGGGCCTGGTCCTCCGGGGTGCCGGCGGCCCTCGCCCGCTCGCGCGTCGCGCTGGCCTCTTGTTCGTCGAGCACCAGCAGCGCGCTGAGAAACTTGCGGCGATCTCCGATCACCACCGCGTCGGCGATGAGCCGACTCTCGCGCAGTGCGTCTTCGAGGTTGCGCGGCGAGATGTTCTTGCCGCCCGAGGTGATGATGATCTCCTTCTTGCGACCGGTGATGGAGAGGTACCCGTCCGCGTCGAAGGCGCCCAGATCACCAGAGCGCAGCCAGCCCTCGACGAGGGTCTCGGCTGTCGCTTGCCGGTCCTTCAAGTACCCCAGGAAGATGTTGGGGCCGCTCACCAGGACCTCGCCATCTTCATCCAGCTTGACCGTGAGGCCTGGCATGGGCCGGCCCACCGTGCCCAGCTTGCACTGGCCAGGGACGTTGAAGGTGGTCGGCCCAGAGCCCTCCGACTGGCCGTAGACCTCGTAGATCGGGAGATCCAGACTGGCAAACAGCTCCAGCACCTCCAGCGCGATGGGGGCCGCGCCGGTGGCGCTGCTGCGGGTGCGGTCGAACCCGATCGCGGCCTTGATCTTGTCGGTGACCAGGCGCGTGAAGAGCCGGTACTGCAGCGTCAGCCAGGGCCCACACGGCTTGCCCGCACCGCGCCGCCGATGCACCTCCAGGCAGACCTTGCGGGCGCGCGCCACCAGGTGCTTCTTCCCTCCGGTCAGCGCGTGAAGCCGGTCGCTGAGGGCGGCGTGCAGCTTCTCCCAGATGCGCGGGACGCCAAAGAAGATGGTAGGGCGCGCTTGCTTGAGGTTGTCGGCGACGCGCTCGATGGACTCGGCATAGTACACCGCGCACCCTGCGGTCGCCGGCACGTGGATCGTCCCCATCTGTTCTGCGATATGCGAGAGCGGGAGATACGACAGCAGACAATCGGCGTCGGTCACTTCGCTGCTGGCCACCAGCTGGGTCGCGGTCCAGCACAGGTTGTGGTGAGAGAGCATCACCGCCTTGGGTGGGCCGGTGGTGCCCGAGGTGTAGATGAGCGTGGCCAGGTCCGAAGGCTCGATGGAGTCGAGGCGCGCATCGAGCGTTGGCTCCTCGACCTCCTGGCCAAGGGCCATGAGCTGCGACCAGCGTAGTAGTCGCGCAGCGGTCGTCGGTGCGGCGGAGGCACCCTCGCTCGGCTGGTCAGGGCGAGCCGGCCCATCGGCTGGTCCCACGTCCTGCATGGTGACGAGGGCGAGCAGCGAGGGCAGGTTCGCCAGGCGAGGCGAGACCTTGGCGAGCTGTGCGGCGTTCTCCACCAGCACCACCTTGGCCTCGCTGTGCTCGAGGATGTAGTGGACCTCGTCGCTGGAGCAGGTGGTATAGATGCCGGCCGGGACGGCGCCGATCATCATCGCTGCGTGATCGAGGATGGTCCACTCTGGACGGTTGAAGCCCAGGATGCACACCCTATCACCCTTGGCCACGCCCAAGGCCAGCAGGCCGCGAGCCGCCATGCGCACTTCTTCAACGAAGGTCCGCCAGGAGGTCTCTCTCCAGTGATCGTCCCCGCGGGTGGCGTACGCCGTGGCCAGCGGGCGCGTCTTGGCGTGTACGAGCAAGCGTCGAGGGATCGAATCGCCCATGGTTCTCCACATCGCTGTGGCCTCGGCCCAACGCCGAGTCCCTCCCTATCATGCGCCCGTGAGCATGGCCCCGCCAGAGGCTGTTCAAAGGCCTGTCCAGAGGCCTGTTCGCCATCCGCGCGGTCAGGCCAGCAACCCACGGGCCGCCCTGCCGATGCTCGTCACCGCGGCCCTCTGGCCGCGTGCGTTATTTGCCCTTCTTGGCGGCGCCAGCGAAGTACGTGGTCGCGCGCTTCTCGCCCTTGCTCTTGAGCGCACCCGACGCGATGAGCTTGCGGATGGGGAGCTGTAGGTCACGAGTGGAGGTGCCGAGCTCCTTGTTGATCTGCTCGATCCGCATCCCGGGGTTCGCGGCGACGAACTCCATCACTCGAGTCTGCAAGCGGTCGAGCTGACCCGCGCTGCGCTTCGCGCCCTTGCCACGGCGCTCGGTCTTGAGGGACTCGACAGCGAGGCCTCCTCGTCGGCGGCCACCACGGTCATCAAGTGCGCCGGTGAGCGTGTCCACCGCTGCGCGGCGAGCGAGCGCGGTCACGTTGTCGACGAACTCAGAAACCAGCTTGCTGATTTGGCTGTTCAGATCACTCATTTTGAACCTCGAAGGGAATAGCTATCTCGATTCAGCTCGGTTGTCGAGGCGATAACACTCGATCTTGATAATGAGTCAACCTCGCCTCGTACGCTCGCTCGACCCAGCGCGTATGCCGCCTGGTCAACGGCCGGAAAAACCCCCAGTTTGTCGACGCTACGGCGGGTCGAGTCGTGGTGGCGTCCGATGGCCAGGCAGCAGGGATCCGGATCCGGGATCTAGGGTCTCGCAGGGGCAAATCTGGAAATGACCTGGCGACTTGGTTCAACGCCTATCAGGCTGTGGATAAAGAGGCGTTAGTTGCATTTTTTCCGATCCGATTCAAGGGTTTCGGCTCTCCAATCCTCGACCGCCGCGACTGGAGCCTTCGGCGCCGCTGGTGGCGCTTGCCTCGATAACGTCGGCCAGGTCACGCTCGTCGGCAGAGGCGTCAGGTCGCTCTCTGCGCACTCGCCTCATGCTCCAGTCTCGCGGAGCGCCAGGCGCTCGCAGGAGTCCAGACGACCCTGTCAGTGCTTCGCCCGGGTGATTCTGACCGCAACCGGAACGAGCGGAGGCCTGTCGCTCACCGCGGTCGCGGCTCCTCGCGGGCCGACCGGGAACGCTCGTCGCCGCGCGTCGCGCGCCTCGTGCTCGGCGGCTCCACTCGCCGGTGGGATCACTGACGCCCGGTCGACGCGCTGTCGTTCGTTTCCTGTGGTCCGCGTGACGGTCGAGTGCCTTGCTTGGGGCCCTATCTTGTGCCCATTCGGGCCACCCCGTTATTGCAACATGCTGTTTTGTTTGTGGCTTTCAAGAGGCTCTGCGAGGAGCAGGAACAGCCATTCTGCGCGTGGCCGCAAATGCATCGTCGGCCAACAGGGCCAGGTTGGAGCTGTACCGGCGGTTAGGGCCACAACAGTATCGAGCATTCCGTCGCGTAGATATCTTTCTCGGGTGCGTACTCTGCCGTATGTCCACTTTGCATATCGTGGGGGTTACTGTTTGGGGATTCGATGATCTGGCGCTGCCGCGAGCGCCTTGGCAGGTTGTTCGTGGGCCTTACAAAGAGCCACTCTTGGCAGCGTGAGTCATCGCTGAGCCTCCGCCATCACCCAGTCGCTCACGCCGCCGCCGTTTGCCTGGGAGTCCCGTCAGACTATCGGCCTCGCGTTGCTGCCTGACCGCCTCTTGTGGCCCCTCATCTCAAGGGTTCCAGTAGCCTGCGAGCCTATGATGACTGACAGAGGGGGGCTCCTGGCAGCTCCTGAAAATCCCGCATCGGACCTCTGGGCTGTGATTCAGATCAAGGGTTTCAGCAGCCTGTAGTATCCCCCACGGAGGTCAGCGGTGCGGCGCCTTCGCGCCCGCCAGCGGGCTCTTCATCCACTCATCACGCAAGATTCCGTACTGATCGACATCCACGAAACGCCGGCCCTTCTTCAGGTGACCACGCCGCGTCCCCTCTCGCTCCATCCCGGCCTTCTCCAGCACGCGCTGGGAGCGTTGGTTGGTCGCGATCACCTGTGCATACACGCGGTGCAGGTTGCTCTCCACGAATGCCCAGCGCAGCACGCGGGATACCGCCTCACTGGCCAGGCCTGCGCCCCAGAATTCGTGTCCCAGCCAGTACCCCAGTTCGGCGCGGCGGTCGCGCGGCACGCTGCGCAGGCTGACCGTGCCAAGGAGCATCGCGCCGCGTACACGCTCGGTGATCGCGAACGTCGGGCCGCCACCGCGGACAAAGCGATCGAGGCGGGCCTCCACCCAGCGCGCCGCCACGTCCAGGGGAAAGGGTGAGGGCACATCGGCGAGCTGGCTTGCCACTCGCCGGTCGCCAGCGAGGGCGGCGACGGCCGCGGCGTCCTCGCTGCACAGCGGCCGGAGGATCAGCCGCGCGCTGTGCAGGGTGGGCTGCTGGGTCAGGTCCGTCGAGAGCGGGCCGATCACGACCGGCGCAGCGTACCATCAACCGGGTCTCCGACGGCGACCAGCGGAGCTCGGTCGAGGTGTGGAGGTGCGCCTTCTCGCGCGGCGCGCCTCCCTCGCCGGATCCCCGTCCCTCGGCCAGCGCGCCAGGCGGCGCTGCGCCTGGAGGTTTGCGTCGGCCGGCCGGTCTGGCTATCGTGGCGGCCCTCAGGCGAAAACGTGCGTCGGACCTGGTCTTCTGTCTATCCTTGGTTGCTGGTCGGGGTCGCCTGCGTGGTGATCCCGCAGCTCCGTCACGCGCAAGGACCCGGCTTGTACGAGCTCGACACGCATATCCTGGACAATGGCCTGACGGTGTCCATCTCTCCGAGCGCGACCAGCCCCATGGTCGCCATCCAGGCCTGGGTGAGGGTTGGCTCCGCGGATGACCCGCCCAGCAAGGCCGGCCTGGCTCACCTGGTGGAGCACCTGCTGTTCAAGGGGTCTCGTCACTATCGCAGCGGGGAGCTGGCCGGGGTGATCGAGCGCGCGGGGGGAGAGGTCAACGCCTGGACCTCGCCGGATCAGACCGTGTTTCACGCGGTGGTGCGCCGCGCCTACTTTCCCGAGGCGCTGGAGGCGCTCTCGGACACCCTGGTGGAGCCTCGCTTCGAGCCTGGCGAGCTGGAGCGCGAGCGGTCGGTGGTCTTGCAGGAGCTACGCCACGGCGGCGGGACGGTGGAGCGGCTGCTGGGCAAGTGCCTGCTGTCGACGGCGTTTCTCATGCACCCGTACCGCCGGCCGGTGATCGGCAGCGAAGACACCCTGTCGGCCATCGCGGTGCGCGACGTGGCCGACCTCTATCGAGGGTTCTACGTCGGCCCCAACCTGACCCTGGTCATCGCCGGGGACGTGGACCGCGAGGATGTGCTGCGCCGGGTCGCGCTTCGGTTTGGCGGGTTGCCCGCGGCTCGGCCCCCGCGCCGGTCCATTCGCGAGCCAGCGCAGGGAACTCCGCGGGTGGCGGTGGTGGAGCACACGGCGCCGGGCGCTCGCCTGGCGATCGCCTTTCCCGCGCCAGCGCTGCGCGATCCGGAAGTCGCGGCGCTGGAGGTGGCGGCGGTGGTGCTGTCCCAGCGCGCGTCGTTCGCCGCGGTCGCCGGTGGCGACGCCGGGCCGACCGGGTACGTGCGGGCGCTGCACGACGCCAGCCTGTTCGTCGTCGAGGCAGCGCCGGCGCCCGCGGCGCTGGCCGCCGCGGTGACAGGGCTGTTGCGCGAGCTGCGCGGGCTCTCGCAGGACCTGGAGCAGCAGGAGCTGGAGCGCGCGCAGGCCGCGCTGGAGCTGGAGCGCGAGCGCCAGCTCGAGACGGTGCAAGGGCGGGCGCGCGCCCTGGGCTGGCACGCGGCCATGACCGGCGATGCGGGCTTCGAGCGCGTCCACGCCGAGCGGGTGCGCCGGCTCCGCCGCGGCGAGGTCTCGGCGGCGCTCGCCCGCCAGGTGGTGGCCGAGCGAGCCTCGGTGGCGGCGGTGGTGCCCAGGAGCTGGCGCGGCCGCCGCGTGTTCGCGCAGGCCGCCCCGGCGCGCGTGCGCAAGGCCCTGCCCCCCGCGCGCCAGCGTCCGGTGGCGCAGGAGCGGCGCCACGTCTTGCCCAACGGGATGACCCTCCTGGTGCGCCGAGACCCGGGGGCTCGCCTGGTGGCGATGCGCGCGGCGTGGGCGGGCGGGGTGCGGCTCGAGGAGGACCGCACGAGCGGCGCCGCGGCGATGCTGGCGCGGCTCCTGTCCCGGGGCTGCGGCAAGCGGCGCGCGGCGGAGGTGGCGAGCCGGCTCGACGAGCTGGGCGGCAGCCTGGAGGGCGTGGTGGGCCGCAACAGCTTCGGCGCCTCGGCCGAGTGGCTCTCCGATAGCTGGCGCGACGGCCTCGAGCTGATGGCGGATTGTCTGCTGGCGCCTCGGCTGGACGAGGTGGAGGTGGCGAGCGTGCGGCGCCAGCTCCTGGGGGAGCTGGCCGCGCAAGCGACGCGGCCAGGCCGGCGCGCGCTGCAGGTGTTCCTGCGCGCGCTCTACGGCGGCCACCCATACCATCGCGACGTCCTGGGCACCGAGCAGTCGCTCGCCAGGCTGTCGCGCAACGCGCTGCGCGAGCTGTATCAGCAGCGCTTCCCGGTGTCCTCGTTGGCGCTGGCGGTCGTGGGGGACGTCGATCCGGACGAGGTCGTCGCGCTGGTCAGCGCGCGCTTCGCGAGCGCGCCGCGCCGCGTCGCACCCGCGGTGACGGTGACGCCGCCGTCGTTTGCTGGCCGGCCGCAGACCGAGCGCGAGGTCTACGCCTACCTCGACGATCCGGCGCAGGCGCACCTGGTGGTGGGGTTCCCTGGCGCCACGGTGGCTGGCCCAGAGCGGCTGCCGCTGGAGGTGCTGGGCGCCGCGCTGGGCGGGCAGAGCGGGCGGCTGTTTCTGGAGCTGCGCGAGCGCCGCGGCCTGGCGTATCAGGTGGCGGTGCATGTCACCGAGGGGCTAGATCCCGGCTATCTGGCGATCCACGTCGCCTGCGCCCCGGACAAGCTCGACGAGGTCCACGCGGTGATCCGGCAGGAGCTCGAGCGGCTCCTAGGGGACGGGCTCACCGAGGACGAGGCCCAGCGCGCGCGCAACTACGTGATCGGCGCTCATGACACGGCGATGCAGCGGCGCTCCGCGGTCGCCGCTGCGATGGCCTATCACGAGGTCTACGGCCTGCCGTGGCAGCTCTGGCAAGAGCACGCCCAAAAGGTGGCCTCGCTCGATGCGCCAGCCTTGCTGGCGGTCGCCCGCGCGCACCTGCGATGGGATCTCGCGGTGACGGCCACGGTGCGGCCGGAGGCGGCGTCGCCCGAGGCCGCGCGCCGTGGCCAGCGCGGCGCGCGCCGCAAGGCCAGCGTGCCCTCGGGCGATGAGCCGCGCTCGCGCAGCGGCCGCGCGCGCGCGGGAGGGCCTCGGTGAGCCGGCGGGAGATGAGCCGGCGGGGGAGCAAGCGGGCCGGGGCGCGCCCCTGCGGCGAGCACGTGGGCGCTGGGGCGCGGCGACGTGGCGGCGAGCCTGGTGCTGATCTTTCCGCTGCTGCTCGTCTACCAGCTCGCGATCGTGGTGGTGCCCTCGGTGGTGGCCACGGATCCGATCTCCCGCGCGCTGTACACGGCCTGTCAGGGGCGGGCTGGATATCTGCTGGTGCAGGCGCTGATCGCCGCGGTGTTCTTGTGGTGGATGCATACCACCGGGCGCGCGCGCACGCTCTCGCTGGCGGTGGTGGGGCCGGTGGCCGCCGAGGCGCTCGCCATCGCGCTGGTGCTCTGGCTCGGGTTGCCGGTGCTGGTGCATCAGCTCTTTGGCCTCGGGGTGGGCAGCTCGGTGGCCAGCGCGATCGGCGCCGGGATCTACGAAGAGCTGGCGTTTCGCCTGCTCCTGGTGGGCGGGCTCTTGCGGGTGGCCGAAGCGGCCGGGGTGCCCAGGCGGGGCGCAGCGCTGGCCGCGGTCGCGGTGGCGGCGCTGGTCTTCGCCGCGGCCCATCACCTGGGTGATGGCGGCGAGGGCTTTAGCGGCGCCGCGTTCGCCTTCCGCATGCTCGCGGGCCTGGCGCTCGGCGCGACGTTCTGGTTTCGCTCGCTGGCGCACGCGGTCTACGCGCACGTCGCGTACGACCTGCTGGTGCTGATCTAGTCGTCGTCGCGGCCGCGGCTCACTCGGCGCCGGGGCCGCCCTTGCCTTCGATGTCCATGCTGCCGACGTACAGCTCGAACTTGCAGATGCGCAGCGCGTCCTGGTTGCCGTCCGACTTCGGGATCGAGAGCGCCGACAGGCCGATGTTCATCAGCTTGATCGTGAAGAGCACCGTCTTCTTGTCAGCGGCGAGGTACTCGAGGGCGCCGTTGCGCTCGGCCGCCGGATCCGCGCTCTTGCTGATCAGGAACTCGTTGTGCCACTTCACCAGCGCGCCCGCGTGCGCATAGGCGATGTGACCGGTGATCCCCGGGAACTCGACCTTGGTTGGCTCCAGCTCCTGGAAGCGCGCGTTGCCGGCGCCGACCTTCTTGGTGCCCTGCTTGATGGTGAACGACTCGATCTTGCGGGTGTTGGCGACGTCCACGCCGTCGATGCGCAGCCGGAACCCTGCGGTCTGGAAGGTCTTCTGCTTGCTGCCGATGTTGGGGCTCAGCGCGTTGCTGTCCCCCGGCTTGACCTCGATACGCTCGGGCAGGAACTTGATCTTCAGGAAGGTCGCGTCCTTGGCGCTTCCGTCCAGCGTCGGGAACGTGGTCTCGGTGATGAGCGCGTCGTAGTACCACTGCTCCACCACGCTCTTGAGGCTGTAGTCGGCGTGGATGATGTGGCCGCTGCGGCGGTTCCAGTCCTTCTTCCACGACGAGCGAATCCACTTGATGATGTCGGTGGCGCCCGCGATGCCGATCTCGGCGGTGATCGGCTCCACCTCGCGCACAGTGGTGTGCTTGATCCGCATCAGATCGATGCCGATCGGCTCGTCGATGACGCCGGCCTTCACGAAGCCACCTTCGACGGACCTCAGGTAGCACGGGGTTTGGCACCCATCGATCATGAGTTCGAAGTTTCCAGTGGCAGTGGCGCGCGTCGTGAGCTGAGTCATGGGATCTCCGGGATACCGCCGTACACGGCGCAGGACAGTTCGAAGCGTAGCCTGGGATTGTACGGGATTGAACCCCCAGATCCCCCCAGGGCCGCGGCTTGTTACAGCGCTGAGACATCCCTCCCGGTGGGATAGCCCTGGCGTGAAAGGTTTCAATGGCCTGGCCAGGGCCTGGCCAGCGGGCAGGGGCGGCGGAGCGCCGAACTTGGGACGTGGAGACCGCTGAGAGGTGGGGTGTGATAACCCGGTGCCAGGAACGGCGCTGCCAGACTGGCACACACTGCCAACGTGATCTCGAGGGTTTGGCGCTGCGCTCGCTGTCAGGATCACGTATCGGATCCGGCACGAGACTTGTAAAATCAACGGACATGCGTGGTCCGTTGACAGGTTTGCTCGCGACGATCGCCCTCGTGGTTGCCGCACCGGTGGCGGCGGTCGCGGAGACCGTGGTGGCGACCGATAGCGCCGAGATCTATCTCAAGCCGGGCGAGAGCTCGAAGGTGGTGGTGAAGGTCAAGTCCGGGCAAGAGATGACCGTGCTTCGACGAGACGGGCGCTGGATCAAGGTGCGAGTCCGTGGTCGCACGGGCTTCATTCCTCGCACCAAGGTCTCTGGCGGAGAGGCGGAGGCCAGCGAGGACGACGTGGAGCGGCAGACCCGCCGGCGGCCTTACGTGGACGGACGCTCCACCGATCGCGGCTGGGGGGGAGAGCCCCCGGATGATCGCCGCGGCGTGGACGCGGTGGACAACATCGACCCCAGCGCGCCACCTTCGGCGGAGGAGATCTCCAAGGACCCCGAGGTCAAGCCGACCCGGGAGGTCAAGGCGCCTCGGGAAGCGCAAGAGCCCAAGGAGGCCAGGCAGCCCAAGCCCCGCGGCGGCGAAGGCGACGTGGTGGTGAAGATTGAGGAGCCGACGGAGCCTCGCCGCGTTCAGGCCGAAGACACCGACCGGCCGCGCGAGCTCGCGCGCAAGCCCGCCCCCAAGCGCGCGCCCAGCCGTGAGCGCCAGGTGGTCCAGCTCGATGAAGCGGTGGCCCTGCGCGCCAAGCCGGGCGCCAAGAGCAAGAAGATCGCCACCGCCGAAGCAGGCGAGGTGGCCGTGCTGGAGGAGCGCGACGGGTGGAGCAAGATCGAGACGGACACCGGCGAGCGAGGGTGGCTCTCCACCAAGCTGCTGGTGTCCGAGGCCGCCGCCCCCGCGCCTCGCCGCGTCATCGCGGCCACCGCCCAGCTCGGGTTCACGTACCTGGTGCAGGGCACTCGCACCACGGGCGGCCCCCGCGGCGTGCCCGACAACTACAACCTCTCCACGTTCGGCGGCTCGCTCACGGTCGGCGCCGGGGCGACGTTCCCGGTGGCCAGAGCCATCCAGGCGGGCCTCCAGGCGCAGTACTCCGGCACCAAGGCCAAGCCCTTTCGGTACCAGAACCAGGACACCGGGATCACCACGCACGCGGTGGATATCCGAGCGCTGGGTGGGTACTCGTTGGGCAATCGCTTTGGCATGGTGGCGTGGGGGCGCCTCGGCTACCACTACGACATGTTCTCGGTCGACAACGTCACCAACCTGACCAAGAACACCGCCAAGTTGCCGTCGGAGAACCTCAGCGGCGGCACGCTCGGCGCCGCCTTCACGGTGGACCGCTTGACCCGAAAAATCGGCCTCAGCGTGGGGCTCGACGCGCTGGTGTTCTCCACCCGACAGCAGACCAAGAACCTCGAAGACGGCGATTCGCCGAGCACCAGCGGCATGTGGCTCACCGTGGCCGGGGTGTATCACCTGACCCGGAGCACGAACGTCGATCTGGGCTACCGGCTGACGTACCTGAACAACTCCTTTGGCGCGCCCAAGGCGGAGTCGATGCGCGGGCACACCGGCACCTCGGTGAGTCGCACCGACGTCGTTCATCTGGTAGGACTGGGCGTGAACCAGGCCTTCTGAGCTTTCATGACCGAGCAAGCTTCGTATCAGCAGTACCTCGAGCGGTGGGAGAAGGACGTGGGACCCGCCGAGGTGGGGGCGTTCGCCAAGTTCTCCGGGCGCCTCATCAAGAAGCTGAGCGCTGAAGAGTTTGATCCGGTGATCCGCGAGTACGAGGCGCTGGCGCAGCGCTACTTTGACAGCGTGGAGCGCGGGGACACGGTGAATGACGTCGTGGTCCGGCTCTTGCGCGAGCGCGCTGCCAACTTGCTGCTGGCCGCGCCGGTGTGATCGGGCAGGGCCACGCAAAGGCCGCCTCGCTGCGGCGGACTGCCTGGCGCACTGTGCTGCTCGTATCTGCTCCTATCCGCTCGTATCCGCTCGAAATAAAATGAGAACCTCGGTTCCGTCTGGGCCCGCTTGGGGGGCCTTGGGGGGCCTGGCAAATCCGCGCGCGCGGCGGAATAGATCGGCGGGGCCCCCCGGTTGACAGCGCACATCCGTGCCGACAATCTCCCCAACTCGCCATGTCTGATCGCCTAACTGAAGACGTTTCCAAGCTCCAGGGTCGTTTCTCCACCCTCAAGGCCGAAGTGGCCAAGGTGCTGGTGGGCCAGGACGACATGTTGCATCGCTTGCTGCTCGGCCTGCTCGCCGGTGGCCACGTGCTCCTCGAGGGTGTGCCCGGTCTGGCCAAGACGCTGGTGATCCGGACCCTCGCCGACGCGGTGGAGGCCACGTTCTCGCGCATCCAGTTCACCCCCGACATGCTGCCCGGCGACGTGGTGGGTACGCAGGTGTACAACCCGCGCGAGGGCTCGTACTCCGTCCGCAAGGGGCCGGTGTTCGGCAACCTCGTCCTGGCCGACGAGATCAACCGCGCGCCCGCCAAGGTGCAATCCGCGCTCCTCGAGGCGATGCAAGAGAAGCAGGTCACGCTGGGGGATCAGACCTTTCGTCTCAACGAGCCCTTCTTGGTCCTGGCGACGCAGAACCCCATCGAGCAAGAGGGCACCTATCCGCTGCCCGAGGCGCAGCTCGACCGCTTCATGCTCAAGCTCAAGGTGGGCTATCCCACTCGCGACGAAGAGGTGAAGATCATCGACCGCATGGCGGGCGCGGGCTCCGAGCCCTCGGCGAGCAAGGTGATGGGGATCGACGAGATCCTGGCGGCGCGCGACGTGGTGCGGCAGATCTTCGTGGACGACAAGGTCAAGCGCTACGCGGTGGACCTGGTGGCCGCCACGCGAGATCCCAAGGGCTCCGGCATGCCGCAGCTCGCGCCGCTCATCGACAATGGCGCCTCGGTGCGCGCGTCCATCTCGCTCATCAAGGTGGCCAAGGCGCAGGCGGTGCTGGCCGGGCGGACCTACATCAGCCCGCATGACGTCAAGACCGTGGCGCTGGACGTGCTTCGCCACCGCGTGATGGTGAGCTACGAGGCCGAGGCACAAGGCAAGACCTCCGATCACGTGATCTCCCAGATCCTCGAGAACGTCCCGGTCCCGTAAGCTGCCGCCACGCCATGTTGCCTGCCGAGATCGCGCAAGCCGTCAAGCGCATCCAGTTCGTCACCGGTCGCGATGTCGCCGACGTGATGGCGGGTGCGTATCTCTCCGTGTTCAAGGGCCGCGGCATGGAGTTCGACGAGGTGCGGCCGTATGTCCCCGGCGATGATGTCCGCTCCATCGACTGGAACGTGACCGCGCGCACCGGCGAGCCGCACGTCAAGCGATACGTGGAGGAGCGCGAGCTGACGGTGATGCTGCTGGTGGACGTGAGCGCTTCGCAGGACTTTGGTTCCGGCCGGCGCAGCAAGCTCGAGGCCGCCGCGGAGCTGTCGGCGCTGATCGCCCTGTCGGCGACCCGCAACGACGACAAGGTCGGGCTCTTGCTGTTTCATGGCGGGCCCGAGCTGTACATGCCGCCGCGCAAGGGCCAAAAGCACGCGCTGCGGGTGATCCGCGAGGTGCTCACGCACGGCCAGACCGTGTCCATGGGACCTGCGCCACGGAGCAGCGTTCGCGAGCTGCCACGGCGGCTGTGGCGATGGTGGAGGGACCTGTCAGACCGCGCCCGGCGCGAGCCGCGGCGCTCCACCAGCATCGGCGCCGCGCTGGAGCTGTGTCACAAGGTGCTGCCGCGGCGCACGGTGCTGTTCTTGATCTCCGATTTTCTCGACGACGGATACCTGGAAGTCCTGCGCGGGGCCAACCGCAAGCACGACGTGGTGGCCGCGCTGGTCACGGACCTGCGGGAGCGCGACATGCCGCCAGCGGGGCTGGTGCAGCTAGAGGACGCGGAGACCGGCCACTCGGTGCTGGTCGACACCCAATCGGCGCGCTTCCGCGAGGAGCTGACCCAGCTCGGCGCCAAGCGGCAAGCCCAGCTCGAGCAGGAGCTGCGCGCCAGCGGCATCGATCTCATCACCTTTGACGCGGCCGGCTCCATGGTGGACCCGCTGCTGCGCTTCTTTCGCCAGCGCGAGCGGAGGATCCGGCGATGAGGCACGCATTGTCAGGCCGCTTGCGGCTGGCGCTCGGCGCCGGCGCGCTGGCGTTGACGATCGGCTGCGGCTCCACGGAGCCCACCGAGAGCCCGCAGGCGGTGCCGCCGCCACCCAAGGACGCGGTGGTCAAGGTCACGCAGAACGGTCCGGTCAAGGCCACGGTCACGCTGTGGCCGCCCAAGCCTGTGCTGAGCGAGCCGCTGTACGTGCGTCTCACGGTGGAGGCAGAGGCCGGGGTCGCGGTCGATCTACCGTTTCAGACCGGCCAGCTCGGCGAGGCCGCGCTTGGCCGCTTCCGGGTGGTGGACTTCGAGCGCGCCGGCCACGCTGGCGAGGGCGGCCGGCAGGTGGAGGAGCACACGTATACCCTGCAGGCGCTGGCCAGCGGCCGGCATCGCGTTCCGCCATTTCGGCTGGAGATGCAGGATCGCCGCGGCGCCGCGTCGGCGTCGGGCGCTGGCTCGGGCGCTGGCTCGGGCGCTGGCTCGGCGTCGGGCGCTGGAACCGGCGCGGCCGAGATCCTCACCGAAGAAGTCCCGCTCGAGATCTCGCCGATCCCCGTCGACAAGGTCACCGCGTCGCTGCAGCCGGCGTATGGGCCGCTGTCGACCTCCGTCGGGCAGCGCCCGTGGTGGCACTGGCTCGCGCTGGCGGTGGTCGCGGTCGCGTGGCTGGCGCTGGGCCTGGCGCTGTGGCGGCGCTGGAAGACGCGCCAGGCGGTGGCGCGCCAGCGCTCCGCGTACGAGGAGGCGGTGGCCGAGCTGCGGGTGCTGGAGGAGTCCGGCGCGCCGGACGAACAGTCCGCCGATGCCTGGTTCGTCCGGCTGTCGGCCATCGTGCGCCGGTACCTGGAGAGCCGCTATGACATCCGCGCGCCGGAGCTCACCACCGAGGAGTTCTTGCAGGAGGCGCTGCGCGCCAGCGAGCTGAGCGGGCAGCACCGGCGGTTGCTGCAGATGTTCCTGGAGCGTTGTGACCGCGTGAAGTTCGCGGGCTACCGGCCAGACAGCAAGGAATCGCTGGAGACGCTGCAGGCCGCGCGCACGTTCATCGAAGACACCCGCCTGCGCGAGCAGATCGTCGCGGAGGACAAGACCGCGCCGGCGCTTGGCTACCAGCTCGCGCTGGCGCGCGCGCGGACGCCGGCGCCATCCAAGGAGGCGCCCAAGGTGCCCGATCCGGTCCCTGGCGCGACGTCGCCGGCCGCAGCGGAGGCCGCGCCGGCTGCGGCTTCGCCAGCGGATGAATCGGCGTCAGCGGCGGCTGCGTCTGCGGCTGCGTCTGCGTCCGCGCCAGCGGCTGCGGCTGCGTCGCCCACGCCCACCTCGGAGGGCTCTGATGCGGCTTGAGCTCACCGAGCCCTGGTTTCTGGCCTTCGCCGCGCTGGCGTTGCCCGCCTGGTGGTGGGCGCGCAGCGGCGCGGGTCGCGTGGTGTTCTCCTCGCTGGCGGCGTTGCCCACCGGCGCGCGCAGCGTACGGGTGCGCCTGGCCTGGCTGCCGGACGTGATGTTCGGCCTCGCCGTGGTGGCGATGGCCATCGCCGCGGCCGGACCTCGCACCGGCGACCGCAACACCCGGATTCGCCGCGACGGCATCGCCATCATGATGGCGGTGGATCGCTCGTCGTCGATGATGGCGCTCGATCTCTCCGAGGAGAAACGCGAGCTGACCCGGCTTGACGCGGTCAAGCAGGTGTTTGAGTCCTTCGTGGTGGGAGACGGCGTGCTGCCCGGCCGCCCGGATGATGCCATCGGGCTGGTGGCGTTCGCCGCGCACGCCGATACACGCAGCCCGTTGACCCTCGATCACGACAACCTGGTCACCGCCGTTCGCCAGGTGGAGCTGGTGACGCCCGGCGAGGACGGCGAAGATGGCACCTCCATCGGCGCTGGGCTGGCGCTGTCGGTGGAGCGGCTGCGCCAGTCGAAGGTGCCGTCCAAGGTGATCGTGCTGCTCACCGACGGCAAGCAGACCGTGTTCGACATCGACGTCGACAAGGCGCTGGAAGAGGCGGTCGCCGCGGGTATCCGCGTCTACACGGTGGGCGCGGGCACCAACGGGGTGGCCGCGGTGCGCGTGGACCGGGGCTTTGGCCCGGAGCTCTTGCAAGTGCCGGTGGAGATCGACGAGGACCTCTTGCGGCGCATCGCCGCCACCACCGGGGGCGAGTACCTGCGCGCCACCGACGCCAGCGGCTTGCGCAAGATCTACCAGCGGATTGACGCGCTGGAGCGCACGAAGATCGAGGAGATCAAGTTCCTGCGATATCACCTGCACTACCGCACCTTCCTGCTGGTCGCGCTGGCGCTCATCGCGGCGGCCGCGCTGCTGCGCAGCAGCGTGCTACGGAGATTGCCGTGAGGTTGTCATGCTGACGTGGCACTGGGCTGCGATCGAATGGGTCCACCTCATGTGGCTGGCGGTGCTCTTGCTCGCCGGGCTGAGCGTCCTGGAGGTGCGAAGCCGCGGCGCGCTGCGACGGTTCCTGTCGCCGGTGATGCTGCGCCGGCTCGCCTCCTCCGTCTCGGGGCCGCGGGTCGCGCTGCGGCTCTCGCTGGTGTGGCTTGCGCTGGCGCTAGGCGTCCTGGCGCTGATGCAGCCACAGGCGCCCGGCGCCACCGAGACCGTGGCGGCCTCGCGCAGCGCCGCGGACGTGATGTTCGTGCTGGACGTCTCGAAGTCGATGCTGGCGGAAGACGCGGCGCCCAACCGGCTGACCCGGGCCAAGGCGGAGATCGGCCAGCTCGTCGGCAAGCTGGAGTCGCACCGCGTGGGCCTGGTGGCCTTCGCCGGCCGCGCCGCGCCGCTTTGCCCGCTGACGCCCGACCACGGCTTCTTTAGCCTGGTGCTCTCCGGCGTGGACACCAGCAGCGTCGGGCGCGGCGGCACGCGCATCGGCGAGGCGGTGCAGGTGGCGCTGCGCGCGTTCCCCACCGGCCCCGGCGCCAAGCTCATCGTGCTCATCACCGACGGCGAGGACCACGAGTCCTACCCGGAGGACGCGGCCAAGGCCGCGCGCGACGCCGGCGTGAAGATCGTCGCGGTCGGGCTGGGCAGCGAGCGAGGGTCGCAGATCGTGCTCACCGACCCCAAGACTGGCGCCAAGAAGGTGGTGATGGACGGCGACAAGCCGGTGGAGACCAAGCTCGACGCCAAGACCTTGCAGCAGATGGCGTTGACCACCGAGGGCGCCTATATCCCGGCGGGGACGGCCGCCATCGATCTGGACTCGATCATGGAGAGCTACGTGACCCCCATCGTGCGCGCCTCCGCGGACTTCGCGATTCGCCGCGTCCCGGCCGAGCGCTACCCGTGGCTCGTGCTGGCGGCCAGCGCGGCGCTGCTGGCGGCGCTCTGGGTGGGCGCAGGCGACCGGAGGCTGTCATGAGGCTGCAGCTGTCGTTGCTGCCATCGCGGCTGCCATCGTTGCTGCCATCGCGGCTGCTGGCCTTGCTGCTGTCGTCGCTGCTGGCGTGTGGCGGACACAGCCGGCCGGGCCGCGAGCGCTACAATGAGGGCCTCGCGCTCCTGGCCAAGGGCGACCACGCGGGGGCGCAGAAGGCGTTTTTGGCGGCACGAGACGAGGCCGGCGTCGATCCGGAGCTGCGCTACCGGGCGGCGTTCAACCTGGGCACCACGCTCACCGCCGAGGCCGACGCGGCCAAGGCCAACGATGAAGAAGATCCGGCCAAGGCGCTGGGGCTCTACCATCAGGCCATCGCGTGGTTTGGCGACGCGCTGCGCGTGCGCAAGAACGACGCCGCGGCGAAGAGCAACCTCGCGATCGTCTCCGCGCGGGCGCGCGCGCTCGAGGATCAGCTCGCCAAGGATCGCAACCGGCTGGAGACCAAGCTCGACGCGGTCATCGCCGCGCAGCGCGGCGTGCTCGAGCGGGCGCGCGGCGCGTGGCTCGACATCAAGCGCAACGCCAGCGGGGATCCGCTGGCCGAGCAGAGCGCGCTGACCGCGGCGGCCGACGCGCAACGCGGCATCGGCACCGAGGCGGGCGTGATCGCAGACCTGGCGGCCGCGGAGATCGACGGCATCGGCGAGAAGGCCGAGGACAAGCGCAGCGACGAAGAGAAGGTCCGCTTGGTCCAGCTCCAGAACCTCGATCTGTACCTGATGGATGCGCGCAGCCGGATGGCGGAGTCGCGCCGGCGGCTGCAGGAGCTGGCGGCCCAGGACGGGGCGGACCGCAGCGAGGCCGCGCTGGTGGCGCTCAAGCGCGCCCGCGAGCAGCTCCTCGATCCCATGGCCGCGGTGCGAGGCATCGCCCAGGATCAGGTCGAGCTGTTGGGCGAGGCCAAGCTGTCCGGGGAGCTCACCGGCGCCAGCGCGGCGGTGCCCGTGTGGCTGGCGGTCGGCGCGCTGGCCAGCCGGCAGTCTCCGCTCATCGATCGACTGCAAGAGGTGGAGGCGCGGCTGCGCGCCGGGCTGGCAGCGCCGGAGGCCGAAGCCGCCGGCGCGAGTCCATCGGATCCGTCGGGCTCGTCGGGCTCGTCGGGCTCGTCGGGCTCGTCGGGCTCGTCGATTCCGGTCTCGCCTGCCGCCGGCCAGATCCCGGTGGGGCCGGGGCCCGCAACGTCGCCAGCGCCTGCCGCCGCGGCGCCCGCGGCTGCACCCCCTGCTGGGGCGGCGTCGCCCTCGGGCTCGGCGGGGGCGCCTGCGGATCCCAAGGCCGCGGAGCAGGCCAAGATGATGGAGCGACTGCGCCAGGCGCTGCCGCTTCTGTCCGAGGCGTTGACCGCGATGCGGCAGGCGCGCGATGCGCTCGCCGCCGACCGGCTCGCCGTGGCCGGCGAGTCCATGCGTCGCGCGCTGCTGGCGATGTCCAAGGCGATGGAGCTGTTCGCTGATCTGAAGCAGACGCTCGACCTGGCGTGGCAAGAGCAGAAGGGGCTGCTGTCGCTGCTGGGGCCAGAGGCGAGCAAGGAGCTATCGGCCAAAGAGCGCGCGGAGGAGACCAAGGACGGGCTCTCGCGCAACCTCGACCGGCTGGGCCGGCTGCAAGGCCTGCTCTCCGAGGAGAGCGCGAAGGCCGGGGGCCAGGCTGCCGCCGAGCTGGCCAAGCTCGAGAGCGCGGCGGCTAGCGGCGGCGCGCCGGGGACGGCGGCCGGCGCCAGCGGCTCACCCGGGGCAGCTCCCGGCGCCGCCGCAGGGCCAGCCGGCGCCGGCGCGGATCCCGGCGCGGATCCGGCCAAGGCCGCGCTGGAGGCGGCGCGCGCCAAGGTGGCCCAGGTGCAACAGCAGTTCGAGCACGCCGAGTCGCTGCGGGCGCAGGCGGTCACCGCGCTGCTGGAGGCGCAGCGGACGCTCGGCGCCTCCGGAGATCCCACCGCCAAGGTCAAGGAGTCCGACGCCAAGATCGAGGAGCTGCGACGGATGTTCTTCGACATCGTGGAGCATCTCCAGGAGCTCGTCCGCGAGCAAGCCGAGACCAAGGATCGGACTGGCGCGGCGGTGGGCCAAAGTGACGTCGACCTGAGCGGCGCGCTGCCTGCGGTCATGGACCGGCAGACCCAGCACCGGCAGATGAACCAATCGATCGACGGGGCGCTGGCCAAGCAAGCAGATCAGGCCGGCAGCGCCGGTGAGCAGGGCGCGGAGCAGCAGAAGAAGTTTGCCGCCGCGGCGCAGGAGGTGCGCCTGGCTGGTGCTGAGATGGAGCGCGCGCTGGGGACCATGGTCAACGTGCGAGACCACACCGGCGGCAAGAGCCACGATCTCAAGCCCGCCACCGCGGCGCAAGACAAGGCCATCGAGCATCTCACCGCCGCGTTGCAGCTCCTGCAGCCGCCGCAGCAGAAGCAGCAGGACCAGCAGGATCAGCAGCAACAGCAACAGCAGCAGCAGCAACAAGCAGCAGCAGCAGCAGCAGCAGCAGCAAGGCGGCGCGACCCAGAGCGCGCGCGATCAGGACGCCAAGCGGCAGCGCCAGCGGGAGCGCGACGGCGCCGAGCCGGTGGAGAAGGACTGGTGAACATGCGGTCCTCGTCATCACGCGCCCAGCTCGCAGGGTGGGCGGTCCATCGAGCGGTGACCCTGGCGGTGCTGCTCGGCGTGAGCCTCATCGGGATGGGCGCCGCCCGCGCGCAGAGCGCGCCGCGCGCTGGCTTCCGCGTCGAAGATGGCGAACCGCACGCCGGTCAGCCCTTCGTCCTCAGCTTGATCGTCGAGGGCTTTGACGAGTCTCCTGCGCCGACGCCGCCTGGGCTCGCCATCGCCAACGCCAAGGTGGTGGCGATGGGCGCGCAGCCCAGCGTCTCGCAGAGCATCCAGCTCATCAACGGCCGCCGGGTCGACAGCCGCGACGTGCGCTGGGTGATCCGCTACCGGGTGGACGCGACCAACGCGGGCGTGCTGAAGGTGCCGGCGACGACGGTGGTCCAGGGCAACAAGAAGGCGACCGCGCAGGGTGGCGAGATCTCGGTGACCACCATCTCCTCCACCGAGGACATGAAGATCGAGCTCAAGGTGCCGTCGCGGGCGGTGTGGGTCGGCGAGATGGTGCCGGTCGAGATCGTCTGGCTGTTGCGACGCAGCGCCTCGGAGCAGACGTTGGTCGTGCCGATGCTCGAACGTGAAGATCAGTTCCTCATCGCCGCGCCGCAAGTGGAGGATTCTCGGCAGACGCTGGAGTTCGCCGCGGGGGCGCGCACGCTGCGGCTGCCCTTCCAGCAAGATCAGGTCGAGCTGGGCGGTGTCAAGTACACGCGCCTCCGCTTCACCTTCTTCGCGTCGCCGCGCCGCGCCGGCAAGGTGGAGCTGGGCGCGTCCTCGGCGGTGGCCGAGCTGTCGGTCGGCCGGCCCGACATCTTTGGCCGCTCCGCCACCCAGCTATTTCGCACCATGGACGTGCCGCGCACCCTGGACGTCAAGGACCTGCCGCTGGCGGATCGACCGGCGCTCTTCTCCGGCGCGGTGGGATCAAGCTTCGGGCTCACTGCGTCTGCCAGCCGCTCGGTGGTGCAGCTCGGCGAGCCGGTGGAGCTGACCTTGACCATTCGCTCCGATCAGCGGCTCGATACGCTGGCGCCGCCGCTGCTCAGCGGCGAGGGCGGCTTGCCGGCGGACCGCTTCACCTTGCCGCCAGATCCGCCGACCGGCGAGCTGTCCGCGGATGGCATGACCAAGACGTTCAAGGTCGCGGTGCAGGTCACCGGGCCGGCCACCGAGATCCCCTCCTTGGCCTTTGCGTACTTCGATCCGGTCAAAGGCGCGTACCAGACGACCCGCAGTCAGCCCATCGCGCTGGCGGTGCGCGGTGGCGACATCGTTGGCGCGGGCGACGTGGTCGCGGCGCCAGCCAGCAGGCCAGCGCCGTCGACTGCCGGCTCGACGCCCGCGGTGCTCGAGTCGCTTGCCGGCGCAGATCTGGTGCTGTCGAGCCCCGACGTGACCACGGACGCGCCGCTTGGTGGGACGACGTTGCTCGTCATCATCGGCATCCTGTACGCGGTGCCGCTCGGGCTGTGGGGCCTGCGCTCCTGGCAGCGTCGCACCGCGACGTCGCGCGGCGAGGCGGCCGAGGTGCGGTCCGCGCGGCGTCGCTTCGAGGCCGCGCTGGCCAGCGCAGCGACCGCGCCGGCCCGTGACAGCGCCGGCCCGCTGGGCGAGGCGGTGCGCGCGCTGGCCAGAGCGCTGCAGCGGCCCCCGGTCGAGGCGCTGCTGGCCCGCCTGGAGATCGAGGCCTACGCGCCGACCGCCTCGCAGAGCCCGCTCTCGACGGCGCTGCGCGAGGAGCTGTCCGCGCTGGTCGCTGGCTGGTTGCGCGCGCCGCGCGCTCGCAAGAGCTCCGCGGCGGTGACCGCCGCGGGCGGCGTGTTGCTGCTGGTCGCGGGGCTCGGGCAGGTGGCGCAGGCCGCCAGCACCGCCGAGCTGTTGCAGGAAGCGCGCGTCACCTACGAGCGAGCGATGGCGCTGCCCACCGCGCAGATCAGCGAGCGGCGTCAGCAGTTCGGTCAGGCGCAAGCTGCGTTCGCGCAGGTGGTGGTGCAGCTCCCTGGCCGTCCGGAGCTGCTGGTCGACTGGGGCAACGCGGCGCTCGGCGCGGGGGACGTGGCCAGCGCCACGCTGGCGTACCGGCGCGCGCTGTCGATCGACCCCGCGCACCCACGGGCGACCCACAACCTGGCGCTCTTGCGCAGCAAGCAAGCGGAGGCGTACCGCGCGTCGGCCGCGTCTGCCACCGGCACCTTGTTCTTCTTCCACACCTGGCCGCGCTCGCGCCGCATGCTGGTCGGCGCGATAGCCTTTGCCGCGGCGATCCTGCTGCTGGTGTCGTGGCGGCGGGATGACGCGGAGGCGGACGAGGCGCAGCGCGCGCGTGTGCTTGGGCGCGCTCGCGCCGCGCGGGCGCTGGCCCTGGCGCCGCTGGCGATATGGGCAGCGATGTCGCTGTCGCTGCTGCTCGAAGACCGCCGGCTCGCGGACGCGGTGGTCATGCAGTCCGTGGTCCTGCGCGCCGCAGACTCGGTGAGCGCGCCGGCCGCGCTAGCCCAGCCGGTGCCGCGCGGCGCGGAGGTCGAGGTAACGAGCCGGCGCGAGCGCTGGGCGCGCGTTCGCCTCGCCACCGGCGCCGCTGGATGGGTGCCGACGTCGTCCATCGAGCTGGTCGCTGCAGCTCGCTGAGCCCGGGCCTGACCCGGCGGTCAGAACGTGCCGGCGAGCGCTGAGCCGTTGCTGGTGGGCATCAGCACCAGCCCCCGCTGGTCCAGGGCTCGCACCGAAGCGCGAGGCAGCGCCGCGCGCATGAGCCAGATCCCGCCGAGCGTCATGGCGCCGCCGGCGACCCCGGTGATGAGCCCTGCGGTCCTTAGCCCCTCGCGGTCTCGCCCATAGCCGACCGCGCCGAGCGTGATGCCGGTGATCAGCGCCATGCCCCCGAACGAGGTGAACACGATGCCAGTGGCGTACTTGCCATCTTGCACGTTGTGCGCCGTCACGATGGTAGGAACGGCGCCGAGCTGCCCGACCTCCAGGCGGACCGGCCGGTTCTCGCGCGTGCGCAGCGTGATCCAGCTCGGCCTCGCCAGCAGCAACCGACATGGGGTCACGCAGGCGGCCTGCTGATCGACCATCACCTCCCACGGCATCGCCGTGGCGGAGACGAAGTTGGTGTCGACTCCGGGCTGCGGTGGAGCGGCCGGCATCGCCGCCGGATCGTACCCTGCAGTCGTGGCGTCGGGCGCCGCCGGTTGTGCCACCGCTTCTCCGGGACCGCCCAATGCCAAGCTCGCCGCACCTGCGGCGAGCGCCAAGCGCCTCGCGTTGAACATCTTCATCCTCGTGGGAACATGCGGACGGCCTGATCATGCTCGCACGCCAGAGGCCGCTCCCTCAACCACGAAGCCAGGCCATGTGGCCTCGCGCACGCAGCGGCCGAAAAAGAGAAGAGCGCTGTGATTCTTCATCACAGCGCTCATAGAGAGCAGAACCGTCTGACCGTGAGGCGTTCTATCCCCTACGAATCATCGTAGGTGGGCTCCACATATCCCTTTGGGCTTCCCGGACGAGCGGGCATGCACACCCAAGACAGAGGCAGATCCCTGGATAGGTGAACTAGGAGACAGAGTGCCTCGTTTGTCGAATCAGACCGTCGTGCTCAAGAACCAAGCTAGTGACTGCGCTCGATTCCGTCAAGCCTGAATTCTCGGCGCTCGCTGATTCTCCACGCGCGCGATGTCGCAGCGCGAGTGGTCGTGCGCCGCGATGCAGGTCCCTCGGTAGCTCTCCCAGCTCGCGACTATTTCTTGTCGCGCCAGGTGGGGCCTTCGCCGCCCTGCGTCGCGGTCGAGCGAATCCCGCGGCCCATCAGCGAGGCCTTGTTCTCGACGGCCTCCCAGCGCTCTTCCACTGGCTTTGCGTGCTCCGCGGTGTCCATCCGGATCGCGTCGCACGGGCACGCCTCCACGCACAGCCCGCAGACGACGCAGCGAAGCTCGTCGATCTCGAACACCGCGGGGCGCTTCTCGATGGACGGGTCGCTGCTCTCTTCGGGGACGATCGTGATGCAGTGCGCTGGGCACACCGTCGGGCAACACATGCAGGCGACGCAGCGCACCGCGCCGTCATCGCGCAGCATCAGCCGGTGCAGGCCACGGTACCGCTCGGGGTACTGCACCTTCTCTTCCGGATACTGGATGGTCTCGATGTCGTTCTTGAAGCGAACGTGCGCCGCGGCGCCGCCCTGTCCCAGCGCCTCCACGCTCTTGCGCGGCAAGAGCAGGTTCTTGCCGAAGTGCCGGATGGTGATGCCAAGGCCCGTGGCGGTGGCGGCGAGGAACGTGGTGTCGGCGTTCTCGGGACGCACCACCTGGATGGTGCGAACGTTGGGATTCTTGGGCGAGACCGCGAGGACCTTGGGGCCCTTTTGCGGTTCCGCTGATTCGTCGTGAGCGTGGCTTGAGCTCATGGCTTCTCCGAAGGCTTAGAGGAACAGGAGCTTGATGGCCGCGGTGATCATGATGTTGGCCAGGCTCAGCGGCAAGAGGAGCTTCCAGCCCAGGTTCATGAGCTGATCCGCGCGGAACCGCGGCAGGGTCCAGCGGATCATGAGCTGGAACCAGCACAGCAGCACGACCTTGAGCCCGAAGGCGCCAAACTGCAGGCTGGATACCGCCCAGTGCGGCAGCTTGAACACGAGTCCACCGGTGGAGATGGCCGTGCCGGCCTCCTGCACCATGTAGCCGCCGACGCGGAACCCATCCGGATCCAGGAACGGGAACTGGTAGCCACCGAGGAACACGGTGACGATCACGGCAGAGATGAAGACGATCTCGATGAACTCGGCCAAGAAGAACATGCCCCAGCGGATGCCGGAGTACTCGACGAAATATCCGATGATCTCGGGCTCGCCCTCGGGGATGTCGAAGGGGGCGCGCTTGGTCTCGGCGATGGAGGCGGTCAGGAACAGGACCAGCGCCACCGGCTGCCACAGCCACATCCAGTTGAGCGGGTTCGCGGGCGACATCTGCGGGCTGGCGCCGTGCCCGACGATCCACCCCGGCTCCAGGCTGCCGGCGATCAGGAACACGCCCATCAGCGAAAGCCCCATCGCCACTTCGTACGACATCATCTGCGACGACGAGCGCAGGCCACCGAGCAGCGCCCACTTGTTGTAGCTGGCCCAGCCGGCGATGGTGCCGCCGTAGTTGGCCAGGGTCAGCACCGCGAAGTAGAACACCAGGCCAAAGTCGACCTGGAACATCTGCATGCGGATCGCGTCGGCGAAGGCGCCCAGCGGCATCGACGGATCCGAAGCCGCCAGCGCGAACGGATCGAGCTTGTCGAACAGGGAGTGCGGGTAGATGGTGGGGCCAAACGGGATGATGGAGAACGCCACCAGCACCGGCACCAGCGCCAGGATGGGCGCCAGCGCGAACAGCCCGCGATGCACGCTGGCCGGGATGAAGTCTTCCTTGAAGATCATCTTCACCGCGTCAGCGATGAAGTGCAGGATGCCCTTGAGCTTGATCGGCCCGATGTTGGCGCGGTTGGGACCCAGGCGGTCCTGCATCATCGCGCTCTGCCGCCGCTCGGCCCAGGTGAGCAGAGAGGCCAGAGGCATCACCAAGCCAAACACCAGGAACAGCCACTTGGTGCCGGGCCAATCGAGAATGGCGTAGAGAATCGACATCGCCTAACCTCGGCTTCCTGCAAAGCGGAGCTGCAACGGCCGCGCTTCGCGGACCCACGTGTGTCCCGAGAGCTCGCTGACCTTGCCGGTCATGTCCTTGAACACCTCGCGGGCGTGCGTCCACGAGAACTTGACGCCGGTGGCGCCGGCCAGCCGCACCACCGCCTCCCAGCCCGGGATCGCCTGGCCAGGCGGCGGGAAGGCCGCGTGCATGCGCTGCACCAGCCCCTTGCGGTTGGTGACCGTGCCGGCGAGCTCGGCCCACGCCGCCACCGGCAGCGCGACCTTGGCCTGCTTGACCACGCCTCGCTCATGGCTGGCGATGGCGATGACCTCGATCTCCGCCAGCCGCGCCAGCGCTTGCTCGGAGACGTTCAGCGCGTCGCCCAGCACCACCACCGCGTGGACCGCGCCAGCGTTGACCGCCTCTTCGAGGTCTGCGCCGCTGCCCAGGGTCAGCCCGAGCGCCTTGGCGATCGCGTTGACCCCGGCGGTGTTGGGGTTGACGTCGGCGTCGCGCAGCTTGTCGTCTGCGCGCTCGGGCACCGCGGCGCGCGCGCCCAGGAAGATGCGCCCCGCGCCCCAGGCCTTGGCCAGCATGGCCAGCGCGAAGTTGTCCTCGTTGCTGTGGGTGGCAGAGAGCACCACGCCCAGCGAGGACGACTGCTTGAGCACCGCGGCCAGGCGCTCGCCTGCGCGGGCCAGCGCCCGGTCCCAGCCAGAGGGCAGGCCGCCCACCGTCGCCACCGCCAGGCGCTCCTCGCGCAAGTCGCGGTAGGTGAAGCGGCCGTCGTCGCACATCCAGTATTGATTGACGTCGTCGTTGTGGCGCGGGATCAGGCGCCACGCCCGCTCGTTCTTGTGGTGGATCTCCAGGTTGCAGCCGGTGGCGCAGCCCTGGCAGATCGAAGGCGTCGCCTCCAGCTCCCAGGCTCGCATCGTGAATCGGAAGTCCTTGGCGGTCAGCGCCCCCACCGGGCACACGTCCACCACGTTGAGCGAGTACGGGTTGTCCAGCTTGGCGCCCGGCGCGGTGCCCAGGGTCTCATGATCGCCGCGCTGGCTCATCTCGAGCTGGTGGACCCCGGCGACCTCGTCACAGACGCGGATGCAGCGCGTACAGAGGATGCAGCGCTCCTGGTCGAGCACCACCGTCGGGCCCAGGTCCACCGCCTTGTCCTTGTGGACCTTGGGCGTGTCGACTCGCGAGTTGGCGTTGTCGTGGTCGAAGTAGAGCTTCTGCAGCGTACACTCGCCCGCCTTGTCGCAGATCGGGCAGTCGATGGGGTGGTTCACCAGGGTGAACTCCAGCATCTGCTTGCGCGCCAGCGTGGACTGCGGGTCCTTGGTGTGGACCACCATGCCCTCGGCCACCGCGGATTGACACGACGGCTGCAGCTTGGGGTTCTTCTCGATCGAGACCAGGCACTGCCGGCAGCACGCGGCGATGGAGAGGCCGGGGTGATAGCAGAACGCGCTGATGTCGGTGCCGAGCGTGCGCGCGGCCTCGAGGACGTTGGTGCCCTTGGGCACGGCGACCGTCTGACCGTCGATGGTCAGGGTGACCATGTTGCTTGGCGCGGCGGGAGTGCTTTCGCTCATGATGGGCTCGGTAGGCTCGATGAAGTCTGGGGAGAAGACGGCGCAGCGCCTATTTGTCGCACTCGCCACCGATCATGTTGATCATGCCGAAGATCGGCACCACGTCGGCGATCAGGTGACCCGTGATCAGGCTCGAGGCCGTCGATAGATGGACAAAGGAAGGCGAGCGGCAATAGAGCTTGTATGGGCGGCCGGTGCCATCCGACAGGATGAAGAAGCCAAGCTCTCCGTTGCCACCCTCGACGAAGGAGTAGGTCTCACCGGGCGGCACCCGGATGCCATCGACGATGTGCTTGAAGTGGCGGATCATCGACTCGATGGTGTTGTACGCATCGCGCTTGGGCGGCAACGCCACCCGCGGGTCCGCGATCACCACCGGACCCTCGGGGATCCGCGCGATGCACTGACGCAGGATGCGGATCGACTGCTTCATCTCCTCGATGCGGACCAGGTAGCGATCGAAGCAATCGCCGGTGGTGCCGACCGGGACGTCGAAGTCCAGCTCTGGATAGACCGAGTACGGGTAGTCCTTGCGGACGTCATAGTCCACGCCGGCGGCGCGAGCGATCGGCCCGGTGCAGCCGGAGGCCAGCGCCTCCTGCCGCGTCATCGCACCGACTCCGGCCATGCGATCGCGGAAGATCTTGTTGTTGTTGAGCATGGCCTCGCACTCGACCATCACCTCACGCTCGAGCTTGTCCAGGTTGAACTCGAGCTCGGCGAGCCAACCCTCCGGCAGGTCCTTGTTGACCCCGCCGATGCGAACATACGAGTGGGTCAGGCGAGCGCCAGACACCTTCTCCAGCAGGCCGTAGAGCCACTCGCGCGCTTTGAGGAAGTACAGAAACGGCGTGAAGGCGCCCAGCTCCATCGCGGACGCGCCCACGCAGGTCAGGTGGTCGGTGATCCGCGACACCTCGCTCACGATCACGCGCACCCACTCGGCGCGCTCCGGCAGCTTGCCGGTAAGGCCGAGCAGCTTCTCCACCGCCATCGCGAAGCCGACGTTGTTGATCATCGGCGAGACGTAGTTGAGGCGATCGGTGTACGGGAAGATCTGCGTGTACGTCGCGTGCTCGGATTCCTTCTCGAAGCAGCGGTGCAGATACCCGGGCTGGACATCACCGGAGACGATCTTCTCGCCGTCCACCGTGAGGACGATCCGGACGGTGCCGTGCATCGCCGGGTGCGAGGGCCCCATGTTGACGGTCATGAACTCGTGCGGGAGCTCGTGCTCGGCGTCAGAGTCGTCGACGATGTCCCGGCGTCCCAGGACGAGCTGTTTGAGGTCGGCCATGGTCAGCTCTTGCGGATGGGGTTGACGGGGAGGTCGTCGCGGCG
Organism: Myxococcales bacterium; assembly: GCA_016706545.1. Lineage (GTDB taxonomy): Bacteria > Myxococcota_A > Polyangia > Haliangiales > Haliangiaceae > JABFXX01. The sequence goes on from JADJJK010000010.1 coordinate 211,375, forward strand.
AACCAGGGGCTGGCGCTTGTCCTTGGGGTAGTCCTTGCGCAGCGGATAGCCGACGAACTCTTCGTACAGGTAGATGCGGCGCAGGTCGGGGTGGCCCTCGAAGCGGATGCCGTACATGTCAAAGGTCTCGCGCTCCTGCCAGTTGAACCCGGACCAGAGCCCGGTCAGCGAGGGCAGGTGCGGGTCCTTCTCGGTGACCGCGATCTTGAGGCGCACGCGATGGCGATGCGTCGAGGAGCGGAGCTGGTAGCAGACCTCGAAGCGCGGGCGCTCCTCGGTCCACGCCGCGCTCGGCGGCAGGCCGACCGGCCGCCAATCGAGGCGGTCGATGCAGGTGACGAACACCGGGCTGTCAAACGCCATCGTCGGCTCGTCGCGCAGCCAGGTGGCCACCGCGAGCAGGTGATCGCGAGCGATCCAGGCGACCTCGTCGCCGTGGACGCTTTCGGTGTGAACGACGGCACCGCCGTGCTTGGCGAGCAGTGCATCGAGGACTTTCTGAGACATCGCGAGGTCCTTGCGGCAGGGGCCTAAGAGCGGCTCACCAGGTGGCTCATTCGTCGCTCGCGGCAACGGCGAGCTGCTCGCGCTTGTCGCGGAGCTGGCTGTGGCCGCGGCCTTCGGCGATGCGCTTCTGGAGCAGGATCAGCGCATCGAGCACTTGCTCGGGGCGCGGCGGGCAACCAGGGATGTACACGTCCACCGGGATCACCTGATCGGCGCCGGGCATGGCGTGATAGTTCTGGTAGAACCCGCCGGTCGACGCGCACACGCCGAAGGCGATGACCCACTTGGGCTCCGTCATCTGGTCGTACACGCGCTTGAGCGCCGGCCCCTGCTTCTCCGTGATCGTCCCGACGATCATCAGCAGGTCTGACTGGCGCGGCGAGAACCGCGGGAACTCCGCGCCAAAGCGCGCCAGATCGTACTTGGGCGCCGCGGCGGACATGAACTCCATGCCACAGCACGCGGTGACGAACGGGTAGGTGAACAGGGAGAACTTGCGCCCCCAGTTGACGCCGCGCTCGAGGAGGCTCTGCTTGGCCCACTTTGCTGCGTCTTCGAGGCGGGTGGTGGAGAGTTCTACTCCCATCCGATTGCCTTCTTTCTCCAAACGTAGGCGAGGGCGACGAGGAGGATGGCCACGAAGGTGAGCATCTCGACGAAGCCGAACATGCTCACCATGCCGTTGGGGCCGATGGACAGCTTGTTGTACAGCACTGCCCACGGGTACATGAACGCGGCCTCGATATCGAACACGAGGAACAAGATCGCTACCTGGTAAAACTTCACCGAGTAGCGCCCGCGTGGTGAGCCGATGGGCTCCGAGCCACATTCGAAGGGCTTGAGCTTCTCGGGGTTAGTAGCCTTGGGACCGATCAGCACCGCGAGCGCGGTGAAGGCGGCACCAAGGCCGAGGGCAAAAGCTATCGCCAGACCGGCTGGCATGTATGCCTGGAGCTGCAAAGCGAGGGCAGTATAGAGCACCCCAGGGGGCGGACCGTCAACTCGCAGCCACGCTGTTTTCGTTGGGCGATCGGGCGGTTACCGGGAACGCCAAGTTGCCACCTGGGTGGGCGAATCCGCGCACCCAGGCCCAGCTCGGCACCCCGGCCTACCTTTGGCCCGCGTGGGCCAAGCCAGCAGCCTACAGGTTGGCCTGCGCGTTGCGCAGGGCTTCCTCGAACGCCAGCACCATGGACTCGTTGGTATCGACCAGATAGATGGTTTCCGGAGCGGGCCGCTTGTGGGCGCGGATCTCCTCCACGATGGCCCGCGCGGCCTCATCCATGGGGACATCGCCCAGATCGGTGCCCATGCCAGGCATGGCTATCACCTTGAACTGGTTGCGATCCGACGCGATGAGGGCGGCTCTGGCGGCGCGTCGGACGTTCTCCGCGCCGATCTTCATGCCAGGCTCTTCCATGGTGGGGACGTGGATGACGCGAGAGCAGGGGAGCTGTCCCGCGGTGGTCACGATCGCGGCGCCCACTGCGATGGGGGCAACCGCCATGGCCGCGTGCTGGATGGCGTCGCCGCCTTGCCTGCGCAGCGCACCGCCGACGCCACCTCCCATGATCCCCAACGAGTTCGCCGGGTTGACAACGGCGTCAACTGGCAAGTTCCAGAGTTCGGCTTTGGCTACGTGGACCTGCATCGCGATCGGGCGGCTATTAGCACGCGGTCGGGCCAGCTTTCAACGTCGAACGTCGGACGGAGCAGCCTGTCGCTGGCACCACGCCAGCTCCACCCCCTCCAAGCACGCCCACTGGTTCAGCAAAACGTCGCGACGGCCGCCTGGCTGCAAAACATCGGCGAGCTGTCCTCGGGAGACACCCAGCTCAGGTGCAGGCCTTTTCGAGCTCTTGCTCGACCTTTGCCTCGGTCCACTTGCGCGCCACCGCCAGCTCCTTGACGATGAGCTGCTTGGCGTTGTCGAGCATCTTGCGCTCGCCAAAGGACAGTACTTTCGAGTTCTTGAGGCGATAGAGGTCGCGGTAGACCTCGGCCACGTCGAACAGGGAGCCGGTCTTTATCTTCTCCATGAAGCCGCGATATCGGCGGTTCCAGGTCTGCTTGTCGATGTGGACGTCTTTGTCTCGAAGGATGTCGAAGACTTCGTCGATCTCAGAAGAGCTGGCGACAGGGCGGAGGCCAACCTGGTCGGCCTTGTTCCGGGGAACCAAGATCTGCATCCCCGTGGCGAGAACCTTCAGGACGTAGAAGGAGCACACGGCAGAGTTGATTTCCTTCTTCTCAAGGCCCACCACTTCGGCGACCCCGTGTGCTGGATAGACTGCCTTGTCGCCAATCTTGAAATCGCTCATCAGATCTCCTTCGCGGCCGGCGGACGCGGTCCGGGATGCATTGGAATCACGAGGGGGTATCAAGCTTCGTTCTCGTGGGTTTCCGTTTCCGAGCGACTGCCTAGCCATCTGGCCGGCGCCAAAGCGCCCGGGCTCCCACCTGGTCCTTTGGGGGATTGTCTTACGGCGCTCGGAGGATACCAGCGTCTGCGGCAGTAGCCAGAGAAAAGTACACTGCACTGCGTCTAAGCCTGCACATGGCTACCTGAGATCAGTAGGTTAGCTACTCATCAAGTCCAGGCTCTGATTCGTCTGGCGGGTTGGGCCGAACAGAGATGTCGTCGATTCGCCACTCGTCGTCTTCGCGGCGCAGGAGCAGGCGGTAGCGGATGCCGTTCTCGTCCCAGCGCAGCTCGGCGCGATCGGTGTCGTATTCGTCAATGGGCTGGTCGATGCGCTTGCCTAGCCCCTGCAAGAAGCCCTCGAGCTGGCGAGCCAGCCCATCGCGGTGCCGCTTGGTGAGCAACGCCAGGGCCGCGCTGACGTCGCGCTCGCTCAGGGCTTCTGCAAAGAGCCGGATCGCGTCTCTGGGGCGCGGGGTCTGCGCGCTGGTGATGAGCGGCACCTCCACCCGCCACGTCTTGCCATCGCGCTCCAGCGGGACCGACTTGCCATCGCCGTAGCCGACCACCGCGCGCTCGCCGACGTCGGGGGCGCCGCGCAGGCTGGCGCGCAGCGCGGAGATCTGCCAGGCGCGCTCGGAGGTCGACAGCCGCCACTGCTCGGCGAAGTCGCGGTACGGAATCGTGCGCCTGACGTCGTCGGACAAGAGCGAATAGGCGCGGCGCGGGTCATCCGAGGACAGCGCGTCGATGAGCGCCTGCACGCCGCTGGCGGCTGGCGTCTTGCCGACCTGCGCGCCACCGCAGCCCGTAGATGCTGCAACAACCCACACCAGCAGAGGGATCCCAAGAGCGAGGAAGCGAGGCACGGCAAGACAGTAGCAGAGGCTGCCGTCGCGGGGGCTGTGCCGAAAAAACAAAGCCGCCGAGGCACCATGCCTCGGCGGCCCCTCTGCGCTGCGTGGCCGTCCGTCCAGAGATCCTGCAGCGAAGAGTAACGAGGCGTGGTAATGCGAGCGCGATGCCAGGTGTCAGCCGCTCCTTTTGCCTGGCCGCGCAGCGCTGAAAAACGACTTTCAGCCACGGAGTTGGCCCGTTTCGCTCCAGCGCTGGTCCCGCGCTGTGAACCGGCGTTGACTCGGTGAGTGTGAAACGAGTCAGCGCGCCTGAGCCCTGGCCGCGCGGGCGCCTGCGAGGACCTTCCACCCGCGCAGCGGGTTAGCTGGTAGACTGCTTTCGATGGTTCGCGCCGCCGGGGTAGCTGTCGCGATCGCCCTGGCCTGGCCAGCGTTGAGCGCTGCCGACGCCATCGAGGACCGAGTCCACGAGCTGGCGAGCGATGACAACTACAAGCTCCGGCTGGCGAGCACGCTGGCCCTGTCGAAGTCGAGCGACCCACGCGCCCTGCGCGCGCTGGGCGCGCTCCTCGACGGCGCCGCCGAGAAGTCGCTGCGGCGCATCGCTGTGCTGGGGCTCGCCAAGCGGCTGCCCGACGCGAGCTCGGCGTTGCGCGCCGAGCTGCTGCAGGTGATCGAGCGCGCCGCGCGACGCGATCGCGACGCCAAGGTCCGCGCCGCGGCGGCGCGCGCCGCCAAGCAGCTCGCGGCGCTCGCCGGGCGCGCGAGCCCGCCGAGCCAGCCCGCCACCGCGGGGACCGCGCGGCCGACGGATCCAGGCGCTGGCCCCGCCGCTGCGGGCACCCGGCGCGACGACGCGCCGCGCGTCTTCGTCAGGGTCAACCTGGCGACGGACGCCACCCGCACGCTCGGCGCCGAGCCCCTGGCGCACGTCACCGGCGCGGTGCGCCGCTCGGTGACCCAGCTTGGCTTCGCGACCTCCTGGCCAGGCGCCTTGCCGACCTCTGCCGACCTGCGCGTGAACTCGGCGCGCGCGTTCCTGGTGGCCGTCACCGTCAAGAAGGTGGAGGTCAAGCGGCCAGGCAAGGGCGGCGCCGAGATCTCCTGCGCCGTCTCGATCATGATCACGCCGTGGCACGGCGTGGACGGCAAGGAGCTGTGGGAGGCCGAACGAGCGGCCTCCGCAGCCGGCTCGGCTCGCGCCGAGACCGGCACCTCGGCCAAGGACATCGCCAGCGGCACGCGCGACTGCATCGAGGCCGTGACCACCGAGGTGACGTCGCGCCACGTCGCGCCGTTCTTGCGCCGGCTGTCCAGCAACTGAGAGAGCGCTCGCGTAGCGCCGCCTTAGATCAACTGACATCTGGCCCAGAACCGCGCTCGCTGGCATCATGCGCATTGGTGTTGGTAGCAGAGGGACTTCTGACGAAAGTGAGCGGTGGTGCGTTCACCACGCACATGGCTCGCTGTCCGTGGAGGCCCGGTTTCTCAGCGTTCGAAGATCGTGCTCCAGCCCGTTGGGCACGCTTTGCCTCTCGCCTGAACGAGGCATCAAGCGGAGACGAACTCGCGCGCGACAAGTTGGAGGTCGACCGTGATTCACCGGATCCTCATCACCGGCTCGTCCGGGCTCATCGGCACCGCCCTCACATCGGCGCTGTCGTCTCGAGGCGTGGAGGTCCTTGGCCTGGATCTCCGGGCACGGGGAGAGGCAAGCGGTGACGTTCTGGACCGCCTCCGCCTTCAGGCGGCCATCTCTCGTGTCGATGGCATCATTCATCTCGCGGCAGTCTCTCGGGTCATCTCCGCCGAGCGTGATCCTGACCGGTGCTGGGCAACGAACGTCGGCGGCCTGCGGAACGTTCTCGAGTTCGTCGAGACCACACCGGCTCCATCGCCGTGGGTAGTCTTCGCAAGCAGCCGCGAAGTATACGGGCAGCCAGCCAATCTGCCCGCTGTGGAAGACTGCCCCCTGTGCCCAGTAAACGTCTACGGGCGCTCGAAGGTCGAGGGCGAACGACTCATCTTGGATGCTCGAGGTGCCGGGGTTCGTGCCTGCACGATCCGCTTGTCGAACGTGTTCGGATCGACGGCGGACCACGCTGATCGAGTGGTCCCTGCGTTCGCGCGCGCTGCAGCTCTTGGGCGAGAGCTGTGCGTCGAAGGACCCGATCACACGTTCGACTTCACGCACGTCGATGACGTGGCTCGTGGCATCGTGGCGCTGACGGACTTGCTCGAGGCAGGCGAGGTCGCTCCCCCCCCGATTCACTTTGTCAGCGGAACGCCGACTACACTCGGCGAACTCGCGCCTCGCCGTAGAGCTCGGCCAGTCAGGCGCCACGATCCGGACTGGTTTGCCTCGTGACTTCGATGTCGCTCGCTTCTTCGGCAGCCCTGCGCGCGCCAAGGCACTGCTTGGCTGGCAGCCGCAGGTTCGCCTTGAGGAAGGTCTGTCACGTCTCATCTGCGCCTTTCGCGATCTTCCCCGCACCGAAGAAGTTCAGGAGCCCCTTCGATGAAGATCGTCAAGGTAATCCACGGCTACCCGATGCGCTACAACGCGGGGTCCGAGGTCTACAGCCAGACGTTGTGTCATGGGCTCGCCGAGCGTCACCAAGTCCACGTGTTCACGCGCGAAGAGGATGCATTTGCACCTGACTTTCGTCTCCGCGTGGAGAGCGACGCCGATGATCCGCGCGTCACCGTGCATGTCGTCAACAACCCCCGTTTGAAAGATCGGTACCGAGCGACGGGGATTGACCAACGCTTCGTCGAGGTTCTCGACCAAGTTGCGCCTGATATCGTCCACGTTGGCCATCTCAATCATCTCTCGACCTCCTTGCTCAAGGAGGCGGCGATGCGAGAGATCCCCATTGTATTCACGTTGCACGACTACTGGCTCATGTGCCCCCGCGGCCAATTCATGCAGATGTTCCCCGAGGACCAAGACAACCTCTGGGCCGCATGCGATGGCCAGGACAATCGCAAGTGTGCGGAGCGCTGCTACGCCCGGTACTTCAGCGGTGCGCCGCATGAGGCCGATGACGACATCCACTACTGGACTGGGTGGGTTGCTCGACGCATGCAGCACGTGCGCGAGATGACTGAGCTTGTGGATCTCTTCATCGCGCCAGCACGCTACCTGCGCGCCCGCTTTCGAGACGATTTTGGTCTCCCGGAGATCAAGCTCGCCTATCTCGACTACGGTTTCGCGCGACAGCGGATGGCCGGTCGGCGTCGCGTAAGTGGGGAGCCTTTTACTTTCGGGTATATCGGCACCCATATCCCTGCCAAAGGAATCCACGATCTATTGCGGGCCTTCGGCATGCTCGCCGGGAATGTCCGGCTCCGAATCTGGGGCCGGCCTCGAGGACAGGACACCGAGGCGCTCAAGAGCATCGCGGCGTCACTGTCGCTAGACAGCTCGCGCCGCGTCGAGTGGCTGCACGAGTACAGGAATCATGAGATTGTCCAAGACGTCTTCGATCGGTGCGACGCCATCGTCGTGCCGTCGGTCTGGGTCGAGAATTCTCCTCTTGTAGTCCACGAAGCGCAGCAGGCTCGTGTGCCAGTTGTGACCGCTGATGTGGGCGGAATGGCGGAGTACGTCCACCACGAGGTCAATGGGCTCCTCTACGAACATCGCTCGGTGTCCTCGCTAGCCAAGCAGATGCAGCGCCTCGTCGAGTCTCCGGAGCTCGCTGCCAGGCTAGGTGCGCGCGGCTACTTGTACAGCCCCTCGGGCGAGGTCCCCTCGATCGAGGAGCATGTTGACGAGATCGAGCGGATCTACGATCGCGTGCTTGGCCGCCAAGCTTCTGCCCGGACTCCAAGGCAGGCAGGCCCCTGGCGGATCACCTTCGACACCAACCCTGACACCTGCAACCTGCGCTGTGTGATGTGCGAGGAACACTCGCCGCATAGCCCGCTTCAGCTCCGTCGCAAGAAGGAAGGTCGAAGTCGGCGGACCATGCCCTTCGAGATGATCGAACAGGTGGTCGCCGACGCAGTTCCTCACGGGCTGAGGGAGATCATTCCATCCACCATGGGCGAGCCGCTCCTCTACGAGCATTTCGAGAGAATCGTCGAACTTTGTCACCGCTACGGCGTCAAGTTGAATCTCACGACCAACGGCACCTTCCCTCGGCTCGGCGCCACAGCCTGGGCCGAGCGAATCGTTCCTGTTGCGTCCGATGTGAAGATCTCGTGGAACGGGGCGACCAAGGAGACCCACGAGGCGATCATGCTGGGCAGCCACTGGGAGATGATGGTCGACAACGTCCGGGACTTCCTCGTGGTCCGCGACGCACACGCTGCGGCGAGTGGTCATCGCTGTCGGCTCACCTTTCAGCTCACCTTCCTCGAGTCGAATGTCGCTGAACTCGCGGACATGGTCCGCTTGGCCGTGCGGCTCGGTGTTGATCGTGTGAAGGGGCACCACCTATGGCCACACTTCGCCGAGCTACAGGACGAATCAATGCGAAGAAGCCCAGCGACCATCGAACGCTGGAACCGGGCGGTGCTCTTGGCTCAGGAGGCTGCCGCCGAAAAGCCCCTTCCAGGCGGCGGGCGTGTCCTCCTTGAGAACATCTTCTTGCTCGATGCAGGCGCGGTACAGGATCTGGCTCCGGGAGGCCCTTGTCCATTTCTTGGGAAGGAGGCTTGGATCAGCGCCGCCGGCCGTTTCGATCCGTGTTGCGCGCCTGACGCCCAGCGGCGCACCTTGGGTGAGTTCGGAAGTGTCGCCGGCATGCGCTTCATGGAGATCTGGAACAGTCATGCATACCGAGAACTTGCGTCGACTTACCGAAATCGCGGGCTCTGCCTCGCCTGCAACATGCGGAAGCCGGAAGGAACAGCAACATGATCTGGCGTTCTCTCCGCGTTTCGGACCATGGCACACACCACATCGACGCAGAGGGCGCGCCAGCTTACAGTGAGCGCTTTGATGAGGTGCTGAAGTTTCATGCGCCCGGCCTGGCTCCTGTTCGTCTCGATGGCCACGCTTGGCACGTCAGGCCTGACGGCAAAGCCGCCTACGACCGGCGATTCGCCCAGACTTTCGGCTACTACGAAGATCTGGCCTCCGTCTCCACTCGCGATGGTTGGTTCCACATCACCGCCGCCGGCGAGGATGTTTACCCGGAACGACATGCATGGTGCGGCAACTTCCAGGAGGGACGCTGTGCTGCACGCGATGGAACCGGCATCTACTACCATCTTCAACGGGATGGCCGCGCAGCCTATTCAGCTCGATGGCGGTACGCAGGCGACTACCGCGATGGCATCGCGGTGGTGCAGGCACGGGACGGGCACTCCACGCATATCGACCCCGTCGGGGAGTTGGTCCACGGTAACTGGTTTCTCGACCTCGATGTCTTTCACAAGGGGTTGGCCAGAGCGCGGGACGACGGCGGATGGATGCACGTGGATGGCCGTGGGCGGCCAATCTACGTGCGGCGCTTCTTGACGGTGGAGCCGTTCTACAACGGGCAGGCCCGGGTCGAGCGTTTTGACGGAGCGTTGGAGGTGATCGACGAAAGCGGTGCGATGCTGGTCGAGTTGCGTCCACCCCGGCGGTCCGAGTTCGCCACCCTCTCCAGTGACATGGTCGGCTTCTGGCGAACGCAGGCCATTGCTGTGGCGGTTCAGCTTGGGGTCATCGAGGAGCTACCGGCGACCGAGGTCGAGGTTTCAGAGCGGTGCGCCCTGACGCATGACGGAACCAAGCGTCTCTTACGAGCACTTGGCGAGCTTGGGCTGACTAGCCAGGAGTCCGGCCGTTGGAATCTCACTCAGCGAGGTGAACATCTCAGAGCAGACCATCCCCTGACGCTTGCCGATGCCGCGCTGGAGTATGCCGGCCCGTTCTCGGACATGTGGAGCCGACTTCCGGCGTCTCTTCGTCGCGACTCCACCTGGACAGCGCCAGATGTCTTCAGTGAGGTCGCCCGCGACGCGGCGCGACTCCTCGGTCACCATCGTATGCTGCGGAGCTACGCGCGTCACGACTACGGAGGGGTCTGCGACGTCCTTGCGTTGCGAAGCGGCGAGCGGATCATCGATGCAGGCGGTGGCGTTGGGGTTCTCGCGCAGCTTGTCCTCGATGCAAATCCATCTGCACAGGTGACGGTCCTCGAGCGCCCAGAGGTCGTGATGATGGCTCAATCCTCAAACCCTCGTTTGCGCTGGCACAGCGGCAGCTTGCTCGAGCCTTGGGGGATCGAGGCGGACGCGGTGATGTTATCTCGGGTGCTCCACGACTGGGACGACGATGATGCGCGGCGAATCCTTTCGCACGCTCGGGCCGCGCTCCCTCTCGGTGGGCGGGTCTACATCATCGAGATGCTCATCCCCGAGGGCACCGCGACTGGAGCGTTGTGCGACCTCCACCTGCTCATGGCGACTGGCGGTCGAGAGAGGTCCGTGGAGGAGTTCGCCGGTCTGCTCGCTGCATCGGGGTACCAACTGGAGAGCGTGCAGAGGTTGGCTGCTCTTCCATCCGTGATCGTGGGGGTGGCGTCATGACGGGTGGTCAGTGGCAGATCCCCCCATCGGTGCTCAAACACCTCGCGCGGGTGCCCCCAGACCGCGCCGTGGTAGTGCTCCTCCGTCACTCCGTCCGCGACGACCTGCCACCCGGCGAAGTGGGCTATGCGCAACCGATCACGGAGGTTGGTCGTCTCCTTGCGACCGCGCTGGGTGAGATCCTGCGCGGTCGGCTACGAACGCTTCACGCGAGCCCGTTGCCACGCTGTATGCAGACCGCGGAGGCTCTCGCCAAAGGCGCGCAAGCTGACCTGCAGGTCGTTCCTGATCGCCATCTTGGAGATCCGGGAGTGTTTGTACTTGATGCCCGGCAAGCTTGGACGAGTTGGAGAGACCTTGGCCATGTGGAGGTGATGCGTCATCTGGTGGCCGAAGTTGCCGCGCTCCCTGGGATGGCGAAGCCCGATGAGGCCGCGCGCTTCCTCGTGCAGCACATGCTCGGTGCGGCGGCCGACCGACCTGGAGTTCACGTCTTCGTGACACACGACTCGCTGGTGACCGCCACGGCGGCGAGGCTGCTTGGCCTACAACTCGGAAGCGACGATTGGCCCTGGTACCTGGAGGGGGCATTTTTTTGGCACGACGACGCGGGCGTCCACACCGTCTACCGAGGCCATGAAGCCCAGCGCGCAAACGCGCTCTGTAGCTTCGCGGCGGCCGACGTCATCGAGTTCGCGCGACGCGAGATCTCGGCCACCATCGGGTTGCACTCAGGGGCTCGTTTTTTCCTTGCCGGCGGCGCCTACAAATCTCTGCTCACAGGCCGTCCTCCTCGAGATCTCGATCTGTGGGCGCCGTCAGACCACGACCGGGACCTGCTCCTGGCATCTCTCCGAACGTGTGGGGCGTGCCCCGCAGCCCCGCGGCTCTTCTCGGTGGCCTTTGAGGTCGCGGGGCGACTGGTCGATGTCCCTCACAAAGTCGAGCCGAGCACGCTAGCCGACAGGCTGGGCCGCTTCGACATCGGACTGTCGGCGGTTGGCGTCGAGCACCGACCAGATGGAGAGTGGTCGGCGCTCGTTCATCCGCTAGCGCTCGAGTCAGCGCGTCGGCGGCAGGTCCTGCTCTTGACCCCTCTTGTGAACCCGAAGTACGCGCTTGTGACCCTGGAGAGAATGCGTCGGTACGCGCATGAGCTTGGCTTCGAGGTGCCGGCCTCCGAGGAGGATCGGATCTGGGCCATCTTCGAAGCGCAGCCGCCCGAGGGGAGGCAGGGAATGATCGATCGGTTTGAGCGCACGGCGCGATGCGACCAACGGGTTGAAGAAGATCTCCGAGACCGAGGAGCGAAGACATGATGGACGGAGGAGTCCGGATTCAGAAAGTCGGAATCATCGGCTACGGCTACGTCGGTCACGCGACGGGCTACTCGCTCTCCCAGGTCGCCGAAGTGAGTTGGCACGATCCAAAGGTGACAGGATCGAGGTCGTTCAACGAGCTCGCCAGATGGGCTGATGCCTTGTTCGTATGCGTACCAACGCCGAGGGGTGAGACCGGAGCGGCAGATCTCGGTGTTGTACGTGAAGTCGTGAGCCAGCTCGCCGGCCTTCGTATCACGTCGCCAATCCTCCTCAAGAGCACAGTTCCTCCGGGAACAACAGAAGGCCTTGCGCGTAGCTGGCCCACCCTCGCGATGGTGTGTTGCCCCGAGTTCTTGCGAGAGAGCACCCACATCGAGGATGCGTCAGCGCCAGCACGGGTGGTGCTCGGGTGGTCTTCCACGGCATCCGAGTCGACCCGCGCGTTGGTGCGAGACCTCTACGTGCGGCGCTTCCCTTCCGTACCGCGAGTAGAACTCCCGTCGCTGGCTGCCGAGTTCCTCAAGTACGCATCGAATGCGCTGTTTGGGGTCAAGGTGTCGTTCGCCAACGAGATGGCCGAGCTTGCCAGGCGGGTTGGCGTCGACTGGGAAGCTGTCAGGAGCGCGCTGGTTCTCGACTCGCGCGTCGGGGATGGCCATCTTGCGGTGCCTGGGCCTGATGGACGATACGGCTTTGGAGGGAGCTGCCTGCCCAAGGACCTGGCAGGGCTGCTCGCGGTTGCTGCAGCGCTGAACGTGGAGCTCGAGGTGGTGGCCTCGGCCGTCCACGCGAACCGCAGATGGCGCGGCACGGAAGCGTGATCGAGCCGCCGCGCCGGCTGGCTCGCTATGGCCTCTTGAAGATGGAGAGATCGATCTTGGGGCTGATCTCCACCTTGGAGAGCTCCACCGTGGTGGTGCGGCCGCCCGCGGTGCTGACGCGCTTGTGGGCGACCTTGATGCCGCCAATGTCGCGGTAGCCGGAGAACTCATCCACGTTGGTCTCGTCGGCGATCGTGTAGGTCATCCGGCGCAGGAGCATGGTCTGCTTGTCGAACGCCAGGATGAGATCGATGCCAAACGGCGAGCTCACTCGCACCACGGTGTGCGGCTTGCCGTCGATGGACACCTCGGGCAGCGGGGCGAGCGGCACCGAGGCGGCGCGCGCCTCGAGGAGCACCAGCTCGGGCTCGCGCCAGCGCTCGAACTCCACGCTGGACAGCGCATCGGCGGGGATGTCCTGCAAGCCCTCCGGCGAGCGCTGCCAGCCGGTGTCTCCATCGACGCCGATCTGGATGGTCGCCGGCGGGTCGTCGCCGGGTGGATCGATCTCCACGTCCACGCGCAGGCGGTCCGGCAGCACGAACCATCTCCGGATCTGCACCTGCATGGGGGTGTTGTCGATCACGGTCTGGCCGCCGCCCGCCAGGTGCAGGGCCTTGATGGCGCGCAACCTGGCTTCTCCGCCTTTGGCCTTGATGGCGGCCTCGATCGTCTTGCGCGCGGCCGCGACCTGCGCCGGCGGCACGTCCGTGGCGGGCGCCTCGGTGGCCGGCGACAAGGCGTCGGTGATCTTGACCTTCTCGAAGCGCCAGCCGAGCTTGGTGAGCTGTGGCTCGAGGTCCTTGGCGTCGCCAACGAGCACCACCACGGAGCGGTTCAGATCGAGGAGCTGCTCGGCGGCCTCCTTGGCCGACGCCGGCGTCACCTGCGCCAGGCGGACCCCGAAGTTCTGCAGATACTGCTCACCAAAGCCATGCAGCTCCGCGCCCACCAGGCTGCTCGTCAGGTCGGCGGCGCTCTCGAAGCGGGTCAGGTAGCTCCCGGAGATCGCGGTGATCGCGGCGGCCACCTCGGCGACGGTGAGCCCTTCCTTGGCGACCTTGGAGGTCTCGGCGAGCAAGAGCTGCACCGCCGCCAGCGCCTCCGAGCTGCGGGCCGCCGCGCTGATGACGATGGACCCTTGGTCCGCGTTGCGGTCGAAGGTGCTCTCGGCGGCGGTCACCGCGGCGCCAGCGGCGCGCAAGGCGCGCGGCAGCCGCGCTGCGCCGGAGGCCCCGAGCGCGTGGTTCCACACCAGGCTCTCGAAGAAGCGCGGGTCGTCGTGGCTGATGCCGCGCAGGCCCACGCGGAGCTGGGTCAGCGCAGCGCCAGGCTGATCCACCAGGCGGACCCGCACCGGGGGCAGCGCGGGCGCCGGATACTTGGGCGCGGGCGCGGTCACGCTCTTGCGCCACAACCCGAACGCGCGCTCGAGCTGCGGGCGGAGCTGGGCCAGCTCGACGTCGCCCGCCACCACCAGCATGGCGTTGCCTGGCGTGAACCAGGTCTTGTGCCAGGTCACCACGTCATCGCGGGTGATCGACGCCAAGCTGCCCTCGGTCTCTGCCCAGCCGCGGACGTGGTTGTCGCCCCACAGCAGGTGTTGCAGGTGCAGGTTGGCCCACTGGCGCGGGTTCTTGGAGCGGCTGCGCACGCCGGCCACCAGCGCCGCGCGCATGTCCTCCAGCTCCTTGGCTGGGAAGGTGGGGACGGTGACGATCTCCGAGAGCAGGCTGGCGCAGGTCCCGAGGTTGCGGGCCAGCGCGCTGCACGAGGCAAAGGCCGCCTCGTAGCTGACGTCGACCGCGATGGTGCCGGCGACCGCCTCGATGGCCTTCACCAGGGCCGCCGCGTTGCGGCGCGCGGTGCCCTTGACCAGCAGGTTGGAGGTGAGCTCGGCGAGCCCGAGCCGGGCCTTGGGTTCGTTGCGCTTGCCGGCGCGGACCACGAGCTGCATGCTCACCACCGGCGCGCGCGCGCTCGGGATGACCAGCACCGGCAGCCCGTTGGCGAGCGTGAAGCGCGCGATGGTGGGCAGCTTGAGCGGTGGCAGGGCAGACACCTCGGGCGGCAGCAGCAGCTCGCCGCGCGGTCGCCAGGCGTCTGGATCGGCCGCTGGCGCTGGCGCGTCCGGCTTGAGCGGACCGTCGCCCGCGGGGAGGCTTGGGGCCGCCACCGGCGCTGGCTGCGCGCCGCAGCCAAGCAGCGCGCTGGCACCGAGGACCGCGAAGGTCGTGAAGGCCGCGAGGGTCGCGAAGGCTGGCCGCGCTGCTCGTCGGCGACGGGACCAGGGCGATGACAGCATGAGATCGAGGGTCGCGTTCATGGCTTGGCTGCCTTGACTGCGGGGGGAACCGCAAGGATGGTCGCCCGGTCCGGGCGCAGGTACGTGGTCAACACGCGCTTGATGTCCTCAGCCTTCACCGCGTCGATCCGGTCGACGTCCGCGGCGAAGGCCCTGGCGTCGCCATACCAGATCCATGATCTTCCAAGCGCCGAGGCGAGGCCGCTGCCGCTCTCCACCGCGAACACCGCGCGGGTCACGAGCTGGGCCTTGGCCCAGCGCAGCTCGTCCACCGTGGGGCCGCGCTGCGCGAGCTTGCCAAGCTCATCGAGCATCGCCGCCTCGACCGCCGGGCCGTTGGCGGCCTCGCGGTAGGCCGCCAGCGTGATGAACAACCCCGGATGCTCCCGCGGCTGCGCGGTCACGCCTCCGTCGAGGCCCAGCTCCTTGGGGCCGGCGCGCAGGCGCTGCTTGATTCGCCCAGCGTCTCCAGAGCCGAGGATGGCGGCGGCGAGCTGCAGCGCCGCCCAGTCCGGACTCGCCGCGGCCGGCACCGGGTAGCCCGTCATCACCAGGCCAAGCTGCCCGGGTTGGCTGGCTTCCCTCCGCTGCGCGGTCGGGGCGGGCTCGTCGCTGGCGCGCGCGAGCCGGGTGATCGGCGCGCCAGCGAGGGCGCCAAAGTGCGCCTCCAGCGAGGCGCGCACCAGGTCCGCCGTGACGTCGCCGACCACCACCAGGAACGCATTGCCCGGCACGTAGTACGTGTCGTAGAAGCGCTTGGCATCGGCGGTGGTCACCGCCTTGAGGTCGGCGACCACGCCGCCGGAGGGCCAGGCGTACGGGTGCTTGGTGAAGGAGAGCTCCAGCAGGCGTCGCAGGCCGCGCGCGATGGGCGAGGCGTCCTCTTGCGCAAGCTCAGCGGCGAGCTGCTCGCGCTCGGCGTTGACCACCGTGTCTCGGAGCTGCAGGCCGCGCATGCGCTCCGCTTCGAGCTGGAGCGCGAAGTCGAGGTACGCGCTCGGCAGCTCGGTGCCAAAGTACGTGGAGTCTTCATCCGTGCCGCCGCTGACCCGCCCGCCGAGCGCGCCGATGAGCTGGGCGTGGGCGTCTGGACGCACGCGGCCGGAGCCCTTCCACATCAGCCGCGCCACGAGCTGGGCAAGGCCTCGCCGGTCTCTTGGCTCATCCTTGGAGCCCGCGCGGTACCAGAGCTGGAAGGACACCACCGGGACGGTCTCCACGGACACCACCGCAGCGGTGAGCCCGTTGGCCAGGGTGAACGTCGTGACAGCCGGGAGCTTGCCCAGGAGCGAGCGGGCCGCTGGCGCCGCGGCAGCCGGGCGAGCCGGGGCAGCGGCAGCCGGGCGAGCCGGGGCAGCGGCAGCCGGGGCAGCAGGCGCCCGCGGGGCTGGCGCCGCTGGCTGCGCCATGGCGAGCGTTGCGGTGCAGAGAAGCGCGGCGATTGGCGCTAGCGCTACTGCGTCAGTGCAACGTCGAGCGAGACCAAGCGGCGGGAGGCAGATCGCGGCGCACGCCCGGAGCGCAGCGACGAGTGTGGTGGTTCCACACGAGGAGCGAGCACCGGACGTACGTCGCGAGGTGCCCTCGCCGCGACGGTCGGAGCCGACGGTGGACTGACGCAGTAGTGCTAGCGCTAGCCCCCGCCGCCGCGAAGCGGGACGAGCAGGAACGGGGATACGAAACGTCATCAGGGCTCTCCTCGGGGCGCGGACAATAGCGCGCATTATGCACAAGGTCGGCTTGCGCTCCACCGCAGCCACCACCTGCGTGGAGTGTCTACCTGCGCTCGAACCTCCATCCCTTGATAGAGAGCTCGTAGGCTGCACGACATAACAGTGGAGTAGCGACGATTCCTCGGATTGGCCAAAATTGCAGTGAAGGTGCCATTCGTCGTCCGCTCGACGGGACCTGTCATTCGGTTTGGTGTGGTCGATGGCTAGAAACATCGCTCGCTCGCGGTCGCGCCACAGCGTCAGACTTTTCACTAACAATGCGAAATCATAGGTCAGAGTCCAGCCACATACACATGCCTGTCTGTTGACTGGAACCGCGAAGAACGTATCCTGTGCGCGCAATGCGGGCGCCTAGCCCAAATTTAACGTGAGGTAGGCCGTGGCCAGAGCACAAGCAGCGTCAACCGTTCAGCAGGAAGAATTCCGTATGGTCGATGTAACCGGGGTGAAGGTGTTTTCCGCAACCAAAGCCAAAGAGCGTGAGCTCTTGGGTGAGGTGATCACGGACTGGATCCGTAATAACCCTAACTTCGAACTTGTGGACAAGATCGTCACGCAGTCCTCGGACTCCGAGTTTCATTGTCTGACGATCACGTTGTTCTACAAGCACCGCTAGGCCGGTGACCGGCCTGCACCAGCGCTGGCAAGGGCGTCATTATTCTGCAGGAACGTGGGGTTGCCACGCAGGCGCGGGTTGGTAGCGGCACGGGGCCGGGGGGGAGTGGGAAGGTCGGAACGTGGAGCATGGCGAAGCTACGCCGTGACCGGGTATCTCAACGCGGTTGAACCCCTGGTCTTCGTGCGGTGCAGCCGCTTGGCGAGGCTCGTGCGCGAGCTGGGCCGGGTGCTGCCTTGTCGGCGCCCGGACTCGCCTCGGTGGCGCCGTGCCCGAGCTCCAGCGCGCGGCAGGCTGGGCGCGAGCGCGCTCCTGGGTGCGCTGCTCGACGGGCCAAGCCCGTCACGGTGGGATCACCGTCATGGGATGCCCAGATCCGCCGAAAAGACGGTGGGTCGAGTGCTTCCGCGCGGCGATCGGACTTGACCCCATGCAGCGGATCGGGTACCCACAGTCCCTCCATGGAGAATTCGTTCGGGAAACCAGTTGAAGTCGAGGTTCGCGATAGCCTCGAAAAGGCGATGAAGATCCTCAAGCAGAAGATGTCCAAAGAGGGCATCCTGCAAGAGCTCAAGCGCCGCCGCTTCTATGAGAAGCCGAGTGTGAAGAAGAAGCGGAAGACCCGCGAGGCCCGCAAGCGCCTCCGCCGTGAGATGAAGCGCCGGGTGATGCCGGCGCCCACCCGCTGAGTCTTTTCGCTCCATGGAATGGGTCGAAGTCGTCATCCCCGTTGGTGCGGCTGACCTCGATGACATCGCTGCCCTCGTTGTCGACGAGGTCGCAGCAGCCGCCGCTGGCACTGAGCTGCGCGGAGATGAAGTCGTGTTCTGGGTGCCGCTCGCCGAAGGCGAGGAGGTCCTGGCTCAAGCCCGCGCTGCCGTAGCGCGGTGGTCCGAAGGTGGAGCTGCGGTCGATCCGCTGAGGGTCCGCCTCGCCACCGCGATGCCTGAGCAGGAGTGGCGCGACGCATGGAAGCGTCACTTCAAGGTCACGCGCATCACTCGCCAGGTCGTGGTGGTGCCGAGCTGGGAGCAGCATCAGCCGGCAGCAGACGAGCTCGTCATCGAGCTCGATCCAGGCATGGCGTTTGGCACGGGCACGCACGCCACCACCCGCGCGGTGCTGGAAGAGATGCAGGCGCTGGCAGATGCAGGCCAAGCGTTCTCGTCCGTGCTGGATGTTGGCGCCGGAACCGGGATCCTCGCCATCGCCGCGGTGAAGTGGTGGGGTGGCCACGCGGTGGCCATCGACAATGATCCGGTCGCGCTGGCTGCGTGCCTGGATAACGCCGCCAAGAACCAGGTCGCCGGCCGGCTGGAGGCCACGAAGCTGTCGCTGGCGGAGGACGCCGGCCGCTATCCGCTGGTCCTGGCCAACATCCAGGCGCATGTGCTGCGCGAGCTGCGCGTGGCGCTGTGCGCCGCGGTGGCGCCTGGCGGGACGTTGATCTTGTCCGGAATCCTGACGCCGCAGGCGCAGGCGCTGGCCGAGGAGTACGTGGCCAGCGGGCTGCGCCTCTTGCGGGTGCGCGCCGCCAGCGACGACCCGCAGTGGACCGCGGTGGTGCTGGAGCAGCCGGCCGCGTGATCCGGGCGCGTGTGCCTGCCGCGTTGCTTCGCGCTGGCGGGCTGCGGCTCGTCGGACCGGAGCATCACTACTTGACCCGGGTGCGGCGCGCTCGCGTCGGCGAGTCGGTGGAGCTGTTCGACGGCGAAGGCGGCTGCGCCAGCGCGGTCATCTCCGGGATCGATGGGGAAGGCTGCGACCTGGTGGTGGCCGAGGTCCAAAGCGCGCGACGGGCCGGCGCGCTCATCACCGCGCTGGTGCCGCTGCTCAAGGGCGAGCGCATGGACCAGTGCGTGGAGAAGCTCGTGGAGGTGGGCTGCGACCGGCTGGTGTTGTGGCAGGCCGCGCGCAGCGTGGTGCGGCTATCGCCGGGCAAGGACGTGGCTCGGGTGGAGCGGATCTCCGCGCAGGTCGCGGCGGCGGTGCGCCAGAGCGGGCAGGCGGTGCTGCCGCGGGTCGAGGGGATCTGGTCGCTGGCAGAGGTGATCGAGCGCTGCGCTGAGCCGGTGCGCATCGTGCTCGATCCAGCGGCCCAGCCGCTGGCGCCGGGGCTCTGCGCGCCAGCGCAGGCGGTGGCGTTGCTGAGCGGGCCGGAGGGTGGCCTGGCGCCCTCCGAGCTGGAGACCCTGGTGGCGGCCGGCTTCTCGCTGGCCAGCCTGACGGACACGGTGCTGCGCGCCGAGACCGCGCCGGTGGTGGCGGTGGCGCTGTGGCGCTGGGCCGAGCGGCCTAGTGCTCCGACCGGGTGATAGTGATCCCACCAGCGAGTGGAGGCGCGCCGAGCACAAGGCGCCGCGACGAAGCGTTCCGGCTCGCGAGGAGCGGCAACGCGAGTGATCGGCGATGCATCCGCTCGTCTGGTGTGGTGAGAATCACCCGGCCGAAGCACTGGCTGCCTTGAGCGCGACGGCGCCGCCGACCTTCAGATGCCAGCGTGTTGATGGCAGCGGTCGGCCCAGGGCACTTCGTGCATCGCGGTCAGCCCCAGCGCCGTGCCGCACACGTCGCAGCGCCCGAAGCGGTCGTCGCCAGCGTCGAGGAGTCGACGGCGCGACTCCACCTGCTCCAGCGCCAGGCGCACCACCTCTTCGGGCCGCATGCCCGGCCTGGCGTTCAGGAGCTGTTGCAAGCTCGGAGGTCGCTTGCCGGCGAGCACCTCGGCCAGCAAGGTCGCCAGCGTGAGGCCGCGCCGCATCAGCGCGGCGCGCAGGCCGGGGAGGTCAGCAGGGGCGAGGGCTTGCATGGGGCTGCTCCATCCAAGGCGAGGCCAGCGGCGAGCGCGGCTCGGCGCTGACGCCGCCTGGCGCTGGTGTGCGCTCAGGCGCGCTGCGCATGCTCGGCGATGATGTCGGCCACGCAGAGGGTCAGGCGGCGCGCGGTTGGCAGATCAAGGAACTCGTTGGGGCCATGCGCGTTGGAGCCTGGTCCAAGCACCCCGGTGATGCAGAACTGCGCTTGCGGAAACTTCTCGCCGAGCATGCCCATGAACGGGATGGAGCCGCCCTCCCCGATCATCACCGACGGCTTGCCGAAGTGGCGCAGCGAGGCGCGGTCGATGGCCTGCTCGAGCCAGGGCGACAGCGGCGGCGCGTCCCAGCCGGCGTTGGCGACGTCGAGCTGCACGCGCACCTTGGCGCCGTAGGGCGGATCGCGTTCGAGCAGCGCCTTGACCCGCTCGGCGGCGGCCGTGGCGTCCAGGCGCGGCGGCACGCGCAGGCTGAGCTTGAGCCGGGTGCGCGGGCGCAGGACGTTGCCGGCGTTGGCGATGGGCGGCAGGCCATCGGCGCCGGTGATGGCCAGCGCCGGCCGCCAGGTGCGGTTCAAGATCAGCTCGGCCGGATCTGCGATGACCGGCTGCACGCCGTCGTGGATCGGGAACTTGCGCCACACGTCATCCCCGAGCACCTCGGCGGCGCGGGCGGCCTGCAGGATGCGCTCACGCGGGATGGTGACGGTGAAGTCCGACGGGCGGATCATGCCGGTGGCGGAGTCCTCCAGGCGGTCGAGCAGGTTGCGCACCACGCGGAAGCTCGAGGCGACGATGCCGCTGCCGTCACCGGAGTGGATGCCTTCGCGCAAGAGCTCGACTTCCAGCGTCCCGGTGACGATGCCGCGCAACGAGGTGGTGGACCAGAGCTGGTCATAGTTGCCGCATCCTGAGTCCAGACACACGACCAGGCTCGGCGTGCCGATGCGCGGCGCCAGGTGGTCGACATAGGCTGGCAGATCGCCGCTGCCGGACTCCTCGCAGGCTTCGATGAGGATCACGCAGCGGGCGTGCGCCACCTTGTCGCGGCGCAGCGCGCCGAGCGCGGTCAGCGACGCGAAGATCGCGTAGCCGTCGTCCGCGCCGCCGCGGCCATAGA
Source organism: Myxococcales bacterium (assembly GCA_016706545.1). GTDB lineage: Bacteria > Myxococcota_A > Polyangia > Haliangiales > Haliangiaceae > JABFXX01. The sequence goes on from JADJJK010000010.1 coordinate 232,421, forward strand.
GCCGTTCGCCCTGCAGGACGGGCGTCCAGGGCCCCATGCCCTCGCTCCAGCCCTCCATCTCCGGCTGCTTGTCGAGGTGGCCGTAGAGCAGGATCGCGTCGTCCGCCTTGCCGCCGGTGGCCGGGACGTCGATGAAGATGACCGGCGTGCGCCCGGCGAGCCGCACGACCTCGAGCGTCGCGCCATCCGGGAGGTGGGCGTTGGCCCATCCCACCAGCAGCTCCACCGCGCGGTCCATGTGGCCATGCTCTTGCCACAGCGGATCGAACATCGGCGACTTGTTGGGGATGCGGATGTACTCGGTGAGGGTCGGGACGATCGTCTTCTGGAACGAATCCGCGACCCACTGGGTGGCGCTGTCAGCGACGTGCATGGCGGCACTCTACCAGGGTGCTCGATTTCCTGTCGCTGGATCTCGCGCCCTGCTCGCTGGATCCTGCACATCCTGCACGCAGACCGCCGACGACGAGCCTGACCTCAGGTGTGACCCGACCACCGTGCTGGGCCCGACCACCGTGCTGGGCCCGACCACCGTGCTTGACCCAACCACCGTGCTTGACCCAACCACCGTGCTCGACCCAACCACCGTGCTTGACCCAACCACCGTGCTCGACCCAACCACCGTGCTCGACCCAACCACCGTGCTGGGCCTACCCACCACCCACGCGCTCACCCCTTTCGCTCACCTGGCGATCCGTTCCGGGTTCTGGGTCCAAAACCAAAAAACAGGGTTCTGAAAGCAGCAGGGGCTGTGCGGCGGTGTGGAGAGGCGCGCCGCCCTCTCAGGTACGCCTGCTGCACCTGGCCCTCCTGCGCCTCTCCAAGGGCTGTGGTCAACCGCGTCGCTCGCGCGCATTCCCACCTGCCCGGCTCGACGGGCGCGGTTGTCCATAGCCCGCCACCGTCCACAGCCCCGGGCTTCCGCGGAAAGCGCGCTGCGACTTGGATCACACCACGTTTCCGCGGAGGTTTCCGCGTCTCGATCCCCAAGTTTCGTCCGCCTGCCGGACGCCATCTCGAACTTCAGATCTTCTATCCAATATCCATATCATAATCAAACATTCCTCTTGACATCTCCCGCGGCAGCGCACCCTCTACGCCGTCAACCCGCTGCAGTCTCGCCACCCGCGGCCTCAGCGCGCGCTACATGCCCCTTCTACCTGCGCACCCCACGAAAAATCGCGCCGCCCGTGCTTCCACGGCACCTGGGGCACGCCAGGCGCCAAGTCCGGCGCCGAAAACCGCCGTGCTACAAAGCCTCATGAGCGAGCCTCTCTCCGTCGAGGAAGTTCAAGCTCTGGGCGAACACATCGCCGAGCAAGCGGTCCACCTGGACGCCGCCATGCATCGCCTGCTCGCCGACCTGCGGACGTTCGACGCGGCCGGCGGCTGGTACCGCCAGGGCTTTGGCACCTGCGCCCACTGGCTGAGCTGGCGAGTCGGCTGGGATCTTGGCACTGCGCGCGAGCATCTTCGAGTGGCCAGAGCACTACACACCTTACCTCAAGTATCAGAGGCGCTGTCTGCCGGGCAAATCTCCTATTCCAAGACGCGCGCCATCACTCGCGTGGCCGCGGCCGCCACCGAGGCGGTGCTCCTTGGCTATGCGCAGCACTGCACCGCCAGCCAGCTCGAGACGGTGTGCCGCAAGGTCGGCGTGCTCGGCGCCGACGCCGCCAGCCGAGCCGCGCGCCCACACGACAGCGAGCGCTACGTGGCGCACACGACGACGGCCTCTGGCATGGTGTGCGTCAAGGCCTGCCTGCGCCCCGACGAAGCCGCGCTGCTCTTGCAAGTGTTGCAGCAAGCCGCGGTGGACTGCACGCGAGAGCCGGCGGAGGCTTCCGCGGACGCTGCAGACGTTTCCGCGGAAGCGCCCGCACCTGCCGAGCGATCGACGGACGTTTCCGCGGAGACGCGGAGCCTCGTCACTACGACCACCACCGCACGCCGCCCGTACAACCGCGCCGATGGCCTGATGGCCCTGGTCCACGCCTACGCACGGGGCAGCCGCGTCGAGCGTTCCCCCGTCGAGCTGATCGTCACCGTGCCCGTGGCGCTGCTGCAGCAAACCGCCGCGACTACCGACTCAGCCACCGGCACCTCCGACTCCGCCGCCGACATCTCCGCCACCACCGATGTAGCCATCGCCCCCGTCTCCTTCACCGACCGCGGCGCCTCGCTGCCAGTCGCCCTCACCGTCGAGACCGACCTTGCGCTCTCTCCGCAAGCCACTCGCCGCCTGGCTTGCGACTGCGGCCTGGTCGTCGCAACCACCGCCAACACCGCCGAGCCCCTCTCCATCGGCCGCAAGACCCGCACCATCCCCGCCGCCCTCAAGCGCGCACTCTTGCTACGCGATCGCACCTGCCGCTTCCCCGGCTGCGATCACCGCCTGTTCCTCGAGGGCCACCACCTGCAGCACTGGGCCGACGGCGGCGAGACCAGCCTGCCCAACCTCGCGCTGCTCTGCTCGCTCCACCACGCCTACGTCCACGAGCGCGGCTATCGCATCACGCAATCACCCACTGGCGCGCTCGCCTTCGAAGATCCGCAAGGCCGCGCCGTCGTCCCGCTGCCGCCGCGCCCCGCGCCAACGCTGCTCGGCTGGCCCGCGATCCATGCCGCCAACGCCACCAAGGCCCCGCTGCCGCTGACAGCCACCACCGGTCAGAGCCGCTGGCGCGGCGAGCGCGTCGATAGCTGGGACGCCGCCGCCACCATCACGCGCATCCAGCGCCGCGCCGACGCGGCGGCCGCAGCCCCCGCACCTTCCGCCCCCACCGCAGCACCAGCCGCGTCCCTGCCGCCCACGTTCCCCCGCACACCGGCACCACCCTCGCCACCCGCATCTCTCGCCGATCCCCCGCTTGACCCCGACGGCCTCCCCCAGCGCGGCCTGTGGGACGACCTCGACCGTCACAGCGCCATCGAGCGCTGGGTCCTCGCCGAAATGGAAGCGACCGGCGTCGATCCGCTCGCCATCGGCCGCCCCTTGCCGGATCACCTGCAGCACCCGTCACAGCGCCCGTCGAAATATCCCCCACCTCGCGCTAGCAGGCCTAGTACTCGGCCGCAATGATTCTGACCGTTGGCGGTGCCGTTGCGGATCTCGCGCCCTGCTCGCTGGATCTAGCGCCTCAGCTCCACCGCGAGCGTGGCGTGGCGATCGCGCGCGGTGTTCTGCGGGCCGAGCAGCCGAGGCAGCCCGATCTCGCCGGTGAGGGTCACCCGCGGCGAAAGCTGCGTGGCCAGGAGCGCGACCACCGGGACGTGGTAGGCCTCGGTGAAGACCTCCAGCTCGCCCTCGGCGCCGCTGTGCAGGCCCAGCGCCCAGCGGCAGGTCGGCTGCACCCAGACCCGGGCGGCGACGACCACACGATGGCGGTTGCCCTGCTCGGCGTTGGCCAGGCCGAGCTGGAGGTACGCGGTGCCCTCGATCCCGAAGCGACCGCGGTGCCAGCGCGCGCTGGCGCCGGCCAGCGCGGCGGGCTTCCACGGGCCGACGTCGCGCACGAGGCCACCCGCGAGCGCGCTCAGCTCGAGCCGCGCAGCGGCGACGAGCCGCCGCTGCAGCAGGGCCGCCACCGCGTACCCGGGGCGGTGCTCACACGCTGTCAGGCACAGGCCGCCGATCTTGCCGATCCGCGCTATGCTCGCCGAGCTGTGCGTCAACGCAACCGTCGTGTCATCGTCGAGTCCCCAGCGCAGATCTGGCGCCACGGCGACGCTGCCAGCGCGCTGCTGCGAGCTGTCCAGCTCGAGGCTCACGCCGAGCCACAGCTCCCCATCCCGCGGCTGCAGCCGGCGCCCCACCAGGTCTTCGGCGACCAGGTGTTCGGCGACCAGGTCTTCACCCTCAGGCGCGCCGGCGCCTCCGCGCTCGGCGGCCTGAGCCGCAGAGAGGCGCGGCCACGCCGCCAACGCGAGCGCGATCACCGCGCCCGTCGCGCTCACAGCACCACGGCCAAGCATGCGGTCGTGACCTTAGCACTGCTCCTGGCCGCTGCGTGCCGCCCGCCGCTCGATGAGGCGGGCAGCATCTTCTATAGCGGCGATGAGCGCACGGTTCACTGCGCCATGAACCTCGATCACGCCACCGGCAGCGAGGCGCTCCTTGACAACGTGCTCGCCGGCCTGGACCGCGCCGCGCAGCGCGGGGAGATCATCGAGCTGTTCGCGCACCGGCCGGGCACGACCGTGGGCTGGGACGATCTGGAGGTGGTGCTGGCGGGCGCGGCGCAGCGCAACCTGCGCTTTTTCACCTACGCCGAGCTGCTCGATGGCCCGGCCGAGCCGGGCATCGCGCTGTCCTTCGATGACGCCGCCATCTCGGCCTGGTACGAGGGCCGCGAGCTGTTCGCCCGCTACGGGGCGCGCGCCACGTTCTTCGTCACCCGCTATGCCGAGTGGACCCAGGAGGGGCGGCAGATGTTGCGCACCCTGGCCGCCGACGGCCACAGCGTGGAGCCGCACGGGCGTCACCACCTGGATGCCCCGCAGTTCGTGGAGGAGCACGGCGTCCGCGCCTTCCTGCGCGACGAGGTCTTGCCCTCGATCGACGCGCTGGTGGCAGAGGGCTACACGCCTACGACCTATGCCTATCCCTATGGCAAGCGCACCTCGGAGACGGACCGCGCGATCCTGGCGTATCTGCCGCGGGTCCGCTCGCTGACGTACTCCTTTCGTGCGCCGCTTGTGTCCAACCCCTGTCCTCGCTGAGGACCGGGAGGGTCACCGGGGGCGCCGGGGGCGCCTGCACGGCCGGGGCCGCCTGCACGGCCGGGGCCGCCGCGAGGGCAGGCGACGCCGCCGACCGGTGCTCATGCATGGGATCTGCCGCGCGCCAGGGGTCTGCAGACATCGAGAGCGGGCCGCGTCGCTGGGCGCGCAGCGGCATATCCAGCACGGGAGGAGGGAGGGGTGGCGACATCCGTTATCACATCCAGATATCCACCAAAACAGAAACGGATGTCCATCCGTTATGGCGGAACTTGCGAGGATGTCGCCGGCGGGTGGTCGTGGTGGAGCGCGCGCAGCGCGCGGTGTAGCTCGTCGCGGGTCATCGGTTTGTGCAGGAACGGCACCTGCAACATCGCGATCTCGGCGGCCATCCTGGCGCCCATCACGCCACCGGACATCAGGCAGGTGCGGCGGGCCAGATGCGGCGCCACGCGCGTCAGCTCGTGGATCAAGTCCACGCCGGTCTTCTCCGGCATCATCACATCGGTGAGCACGAGGTCGAAGTGCGAGCGCGTCACCAGCTCGAGCGCCTGGTCGACCGAGGCCGCGGCCTGGCTCACGCACGGTGCCAGCATGCGCTGCACGGCCGCCAGGACGCTCGGGTCGTCATCGACCACCAGCACCGAGAGCCCGCTCGGCGTCGCGACGAAGCTGCCCTCGTCGCTGGAAGGCGGGGGGGCCAGCGGCAACAGCACGCGAAAGGTGCTGCCGGCTCCTGGCGTGCTCTCGACGAGGATCTCGCCCTGCGCGGCGGTGACGAGCGAGCGGCAGATGGAGAGGCCAAGGCCGGTGCCCAACCCGGCGCGCTTGGTGGTGAAGAACGGATCGAAGATCTTGTGGGTCAGCTCGGGGGCCATGCCGGAGCCGGTGTCGGTGACCATCAGCTCGGCGCGCGCGGGGTTGACGACTCGCAAGGTCACGGTCAGGCGGTTGTGCGCGGCCTGGCCAGGGTCCATGGCCTGCGCGGCGTTCATGATCAGGTTCAGCACCACCTGGCCCAGGTGCTGGGTGCTGATGCGCAGCCACAGCTCCTCCTGGGGGAACTGGCGCACGACATCGGCGCAGTGCCGGAGCTGGCTGTGGGCCACCCGCAGGCAGCTCTCGATGACCTCGCGGCCGTTGGCGGTCTCGGCCGCGCTCTCTCGCCGGAGCTGCGAGAGCTGACGCAGATCTCCGACGATCTCGACGACGCGGCGGGCGCCGTGCAGGCAGTCGTCCAGGCACTCGACGAGCTCGAGCTCCGCCTCGGGGGCGGCCGTGAGCAGCCCTCCGCCAGCCAGCGTGCGCAGCTCCTCGAGGTTGCCAAGGACGTAGGTCATCGGGTTGTTGATCTCGTGCGCGACCCCCGCGGCCAGCATGCCAAGCGAGGCCAGCCGCTCGGTCTGCTGCATCGATTGCTCGGCTTGTCGGCGGGCGGTGACGTCGCGCACCAGCGCGACGTGGTGCTCCACGTCGCCGGCGTCACCGTACACCGGCGACACGCTGACCTCTGCCTCGGCGCTGGTGCCGTCTTTGCGGCGAAAGACCATCGCGCCCTCCCAGGGCGTCTGGTCGCGCAGCGCGGCCCGTAGCTCGTGCGGGACGCGACCGTCGCTCAGGTTGAGCTCCTCCAGGCGTCGCCCCAGCACTTCGCCCTCGGTGAGCTGGTGCATGCGCAGCCAGGCTGGGTTCGCGTACTCCACGCGATGTCGCCGATCGAACACCACGACGCCGTCGTGCGCGTCGCGGATCCCGGTCGAGAACGTGCGCAGGTGGGTGTTGGTGTCCTGGAGCTCGCGGATCATCTCGCTGCGCTCGCTGCGTCGATCTTCGAGCTGTTGCATCGCGCGTTGCATGGACTCCCAGACCTCCACCACCTCGCGCGGCGCGAACCGCCCCGCCGTGCGTGCGCCTCGCTGGTAGTCGCCCTCTCCGATCAAGGTGGCGATCGTGGCGAGCTTGCGGAGGTCCCGGCTGGCGAAGGACGAGATCGCGTACACGGCTCCCACCATGACCATCAACACCAGCATGGTGGCCCACAGGGTGGCGCGCCGCAGGACCGTGGTGGAGTGCGCCACTTGCGCCTCGGGAACCGAGACGAAGGCGCGCCAGGAGCCGCCCGGCACCTCGACCACGGCGCCTGCCATCCGGAGCACTTCGCGGGTCACCGGAGCTCGCACCAGCCTGGTGTCGCCCGGCGCGTCGAGCGGGATCCACTGGCTCATCGGGGCGAGTTGCGCTGCCGAGTCGATGACCACGTTGTGTCGCGAATCGACCACCACCACTCGGCGCAGGTGTCCTCGCGCGTTGGCCACGGCGAGCTCGACCAGCGGCTCCATGTGGATGGCGCCGGTCACGAAGCCGCGCAGGGCTCCTTCGCGGTGAAACACGGGCGCAGCGGCCGCCACCTGAAGCTGTCCAGTGCGCCGGCCGATCGTGACGTCGCCGACCACGGAGCGTCGCGCCGCGATCATCCGCTGATAGAAGGCTCGATCCGCGTAGTTCACGCCAGCGTAGCTCTGGCCCTCGGGGCTGCGCGCCGGGCTGGCGAACAGCGCCGTGCCCCAGGGGTCGCCCAGGTACATGATCGAGAACCCGGTGGCGCCATAGCGTCGGTCAAACAGGCCGCGCACTTGCTCGGTCTCCGTCCAGCGCTCCAGGTGCGAGGCGCGGGTGGCCAGCAGCTCGAGCTCCTCGAGCCGGAAGCGCAGCAGCATCGAGATGTCGTGCGCGACGTTCGCGGATGCGGTCGTCAGCTCGCGGTCGGTGTCCCTGCGAGCCTGGGCCTCGAAGCGGCGGCCTTGCCACAGGCCCAGCGTGAGCACCGGGAGCGCTGTGACCACCGCCAGCATCAGCACGAAGTGTTTGGCTTGAGGGTGCCAGCGCACAGGACAACAGGGAAATCGACTGATCGCCGTCCTTGTACAGGGGCGATCACCCGAGCGCTGGTGGGGCCGGGCGCTGCCTGGCGAGCAGTTTTCTCAACGCGGGCGGCCGAGACCTTGACCCGCGGCCTCTGGCAGGCGACACCGATCGCTCGATCCCCTTTGCTATCCCTGGCCTGGCCCTTTCCCGGAGCCCCCATGCCTTACGCCGCGCTTGACTACTACGCTCTCGAAGAGCTGTTCACCGAGGAAGAACGCGCGATTCGCGACACCGTTCGCGAGCTTGTGTCCTCGCGCATCATGCCGTCGATCGGCAAGCACTGGTCGGCGGGCACCTTCCCGCATGAGCTGATCCCGGTGTTTGGCGAGCTGGGGCTGCTCGGGGCGTCCTTGAGCGGGTACGGCTGCGCCGGCGCCACCCCCACGTCGTATGGGCTCATCTGCCAGGAGCTGGAGCGAGGCGACTCCGGGATTCGCTCGTTCTGCTCGGTGCAGAGCTCTCTGGTGATGTACCCGATCTGGGCCTATGGCTCGGAGGAGCAGAAGCAGCGCTACCTGCCCGAGATGGCGGCCGGCCGCGTCATCGGGTGCTTCGGCCTGACCGAGCCAGACTTTGGCTCGAACCCGTCAGGCATGCTCACCACCGCCCGGCGAAGCGGCGACGGCTATGTGCTGAGCGGCACCAAGCGCTGGATCACCAACGGCTCGGTCGCGCAGGTGGCGCTGGTGTGGGCCAAGCTCGACGGCGTCGTCCGTGGGTTCTTGGTGCCCACCTCCAGCAAGGGGTTCTCGGCGCGCGACATCCACGGCAAGTGGTCGCTTCGCGCCAGCGTCACCAGCGAGCTGGTGCTGGAGGACGTCTTCCTGCCCCAGGACGCCATCCTGCCCGGCGTCAGCGGCATGCGCGGGCCGCTGTCGTGCCTGTCGCAGGCGCGCTTTGGCATCTGCTACGGCGCGGTCGGCGCGGCCATGGCCTGCTACGACGAGGCGCTCGGCTACGCCAAGGAGCGCGTGCAGTTCTCGCGGCCCATCGCGGGCTATCAGCTCGTGCAGCGCAAGCTGGTGGAGATGGTCTCGGAGATCACCAAGGCGCAGCTCCTGTGCTGGCGCATGGGGCGCCTCAAGGAGGCGGACAAGCTGGGCTCCGGACAGATCTCGCTGGCCAAGCGCAACAACGTCGACATCGCGCGCAACATCGCGCGCGACGCGCGCGACATCCTCGGCGCCAACGGCGTCACCGACGACTACCAGTGCGGTCGCCACATGCTGAACCTCGAGTCGGTGTACACCTACGAGGGCACCCACGACATTCACACGCTGGTGGTGGGGCAGGACGTCACCGGCCTGCCCGCGTTCGATCGCTAGGCGAGGCCATGGCAACCCGCAACCTGCTCATCTGCTCGGGGCTAGACCCCTCGGGCGGCGCGGGCTTTCTGCTGGACTCCCGCATCGCGGTGGAGGCTGGCGCGCGCCCGGTGGGCGTCATCACCGCGCACACCGTGCAGACCAGCGAGGGCGTGCTGGCGGTTCACCCCGCGGATCCGGAGCTCTTGGACGCGCAGCTTGGCGCCTTGCTCGGGGACGCCGAGATCTCGGCGGTGAAGCTCGGGATGCTGGGCTCACAGCAGGTGGTGGAGGTCCTGGGCGCCGCGCTCGAGCGGGTTGCTGGCCCGGTGGTCTGGGATCCGGTGCTGGCCCCCAGCCGCGGCCGGATCGCGCTGTACACGGGCTCCGTCGCGGCCGCGTTCGCCGCGCTGCGGCCAAGCCTTGGCCTGCTCACGCCCAACGCCATGGAGGCGGCGCTGCTCACCGGGTTGCCGGTGACCACCGCGGCCGAGGTGCGAGAAGCGGCGCTGCGACTGCGCGAGCTCTGCGACTGCGCGGTGCTCCTCAAGGGCGGCCACCTTGGCGGGGACCTCAGCGTGGACACGCTCCTGCCCAGAGACAGCGATGACCTCCTCGAGTTCGCTGGCCCGCGGCTGCCCGGCGGCGAGCACGTCCACGGCACCGGCTGCGCGCTGTCCTCGGCGGTGGCGGCGCGGCTAGCTTGCGGAGACTCGTTGCCGGAGGCGTGCCGTGCCGGCAAGGCGCTGGTGGCTCGCCACCTGGCGACGCCGGTGCGCGTGGGCCGCGGCGCGCTGGCGATGGGGTAGCAGGCTGTCAGCGCCCGCGCCCGTCAGTACCCAAAGCCGGTCTTCGGGTGGCAGGTGTTGTTGATGGAGTCGTTGGTGATGAAGCACTCCATGCCAAGCGGGCACTTCTGCGTCTCGGAGCAGACGATCGCGCACTGCCGCGTCAGGACGCCCTCGTCCATGACGTCGATGCAGGTCGCCGGCCTCTGACAGGCCTGGTTGGCGCAGGACTCTCCGGCTCTGGCCAGCGAGGCGCTGTTGCGATTTCCGGTGGTACAGGCGGCAGGCCCGGTGACCAGCGACACGACGAACATGAGGGAGAAACCGGCGCCAACCAACCAGTGCTTCATACGCAAGGCGTCGCATGGAGCGCGGGCCAGGTCAAGACCATGGCCTGCGGTGGCGTTCGCGGGCGCGGCGGCGGCGCGGATCGGGTATGGTCGCAGGATGTCGGCGCAGACCGTCTCGGTGGGGCACTGCTACAGCATCGTGGAAGCGACGATGATCCGCTCGTTGCTGGGCGCGCGCGGCATCGAGGCGATCATCCCCGGGCTCGGATCGGGCTCGTTCACGCTGGCCTACACCTCCGCGTTCACGAGTCAGGTGCTGGTGAGTCGGGAGCACGCCGAAGAGGCCGCGGCGCTCATCTTGCAGCTTCGCGAAGGCCAGTCCGAGGACGAGCTGCAAGTCGACGCGCGAGAGGAAGCGCTGGAGGCGGCGCAGCAGGCAGCCGCGGCGGAGGAGCCTCCCGCAGAGGCGCTCGCCGCGCCGCAGGAGGACACGGCGGAGGAGCGCGAAGCGCAAGACGAGGTGGCGCTGGCGGCGATGGGGGCACGTCGACGGCAGATCGCGGTGACGCTGGTCGCGGCCACGCTCGTGCCGTTTGGCCTGGGCCACGCGGTCAACCGCGCGTTTGGCCGGGCGCTGATGCTCGCCGGGCTGCAGGTGCTCGGGCTCTGGTACGTGATGGCAGGTCACCGCGTGGGCCTGGTGCTGTCGTTCTTGGCGCTGCTCGCAGATCTGTTCGGCGGCGCCATGCTGGCGCGAGGGCACGGCGCGCCGCTGGCGGCCGGCGCGGCCAGGCCTCCGCAGGCGCTCCCGGTCGCCAAGGCGGTCAGCGCCAAGGCCCCGCCGCTCGAGCGTCGGTAACGCGCTTACTTGGCGCTCAGGTAGCCCTGCGCCTTGAGCAGCTCGGCGGTCAAGACCGCGCCGCCGGCCGCGCCGCGCACCGTGTTGTGAGAGAGCGCCACGAAGCGCCAGTCGAACATGGCGTCGGGGCGCAGCCGCCCCAGCGAGATGGCCTGGCCGTCGCCGCTGTCGCGGTCGAGCCGCGTCTGCGGGCGTGAGTCATCGTCGAAGTAGCGCAAGAACGGCTTGGGCGCGCTGGGCAGGTCTTGCTCCTGGGGCGGGCCGGAGAAGTCGCGCCACGCCGCGAGGATCTGGTCCCGCGAGGGCTTGCGCTCGAACGCCACGAACACCGCCGCCATGTGGCCATCGGACACCGGCACCCGCAGGCACTGCGCGGTGATGACGGGGGCGGTGGCGTTGACGATCTTGCCGTCGGAGAGCTTGCCCCAGATCTTGAGCGGCTCCTGCTCGCTCTTCTCTTCCTCGCCCTTGATGAACGGGATGACGTTGTCCACCATCTCCGGCCAGCTCTCGAAGGTCTTGCCGGCGCCGGAGATCGCCTGGTAGGTGCAGACCGCCAGCCGCGTCGGACCAAAGCCGAGGAGCGGATGGATCGCGGGCACGTAGCTCTGCAGCGAGCAGTTGGGCTTGACGGAGACAAAGCCTCGCTTGGTGCCCAGCCGTCGGCGCTGCGCCTCGATCACCTTGGCGTGATCGTGGTTGAGCTCCGGGATCATCATGGGCACGTCTGGGGTGCCGCGATGCGCGGAGTTGTTGGACACCACCGGCGTCTCGGCGCGGGCGTAGTCTTCCTCGAGCTTGGCGGTGGCCTCCTTGCTCATGTCGACGGCGCAGAACACGAAGTCCACGCGATCGGCGATCGCCTGCACCGCGGCGGCGTCGCTCACCACCAGCCCGGCAGCGGAGGTCGGGACCGGCTGCGCGAGCGTCCAGCGCCCGGCCACCGCGTCGCCATAGCGCTTGCCCGCCGAGCTTGGGCTGGCGGCCACCGCGGTGACCTCGAACCAGGGATGGTCGGCGAGCAACGAGACGAAGCGCTGACCGACCATGCCGGTGGCGCCGAGGACTCCGACCTTGAGCTTGGTTGCCATGACGCCATCAATGTAGCAGGCGCAGCGACAGCGGCTCGGCCCTGGCCTTGGGAAAACGCCGAGGCAAGGGCGGTGCGCCGGCCCGTCCCTGCATTCCATCGCCCCATTGCCACCTGCTGGCAGGCGAGAATTGCAGTTCTCACTGGGCTGCGACGCCCGCGACACCGACGGACACAGGCATGATCCCTATTTCAAAAGTCGCTCAGACCTGGTAACGCAAATCGCATCAGGATCTGGTCTCGTTCGCCCAAGGAGGCGCTCATGATGAACAAACTGTCTCGGCTCAGCCTGTTCGTACTCGCGGCCTGTTGCCCGCCCAAGGCTGCCGCCCCGGTCGCGCCATCCGCTCCCACCACGCCGGAGCCGGTCGCCGTCGAGCTTCCAGCGCCGGAGCCGGTCGTCGCTCGCCCTCGGCCGCAGCTCGGCGCCTGGGGCTTTGACGCGACCGGCATGGACGCGGCGGTGACGCCCGGCACCAGCTTCTACCGCCACGCCAACGGCACCTGGCTAAAGAACACCACGATCCCCGACGACAAGTCCAACTACGGCATGTTCACGGCGCTCGGCGACATCAGCGAGCAGCGCACGCGCGAGATCATCGAGTCGGCGGCGGCCACCGGTGGGGCGCCTGGGTCCGAGCAGCAGCAGGTGGGGGAGTTCTACAAGAGCTTCATGGACGAGGCCGCGATCGAGGCCGCCGGCACCAAGCCGATCCAGGCAGAGCTCGCCGCGGTCAGCGCGATCAAGAACGTCGATGGCCTGGTGGCGCGCTTCGCGCTCTCGGGGCGGCGCTTCGAGGTCAACCCGTTTCTGACCTACGTGTCCCAGGATGAGCGAAACCCTGAGACCCACATCGCCAACCTGGCGCAGGGCGGCCTCGGCTTGCCTGATCGCGACATGTACGACGTGAAGGCCGCGCAGTTCTCCGGCCAGCGCGATGGCTACAAGAAGTACATCGAGGCCATGTTCTCGCTGATCAGCCTCAAGAACGCGCAGCAGCGCGCGCTCGCGGTCTACGCGCTCGAGGAGAAGATGGCGGCGGCGCACTGGACGCGCCTGCAGAACCGCGATCCGCAGAAGACCTACAACAAGATGAGCGTCATCGAGCTGCAGAAGCTCGCGCCCACCATCGCCTGGACCAAGTGGCTCGGCGGCGCCGGGCTCGCCTCGCAGAAGGAGATCAACGTCAACCAGCCCACCGCCATCGCGGGCCTGGCCTCGCTGGTCAAGAGCCAGCCGCTGGCGGTGTGGAAGGACTACCTCACGCTGCGGCTCTTGACGGACGCGGCGCCGTACTTGCCCAAGAAGTTCGTGGACACGCACTTCGAGTTCTTTGGCAAGACCCTGTCGGGGACCCCGCAGCTCCGCGACCGCTGGAAGCGCGGCGTGGACGGCGTCACCGGCGCGCTGGGCGAGGCGGTGGGCAAGCTGTATGTGGCCAAGTACTTCCCGCCAGAGACCAAGGCCGCGGCCGACAAGCTGGTGAAAAACCTGCTGGTGGCGATGGGCCAGCGCCTCGACGCGCTGGCGTGGATGAGCCCGGAGACCAAGGCCAAGGCCAAGGCCAAGCTCGCCACCTACAACCCCAAGATCGGCTATCCCAACCGCTGGCGCGACTACTCCGCGCTCCAGATCGTCGCGGGCGATCCGGTGGGCAACGCCACGCGCGCCGGCGAGTTCGAGTACCAGCGGCTGCTCGCCAAGCTCGGCAAGCCGGTGGACCGCGAGGAGTGGGGCATGACCCCGATGACGGTCAACGCCTACTACAACCCCGTGCTCAACGAGATCGTGTTCCCGGCCGCCATCCTGCAGCCGCCGTTCTTTGACCCCAACGCCGACGACGCGGTCAACTACGGCGGCATCGGCGCGGTGATTGGCCACGAGATCAGCCACGGCTTCGATGACCAGGGCCGGCAGTACGACGCCTCCGGTGCGCTGCAGGATTGGTGGACCAAGGCCGACGCGGACAAGTTCAAGGTCGCGACCGACAAGCTCGTGGCGCAGTACAATGCGTACTGTCCGTTCCCCGCCGCGGGCGGCAAGCCGGCTGGCTGTGTCAGCGGCGAGCTGACCCTGGGCGAGAACATCGCCGACCTGGCCGGCCTCACCGTGGCGCACAGCGCGTACAAGCTGTCGCTCGGCGGCAAGGAAGCCCCCGTGCTCGACGGCACCACGGGGGATCAGCGCTTCTTCTTCGGCTGGGCGCAGGTGTGGCGCCGGCTCTATCGCGATCAAGAGTTGACCAATCGCCTGGTGACGGACGTGCATAGTCCGTCGGAGTACCGGACCTCGGTGGTCCGCAACCTCGATGCGTGGTATCCGGCATTTGGCGTCAAGGCGGGGGAGCCGCTGTTCCTCGCGCCTGACAAGCGCGTCTCGATCTGGTAGCTCCCTGGCCGACCGCCGACCGCCGGCTGGGCGGCCCTGCGTGCATCGCCGCCGCCAGAGGAGCCTGACTCGTCGTCGGGCTCGTCGGCGGGCTCGTCAGGGGCTCGTCAGCGGGATCCGTCAGGGGCCGGCGGCGAAGGGGCCGGCGTCTGAGGGGCCGGCGCCTGAGGGGCCGGCAGAGGTGCCGGCGTCGTCGCCGTCGTCGTCGTCGTCGTCGAGGGGGCGGTCACCGTCAGGGCTCTCGGCGGCAACCGGTCCAGCAGCGGAGACGGCTTGGTGACCTTCCATCCACCGGGGGCCGGAACCAGCCCGAGCTCCTCGTGGATGCGCTCCTTGGCGGCCAGCAGCTCCCTGCATTTGTCGGCCTTGGAATGGCCGGAGACGGCGGACGCGGCGGACGCGCCGATGATGATAGGCGTCACCAGCAAGCCGCCAAACAAGACGGTCGCGCCGATGGCTCCAGCAACGCTTGAACTCCCAGATGAGTCGTCTGAGTCGCCCTCGTCGTCTGTGTGCTGTGGTGCTAACGCCGAGCCCAGCGCGACCACCGCCGCTATCGTCCCCAGCACGCCAACGACCGCGACCGTGGCCCCGACCGCCACGCCGGTTCCGATGACGTCCTTCTCGGCTGCCCTTTCGAGCTTCTCGCAATACGCCGCAGACAGCGGCTCACCGCGTTGTCCGTTCTTGGACGGCGGCGGCATCGGCCGCATCGTCAAAGAGCAACCACAGAGACATGCTACCAACCCACTCCACTTCTTCATGCCTACAAGCTGGGTCCCTCACCGCTCGAGGGCAACCCCTGCGCCGAATCACCGCAGCTCGCGGCCGTTCAAGAAGCGCCGCCGTCTCACCCGGTGCTTCGCCTCTCCCGGCAGCCTCACTGGCGCGGCGGCGCCTCGGCGTGCGCCAGCGCGCAGCGCTCCTGGAACCGCTGCACCAGCTCCTCGAAGCTGATGTGCAGCCCGGTGCTGGAGAGGTTGATCGGGCTGCCGGTCATGCGCAGGTTCGCGCGCACCAGCGGGCGCTGCAGCAGGTTGCCTCGCGTCAGGTAGGGCTTGGGGTCCCTGACCTTGACCGTCAGGATCCGCTGCCCGGAGATGGTGGTCACCAGCAGCTCGGTCACCTCGCTCCAGGGAACGAAGCCCGCCGAGATCGCGCTCGAGCGATCCACGAAGCCGTCGCGCTGCAGGACGAGGCCTGGGGTCTTGCTGAGCAGCAGCCGCACCGCGGGCACGAGCAGCAAGCCAAAGACGACAATGGCAGGCCAGCCCGTCAACTTGCCGATCGGCGAAAACTCCGGATCGTCGATCGACACCAGGACGATGCCCACCGCGATGAAGGCCACGCAACCCAGCACGGTCAGGGCGGACTTGGTCTTGCTGCGCAAGATGATCAGCTCTGCCGGCGCGGGGGCCGTGGGCGCTTCTAGCGAGGTGCTCATGGCCCAAGTCTAACCCGACCGCCGGGTCACCGCCGGGCTGGGGGCCGCGCCTTTCCGCTGGCGCGCGCTTCGCCACCCGGCGGTCAGCGCCCGCGGTCAGCGCAGGTACACGCCGTCGGTGCCGATCTTGCCGGGGCCGCCAAGCACGTAGATGCCGGCGGAGTTCGCGGCCACGTTGAACGAGATCGAGCCGTTGTTGACGGTGATCACGTTGCCGGTCACGGCGTCGCGGTAGGTGCCGTTGCGGACCCCGCCCACGGTGAAGCCGCGGCCAAAGCCCGCGGCCAGGCCGACCACCGCGTAGCTCTCGCCGCCGTTGTGATCTCGCACGAACGAGATCCCGTTGCCTTGCTCGGACACGTTGCTCATCGGCGCCTTCTGCAGCGCCGGCACCGCGCGCCGGATCTGGTTGAGCCGTTGCAGGTGGCGATACAGCGGGTGGCTCTGGGTGGTGGCGATCGTCGCCGCCTCCAGGTGACCGCCGAAGTAGGCGCGGCCGGTCTGGTCGATGGTCATCGACGGCCCGTCGATGTCCTGCGGCGCGCCCTTCATGAACTCGATCTCCTCGCCGTAGTACAGGCAGGGGATGCCGCGGATCGTCCACAGCAGGTTGTAGGTGATCGCGGCCTTCCAGGTCTCGGCGCCGAAGCGGTACTTGAAGTCGTTGTCGGGGCCGACGTCGTGGTTCTGCAGGAACGTCACGAGCTGGGTGGGGTCGCCGTAGACCCAGTCCATGCCCAGGACGCCGCCCACGCCCCCGAAGTTGCCGTTGCGGACGTTGTCGCGGAAGGTGGAGAACAGCGAGAAGTCCAGCACGGACAGCCCCGAGTACCCGCCGCCTTGCGGGTTGGCGGGGTTGTTGGTGAGGCGCGTGTACCACCACGGCCGGATCACTGCGGAGGCGTTGTCGCTGGCGATCTCGGAGCCAAAGCCGGTGCCCTTGACCAGGTTCTCGCCGAACACGAACAGCCCGGGCTTGTGCGCCTTCCAGTTGTTGACGTAGGAGAGGACGTCGCTGCGCTCCATGTGCTTGAGCGTGTCGAGACGGATCGCGTCCACGCCCATGTCGAGGTAGCTGCGGATGGCGGCGTTGAGGTAGTCCCGCACCGCCTGGTTCTCGGTGGCCAGGTCGATGGCGTCGCCAGCGAGGTGCTTGCGCTGGAGCGGCACCGGGCTCTCCCAGTCGCCGCCGGCCATGAAGCCGTCCAGGTGGTACCACTGCGAGTTGAGGCCGGCCGCGTCGATGCCAAAGAAGCGGTTGGCGTCATAGCCGGGCGAGGGCACCGTGGCGCCGGTCTTGGGATCCAGCAGCGGCGTGGTGCCGGCGGCGTCGCTGGTCTGGCGTGCGCGGAACCAGGCGGGCGCCAGCGGGTTGTCGTTGTCCTCTCGGAACGACTGCTTGTAGTCGCCGAGGTTGCCCTGGTACGGGCCGTTGTTGATGGGGGCGCCACCAGCGGGGCGGAAGTACTTGATGGGGAGGTGGTCGATCCACACCTTGTTGCGAATGCCGTACTGGCTGGAGTGGTTGATCACCACGTCCTGGATCACCTTGATGCCCTTGGCGTGCGCCGCGGCGATGAAGTCGCGGTAGGTGGCGCCGGTGGACTCGAGCCGCGGGTCGACCTTGGTCCAGTCGTAGGCGTGATAGCCGTGGTAGTCGAGCCCGGAGCGGTTCTCCACCGGCGGCGTCACCCAGATGGCGGTGAAGCCGAGATCCTTGATGTAGTCGAGCTTGGCGATGAGCCCCTTGAAGTCACCTCGCCACTGAGGATCTCCGGTCTTGATGCGATCGCGGTTGTAGTAGTTGTTGGCCGGGTCGCCGTCATAGAACCGGGTGGTGATGACGAAGTAGATGGTCTCCTCGCGGAAATCGGCGCCAGTGGGCGGCGGCGGCGGTGGCGGCGGCGGCGTGGTCGCGCAGGCGCCGGTGGTGATGGCGGCGCGCGCGGTGGTGGTCACTGCCTTGCTGGTGGCGTCAAACACGATCTCGTACTCGGTGCAGTCGGTCACGGTGACGTCCTGCGCCGGGTAGGCCTCGGTCCAGTCGCCGCGGTGGTCGATCTTGAAGCGCGGCGCGGGGTCTTGCTTGACGAACTGCACGATCAGCGAGTGGCGCGAGGTGCCGGTCACCGGCGTCATCGCCGTGGTCGCCCAGGCGTTGGCGGTGCCGCGGAAGTACCAGGAGTCGGTGGTGCCCGAACAGCTCGCGACCGCCTGCGCGGTGATCGCCTTGCTCGAGGCGTTGAAGGTGATCTGGTAGGTGCCGTTGGCGACGGTGTAGTCCTGCGCCGGGTAGGCCTCGGTCCAGTCGCCGCGGTGGTCGATCTTGAAGCGCGGGTTGGCCACGCCAGCGAACACCTGGCAGGTGGCGAACACTCCGCCGCCAGAGGCGGTCATCGCGGTGGCCGCCCAGGCGTTGGCGGTGCCACGGAAGTACCAGGTGTCTGGCGCAGCCTGGCAGCTCGCGACCGCTTGCGCGCTGACCGCCTTGGAGACCGAGTCGAAGGTGATCTGGTAGGTGCCATTGGCGACGCGATAGTCCTGCGCCGGGTAGGCCTCAGCCCAGTTGCCGAAGTGATCGATCTTGAAGCGCGGATCAGCCACGCCAGAGAAGGTCTGGCAGGTGGTGAACGTGGTCGTTCCCGACGCCGTCATGGCGGTGGCGACCCAGGCGTTGGCGGTACCGCGGAAGTACCAGGTGTCCGCGGCGGTGGCCAGCGACGGATCGTCATCGCCAGCGGCGCCGCTCTGGGATCTGGCACAGCCGGCCCATAGCGCAGCAGTGAAGGACAGTAGTGATAAGAGAACACGAAGACGCTTTGACATCTCAACCCCTCGATCGAGCACTGGCTCGAATTCGCGCGAGTATTGACGCACGTTTTGACGCAACGCCGTCAACGCAGCCTGGCGGGCGTTGACAGCGAGTGCCACCTCCCGTTCGATCTTGCGGTGGGCCACGCGGACAGACCAAAGCACAGATCTGGAACTCACAAGGAAACAGCGAGTTCCCTCGCTGGCTGTAAGCGCGCTAGCGCGTCCACGTTGCTGCGCACGTCAGCCGAGATGCTGCGCGGTGGCAGCACCTCTGTCGCTCGGACCTCCCGATCACCACGTCATCGGGGCGTCATTGGGGCATCATTGGTGCATCGTCGGGGGCGCTGTCACCGTGCTGTCACCGGCGCGGCACCTACTCGACGCCGACGATCGTGTTGCCGACCAGATCGATCGCCAGGGCCCTCGGTTCGCGAGGCAAGCCCGGCATGCGCATGATGGTCCCGCACAGCGCGATCACGAAGCCGGCGCCGGCGGCCAGTTCGAAGCGGCGCACCGTCAGGGTGTGGCCCTCGGGGGTGTTGATCCGTGATGGGTCGTCGCTGAACGAGGCCGGGGTCTTGGCCATGCACACCGGCAGCTTGCCGTATCCGCGGGCCTCCAGGTCGGCGAGCTGGGCGGTGGCCTCGTCTGACAGCACCACGCTGGTGGCGCGGTAGATCGACGTCGCGACGCGCTCGATCTTCTCGCGCAGGGGCGCGTCCGGGGCGTACAGCGTGGGCGCCGGACCTGGGTCAGGGCCGGCCAGCGCGGCGGTGACCACCTGCGCCAGCGCCACGCCACCTTCGGCGCCGCGCATCGTCGCGTCGATCACCGCGAAGCTGGCGCCGGCCCGCTCGGCGGCGGCGCGCACCTCGGTCACCTCGGCCACGCTGTCGTGCGGGAAGGCGTTGAGCGCGATGATGACCGGGCGCTTGAACAGGCTCGCGTTCTCGATGTGGCGGATCATGTTGGGCAGGCCCGCCACCACCGCGGCCTGGTTCGGCGTGGCCACCTGGTCCGCCGCCACGCCGCCGTGCAGGCGCAGCGCGCGCAGCGACACGATGATCACGACGGCCGCCGGGGACATGGGGCCGCCGCGCATCACCAGGTCAAAGAACTTCTCGCCGCCCAGGTCAAAGCCAAAGCCTGCCTCCACCACGCCGATGTCCGCGGTGTGCAGCCCCACCTTCATGGCCGCGATGCTGGCGGTGCCATGCGCGATGTTGGCGAACGGGCCGCAGTGGACGATGGCGGGCGTGCCCTCGAGCGTGGCCGCCAGGTTTGGCTGCATGGCGTCGCGCAGAAGCGCCATCATCGCGCCGATGGCGCGGATCTGCGCCGCGGTGATCTCCTTGCCCTCCTTGTCGTGGCCGATGACGATGCGGCTGAGCCGGGCGCGCAGATCGTCGGCGTTCTCCGACAGCGCGAGGATGGCCATGATCTCGGACGCCGCGGTGATGTCGAAGCCGCTCGCGTGTACCGGGCCGTTGCCCTTGCCTCGACCGACCTCGACCGAGCGCAGCGCGCGGTCGTTGACGTCCAGCGCGCGCTTCCAGGTGATCCGGTCCGGATCGAGCTGCGGCTCGAGGTTGTGATGCAGGTGGTTGTCCACCATCGCCGAGAGCAGGTTGTGCGCCGCGGTGATGGCGTGGAAGTCGCCGTTGAAGTGCAGGTTGATGTCCGCGGTCGGGATGATGCGCGAGCGGCCAAAGCCGGTGCCGCCTCCCTTCTGGCCGAAGATGGGGCCAAGCGATGGCTCGCGCAGGATCACCACCGCGCGCTGGCCGATCAGGCGCAGCCCGTCGGCCAGGCCGATCGCGGTGGTGGTCTTGCCCTCGCCAGCGGCCGTGGGCGTGATGCCGGACACCAGCACCAGCTTGCCGCGGCGCTGCAGGGGACCCAGCGCCGTCACGTCGATCTTGGCCTTGTCGCGGCCGTAGGTGCGGAGCGCTGTCGAGGGCAGGTCGAGCTGCCGGGCGATGTCAGTGATGTCGTGTTGGGGATCGGGAGGCGGGACCTGGGTCGACATGTCCGCCGAACCTAGCGCAGATCGGCGCGGCGGGGCAGGTGCTGGCCTTGGTGCTTCGCGGCGGCGAGCCGCGGTGCTTTGTCCCGAAACGGCGTCGGGCCGCCCGCGGCGGCCCGACGACAACGGAGCGCGGCCAGCAGGCCGCGTGCGCGCTGGCTCAGCGCGTCATGTTCAGGTTGTAGGCGTTGGTGGAGTCGTTCGCTCCGCCAAAGCCCTGGACCTTGATGTAGAACGTCGCCGCGGTGGCGCTGGTGTACGTCACCGACTCGGTGGAGCTAGAGCCCGCGCTGGTGCGCAGCGTGGTGCCGGTGCTGCTGAGGAGGTACAGATCGTAGTCCCGCGCCGGGCCGGTCATGTTGATGGTCACGGTGCGGCCGGCCGCCACGTTGATGCGGAAGTAGTCGAGGTCCGTCGACGTGCCGATGAAGCCGACGATCTTGGTGACCGCGTCTGCCACCGCGTTGGCGGCCGCCGTGGAGCCGTTGGCCTCCACCTCGTTGTACGTGGTGGAGCCGGTGTTGCTGACGGTGAAGGCCACGCTGGTCGAGGTGCCCACGTTGCCCGCGGCGTCGTAGGCCTTGGCCACCAGGGCGTGGCTGCCGTTGGTCAGCGAGGTCGAGTCGAAGGCCAGGCTGTGCGGGGACGTGGTGTCGGTGCCCTTGAGCACGCCGTCGACCAGGAAGTCCACCTTGGTCACGCCCACGTTGTCGCTCGCGGTGGCGTTGAACGTGATGGTCCCGCTGGTGCCGGTGACGCTCGCCGACACGGTGGGCGCCGTGGTGTCGCCGGTGGTGTTGCTCACGGTGAAGGTCACGCCGGTGGAGGTGCCCACGTTGCCCGCCGCGTCATAGGCCTTGCCAACCAGGGTGTGGCTGCCGTTGGCCAGGCCGGTGGAGTCCAGGGTCATGCTGTACGGCGAGGTGGTGTCGGTGCCCTTGAGCACGCCGTCGACCAGGAAGTCCACCTTGGTCACGCCCACGTTGTCGCTCGCGGTGGCGTTGAACGTGATGATGCCGCTGGTGCCGGTCTCGCTGACGCTGACGCTCGGCGCGGTGGTGTCACCGCCGCCGCCGCCGCTGCCGTTGGTCTGGAAGCGAACGCGGTCGAGGATGAAGCCGGTCGAGATGGCCGCGTCCTCGGTGCCGGTGAAGTACACCTGCACGGTCTGGCCCTTGTAGGCTGCCAGGTCGAAGGTGTAGCTCTGGTAGCTCGCCGACGAGTTGAGGTTGCTGTAGCTCGCCACCGTGGTCAGCACGGTGCCCGCGGTGTTGCGGAGCTGCACCGTGAAGGTGTCGCGCACGCCCGTGGAGTTCTCCTGCGTCTGGATCCAGAGCGCGTAGCTCAGCGCCACCGAGGTGGCGTTGGCCGGGATCGACACCGTCTGGAACAGCGACACGCTGCCCGCCGAGCCCATGCCGCGGAACTTGGCGGCCTTGGTGCCGTCGAACGACGGGGTGTTGAGGATGGCGCCGATCTGCATGCCGTTGGTGTTGGACCAGCCCACGCCGTAGCCCTTCTCGAAGCTCGCGTTCTTGAGCAGCTGGCCGTTGGCGATGGTGAAGGTCATCGAGGAGTTGGCGAAGAAGCCCACCGTGTCCGTGGCGCGGGCCAGCAGGGTGTGCGCGCCGTCGTCCTCGAGCGTGGAGTCGAACGGCACCGCGTACGGCGACGCGGTGTCCGTGCCCACCAGCAGGCCGTCGACGTAGAAGTCGACCTTGGCGATGCCCTTGTCATCGCTGGCGTTGGCGCTGAAGGTGATGGTGCCCGCGGTGCCGGTGGTGCTGGCCGCCACGGTGGGCGGGGCGTCCGGCCCGGCCCAGACGCCGCCGACGTTGATCGCGGCGAACGCGCTCCACACCGCGATCTCCTCGGGGCTGCCGGTGGTGTAGAGGTCGCGCGCGGCGGTGATGACCGCGATGCGCGCCGCCGCGTAGTCCGTCGACGGCGTCATGTAGGTGGTGAGCGCGCGATAGTAGATGCGCGCCGCCTTGTCGATGCCGATGCCGGTCATCCCGCCGGGCAGGTAGCTCGACGAGGTGTCGCCCGACGCGGTGGCGCCCATCGACATGAAGTAGAAGGCGCGGTTCATCGGACCCGAGCTGTAGTGGACGTCCAGGTTCTTGAGCGTCGGGCTCCAGGCATCCGCGCTGCGGGTGTCGAGGCTCGGCTTGTAGAGGTAGCGCTGGCGGTTGACGCCGCTGCCCGGGATCACGAGCTGCTCGCCCTGGGTCCAGGTGCCGCCGGTCTGGGGGACGGTGGGGCCCGTGCCACCAGCGCCGCGCGAGTAGAACTCGGTGACCGCCCCGAAGATGTCAGAGGTGGACTCGTTGAGGCCACCGGACTCCTGCGAGTAGATGAGCTTGGCGGTGGCGCTGGTGATGCCGTGGGTGAACTCGTGGGCGGCCACGTCGAGCGCGGTGTACGTGTACCGCGTGTTGCCGTCGCCGTAGGTCATGCAAGCGCAGGAGTCGCTGTAGAAGGCGTTGTCGAACGTGTTGCCGTAGTGGACGCGGGCGTAGGTGGAGCCACCGGCGCCGTTGATGCCGTTGCGGCCCAGCACGTTCTTGTACATGTCCCAGGTGACCTGGATGCCGTAGAGCGCGTCCACCGCGGCGGTCTGGCCGTTGGCCGACGTGGTCGGCTCGGGGTCTTCCTTGTAGTTGAGCCCGTCGCCCCAGGTGTTGTCGACGTCGAAGTAGATGGTGCCGGTGCCGGAGGTGGCGTGGTTGAGGTTGTAGACCACGTTGCCGCCGGAGGCCGGGCGGGTCAGGTCGCGCAGCTCGTAGCCGCCCGCGACGCTGTTGGTGTTGATCGAGCGGACGCCGTTGTACTGGCTGTTCCCGGTGCCCACCGCCGCGGCGGTCTGCAGGCCGTCCCACTGCCGCAGCACCTCGCCGGTGCGCGCGTCGATCAAGGCCTCGACGTGACGGATGTCGTTGGGCTCTTCGATCTCCGTGCGCACGTGATAGGCGAGCTGATAGCCGCCGATCTCGTTGATCATGTCGAGCGCGTTGATCTGATCTTCCGGAAGGTGCGCGCGCGCCGGCGCGACCCGGCGCTCGGACAGCGGCAAGATCACCAGCTCGCTCTGCACCAGCGGCTCGCGGCTGTAGCCCGCGACGGGCGCCAGGCCGCGCTTCATCTGCGCCTTGACCTCGGCGGCGGAGAACGACGGCGTCACGTCGACGGCGCCGAGCTGCGCCAGCGCGTTGGTCGGCACCATCGCGCGGCCGTCGGCGCTGGCGTGCGCGATGACCTCACCGCCCCAGACGCGGACGCCGCGGAACATCTGGCTGAAGCGCACGTGCGTCTGCCCCAGCCGATCTCGCATCACCGTGCGAGCCTGGAAGCCATGTTCTGCGGACAGGCCAAGCGCGCTGCGGGCGTCGTTGAGCTGCTGCAGCGCCGCGCGGATGGCGTCATCGTCACTGGGCTCTTCCGTGGCCGGTGGTGGCGGATCCACGTCCTCGGGGAAACAGGCCACCAGCGACAGAGTTAGTGGAATCGCAAGGCTAGACAACAGACGCTTCATGAGAGCCCTCCTCAGGCAACCCGGGGTTCGCACCGCGAACGCAAGAGACCAATGACGTTGTCACCGTCCTTATCACGCTGCGAAAACCCACCTGTGGTGCTCTGTTCTATCGCCCGCTGATGGCTGATCGCTCCGCATGCGAGGGGCGGGTCTCGGCGCCTGCAACCATCCGTGCGCGTCACCTGTCGCAGCCGGCGGCGAGCGGGAGCTGGCTGACGCTCCAGGTCCCATGTTGCAGCTCGCAGATCTCACTTTGCCCCGGATCTCACACGCTGCGACCCGGACGTTGCGCACAGCCGTGCGCACTTGCAGGCGCCCGGCGACATGGAAGGCGCCCTCGGGCGCGCACCGGGCTCGGGCGCGCACCGGGCTCGGGCGCGCACCGTGCTCGGGCGGCCCTGGCCGCTCATGGAGGCGGGGTCACGGCGCCAGCGCCAGATCGAGGCCGCTGGTGCGCTGCTGGTGGAGGGTGCGCGCGTAGCCGCGGAACGCGGGGCTTGGCACCTTGCGCGACCGCACGCGCACCAGCGAGCCCGGCGTGTGCTCGTCGCCATAGACCGCGCTCCACCCGGGCGGCACATCGGGCGAGGACCAGCGGTACAGGAGGCGCGCGTCACGCGGCGCCAGGTTGATGCAGCCATGGCTGCGCGGCCCGCCGAAGCCGTCGTGCCAGTACGAGGTGTGCAGCGCGTAGTCATGATCGTAGTACATCGTCCACGGCACGTCGGCGACGGTGTAGCTCTCCTTCTCGCTGCTCATCACCGCGTGCTCGAGCTTGGACACCACGCGCGCGATCACCGAGGGCGTGCGGTGCTTGCGCTTGCCGGTGGAGACCAGCGTGGCGTAGACCGGGCGCGGACCCTCGTAGGCCACCAGCACCTGCTCTTCGAGATCGATGTCGAACCAGCGCTCGTCCACGCGGGTGCCAGGCGGCGGCTCCGCCAGCGTGGCCCGCCGCAGATCAGCGCGGGCGATCCAGGCGCTGTCCGCCACGCGCACGAACCGGCCGTCGGCGGACTCTTCGAGGATCGTGACCACGGTCCGCGGCGCCAGCTTGCCGGTGACCTTGCTGCGCGCCGAGGCCAGCGCGCGCGTCACCACCGGCTCGCGCTGGCCGCGGTGTGAGCGGATCCACGCAGGCAGGTCCGCGGGCGCTTCGATGAGCTCTCCCTTGAACCGCGACGGCGAGAGATGGACGATCGCGGAGGCGTCGATCAGCTCGCCTTTGGTGGTGCGCCAGTAGCGGCGGCCGTCGAGGGTGACCTTGTTGCGAGCGCGTACCGTGTTGGAGCCCTCCAGCGCCCTGCCGTTCTGCTGGGCGAGCGCGTCCTCTGGGCTGGTGAACGCGAGCGCTGCGCTCTTTTTCCGCACGATCCCATAGACCCCACGCACCGGCGGCGCCTCTGCGTGCTCGTCTTCTTCGCGCAAGGAGCCGGCGGTCTGCACCGGCGGCGCCTCGGTGCTTGGCTCCAGCGCGGACTCGCAGGTCCAGCCGCGCGGCGCCAGCTCGATCCATCGGCCCTCGAAGCCGTCGTCGTGTTGACAGTCCTGGCCGCCGGGGAGCGCGCGCAGGACGCCAGCGAGCGCGTCCTTCTTGATGATGCCGACGATCGGAGCGCCCTCGCTTGGGTCTTTGCGCAGCGCCGTCCGCTTGCGCATCCGGACCGAGCGGATGTGCGGCGGATAGATGGAGGTCGCGATGAGCGACGCGGTCGACTCGGACCTCGGCGGCGTGAGGCCAGCGTCGTCGCCGGCCTTCGCCGGGCCGGTCACGCGGGCGGTCACCTGGGCTACCGGCGCGCGCTCGTCGGGGAAATCCGCGCTCAGGTCGCTTGGATCTGATGTGGGGGTCGATCGAGAGGCGCAGCTCACGAGAAGCAGCGCAATCACTTTTCGCATGCAGCCCTACGTTTGCAAACCCAGGGCCCAATGTAGGTATCTGAAACCGCTGGCGACAGGCCGTCGGTGACTACGCAAGGACTTGCGTGACCAAGCAGGTTGGCGCCTCTCGCGGTGCCTGCCGCTTCGCTCGTTTCTTCGCTGGCTCGACCAGCCGTTCGGCGGCGGTGGGCGGCGGTGGTCCGTCTTGCCACGTTGCGCAGTCACGCAAGATCTTGCTCACCCATCTTGGGAGCTCTTCGGGGAGGTCCCTGGATGGAACCAAGGATCTTCATGGGTTGCTCGGACATTTGTAGATGGCCTCGCGCTTGCGTAAGCCGCGACGTGTCCGCCGGCTGCCGCCAAAGCTGCCGCGGATGGGCGCCTCACGTGAGGAGCCACCAACAAGACGACGACCCCAGACGACCCCAGACGACCACGAAGGCCCACGCCATGAACCAAGCTCCCAAGTCACCAACGCCGCCTCGCAACGGATGGGCCCCTGCCGCTGCCGGCGCTCCGGCGCAGCAGGGATACGATCAAGTGCCGGCGTACCTGCAGCCGTACTCCGGGCAGATGAGCGCGCAGCAGGCGCCGGCCGCCGCCGCGGGGCATCCGCAGGCGTGGGGCTCCTCGCCTGGTAGCGCGCCGCTCGCGCAGCAGGCCGGGGTTGGGGAGCAGGCCGGGTACGGGCAGGCGTATGGGCAGCAGCAGGCGTATGGGCAGCAGGCGGGGTATGGGCAGCAGGCGGGGTATGGGCAGCAGCAGGCGTATGGGCAGCAGGCGGGGTATGGGCAGCAGCAGGCTCATGGCCAGCAGCAGGCCCATGGCCAGCAGCAGGCCCATGGCCAGCAGCAGGCTTATGGCCAGCCAGCGGCCTACGGGCAGCAGCCGGCGTACGGCCAGCAGCCGGCGTACGGCCAGCAGCCGGCGTACGGCCAGCAGCCGGCGTACGGCCAGCCGGCGTATGGACAGGGAGCAACTGCTCCAGGTGCTTATGGTCAGGGCTATGGCCAAGCGTCGGCGTACGGGCAGGGCGCGCCGACCCAAGGCGCGTACGGCCACGGCGCGCCGGCACAGCCTGCCTATCCGCAGGCCTCGCAGCCTTATGGTCAACATGGTCAACCGACTCATGGCCAGATGCCCTTTGCCTACGGAGCCTCCAACGCTCCGGGCTCAGAGGGACCCCAGGCCTCTCGGGCTGGTAAGCCCAGGGCGCTGCGCGACGACGCGCACGCCACCGCTGGCTCCTCGGATCGCCGGCGCTTCATCCGGTTGACCTATCTGCATCTGCTGCTGGCGATCCTGGCCTTCTCTGGCCTCGAGTATCTGCTCATGACCAACGAGGTCCTCGTCAGCAAGATCTCGATGCCGTTCATCTCGTTCGCGCTCGGCGGGCGCTGGAACTGGGGCGTGGTGCTGGCGGTGTTCGTGGGCGTGAGCTGGGTCTGTGATACCTGGGCCAGCCACGCACGCTCGCGCGGCATGCAGTACGCGGGGCTCGCCGTCTACGTCGTCGCTGAAGCCCTGATCTTCGTGCCGCTCTTGGCCATCGTCGCGTACAAGACCCAGTCCATCCTGGCGCGCGGCGGCCAGGACCCGCATATCATCCGTGACGCCGCCTACGCCACCTTGGCGATCTTCGCTGGCCTCACCGCCTCGGTGTTCATCACCAAGAAGGACTTCTCGTTCCTGCGCAGCGCTCTGATGATGGGCACCTGCGCCGCCGCGGTGCTGATCGTGATGTCCTTGGCCTTCGGCTTCAACCTGGGCCTCGTCTTCTCCGTGGCCATGGTCCTGCTCGCCGCCGGCTACATCTTGTTTCAGACCTCCCGCATCCTCGCTCACTACGATCCAAGCCAGTACGTCGCCGCCTCCCTGGCCTTGTTCTCCTCCCTGGCGTTGATGTTCTGGTACGTCATCCGCATCTTCCTCCGCGCCCGGGATTGAGCGGAGCGCTCCTGCGCCTCTCCAAGGGCTGTGGTCAACCGCGCTGCTTGTGCGTCGACGGCGGGGTTGTCGGAGGGCGGGCTTAGACCGTCTTTGACCGTCTTTGACCCGCCCGCGCCACCGTCCACAGCCCCGAGGCTTCCGCGGAAACGCGCTGCGACTTGGATCACGCCGCGTTTCCGCGGAGGGTTCCTCGACACCTCGTGACCCGGGCGCAACCCGGCCGACCGTGCCTGAGCCGATCGCCGTGCGTGACCCACCCACCGTGCGTGACCCACCCACCGTGCTCGACCCACCCACCGCGCTGGTCCTATCCACCTCCCACGCGCTCACCCTTGTCGTTACCTGGCGATCCGTTCCGGGTTCTGGGTTCTGGTACAAACCAAAAAAAAACTCAGGGTTCTGAAAACAGCAGGGGCTGTGGGCGGTGTGGAGAGGCGCGATGTCCCCTCAGGCCCGCCTGCTGCACCTGGCCCTCCTGCGCCTCTCCAAGGGCTGTGGTCAAGCGCGCCGCTTACGCGCATCGCGCCTGCCCAGGCTCGACGGGCGCGGTTGTCCATAGCCCGACACCGTCCACAGCCCCGAGGCTTCCGCGGAAACGCGCTGCGACCTGGATCACACCACGTTTCCGCGGAGGTTCCTCCGCGCCCGGGATTGAGACTACTTATTACTTTCACTCCCTAGGCCCAAGCTTCTGCAGCAGCTTGCGAAGCTGTGTACATGGCGGACCGACCGCCGCTTGTAGGTTTCCATCTGTTCTTTCGCCGTCGTACGTGAGAGCCGTTACCCCCGCGAGGTCTGAGGCGATCTTGGGTTTGTGATGGCGATCGTATAGAAAAAGCGTTCGCTCTGGCCCCAGCGACCCGACGAATAACCCATATTCCAACAGCACATTGTCCCTCGGTGCGGTTGTGGGTGCCCCGCGGGAAACCACAGCGTCATCCCCGCTGAACACGATCAGTGCGAAGTCAAAATCACGGGCCTTTGCAACGAGTGTCGACCAGGTCGTTTGTCCCGCCGCAAAGAGATTTTGGGACCAAATCGAACCCTCGACATCATGCTCGAGCTCTGCCTGCACTTCACGTGCAACTGGTAGCGCCTCTACGGTGGATCCGATAAACAACCTTGGCTTCCTCTTGGAAGGTCCCGTCTCAGTATCAGGTTCGTCGTCATCATCTTCTGCCGGGCGAACCCCAAGAACTCGCTCCACAAGCTCTTGTTTCTTCTTTCCGCCTTCATTAAGACGAAGATCCCGACAAAGCCTCTTCAGGCTGTCACGCGACACCCCTTTTTTTAAGACCTTGGAGAGCGCTTCGATAGCGCTTTCTCGTCTGAGACGATCTGGGAGTACAATTTCCAAGCCATCTGTCAGAACATGAAGCTCTTCTCGCGTGAGTCCATCCAATACTCGAAGCTTGTTGGATTGCCCTCTTGTTGAGGATTGATCGTCGTCATCCTTGCCAAGGATGCGGTCCACGATCTCTGCCTTGACCTTGCCGCCGTCATCCAGGCTGAGCTCACGACATATTTGCTTCAAGCGCTCGCGGTCCAAGTCGAGCAGGAATTCGCCAAGGTCGCTCTTTGACAACGTGCGAACTACGCTGTGAAGCTCTTCATACTTTCGCCGATCATTGACCTTGAGGTCGTAGCGATCCATGAGGTCCCAAAGCTCACTACGGATCAACGTGCCAATAATATTCGGTTTTGTCGCCATACCGAGCCTCCGCCCTACTTCGTTTCCGGTTACTCGACTCGCCCCTGTCGGCTACTCCTTGTCCAGGTACGTGTACCCGACGAGGCCCTGGCGGAAGCGGTTGATGAGGGTGCGCGACTCCTCGATGGTCATCAGCTTCTTGCGCAGCGCTTGCTCGACGCTGTTGCGCAGGCGGCCGAGCAGGTCCGAGGGCGAGTAGTCGACGTAGGCCAGGACCTCGCTGACGGTGTCGCCTGCGACCACCTCCTTGACGTCGTAGTCTCCGTCGGGGGAGAGCTGGACGTGGACGGTGTTGGTGTCGCCAAAGAGGTTGTGCAGGTCGCCGAGGATCTCCTGGTACGCGCCGACCAGGAAGATGCCCAGGTAGTAGTCCTGGTCATCCTGCTTGGGGTGCAGCTCCAGCACGTGCTTGACGTCGCGCAGGTCGATGAACGAGTCGATCTTGCCGTCGGAGTCGCAGGTGATATCCGCCAGGGTGGCGCGGCGGGTCGGCTCCTCGTTGAGCCGGTGGATGGGGCAGATGGGGAAGAGCTGATCGACGGCCCAGGCGTCCGGAACGGACTGGAACATGGAGAAGTTGCAGAAGTAGGTGTCCGACAGCGCCTTCTCGAGGCCCTCCAGCTCTTCGGGGACGTGCGGGTGGTTGCGCACCATGAGCAGGACCTTCTCGCAGGTGGCCCAGAACAGGTTCTCGCACAGCACGCGGTTCTCCAGGGACAGGTGCCCCAGGTTGAAGAGCTGCAGGACCTGGTCCTTGTACTCGACCGCGTCGTGATAGGCCTCGAGCAGGTTCTTGGTGGAGACGCTCTGGAAGGTCTCCCACATGTTGAGCACCAGCGGCGGCGCGGCCTTGGGCAGCTCCTTGGGCACGTGAGTGTTGAACTCGGTGACGCCCAGGACGTTGACCACCAGCACCGAGTGGTGCGCGGTGACCGCGCGGCCAGACTCGGAGACGATGCTGGGATGCGGGACGTTGTCCGCGTCGCAGATCTCCTTGAGCGCGTACACCACGTCGTTGGCGTACTCCTGGATCGTGTAGTTCATCGACGAGGCGAAGTTGGTCTGTGAGCCGTCGTAGTCCACGCCCAGCCCGCCGCCGACGTCAAAGAACGACAGGCCGGTGGCGCCCAGCTTGTACAGCTCCACGAACATGCGGCCGGCCTCGCGCAGCGCGTTCTTGACGCTCTTGATGGCCGAGATCTGCGAGCCGAGGTGAAAGTGCATCAGCTTGAGGCAATCGATCTCGCCCCACTCCTTGAGCTTGGCCACCGCATCCACCATCTCGGTGGCGCCCAGGCCGAACTTGGAGAAGTCCCCGCCGGACTGCTCCCAGCGCCCAGCGCCGCGGCTCGACAGGCGCGCGCGCATGCCCAGCGACGGCTTGATCTTCATCCGCTCGGCGACCCGGTGGATGTGGTCGAGCTCGGAGGGCTTCTCGATGACGAGGATGACCGTCTTGCCCATCTTGGAGGCCAGAAGCGCGGTCTCGATGTACTCCTCGTCCTTGTACCCGTTGCAGATGATCAGCGACTCGTCGTCCTGGTGGATGGCCATGACGGCGAGCAGCTCCGGCTTGCTGCCGGCCTCCAGGCCATAGTGGAACGGGCGGCCGTACTCGATGATCTCTTCGACCACGGTGCGGTTCTGGTTCACCTTGATCGGGTACACGCCGCGGTAGGTGCCGGCGTACCCGTACTCCTTGATCGCGCTGGTGAACGCGCCGCAGAGCAGCTCGATGCGCGAGCGCAAGATGTCCGAGAAGCGGAGCAGGATGGGGAGCTGGATCCCGCGAGCGGTCAGCTCGGCGATCAGCTCTTTCATGTCGATGCTGCCGGTCAGCCCCTCGGCGTTGGGGGTGACTGCGAGGTTCCCCTGTTCGTTGACAGAGAAGTACCCGCACCCCCAGCGCGGGATGTTGTAGGTGTCGTTGGCGTCGGCGGCAGTCCACCGGCGCAGGGGATCGTTGGCGATCAGAGCCTTGGCGCGGGCCATCTTTTGTAGGCACGATGAGGCAAACCGGCCGACGGCGCAATACGCAAAGCGCGGAGGTTCCGCGGAGCTGCGCCGTGAGAAGTCGGCGGAGGCGCCGCGGTGGCCGCCGCCGCGGCGGTGCGGCCATTTTGGCGCGGCCAGCGTAGGTGCGCGGCGGAGACATGCTGCTAGATTCCGTGGCCCCCATGGGAGAGCCCATCGTACCCGGTAGTATTGGTGCCAAGATCGTCGCAGAAGAGGAGCGCCTCTTTGGTCAGGTCTCGGCGCGTGTCGCGCTCGGTGAGGAGGAGGCCGATGACCGGCCATCGGTTGGGAGCAGCGACATCGACCGCGACCTCCTCTCGCTGCGCGA
Source organism: Myxococcales bacterium (assembly GCA_016706545.1). Taxonomy (GTDB): domain Bacteria; phylum Myxococcota_A; class Polyangia; order Haliangiales; family Haliangiaceae; genus JABFXX01. The sequence goes on from JADJJK010000010.1 coordinate 264,493, forward strand.
CCAGATCTCGGAGGCCCGCGCGGAGGACCTGCCGCCGCTCATCGAGCAGATGACCCGGCTGGCCGCGCTCAAGGGCCGGCTCGGGGGCGGCAAGTCGCTGCCGGTGGACATCAACTCGCCGTACTTCGCGCACCTTCGGCTCAAGGAGGGCGGCAAGCGCCGCGACGTGCTGATCGGCAAGCGCGGCTTCATCGATCGCACCTCCAACGTGCAGATCGTGGACTGGCGCAACGCGCCGGTCTCCCGCATCTACTATCGCTTCGAAGAAGGCGACGACTACGAGGAGGAGTTCGGCGGCAAGGCGGTGGACGGGGTGGTCGAGGTCCGGCGCAACGTGTCGATCTCCAAAGGGCTGCTGCGCCGGGTCGGCGCGCCACAGGGCACCTATCTGAAGGACGCGCGCGGTGGCTGGGTGCAGGCGGTGGGGCAGCTCGCGCCGGTCCTGCACGGCGGCATGGGCAAGGCGGCGCGCCCGGTGGCGGCCAAGGGCGGCAGCAAGGGCACGCTGGGTGTGCATCACGGCGTGGCGCGGGCAGACAAGGCGCTCCCCGAGATCGCCGCGCTCATCGACAAGGAGCAGTTCGAGCTCATCACCCACCCGCAGAGCGGCATCGTGGTGATCCAGGGCGGCGCCGGCTCCGGCAAGACCACGGTGGCGCTGCACCGGGTGGCCTTCCTCAACTTCGAGGATGGTCGCCGCTTCCGCGCCCAGAACATGCTGTTCGTGGTGCCCTCGCTGGCCTTGTCGCGCTACGTCGGCGGCGTCCTGCCGTCGCTGGGCGTGACCGGGGTCCCGGTGGTCACGTACACGAGCTGGGCGCGCTCCACCCGCATGCGCTGCTTGCCGGACTCCCCCACCAAGTACAACGAAGATCCGCCGGAGCAGGTGTCGCGGATCAAGAAGCACCCGGCGCTGCTCACCATCCTGGAGAAGGTGTGCGAGAAGCAGGCCGTCACCATCGGCGGTGAGCTGGCTGGCCTCGTGCGCGCGACCGCGGCGGAGCCCCAGGTGATCGCGGAGTGGAACCGCCACGCGCACCGCCCGCTGATGCCGCGGCTGTCCGCGCTGGCGTCGTGGGTCCGGAAATCGGACCTGGACGCCAACGTGCGCGTCAGCCTGGAGGGCCTCGTCAAGCGCTGGCGCAAGCGCGCAGATGACTGCGTGCTGGACTGGGCCGAGCTGATGACGGACCGGACGGCGCTGGCCGAAGGGTTCGAGGGCTGGGACGTCACCGGGCGCGAGATCGACCGCACCGTGTCGTGGGTGCGGCGTCAGCTCGCCAGGGCGCAGGCCGCGCCGGTGGACGACGAGGGCAAGCCGATCTTGAGCTCGGATGGCACGCCGCTTGGGCCCGACGAGGACGATCCGGGGGGCCGCTTCGATGACGAGGACGACCCGCTGCTGTTGCGCCTGGTGCAGCTCAAGCGCGGCGGGCTGGTTCAGCCAAGCGGCGACGAGCTGATCTGGGAGCACGTGGCCATCGATGAGGCGCAGGATCGCTCGGCGATCGAGGTCAAGGTGCTGGTGGAGGCGGTGCGGGCGCCCGGGAACGATCCCAACAAGCGCTCGGTCACCATCGCTGGCGACACCGCGCAGCGCCTGGTGTTCGACAACAACTTCTCGGGCTGGGAGGCGCTGCTGGCGCAGACCGGCCAGCCGGCCATCGTCCGGCCGCTGCGATTGTCGTATCGCTCCACCGCAGAGGTCATGCTGCTGGCGCGCGAGATCCTTGGGCCGGAGCTCGCGCCCGATGATCCGCTGGCGGCGCGGCCCGGCGAGCCGGTGGAGCTGCACGAGTTTGGCGATCTGGGCGAGGCGGTGGCGTTCCTCAGCGATGCGCTGCGCAACCTGATGGCGCGCGAGCCCACCGCGTCCTGCGCCTTGATCACGCGCCACCCGGAGCAGGCGGACGCATACTTCGAGGGGCTGCGGCGAGCGGAGATCCCGGCGCTGCGCCGCATCCGGCGCGACGAGTTCAACTTTCAGCCCGGCATCGACGTCACCGATGTGACGCAGGTCAAGGGCCTGGAGTTCGACTACGTGGTGATGGCCGACGTCAACGCGGCGTCGTACCCCGACGCGCCTTGGGCTCGGCACTTGTTGCATATCGGCGTCACCCGCGCGGCGCACCAGCTATGGATCGTCTCCACCGGGGAGGTCAGCTCGCTCATCCCCCAGGTGCTGCGCGACGGCGGCCGCATGACCGTAGGCTAGCGAGCTCCGTCGGCTCGCCAGCACACTTCTATCGAGCGATTGGCGTGCTTGCTTACGTTCTCCCGTCGTCGGTGACCGCCCGGTGCAGAAGCGTGGTGCGGTTCACGGTCGGGTAGCCAGCCGACGATCTCTTTTCAGCCCTGGTGATGGGTTTTGCCCGCGTCGAGCGTTTGAACTGCGTGGCGCGACATGGATCATCACCTCCCTTGTCCTCGGGGCAGGGCCAGGTCAAGATCAACAACTCTTCGATGTCTGAAGGTAGCGGCAACGTGCCCCAAGAGGGCGTGGTGCGCTCGTCAAGCCCCCCAATAGGAGGCGACCGGGCGCTGCCGCGCGTTGAGGCTGCGCTGCGCGACGCGGGCTTCACCGCCGCCGAGCGCGAAGACTGGATGCGCCGCCTGGGGCAGATCCTCGACGTCTCCGACGTGTCGGAGGACGAGGTGATCTCCATCGTCACGGATGAGGTGGCGCCGCATACGCACTCGTATCTCAAGCGCCAGGCCAACATCTGGCGACACGAGCTGGCGCGCTGGTGGAACCACCGCAACCCCATCGCCCGGCTGATCTATGGCGTTGGTTGGCTGTTCGTCCTGGTGGGCGCGGCCGTCCAGTCGGGCCTGAGCATGACCGGCTACGTCGCGGCTGCCGTGGTGCTGGCGATCAAGGTGTGGAACTCCATCAAGGAGTTCGATCCCAAGCACCTGCCGGCGCTCCGGCGCGGCCGCACCGAGCGTCAGCTCCTCCTCGAGAAGCTCATCCACACGACCTTGCAGTGGGGGCAAGCCACGCCGACCGCCAAGGAGCTCCGCGACTTCCAGGACGAGGCGCTGGGGCTCATCGCGTCGTACGTGCGCGATCATCGCTCGGACCTCAAGGGCCGAAAGATCTTCGTGAACCTGGTCGTCTCGCGGGGGCACGGACTGGAGGTCATCGCCCGTTCAGATGACCAGCGCCCCGTTCCCCAGCACTACCGGCCGGAAGAATGTTTGGTGATGTGGACTGCACTTCAGGAGGGCCTGACGCAGTTTACCGGTGATATCTATACGGATTGTCCGAAGACCCCTAAGGGGAAACCTTACAACAGCGTCCTGGCCATCCCGATCAAGCTTGATAAGCAAGTGGTGGGTGGGGTATCCGTTGACAGTGCGGCGAAGTATCACTTCGACCGGTACGTGGATGAGCTACAGGTAGAGCTAGCGCCCTACGTACAACTTCTGGCCGTGACACTCGCGGGTTCTCATGGTACTCAGGAACCTGTCACGGAGCTTTCAGTCCGGGGTGAAGGAGAAAGCGATAATGACGGCAACACCGATGATCCATGACCTCGTGCGCGAGGGTCGGGTGAGCCCGCAGCATGGAGCGACGTTACTTGAGCTGCGGCGCGATGTTGCCAAGCGCCGAGAACAAAAACTCCACCCGCGTGGAGCCTTTGTCAGGATCGCGGTGGGGCTGGGCGTGTTGATTCTCGCGGTGCTGGGCGTTCGTCGCTACCAATAGCTACTTAGCTACCCTTCGACGCGCTCCGCGCATTCCCGTCGCCAAGGCGGAAAGCGCCCGAGGTCATGCAGGTCGGGTTGCGTGTGACGTGGATGCTCCAGTTCGTGCAGATGCCTTGCGCGCGCAGGATGGACTGGGGCGCTTGGCCTGCTACGGGAATCAGCGACGTCCCGGATGCAGGTGACGCCGGTGATGTCGGGTGACGCCGGTGATGCCGGTGATGTCGGGTGACGCCGGTTTCGTCGGCGAGCTCGCTCTCTTGAGACAGCGCCAAGCAGGCGGCGGTTGCCATGATCTTTGGGCTTGGGCGCTATCCAGACGCACCCTACTATCGCCTGTAGATAGCCTCACTATTCTCGGGGAGCTTGACCATGCTGCGATCGACCCTGTTGGTGGCCGGAGTTGCGCTAGGAGCATGCACGAGCCAGCAGAAGCTGGCGACGCTGGATGGACAGGGGATGGAATCCTCTGCCGAGAAGAACGTCACGGTGGAGGTGGTGAGCCGGCAGTTTCTCGACTGCACGCTGTACCTGGATCTGGGCACCAGCCGTCAGCGGCTGGGCAAGGCCACCGGCATGGCGACCACGGTCTTTGGCGTGCAGTGGAACGCCGAGACTGTCAACGCGGTGGAGGCGCGGCTCGTCGCGGAGACCCTCGGTAAAGGCCAGGAAGGGACGCTGGTCAGCTCGCCCTTTCGCATGAGCGAAGGAGGTCGCGTGGTGTGGACCATCCAGGGACACCAGAACCGGCCGCCCAGCGAGGTCAGCCTGGGGCTGTATTGAGTGAGCGGTCCAGGGCTTGCTAGCCGGCTAGCAAGCCAGCGAGCCTGGCCTGCAGCGCGTCGAGCACCATGTAGTCAACCTGGGGGCGCGGATCGGCCAGGCAGCCGTAGAACGAGTCGCGGTACTCGACCGTCTTGCCGGCGGTGGTGACTCGCAGCGTGAGCTTGGGCTTGTCGGCCCCGCACTGGGCGGAGTCCACCACCGTGAGCTGGCGCAACGTCGGCTGCAAGGCGCTCAGCTCCGCGCTGTCGAGGCTGCGCTGGCGCGCCACCTTGCGCAGCGGCGCGCCCTCACATCGCCAGGTGGTCAGCGAGGTCAGCGCGGACGAGGAGATCGAGAGCGTGTACTCCGCGCTGCCGGTCACGCACTCGCTGCCCGGTGGGTTGCCGCCCAACCCTCCGCCCTCGTTGAAGAGTACCAGCCGGCTGGCCTCGTCGTTCCACACGGCATCGCCGACCGCGACGGTCGGCTCATCGCCGCAGGCCGAGACCATGATCGCGACGGCCGCCGCCGCCGCGGTCGCCGCGAGTCGTCGAACCGGCTGGCCATGGGAGGAGCGCATGCGGCCGACTATGGCGCAAAAACCTCCCGCGCGAGCGCGCGTATCGCGGGATCGCCTGGGATTGACGACCTTCGCCACACCAGGTACAGCGCTACGTGATGCAAACCAGAGCGTTTGGTGATAGCGGGCTCCAGGTCTCCATCGTGGGCCTGGGCGCCGGGTCCATCGGTGAGGCCACGACGCCAGACGCGGAGGTGGAGCAGCTCTTGAACACCGCGCTGGACGCCGGGGTGACGCTGGTGGACACCGCGCGCAGCTATGGGTTGTCCGAAGAGCGGCTGGGGAGCCTGCTGCAGGGACGGCGGCAGCGCGTGGTGCTGTCCACCAAGATCGGGTACGACATGGCCGGGATCCCGGACTGGACGGGCCCGTGCATCGAGGCTGGCGTGGACGCTGCGTTGCGTCGCCTGCGCACGGACTGGCTGGACATCGTCCATCTGCATTCGTGCGGCCTGGACGTGTTGCAGCGCGGTGACGTGGTCGCCGCGCTTGGCCGCGCGGTCGAAGCTGGCAAGGTTCGGGTCGCCGCGTACTCGGGCGAAGGGGAGGCGCTGCGCTGGGCAGTGACCTCTGGCGCCTTTGGCGCGGTGCAGTGCTCGGTCAGCGTCGTGGACCAGGCGTCGCTCTTTGGCGCGGTGGCGCTCGCCAAGGAGCGTGGACTCGGGGTCCTGGCCAAGCGCGCCCTGGGCAACGCGCCGTGGCGGTTCACCGAGCGGCCGGCGGCGCCGGACGTGGCCGAGGCGTGGGAGCGATTTCGGGCGCTCGAGCTCGACCCGGGGCCGCTCTCGCACTCGGCCCTGTTCACCCGGTTCGCGGCGTTTGCACCAGGGGTCGACGCGGTGCTCGTGGGGACCCGTCAGCCAGCGCACCTGCTGGCCGCCATCGCAGAGGTCGCCCACGGCCCGCTCCCCGAAGACGTGGTCTTGGGCCTGCGCGCCGGGTTCGAGCGCGTCGGCGCCAACTGGGGCGGTCGCATTTGACCTTCCCAGCGGGCCGACGCAGCGAGTCGGCCCAGCGCGAGTCGGCGCGGGCATGTCGGCAACCACCTGGCATGTCGTGACGATCCCTCGCCTTGGCCAAGCTGCCAGGACGGGAATGCGCCTTCTGGAGCGGCGGTTCATCGACCTGCATGGAAGTCTCTTGCTAGAGTAGCGCCGCCGATGATGGAGGGCCTTGATCCGCTTGTGCAAACGGCCACCGCATCGCCCGATGCCGGAGCTGTGCCGCAGGCCTGCGCCATGCCGGCGCTGATCGGCCGGTTCCGCATCGAGCGGCAGCTCGGCGCTGGCGCGATGGGCGTGGTCTACGCCGCGTTCGATCCGGACCTGGAGCGCAGGGTCGCGGTGAAGGTCTTGCGCGCCGCCCCCGGAGATCTGGCGCGCAACCGGTTGTTGCGCGAGGCGCGCGCGATGGCTCGGCTGCAGCACCCCAACGTGGTCACCGTGCATGAGGTGGGGACCTCCGGCAACCAGGACTATGTCGCCACCGAGCTCATCTCCGGCCTGAACCTGGCCGAGTGGTTGCGCTCGCAGCGACGCAGCAAGCGGGAGATCGTCGATGCGTTTCTCGCCGCCGGTCGAGGGCTGGCGGCCGCCCATGAGGCGGGCCTGGTGCATCGCGACTTCAAGCCGCACAACGTGCTGCGCAGCGAAGAGGGCCGCATCGTCGTCACTGATTTCGGGCTGGCGCGCGACAGCCAGACGGAGCAGGAGTCCGCGCCGATCCCCGTGCTGCACGGCCCGGGGCCAGATCCGGGCTCCTTGGCCTCCGACCTCACGCGCACCGGCGCGCTGGTGGGGACGCCCGGGTACATGGCGCCAGAGCAGTGGGAAGGGCTGGACGTGGACGCGGCCGCGGACCAGTTCAGCTTCTGCGTGGCGCTGTGGGAGGCGGTCGCCGGTCAGCGCCCGTTCCTGGGCCAGACCATCGACGAGCTGCGCGCGCAGGTCCAGCGCCCGCCCACGGTGACCGACGCCGCGGAGCAGATCCCGCGCGCGCTGCGCAACATCCTGATGCGCGGCCTGGCGCCGCGTCCGGCTGACCGCTACCCGACGATGCGCGCGCTCATCGAGACCATCGAGACCGCGCGTCGGCGCCCGCGGCGGATCATCACGGCCGCGGTGGTCGCCTCGCTGGCGCTGCTGGTCGGCGTCGCGCTGGTGGTGGCGTCGCGGAGGTCGACCGCGCCCATCGATAGCTGCCCGCACCCCGCGCTTCACCCCGAGGACGTGTGGTCGGCGGCGCAGCGCGCGCAGATGCCCCCGCGGGTCGCCGCGCAGCTCGATCGCAGGGTGGCGGAGTGGTCCACCGTGCGCGAGACCGCCTGTAGCTCGGACTCCTCCGAGCTGCGGCGGATGCGCGCCGCGTGCCTCGATGGGGTCATGTCGACCATCGACGTCACGGTCAAGGCGATGCTGGGTGTCGACGCGGCCACGCGCAGCGCCAACGACGTCGTGGAGCTGGCCGCGTGGCCGTCCGCGTGCATGCAGCCCACGGTCCCCACCGTGCGCGTCTTGTCGTCGGAGCGCATGGTGCCGGCTGCCATGCTGCTGTTGCGCGCGACGGTCGATGATGAGATCCCCGAGCCCGAGGTGGACGCGGCGATGGCCGCCAGCCGAGAGGGCTGCGAGCGAGCCGCCGCGCTGTACGTCAAGTCGATGGTGCATATCTCCAAGGCCTCCTTTGGCCGCGAGGCCGCCGCCGCCGAGGACGCTATCGAGGCCTGTGGCGACGACTACCTGCGGGCGCGCGTCTCGGTGTTGCGCGCGCTGCGCACCGAGACGCTGTTCTACGGCACCGAGCAGCTCGCCTTGCTGCGCAAAGCGAGCGCGGCGGTGGAGCGAGTGGCGGACACCGCCATGCTGTCCCAGCTCGAGCTGGTGCGCGGCCGAGCGGCGTACACCAACGCCGCCTTCGACACCGCGCTCGAGCACTTTCGCCGCTCCCAGGGCCTGGCCCGGGAGGGGGACGACTCGGCGACGATGTTCCAGGCGCAGTGGTTCTCCATCTCGGCGCGCACCAGCGGCGGCAGGCCTGGGGATCTGGCGAACCTGGTCGAGACGGGCCGCACCCTGTACGGGCAGATGGCCGAGGCGTACGGGGCCACCAGCGCCAACTTGCGCCCGTACCGGGCGGCGCTGGCGGGCCTTGAGTGGCGCTCGGGCAACCTGCGCCGCGCTCGCGAGATCCTGGCGGAGGCGCTGCGCGACGGACCGGTCAGCAAGGCCCAGGGCCGCGTCATCACCGGGCGTGTCCTCGACGAGCGCGGTCGTGGACTGGCGGGGGCCACCGTGCTCTCGGTGGCGGTGGACAAGTCCATCGACGTGGATGATGTGGATCTGGCGCTGTGGGACCGCGGCACGCTGGAGGATGTCAGCCGCGCCATCACCCGCGACGACGGATCGTTCTCACTGCCGGCGGCGGCAGGCGACGTGTTCTTGCTGGCGCGCACCGCCAACCGGGGGGCGCCGGTGACCCGGGTGGCCAAGTCCACCAGCGAGCTGCTGCTCCGGGCCGGGCTCACCGGCACCGTCCATGGCACCATCGCCTTCTCGGCGGGCACCCAGTTCTCCACGCGCGCGAGCGTCGGCGCCGGTCGCAAGGGCTTTCACTTCGTGGCGCCCATCGCAGCCTCCGGGCGATACGAGGTCGCCAATGTCCCCACCGGTTGGTACGCGGTGCGCGCGCTCAGCGGGCGGGTGGCGGAGATCTCCATGTCCGGGCGGCAGATTCGCGTGGAGGCTGGTCGGCGCAAGGCGCCGGTGGACTTTGGCGCGGCGCAGCGCGAGGCGCGCATGCACGTGATCGTGCGCAACGAACGAGAAGGCGAGCTCAACGTGGGGCAGATCTACGTGATCCGCGGTCGGGTCAACGCCGCCACGGTGCGCGAGCTTCGTCCCATCCTGGATGCGTCGCACAGCTACAACCTGGCGATGGCGCGGCAGGTGGTGGGCGAGCGCGCGCCGCAGGTGGCGCGCGCGGAGCTTCGCCCTGGCGACCTGATGGTGACCATCGAGCACCTCGAGACCGGGCCGCAGACCGTGTGCGCCATCGGCCTGTCGGGAGATCTCGGCGCCGAGGAGTTCCTGGAGAAGCTCCAGGGCTCGGCGGAGAAGCTGGATGTTCGCTGCCGGCCGGTGGTGCTCGAGAACGATCAGGAACCCGTGATCCTGATGCAGGTGCCGCCGATGCTTCGCGTGGAGTGAGCCGGCACGCCGGGCACACCGGGCACGCCTGTCGCGCTTGTCGCTGCCCTGCCCACGCTCAGCGCGCTGGCAGGCCCCAGGGCGCGGCCAGGGCGGCGTAGGATGCCTTGGGCAGGAGCACGAACACCGGTTGCGCCTCCGGATCGAGCCAGGCCAAGACGTCCTCGAGCTTGCCGCGCTCCATCGCCGTGCAGCCGACGGTGGGGGAGTCGGCCTTGCGCCAGACGTGCAGGAAGATGCAGCTCCCGCCCGCGGCCACGTGCGCGGGGTTGTGCGCGACCTCCACCACCCAGGTATAGAGCGCGTCGCGGCGCGCCATGGCCTCGGAGGAGGTCCAGTCCTTCTCGACCGCGCTGGTCTCGACGATGGTGCCGTACGCGCGGGACGCGCTGTCGTCCACGCAGACCCAGCGCCGGTCCACCGGCGTGTAGCGCCAGCGCGTGCCCTTGGGCGCACGGTCGGCGTAGCCATAGGCGCCGCCCAGCGCGAACACCCCGGCGGGGCTGCGGCCGTCTCCCTCGCGCTTGCTCGCGCCTTCTTGTCCGGCAGGCGGACCGTCTCCATGCAGGCCGCTGCCCCACGCCGCGCCGCTGCCGATGACGCCCGGCCACGGCTCCGCCACGCGCTGCCACGGCGCGGCGTCATGGTCGCGAGTCCAGCGCGACAGCTCGGCGCTGACCGCGCCCCAGTCGTCGACCACGGCGAGCACGAGCTGGCGCGTCGCCGCCGGGACCGGCGTGCCGGCGGCCAGGGCCGGGGGGGCCGGGGGCCGCGGGGGCCGCGGGGGCCGCTGCTGCGGGGGCTGCCGAAGCTGCTGCTGGGGCTGCCGAAGCCGCCGGGGCTGGCGGGGCGGCGGCCGCGGTACCAGCGGCCGCCGGAGCTGGCGCGGCCTTGGTCGTCGCGGCTGGCTGGTTGCTGCAGCCCAAAGACGACGGCCCCGCCATCGCGAGGCTCACGATCATCCCCGCGAACGTCCCCGCGCGCTGGCGCGCGCGCGTCATACGCTCAGCTCGAGCATGCGCTGGATCGGCGCCAGGGCGCGCACCCGCACCGCCTCTGGTACGTCCACCTGCGGCGCCAGATCTCGCAGGCACAGGTACAGCTTCTCGAGCGTGTTCCTGCGCATGAACGGGCACTCGTTGCACGAGCAGCTCTCGTCCTCGGGCGGCGCCGGGATGAGCAGCTTGTCGGGCACCTCGCGCTGCATCTTGTGCAGGATGCCGGACTCGGTGGCGACGATCAGCTCCTTGGCCTCGCAGCGCTTGGCATAGGTGATGAGGCCGGAGGTCGAGGCCACGTGCTTGGCGTGGCGCAGGATCCCTTCGTGGCACTCCGGGTGCGCGATGACCTCGGCCTCGGGGTGTCGGACCATCAGCTCGATGAGCCGGCGCTCGCTGAAGGTCTCATGCACGATGCAGGCGCCCTGCCACATCACCAGGTCTGGCCGGTTGGCCTCCTTGGCGACGAACGCGCCGAGGTGACGGTCCGGGGCAAAGACGATCTTCTGATCGCCCAGCGCCTTGACGATCTTCACCGCGTTCGACGACGTGCAGATGACGTCCGAGAGCGCCTTGACCTCCGCCGAGCAGTTGATATAGCTGACCACGGTGTGGCCGGGGAACTGCTCGAGCCAGCGCTGAAACACCGGCGCGGGGCAGCCGTCGGCCAGCGAGCATCCGGCGTCGAGATCTGGCACCACCACGGCCTTGTGCGGGTTGAGGATCTTGGCGGTCTCGGCCATGAAGTGGACGCCGCAGAACACGATGACGTCCGCGTCGGTCTTCGCCGCCGCCTGGGAGAGCTGCAGCGAGTCGCCCACGAAGTCCGCCAGGTCCTGGATCTCGGACTCCTGGTAGTAGTGGGCCAAGATGACCGCGTTGCGCTCCTTGCGCAGGCGGGCGATCTCGCGCTCCAACTCGTCAGGCGAGAGATCGACGGACGGCGAAGGCGCTGGTTGGCCCGCGGCCACCACGGGAAGCTTGGTCGGCTCAGACATGGCTTGGGTCTACCACGCGCCGCGGGCAAATTGCGCAGCGCCCTCAGGCGGCGGGGAGAGATGACGCGCCCGCTGCGTCGGGCCAGGCCCTGGCGCAGGTTGTCTTTTGCGACCTTGCCCAGTAAGGTCGGGGCTCCAGACATACGGGGAGCTCCACTGCCGGACACGCCGGCCGGGGGCTGAGAGGCGCGGCGGATCCGCGCGACCCTCGAACCTGAACCGGGTAATGCCGGCGTAGGAAGGCACGATGACCAGCAGCGGAAACGATGGATCGAATGGCGCGACGGGCGCCGCGAGCAACGGCAACGGCGGCAACGGCAAGGGCAACGGCAAGACTCGGCTGCCGGTGGCCGGCGCGGACCCGGTCGAGGGGCTGCCCGCTATCGAGGGCTTCCCGGCCTCGGAGCGAGTCCTCGTGGAGTCCGATGGGCTGCAGGTGCCGGTGCGCCGCATTCACCTCGCGGGCGGCGAGGCGCCGCTGGATGTCTACGACACCGCGGGGCCGCAGGGCTGCGATCCGCACCACGGCCTGCCCAAGCTGCGCAAGCCCTGGATCGACGCGCGGATGGCCAGCGGCGATAGCGGCAACCGCAGCCAGATGCACTACGCGCGGCGCGGCATCATCACGCCGGAGATGCGCTTCGTGGCGCTCCGCGAGAGCGTGTCCCCGGAGTTCGTGCGGGACGAGCTGGCGCGCGGTCGCGCGATCTTGCCAGCCAACATCAACCACCCTGAATCGGAGCCGATGATCATCGGCACCAAGTTCCTGACCAAGATCAACGCCAACATCGGCAACTCCGCGGTCAGCTCCACCATCGGGGAGGAGGTGGACAAGCTGCGCTGGTCCATCAAGTGGGGCGCGGACACGGTCATGGATCTCTCCACCGGCAAGAACATCCACGAGACCCGCGAGTGGATCGTCCGCAACTCGCCGGTGCCCATCGGCACGGTGCCCATCTATCAGTGCCTGGAGAAGGTCAACGGCGAGGCTGAGAAGCTCACCATCGAGCTGTTCCTCGAGACCTTGATCGAGCAGGCCGAGCAGGGCGTGGATTACTTCACCATCCACGCCGGCGTGCGGCTGCCCTACATCCCGCTCACCGCCAGCCGGGTCACCGGCATCGTGTCGCGCGGCGGGTCGATCATGGCCAAGTGGTGCCTGGCGCATCACAAGGAGAACTTCCTCTACACCGAGTTCGAGCGCATCTGCGAGGTGATGAAGAAGTACGACGTCGCGTTCTCGCTCGGCGACGGCCTGCGCCCCGGCTCGATCGCCGACGCCAACGACCGCGCCCAGCTCGCCGAGCTGGAGACGCTGGGCGAGCTCACGCAGATCGCCTGGAAGCACGACATCCAGACCATGATCGAGGGGCCAGGTCACGTGCCGCTGCACAAGATCAAGGAGAACGTCGAGCTGCAGATGAAGATCTGCCACGAGGCGCCGTTCTACACCCTGGGGCCGCTGGTCACTGACATCGCTCCCGGCTACGACCACATCACCAGCGCCATCGGCGCGGCGATGATCGGCTGGTTTGGCACCGCGATGCTCTGCTACGTCACGCCCAAGGAGCACCTGGGCTTGCCCGACCGCGACGACGTCAAGGACGGCGTCATCGCGTACAAGATCGCCGCGCACGCCGCGGACCTGGCCAAGGGCCACCCGGGCGCGCAGCGCCGCGACGACGCGCTGTCCAAGGCGCGGTTCGAGTTCCGCTGGCAGGATCAGTTCCACCTCTCGCTGGATCCCGACACCGCCAAGGACTTCCACGACGAGACCTTGCCGGCGCCGGCGGCCAAGGGCGCGCACTTCTGCTCCATGTGCGGCCCCAAGTTCTGCTCCATGCGCATCACCCAGGAGGTGCGGGACTACGCCTTGGCGCAGGGCGTCGCCGAGAGCGCCGCGCTGGAGGCGGGACTTGCCGCCAAGGCCAGCGAGTTCGTCGAGAGCGGCAAAGACTTCTACGTCAAGCCGGCCTGAGCACCCGCCGGCGCAGCATGGCCTACCGGCGCGCTCGCGGGCGAAGCGGTCGTGGATCTCTCGCTTGCTCGCGCACCTGTTTGCCTCCTGATCGCGCCGGACCTGTTGCGCGCGCGTGCGTGACAGATGATGCTGCGGCCATGACCTCGCCGTCCTCGGAGAAGGAGTACCACGCGCTCGCGGAGCAGATCCTCGAGCACGATCGCCGCTACTACGTGGAGGCCAGCCCCACCATCAGCGATGTCGAGTACGACGCGCTGTCGCGCGCGCTGCGCGCCTACGAGGAGAAGCACCCGGACCAGGTGGTGCCGTGGTCACCCACGCGCAAGGTGGGGCACACGCCGGCCTCGGAGTTCCCCAAGGTGGAGCGGCCGGTGGCCATGCTGTCGCTCGACAACACCTACGGCGAGGATGACCTGCGCGCGTTCTATGACCGGGTGGTCAAGGGCCTCGACGGCGAGGTGCCGCTGTTCTCCATCGAGCCCAAGATCGACGGCTTCGGCATCGAGCTGACGTATCAGGCAGGCCTCTTGACCCTGGCCGCCACCCGCGGCGACGGCCGCATCGGCGAGGACGTCACCACCAACGCGCGCACCGTGCATGGGGTCACCCCCAAGCTGCGCAAGCCCACGGACATCGTCGTGCGCGGCGAGATCTACATGACCAAGGCGGAGTTCGCCGAGGTCAACGAGGCGCGCGACGCGCTCGGCGAGGAGACCTTCAAGAACCCGCGCAACCTGGCCGCCGGCTCGATCAAGCTCCTGGATCCGCGCGAGGTGGCCAAGCGGCCGATGCGCACGATCTTGTACGAGGTGGTCGATGGCGAGCGCTACGCCCGCGGCCACCTGGCCTCGCTGGACCTCATCCGGGATCTGGGCTTGCCGGTGTCGCAGCACAACAGCCGCGCGGCGAGCTGGGAAGAGCTGCACGGCGCGGTGGTGAGCTGGCGAGACAAGCGCGACGAGCTGCCGTACGAGGTCGACGGGTTGGTGATCAAGGTGGATGAGTTCGCGCAGCGCGCCACCCTGGGCGCCACCGCGAAGTTCCCGCGCTGGGCCATCGCGTACAAGTTTCCGGCGCGGCAGGTCACCACCCTGGTGCTGGAGCTGGAGCAGAACGTCGGCCGCACCGGCGCCGTCACCCCGGTGGCCAAGCTGGAGCCGGTGGAGCTGTCTGGCACCACCGTATCGCGCGCGTCGCTGCACAACTGGGATCAGGTGGCGCGGCTGCAGATCGGCGACGGAGACCGAGTGTTGATGGAGAAGGCCGGCGAGATCATCCCGCAGATCCTGGCGGTGACCGAGGCTGGCAGCGGAGAGCGCTTCACCGCTCCGACGCATTGCCCAAGCTGCGGCACCGCGCTCGAGCGGGAAGAGGGCAAGGTGGTGCTCGGCTGCCCCAATCGCCTGGGCTGTCCGGCGCAGCGCCTGGCCGCCCTGGAGTTCTTCGGCTCGCGCGGACAGCTCAACATTGACGGGCTGGGCGAGAAGCTAGTGGCCCAGCTCGTCGCCGCGGACCTGGTGCGAGACGTGGCCGATCTGTTCGATCTGACGGTGGAGCCGCTGGCCAAGCTCGAGCGCTTCGGCAAGCAGTCCGCGCAGAACCTGGTGACCGCCATCGCCGCTGCGCGCAAGGCCGCCACGTTCTCGCGCCTCCTGTCCGCGCTGGGCATCGCGCACGTCGGCGGCGTGGTCGCCAAGCTCATCGCCGCCCGCTATCGCACCCTGTCCGCGCTGCGCGCGGTCGCCGTCGCCAAGCCGTCCGCGGAGCTGGTGGCCGAGCTGTGCGAGATCGAGGGCGTCGGCGAGGTCATCGCCGTCGCGGTGGATCGCTTCCTGCGCGATCCGCACGCCCAGGTCGTGCTGGACAAGCTGGCGGCGCGGGGCTTCGACCCCGAGGAGCCGGTGGCCGAGCGCGCCACCGATGGACCGCTGGTGGGCAAGACCCTGGTGGTCACCGGCACCTTGAGCCGACCGCGCGGCGAGGTCCAGGCCCGCATCGAGGCCGCTGGCGGCAAGATCGCCGGCTCCGTCAGCAAGAAGACGCACTACCTGGTGGCCGGCGCTGACACCGGCAAGACCAAGCTCGAGGCCGCCGAGAAGCACGGCGTCCCCGTCCTCGACGAGGCCGCGCTGGAGGCGCTGCTGACGGGGGCCCCGGTCGCTGACTAGCCCAGCTTCTCCCTGCTATCCTGCTCACCGCTTGCTAGCGCTGCGACGGGTGCTGCAGATGGTCCGGCAAGGGGCGGCCGACGGAGAGGGGATCGACGCCAGTGGCTTCCATCTCGGCGAGGACCCAGCGCTCGATGGCGCTGTGGCGGTCGAGGTCGTCCCAGAAGCCGCGCAGGGGGAGGCCATCGGGGTCGAGCGGGGGATCGGCGAGAGATGAGAGGGGGTGGTGCCGGGTGCGGGGTGGGGCGGCGGGGGCTGCTGGTGGGGCGGAGGGTGGCAGGGGCGGCTGCGGGGCGTCTGCGCGGCGCTGGATGCGCGTGACGGTCGCGGCGGCGTCCCAGCTATCGACGCGCTCTCCGCGCCAGCGGCACTGGCCGGTGGTCGAGGTCAGCGGCAAGGCGGCGTTGGCGGCGCGCATGGCATGGATCGCAGGCCAGCCGAGCAGCGGCGGCGCCGGGCGCGGCGGCAGCGGGACGACGGCGCGGCCCTGCGGATCTTCGAAGGCGAGCGCGCCAGTGGCGGATTGCGTGATGCGATAGCCGCGCTCGTGGACGTAGGCGTGATGGAGCGAGCAGAGCAGCGCGAGATTGGGCAGGCTGGTCTCGCCGCCATCGGCCCAGTGCTGCAGGTGGTGTCCCTCGAGGAAGAGGCGGTGATCGCAGCCCGGGAAGCGGCAGGTGCGATCGCGCAGCAGAAGGGCGCGCTTGAGGGCGGCGGGGATGGTGCGGGTCTTGCGGCCGATGGAGAGCGGGGCGGCGTCGGTGGCGGTAGCTGCGGCGACGGTGGCGACGACCAGGCCGCAGTCGCAGGCCAGGCGGCGGGTGGCCTGCGGAGAGAGCGCAAGGTCGGTCTCGACGGTGAGGGCGACCGGCAGCGAGGCGCCGCGATCGGTGAAGGAGGCGGGGGCGATGGCTACATCGGTGGTGGAGGAGATATCGGCGGCGGGTGGCGGAGTCGGTCGCTGATGCTGGCGGACTGCTGCAGCAGCGCCACGGGCACGGTGACGATCAGCTCTACGGGAGAACGCTCGGCTGCTGCCCCCGCGCGTAAGTGTGAACCAGGGACATCAGGCCATCGGCGCGGTTGTACGGGCGACGCGCGGTGGTGGTCGGAGTAGCGAAGCTCCGCGTCTCCGCGGAGACGTCAGTTACTCGCTCGGCAGTTGCGGACGCTTCCGCGGAAGCGCCCCCTCGGGAGGCCCCGCCGGTCCCGCGTGCAGTCCACCGCGGCTTGCGCAGTACTTGAAGCAGCAACGCGGCTTCGTCGGGGCGCAGGCACGCCTTGACGCACACCATGCCAGAGGCCGTCGTGGTGTGGGCCACGTAGCGCTCGCTGTCGTGCGGGCGCGTGGCCTTGCCTGCTGCATCCGCGCCGAGCACGCCCACTTTGCGGCACACGGTCTCGAGCTGGCTGGCGGTGCAGTGCTGCGCGTAGCCCAACAGCACCGCTTCGGTGGCGGCGGTGGCCACGCGCGTGATGGCGCGAGTCTTGGAATACGAGATCTGCCCGGCGGACAATGCCTCTGATACGAGCGGCAAGGTATGCAGCGCTCTGGCCACGCGCAGGTGCTCGCGCGCGGTGCCAAGATCCCACCCCACGCGCCAGCTCAGCCAGTGGGCGCAGGTGCCAAAGCCCTGGCGGTACCAGCCGCCAGCCGCGTCGAAGGTCCGCAGGTCGGCGAGCAGGCGATGCATGGCGGCGTCCAGGTGAACGGCTTGCTCGGCAATGTGTTCGCCCAAGATCTTGAATGTCTTCGACGGAGAGAGGCTCGCTCATGAGATCTTGTAGCACGGCGGCTTTCGGCTCCGGACTTGGCGTCTGGCGTGCGTCAGGTGCCGCAGAAGCGCGGGTGGCGCGATTTTTCGTGGGGCGCGCGGGCAGATGGGGATGTAGCGCGCGTTGGGGGCCGCAGGTGAAGATCTCGGCGGTTGACAGCCCGAGGGTGCGTTGGCGCGGAGAGTGTCAAGAGGAATATTGATATAGAGGTATATGTTCCATGGAAGATCTTTAGTTGGCGAATACGTCCGGCAGGCGGACGAGAACGAACGGAGAGCGAAGCCGAGATCGAGCGCGCGGAAATCTCCGCGGAAACGTTGGTGTGATCCAGGTCGCAGCGCGTTTCCGCGGAAGCCCCGGGGCTGTGGACGGTGGCGGACAACGCGGAAGCCCGGGGCCGGTGGCGGGTTGTGGACAACCGCGCCCGTCGCGTTTGGGCAGGAGCGACGCGCGTACGCGGCGCGGTTGACCACAGCCCTTGGAGAGGCGCAGGAGGGCCAGGTGCAGCAGGCGTGCCTAGGAGGGCGGCGCGCCTCTCCACACCGCCGCACAGCCCCTGCTGTTTTCAGAACCCTGAGTTTTTGGTTTTGTACCAGAACCCAGAACCCGGAACGGATCGCCAGGTGAGCGGCAGGGGTGAGCGCGTGGGAGGTGGGTAGGTCCAGCACGGTGGTTGGGTCAAGCACGGTGGTTGGGTCAAGCACGGTGGCTCGGGTCAAGCACGGTGGTTGGGTCAATCACGGTGGCTCGGGTCGAGCACGGTGGCTGGGTCGAGCACGGTAGTTGGGTCAAGCACGGTGGTTGGGCCTGGCACGGTGGTTGGGTCAAGCACGGTGGTTGGGTCAAGCACGGTAGTTGGGTCAAGCACGGTGGCTCGGGCCTGGCACGGTAGTTGGGTCAAGCACGGTGGCTCGGGCCTGGCACGGTGGCTCGGGTTGCGCACGGCTCAAGAGATCGCGGAAACCTCCGCGGAAACGTGGTGTGATCCAGGTCGCAGCGCGTCTCCGCGAAAGCCCCGGGCTGTGGACGGTGTCGGGCTATGGACAACCGCGCTCGTCGAGCCCGGGCAGGAGCGATGCGGGTAAGCGGCGCGGTTGACCACAGCCCTTGGAGAGTCGCAGGAGGGCCCATGGGAGCAGCGACGGTGTAGCTACGTTGGCTGTGGTCCGTCCGCGTTCCGTCCGCGTTCCGGCCGCGTTTCGTCCGCGTTGAAATCAACCTGACTCGCAGGTCTGGCCAGTTGGGGACGGCGGCTCGCCGCTGCGCGGGCGCCGAGGTCGGCCGTTCTTGCAGCGCGCGGGCGCCGAGGCGGGTTGGCGGCCGCCGTCGGCTCACTCGCTCAGCTCGTCGATCAGGAGGGCGCGCAAGGCGAGGACGCGGGCGGCGAGCTGGGCGGGTGGCGCGGACACCAGGTATAGCGGCGCGCTGCGCAGGGCGACGGCGGGGAGCACGCGCACGAGCTCGCCGCGGGTCAGGTGGCGGGCGGCGAGGAAGGTGGGCAGGAGCGCGACGCCTCCGCCCGCGCAGGCGAGCTCGGCGAGGGTGCCAAAGTCGTTGCAGGCGATGGACGGCGGCGGCGGCGGCCGGCCTGCGGCGAAGCTGCGCTTGCCGCGGACCACGGGCCAGAGGCGCTCATGCCCGGCGAGGTCTGCCAGCTCGCGCGGCGCGATCCGGCGCTCGAGATAGGCGGGCGCCGCGAAGAAGCCCGCCTCCAGTCGCCGCAGCTTGCGCGCCACCACGCTCTGGCCGCCGGGCCGACCCAGGCGCAGCGCCAGCTCCACGCCGCCGGAGAGGCCGATGACCTCGTCGGTGAGCACCATGCGGACGGTCACCGCGGGGTGTCGCGCTCTGAACTTGGGCAAGAGCGGCGCGATCAGCGTTCGCGCCACGTCCGCGGTGGCGGTGAGCGCGACCTCTCCCGAGATCACCACCCGCTGCGCCGGGACCGCCGCCGCGGCGTGCTCGAGCGCGTGCAGCGGCCCGGTGATCTGGCGGAGCAGCGCCTCGCCCTCGGCGGTGAGCTGCACGTTGCGCGTGGTGCGGATCAGGAGCCGCGCGCCCAGCGCCTGCTCCAGCGAGGACACGACGCGGCTGACCCGGGTCCGGTCCATGCGCAGCGCCTGCGCCGCCCGCGCGAAGGAGCTGGCCTGCGCCACCTGCTGGAACACGCGGAGCTGGTTCAAGTCCATTGGTGCGAAACTAGCACCAATCGTGTGCCCGTTCCGGCAATTGTTGCCAACGGTCGGGAGGTCCATGTTGTGGCCATGCCGCATCTACCTCGCGCTCTTGATCACCTGATGTCTGCTCGCTCCGCTCTGCTCGACGGTCGGGAGGTCCGCCGCCATCGGCGCCTCCTTGGCGCGGGCGCGCGCCCAGGCGATGGCTCTGGCTGCTTGCTCCTGGCCGTCGCGCTCGCCGGTGTGCTGGCCGCTGGTTGTCGCTCGCCGCGGCCGGCCGCGATCCCCGCGGGGATGGCGGCGGTGTCGGCGCCAGCTCCAGGAGAGCTGGCCACGCTGGTGTGGGTGGGGCAGGGGCAGGCGGAGCGGTTCGAGGGCGGCGCCTGGCGCCGGGCCCCGGAGTTTGACTACGAGTTCTCGGTGGAGCAGCACCGCTACGCGGATCGCTGGGAGTCGGTCAAGACCATGCGGCGGCGCCACCCGGGCTACGACGGCTCCGCAGGGCCGCGCGTGCAGTCGTACCTGTTTCGGCTCGAGCTCACCGCCGGCGCGAACCCCACCGAGGTCGACTATCAGATCTCTTCGTCGCTGGGCAAGGGGCGCGGGCGCGGCGACCGCGAGTTTCGCAAGGCGGTGCTGGAGCTGGACGCGGACGTCAGCATGTTCGCGCCGTTCGATCGCTACCGCATCACGCAGGACTACCAGTACGAGGAGGGCAAGCTGTTGGAGCTGGTGGAGCTCAACGACGGCGCCTCGCCGTGGGTGCGCAACCGCGAGGTCGCGCTCCTCTTTGGCGCCACCTCGTACCCTGCGCCGCCGACCCGGCTTGGCGCGGCTGGCACGGCGGCCGACGTCGAGGCGAGCGCCGACGCGAGCGCCGCGGCCAGCGCGGACGCCGTCGCGTTGGCCGGCACGTCCGCTGGGCTCGCGCTGTCCTCCGCGCTGCGCGGGCGGGATCTGCAGGTGCTGGTGAGCCTGGCCGGGATGCCGGCGGTGCTGGAGCGATGCGCGGCGTCCGCAGGCGACGTCCGTGCCTGTCTGCGGGGCACGCTCAAGAGAGGAGTCCGGCGAGCCCTGATGGCGAGGGCGCCGAGGCTGATCTCGGCGCTGCGCGCGGTGGCTCTCGCTCGCGGGCGTTGACCTCTGGGTCGGCGAGCTGCGGCAGGATGATGTGAAAGGCGCTTCCGCGCCCGAGCTCGCTCTCGACTTCGAGCGTGCCGCCATGAACCTTGACGATGTCGTGGACCACCGCGAGCCCGATCCCCAGGCCTTGTTCTCTCTTGGTGGTGAAAAACGGTTGGAACAGGCGGCGCCGCGTGTCTTCGCTCATGCCGGCGCCGTCGTCGGAGACGTTGATCATCAGCCCGTCTGCGAGCTGCGAGGCGCTGACCTGAACCTCGCCTCGATCGCCCAGCGCCTGCAGGCCGTTGATGATCAGGTTCAGGACCACCTGGCAGAGCTGTCGCGGCATCCCGACCATCCGCATGGGAGGCAACGGGCCAAGCGACAGCCGCTGACCGGGGCGGAGCTGCGTGCGGGCCATGCGCACCGCGGCCTGGATCTCGTCCGCCAGATCGAAGCCAACGAAGCGCTCCGGCTCGCCGCGCGCGAAGCGCCGCAGGTCATCGACGATCGAGTTGACGCGGGCGATGCCGTCGAGCGTCTCCGGCAAGATGTGCTCACGATAGTCCGCGAGCTCCGCGGGCAAGGCGGGCGCGGCCTTCAGGTCGCTCAGGAGCTCGGCCACGTTGGCGGTGACAAAGCACATCGGATTGTTGATCTCGTGCGCCACGCCGGCGGCGATCTGCCCGATGCTCGCGAGCTTCTCCTGGGCGATCGCCACGCGCTGCGCGGCGCGCAGCTCCGTGAGCGCTCGTTCGTTGGCGCGCAAGAGGTCGTAGGCCAGCCGGAGATACAACGCGAGCACGATGTGGATGAACAGCGAGATTCCGGAGAACGCCAGGATGTCGTGCCAGCGCGCCCCGGTGGCCGCCGCGGCCGCGTCGAAGCCCAGCAGCATCAGCAGCACGCGCAGCGAGACGCGGTCGGCCGGGAGCGAGGTGGCGAAGCCGGTGAGGAACGGCACCAGCAGCCAGGCGGAGAAGGTCCACTGGCACAGCGCGCAGACCGGGATATGCAGCACCACGTTGCAGGCTGCGCGCAGGTCCTCTCCGAGTCGAAAGCCAACTCTTGGGATGGCGAAGGCGACCAGCGTGGCGTTGGCGATGGCGCCGCCTGCCCACAAGAGCGGCAGCGCCCAGGCGAACTCGACGTCGCCCCACGACGTGGACAGGATCGCCAGCCAGATAGCCGCGCCGAAGACGTTGGCCGTGATCATCAGCCTCCGGGCCAGGGACGCCAGATCGCTTGGCACCGGCAGCGAGTCGCTCACTCGCAGCTCACTCGCAGGCCTGCAGCAAGGTCTGCGCGTCGTAAGGCTTGCGGAGAAAGACCGCGTCCACCGGGCCGTCTACCTCGGCGAACCCGGAGAGCAGCACGCGCCGCGCCGCCGGGAAGCGCGCCGCGATCTGGCGCAGCAGCTCCACGCCGGTCATGCCGTCCATCAAGAAGTCCGAGACCACCGCGTCTGGCGGAAACTCCTCGACAAGGACCAGGGCCGCCGAGCCATTGGCGGCCGAGCGCACGTCATGCCCGCGTCGCCGGAACAGGCGCTCCAGCGCGCGCAACACGCCAGGCTCGTCATCTACCAGCAGGACTCGCATGGGTTCCTCGCTCCGAGCATGGCTAGTGCTCCGCCGCTGGCGTGGTGGGAGTCATGCGCGCAAACAGCCGCATCATGAGGATGAAATCAGCCGGACCTTTGGGATGTTGAGCCTCGCTCGTCGCACGGTCGTGGCGTTCTTTGAGGGTCCGCCCTTGGAGGGCGAGAGTCAACGTAGTTCCGAGGGCTTGCGAAAGCCACCTGCCGGCTCTGCGCTGTCGGGAGATGTGATACCAATGCGCTGCCATGAACGACGAACTTGCACCTTCGCCGCGACCGCCCAAGGACCTCGCGCATCGCCGCGCTGCGCGGCGGGGAACGTCTTTGCTCTTCGTCGCGCTCGTCGCGGGCGCCGGGGCAGCGTGTTTTGGCGACAATAGCAGCGAGAGCTCGAGCGGCGCGCTGACCATGACGGTGGCGGACCAGGCGGACGGTGGGGACGTGGTGGAGGTTCAGCTCGTGGTGCGCGGCGTGGCCGGCGATCAGGTCTCGCTGGTGCTCGACGCGCCCACCGGCAGCTTCTCGCCGCAGACCAAGGTGGTGGTGGCGGACGACGACGGCCTGGCCTCGCTCACCAGCCAGTACCAGACCGACAATCGCAGCGCCGAGGTCGTGCTGTTGGCCAGCGCGGTTGGCCCCAAGGGCTCCGAGGGCAGGGCGAGCAAGGTCCTGCAGACGTTCGAGACCGAGCGCGTGGGCAACCTCGCGCAGGTCACGTCCACGGTGACCGAGACCGCCGGGTACCTGATCGCGTATCCGTTGACGGTGGTGACGGGGCGGGAGCTGCGCAAGTTCGTGATCGTCGCTCCGGAGGTGGCCACCGCCGCCGCCGAGGTCCACGTGGGCCTGTACACCAACTCCGACACCAACGCGCCGCAGAACGCCCTGGTCAAGGTCACCGCGGCGATCGTGCCTGGCGTCAACAACCTCGCGGCCACCGCCGCAGACCTCGCCCCCGGCAAGTACTGGATGGTGGTGGCCTATCGCGGCACGCCGACGACCTTCCGCGGCCTCGCGGGGAACACCGTGATGGGCTGGAACCTGTCGACGTTCGTGTTCGATCAAGGCTTGCCGAACACGATGCCGGTCATGACCACGTCGAACCTGGGGCAGCGCAACTTCTCCGCCGTCCTTCGCAAGTAGCCCCGGCGCCCGCTGCCTCCTCGCACCACGATCTTCATCAGGGACCTCTTCATGCGCACCATTGCCAAGCTCCTTCTGTCTTCCCTCGTGCTCGCGCCGTCGCTCGCGCCCTCGGTGGCTTCCGCAGAGGGGCGCCTCGAGGCCGGGGTCACGGTCGGCGGCCACGTGTTCTCCGACAACAGCGAGCTGGGCGTCCCGGATCTGATGGGCGGCGCGAGCCCGCAGTCTTCGGGGATGCTCGGCGGGCGGCTCGGCTATGCGTTCCTGGAGCAGTTCATCGGCGAAGTGGAGCTGGTGCTGGTACCCACGGTGGACGACGAGAAGAGCGGCGCCACCGCGGTGTTTGGGCTGCGGGGGCAGGTCCGCTACGAGCCCTTCAGCGATCGCCTGATGGGCGGCAAGCTGCACCCGTTTCTGCTCGTCGGGTACGGCGCGATGGCTGTGCGGACGGACTCCACCGAGCTCGAGGACGACGCGGACCAGTCCTACGAGTGGGGCCTTGGCACCAGGTACCAGCTATCCTCCTCGATGGCGCTGCGCTTCGACGCCAGGCACCTGCTCCTTCCAGATCGTTCCAAGAACGGCGCCACCAGCAACTTTGAGTTCTCCGCGGGGCTGAGCTGGCACTTCGGTCCGGACCGCAGGGCGCTGGCGACCCGCGAGGTGGTGGCTGGCGCGCCCGGGCTCATCACGCCGGCTCCCTCCAGCGGAGCCGCTGGCGCGACCGGTGGCGGCGCATCCGCGGGTGCCACCGCGGGGCCGGCGGTGAGCGGCGGGGCAGTCGCGACGGTGTCTGCCGCGCCCACCACGCCGCCTCCTCCTCCTCCAGCGGCCAGGGTGGAGGCGCCGCCAGCGAACCCGGACGCCGACCGCGACGGAGTGCTCTATCCGCAGGACCTTTGCCCCAAGGAGGTCGAGGATCGAGATGGGTTCCGCGATGACGACGGCTGTCCCGACCCGGACAACGACGGCGATGGCGTCGCCGATGGCAACGATCGCTGCGTCGGGGACGCCGAGACGATCAACGGTTACACCGACAGCGACGGTTGTCCTGATTCGCAGCACCCGGAGATGGCGGCGGTGCCGTTCGTGCGGGGCTCGCTGGGCTTCACCGCGGAGTCCGCCGCGTCGCTCGACAAGACCTTTCAGGTGCTGCAGCAGAACCCGGCGTTTCGCGTGGAGATCGGCGGGCACTCGTCGTCGGACGAGGTCGAGCCGCGCGCTGTCGTTGCGGCGCGCCGAGGCGGTCAAGGCCTATCTGGTCCACCGCGGGATCCAGGAAGGTCGGCTGCGCGTGCTCGGCTATCGCGACGAGCAGCCGGTGAGCGCCGATCGCTCGTCGGCGGGCCGCGCCAAGAACCGCCGCGTCGAGCTGCGGCTGTTGCCGCTGGAGGCCGCGAAGTAGCGGCTCCAAGTCACGAGGTCTCAGCGTCTTCGCTTCCGCGACGCCGCTGCCGCCGCGGTGGACTCAGGAGCGCTCGCTGCTGCTCCTTTGCGCTGCCGGAACGCCTGCGGCGTCACGCCGGCCCAGCGCTTGAACGCGCGCAAGAAGGCGCTTAGCTCCGCGTAGCCCAGCAGATAGGCGATCTCTCCAAGCGACAGCTTGCTCTCCGCCACGTGGACCCGCGCCAGCTCTTCGCGCACGCCGTCGATCAGATCTTGATAGCTGGTGTGCTCGTCGCCGAGCCGGCGCTGGAACGTACGCTCGCTCATGCGGAAGGACTCGGCGATCGTCGGCATCTTGGGGACCGCGCCCTGCATGCTGGCGCGGATGGCGCGGCGCACCTGGGCGGCGAAGTCCTTGGCCGGCGGGGCGGCGGCGAGCTTCTCGTTGGCCACCCGCGACAAGATCTCCAGCAGCGCCGGGTCCGCGGTGGGCAACGCGATGGCCAGCGTCGCGGCGCTCAAGGTCATGCCGTTGGCCTCCACCCCGAACTCCAGGTGCTTGGTGCGAAACAGCTCCTCCAGCGGCGTCAGGTCCATGGGCTCGGGGTGCGCAAACCACACCGCCTTGGGGATCACCGGGGAGCCGGTGAGCTGGCGGAGCTGCAAGACCAGCAGCGCCATGAAGTACTCGTTGAGATGTCGGCCCAGCCCCAGCGGGTGACCAACGATCCAGTGGCGGAGGTGGGCGTCGCCGGGAGTGTGCTGTGGGCCGGCCTCGTCTCCGCTGGCCTCGTCGAAGGCCATCTGCACCAGGTCGTTGGTGAGCCCGGCAAAGCGCGTGACCTGGCGGCACGCCTCGCGCGCGGTGGGGGCGAGGCGAAAGGTGTACTCGAGGATCCCAAGCGTCCCGGCGGGATAGTCCACCGCCATGTGCAGCCCGAGCGCCGGGTCGCGCAGCAGCAGCGCAGCTTCGTCGAAGAGCTCGGTCAGTACGTGGAGCGGGACGATGGTCTCCTCGTCCGTGGCGACCGAGGGCGGCAAGGCGAAGCGTCGGCCGAGCGGGCTCGGATCGCAACCCGCGCTGGTCAGGCGGCGCCACAGCGGGCGCAGCGTGCGCGTGCGGGTCAGCGGGCTGGCGCGCCCTTCACGTCCGGGCGCGAGGCTCCGCGGCGCGTGGGCCGGCGCGCTGGGATCGCCGGGATCGCCGGGATCGCCGGGAGCCCCGGGATCGCTGGGCTCGCTCGCGCCGGCGCGCCTAGCGGCGCGACCGCCGGCGCGGCCGCCAGATGCAGAGGAGCGTGGGCTCACGGTGCCAGGGTAGCGCGAGCCGCGGTCGGCGGGTGGCGCGCAGCCACGTCCGGGCTGCGCGGCGGTCGCTGCGCGGTCAGTTGCGGAAGGTGTCGTGGAGCTGCACCGATCCGGAGGCCGGCACGGCGAGGACGCGGTTGGCGCCGGACTCCCAGACCACGGCGCCAGCGCCGTCGCGCTTGATGTACTTGTACTCGACGGTGGAGCTGGCGGCGAGGTTCACGGTGGCCCGCCACAGCGGGTACGCCGCAGAGGACAGCGCCACCGCGCTGGCAGGGTTCCAGTTGCCGAGCGCCGCGGTGTTGCCGACGACGAAGACGTTCTGACCCCACACCGTGGTGGCGTTGGCCTCGAAGCCGACGGCGATCTGGGTGGGGGTGCCGCCGACCTTGGCGTTGCCGTGCAGCGCCACCGCGTCCATCGCGGCCACGCTGAAGGTCGCGGTGCCGGTGGAGCTGACGGTGACCGTCGGGCCGCTGCAGGTGGTGCCGTTGAAGTCGCCGTGGATCACGTCGCAGTAGACGCCCGCGGGCAGGCCCGTGGTGAAGGTGCGCGACAGGGTCCCGCCTTCCTTGTTGATGGCCACAAATCCCAGGTTGCCACGCGAGAACGAGATCTGATTGGCGCCGTTGTCCCACCAGTTGGACACGCTGAACGCGGCCTGGGTGACGTTGTGGAAGGCGACCATGTTGCCGATCTGACGGCGGCGGTGCTCACAGACCCACTCGGTGCCGCAGTTGAGCGTGCCGGTGGCCCACGGGCCGCGCGTGTTGCCATTGGCGTCGGCCGGCGGGCCGGCGTCCGGGTTGGTGAAGGCGTAGCTGGACATCACCTGCGGATAGCCATAGGGCCAGGCCAGCATGAAGATGTTGGCGAGGTTGTAGAGCTGACCATCCTTGTGGGTGACGACGGTGCCGCCGCCGCCGTGGCCGCGCTGGTTGTCGTGGTTGTCAGTGAACACCACGGCCTTGTCGCTGGCCATCATGCCCCACGTCGGACCAAAGGTCCGCAACCACGCGAGGTTGCCGGTCTTGAAGACGCGGCCGATCTCCGAGCTGTGCTTGAACTCGGTGACGTCGCCGGTGGCGAAGTATTCGCCGGCGGTGATGGGCTCGCCGCCGAGGTCGATGACCTCCTGGAAGACGTACGGCGTCCCGCTGACCCGGCTGAGGATGTTGGCCACGTCAGCCGCGGGCACATGCTTGGCTGCGTCGAAGCGGAAGCCAGCGACGCCCAGGCTCGCCAGGTCTTGCAGGTACCCTGCGATCTTCCCGCGCACGTAGGCGGAGTCGGTGACCAGGTCTGCCAGGTCCACCAGCTCGCAGCCCTGCACCTCGGCGCGGTTCTGGTAGTCGTGGATGTCGCCATCGCCAGCGCAGTGGTGAAAGTCCTGGTTCTGGTAGATGCCAGGATAGGCGTAGTGCTGGTATGGGCTGCCGGCGATGCCGATGCCGTCGCCAGAGGCCATGTGGTTGATGATCGCGTCTGCGTAGATGTCGACGCCCACCGCCTTGCAGCGTTGCACCATGTTGAGGAACTCCGCGCGGGTGCCGCTGCGGCTCTCCACGCGGTAGCTCACGGGCTGATAGCGCTGCCACCACGGGTTGCCTGGCGCCTTGCGGTGCTCGGCGGCCGGGGAGATCTGCACGGCAGCAAAGCCCTTGGGGCCAAGGAAGGTCTCGCACTCCTTGGCGACGTCCGTCCACTTCCATTCGAAGAGATGGACAAACACGGTGCGCGGCGCAGGCAGCGCGGCGGTTGGGACGAGGTCACCAGAGTCAACGGACTCCGCGCGGTCGGAACTCTCTGCCCACTGACATGCCCCAAGGACGAGCGCGGCCGCGGCAGCGATCACCTTCACGTGATCACGAAGCGAGGTTGGCTTGAACATGCGCATCGCATAGCGCGATCTTCTGGTGCAGCGCGACGAAAAACGTGAGGAAGCGTCACGCAGCTACTGACCGTGGCGGTCAGACCTGTCGGGGCGTCGGCAAGCTGGCGATTCCGGGTGCATCGAGACCTGGATTGGTTACCCGCTTCACCGATCGCGGCGCCAGTGCTCACCGTTGTGGTCACCCTGATGGGTGCGCAGCGCAGCGCGCGTGTGCCGATGCGCGTACGTGGGCACCCTCAAGGCGAGCGCCTACTGGACGACGATGGCCCCGACGAAGCCGTGGGCGATACAGAAGAAATCGTAGGTCCCTGGATCATTGAATATCACACAGCCTCGCTCGCCCTCTCGAAAATCAAAGTACTGCTTTCTGGAGACTGCTGTGTGAGAGGGGCCCAGGCTGAACTTGACGATCTTGCCTTTGGCGATCATCGCCGGATTGGGGCTATAGGCGAATCCGCCGGGTGGGTTGGGGAGCGTGACCTCCGTGATCACCGCCGCCACGCTGTTGGGGCAGTCGATCATCTGGGCGGCCGGGCGCGGCTTGCCGTCGTTGGTAGCTGCGTCGGGCGAGTTGCCAGACTTGTCACACGCAGTGGCGGCCAGCGCAGTGAACGCGGCGAGCAGCGCCTGGCGGCGCAGAGAGACAACGGCGAACTTCATTTCGGCGAGCATAGGGGACCTCGCCGATCGGGGCTCCGGAATTTGGCAGTCGATGCCTGTGCATTGTGACGCAGCACCCGCCAGCGGCGTTGTGACGCGACGGGTCAGAGCAGTCGGTTGCCCTTCCACACTGACATGCGAATTGATTGATTTCAGTGTTTTGTGCCTTTGGCGCCGTGTGCCTCCAGCGCAAAACTTGCCTCGCCAGGCCATCCTGCCGACACTTACCTACATGGTTGATCCCTGCTTTGTGTCTCGTCGCCGTACTGTCCCTCGCGCCAGCGTCTCCGCCCGGTGCTGGGAGGTGGGAGGGGGCAAGGAGCAGCGAGGGCTGGTGGTAGATCTCTCCTGGGAAGGGGTGCGGCTCGAGCGTCCCTTTGTGGCCGGCGCGCAGGTGGGCCAGGTGCAGCTAGAGATCGACGTCCCGGGGATCGACGAGGTGATCTGGGCCAAGGCGGGCGCGTGCTTCGACGTGCTGGTCCCTGCGTCTTCGGCGATGGGTGGCCCGATGGGGCTGTTGCGAAGGACCGGCTATCGCCTGATGAGCGCGGCCGCCCGCGATCTGCGCCTCTTGCGCGACTTCTTGTTCGAGCAGCGACGCGCGCAGGCCCAGCGGCAGGAGCAGCTGCGCCAGCGCGCCAGCGCGCCGCTGCCCTCCATCCTGGCGCATCCGACCCTGATGCGGCGTGAGCCCTCCGCGCTCGCGGGGTGAGCCGCGGAACGCCGAACCGGGCCAGGCGCTACAGGTCCGCGCCGAGCGCGATCATCTGGGTGAGCGCGTGGTCGTCGCGGAGGCGGCGCGCCAGCTGGTAGCGGATCGCCAGGGGCAGGTTCAGGAGCCTCACGCGCACGGTGACCCCGCCGCCCAGGGCCAGGTGCTGCGCGGGCTGGCTGGTCATCGTGTCGAGGCTGGTGCTGAGCGCGCCAGCGGCGAACAAGTCGAGATCGAGCTGGCGCAGAAACGACGCTGGCAAGATCCACGCGGTGGCCGCGATCCCGCGGTCGATGATGAGGGCGTAGGTCCACGACAGCTCGCCACCGACGAAGCGGGACACCGCGAACGAGGCGTCCTCGTAGCCGCGCAAGGGCTCGACGAGTCGCAGGTTGGGCGGGGTGGCCACGCTGGGGTTGGTGGGCTCCGGCTGGTTGGAGCGAGTAGACAGCGGAGTGAAGGCCGAGGCGCCGCCAAGCTCGATGATGTCCGCGGGCCGGACGATGGCGTGGCCGACCACGGACAGCGCGAGGATCTGCCGCCGGGTGAGCGGCGCCGGCGTGACCAGCGAGAGCCCGGCGCGGAGGCTGGTGGCGGAGCGCGACAGCGACGACCAGATCTCCGGAAAGTGAGAGGCGGCCAGGGACACGATCAGCGCGCGACGAAGGCCGGTGTAGGGCGTGGAGTCGCCGCCGAAGTAGCTGACGGCCAGCGTGGGGCCGCCCAGGCGCAGGTGCTCGGCTGGCGCAAGTCCGGGGGCCTCTCGGTCGCGGGTCTCGGAGTAGATCACGCCGCCGACGGCGGACCAGGTCCCGTACCAGGTGCGGCCGGTCAGGAGCGCGAGGTCTCGGGTCTTGTGATCGCGGAACACGGGAGCGGCCTGGGGATCTTCGGGCGTCAGCTTCTCGCTGCCGTGGAAGGCCGAGGCCTCGACGAGGACGGTCCAGGGCGCGAGCATGGTGTTGCGGTACCTCGCGGCGCCGCCGAAGTACGGGCCGCCGGAGTCGCCGGCCTGCCGGGGTTGCCAGGTGCCGCTGAGCAACCAGCTATGCATGCCCAAGAGGTCACTGCCGCCGAGGGTGAGGCCCAGGTGGCTGGCGGTGTCCGTGACCTGCGTGATGGATGGCACGCGCAGGCTGGGCACGAAGAACTCGCGCCACGCGCTGTACGGACGCGGCTTCTGGAGCACGCTGGCGAGCGGAGTCGGGGCCGGCGCCGTCGGGGGCGGCGCGCTGGCGGGCGGCGTGGGGGCGAGCGCCGTCGGGGCCGGCGCGCTGGCGACGGTCGGCGAGGCGGCCGGCGTCGACGGCGTCGACGGCGCCGCGTCGGCCGCGTCGGCGGGGAGCGCGGCGGTGACGGGGGACGCTTGGGCCGCGCCGTCGAGCGGCGCTGCCGGCGGTGGCGGGACCGGCGCTGCCGGCGGTGGCGGGACCGGCGCTTCGTCGAGCGTCCAGCTCCAGCCCTCGCGGTTCAGGAAGCGCAGGGTGGTGCCGTTGCCGCGCGGGGACAGGGTCGCGTAGGGCGCGTCGGTCATGGTGAGCGGCGTCCCGCCCTCGGCCGATCTCACCTGCACCTGGAAGCGCCCTTCCACCGCGGCCAGGTGGACCAGCCGGCCATCGTCGAGAAACGCGGGGTCGTAGACGGGCCCGTCTCCCGCCAGCTCGCGGCGCAGCGCGCCGGTGGCGGCGTCGATGAGCCAGACCACGAAGGCCGCGCCGTTCCACGCGCTCGCGGCCACCACGCGGCCATCGGGCGAGAGCTGCGCGGTGAGCACGTAGGTCCCCGGCGCCGCGTCGAGCAACGTGCGCGTGGCGCGGGTGGCCAGGTCCAGCACCGCGAGGCTCCAGCGATCGCCGTCGACCGCGAGGAAGTAGTAGTGCGCGCCGGTCGCGTCGACGGTGCCGCCAGCGCCGAGCCCGCGCGCGATCTCCTGCAAGCCGCCTTTCGCGCGCCAGCGCATGAGGCGGGTGGTCTGCGAGGTGGCGCCCAGGTCGATCGCGGTGAACCAGACCTCCTGTCCATCGGCCGTCATCGACAGGCCAGAGATCAACAGCGGGACGGCGATGACCAGGGCGCGCGGCGGCACGAGCCCGGCCAGCGGCACCACCGCGCGCACGCGGCCGTCTGCCTCGCGCACGATCAACCGGGTCGGCAGATCGAGGTCATCCGCGATCCACGCCTCGCTGCCCTGTCGGCTTCGCGCGTAGCGGGCGTCGTTGCCGGCGGTGGCCAGCTTGCGCTGCGCCGCAGGGCGGGCGCGCGCCAGGAAGCGCTGGCGCTGCCAGGCGTCAAACTCGTCGAGCAGGTCGCCCAGGGACCTGCCAAGCGCCTTGCGGAAGCTGCGCGCGGACAGGAGCCCGGTCCAGGTCGAGGATTGCTCGGCGATGGCCTTCCACAGCGCAGCCTCGCCGTAGCGCTCGATGAGGAAGCGCACGAACATCGTGCCCACCAGGTAGTGGTGGCCCACCGGCGACTCACGGCCAAGCTCGGACAGATCTCCGCCGTTGACCGTCTTGCCAGCGTACGCCGCCGCGAACATGCCGGTGAACAGCGGCCACGTGGGGCGGCCGGCGCCGGGCTGCAGCGCGGCCTCGTAGTGGGTGGCGAGCCCCTCGAAGAACCACGGATCGAAGCCGAGCTGCGGCGTGTATAGATCTCCCATCACCGCGTTGAGCCCTGCCCACAGGCCGCCGATCTGCTGGCTGTGGACGTAGTGACCAGCTCGTGACAGGCGACGAAGCTGGGATCCGGCGGCAGGCCAAACTCGGTGGCGAAGTCCAGCGCGAAGAAGGTCGGGACCACCGAGATATCCGGCGAGCCGAACTGCTTGCCCGAGACATAGGCGTTGTTGAACGCGGTCTCCGGCATGGTCAAGGTCATCTTCTCGGCCCAGGCCGCGCCGTGGTGCTGCGCGCGGCTCTTGAGCGCGCCAGCGCAAGCGTCGGCGCGGACGGCGAAGCGCTCCACCATCGCCTGGCGCCGCGCCGGGTAGTACAAGATCAGGTGCCTGGTCTCGGCGCGCAGCATCGGCTCTTGGCGGAACGCTTGCTGGACCTCGGCGGGGAACACCGCTCCTGCGGCGCACGCGCTCAACGCCACCGAGAAGACCAGACCGAGCTGCGTGTGTCGCATGACACGAGCCTACCTGGAGCCACAGCTCGTGGGGCCGGCGTGTCGGGCAGATCACGTCCTGGCGCAGCGATCACGGCGGGGCCCTCCGGCGCCCGGCGCCTCGATCTTCGACGGCTGTCGTTGTTGTCTGGTGCGCCTGGCGCGGCCGACATGACGCGGCCTGGCGCGGTTCCTCGACATCCCCGACGGTCGTGGTGTTCCGCGCCGCGCCGGCAGACTATACTGCGGCCTCGTCGCCGCGCCTGATCGAGGGCCCGGTGGAGGGTTCAAATGACCGACGCGGGCTTTCTCGATCTTCCTGACCTGGCGGCAGAGGCGGTGGGCGGCGCCGCGATCCAGTGTACCGACGAGTTCTTCGCGGCCAAGGACGCGCTGGTGCGGGATTGCGCTCCAGCGCAGGACGAGGGCCGCGTCACCGATCGCGGCAAGTGGATGGACGGCTGGGAGACCAGGCGCAGGCGCGCGCCGGGCCACGACTCTTGTGTCATCCGCCTGGGGCTGCCTGGCGTGATCCGCGGCGTGGTCATCGACACCACCCACGTTCGCAGCACCTGCCCGGAGCAGGCGTCGCTGGAGGCGTGCGTCGTCGACGGACCGCTGGATCTGGAGGAGCTCGAGCGAGCCGAGTGGACCGAGATCTTGCCGCGCGCCGCGCTCCTGGAGGATCGCAAGAACGAGTTCGCCATCACCGCGGACCGGCGCTTCACCCACGTGCGCCTCAACATCTTCCCCGACGGCGGCGTGGCCCGGCTGCGCGTTCACGGCGAGGTGGTCCCTCGCTGGGCCCGGCTGCGCGGTCACGGCGGGCTCGTCGAGCTAGCAGCGCTGGCCAACGGGGCTCTCGTCGAGGCCTGCAGCGACGAGCGCGCGGGTTCGCATCTGAACCTGATCCGGCCAGGTGCGGCGCGCGGGAGCTCCGAGGGCTGGCAGCCGCGGCGGCGGCGGGGCGCGGGGCCCGACTGGGTGATCGTGCGCCTGTGCGCGCCCGGCACGGTGGAGCGGCTCGAGCTCGACACCCGCCACTTCAAGGGCGACGCGCCGGAGCGCTGCCTGGTGGAGGGCATCGACGCGCACTTGACGCCCGCGGTGGAGGTCCCGGCGATGGATGGCTGGCGGCCCCTCTTGGCCAGCGCGCTGCAGCCTGACACCGTCCACGTGTTCGAGCCGGAGCTGAGGCGGGTGGGGCGCATCAGCCACGTGCGGCTGAGCCTGCTTCCGGACGGCGGCCTGTCGCGGCTGCGCGCCTGGGGGCGCCTCGACGGCGATCCGGCGCCAGGGATCGAGCGGCTCAATGGCCTGGACCTCAGCGGGGCGCGCGCGGCGCTGCGGCGCTGCTGTGGCTCGACGGCGTGGGTCGAGGCCATGGTGGCGCGGCGCCCGTTCGAGGATCAGGCCGCGCTTCTGCGCATCGCGGAGCGGGTGTTCTGGGAGGTCGGCGAGCAGGCCTGGTTGGAGGCGTTCCTGGCGCTGCCGCGCCTGGGCGGTCATCTGGGTGGTCACGTCGGTGGTCACCTGGGTGGTCACCTCGGCGAGCGCGACGGCGACGGTGAGGCCGGCGCGTCCGCCTGGTCCAGCGAGGAGCAGCGCGGGCTGTCTCGCAACGATCCGGGGCTGCTCGACGAGCTGGCCGCCGCCAATCAGGCGTACGTCGATCGCTTCGGCTTCGTGTTCCTCTTGTGCGCCACCGGCCTTGGCGGCGCCGAGATGCTCGCGGACCTCAAGCGCCGCATCTCGCGCCCGCGCGATGAGGAGCTGCGCACGGCGGCCGAGGAGCAGCTCCAGGTGACGCGCCTGCGGCTGCTCAAGCTGGTGGAGGAGCTGTCTTGAGCGTGGCCGTCGGAGATGGTGGCGCCCATCGCGCCGCGGCGCTGGCCCACCGCGCCCTTGGCTCACCCTTGCGCCCGGTGCCCCCGCTCGTTGTAGTCTACCGTCCCTGCGGCGCCAAGGCGTCGCCGCCACGCCGCCGCGTTTCACCAGGAGTCCTTCCGTGACCAAGCCCACCGGCAAGATGCCGCGCCAGATCCCCTTCATCATCGGCAACGAGGGTTGCGAGCGCTTCAGCTTCTACGGGATGCGCAACATCCTGACCGTCTTCCTGGCGATGACGTTCTTCTCCTATCTCCCGGTGGAGGGAGATCGTCAGGCGGCTGCCAAGGAGGTGTTTCACACCTTCGTGATCGGCGTGTACTTCTTCCCGCTCCTGGGTGGGTGGCTCTCGGATCGGTTCTTCGGCAAGTACAACACGGTGTTCTGGCTGAGCCTCGTGTACTGCGCCGGCCACGCCTGTCTGGCGATCTTCGAGAGCAATCGCAGCGGCTTCTACACCGGCCTGTTCTTGATCGCGCTTGGCTCTGGAGGCATCAAGCCGCTGGTCTCGGCGTTCGTGGGCGACCAGTTCGATCAGTCCAACAAGCACCTGTCGAAGAAGGTCTATGACGCCTTCTACTGGATCATCAACTTCGGCTCGTTCTTCGCGTCGCTCATCATGCCCACCCTGCTCAAGAGTCATGGGCCGAGCGTGGCGTTTGGCGTCCCCGGTGTGCTGATGCTCATCGCCACCATCGTCTTCTGGGGCGGGCGTCGCCGGTACGTGGTGGTGCCCCCGGCTCCCCCCAACCCGGACTCGTTCACCCGGGTGGCGCGCACCGCGCTGTTGGCTCGCGCGCCGGAGCACGGCGGACGGCTGGGGCTCGCGCTGGCGGGGCTCGGTGGGGTGCTGGCCATCGCCGCGCTCGTGCTGTGGCCGGTGGGGGTGTTCACCTTCGTCGAGGCGTTCTGTCTGGCGCTGGTGCTGCTGCTGGCCTTTGGTGGCGCAGGCACCTGGATGCAGCTCGAGCGAGCTCGCGGCGCCCATCCGGACGAGGCCGTGGAGGGCGTGCGCTCGGTCTTGCGCATCCTGGTGGTGTTCGCGCTGGTGACCCCGTTCTGGTCGCTGTTCGATCAGAAGGCTTCGACCTGGGTCCTGACCGCCGGCAAGATGACCAAGCCAGACTGGTTCTCGCCAGCGCACATGCAGGCGCTCAACCCGCTGCTGGTGATGGCCATCATCCCGTTCAACAACCTCCTGCTCTATCCCTGGCTCAAGAGGCGAGGCATCGAGCTGAGCGCGCTGCGGCGGATGACCATCGGCCTGTTCTTCGCCGCGGCGTCCTGGGTGGTGATCGGCGTGATCCAGCTCGCCATCGACGGTGGCACCGCCATGTCGATCACCTGGCAGATCTTGCCGTACGCGCTGCTCACCTTCGGGGAGGTGCTGGTGTCCGCCACCGGCCTCGAGTTCGCGTACAGCCAGGCGCCGCCCGCCATGAAGGGCGTGATCATGAGCTTCTGGAACCTGTCGGTCACCATCGGCAACCTGTGGGTGCTGCTGGCCAACAGCAGCCTGGGCAACCAGGGGGTCACCGAGTCCATCGCCAAGACGGGGTTGTCGAAGACCGCGTTCTTGATGTTCTTCTTCGCGGCGTTCGCGTTCGTGGCCGCGGTGGCCTTCGGGCTGTACTCGCGGCGCTACAAGATGGTGGACAACTATCGCGACGCGGGCACGCCGCCCGACGCCGACGGGCAGCCTTCCGATGAAAAAGCGCAGGAGCTGCCGCAGGCCAGCGTGCGCCGCAGCAAGGACAAGCGCTGACCTAGCGTCACGGCTAGAACGCCGTTCGGTGTTCTAGCGTCGCGGCTAGCCGCGGGGGCCGTGGGTGAGCTGCAGCTCGGTGTGGCGCGCGGTCGCCGCCTTCTCGGGATAGTCCACCGTGTAGTGCAGGCCGCGCGACTCCTTGCGCCGGCGCGCGCTCTCGATGATGAGGTTCGCCACCAGCGCGAGGTTGCGCAGCTCGACCAGGTCCGAGGTGATCTTGAAGTCCCAGTAGTACTCCTGGATCTCGTCGCGCAGGACCTCGATGCGTCGGCGGGCGCGCTCGATGCGCTTGTCCGAGCGCACGATGCCGACGTAGGACCACATGAAGCGGCGGATCTCTTCCCAGTTGAGCGCCACCACGATGGCGTCGTTGGAGTCCGCGGCGCTGCCCGCCTGCCACGGCGCCACCTTGGCCGGGCGCAGTGACTCGACGGTCCGCACATGCTCGGCGGCGCGCGTGGAGTACACCATGCCCTCGAGCAGCGAGTTGGAGGCCAGGCGACACGCGCCGTGCAGGCCGGTGTACGCGACCTCGCCGATGGCGTACAGGTTGCGCACGGTGGTCTGGCCGTGCTCGTCGGTCTTGACCCCGCCGCACATGTAGTGGGCGGCCGGCACCACCGGGATGGGCTTCTGCGTGATGTCGAGGCCCAGCGCCAGGCAGCGCTCATGGATGTTGGGGAACCGCTTGCGCACGAAGGCCGGCTCGAGGTGGGTCATGTCGAGGAAGACCGAGTCGGCGCCGGACTTCTTGAGCTCGTTGTCGATGGCGCGCGCCACCACGTCGCGTGGCCCCAGGGACTTGAGCGGGTGGTAGTTCTCCATGAAGGTCTCGCCAGTGGCCAGGCGCAGGATGCCGCCTTCTCCACGCAGCGCCTCGGAGATGAGGAAGCTGCCGGCGTGCGGGTGGTAGAGCACGGTCGGGTGGAACTGGACGAACTCCAGGTCGGCGACCGCCGCGCCCATGCGGTACGCCATGGCGATGCCGTCGCCAGTGGCCACGTCCGGGTTGGAGGTGTAGATGTAGACCTTGCCGGTGCCGCCGCTGGCCAGCACAGTGGCCTTGGCCACCAGCGTCTTGACCACCCCGGTGCGTCGACACAGCACGTAGGCACCGAAGCACGCGGGCTCGCCGCCGTACTTGGCCATGGACAGCAGATCCACGGCGATGTGCTCGTCGAGCATGGTGATGTTGGGCTCGGCCGCCACCGCGGCCAGGAGCGCGCGCTGGATCTCGCGGCCGGTGACGTCCTCGTAGTGCACCACGCGCCGGCGGCTGTGCCCGCCCTCGCGGGTCAGATCGAGCTGGTTGTCCGCGGTGCGGGCGAGCTTCACGCCCAGCGCGAGCAAGCGCTCCACCTGCGCTGGCCCCTCCTGGACGCAGCGCTCGACCACCTCGCGCTCGCAGAGGCCGTCACCCACCGTCAACGTATCGGCGATGTGTTGCTCGAGCGTGTCGTCGGGCGCCAGCACCGCGGCCACGCCACCTTGCGCCCAGTTGGTGTTGGTGTCCGCCGGGTGCTTCTTGGTGAGAACCACGACCCGCCCATGCCGCGCCGCCTGGAGGGCGAAATTGAGCCCGGCGATGCCCGAGCCAATCACGAGGTAGTCGGTCTCCAAAGCCTCTGACATTGCGGCACTCTACTACACAGGCAAGCGTCGACCTGCGGTCAACCCTTGCTGTTTCTCCGGCCCTCGCCCCTGGGCAAGGGCGGCGTGGCCGCGATCAGTGCTTGTACTCGATGCGGACGTAGTAGAACGCGCCGTTGGTGCCGTACGGCGCGCCGCCGCTGAACGCCGCCGGCGTGTACAGGAAGGCCTCGCTGTTGCGGTTCTCGGGCCGCTTCACCTCGTCGGGGAAGTTGTTGAAGGCGTTGTTGGCGCCCACGCTCCACCACAGCCCGCCGACCCGGCGGCCCAGGTCGAGATCGAAGGTGACCTCGGAGCCAAAGGACTCGTCGAGGTACTCGCCGTCCACCGAGGCGTCGCTGTGAAACTCGGTGGGGCCAAAGTAGTTGGCGCGCGCGCCAGCGGACCAGCCGCCGAGGTCGTAGCGCAGGCCCAGCGTGCCCTTGACGCGGGGCAGCAGATCCTCGAGCAGGTTGCGGCCATAGCGGCCAAGGAAGATCTCGCGCACGCGCGCCGAGCCGCCCGCGATGGCGGCGAACCGCTCCTCCATGCTCCTTGGTACGCTCACCTGGTCCACCGTGGTGTCCGTGAAGTTGGCGGCGGCCGTCGTCTTGAGGACGCCGGAGCTCAAGCGATGGGTGTAGTCGAGCACGAGGTCGACGCCCGTGGTGGTGGTGTCGACCGCGTTGACATAGAACTGGGTCGCGGCCACGCCCGGAAACTCGTCGACGATCTCGGTGATGGCGTCGCCGAGGATGGCGTCGGCGGTGTCGAACACGCCCGAGAGCACCACCCGGTCCTTGATGGCGACGCGATAGAGGTCGGCGCTCAGCGACAGGCTGCCCAGGAGGCGGGCGGTGAACCCGCCGCTGAAGTTGACGGAGGTCTCTTCCTTGAGGCGGGGCACGCCGAAGGCCTCGGTCACCGGGCTCCGGTTGGGGCTGATGAGGAACTCGAGGGGCGACGGATTGCCAGTCACCGGATCGTTGAAGAACTGGGTGGCGATGGTGCTGTACCACATCTGCTGCAGGCCCGGAGCGCGGAAGCCGGTGGAGGCCGCGCCGCGCACCGCCACCTCGTTGTGCTCGCTCTTTAGCACCGCCAGCCGACCGGCGACCTTGCCGATCGCCGTGCTGCCAAAGTCGCTGTAGCTCTCGAAGCGGCCGCCCACGTCCAGGTTGGTGCGGCTGGTGGGCTGGCTCTCGATCCCTGCGTAGACCGCCACGCTCTGCCGCGTCTCGTTCGACTCGTCGGTGGGGCGGAACCCCGGGAACACCTGCGAGCCTGGCGCCTTGGGCTCGCCCATGGAGTTGACCTCAGGCCCAAGCTCGTACGACTCGGGCTGGCCAGCGTCGATGCGGTAGTTCTCATGGCGGGCCTCGGCGCCCATCACCACCGAGAGCGCCTTGAACGCGCTCCAGTCGATCGCGCGGACGGCGTCGAGGTTGAGGCTGGTCTGGTGAAACAGCAGCCTGCCGGCGTCGAACTCGGTGGGGCTGGCAAGGCCCAGCGAGGCGTTGAGGCTGTTCTCGACGCGGAAGCGAAAGCTGTCGCCGCCGTGGGTGAGGCTCAGGTCGCCGTCCCACGAGCCCTTCTTGCCGCGGACCCCGGCGGTCGCGGTCCAGGCGTGCATCCGGGGATTTATCTCCGGCAGGAAGCCGTTGGGATAGACGCGCAGGTCGACGCGGTTCTCGGAGCTGGGCAGGCGGTAGAAGCCCGAGGCCTTGCCCTGGCGGTAGGTGTAGCCCGCGTGGCCGTGCAGCTCGAAGTCGCGGCTGAGCTGGTAGCCGGCGTTGAGGAAGGTGGTGCCAACCAGCGCGCCTGACTGCCCGACCGACATGGTGAAGTCCTGGCGGGTCAGGCCACGTCGCTCCAGCTCGGCGTCGGTGGCCTCGCGGCCGGTGATGTCCGGGAAGATGTCATCGGGCCACGGCTTGGCTCGGCTGGTGCGGCCACGCACGAACAGCTCGCCGGTGAGGTTGACGAAGCCGCGGTCGCCCAGGCGGAAGCCGGTGTTGCCGCCGAGCTTCCACTGCATGCCGTCGTTGGAGGCGGTGATGCCCGCCATCGAGTAGAGATCGACGACGTCGACCGTGTCCTTGAGCACGATGTTGATGACGCCGGCGATCGCGTCAGAGCCATACTGCGAGGCCGCGCCGTCGCGCAGGACCTCGATCCGCGCGATGGCGCTGGTGGGGATGGCGTTGAGATCGACCCCGACGGTGCCGCCGTTGTAGACGTTGACCAGCGAGGTCTGGTGCAGGCGGCGTCCGTTGACCAGCACCAGCACGTGCTCCGGTCCGAGCCCGCGCAGCGAGGCCGGGTCGATGTGATCGGTGCCGTCCACCACGGTCAAGTGGGTGGCGTTGAACGACGGCGCCAGCGTGTTCAAGATCTGGTTGGTCTCGGTGTGGCTCGACTCCGCCAGGACATCGCTCGTGATGATGTCCACCGGCACCGAGGTCTCGAGCTGGCTGCGCGGGGTGCGCGAGCCGACGATCATGATCACCTCGCTGCTGGACTCGACGAGCTGGAAGTCGAGCCGCGCTGCGGCGTCCTTGACCGTCACCTCCTTGTCGAGCGTCACGAAGCCCGAGGCCTCGACGTGAACGCGGTAGGTGCCGGGCGCGAGCGACACCTGATACTCCCCGCGGTCATCGGTGAGCACGGTGCCGACGTTATCGATGGTGACCGCGGCGCCGAGCTGCGGGGCGGCGGCGTTGTCGGTGACCGTGCCGCGCAACGTGACGCTCGCTTGCTGGGCCAGCGCGAGCCCGGGGCGCCCCAGTACCCCGGCGATGACGAACCACAGCCCAAGACTCAGAACACGACCTAGTGAATTCACCCTCATGGGCCGGGGACCCTATCACGGGGTCGCGCGGCTGCGATCGCGGCCAAGCGTCAGACGGCGCTCACAGCTCAGGGAGGCCGCTAGCGTCGGCGGTGGGCGCGGTCGCGAGATCTCCGACCTCGCTGTCGGCGGCTGCGTCGTCGCGCGCGCGGTCGCTGGCAGCGTCGGTGGTGGGGCCTTCGTCGGTCGCCGGGGCGTCGATGTCGTCGCTCGGCCTCTCGCGCTCGCGGAGCTGTACGCGCAGCGAGGTGTCCTGGCTCTGATCGATCCGGTAGGTGCGGGCCTTGTAGCCGCGGCGGCGCACCTTGATCCGCACGATGCCCGCGCTCGCTGGATGCTCGATCGTCAGCGGCGTTCTTCCGAGCCGGACCCCGTCGAGCGTGACCAGCGCGTGCGACGGCTCGCTTTCGATCCGCAGCGTCCTGCGCGCAGGCTCTATGGGGGCGGCGCCCTGGGCTGTCGCGGGGGCCCAGGACGGCGCGACGGCAGGGCTGGCGTCGACGCCAGCCGGGGTGGCGGGTGCGGCGAGGGCGGCCGGTGCGGCCGGTGCGGCGAGGGCGGCGAGGGCGGCGGGTGCGGCCGGTGCGGCGACGTCGGCGCGGGCCAGGCGGCGCAGCGGGGCGCCGTGGCTGCCCGTTGCGCTCGTCGGGGTCAGCTCGAGCGAGCTCACCAGCAGCAACGCCACCGCAGCGGCGAGGGCGGCCAGCTCGGCGGCCTGGCGCAGGACGCTGCCGGCGCGGAGCTCTTGCGCGGGAGCTCCCTGGGGCATCGCAGGCAGCGGCTGCGTGGTGGAGGAGCTCGGCTGGGTCTTCGCCGGCGCCGGCCCCGCGTCCTGGGCTGGCGCGGGCCAAGTCGCGGCCGGAGCGGCCGGAGCGGCCGGAGCGGCCGGAGCGGCAGGAGCGGCAGGATCGGCGGGCAGCTCGAGCAGGCCCGCGCTCGCCGCGGCGTCGAGGGCGGCGGATGGCGAAGCGACGTGCGCGGCGTACGCGGAGGGCTCTGCGCCGAGCTCCTGGGCTGCGCGCTGCGCTCGCTGGGTGCGGACCAGCGGCAGCGCCTTGGCCGCGGAGTGGGGCGGCGGAGTGGCGGCCGGCCGCTTGCGAGGGGTCGTCGGCAGGTCATGCAGGGACCGCGGCCGCAGCGACGCCGGCAAGGCGCGGCGGATGGCGGTGGCGGTGAGGTGATCGTCGGGCCACACCGCGGCGCGGACCTCATCGAAGATGTGCTGGACCTCCTGCGCGGAGAGCAGCGGGGCAGGCGAGGTCCGGCGCGCGGACGCTGGCCTGGCGCGCGGGGGCTGCAAGGGGAGCGTGGGCGGAGGGGCGTGCGGGGCGTGAGGGGCGGCGTGAGCTGCCTGCGCCGGCGCGCTGCGCCGCGCCGCGGGGATGGGCGGCGGCGCGGCCGTGGCGTGGGCGGCGCTGCCACGAGGCGAGGGCGCCGGCGGGCCGGCGGGCGCCGGGATCGTCGAGCGCTCGGGCAGCTCGCGGGTGGCGGTGAGGTCGTCCACCTCCGCGGCGCCGACGCCTTCGTTCGCGCCGACGTTCGCACCTCCGTTCGCGTCGACGCCGGAGTTGATCCAGGGCTCGGCCTTGGCACCGAAGAGCTGCGCCAGCGCCTGGCGAACTGGTCGAGGGCCCAGCGCCAGCTCGAGGTGGTGGGCCGCGTCGGTCAGCGCGCGCCCCAGCGCCGCGCAATCTGGATAGCGCCGGGCCGGATCGTGGGCCAGCGCGGTCATCACGACCTGCTCGAGCACGGCGGGGTATCCCGGCGTGACCTG
Source organism: Myxococcales bacterium (assembly GCA_016706545.1). GTDB lineage: Bacteria > Myxococcota_A > Polyangia > Haliangiales > Haliangiaceae > JABFXX01. The sequence goes on from JADJJK010000010.1 coordinate 306,697, forward strand.
CGTCGGTGGCGTGATCCGATCGTGCGGGATGCGGAGCGCCCGTTCGTCGTCGCCAAACGGGTGGTGCATCGTGGTCAGCTCGTAGAGCAGGATGCCCAGGGCATACACGTCGCTGCGGCGATCGGCGCTCTTGCCGGCGGCCTGCTCCGGCGCCATGTAGCCGAGCTGGCCGCGGATCACCCCCATGGGAGTGTAGGCGAGGCGGCTCGCCGCCTTGGCGCTGCCGAAATCGAGCAGCGTCACGCCGCCGTCGTAGGCCACCATCAGGTTCGAAGGCGCGAGCTCTCGATGCACGAGCTCGAGCGCTTGCCCGTCCTTGCCATGGCGCTCGTGGACGTGTTCGAGCGCGGCGGCGGCGGCCGAGACCACGGTGAGCGCGAAGTCGAGGTCGGGGCACGCGCCGCACGCGCGCGCGGCGGCGATCACCTGGCGCAAGGTCTCGCCGTGGATGTAGTCCATCGCGAGGTAGTGCGTGCCATCTTCGGTGATCCCGACGTCCGACACCGCCACGATGTTGCGGTGGTGCAGCGCCGCCAGGAAGCGAGCCTCATCGAGAAATCGCTCGATGCTGGCGGGCGCGTGCAAGTGGTGGCGGCGCAGCGTCTTGATGGCCAGGTGGCGAGAGAACCCGCCTGCGCACTCGAGGCGCGCCAGGAACACGTGCGCGTTGTCCCCGGAGTCCAGGTGGCGCAAGAGCTGGTACTTGCCGAACGCCACAGGTGCCATCGACCTGGCGGGCGCGACGGCGGTGGTGGGATCGGCGGGACCGCTGGCCGGGATCCGTCGGGGCTTCGCTGGCGCCAGCCGGTGCCACGGCAAGGTGACCGCGGTCACCTGCGCAGGTTCGCGGTTGACGAGGGTGGTCGCCAGTCGCTGGGGCGCCGTGGCAGGCGTGGTCATGACGAGCGGCCGGTCCTTCGCCGCGCGGCGGGGGGCTGGGCATGTCCCGAACGTGGCGATGATGGAAGCACGGTTGCAAGGATGCGCCGATGCCCTCGATTGTTGCGGAGAGAGGGCCTCACATTCGTTCAACACTGCGGGGCAACCCCGGCCCCGCTGTCAGCGGAGCGCAGTCCGGGTGCGTCATGGGGCGGTCGGTCCGCCTTCTTGCGAGCGAGGCCTCACGCGCGTCCGTCGACAAGCCCGTCGACAATCCCGTCGACAAGCCGCCAACCCGCGTAGCTATGGCGCGAAAGAGCGCGCGGGTCTGTCCGGACAGGAGCGGTGAGCTGGCGCCGGTGACGTGGGGCGCGGCGGCTGTGGTCAGTCCAGCGCGGGCCAAGAAGCTGCTAGCCAATGTCGTGCCGGCAACACAACGAGGTCGAGGTGATGCAGCGCGCGGCCAAGCTGAGAGGTCCGCGTCGCAGTCGCGCGACGAGGCTGCGCTCAGCGCTGCGCGCGCATGAACGCGGGGACAGGCTCTTCGCTGTCGCCGGTTGCCGCGCCAGCGGCGCCTTTGGGGGCGGGACGCAGGCGGACGTTCATCGTCAGGTTCCCGTCGCGGCGAACCTGCGCCTTGTGGACGCGATAGCCGGCCAGCCGCAGGCGGAGCGTGCCCTCGCTCTGGCTGGCTGGTTGTTCCAGCGTCAGCGGGGTGCGGCCCAGCCGTGCGCCATCGAGCGTCACCAGGGCGTTGCTTGGTTCGCTGCGGATGTGGACGGTGATCGTCGCGGCGGTGGCTGCAGGCGCGGCAGTCGCTGCAGGCGCGGCGGTCGCAGCAGGCGCGGCGGTGGCTGCAGGCGCGGCGGTCGCAGCAGGCGCGGCGGTGGCAGCAGGCGCGGCGGGGCTCGGCGTCGGCGCAGCAGCCAGCTCCTGTGCGACCTGTGCTGGCGCGGCGACCTGCGCTGGCGCGGCGACCTGCGCTGGCGCGGCGACCTGCGCTGGCGCGGCGACCTGCGCTGGTGCGGCGACCTGCGCTGGCGCGGCGACCGGGGCGACCGTGGGCGCCAAGCCCGCCGGCGCGAGGACGTGCCGCGTCAGCTCGAGCCGACCCAGCATCGGCCCCGCCACCATGAGCGCCACCGCGGCGAGCAAGGTGAGCGCCTCGAGCCCGAGCCGCAGGCCGCGGGCCGCCACGGGCCCAGCGGTGGTCAAGCGACGCTGCGCCACCAGCTCGCTGGCGCTGCGCGACGCGGTGGTCTCCTCGGCCTCGACGTGCGGGCGCTCGGGCGTGACCCACGGCGCGGGGGCGGTGCCGCGCGCGCGCGGTCGGTTGCCTGCGTCGCGTCGGGCTTCGGCGATGTGCGCGGCCCACTCCGCTGCGGAGGCTGGCGAGCCGCCGCGCACCAAGGCGGCGCCACCCCACGCATGCTCGACCAGGTGCTGCACCTCCTGCTGGCTGACCAGGTCGAACTTGCCGTGGTGTCCGGCGCGGCTCGGCTGCGCCGAGGACTCGGTGGCGGCAGGCTGCGCGGCGCGCGGCGAGGCTGGCGCCACGGCCGCCGCGATGGCGGGCGGCGGCGCCGACGATAGCGTGTACGAGGTCATCGCGGGCGCCGGTATGGCGGGCGGCAGCGGACCCGAGGGGGCTGCGCTCATCGCGCCGGCCCGATCGACCGAGCGATCGACCGAGCGATCGATCGCGCGATCGGGCCTGGCGGGCTGGGCGACCGCGCCGATGTTGGAGGCCGCGGGCAAGCGCAAGGGCGGCAGCGGCACGGACCTCGCGCTGGGCGCGACCATCGCGGGGGCGGGCGGCAACGCCGCTGCTCGGGCAGAGAGTCCGGAAGACGGACTGACGGCCTGGCTCTGCGCCACCACACCCGAGGCGGCCGCCGAGGCGCGGTCCGGCGACTGCGGCTGCAGCGGGCGCGTGGGCTTGTTGCGCCGCGACACCGGCTCCGACGACTCGGCGCCCCGAGCCCGAGGCCTGGCGTCTCGCGGATCTGCGGTCGCCGCGGCGGCCTCGCCCTTGGCGGAAGGGCTGGCCTCCCAGGCTTCCTGCTTGGCGCCAAAGAGCTGCACCATCGCCTGCCGCACCGCCGCCGGACCGGTCCGCAGCTCCAGGCGCTCGGCCAGCTCCTGGATGGCGCGCCCGAGCGCGCCGCAGTCGCGGTAGCGCAGGTTGGGATCGCGCGCCAGCGCGGTCATCACCACGCGGGATAGCTCGGAGGGATAGTCTGCCAGGAGCTGGGCCGGTGGCGTGATCTCGCCGTGCAGCAGGCGCTGCTTGGTGGCCTTGTCGCTGCGATCGGCGAACGGGTGGATCCGCGTGGTCAGCTCGTAGAGCACCACGCCGAGCGAGAACACGTCGCTGCGCAGATCCACGGCGTCACCACGCGCTTGCTCCGGCGCCATGTACTCGGTCTCGCCCTTGATCTCGCCGGTCGGCGTGTGCGACGTCCGCGTCGCCGCCTTGGCGTTGCCAAAGTCGATGAGCTTGATCGCCCCGTCGTAGCAGGCCATGAGGTTCGACGGCGTGACGTCGCGATGCACCATGCGCAGCCAGCGGCCATCGCTGCCGTGCCGGGTGTGGACGTACTGCAGGGCCTCGGCGCAGCTCGCCACCGCGGTCAGCGCGAAATCCAGGGGCAAGCGCTCACCGCTGGCGCGCACTTGCTGCAGCACGGCGCGCAGCGTCTCGCCGTGCAGGTAGTCCATCGCCAGGTAGTGGGTCCCGTCGTCGCCGGTGCCCACGTCGGAGATCTGGACGATGTTGCCGTGGTGGAGCGACGACAGAAACCACGCCTCATCGACGAACGCGGCCACGTGCGCCGGGTTGTGCGCGTGCTCCTGGCGCAGCGTCTTGATCACCAGGTGGCGCGAGAACCCCGTCGGGCCCTCGATCCGCGCCAGGAAGACGTGCGAGGTGCCGCCGGAGGCCAGGTGCCGGACGAGCTGATACTTGCCCAGCGTCACGTCGCGCGGCGGCGAGCGGTCCGCCGCGGCGCGGTCGACCCGTCGAGGCTCCGCGGCCAGCGCGGCCAGCGCCGCCCGCTCGGCGGCCGGCGGCGGCGCGGTCGGCAGCGCCACGCCGGTGACTGGCTCGAACGGCACCGTCTTGGCGCCAGGATCTGCCTCGTTCAGCGGCGCGGTCTGCGCGGCCAGCGCCGCCAGCGTGGACTCCGTCACCACCACCGTCGCCTCGCCGCCGGCCGGGTCCATCGCCGCGTCTCGACGCGGCAACGCCACGGTCGGCTCGGTGACCACCACCGTCGGCTCGCTGCGCGGCGGCAGCGGGATGTCGAGGCGCTCGAAGGCCTTGGTCGTTCGATCGTTGCTGGATGCGTCGATGGTCATGGCCTGGCCCCGCAGAGATGGCAGCGAACGCGAGGAACGTGGCGAAGGGCGGAGACCCACAACGGAAACCTCGGCTCCAGCCAGTTCTGCACGCCTGAATGATGCGACATGTGCCGTCCAGGTAGCCAGGAGCCGACTGACAACCGATCAAGCGAACCCGCCCTGATGTCAGAACGACGCCTCAGCCGGCTCGGCGACTTAATTTCATGCATTTCATATGGTTGGCGCTGCGCGTTGCAAAATGCAGCCGAGTGTGAGCACGTCGGTGGTGCTCGCACCATAGGTTTTATGTCATCGTCGATGCGCATAAATCTCTCGGTTGTCGACGATGTGGCACATTGTGGTGCTCTCGCAGACTCGATTGGACTCAGATGAAGCTCCTTGCGCTCGCCTCGCTACTGACCTGCGTGCTGGTCTCGCCCCTCACCTGGGTACACGCTGGGCCTCGGGAGGCGCGCAAGGATCCGGCCACGGCTTCGTATCCCGGCAAGCCGCGCAAGGGCATCATCGAGCGCCGGGCGCTGGTGCTCGGACGCTGGGAGGGCCCGGTGAAGGTCACCGGCAAGCTCGAGGGCAAGTCGATGACCGCGCCGGTGCTGGTGTACCTGCCGGCGGGGTACGGCCAGGATCCGGCGCGCAAGGCTCCGCTGGTGCTGGTGTTGCACGGCTGGAATCACACGCCGGAGCAGCTTCGCGACAAGGCCGACCTGGAGATCCTCGCAGATCGATACGGCGTGGTCCTCGCGGTGCCGGCGATGGGCAAGACGGTGTACGAGAGCGAGCTGTTTGCCGAGAGCAAGCAACCGTGGGGGACCATCCCCGGAGCGCGCTGGGTCGGCGAGGTGATCTTGCCGCACCTGCGCGGGGCCTACGCGGTGGCCGGAGATCGGGCGCACACCGCGGTCATCGGATACTCCACCGGGGGCCGCGGCGCGGTGCTGCTGGCGCAGGCGTATCCGGAGTTCGCGTTCGCGGGCAGCCTCTCTGGCACCTTCGATCTGATGCGGCTCTCGCCCCGCGACGGTGAGTACAAGATCCACGCCGCGGTGTATGGCTCGCGGCGCAAGTTCGAGTCGCGATGGCAGCGCGACAACTGCGTGGCGCCCGAGCGCGTCGCGCAGCTGGTGGGCACCGCGCTGTTTCTGGGCCACGGCGGCAAGGACGAGGTGGTGCCTGCCGCGCAGCTCACCGCGCTGCAGGACGCGCTGCAGGACGCGGGCGCCAAGGCGCCAGCGGTGTCGGCGCAGGTGACCCCGGGGGCCGGCCATGACTGGGCCTACTGGAACGGGCAGTGGCCGGCGATGTTCGAGGCGCTGTCCCGCGCGCTCGGCGAGCCGGCGGCCCGCCCG
>JADJJK010000011.1 GCA_016706545.1 Myxococcales bacterium
AGCGCCACCACCTCGACTTCCCGCAGCACTTCGCCAAGGAGCTGACCCAGCTTGACACCATGGACGAGCTGGTGACCGTGGATCGCGCCGCTGGCGCGCTGCGAACCACCGAGATCGGCCGCCTGCTGGTGCGCAACGTGGCGATGGTGTTCGACCGCTACCTCGCCCAGTCTCCGCTGCCGTTCTCGTCGACGATCTAGCGTCAGGCCGCGCGCTTGGCCGCGCGTTTCAGGCCGCGCAGGCCGCGCGTTTCAGGCCGCGGCCACCGTCAGGCGGGGAGCTCGCGTGGTGCCGCGCTCATACAGCAGCGCCACCACGACGCCTGCGAGGTACGCCACGAAGTCCCAGCCATCAAAGGTGCTGCCCAGCACCAGCTCTCCGGCCAGGCCGCTGCCAGTCCAGACCGTCTGCCCAAGCTCGATCGCCGCCGCGATGGCCAGGGCCCCCACCGCGCGCACGGCCGCGCTGGCGCGCCGGGCCGGCCAGAGCCAGAGCAGCGCATACACCAGCATGGTCGCGGCCACGTCCCCCACGTGGCCGCGCACGAGCGGGCGCCCGGGGCCGTGATAGAGCAGGACCGCCAGGCCAAGGCCCAGCGCGAACAGACCCAGCCAGATGGCGCGCCGCATGACCTGTCAACGCGCCAGCGACGACGCCCATTCCCGGCCGGCGCCGCGCGGTTGAGCAGCGCTCAAGGCTCGCCGAAGGTCCAGCCCAGGTTGACGTTGACGAACGGCAGCAGATCGTGGCGCGCCGGGTGAACCGCGCTGCCGTCGGGAGCCATCAGCGTGGCGGCGCCATCATGCGTGGAGCCCAGCGTGGGCCACCAGCGCAGGTTGGGCTGCAGGAACAGGTTGCGGGTGAGGTAGATCTCGTAGAACAGGCCGGGGCCCACCGTGAACGTGGTGTACTCGACGGTCGCGCCGACGCTGTCGCGGACGAGGTAGTGATGCGCCTTGGCCTCCACCAGCAGGTGCAGGCGCCGCGTCAGCTGGTAGCCAACGCCTCCACCGGTGGTCCACGGCGACTCCACCTCCAGGTCGGCGTCGCGCTCGGCCTCGGTGAGGGCCAGCGCCACCCGGTTGTAGTGCAGGCTCTGGCCGTGCGAGTACTCCACCACCCAGCGCCCAAGCTTGGCCTGCGCGGCGACGTTGCCGCCGCCGAACACCACCCACTGGCCGAGGCCGAGCATCGCGCTGACCACCGGGCCGCGCGGCGCCACCGCGGCACCGTCCTCGGCGCGGACCTGGCGCGCGGCGCCCAGCCCCAGCGCCACCACCAGCGCCACCAGCGCGCCCCGGGGACCGCGTCGAGAGCGCGGCGCCGCGTCGGCCCGCGCACGGGCCAGCCGCTGGAGCTGGAGGGGATAGAGCAGGTGGGAGAGGGACGAGAGCAAGCTGCGATCGAGCAGCCACGAACACCAGGAGCGAAGCCTCATGCCGCCATCCTGGCGGCACCGCGTTCATTCGTAAAACTACTTGTACCAATAGCCAAGATTAGCTTTTCTGATGATGCCTCATGCGCGACCTGCCCGATGACCTGGATCTGCTGCTGGCGCTCGACGTGTTCCTGTCCGAGCGCCACATCACCCGCGCCGCGCGGCGGCTCGGCATCTCGCAGGGCGCGGCCAGCCAGAAGCTGGCGCGCCTGCGCGAGTTCTTCGACGACGGCCTGCTGGTGCCCGGCCGGCCGCTCCTGCTGCTGACGCCGCGCGCGCAGGCGCTCGCGGAGCCGCTGGCGCGCGCGCTGGCCGAGCTACGCAACGCGGTGCGCGCCGGCGCGCCCTTCACGCCCGGCACCAGCGAGCGCCGCTTCGTGCTGCTCGGCAACGACCTGGTGGAGGCCTACGCCCTGCCGACGCTGCTGGCCCTCTTGGCCCGCGTCGCGCCGGGCGTCTCGGTCAGCGTGGAGCGCGCCGACGTGGACTTCGCACGTCGCCTGGAGGACGGCACCGCGGACTTCGCCTTCGTCCCGGACTTCTTGATCTCCAGCGCGCTGCACAAGCGCACCCTGCCGCCCGAGCGCTTCGTGGTGCTGCTACGCGCGCGCCACCCCGCTTGTCGCCGACGCGGGCAGCTATCCCTGGAGGCCTACCTCGCGCTCGGTCACCTGCTGGTGGCGCCGCGCGGCATGCCCGGCAGCATCGTCGACTCCGCGCTGGAGGCGCTGGGCAAGCGGCGCCGCGTGGTGGCGCGCATCCAGCACTTCATCGCCGCGCCGGCCATCGTCGCCGCCTCCGAGCTGGCGGTGACCTGCCCGGCCTCGGTGGCCGCGGCGATGGCGCGCTGGATCAAGCTGCAGCAGCTGGCGCCGCCGCTGGAGCTGCCCATCGACCGCACCAGCATGGTCTGGCACCCGCGCGCCAGCGACGACCCCGGACACGTCTGGTTTCGCGCGCAGCTCGACACCATCCTTGCCGAGCTGCGCCGGCCGAGCTGACGCGCCGGGCGTCGCTGGGCCGCAGCTGGGACGCAAGCCGGCTCACAGCGAGGGCACCCGCCCCGTTGACGCGGCGCGCGCGGCGTGACGACCGCAGAAGGGCTCGATCCAGTTGGCCGTCACGCTCGTAGTAGCGATGTGACCCGCAAGGCTCCCTCCCGCACGACCCGAAAAGCGCTGGTGCTCGGCATCGGCGCCCTTGGCCTGGCCGCCACCCTGACCACCGCGGCCTTGCTGACCCAGGGCCCCGCGGCCACCGCCGCGGCGCTGCGCCAACCCGCCGATGACGAGGTGATGGCCAAGGTGGAGCCCCAGGACCGCGCCCAGAGCCGCGCCCTGGGCCAGCTCGCCGCCGGTGACGTGTCCGGGCGGGTGGCGCTGGCCCGCCGCTGGATGGAGCGCGCGCGCGGCGCAGCTCCGATCCTCGGCACCTGGGCCGAGCGCAGGCCGCGCTGGCGCCCTGGCTGTCGCGCGCGGAGGTGCCGCAGGAGGTCCGCCTGGTCCGCGCCCAGCTCGCGCAGTCGTTGCACGACTTCGCCAGCGCGCGCGCCGACTTCGACCGGCTCGCCGCCGAGCGCCCCGACGACCTGGCGGTCCAGCTTGGCCTCGCGGCGGTCGCCACCGTCACCGGAGACTATCGCGCAGCGCTCGCGAGCTGCGACGCGCTCACCGCCACCGCACCCGAGCTCATCATCGTCGCCTGCAAAGCGCCGGTGGAGCTCGTGCGCGGCGGGGCCGAGCGCGCCTACCGCGAGCTCTCCGAGCAGAGCCGGCGCTCCGGCGACGCCTCGCCGCGCCTGCTGGCGTGGGTCGCCACCCTGCAGGGCGAGCTCGCCGCCTCGATGGGAGACGCCGCCGCCGCCGAGCGCCACCTGCGCGGCTCGCTCGCCCTCGCCGCGGACACGTACACCAAGGTCGCGCTCGCGGACCTGTACCTCGCCACCGACCGGCCGGCGCTGGTGCTCGAGCTCCTGGCTGACCAGGACGCCAACCCCGGCGAGCCCGCCGAGCCTGGCGAGCCTGGCGAGCCCGCCGAGCCTGGCGACGAGGCGGCGACGCAGAGCGACGGCCTGCTGCTGCGCCTGGCCATCGCGCAGAAGCGGCTGCGGCTGCCCGCCGGGGCGGCCAGCGCCAGCGCGCTGCGCGAACGGTTGGCCGCCACGGTGGCGCGCGGCGACTTCACCCACCGTCGCGAGCAGGGGCTCTTCGAGCTCGACGTCGAGGGCCGCCCCGTCGAGGCGGTGGGCCTGCTGCTCGCCAACTGGGAGCTGCAGAAGGAGCCCATCGACGCGCTGCTGCTGCTGCGCGCCGCCGCCGCCGCGCGCTCGCCCAAGGCCGCCGCGCCGGTGCTCGCCTGGATCGAGCAGCACCACGTGCGCGACCACGCCATCGACCGCGCGCTCGCCGAGCTGACCGCGGCCGGAGCCCCGCAGTGACGCGCCTGGCTGCGACCAGCTTCCGCGCGACGACCGACCAGACGACCAACCAGACGACCGACCAGACGACCAACCAGACGACCGACCAGACGACCAACCCGACGAGCACGGAGTCGACCACCCCCATGCGCCCCACCCACCGGACTTCGTCACCGACGCCTCGGCTGCCCCGCAAGGCCTCGCTCGCGCTCGCTGGCCTCGTGTCCCTGGCCGCGCTGACCGCCGCGCCGGCTCCCGCCGCGGCCCACACCATGGGCAACGGCTACCTCTCGCTCACGGTCTCGGGCGCCAAGGCCACGGGGCAGATCGATCTCGCGTTCCGTGACCTGCACGACGCGGTGGGGCTAGACAGCGACCTCGACGGCCAGGTGCAGTGGCGCGAGGCCCGCAGCCACGGACTGGCGATCAGCCGCTACCTCACCGACCACCTGACCGTGGCCACCGCGGGCCACCCGTGCGGGCTGACCTTCGGCGAACCCGGCGCGGTTCATCGCGCCGACGGCGAGCACCTGGCGCTGCCGCTGGAGGTGACCTGCGCCGAGGACATCACCGCGCTGGAGCTGGACTATCGCGCGGTGTTCGAGGTGGACGCGCAGCACCGGGGCATCGTGCGGGTGGCGCGCGCTGGCGACGAGCAGCAGGCCGTGGTGCGCCTCATCGACCGGCCCGGCCCCATCCGTATCGAGCTGGCGCAGCCGAGCGCCGACGTCCTGGGCTTCATCAAGCAGGGCGTGTGGCACATCTGGATCGGCGTCGACCACATCTGCTTCCTGCTCGCGTTGCTCCTGCCCGCCGTGTTCCGCAGATCCGCCGCCGGCTGGGAGCCGGTGCCGCGCCTGGCCGACGTGGTGCGCGACGTGCTCGACGTCGTCACCGCCTTCACCCTGGCCCACTCGATCACCCTGGTGATCTCGGCGCTGGGCTGGGTCCACCTGCCGGTGCGCCTGGTGGAGACCGCGATCGCGGTGAGCGTCGCGCTGGCCGCGCTCAACAACCTGGTGCGCGCCATCGACGCGCGCTGGGCGGTGGCGTTCGCGCTTGGGCTATTGCACGGCTTTGGCTTCTCCAACGTGCTGCTGGACGTCGGCCTGCCCGGCCACCACCTGGTGTCGGCCTTGCTCGGCTTCAACCTGGGCGTCGAGCTTGGCCAGCTCGCCATCGTGCTCGTGTTCCTGCCGGTGGCCTTCGCCGCGCGTCGCACCACCGGCTACCGCGTGCTGCTCTTCACCGCCTCGACCGCGATGGCGCTGGTCGCGCTGCGCTGGTCGCTGGAGCGCGCGCTGACCTGACCTCTTCTCTTCTCCCTCTCCCTCTCGCTCTCGCTCCTGCTCCGCCCCAAGCCTCGAGGACCTCGCGATGCACACCTCCCCCTTCTCCGCTCTCTGGACCTCTACCCTGCTCGCCGCGCTCTTGACCTCCGCGTGCGCCTCGAAGTCGCGACGCTCGGAGGAGGATCCCGCGCAAGCTGCCGGGCAAGCCACTGGGCAAGCTGCCGAGCAAACGACCGACGAGCCGCCAGCCGCCACCGGGCCCGCCGCGCCGCCCGCCGACACGGAGCCCGCGGGCGCGGCCACCATGCAGACGCTCGCGGGGCAGCTCGCGCGCGAAGCGGCCCGGCGCCCGAGCGGACAGCGAGTGGAGGACGCCTTCGCGGCGCTGGCGCAGGCCGGGCTGACCCTGGTGGCGCCGCGCCAGTACCTGGCGGTGGTGGCCTCGGCGGACTACTGCGCAGGCGGCGTCACCGACACCGGGCTATCCATCTCGGCGTGCGAGTACGCAGACGGCAAGGCCGCAGCCCTGGCGGTGGCCCGCACCGAGCGCCGCTTCCCGCAGATGGTGAGCTCGCGCAGCGTGCTGCTGACCGGCCGTCTGTCAGTGGCGCTCTCGGACGCCGGCCGCCGCCCCGACGACGCGACGCTGCGCCGCGCCACCACGGCGCTCACGCCCAAGCTCGCGGCGCGCAGCGCGCGGTAGCGCTTCGCCAAGGGCTTGGCGGCCGGCGTTTGGTCGGCCGCCGCGACTGAGGCCCCAAACAGATTCTTTCGATCCAAAAGACGCTCTCTTCCGTATCTCCCCTGCAACCCGCTCACGCTCGCAGCGCCGCTCCTGGCCGCTGCGGCGCAACGTCTCAACCCCGGCACCGCATGCTGCGGCGCCGGATGCTCGATGTGTATCTGGAGGACCTATGCGACTGCGAAAGACCACCAAGGCCCTGACGGCTGCCATGCTCGCGACCGCCCTGCCCATGACGCCCCTTTGGGCCTCGAGCCACCGCGAGGCGCCCTTTCTGACCGAGAACCCCAAGGTCGACGGCACGGACTTCTACATGTTCCGCAGCTACGAGACCGGGCGCGATGGGTACGTCACCCTGATCGCCAACTACCTGCCGCTGCAAGATTCGTACGGCGGTCCGAACTACTTCACGCTGGACCCTGACGCGATCTACGAGATCCACGTCGACAACAACGGCGACGCCAAGGAAGATCTGACCTTCCAGTTCGACTTCGACAGCGCGCTCGCGGCGGCCGGCAATGGCCTGGCGCTGTCCATCGGCGCCACCGGACAAGAGAAGATGGTGGCGGTGCCGTTCGCCAACATCGGCGCGGTCACCGCAGCCGACGAGGGCGCGCGCAACATCCTCGAGACCTTCTCGCTCAAGGTCATCCGCGGCGACCGCCGCAGCGGCACCGCCTCTGCGATCACCAACGCGACCGGCGGCGGCGCCACCTTCAAGAAGCCGCTCGACAACATCGGCACCAAGTCCATCCCCAACTACGCCGCCTACGCGGGCGCGCATGTCTACCAGGTCGACATCCCGGGATGCACCCCGCCCACCGGCACCAAGGCGCGCGTGTTCGTCGGCCAGCGCGCCGAGGGCTTCGCGGTGAACCTGGGACAGATCTTCGACCTGGTGAACGCGGACTTTGACGACGCCTCGCCGCAGTTCAACCCGATCGGCGCGATCGATCAGGGCAAGAACACCATCGGCGACAAGAACGTCACCTCGCTGGCGCTCGAGATCCCCGCCGCCTGCCTCAACGACGCCGCGGACTCCACCATCGGCGCGTGGACCACGGCCAGCGTGCGCCAGGCGCGCGTCATCAACCCCACCGGCAGCTACAAGCAGCCCTCGAGGGAGGGCGGCCCGTGGGTCCAGGTCTCGCGCCTGGGCATGCCGCTGGTCAACGAGGTGGTGATCGGCATCAAGGACAAGGACCGGTTCAACGGCTCGAGCCCTTCGCAGGACGGCCAGTTCGCGGACTACGTGACCCACCCGACCTTGCCCGAGGTGATCGAGATCCTCTTTGGCAGCGTGTCGCCCGCGGTCCGCGCGCCCAACAACTTCCCGCGCACGGACCTGGTCGCGGCCTTCTTGACCGGCGTCTCCGGCGTCAACGCCACCGCCACGCCGTCCGAGATGCTGCGCCTCAACACCGCGCTGCCGACCACCGCGCCGGCCTCGCAGCAGACCCTGGGCGCGGCCCTGTGCTTTGACCGCGGCGCCGGCGGCTCCACGCTCGATACCGGCAACACCGGCTGTGACCCCGCGGGCTTCCCCAACGGGCGCCGCCCCGGCGACGACGTGACCGACATCGCCCTGCGCGTGGCCATGGGCTACCTGGCGCCCACCGCGCAGTCGGCGGGCGGCGAGCTGGGGTGGACTGACGGCGCGGCGCAGAGCGCGGCCGACTTTGACAACACCTTCCCGTACCTCAAGACCCCCAAGGCCGGTGCGCCGTGATCGCCCGCCCAGGAGCCACCCCCATGACGCCCCGCCCTCTTCGCCGCGCAGCCCGCGCGCTCACGCTGGTCCTCGTCACGTGCCTCGCCGGTGCGCTCGGCGCCTGCGGGGACGACGGCAGCACGCCACCGCCGGACCCGATGCCTGACCCCGACCCGATCCCGGTGCCTGTCGCGACGTACACCAAGTTCGTGCTCGACGTGGTGCAGAACCAGACGATGGACACCACCGCCCCGATCGAGTTCGCCAAGTTCTCCACGCTGGAAGACCCGGACGGGCTCAACCCCGCAGCGTACGCATCGCTCTTCTGAGACGCTGTCAGCAGGCTGCAGATATCCAATCTTTCCGCCTGCTCGAGATGTCGTCTCTTGCTGATGCGCGCTCCCCATCCGGCGGAGCGCGCATTTCGTTGTGCGTCGTGAGTCGCGGACGCGGGTGAGAGCGAAGTACGCGCTCGAGGCTTGGGCCCCGCGTCGCAGGTGCGACCGACCCGCGCGCGGTGCGGCAGCGGTCGGCTGGCTGCGACGTCGCGCGCCACGGATGCGACCACGCACGCGAGGTGTGCGCGCCACCGCGGCATCACATGACATCAGCGCGGCAATTGCTCAGGTGCGGGATTGCTTGATAGCGTCGCGCCACGGAGCTGGTGGCGATCCTCGCCGCCACCTCGAGGATCTCGCGAGTCGGCCAAAGGTGGACGGCTCGCGTCGACGCCGCGCGTGGCGGCGTCGAGTCAACTCTATCGAAAGGGGCACGTCATGCGATTTCTCTCAGGTTTGAAGCTTCGCGGTACGTGGGTGGCGGCGGCGTGCTGGCTGGCGCTGGCGATGGGCGGATGTGCAACAGAGGAGCTCGAAGCGGCGCAGCCGGGGGACGGCACCGTCCGCCAGGAGGTGCTCGCGGCGCCTCCGTTCGATACCCTGTGCGGTGACGGGGTGTGCAGCGGGGCGGAGACGCAGGCCAATTGCCCCGAAGATTGCACTGCCGCGGCGGTGTGCGGCGACGGCGTGTGCAACGGCGGGGAGACGCCAGCGAGCTGTCCGACGGATTGCCCGGTGTCCCCGGTGTGCGGGGACGGGGTGTGCAACCCCGGCGAGACCGCGGCGAGTTGCCCGGTGGACTGCGTGCCTGCCGTCTGCGGCGATTGCGTGTGCAGCTACGGCGAAGCCGCGATCTGTCCGTGGGACTGCAACGTGCCCGGCTACCCGACCTGGTGCATCGAGCAATAGCGCCAGCGCACGCGCCGCGCAGGACGGTCCTGGCGCATCGCGGCGGCGCCGCGCGCTCGCAGGGTCCTCCGATACCCTGCTGGATCTCTGCAGATATCCAATCTTCCGCGAGCCACCTCCAGCGAGGTCGCCCGTGAAGCCGATCTCCTTGGAGTTCGCGCGCTCGCCGATCCGGCGGAGCGCGCATTTTTGGTTATGAGTGGAATAGCGCTCACGCTCTCTGCGTTCGAAGCATCTGTTCAGTGGGCAGATCGGGGAAAGCTTCTAGTGAATTGCGAGCCAAACCACACACGGGTGGCTTTTGTGAGTGACGACCCCGCCCCGCGCGGCTACGGTGGATGCGAGGAGGTGAGATGTCGCCTCCGCCTCGAGATTGGGGAACCTCGATGGAAGAGCCTTCCGAGCCGAAAAGCACCGCGTACGAGTCCAACCGACGAGAGCACCTCCGGGTGCCGCGGACGGTCAGCGCGCGCTTGCACGTGGGCGTGATGTCGCTGCGTTGCCACGTGGTCGATCTGTCCATGGGTGGAGTGCGCTTGCGCGTCCAGGACGGCGAGGCCTGCCCGGCGGTGGGCAACGTTGGGCTGCTGGAGCTGCACCTGGACGCAGCCTGGCGACACGTGCGGATCCGGGTGGTGCGCTGTACGTTCGACGAGGTCGCCGTGCGGTTCCACGAGGTGACCGAGGACCTGCGCCGCGCGCTCGAAGCCGAGGTCGCGGCCAGCGTGGCGGCGTTCCGGCGACCACACATCGTGGTGGTCGATCCTTCGCCAGATCGGCGCCACCGGATCGCGGAGAGCTTGCGCACCGCCGGCTGTGAATCGGTGGAGGCGGCGACCCCGCTCGAGGCCATCGACATCGTCGAGAAGCAGCACGGCGCGATCCGCGGCATGACCGTGGCCGACTCGCTCACCCAGACCAGCGCCGACGAGCTCTGCGAGTACGTGGCCCGGTCAAACCCCGAGATCCGCATGCGCCGCATCGCCCTGGGCACGCGCGATGTGCCCATCACCGATGACCTGGAAGACGATCTCACCGTGCCCATCGCGATGGTGGTCACGGATGACGACACCCTCGACACCGCGCTGCGCGACTTCGCCACTGACATCGCGACCGACATCTCGGCCGGCATCGCGCCAGGTAGCTCGACCGGTGTCTCGACCGGGTCCACCGCTGGAGCCGCGGCCCATGGCCTCAGCCCGCGGTCCGTCAGCCCGCGTCGCTGACCGCCGCGGCGCGCTCGCCTGCCAGGCAGCGGCCAGCGAGGTCACCGCACGCTGGCGCTGGCCAGCGCACCTCAGTGCCAGGCGCAGGTGTCGTACTGCGTGCCGCCGTTGGCGTTCACCGTGCCGCCGCTGGTGGACCAGGAGATGTTGAAGCCAGCGCCCACGCCGCTGCGGCTCCACGACACGTTGGCGCTGCCCTGCAGCACGTTCTTGTGCTCGCACTTGGTCTCGGACCAGGCCCGCGCCGCGTTCGTGGAGGTGCCGGACTGGTTCCCGGTGTTCGAGCAATCGCAGTTGAAGCCCAGGTTCGCATCACAGCTCGACGCGCTGCTATAGCCAAACGTCGCCGCCCGGCAAGAGCCAGAGGACACGTAGCAGGAGATTCCGGTCTGCTGACTGCCCAGCCGGTGCGTCACCACCGTGATGCCGTACAGGTTCTTGTACGTGATGGTTCGAGAAGACCAGGTCAGCGACCGACTGACGGCGTTGAAGTTCGAGCTCAGCGTACACACCGCTTGCGCCTGGACCTCGCCGCCGAGCTGCTTGACCTGCGACTCCACCTTCCAGCCTTCGGCCAGGAGCCGAGCCCTGTCCTCTGCGAAGCTCTCCAGCCGCTCGACCACCGGGTCCATGACCAAGCAATTTGCGCCCGCGTCCCAGCACACCTGCAGCGCGCGGTGTGCGCTCAGCTCCCCTCCTCGGTTCACGTTCACCGACAAGATCCGGTAGCTCGCCGCCCCGGTGTCTCGCCCCAGGTCGTCGAACTTCGAGAGCAGCACGGGCTGCGCCCACTCGTCGGTGCTCGAGTCCCGCGCCTGGCTCTTGATCGCGGTGATCTCCGTGCCCTGCTCTTCCATGGTCAGCCGATAGCCCGGCACACTCACCAGCTCGTTCACCGACCGATCGAGCACATCGAGCAGCCGCCCCGACTCCACAGTGGACACCTCGAACTGCACCTTGCCGCCGGCCGCGTCCTGATAGTGCCCATACACTTCTCGAGCATGGGAATCAGTATCAGTAAGGTCCCCTGCGTTGTCCGAGCTACAGCCAGCGAACATCGCGCCGAATCCCACCGCAAACACTAGTGCGTTCTTGTACATGCCAAGGCTCCTGTTGTGATCCAGAGTTCCCACG
Organism: Myxococcales bacterium; assembly: GCA_016706545.1. Classification (GTDB taxonomy): domain Bacteria; phylum Myxococcota_A; class Polyangia; order Haliangiales; family Haliangiaceae; genus JABFXX01. The sequence continues at coordinate 11,207 of JADJJK010000011.1, forward strand.
CGGCCGTCGAGCAAGCCGCGCGAGCGCTCTGTTCAACATCAGTGCCAAGGCATCAAGGCTCCGAGTACATCAGCACCACAAAAAGCCACTTCTGAGCGCACATGGCCCAACGCAGAGTTTCCATGAGCGATTGTGTCGACGCGCTCATTCAGCGCTGCGCTGCGCCATGAACGAACAGTACGACATCCCCCTCGGTGCGCGCCGTGACAGCCTGGCGCGCACCTGTCCGTTCTCGAGGCAAAACGCGCCGAGGCAACGCGCCAGGCAACGTGCTGACCACATGCGCGCCGGCGTCACCCGGGCGCATGCACGAGCAGCGCTCGCCTTCGGGGTGCCACACACACAGATGCGTGGGAACGCGCCGCACAGAGCGCGGCCGCGTCACCCCGGCGGCCCTACAGCAGGACAGCCAGCTTGCGACGGTACGCCTGCGCCACGGGGCTCTGCACGCCCACGGCGGCGAAGATGACCAGCATCGCCTTGCGGGCGGCCTCATGGTTCCAGCGCCGGTCGCGCTCGACGAGCGCGAGCAGCTCATCGAGCGCTTCGCTCCAGCGCGAGGCCGCGGCCAGCGCTCCTGCGTAGGCGAAGCGCGCCGCGGGATCGTCAGGGGCGGCGCGAGACGCGGCCGAGGTCGCCTCGATGCCAGCGGCGCCAGCGCGCGCCAGGTCCACCAGCTCCACCAGGTGTTGCGCCTGGTCGGCCTCGTCGGAGCGCGGCGACACGCGCTGGGCCAGCGCGAGCGCGTCGTCCATGGCACCGCGGGCGTAGGCCACCTGCGCCAGGCCAAGCAACGCCCCCGGGTGGTCGGCCCTGGCGGCCTGGACCTCCCCGAGGGCCTTGGCGGCGGCGTCCAGCTCTCCGCGGGCCAGAGCGCTCTGCCCCTCGACGACTCGCTGGTCCAGCGCGCTTGGACAGTGCCGGTCAAGGAACGCGCGGACCTGCGCCTCCGGCTGGGCGCCCACGAACTCCGCGACCACCTCGCCGGCGCGAAACAGCTTCACCGCGGGGATCCCGCTTATCTGGTACTGCGCCGGAGTCGCCTGGTTGTCTTCGGTGTTGATGCGAACGATCTCCACGCGGTCTGCCACTTGCGGCGCCAGCCTCTCGAGCACAGGCCCCAGCATGCGGCACGGCCCACACCATGGCGCCCAGAAGTCCACCAGCACCGGCACGCTATGCGACCGCGCCAGCACCTCTGCCTGAAACGTCTCGTCCGTGATGTCTCGAACCGCGGCTTCGCTCATCGCTATCCTCTGCTTCGCGCTCGGCGCGCTACCGTCTATCTGGGGTTGGCGGCGTCTGGCGCGCCCCGCGCGCCAAGCCGCGACGTGAACGTGCGCACGATCCTGACGGCGCGCAAGGCCGGTCGTCGCCGCTAGGAGCGTGGTGTCAAACACCACGCTCCTAGCCTCATTGTTGGGCAAAGCCCTCCGGACGGGCGCACTCGCGCCCGGGCTGCGCCGCCAACCTCGCCGAGCGAGCTTGGCGTGCTCGGCCAGGAGACTGATTGACACCAGTCTCCTAGCGGGGGTGAACGATGGTGAATGGCACCGGCTTGGCCTGATGACGCAGCAGGAACTCACCGACGATCCGCGCAGCATCGGCGCCCACGGCGGCGGCGCTGGTCGAGTCTGATCGGCACGTCAGGATCTCCGGATCGCCGTCCGGATGCGCGCCGCCCCGGCAGGAGTAGCCAGCGCCTGATCGCACGTCGGGGTCAAACGGAAACCCCTGGTCGCTGCGCCAGGTGGCGAGCAGCTCTGACTGGCTCATCAGGCCCGCCTTGGGGTCTCCGTCAGCCGGCGCGCGCGCGTCTCTGGGCGACTGCACCGACAGCAGCGAAGGCACGGGGCGCGGCGTACACAGCGGCGCCTTGACCGCCGCGGCGACCATGACCACCGCCGACACCAGATCTGATCGGTCGCAGAAGAGCTGCTGCGCGACGGCCCCGCCGGCGCCAAGTCCCAGGACCGAGACCGGCAGCGGAGCGCCGACCCGGGCGCGCACCTGCTCGACCACCAGGTCCACCGCGCCGCTGAGGTCGGCGTCCATGATCACGTAGCCAGCGCCCCCGGGCAGCCGGGTGAGGCCAAGCGCGGCCGCCACCGCGTCTGGCCTCGCCGGCTTGCCCACCACCTCGGGCACCACCAGCACCAGCACACGCGCGCCGGCCAGGCCCTCGCGCGGCTCGTAGTACCGCCGCTGGCCACCGGTGGGCAGCGTGACCAGCCGCTCGTTCCAGCGGCTGGGCTCGGGCTTGTTCAGCTCGCCAGCCGCCGCCGGCGCGGGCGTCGTCGCCCCCGATGAGGCAGCGCGCCGGGGCGCGGGCTGCACGTGCCGCGAGAAGAACGAGAAGACGTACTCCGTTCCCACGAGATCGGGGTTCGTCGGACCGAAGAGCTCCGGCTGAAACACCACCCCGCCCGGCCAGGTGTGGCCGTCGCGCTCCCCGATGCACGAGAGCACCTGCTCGCGGCCGGCGGAGTCTACGCTCTCGCTGCAGGTGATGGACTCCAGCTCCAGGACGTTCTTGGCTGGCGCCACCGCCTGATTTATCCGCCGGAAGAAGTCCACGGTGAACTGGTGAGACGCGAGATCATCCTTGCCGCCGCCCTCGAACGGAACGAACGGATCTTTGCGCCCCTGGATGAGGAGCATCGGCACGCGCGCGCGCGGCTCGCACTGGGGGATATTGAGCGAGTGCGCCACCATCGCCGCCGCCGCGAGCTGGTGGTCGAGCTTGCACACGATGGTGGCCACCATCTGCGCGCCGTTGGAGAACCCCATCGCGTAGATCCGGCGGGGATCGACCTCCGGCCGCTCCAGGGTCGCCGCGAGCAGCGCCTTGGCGAACGCCACGTCATCGGTGGTGCGATTGGTTGACCCCGAACCTCGGCCAGCGTTCCAGCTCTTTGCGACCGCGTTGGGGTAGATGACGATGACGCCCGCGGCGTCGGCGAACCGATCGATCTTGGCGATCCAGCGCAGCCCCGAGGCGTCGCTGAGGAAGCCGTGAAACGCGAGCACCGCCGGGCTACGCCCCGGGGCCAGCGTGCTCGGCGTGTACACGAACAGCTCGCGCGTCACGCCCTCGACCAGGAGCTCCTCGCGCCGATAGCTCCCCGCGTACGCCGAGCCGCCGGCGCACGCGAGCGCCGCGACCAGGGCGACCACGAGGTGTGTACGCGGTGACATTCGACGGCCTTGGGATCCATCGGCCCCACGGCCTGAAGCTGTAGCGACCAGCGTGGCCGCCCGCCCCGACGCCGCAGCCGCGAGACCGTGCTGAGGATCTCCGAGGTTCACGATGCCGGCCCTCCTCTTGCGCCCTCTCGATCATCTCCTCATATCCCCAGCTAGTATCTTCCACGAAGCCCACCACCCAGCTCGAGCGTCTCACAGTCAGCGTCTTGACCCAGCCGATCAATACACGTAGTGTCAAACACCGTAACTCATCAGTCACATATTCAAACATCACACCCCCAAGACGCCAATGACCATCGTGAGAACCTCCCACACCATCTCTCCGTCCAAGCTGGAGGAGTTGACCCCGCGGATCTCTGAAGTTCTCGGTTCCGACCTTCCAGCCCACTTCGCCACGTTCTACGGCGAGGGCGATGGGATGACGGTTCGAGTCGAGATCGATGGCAAGGTCACGATGGACTGGACAGCGGAGGTGGCCACGCTCGACGATGCGTTCGATGGCTTCAAGCCGCACGGGCAAAGCGAAGACGTCGATGGGTACGATCCGTCCAGTGAAGAGCCGTTCTACGAGACGATCTGGAGTCCAGATGCCGATGTCGACGATGAGGAGTCGCTGACGCGGATGAACTCGTTGCGCCGGAGCAAGCTGGTGATGTCGGTGCCTGGTGCGCCGGAGTGGATCGTGGTCGACTTCGCACCTCCCCACGGCGAGTACCAGCTCGGCTGGGTGTATGAGGGCAGCGAGCTGCATCCCCTGGCGCTCGATCTGCCGCAGTTCTTGCGCTGGTTCCGCGTCTTCGGCGCCGCGCGCTGGTACTGGGCGTTTCTACCAAGAGGCCTCTCGCAGGCCGAGCCAGACGCCGTGCGACGAGCCCTCGCGCTGTTCGAAGAGAGCGCGTCGGCGCAGCTCGAGGCCCTGCTAGAGGAAGCAGCGGCCCGCTGACCGAGCGACGCCTGGTCTGTACGTGGCGGCGGTAGGCCACGGCGGAGCCGTCGAGACGCGCGACGGCTCGTTGCGTCCCGGTTGAAGCGCGCCGCGACGTCTAGATGAAGGCAGAGATATCGCTTGACGGATATATATCCAATCGGCGATATATGTGCCGATGCTAGCAAGGACCTTGAGCGCGATCGGGGAACCGCACCGACTCCGGATGCTCGAGGCCCTCCGCGAGGGGCCGCAGTCCGTCGCCACGCTCAGCGCGGTCGCCGGTATCGCGCAGCCGCAGACCTCGAAGCACCTGCGCGTGCTGCGAGACGCGGGGCTCGTGGGCGTGACCCCCGATGGCCAGCGGCGGCTCTATGCGCTCTGCGCCGAGCCGCTTCGCGAGCTCGATGAGTGGCTCGAGAGGTACCGCACCGTGCTCGAGGCCAACTACGCGCGCCTCGAGGCCTTGCTCGCGCGGGACGACGACGACCGGAACGCCAGCCCAACACCCCAGAAAAAAGAGAGAACCCGTGACCTCCAAGCTGACAGCCGAACTCGTAGGTGACACCCAGCTTCGCGTGACCCGGCGATTCGCCGCCCCTCCTGATCGCGTGTTTCGCGCCCACTTCGAACCGGAGCTCGTGAAGCAGTGGATGCTCGGGCCGCCCGGGTGGACCATGCCGGTCTGCGAGATCGCGCCCGTCGTTGGCGCGCAGCTCCACTTTCGCTGGGACAAGAGCCCCGGCGAGGGCTTCAGCATGCGCGGGACCATACTCGAGCTCGATCCTCCGCACCGCAGCTTGCACTCCGAGTTCTTCGAGGTCCCCGGCGCGACCGAGACCATCGTCGAGACACGCTTCGTCGCGGAAGGAACCGGCACGCGCCTCGAGCTGGTCGTCACCTATGCCTCAAAAGAGGCGCGCGACGCAGCGATGAGCACCGGCATGATGGACGGCATGGAGAGCTCGTACGCGCGCATCGACGACCTGTTCGTATGACGCGCGCCCGTGGCGCAAACTCTACGGCTGGATCACGCCTGCATATGGCGCGCTCGTGTACTGCGCCACGGCGGCCTGGTTGCCGCGGGCGATCGCGTACAGCGCGCCCGCGAAGGCGGCGCCGGCGCCGGTCGCGTTGGTGGCGGCGGGATCGAGCGCGCCGGTGCTCGGGTTGAAGTTGGTGCGACCGCTGGGGATGTACTGGCCAAACCAGCCCGGACGAGTGAAGCCGTTGGAGCGCAGGTACATCCAGTTCGAGGCGCCGAGCGTCCCATCGCCCCAGCCAGCCCGCGCGAACGGGTTCTTCGGGGTGTCGCCAACGACCGTCACGACGGTGTTGTTGGCGACGGAGAGCGCGGCGCCGGCGCGGCCACAGCGCGACTCGGTGAACACCGCGAGGTCGGCGTAGAATGCGTCCATCGTGGTGGCGAGCCGGTTGGCGCGCGTGGTCGCGGTGCCGGAGTCGAAGGCGTTGTGCGGATCATCGTTGTACCCGGGGATCACCGCGGTGCCCACCAGGCCGAGCCCGAAGGCGTTCGCGGTGAAGGCCAGGCGGCTCGCCAGCGTGAGCTCGGCCGCGGAGGCGTTGAGCGGCGTGTAGCGCGCGAGCTGCGCGGCGCTGGGCCGTAGCATCTGCTCCTGCGCTGGCGTGATCTTGCCCTGCAGCGCGGCGATGGCGCCGTCGACCGACGTCACGGTGACGGCGGCCGGCGCGCCCGCGGCGGTGCCGTAGGGCCCAGCCGGCGTGAACACCAGCGCCGGGATGACCGGCGCGAGCGAGGTCTGCAGCGCGGCGCCAGCGGCGGCCAGCCCCACGCCCTGGTTGGTCAAGATGCTGGTCGGCGTCGCGGTGTGCGTCTCGTTGAGCCCCGCCAGGAAGACGCTGGGCTGCGGCGCGGTCCCCGTGCCCTCCCAGACCGCGCGCGTGCCGATGCGGCGCGCGTACAGCGGATGGGCGGCGTCGGTGCCCACGGACTTGGCGTTGGCCGGCGCGTCATAGGCGTACGCTGGCTGAAACCCCGTGATCACCGCGGGGACGGGCCACACCTGCGTGTACCACGCGAGGCTGCCCAGGCCAGCGACGATATGCACCGCGCGCTGCGCGGTACACTCGGCCAGCGCGGTCGTGGTCACCGCGGAGGCGGCGGTGTCGTCGTCTGGCGAAGCCTGAGGGTCAAGCTCGGGACCGAGGGGCTCGGCGCTACAACCGACGTGCGCGAAGCTGGCCGCGCCAATCGCAAACAAGAGTGCTTTCGTATGCATGATGTAACTATCAATGATCTGGCAGAGCACACTCCACTGACACACTGTAAGATCTAGCGAGTGGTGATGTGGTCGCGCTGTGGGCTTGAGCCAACAGGCCGTTCACCGTCGGAGATCGCGTGGTCGATGGAACATCAGCGGCCAACGATGTCAGCGACACCACAACCGAAAGCGCGGGCAGATCTCTCCTGGGTGCAAGCGATCGCATGGCCCTGTCGCGGACTGAGCACTGCTGTGGGCATGACCTGCGCGCCAGGGTCTTTGCACCCCAGCGGGCCGCGCGCGCCGGTCGCCCCAGCGACGCGCAAGCGACGCACAGGCGACGCACAGGCGACGCCCACGCGACGCTACGGGCCTGCGACGCCAGCGCGCAGCTTGGCGGCGTAGTCGCGCAGCAGCTCACTGGCCGAGTCCTCGGCCTCCTGCAAGCGGGACGCGAGGACCGGCGAGGCGATGTGGCGAAGGGCCCACAGGACGTTCATCTTCGTCCACGGGAAGTCATCGGGAGCGCTGGCCCATTCGCGCGCAGCCAGCGCCTCCACGTGCGAGGACGACAGGCGCGCCAGGCTCTGCAGCGCACGCCGGCGGACATACTCGTCGGCGTCCTCGGCGAGCGCCAGCAGACAGGCCTCGGCGGCCTCGCGGTCGCCGGCCGCCGGGGCCACCGGGGCCGCCGGGTCCGCCGGGGCGGCCGCGGCTGCGCTGGCCCCGGCTCGCGCTCGGGCCGCGCCGGAGCCCCCGGCGCAGAGGCCGAGCTCGTGGGCGAGCTGCCACCGGGCATCGGCCTCGCCGCGCGTGCGCGCCGCGGCGGCGAGCCGCACGAGCGGCGGGACGCCCAGCGCCGCCAGGTCGTGAGCGAGGGCCTGACACTCGTTGTCGCGGGCCAGCGCGAACAACGCCTCGCTCACCAGGGACGGGTCCCAGCGCTCGACCGGCAGCGCGGACAGCAAGCGCCGCCAGACGGCGTACAGCTCGCCCCACTGCTCGTAGTTGCACTCCCACTCGCCGACCTGCTCGGACGCCGGGACCGTGTGCGTCCAGGCGCGCAGGCGCTGCACGGCTGCCACGAACTCGCGCGCGGGATCCGCCGGCAGCAGGTCAGACGTCATCGCGCGTCCTCGGCGAGCGCGCTCGTTGCACGCGCCGCTGGCAACCGCGGCTCACCACGGCGCCGGCCGGTAGTCCTTGAGGAACAGGCCCCAGAGGTGCTGGCCGGAGGTGACGCCGTCAAACAGCGGATCGACGATGCGCGCGGCGCCATCGACGATGTCGAGCGGCGGATGGAAGGCGTGGACGGCGACCTTGCGCTTGGCCAGCTCCAGCGGATCTTCATCCGTGACCCAGCCGGTGTCGACGCTGTTCATGTGGATGCCGTCGCGCACGTAGTCGGCGGCCGAGGTGCGCGTCATCATGTTGAGCGCCGCCTTGGCCATGTTGGTGTGCGGGTGGCGGTCGGTCTTCCAGCGTCGATAGAACTGGCCCTCCATGGCGGAGACGTTGACGATGTGGGCGTCGCGGGTGCCGGCGCGAGCCAGCAAGGGCTTGAGGCGCGCGTTCATGACAAACGGCGCCACCGCGTTGACCAGGTGAACCTCCAGGAGCTCTGCGGTGGGGACCTCTGCCAGGGTCATGCGCCAGCTATTGAACGAGCGGGTGTCCACCTGCTGGAGATCCGCGTCCAGGCGTCCGGCGGGGAACGACGCGGGGCCGTGCTCCACGTCCTCGGCCAAAAGCGGCATCTGGCTGAGCACGGCGGAGCGCCACAGGCCGACGCTGCGGATCTTCTCCGCCACCGCCAGGGGCGCGCCGGACTCCTCCGCCGCGGCCAGCGCCGCGTGGCCAGCGTGGCCCGCGTGCGCGGCGGTCAGGGCACGGTTGCGCTCCAGAAAGCCGCGCTGGGCGGCGGGCAGCTCCGACCACGGCGCGGACTCGCCCGCCACGACATGATCGTACCAACCGGCGGGGCGGCGCACGGTCTGACACGCATTGTTGATCAGGCCATCGAGGCGCGGCAGCGTGGCCACCAGGTGGTCGCACAGCGCCTCCACGCTGGGAGTGTGGCGCAGATCGATGCCATAGACGTGCAGCCGGTGCTGCCACTGCGCGGCGTCCGGCTCCAGAGCGAAGCGGCGCGCGGCGTCCACCGGAAAGCGGGTGGCCACGACGCACTCGGCGCCGGCGCGCAGCACCTTGATGGCCGCCTGATAGCCAATCTTGACGCGAGCGCCAGTGACCATCACGACACGGCCTCGCAGATCCGCAGTGGCGTTGCGCTTGTGCCAGTTCAGCTCGGCGCAGGTCGGGCACATCTGATCATAGAAGGAGTGGATCTCGAAGAACTCGGTCTTGCAGATGTAGCAAAAGCGAGCATTGATGACGCGCGGTCCGGCGGCGCGGCCGTCCGCGCGCGGCTCCGTCGACGCCGCCGCGGCGTCGGCCGCGACGTCGGCCGTCTCGGCGTCTGCGAAGGCCCCGCCTGGCGCCCCCTCGCCCGACCTGCCCGGGGCGTCCACGCCAAAGCCGTACTCGCCGCCGTCGGCTGCGGCCGGCCCCGCCTCCAGCTCTTCGCGGCGCGCCTCGGCGGCAGCCCAGCCGCCGTCATCTGGATCGCCATCATCCCGCACGGGCGCGTCCAGCGCCTGCGCCGGCATGGGCAGCGGCGTGCGAAACACCGGCTCCTTGCGCAAGGCGCGAATCCCCGTCTGATCGAGCACCGCCTGATCAGCGCTGCGCACCTCGCGGATGCGCTGGCGCGCCAGCACCTTGGCCAGCGCCTTGCGGCTGTAGCGGTCCGGCCGCGCGAGCCGGCCCGCGGCGGTGACCAGGCGAATGCGCGTGGGCTCGTCGAGCTGGCCCAGCCGGCGCAGGTCGCCAGCGAGGTGCTCGAGGATCTCCATCACCTCGTGGACCCGCGAGATCTTCTCCGGCGACAGCTCGGACAGGTCCGTCTCTCCCTCGAAGGCCGGCCCGCGCTGGGGGGCGGGCACGCCGAGCGCTCGACCGCCGCCAGGCGGGCTGGCCCCCGGGCGTGCGGTGGGAACATCATCTACCGATTCGTCGCTGGGCATCGCGGCGAGTATAGTGCGCCACCTCGCGCCTCGCGCGAGGCCAACCCCCGTTTGCAGAAGGTCTGTTCATGCTTGTTGCCAAGCGCATCAAAGGAAAGGCCATCGCGGCCTTGCTCGGCCCGATGGGACAAAAGGCGCGCCACGCCCTGGCGCGCGCGCGGGGCGATGGGCCGCTGGCCTACTACTTCGACGTGGAGGACCCCTGGAGCTACCTGGGCGCGCAGGTGCTGGCGCGGCTGGTGGCGCACTACCAGGTGCCCTTCGAGCTGCACGTGATCTCGCGGCCAGCGCAGGACGTGGTGCCCGCTGGCGGGCTTCGTGACGCCTACGCGGTGCGCGACGCGCACGAGCTGGCCAGCTACTACGACCTGGACTTCCCCGGCAAGAAGACCGCGGATCCGGGGATGGCGCTGCGCATGGCGTGCGGCCTGGTGCGAGAGCTGTCCGCCGAGGAGAGGCTGGCGGCCATCCTGGAGATGGGCAAGGGCCTGTGGACCGGCGACAACAAGCCGATCGCGACGGTGCTGGGGCGCATCGGCGCCGAGTCCACCGTGGCCGTACCGCCGATCTTGGCCACCTCGTACTCCGCGCTGCGCAAGCGCGGCCACTACCTGGGCGCGATGTTCTGGCACCGCGGCACCTGGTACGGCGCGCTCGACCGGCTTGGCCACCTGGAGGCCGCGCTGGCGAAGGAGACCGGCAAGGCGGTGGCGGGCGTCCTGCGCGTGCGGCCCGAGGGCGAGCGCGGCCCGCTGCGGCTCGCCACCGACAAGAACCGGCCCACCCTGGCGGTGGAGGCGTGGTTCTCGTTCCGCTCACCATACTCGTACCTGGCGCTGGAGCAGCTCGCCGCGGCCATCGAGCCCTCGGGGTTGCCGCTGGTGCTGCGGCCCATCGCGCCCATGGTGGAGCGCGGCCAGGTGCTGGTCTCGGCCAAGCGCAACTACATCCTGGAAGACGCCAAGCGCGAGGCCGACCGGCTGGGGCTGCCGTTTGGCGAGGTGTGCGATCCGCTGGGCAAGGGCGTGGAGGCGTGCCTGGCCATCAGCCACCACCTGGCCGCGCGCGACGACGGCCACCGCAGCCTGCTCGCGTTCGCGCGGTCGGCGCTGCGCGGCGCGTGGTCCCAGGCGCGCGACCTCAGCGAGTACGTCGACCTGCGCGCGGTGGTGGAGCAGGCAGACCTGTCCTTCGCGGACGCGGCGCGCTGGGTGGCCGAGAGCCAGCAGGCTGGCGCGGCGATGGCGGCGGCCAACGCCGCCGATCTGGAGGCCATGGGCCTGTGGGGCGTGCCCTCGTTCCGGGTGGGAGATCTGTGGCTGTGGGGCCAGGACCGGCTGGAGCTGCTGACCGACCGCCTGCGCCGGCACGCGCTGGCGGTGGCGGCGCAGCCCGCGGCCGAGGCACCGACGCCACGACGCCAGCGACGCCAACGACCTGAGCTGAGCGGCCGGCCGAAGCTGGCCGAGCCGCGCCGCGAGCCTGTGCCCGGCGGCTATCGCTCTTCGCCTTGAGCGCGATCCATCTTCGTCTTGAGCTCCACGTAGCGGCGCAAGAAATCGAAGTGCCGCTCGCGAAAGGCCTGGATGTAGCGGCGCTCGCGCGCCTTGGCGCGCCAGGCCTGCGCCAGCTCATCTAGCCGGGCCACGAGCTGGGAGACCTCGCGAAACGGCTCGACGATGGTGCGCTGGCGGTGGGTCTCCACCAGGTCGACCTTGCCGTTGTCCGCGGGGCCGCGGAAGGTCAGGACCACCGTGTCGGGGAACTGGGTGCGAATGGTGCGCACCACCGTCGACGAGGGCAGGTCGCTGAGGTCCTCGGCCACCATGGCGTAGTGAAACGGCGACATGCCCAACCGGTCCAGCGCCTCGCCCCCGGTCAGCGCGTGAACGAACTCGTAGCCGGGCGGCGCGGCCTCCGCGAGACCGGCGGCGAGCTCGTCCACCTCATCGGCCACCAGCACGCGCAGCTCGTCCAGCGCGGGCGCGTGGCCAGCGCGGCCGGCCGCTTGATCCGAGAGATCCAGCGCCCGGCGCTCGGCGTCCATGAAGCGCTGCAGGAACTCGTCGTAGACCGAGCGCACCTCGCCAAGCAGCGAGTCCACCACGCGCTTGCCCTGCGACCGGTCCGCGGCCACGCGCACGCGCTCCTGCAGGTACTCCACGGACTCTGGCGCCTTGAGCACCAGGTCCACCGCGCCGGCGCGGATCGCGTCCACCGCGTCGTCGAAGCTGCGGCGCGGGGTCATGGCGATGATCATGGAGCTTGGGCTCAGCGCGCGGAGCTCGCGGATGATGGACAGCCCCGCGCCCGGCACCGGCGTGTCGATGTCCACCAGCACCACCGAGAAGAAGTCCCGGCTGACCGCGGCGACGGCGCGCGCGCCGTCCTCGAGGGCGGTGACGTGGATGCCGATGCCCGCGAGGAGGCGCGTGATGCCGTCGCGCACGCTCGGGTCACCATCCACCGCGAGCACCTGCACGCCGACGAGCTCGCGCTCCATGCGGGGCGAAGAATGGGAGCCAGACGTATCTGCGCGCGTCATCTAGATCTCGGGTACTGTAACGCCGCCTTGGGCCACAGGGCACGTTTTCCCGATCATCGCGCAGCCTGAAACCGGATGACGCGCAAGATGTTGGGCGAGACGCGGCCGGTGGCGTTGTGTAGCGACCACCTGGCCAGCTCGGCGCGCACACAGTCAGCGAGCAGGTCGCTGCGGTCGCCCTTCTTGCCGATGGTGATGCCCAGCGAGCCTCCAGCGAGGACCTTCAGCGAGACCGCGAGCTTGACCGGGCCGGCCGCCGCGGTGCCGCGATACACGCTGGCATAGCAGCGATCGAAGTTGCCCTGGCTCTCGCGCAAGAGCTGATCCACCTGCGCCCTCATCGACGCGACGTCGTCATACGGGTCCATCGGCGCGTCGGCGCGACCGCCGCTCGACTCCGCCCCTTTGCGGCTGGACTTCTTCTTTGCCTTGGCGTCGACCTCGGCCTTCTTGTCGCTGACCGGCGGCGGCGGCGCGGGCTCGGCGCTGTCGGAGGGCATCGCCGAGGCGCCGTCAGCGCCAGCGAGCGCAGGCTCGGCGGTGACAGGCGCGGCCGCCAGCGCCGCGGGCGCATCGGCGTCCGCCGCGGCCGGGGTCGCCGGCGCGGCCGAGATGGCCGAGGTGCCCGGAGGTGGTGGAGGAGGTGGCGCGGGCGGCGGCGCCGGGGTGGCCGAGGTGGCCGGCGCGCGCTCGGCCGCGGGAGCACCGGGCGGCGCCCCAGTGGTCGCGGCGGCGGCGGGCCCGGCCAGGCCGGAGCGCAAGAGCAGCGCGCCCGCGATCGCGAGCCCCGCGTCGAAGGCCAGCAGGGCGATCAAGGGTCCGCGTCGCGGCCGGCCAAGCCCGGTCACCGACGCGGACGTCAGCCCCGCGGTCTGGTTTGGCGCGGCGATCGGCGCGGCGATCGCCGCCACCGCCGAACCAGGTGCCGTCGACACGGCGCCTGGCGAAGCCGTTTCGGCCTCGGGCTGGCGCGCCCCGCAGCTCCCGCAAAAGCGGAAGCCAGGCTCGTTCATCGTGCCACAGCGCTGGCATCGCATGGGATGAGCGTAACGCACCAGCAACTCATTGAAAAACTGAAGCGCGCGGATTGCCGCGACGCGCGCGACGATTCCGCCGCCGTGGCCGCCGTGCCTGGCCGGGCAGGTCCAGGGCAACGACCGGTCAGGGCGCCGCCGCGCTGGGGCGCTCACCTGCGATTTCAATATCCTGCAGCACCAGAGACCCGCGCCCAGCGAGGGGGCAGCGAGGGCCCAGGTTGGACCGGCACTTCCAGGCACCCGTGGTAGGATTTCGCGACGGGTTTCAGATGAGCCAGATCCTTGAAAGAGTGCTGTCTGCGGCCCGCCAGCTTGGGGCCTCCGACGTCCATCTCAAGGCAGGGCTGCCCCCGATCTTCCGTATCAAAGGCGAATTGCGGACCGTGAAGGACGTGCCAGCCCTCAGCCGAGAGGCGATCGCCGGCTTCGCGCTCCATGTGATGAGCGACAAGCAGCGCGCCGACTTCGAGCAGCACCTCGACGTGGATCTCGCCTATGGCACCCCCGATGGCGTGCGCTACCGCGTGAATTTGTTTCAGCAGCGCGGATCGGTTGGCATGGTCCTGCGTTTGATCCCACCCGAAGTGCCGCCGTTTGAACGCCTCAACCTGCCAAGCTCGGTCCTGGACCTGGCGACTCACCGTCGAGGGGTCGTGCTGGTCACCGGCGCCACCGGCTCGGGCAAGTCCACCACGCTGGCGGCGATGATCGATGCGATAAACCAGCGCTACGCCTTTCACATCGTCACCATCGAAGACCCGATCGAGTACACCTTCCGCGACAAGCGCTCGGTGGTGAATCAGCGAGAGATCGGCTTTGACACCATGTCCTACGCGCGCGCCCTGCGCGCCGCCCTGCGCCAGGACCCGGACGTCATCCTGGTGGGCGAAATGCGGGACTTCGAGACCGCGCAGATCGCCATCACCGCGGCGGAGACCGGCCACCTGGTCCTGTCCACGCTGCACACCGGCGATGCTACTGAAACCATTCACCGCATCATCTCGATGGTGCCGGCCCACCAGCAGCCGCAGATGAGGCTGTCCCTGGCATCGGTGCTGCGTGGGGTCATCTCCCAGCGACTTCTTCCACGAGCGGACGGCAAAGGGATGGTCCCGGCAGTGGAAGTGATGGTAAACACAGAGCGGGTTCGCGAGATGATCGAAGATCCGGCGCGAACCCGTGACATCAAGACCGCGATCGCAGAGGGTTTACACCCCTATGGCATGGTCTCCTTCGATCAGAGCCTGGCGACCTTGGTCAAAGAGCAACTGGTCACGTATGAAGAGGCGATCAAGCACAGTAGTAGTCCCTCAGACTTCGCCCTTCTCTTCCGTGGGGTGTCCGGTGCTGCGACCAACTGGCGCAGCGCTGGCCCTGCCGGCCCCAACATGGGAGCAATGAGCCATGACGAGTTCGAGATTGAACGCTTCGACAAGTAACCCTCTGCGCTGGCTGTCCCGGCTGATGTTCGCCGGTGTGGCGCTGCTGGTCGTGGCGTATCCCGCGATCAGCGAGGCGAAGCGGCGCATCGTGATCCTCGACTTCGAAGGCCCAAAGGCCGCGCAGTTCCGTTCGGATGTTGAGCGGCTGGTGAAGAAGTCGGCGACCGTGCTGCCGGTCGCCAAGTGGAACGCGGCGGCCGAAGAGATGGACGCCAACACGCTATCCAAAGGCGACGTCAAGAAGGTCGCCAAGCGCCTCAACGTGGACGGCGTGATCTCGGGCAAGATCGAAAAGCGACGCGATGAGTACATCGTTCGCTTGAAGGTGCGCGAGGGCAAGAGCGGCGAGGTGGTGGGGAACCCCATCGACACCAAGGCCGGCGGTCCGCGCCTGGACGGCTCAGCCACCCGCGAGCTCAAGGCCGAGCTGTTTGACACCATCGATCTGCTCGACACCGGCGGCGGCGGCGGTGGCGACGACGAAGAGGCGGAGGAAGAGGAAGAACAACCGCGCAAGTTCTCCAAGCGCGGTCGCGGCGACGACGAAGAGGCAGAGGAAGAGGAGGAAGAAGAGGAGACCAAGCCCGCCAAGGGTGCCAAGGGCGCCAAGGGTAAGGCCCCTCCCGTCGAGGAAGAAGAGGACGAGCCGGTCGCCGAGACCAAGCCCGCCAAGGGTGCAAAGGGCGCCAAGGGCAAGGCCCCGCCGCCCGTCGAGGAAGAGGAGCCCGTCGCCGAGACCAAGCCCGCCAAGGGCGCCAAGGGCGCCAAGGGCAAGGCCCCGCCGCCCGTCGAGGAAGAGGAGCCTGTCGCCGAGACCAAGCCCGCCAAGGGCGCCAAGGGCGCCAAGGGCAAGGCCCCGCCGCCCGTCGAGGAAGAGGAGCCTGTCGCCGAGACCAAGCCCGCCAAGGGCGCCAAGGGCAAGGCCCCGCCGCCCGTCGAGGAAGAGGAGCCTGTCGCCGAGACCAAGCCCGCCAAGGGCGCCAAGGGCGCCAAGGGCGCGAAAGGCACCGAGGACACGGCCGTCGCGGTCAAGGGCAGCGGGGACACCGGCAAGGGCGGGGTCACCAAGGGCGAGCCGACCAAGGGCAAGGAGCCCAAGCCAGACCTGTTCGCGGGCGTCTCCAAGGGTGAGCCCGGCGATGACGATTCGCCCTTTGAGCCCAAGACCAAGCCCAAGGCCAAGCCGAAGGCCAAGCCCAAGGCCAAGGCCAAGGTCGAGGTCGAAGAAGAAGAAGGGGGCGACGACGAGGGCTCGGTGTCGGACTCTTTCGAGCCCGTGACCAGCGCCGTGGCGCTCAACCACGCCCATCGGGCCATCGACGCGACCGGCGGCCTGAGCTTCACCTCGCGCCGGCTGCGCTACACCTCCAAGGGGTTTGCCACCGGGGTGTCTGCGCCGCGCGACTACAACAGCCCGCCCAACGCCGGCTTCACCTTGGATGTGGAGGCGTATCCGCTGGCCATCGGCCACAAGTCCAAAGGTCCGCTGGCCAACATCGGCGTCACCGCCATGTTCGACCGCACGTTCCTCATCCGCACTCGGCTGGGCTTCACCGATCCCGGCACCGGCATGTTCCGCGAGAAGGAGCTGCGCTCCAAGTACCAGCGCTTCGCGGTGGGCGCCGTGTATCGCCACAACCTGGGCTCGCCAGAGCGACCGCTCCTGGTCACCGGCGGCCTGCGCTACAGCAGCCAGCTCTTCGACGTGGACCCGGACGACGTGGATCCGAGGGTCGTCGACCTGCCCGGCGTGAACTACCGCGGCATCGTGCCCACGGCCGGCGCCAAGCTGGGGCTTGGAGCCAAGATGGCCCTGGGGCTCGAGGTTGGCACGCTGCTGGCGCTCAGCGCCGGCGACATCCAGAAGGACGCGCAGTATGGAGCTGCGACGGTCACGGCGTTCGAGGGCGAGCTGTTCTTCGACTACATGGTGACCCGCAACATCTTCGCCCGCGCGGTGGTGCGCGCCGAGACCGTGGGCCTCAAGTTCAAGGGCTACGGCATGCTCTCGAACATGCGGGATGGCGATGAAGATCAAGAGGTGAGCGCGGCGCGCGACACCTATCTGGGCGGCACCGTGACCGCCGGCTACACGTTCTAGAGCGCCGGCCTGGCGGCGTGACCCCTCCCTGGCTTTCTGCTAGGTTGCCGGGGTCATGAAGGCTGCTGACGTTCGACGTTCGTTCCTTGAGTTCTTCGCCGCTCGCAACCACGAGGTGGTGACCTCCAGCGCGCTGGTGCCCGCCAACGACCCGACCCTGCTGTTCACCAACGCCGGCATGGTGCAGTTCAAGGACGTGTTCACCGGCGCGGAGACCCGCGCGCAGCGACGCGCCACCTCCTCGCAGAAGTGCGTGCGCGCCGGCGGCAAGCACAACGATCTCGACGAGGTTGGCAAGACGCCGCGCCACCACACGTTCTTCGAGATGCTCGGCAACTTCTCGTTTGGCGACTACTTCAAGCAAGACGCCATCGCGTGGGCCTGGGAGCTGTTGACCCGGGTCTGGGGCATCGACCAGCGCCGACTGGCGATCACGGTGTTTGGCGGCGACTCCGCCGAGGGGCTTGGCGCGGATGACGAAGCGCGCGCCATCTGGAAGCAGGTCACCGGGCTGCCGGATGAGCGCATCATCGGCCTGGGCAAGAAGGACAACTTCTGGGCCATGGGCGAGACCGGCCCGATGGGCCCGTGCTCGGAGATCCACTTCTACATGCCGGGGCAGCCGGCGCGCCTGCCCACCACCGAGCCGGCGACCTGGGTGGGCTGGCTCGAGATCTGGAACCTGGTGTTCATGCAGTTCGAGCGCCGCACCGCCGGAGGGCAGCTCTTCGCCTTGCCGGCGCCCTCGATCGACACCGGCGCCGGGCTCGAGCGCGTGACCTCCGTGCTGCAGGGCGTGGGCTCCAACTACGACACCGATCTGTTCATGCCCCTGCTCACCGAGACCGCGGCGATCGCTGGCCTGCGCTACGGCGAGAACCCCGACGCGGACACCTCGATGCGCGTCATCGCCGACCACGCGCGCTGCACCTCGTTCCTGGTAGCCGACGGCGTGTTCCCTGACAAGAACACGCGCGAGTACGTGCTGCGGCGGATCTTCCGCCGCGCGGTGCGCCACGGCAAGCTCCTGGGCATTCGCGAGCCGTTCATGCACCGGGTCTGCAGCAAGGTGGTGGCGGAGATGTCGTCGGTGTATCCGGAACTCGCGGAGCGCCACACCGTGATCTCCGAGGTCGCGCTGGAAGAGGAGAAGCGCTTCCGCGCCACCTTGGACCGGGGCCTGGGCCTCCTGGAAGACGAGCTGGCGCGCATGGCCAAGGCCAACGAGACCGTGGTGCCTGGCCGCGCGGTGTTCACGCTGTACGACACCTTCGGCTTCCCGGACGACCTCACCGAGATCATCGCGCACGAGCACGGCGTCACCATCGACAAGCTCGGCTTCGATGACGAGATGGCCAAGGCCAAGGAGAGCAGCCGCTTCGCCGGCTCCGGCGAGGAGGCGGTGGACGGCGTGTTCCGGTCGCTGGCCGGCGAGGTTGGCCCCACGCGCTTCACTGGCTACGACGGCGGCCCGGGCGGCCGCGGCACCAGCGGCGACGGCACGCTGCGCGCCATCGTGGTGGATACCGATCGCGTGGATCACGCGGGCGCCGGCGCCAAGGTGGCGCTGGCGTTCGACACCACGCCGTTCTACGCCGAGTCTGGCGGCCAGGTCGGCGACACCGGCTGGGTCACCACCGCCCACGCGCGGGTGCGCATCGACGACACCAAGAAGCCCTCCAGCGAGCTGCACGTGCTGGTGGGCGAGGTCACCGAGGGCGTGATCCGGCTCGGCGACGCCGTCCACTTCGAGGTGGACGACGAGCGCCGCGACCGCGTCCGCGCCAACCACTCCGCCACGCACCTCTTGCACCTGGCGCTGCGCCACGTGCTGGGTGGTCACGTCGCGCAGAAGGGCTCGCTGGTGAACCCCGATCGCCTGCGCTTTGACTTTGCCCACTTCTCGGCGATGACCGACGAGCAGCTCCTCCTGGTCGAGGACTGGGTCAACAAGGAGATCCGCGGCAACGTGGACTCGAAGATCGAGGTCTTGCCGCTGGCGGAGGCCAAGAGCAAGGGCGCAGTGGCGATGTTCGGCGAGAAGTACGGCGAGCGCGTGCGCGTGGTGTCCATCGGCAAGGAGTCGCTGGAGTTCTGCGGCGGCACCCACGTGCGGCGGGCCGGCGACATCGGCCTGTTCAAGGTGCTGTCCGAAGCCGGCGTGGCGCAGGGCGTGCGCCGCATCGAGGCGGTCACCGGCGTGGGCGCGCTTTCCTACCTGCGCCGCCTGGAGCACGAGCTGTCGCGCACCGGCGAGCGGCTAAAGGCGAGCCCCTTCGAGGTCGCCGCGCGGGTGGACAAGCTGATGGCGGACGCCCGGGGCCTGGAGAAGGAAGTGGAGCGGCTCAAGGGCAAGCTCGCCTCCGGCGGTGGCGGCAAGGACCTCCTGGCGCAGGTGGTGGAGATCAAGGGCATCAAGCTCCTGGCCGCGGCGGTGGAGGTGGACGACGCCAAGGTGCTGCGCGACACCTGCGATCAGCTCCGCGACAAGCTGGGCAGCGGCGTGCTGGTGCTGGCCGGCACCGGAGGCCCCGAGATCCGGCTGGTCGCCATGGTGACCAAGGACCTGACCGGCAAGGTCCACGCTGGCAAGCTCCTGGGCGCGGTGGCCGAGCGGCTGGGCGGTCGCGCCGGCGGCAAGCCCGAGATGGCCCAGGGCGGTGGCAAGGAGCTTGGCGCCCTGACGGCGGGGCTTGGCGTCGCGCGCGAGTGGTTGGAAGCGCATCTCTGATTGGAGCGATGTTTGACCGCTCACGCTGTAGGCGGGATACTGCGCGAGTAACATCATGGGGTCCGACGCACCACCTGCATCACCTGGGCCCGTGACCCTCAGGGTCAAGCTGCGGTATGCCGACCTGAGCTCGTTCATCGAAAAGTTCGCTGTGAACGTGGGTCGCGTCGGGATGTTTCTGCCCACCCGGGCGCTGCAACCGGTGGGCACCGAGCTGCGCTTCGAGCTGCGGCTCCTCGATGATCAGGTTGCGCTGGCGGGCATGGGACGGGTGTATTCGGTGCATGAGCCGGCCGTGGGCGACGCCCAGGCGGCGCATGGCATGGCCATCGAGTTCCAGCGCATGACGCGGGAGAGCCGGGACCTGGTGATGCAGATCCTCGAGTTCCGCCGCGCGCACGGACTTGGTGAGCCCGCGCTGCCCACCCCCGGCGTGACCGCGCGGGAGGCCCCAGCCGCCGCTGCGCCCGCAGCACCGGCCCCGGCCGCCGCGGCGCAAGCGCCCGCGGAGGCAGCGCCGGTCGCTCACGCTGCGCCTGCTGCAGGCGCGCCGGTGCAGGCCGCCGAAGCGCCGGCGCAGGCCGACGAGGTGCAGGCCGCGCCGCTCGCCGAGGCGCCGACACCCGCGCCTCCGCGGCCGAGCGCAGCACCGGCTAGCCTGACCGCGGAGCCTCCCCGGCCGCGGCGTCGCCGGCTCTCCGAGCTGATGGCGCCGCCGCCGGAGGCCGCCTCGCCGGCACCAGGCGATCCCGAGGCGGAGCTGGCAGAGCCGCCAGTAGACATGGGCCGCGCGCGGGCGCGCGCGCGGGCGATCGCGCGCGCCGCCGCCGACACCGAGCTGACCGAGCTGATGCAAGGCGGCGCGGTCGCCAGCGTGGATGTCGCGGCGGCGTCCGCGGAGCTGGCGCGGCAGCTAGGTGGCGCGGCGGTGAGCGCTGGCCGCGCCAGGCGGGAGCTTGGGCCGCTGTCTTCGGCCCCTGCGCCCTCCTTGGCCGAGGCGAGGACCACCCCGCCGACGCCGACCGTGCTCCCCGCGCCGCCGCCGAGCGCGCCCACGTGGCCGAACGCCAGCGCGCCTGCCATTCACCCCGCCCCGAGCGAGCCGGCGCTGGCGCCCGCTGCCCCGCCGACGTCAGCTCCGGCGTCCGACGCCCAGCGAGGACAGACCGCGAGCGACGAAGAGCTGCCCGAGGCGCCGCAGCGCCGACGGCCGGTCAGCCGGCCGCCGCGACTGACGCGGCCAAGCAGCGTGTTCGCGCGGCGGACCACCGCCGTGCCCCCGCCGCCCATCGAAGAGCTCGCCGAGCCAAGCAGCGCGCTCGCGGCCGAGCCGGTGGCCGAGCCGGTGACCGAGCCGGCGGCCGAGCCGACCCGCGTGCCCTCCTCCCTCCCGCTCCCCGAAGAGCCCACCCCGCCCAGCGGCCCTGCGCCCGCCATGGTCGACGCGCCAGCCGGGTTCGAGCGCGTGCTGGCCGAGCTGGAGCACTCCGAGCGCGGGGTCACGCTGCCCGAGCCCGAAGCGTCTGGCGAGCCAGGAGCCCACGGCGCGCACGGCGCGCACGGCGCCCAGGCTGTCGCCCCCACGCTCGTGCCGCCCCTCGACGATCCGGATACGCTCCCACCACCTTTGCCCCGCGCCAAGGCGGTGGTGCTGGAGTTCGACGATCCGCTGGACCGGCTCGCGCTCGACGATCTGGACGACGCTGGCGAGTTCCGCGACCTGACGACCCCGCCCTCGGACCCGTGGCGAGCTCCCGACGAGCTCGACCTGGGCACGCTGGGCGAAGCCGGCTTCGAGATCCTGGCGGAGGAAGATCTCGACCAGGCCGTGGCCATGGAGGTCGAGCGCGCGCCAAAGCAGCGGCTATCGCCAGCGGAGGAGGCCTTGCTCGCCGCGCTTGACGAGCCGTCCATCAGCGGGGTGAGCGGAGTCACCGTCCCCACCTGGCGTCGCACCACCGGGTTCGATCCGCTCGACGCGGCCCCCGATACCGCGCACAGCCTGGACCTGGCGCCGCCCACGATCCCCGGGCGAATCCCGACGCGAGAGATCGATCTCGAGTCCGCGCTGGAGGCGCTGGATCTCGACGCCGACGGCCCCACCATGCCAGGGAGACCGGGCGCCAACGTCAGGCGCCCGCCCGCGTCGATCGCCGCTGCGCGGATCTTCCCGCAGCGCAGCGTGCCCAAGCCCGCGCCCGCGCCCGCGCCGCAGCCCGCGCCCGCGCCCGCGCCCGCGCCGCAGTCCGCGCCCGACGACGACTTCGAAGACGTCCCGATCGAGCTCGAGTTCGAAGATCCGTAGCCCGCGGCAACTGGCTAGAACGGCTGGGTGAGCGCGGCGATCTTGTCCGTGGTGGTGACGGCCTTGCGCCAGGCCGCGCCGGCCCGATCAGCTTGCGTGTGCCCGGTGGCCGCGATCTCGGCGACTGGATCCAGCAGAGACACGGCGGCCGGCTCCAGCCGCGCCAGGCCATCCTGTGCGATGGCCACGAGCTCGCGGGCCAGGCTCAAGAGCGGCGTGCCGCGCAGGGTCGCGGACAGCCCCGAGCGCGGCACCTCGTCGGCGAGCTGCACGCGCTCGGCGAAGGTGGCCTTGGCGGTCAGCGCCCACGCCGCGTCGCGCGCGGTGGCATCGTACGAGATGGCGCGGGTCAGCGGCGCCAGCGCCGCGTTCATCGCCATCGAGCCACAGTCCGCGCCGCGGACCTCCAGGTACTTCTTGAGGCGCACCTCGGGGAACAGGGTGGACAGGTGCAGCGCCCAGTCCGAGCGCGTGGCGCGATGGCCATTCCAGCCGGCCTGCATGAACTGCCGGAAGGTCAACCCGGTCACGGGGAGATAGCCCCCGCGGTGGACAAAGTACATGGGCACGTCGAGCGCCCACTCCGTGTAGTCAGCAAACAGGCTGTCTCGCGTGAACACGAACGGCAGCAGGCCCGAGCGCGCGGAGTCTGTGTCCCGCCAGATCCACGCGCGTGCGCTCTGGAACTCGGTGACCTGCCCCTCGACGATCGACGAGTTGGCCCACAGCGCCGTCAGGATCGAGCTCACCGATTGCAACACCCGCATCTTGGCGGCGGCGTCCGGCTCGTCGGCGAAGTCCAGGTTGGTCTGCACGGTGGCGGTGCGCAGCATCATGTCGAGCCCGCGCGTGCCGACCGTGGGCATGTACGCGCGCATGACGTTGTACCGCTGCTTGGGCATCCACCCGATGTCATCGCGACGCCCAAAGGGCCGCAACCCAGAGGACAGCCACGACAGCCCAAGCTCCTGCCCTGCCCGCGCCAGGTCCTGCGAGTGCTCGCGTAGCTGGGTGACCAGCTCCAGATCGCTGCGAAACGGCGGCGCGGCCAGCTCGAACTGGCCACCTGGCTCGATGGTGATCTGGGAATCGCCCCGGGTCAGCGCGATCGGGTGGCCATCTTCCAGAACGGGCTCCCATCCGCGCCCGGCAAACCAGTCAAGGAGCGCGCGGATGCCGCCGGGCCCTTCATAAGGCGGCGCGCTGCCATCCGCGCGCACCGCGATGAGCTCATGCTCCGTTCCCACTCGCCACCGCTCGGCTGGTTTGCCAGCGGCGGCGAAGTATTGCTGCAACTCCGCTGCAGATGACAAAGGCTCCGAGTCTGTTTCGTCGACGAGATGCACTGCAGGGCACTGTAGGCGGCGCTGCGCGGTTCGTCAACCTGCCCTCCTGGCGGGGCCCTGGGCGACGGGCTAGCGATCGGCGCCACGCAGCGCGCCGCGCAAAAACGCCTCCACTTCGGCGTTGAGTTGACACTGATAGGACACGCGATCAAACCCGGGCGGATCTTGGGACGGCGGAAAATCAGGGCGGATCATGCTCTGCGGGAAGGGACTCTGAAACGAGAAGTGACCTGCGTTTGGAACGATCTGTTCATCGGTGATCACAGCGGCCAGATCTCGCATCACCAGCTCGCGATGCGGCGCGATCGAATCCAGCGCGCCGGTGCGCAGGAAGATCTGCGCCGTGACGCCGCCAAGCGATCCCGCTTCCAGAAACCACGCGGCGGCAGGAGCCAAGAGCACGAGCGCGCGGACCCGCGGATCACGCGGCACTTGCAGGCTGCGGGACTGTCCGTCGGGCTCCTCCTTGGGGAACGAGCGAGGGCGACCACCCGCCAGCGCCAGCGCGGTGTACGCGCCGATGGAGTGGCCCAGCACCGCCGCGACCCCCGCCAGCAGCCGCGGCCCCAGCGCGAGATCGGCGAAGGCTGCGTCGAGCACCAGGGCCAGGTGGCGCGGCCGATCGCACAGGTTCTGCGCCGTGTGCGCCAGGCGGTTGTCGGAGCGGCTGTTGCCCGGGTGCTCCAGCAGCGCCACCGCGAAGCCCGCGCGCGCCAGGTGCAACGCGGTCCCCCGGTGGGTCCAAGGCGAGCCGCCATTGCCGTGGCTCACCGCGACCAGGGGCAGCAGCTCTCCATCGGGCTGGGCGTCCAGCGCGACGTCCACCTGATAGGGCCCAAAGCTCACCGCTCGTGCCAGCGCACCGGTGGGGTACAGCAGCCACGCAGAGATCGCCCCCTGCGAAACGGGATCCTGGACCTGGAGGGCGCGGCATCCCACGGCGCGGGCTTCGTGCATGGCCTCTTTGTACACTGGCGCAGTCCTTACGCTGCGCTGGGCCTGCGTGAATCCAACCTGTTGAAACCACGCTGCCTCCACCGCATGACCGGTGGCCGCTCCAGCGTGATCGATCTGACAGCACAGCGTCGGGAGCGTCCTGGCGCCAGATGACCGGGAAAATGCTAGGGTCGCCGCCCATGTCCGTCGAGTCGCTGTTTGCAATGCCCGAGGTCGCCGCGTGGCGCGCGCGGCTCCATGCGCTGTTGCGCGAGCGCGCGTTTCAAGAACGAGAGATCGTGCTCTCGAGCGGCCTCCGCTCCAACTTCTACATCGACTGCAAGCAGGTCAGCCTCAACGCCGAGGGCGCGAGCCTGATCGGCAAGCTGTTCTGCGCGCTCATCGAGCAGCTCGCGCCAGACGCCGCGGCGGTGGGAGGGCTGACCTTGGGCGCAGATCCGCTGGCCACCGCGACCTCGCTGGTGAGCTTCGAACGTGGCCGCCCGCGTGACGCCTTCATCGTGCGCAAGGAGCCCAAGGGGCATGGCACCGGCCAGTGGATCGAGCACACCGCGGCGCTTCGCCCCGGCGCAGAGGTGGTCGTGGTGGAGGACGTGGTGACCACCGGTGGCTCGATGCTGCGCGCCATCGAGCGGGTCACAGACGCCGGTCTGCAGGTCAAGCTGGCGCTGGCGCTGGTGGATCGAGCCGAGGGCGGACGTCCGGTCATCGAGGCGCGCGCGCCGCTGGTGACGCTGTTCTCGCGCGGAGACTTTCTGCCATGATCCCGGCTACACCTCCGACGTACCCGGCGGCGCGTGCGCGGCGCATGGGGGGCCTCATGGGCTGGCTCATGGGCGGTCTCATGCCTTGGCTCGTGCTCTGGCTCAGCGCCTGCGCCATCGCGCCCCGGGTGCCGCTGACCAATGACTGGCCAGCCACCGCCGGCTCCTATCCAGAGGCGACGCGGCAGTGGACGCGCAGCACCAGCCTCAGCGCGTCGTATCAGCTCGTGCTCAGCGTGGACGCCACGCTGCGGTCTCCTGCGTGGCGAGCCGCGCGGGCCGCCCGCGACGCGGACCTGCGCGCGCTGGGGCCCGCCGCGCGAGAGGCAGAGCTGCAGAGAGCGCGAGACGAGGCCGCCGGGCCGTGGGAGTTCGAGCTGCTGGTCACCACCTGGGACCGGCGCGAGAACGATCTGCACCGCGGCAAGCGCGCCACCTGGCACGCCACCTTGCTCGACGAGCAGGGCAACGAGATCCAGCCGCTGGAGGTGATCCGCGACCGCCGGCCCATGCACGTGGTGCGCGCGGAGTACCCGCACCTTGGCGACTTCGCCCAGGCCTATGTGGTGCGATTCCCCAAGGACAAGCCGATGCTGGGTCCAGACGCTCGACGGGTCCGCCTGCGGCTGACCAGCGTGCGAGGCGCAGTCGAGCTGCTCTGGCTCGCGCCCGGCGCCTGACCCAGCGCTTGCCTGAGCCGAGTCGCCGCTGGGGTCGCCCCCGACGAGCAAAGTGCGCTGGTCGAGTGATAGGGATCGACCAGCGGGTCGAGGCGCGGACGAGGCTACTCGCGTGGAACAGGACGGCCAAACAGCCGCTGCCAGAACGATGGCCGGCGATGCCCCACGTCCAGATCCGCAAAGGAGTCCACTGGGTGATGATGATGGTGGTGGCCCGCTTGAAAGAAGGCCTCTTCATCCGCCGTGAAGGCGGCGACCGCCTTGCTCGCGTCTTCGGTGACCTGCTGAGCGACCGCGGACAGCGCAGCGCCCGCGGCGCCGACGTCAGGAGACGCCGCGGCGGCGGCTTGCGCGGCCGCCAAGCCGCTGACCGCGTCGTGCGCGGCCTGGAGATCTGCGACCAGGGCCAAAGGCGCTGGGTCTGATGGGTCCACGACGACCGATTGGCTGGTCTTGGGCCGCTTGCGCTTCTTGTTCTTGGGCAAGATGTCGGAGGTCGTCGAGCGGCGCGGCGCCCCGGGGCGGGTGACGGGCAAGGTCTCCGCGGAGGCGATGGCCACCGCGGCAGCATGCTGCTCGGCCGCCAGCCTGGCGGCACTCGCGGCGGCCACGGCCCCGGCCAGCGCCGCCTTGTGCATCTTGGGGCTCCGCGTTCGCCGCCGCCTCCCGCGTTGCCTTCGCCGCCGCCTCCTCCTGGGCTGCCTTCGCCGCAGCTTGTGCATCTTGGGGCTCCGCGTTCGCCGCCGCCTCCCGCGTTGCCTTCGCCGCCGCCTCCTCCTGGGCTGCCTTCGCTGCTGCTTCCGCCTCTCGCGCTGCCGCCGCCTCCGCCGCCTCTTGCGCTGCCTTCGCCGCTGCTTCCGCCTCTCGCGCTGCCGCCGCCGCCGCTTGCGCTGCCTTCGCTGCTGCTTCCGCCTCACGCGCCGCCGCAGCTTCCGCCGCATCCTGCGCCGCCTTCGCCGCTGCTTCCGCCTCTCGCCGCCGCGCTGCGCGCCTTCTGGGCTTCCGCCTCACGCGCCGCCGCCGCTTCCGCCGCCTCCTGCGCCGCCTTCGCTACCGCCGCCTCCCGCGTGACGTTCGCGGTCACCGCCTCCTCGGCGGCTTCGCGCATCGCCCGCTCCTGCACCAGCCGGGCCTCTTCAGCGCGGTCCGCCGGCGTCATGATCGCGTCCTCCGAGACGATCACCTTGCGCCCCACCTGCGCGGCCTCTGCCCGCCCGTCATCTCCCGCCACGTGGATCTCGCCGGCCACCTTGCTGGCAGGGACGATCGGCGAGAGCGTGGGCATGTCCAGGTTCGAGGTGCGAGGGACCAGCGCGGCCCACTCGAGCGGCCCCGAGTCGCGCTTGTGTCGTCGGCCCGAGTCCGGGTCGGTGTCATCGCCGAGCAAGCCGGGCGTGGGCGAGTCGTTGCCCAGGAGCCAATCTTCAATCGGCAGCGGCTCTCGCCAGGCGCGCCGGCTGCGCGCCTGCGGGACCACCCGCAGCACCTTGGACTCGAAGCCCTTGCGGACCACGCGCAGGGTCTCGTGGACGCGGTACGGCGAGTCTTCCAGGATGTCCACCAGCATGCGCCGGCCGTCGAACATGTTGAGGATGCCGTGAACCTCGGTGGGGATCTTGATGGCCAGCGCGCCGATGCGCTCCGGGATGACATCCAGGACCACCGACGGTGACAGACCGCCGGCGATGTCGCGGATGCTCTCGAGGAACCGCTCGGCGTCCGCCATCACCTCTTCCGGCGGAAGCGGAATCTGCTGGCGCCGCACCACCAGCTCCTGCCGGAAGTCAAAGCGCGCCTCGGTCCACAAGAGGAGCTGATGAAACGCCGCCTGCCCGTGAATGATGCCCACCTGCGCGGAGGTGATCTCGCCATGGTAGTAGCGGATCTCGCCGCGTCGAATGCCGCGCGTGAGGGTCAAGACCCCGCTGCGGCCGAGCGCCGACAGCGCGCGCGCCAGCCCAAGCACACCGGCCAGCTCGGCCAGGGTGCCACCCCACCCCTCGGCGCGCCGCTCGCAGAGCATGATCCTGGCCACCTGGGCCAGGTCTCGGAGGAACACCGGACCGAGCACCGCCTCGTCTGCGCCGGCCTGCTCCACATCGCGCCGCGTGGCGTGATCCCCGATATAGAGGATGGGCGTCGAGAGCCGGGCCGCGTCCAGCCGCTGGCGAACCTGGCCCACCACGGCGGCGCCACCGCCGCCTGCGCCGCTATCATCTCCGACGAGCACGAGCGACGCGCCCTGCGCCACCTGCGCAAAGTCAGTGGAGGTGGCGACCGCGCTCGCTGCGAGGCCGGCGCGCAAGAGCCCGAACCGCAACGCGGCGCTGACCGCCGGATCGGCGTCCACGACGATGACTTTCGCAGGCCCGGACATGACGTCGCAACGAGGCGGTAGTATATCCTTGCGAGGGCGGCCGGGTAGGCCGACGAGCTTGAATCCGCCGAGTGCCGTGATCGTCCTGGAAATCCTGAATGGGCAGTCGAAGCGCCGCGTGCTGGAGGCATCGCGCGAGGCGGTGACCATCGGTCGTTCTCCTTCGAACGACTTGATGATCCTGGACTATCACCTCTCCGGCGAGCACGCCGTCGTCACCTTGGGGCCTAACGGCTACCTGTTTCGGGACCTGCGCTCCACCAACGGCTCCGTGATCGAACGCGGCAAGGAGCGCCTGGCGCTGGACCGGTCCTGCCGCTGGGAGCGCAGCCTCGCGCACGGTGACGTGCTCAGCCTCGGAGATCCCGGAAACCCGGTGCGGGTGGCCGTCAAGATCACTGGCGCTCCCCCCGTCGCGGCCAGCCCCGGCGCGGCGAACCTGGTCACCGCGGTCCATCGGCCCCAGAGCGAGGCCCCGGCGACCAGGACGACGACGAGGCGCTGTCGAACCGCCTCATCGCCTCGCGCTCCATCGTGGACCTGCCCGCCGTCGCCTCCTCGCTGGAGCACGACCCGGTTGGGGCGCTGCGGGTGTACAAGGCGCTGCAGCCGCTGGCGGCGCGGCTGGATCAGACCGCGGTGCTGGAGACCACGGTGGACGCCACCTTCGCCCTCTTGCCCCGCGCCACCCACGCCGCCGTGCTCTTGCGCTCGGACACCGACCGCGATCGCTTCGTGCTGGCCATCTCCCGCGCCCGCGACCGCAACCGCCCCCCCAGCGCCAGCGGCCAGGCGCCAGATCCGGTGCGGGCCAGCCGCGCGGTGCTGCGCCGGGTGCTAGCTGATCGCGCGGCGGTGCTCACCGCCAACGCGCAGGAGGAGCTGTCGAGCTCGGAGTCCATCCTGGGCGGCCAGATCCTGTCCATGCTGGCGGTGCCGCTGTGGCGCGGCGACGACATCATCGGGCTCATCCAGGCGGACAACCGGCACTCCGCCGGCATGTTCGCGGAGCAAGACCTGGAGGTGGCCCTGCTCCTGGGCGCGCAGGCCGCGCTGGCCATCGACAACGCCGCGCTGGTGCAGCGCCTGCGCATCGCCGAGGAGCGCCTCCAGGGCGAGAACGTGTACCTGCGCCGGCGCGAAGGCAAGATCCGCTTCGACAACATCATCGGCGAGGCGCCCGCGATGAAGGTGGTGCTGTCCCAGCTCGAGCGCGTGATCGACACGCGCGCCACGGTGTGCATCGCGGGCGAGACCGGCACCGGCAAGGAGCTGATCGCCAGCGCGGTACACCATCAGTCGCAGCGCGCAGACAAGATGTTCGTGGCGCAAAACTGCGCCGCGCTGCCGGAGAACCTGCTCGAGTCCGAGCTGTTTGGTCACCGCCGCGGCGCCTTCACCAGCGCTGACAGCGACAAGAAGGGGCTGTTCGAGATCGCCGACGGCGGCACCCTGTTCCTCGACGAGGTTGGCGAGATGCCGCTGACCTTGCAGGCCAAGCTCCTGCGGGTCCTGCAAGAGGGCACCATCCGCCCGGTGGGCGCCACCGCGGAGAAGCAGGTGGACGTCCGGATCATCTGCGCCACCAACCGAGATCTCGCGGTGGAGGTGGAGCAAGGTCGCTTCCGCCAGGACCTGTACTACCGGCTGATGGTGTTCCCCATCGTGCTGCCCCCGCTGCGCGAGCGTCGCGAAGACATCCCCGCGCTGGCAGCGTTCTTCCTGCGCCGCTACGGGGAGGAGTATCGTGCTGATCTTCCTGGCTTTGGCCAGGAGGCGCTCGACGCGCTCACCAACTACACGTGGCCGGGCAACATCCGCGAGCTGGAGAACGAGGTCCAGCGCCTGGTCATCCAGGCCGAGCCCAAGCACTGGATCGAGGTCACTGATCTGTCGCCGCGGCTGCGCAAGGTGGAGGGCACGGTGCAGCGCATCGCGCCCAAGAAGGGCACGCTGCGCGAGATGATGGATCAGGTGGAGCGCTGGCTCATCACCGAGGCCTTGCGCGACCACGGCGGCAACAAGACCAAGACCGCGGCGACCTTGGGCATCACCCGCGAGGGCCTGCACAAGAAGCTCGCCAAGTTCGGCCTGTAGCTGCGCCGCGCCGCGCCGCCCGCCCCGGCCGACTAGCCCGCCCGCCCCGCCTGCCCCGCTGGCGCCATCAGCGCCGCTGGCGCCATCAGCGCCGGGCCCCTGGCGAATAATTGCCCCGCTGCTGCCGCCTTGATACCAAGAGGGGCCGCGAGGCGTTCGTGGCCGCGCGGAACCAAAGGGGCGAGGATGCTGTTCATCACGACGCTGACCTCCGGCACGCGAAAACAGATCCTGGCGCCGCGTGACCTTGGGTCGTTGATCAACGTCGCCGCGCTCGACCCCTTTCAGAAGATGGCCTTGATGAAGCTCATCAAGGACCCGGAGCGCCACGTCTTTGGCTTCATGGAGGGCCCGCGGCTCCTGCAGACGATCCAGCGGATGGCGCTGGGCTCGGGGATGGGCCGCCAGGAGCGAGACGAGCGCGGCAACGTCCGGCTCTTCACCGCGCGAGAGACCGACCTGGCGATCAACCCGTTCTTCAACGAGAGCTTCGCGCTCAACGAGCTGCACAAGGTCATGCGCCGGGCGCTGCAGGAGGGGCTCCTGGAGGTGACCTTCGCCAGCATCGAGCTCACCTATCACGACGTCCCGCAGAACCAGCAGCACCGCTTCCTCAACGTCCGCGCCTTCACCGGCGAGGTCATGTTCCCGCGCCTCACGCAGCGCTTTCGCAAGAAGGACCGGCTCCTGCGCAAGATGACCACCGTGGAGACCGCGGTCGATCGCGACTACCTGGAGTTCCGGGTGCGGTTTCGAGAGCCGACCGCGCCAGATCAGCCCACCCGCCGAGGCCGCAAGGAGATCCAGGTCGATGACTACGACTTTGGCCGCCCAGGCATCATGGCCCCCAGCACGGAGCAACGAATCGCGCTCTTACCGCTCACGGTTCCAGCCCCGCTCTCGCGAACGCGACCAGGCAAGGTCAGCTACGTACCGCCCGAAGAGGACGAGGACGACCTGACCAACCGGGCCGAGCGGCAACGACGCCGCCGCGACTTCCCCTTTGGCGCCGGGCCCTCCGGGAGCATGGCCTACGACCTGGCCGTGTACAAATACTACCTGGAGCACTGGAAGGGGATCGCGCCGAACTCCGTGGAGCTTCGCGAGCGCCTGCTGATGTTCGGGATCTCGCGCGCCATGGGCTACGTCAAGTACGGCCACCACAGCTTCTACGAGGCGCTCATCACCCTCAAGCCGTACGTCACGGACCCGCAGACGTTCAAGACTCCCGACAACCTCTACGCCTTCATCTTGTCGTACCTGGAGCACGGCATCCGCCACGACGACCCGAAGTACCGGTCGCAGAAGCGGTACATCAATGTCATCCCCCTCAAGGTCCACTGGGATGCGTACGGCGGCGACTGGTTGGACTGGCGCTCCTACGGCTATCGCAACTATCAGCCATGGACGATCACCGTGCAGCAAGGCGCCCCGGTGGGACTCCAGGGAGCCGGGATCGCGCAGGGGCTCTATATCTACGTGATCCTCGCGATCGACAAGAGCGTCCGGTACCTGCCGACCTCTCCACAGGGGGAGCAGTACCGGTCCCACTCGCAGCTCGCCGGCGGCCTCAGCGTGCTGGCCGCGGGGTACTTCGAGCTCGGCGCCAACAACGTGCTCTTGTGGATCGACAACAGCTCCGGGCACTACAAGCCGGGCGCGCCGAGCGTGGACTACGCCAAGAAGCGCCTGGGCAAGCTGCGCTTCGACGTTGCCACCGCCGAGTCCAGGGCGCATGTGCCCGCGCCCACCACCGGACTGCAAGCCATCACCGGCCCGGTCACCGGCACCATCGTGCCGTATGCGCGCATCGGCGTGGCGTGGACCAGGTACATGCTCAACTGGCAGGTCGGCCGCACGCGCAGCTTCCCGACCCCGCCCCAGGACCTGCTGCCCTACATGCCGTACTGAGCCGACGTCGCTGCGGCGCGGCGCGGCGCGGCGCGCAAGCCGCGGTGCGTCGCCAGGTCGTCGCCTGGCCGCCGCCTCGTTGCCTGACTGGCTCAGACTCCGCCGCCGCCGGTGCCGATCGCCAAGCGGGTCAGGCCCACCTTCTTGGCGCGCTCCATCACGTTGACCACGCGGCCGTGCGGCACGCCCTTGTCGGCCTTGAGCACCACCTGGGTGGTCTTGTCGCGCTGGAACGTCATGGAGAACAGGCTATCGAGGTCGGCGTCGCGCACGACCTTGCCGGCCACCACCACGTCGCCGGCCACCGGGATCATCAGCACCAGCGAGGCCTTGCTGGGATCGATCTCCTGCGCGGCGCCGCTGGGCAGGTTGATCTTGAGGCCGGAGCGCTTCTCCTCTTCGTCTGCCTTCTTCTCGGCGGCGACCCGGGTCTTCTCCTGCCGCGCCTCCACCTGCACCGCCAGCGCGCTGACCATGAAGATGATCACCATCACCAGGAACACGTCGGTGAGCGGCGTGATGTTGATCTCGGCGAAGATGCCCTCGTCCGAGGGCTCCTCGCTATCGGGCAGCTTGCCGATCGCCATCGTCGTCTCCTCGCCGCTTGGAGTCCTTGCCATCTTGCCCAGCGCTAGACTTGGGCTGGTCCAGCAGCAGCTCGAGGAACTCGTCCGTCAAAAGCTTCATCTCCGCCACGATCCGCGCGGCGCGCTGGCTGAAGTAGTTGAACAAGATGACGGCCTCCACGGCCACCAGGATGCCAGCGGCGGTCACCACCAGGGCCTCGGAGATGGGGCCTGACACCATCGAGAAGCGGACCTCATCGTCGCCCTTGAAGCCGCCCATCGCCGACATGATGCCGACCACGGTGCCAAAGAGCCCGACGAACGGCGAGGTGGCGCCGATGGTCCCGAGCATCCAGAGCCGAGAACGCAGGGCCTGCCCCACGCGCATGCGCTCGCGATGCACCGCGGTCACCACGTGCTCCTCCTTGGCGCGGCCCAGCCGCTCGTACCCGACCAGGAAGATGTCCGCCATCGGCGATGGCGAGCGCTCACACGCCGAGCGCGCCTCCCCGATGGCGCCGCGGGTCAGGCAGCGGTTGACCGTGTCGCTGAGCGCGGCGGCCCGGCTGACGAACTTGAACAGCGCGATGGAGCGCTCGATGGCCACCGCCAGCGCGATGACCGAGAACGCGACGACGACCCACATGGAGCCGCCGCCGTGGTTGAGAATTTGCCAGATCGATAGATCGTTCATTGAGCTTCTCGCGGGTTCACCTTGACATCAGCCAGTCAGGGCGCAAACGGTGCGCGGTATCCACTACCATCGAAATCGACGAAAATCGGCGCGGTCAGCGCCTGCGCGGGGGCTCCCTTGTGGGCCAGCGCCGCGCGCAGCTCCGCGGCGCTGCCGCCAAGCGCGGTGTCCAGGAGCGCCTGGTCGCTCAGCAAGCTGCTGCTCATCAGCGGGAAGATGCCGCGGTCGCCGCGGACCCGCACCACCAGCCAGGCGTCGTTGCCGGTGGCGCCAGCGCGGCGGGGGATGTCCGCGAGGTTGACGACCAGGTTGCGGCTGGCCTCCAGGCGCGGCCCCGGCGGATCGGCGCGGACCTGGACGGTCAGGTTGGCGGGAGGCAAGGTCGCGCGCATGCACGGGTCGGTGACGGCCAGGTTGGCCCGCGTCGTCCAGCACTGCAGCGGCACCAGCGCGGAGGCGTCCGTCGGCGAGGTCGGCGTCTGGTTGGCGAACACCTCGATGGTATCGAAGTCCGCCCACTGCGGCGAGGTCACCGCCACCGCCAGCGTGATGGAGCCGGTGGCCGAGTGGACGCGGCCGATGGCCGGGTTGCCAGCCACCCGGACGTCCAGCATGGGACCATCCGTGATGACCACGTCGCGGGGCACCGCGGCGCCGCTGGCGGTCTTGCCCGACAGCGTGGCCAGCACCTCATCCATCGCCGCGGTGGTGTCGAGCATCGCCGCGGAGTCGTTGCTGACGCGGACGTAGGTGCGCGGCATGCCCAGCGGATCGCTCACGCTGGTGTGCGAATCGCTGTTGCCCAGCGGCGTCACGAACAGGCCCAGCGACAGCATGTTGAACCAGTCGCGCAGGACGCGATCGGCCGAGGTCAACTCGAGGATCCCGTCGCCGTCAGTGTCCGCCGTGGAGAACCCGTTCCACACCTCCAGCGCGTTGAAGGCGTCGCTCCACAGCGACTCCTCCGGCAGGCGCAAGATCTCGTTGGGGACCCGCGCCTTGGCGAAGTCGCCAAAGATCGTGCGCCGCGTGTAGTCGTAGACCAGGTTGGCGCGATCAAAGAACGCCTGGAACTGCCCAAAGCCGCTCGACCGAGGGTGGTTGACCTGGACCATGGTGGCGCCGCGCGCCCGCATCTCGCCGTAGATCTGCCCCGGGGTCATGGCCAGGCCCAAGGTCGCGCCGCGCGCCCAATCGACGGCGCCGCCGTTGGGCGAGTCTGCCTGCGGCGCGATCGGCCAGGCGTTGAAGTGGCCATAGGCAAACGGCGTGACCTCGATGCCGGGCATGACGCGGACCACGCGCTCGAGCCCCATCTGACGCACCAGCGGCTGCAGATCGGCGACGTAGTCGTGGTCGGTGACCGCGAACATCTCCACGCCCGCCGACGCCGCCGAGCGCACGCGCTCATCCGATAGCACCGGCGAGTCTGGCGAGCCCACCTGGTGGACGTGCCACTCCGTGCCGTAGTACCCGACGGCGGGCGCCACGTGCTGGAGGCGAAACAGCACCGGCACCGTGGGCTGCTCGGTGACGCGCGCGTCCGCCACCGACCACTCCGTGCCGCGCGAGGCGAAGATGCGATAGGAGCCGCCGGCCGGCAGCTCCAGGTCCGGATCGGAGAGATCGCCCACCGTGTGCAGCGAGCGGACGATCCCGGCCATCCGGTCGAAGGTCTCGAACAGGCGGGCATCCGGGCTGGCCGGGTGCCGGCCGACGACCAGGAGGCGCCCGGGGATGGGCGCGTTGGCCTCGTCGAGGATCTGGTAGTCGACCCGGATGGGCGATGGGATGGTCAGCATGAGCTGGGCGCTTGCCTGGGTCACTGCAGACCGGCCAACGTCTTTGACGTCGGCGCGCACCAAGAGGTTGCCCACGTCCGCGACCTGGCCTGCAAACGTGCCATCCGCGGCGACATCGAAGTACGCCACCACGGCGTCCAGCGCGCCGCCAGGGTTGTTGTCGAGCTGGCCGTCGCCGTTGCCGTCCAGAAAGACTCCCACCCGCGCGCCGCGAGCAGCCCCGCCCCGGCTCCATTGCACCCGGCCCGCCACCTGGCGCTGGGCCTGCCGGGTGGTGGCGCGAAACTTCTCCCCGGTGGACGCGGCGTCGGCGCCGATCACCAGGTCATACGCCTGCAGGCGGCCGGTCCGCGGCGTCAGGCGCATGAAGTCCTGCGAGCGATCGAGCACGTCGGAGAGCTGGTCGACCCCGAGCAGGAAGATCGAGACCCCCGCGATGAGGATGGAGGTGTTGATGGTGGGCTGGTTGTGGCGCGGGATGACGCCATAGGCCACGCCTGGCGACTGGTACACCACGTAGTCGGTGGGCGCGGTGTCGCGTGAGGTCAGCGCCTCGATGCCGGCGCGCACGAAGCCGCGCTGGGTGGTCCACGCCTCGGTGTCGCCGCCGGTGTCCGCGATGGTGCCGAGCGGACCGACCACCAGCGACTCGGTGGGGTTGTACAGCGAGTGATAGACCTCGACCGAGGTCGCGCCCGGCGCCAGCACGTACGTGGTGGCGCAGGTGACGCTGTCTTCGAACTCCGGATCGACCGCGGAGTCGACCGGCAGCCCTGCGCCCCGCAGGTTCAAGAAGTCATCGTTGGCGCTGCGCCCCACCGCGCGCAAGGCCGCGACGCCACCGCCCTTGCCATCGCGCACCACCTCCAGCGTCTCGTGATCGCACGTGCGGCCGAGCGCGTAGATCATCGCCAGCTCGCCGAAGTGATCCGGGGTCGCCTGCACCACGCCGGTGCCGGAGGCTTGCAGCAGCGCGGCGTCGACGATGTTGCCGCCCTGCGGGATCACGCCGATGACGCGAGTGGGCGCGGACACGATGACCTTGACCCGGTCGTTGGCCAGGAAGAAGTCCCCCACCATGCCGGAGGCGGCGGGGCCGGTCAGCAGCTGCTCGGTGGAGGTGACGGGCCCGGCGGACGCCCCTTGCGGCTCTCCGGTGGGGTCAGGCAGCCCGGGGTAGTACAGCGCCAGCGCGTCCGGATCGTTGTCACCACAAGCCATCGCCACGAAGATGGTCAGACAGAGGACCGCTACTCGCATCGTCGTATGGTACCCAAACCGGCGGCTCTATGTTGTGAAAGCCCCGCAAGGCCCCTGCGATTCTCATCGGTTCCCGCGGCGGCGGCCGTCATGGCCGGGCCGCCGCGGAGGCCCGGGCGCGGGACCACGCGACGCTCGCGCAATTGCCGGCGCGAGGCGCGGCAGCCGCCGTTGCGCCTTGCCGTTGACGGGGATTCTTGCTCGAATGAAGCCGCAACCGGCTCTGGCTGCAACCTCAGAGGATGTGATGACGCGAATGGTACAATGCGCGAAGCTCGGGCAGACGCTGCCCGGCCTGCCCTACAAGCCCTTCAACGACGCGCTCGGCCAGCGCATCTACGATTCGATCTCGACCACCGCCTGGACGCAGTGGATCGAGCACTCCAAGCGCATCGTCAACGAGTACCGCCTGGACCTGACCCAGAAGCGCGCGCACGAGACGCTCAAGGAGCAGTGCGAGACGTTCCTGTTCGGCGACGGGCAGATCGCCCAGCCTCCTGACTACGTCCCCGAGGGTGAGAAGAAGCAGTAGCCTGTGAATTCCGGCGCGCCTGCCATCGCATGACCGCCGTCTTTCACCCCCTGCGCGAGCGCCTGAACCTGGCCCCCGGGGCGTTGCCGTGGGCGAGCTTGGGGCAGTGGCCGACCCCCATCACCCAGCTCGTGCTGGAGGGCCAGCCGGTGTGGCTCAAGCGCGAAGACCTGGCGCACCCGACCTATGGCGGCAACAAGGTGCGCACGCTCGAGGTGCTGCTGGGCGACGCGGTGGCCCGCGGCGTGACCACGGTGTGGGCCGCCGGCGCGTATGGCTCCAACCACGCGGTCGCCACCCTGGTGCATGCGCCGCGGGTGGGGCTCACCGCGGGCGCGCTGTTGTTCCCGCAGCCGGCGAGCCCGCCAGCCGTCGACAACCTGCGTTCGGCGCTGTCGCTCGGGGCGCGGGTGCTGCCGGTCGCCAACGTCGCCATGCTGCCGCTGGCGATGCTGACCACCTGGCGCCGCGAGCGAAGCGCAGGTGGCGCCCCGTGGATGATGCCGCCCGGTGGCGCTAGCCCGCTGGGCACCCTGGGCGCGCTGTCGGCGGTGTTCGAGCTCGCGGAGCAGCTCGCGCACCACGCCGCGCCGCCGCCTGCCACGCTGGTGGTGGCGGTGGGCAGCACCTGCACCACCGCCGGGCTGCTGGCCGGCCTGGCCTTGGCGCACGAGCTCGACGCCTGGCCCTGGCCGCTGCCCACCGTGCATGCGGTGCGGGTGACGCCGTGGCCGATCACCTCGAGCTATCGCATCAGCGCCCTGGCGCGGCGCGCCCTGGAGCTCCTGGAGCGCCTGCGAAGGCCCAGCTCGAGGCGCGCGGCGCGTTCCATCTCGCGCGCGCAGCTCGCCGCTCACCTGGTGGTGGACGGCGCGCAGCTCGGCGGCGGATACGGGCGCCCCACCGCGGCCGGGCAAGAGGCCGCCGCGGCCTTCGCGAGCGCAGGAGGACCGCCGCTCGATTGCGTGTACGCCGCGAAGTCCGGCGCGGCGTTGCTCGGGCTGCTCCGCGCTGGCCACAGCGCGACGGCCGGGCCGCTCCTCTACTGGTCGACCAAGTCCTTTGCGCCCCCGCCCGTCGCGGCGACGAGGCCAGCGACGAAGACAGCGACGCAGACAGCGACGACAGCGCCCGCAGCGCCGTTCGCGCGCTGGCTGGCCAGCGCCGGCTGACGGCCACGCCGCCGCGCCGCTACTTGCGCGTCGTGCTCTCGCTCTCGCTGGCGCGCGTGGCCTTGCGCTTGGCGTCAGGACGGAGATTCATGACGTCGCGGATCGCGGTGGTGCAAGCGCGCAGCGCCCGATCTGTCGCGACGTGGTCGGCGTAGTACCGGGGCGCGCGCTCGGCGAGGCCCTTGGCCACCTGCGCGGCCTCGCTGCACTTGCTGGCGCGCGCGAGCCGGACCAGCCGAACATGCTCGCCCTTGGCCCACTTGTCGTCGTAGGCACGCGCCGCGGACTGACCGAGATCTGCGCGCTCCTCGACCGGCGCCTGGCTGGCCGCTGCGGGCGCGCTGGCCGCGGCGGGCGCGCTGGCCGCGGCGGGCGCGGACCCCGGGCGGCTGGCCACGGTGCGCTGCGCTGTCTTTCCGGCGGTCGCGCTGAGGGTCGAGGTGTCGTCGGCCTTGCCGCCCTTCTTGACCGGGGGCGCCTGCGGTGCGTTTTGAGGCTGGTCGTCCCGGAGCTGGCCGGTCGACACCTTGCCGCGGGCAAGATCGGGGCGCTTGGATTCCACCATCGGCGCAGGTGGTGGCGGGGGCGCGGCCTGCGCAGGCGCTCCGCCGGACGCGGTGGCGGACGCGGGGCCGGACGCGGTGGCCGACGGCGCCGACGCAGCCTGACCAGCGCCTCCGGGCGCGGTGCGATAGGACGGACTGGCAGGACTGGCAGCCTTGGCAGCCTTGGCAGGCTTGGCCTCGGCGCGAACGGTCTTGTCACCCAGCTCGTCGAAGGCCTTGCCGTCGACCTGGCTTTCGGCCGGGCTTTCGGACTGGCTTTCGGACCGGTCCCAGGTCGACTCCTCGGCCTTGACCTCGCGCGCTCGCCGCTGCTCGACCACGGCATCGCCATCGCCCCTCGACGTGGCGCCCCCAGACGGCAGCTCCTTGAGCGGGATATCAAGCTCCGAGGTGGTGGCCGGCAGATACTCCGGGCGCTTGGCCTTCATCGGGGCGCGCTTGCTGTCCTCGCGGTCTGGGTTCATCCGGCGGTCGCCATCGTCACCGAGCGCCACGGCGCCCGCGCGGTCGTTCGCCGCCTTCTCCTGGCCACGCGCCTTCGTTCTGGTGTCCCCGGGGGCCTCGTTGGCGAGATCTTTTCCGGCCTCCTTGGCCAGATCCACGGCGAAGGAGTCTTCTTGAGGCGCGCCTGTGGCCGCCCGGCCATCACCAGAGACCATGGAGGAGGGATCTGCGCTGATCGCCGGCGCCGCGGCTGGCGCAGCGCCCGCTGCGACGACCGGCGCGGGATCCGCTGGCGTGCTCGCGGCGACCTCCAGCGAGGCGCGCGGCGCTGAGGCCGTGGACTCCACGACGGTGTGCTGGCCCCGCAGGTACAGCGTGCCGGCAGCGCCTGCGACGACCACCGCCGTCGCAGCGGCGGCCAGCCCGGGGTGGGCGGCCATCGTGGACAGCCAGCGCCCCAGGCGCCTGCCAAGGGAGAGTCCACCCGTTGCGCCCGCCACCGAACGAGGGGCGCGCCGCGCGGCTTCCTGGAGCAGGAGCGCGGAGATAGCTTGCGGTGGATCGACCACCGCGAGGGCGGAGCTGGAGCGGATCGCTTCGCGGGTCCGAGCCAGGCTGCGCAGGAGCTCCTGGTCGCCTGGGTGGGCCGCGAGGTGCGCCTTGAGTCGCGATTCCTCGACGGCGCTGAGCTCGCCATAGAGCGAGCCCATGAGCAGCGCGTCGAAGTCGTGGCCGGCGGGCAGGGCGTTGGGTCCTTGTATACTACGTCGTGGGAGGATCGCCACCGAGCAACGCTGACGGACCTAGTGGTTTCAGGCACTAAGGCAGCACGAGCTGCCTTCCGTCAACGATTGTCGTGTGTTGTCTCTAACGACGCAGCACGGGACACAACGATCTAACGCCCCCCGCCTTCTGACCGGCCGCTACCCCGCCGAATCCCCGCGGGCCGCTTTGGCGCATAACCCGCTCGTCCGGGGTGGAAGCGCCAGGCCTGCCCTGGCCGGGCTCGGTGCCTCACTCCTTGCTGGGCTCACAGCGCCAGGTGATGTTCTTGATCGTCCAGCTATCGTCGCCACATGCCGCGGCGCTGGCCTCCGCGGATTGCGCGGAGGCCGAGCCCACCGTGAACGAGGCCGCGCCGCTGGTGACCTTGCGGCGCTTGCGCGAGTCAGGCGCGCACACGAGCTGCCAGCTCAGCGCGCAGTCGATGGGCATCGAGCAGGTGCTACGCACCGTCAGCTCGAGCGAGAGTTCGTCCTTGTCGCGTTGCTCGAACTGGGTGCAGCTCGTGAGCGAGCGGCGGCGCACCGAGTCTGCGCTTGCGAACGATGAGAGCGAACAAACCACGGCGAGCGCGCACAGCGCCGCCGCGCCTGCGAGGCGAACCTGCATCATGACCGATCCTTCCGTACGACGAAAAGCGAGACGAGAAGCCGCGGCCGAGCCGCGCCTGCGCGGCAAACGGCCCCGATGCCGGCGAGGTCGCGCTTCGCAACCTGCGTGGCTAGCTGGTTCCCTCATGACAACGACCATCGAAGTTGGTTTCGCCTTTTTCGACCAGATCTGGTTCGCGCCAGAAGTTTCCCGTGGGGCCCCAGATCTCGAAGCGCTTGGCCGCCGCGGCCGGCGATGATACGAACGAGCAAGCAGGGCTCGCGTTGCCGGTGGGAAGGAGGACGTTGCCAGACGAGCCAGCCGAGCCAGACGAGCCAAGACGCCCCAGACCGTCCCCATGTCCCAGCCTTCGTTCGTGATAGAGGTCGCCGCGCGCGACCAGCGAGGCGTCGAACGCGACGTGCGGCGTGGCGGATTGTTCGTCGCGGCAGCGGCCTACCCGATGGATGACCTCGGCGAGGTCGTGTTTCGCTTCCCCGATGGCGAGGTGCGGACCCGCGCGCGCGTGGTGTTCGTCGACCCAAGCGGCGTGGGGCTCGAGCTCGAGCTGACGCCCGGGGCACGCACCGCGCTGGCGGACCGGCTGGCGGCGCACCACGCCGCGGGCGGCGCGGAGACCGCGGCGCATGCAGACGCCGCGATCCCCGCCGACACGATGGCGCGAGAGGACGCCGCGATCCCCGCCGACACGATGGCGCGAGAGGACGCCGCCGAGCCTGGCCACCTCGATGACCTCGCAGCGCTCGGCGAGGCCGAGGACCCAGACGAAGCTGGCGACGGGCCGACGACCGGCGAGGGGCTACCAGCGCCGGTCCATGTTCGCCTGCGAAACCTCAGCGTGGCCGAGCAGCTCAAGATCGCGCATCGCGGTGAGCACCGAGAGCGCGTGGTGCTCGAGCGCATGTACGGCAAGCTCGTTTGGGATGCGCTGCTACGCAACCCGCGCATCACCGTGCCGGAGGTGGCGCGCATCGCGCGGATGGGCACGCTGCCCAAGCCGCTCGCCGAGCTCATCGCCAGCAACGCGGCGTGGCTACAGGTGCCGGAGATCCGTCGCGCGCTGCTGGGCAACCCCCGCCTGCCCGCGGAGCTCATCCCGCGGCTCTTGCGCATCCTGCCGCGGCACGAGCTGCGGCTCCTGCCCACGCAGACCGCGTACCCCGCGGCGGTGCGCGACTGGGCGCGCCGCCTGCTGCGCCTGTAGCGGAGAGCCGCGCTGCGCTACGCCGAGCTGCGCTGCGCCGAGCTGCGCTAGCAGCTCGCCAGGTACGCGAGCAAGCGCGGGCGCAGCGCGGCCATGGCCTGGCCGCGGTGACCGCGCACCGCCTTGATCGCGCTGCCCAGCTCGGCGAAGGTCTGCCCCAGATCCGGCAACACGAACAGGGGATCAAAGCCAAAGCCCCCGGCGCCGCGCGGCGCGGCGGCGATCTGCCCTTCGCAGACGCCCTCGGCGACGAGCACCTCCTGGCCAAGCGCACCCGCGGGATCGGCGAGCACCAGCACGGCGCGAAACCGGGCGCTGCGCTGCGCGGGCGCTGGCACCGCGGCCAGCGCCGCCAAGAGCTTGCGGTTGTTCGCCTCGTCCTTGCCGAGCCCCTGCCCCGCGTCGAACAGCTCCTCGGCGTACCGGGCGCTATACACCCCCGGCGCCCCGCCCAGCGCGTCCACCTCCAGGCCGCTGTCGTCGGCGAGCGCCGGCCAGCCGGTGGCCAGCGCCACCTCCATGGCCTTCTTGCGCGCGTTGCCAAGGAACGTGGGCTTGTCTTCCTCCACCTCCGGGATGTCGCGCCCAAGCCGCCGGGCCGCCTCATCGACCGAGGCCACCTCCACCTCCGGCACCAGCTCGCGCAGCTCGCGCAGCTTGCCCGCGTTGCGGGTGGCGAACACCAGCGGGCGCGCGCTCACCGCGCCACCGCCCGGCGCTGCGCCGCGGTCAGCTCGGCGATGCCGCGGCCCGCGAGCTCCAGCATGGCGTCGAGCTGCGGGCGGCTGAACGTGCCGTGCTCGGCGGTGCCTTGCACCTCCACGAGCTGGCCGCCCTCCGCCATCACCACGTTGAGATCGACCTCGGCGCGCGAGTCCTCGGCGTACGGCAGATCCAGCACCACCTGGCCATCGACGATGCCCGCCGACACCGCGGCCACTGGCGGGCGCAGCGCGCTCAGATCTGCCAGGTCCCCGCGCTCCACCAGCTTGCCCAGCGCCAGCGCCAGCGCCACCCAGGCGCCGGTGATCGAGGCCACGCGCGTGCCGCCGTCGGCCGAGAGCACGTCGCAGTCGACGGTGATCGTGCGCTCCCCGAGCCGGTCCAGATCCACCGCGGCGCGCAACGAGCGGCCGATCAACCGCTGGATCTCCTTGCCTCGCCCGCCCGGATCTCGCTTGGAGCGGGTGTGCGTGGAGCGCGGCAGCATCGCGTACTCCGCGGTGAGCCAGCCGGTGCCCTTGCCCACCAGAAAGGAGGGGACGCTCTTCTCCACGCTGGCGGCGCAGAGCACCCAGGTGTCGCCCAGCTTGATGAGGGCCGAGCCCTCCGCGTGCTTCTGAAAGCCGGTGATGATCTCGAGGGGGCGGAGCTGATCAGGGGTTCTACCGTCGGGGCGCATGGCCGCCGACCCTACACGATTCGCGCGCGCCCAGGCCAGCACCGCAGGCGCTGCGCCACGCTGCTCGGCGGCGAGGGTCACGGACGACGGTCACGGACGACGGTCACGGACGACGGTCACAGCGGAGGACCACAAAGGAGGGTCACAGACCGGCTCCGCTACCCAGCCCCCGAGTCAAACCGTCAGAAGAAAGCGAGTGGGGCGAACGATGGGAATCGAACCCACGACACCCAGGACCACAACCTGGTGCTCTACCAATTGAG
The DNA here is from genome assembly GCA_016706545.1 of Myxococcales bacterium. Taxonomy (GTDB): domain Bacteria; phylum Myxococcota_A; class Polyangia; order Haliangiales; family Haliangiaceae; genus JABFXX01. The sequence goes on from JADJJK010000011.1 coordinate 54,261, forward strand.
CTACGTTCGCCGTACGGGTCCTTGTCTACCCCAACTCTGGCGCGCTGGTAAAGGCCTTGGACGCGCCGCGTGCGCTCTCCGCCACAAACCTTGGCTCCAGGCGGTGTTGCGACCGAAAATCAGGGCAGCCGGCGCAAGGTGGGCAGGCCCCTTGGCACCAGGATGGTGGCTGGCGCGTCGCGATAGAGCGCGCCACCGCCGCCGACCACCGTCGGCTCGAAGTCCGCGTACAGCTCCACCCGGTCGCCCACTTGCAAGATCTCCTCGCCGATGACGTTGAACGGGATGGCCGGACACAGCTCCCCCATCACCGAGCGGCCGGGATCGATGCTTCGCAGATACGCCTCCAGCTCGGCGAGGCGATAGTCCGGGAGCTGCGCCAGGCTCTGCACCAGGCGCACCGGCCCCGGTCCGATACGCACCCGCTCGCCGCCATCGAGGGCGACGTCGAGGCCATCGGTCTGGCCGGCGCGCAGCATGACCCGCGAGCCGAACGCCGCTTCGTAGCGCAGCTCGAGCGCCCACGCCGCGCACTCGCTGAGGCTGCCTGGCGAAAGCAGGCCCGGCGCGCTGCGGATGCGCCCGCGCGCGAAGGGCCGCACCTCCGGCAACGGCTCGGCGCCGCGCGGGTGCAGCGGCGGACCGCGCCGTGCCCGCCGCTCGAAGAGCCGCGACAGCGCCACCGAGCTGCCGGTGATGAGCGCGACGGTGGCCAGCGAGCCGAGCCCCAGCGCCAGCCCCAGCGCCATGCCAGCGCCGACCCCGACGGCGGTGGACTGCAGCGCTCCGACGCGGCTGCGGTACACGCGCCGCAGCGCCTCCACCTGCTGGTGCAGATCTCCCCAGACGTGGGCCACCAGCGCGGACCGATCCTGCGCCAGGTTGACGCTGACGTGCCCGGCACCATCGCAGCGCGCGCCCGGCGACTGTACGGTGCGACACTGCAAGCACACCACGGAGCTCGGTGGGCTGCTCATCGGGACGCTCGCGCCGATGCGCCGTCAGTGGGTGGCGAGGCGGAGGAGCGCGCGGGGTCGGCGTCCCGGCGCGCACCGGCGGCGCCGCCTGTGTCCTCGTCTTCGCCATCGTCCTCGCCTTCGCCTTCGTCCGCGCCGCCTTCGCCTTCCGTGCCCTGCGCGCGGTCGAGCGCGCGCGACAGCTCCTCGAGCGCCGCAGCGTCTCCTTCTTCCCGCCGCGCCGCTGCCGCGGCCCCCAGCGCCAGCTCCAGATCGTAGCTGCCGTCGGGCCGCAGCGCCACCCACGCGGTGCCCAGGCCGCCAAGCTCACAGGCCAAGCGCTGTGGGGCCCGCACCACCACGAACGGCGGGTCACACCGAGGCGTCGCCGACAACCCGAGCGCGGCCAGCTCGCCTGCCAGGTGTGCCTCCAGCGGGCGCAGCGCCACCACCGGAGCCGCAAAGCGCCAGCGCAGCCGAGCGCCATCCGGCGCCTCCGGCGTCAGCGCCAGCGGCGCGGCGACCCCGCCCTCCAGCAGCGCCTGACAGCGAGGCCCAGCCGCTGCCGCGGTGCAGCGCACGGCAGTGCGAACGCCGAGCGCCGCGGTGACGTCGTCCCCGAGCGCCCGCTCCAGGCCGGAGCCGGGCTCCGAGCGGCAGGCAAGGAGCGCGAGCGCGAAGAGCCCACCAGCCAGGCCGCGCCCGCTGCCCTCGTGGCGGTTCACCACCAGGGCGGAGGCCTTGCACACTCGACGCACCCTGGGGTTGTACCAGATGGCTCCCACCAGCGCCGCCCGCGGCCCTTCGCGCGCAAATCCGTGGTCAGAGATAGACCGAGCGCGGCCACCTGCTACCCTGGCGCATGATCCGTCGCGCGCTCGCTGCCCTGACCCTCCTGGCCGTCGTCGCGGTGCTTGGATGCAAGTCCACGCCAAGCCTCGGCGCCGCCGCACGACCGCTCCTGTGGTCAGCGCAGAAGGACGGCCGCACCACGTATCTCCTTGGCACCATGCACATGGGCTTCAACGCCGAGAAGCAGCTCCCCAGGTGGGTCTGGGACAAGCTCACCTCCGCCACCGCGCTCGCGGTGGAGACCGACATCACCGATCCCAAGCTCATGACCGCCGGCGTGCGCCGCGACGGCACCTCGCTGCGAGACGAGCTGGGGGAAGAGCACTGGAAGAAGCTCATCGCCGCGCTTGGCCCAGGCAACGCCGCGGAGAACCTGACGCCAGCGTCTGCCGTCACGCTCCTGCAGGCCAAGGAGATGCCAGCCGCCATGCCGATGGACCTGATGCTCCTGGGCGAGGCTGAGTCCGCCAAGAAGAAGATCGTCTATCTGGAAGACGGGCTGCTGCAGATCTCGCTGGTGAGCAAGTGGATGGACGTGCGGGCGCTCAAGGCAGCGCTCGACCAGCTCGATAAAGGCAAGAAGGCCACCAAGGAGCTGCTGCAAGCGTACATCGCCGGAGATCCAGCGCGCATCGAAGCTGCGGTGGCGGAGAGCCGCGTGGACTTCAAGGCCAGCGGTCGCAGCGACGCCGAGTACGATCAGATGATGGAGGAGCTGCTCTACAAGCGCAACGCCTCCTGGATCGACGCCATCGACGAGCTGCACCGCGCAGACAGCGCGATCGTCGCGGTGGGCGCAGCGCACCTGATCGGCAAGCGCAGCGTGCTGGAGCTGCTGGCGGCCCGCGGCTACAAGATCACCCGCGTCACCGGCCCGTGACCCGCGCGGCCTCGGCCGCAGGATCGCCGCGCGTCGTCACGTCTCCTTTTCCTTCCTTCACCGCCTTCTCGAGGAGCCCATGAGCAAAGAGACCGTCCGCGGCACCCACCTCACCCTGACCTTCGACAGCTCACGCTGCGTCCACTCGCGCAACTGCGTGCTGAGCGCGCCCGCGGTGTTCCGCGCCAACATCGAGGGTCCGTGGATCCACCCGGACGCCATGCCGGTGGAGGACCTCATCGCGGTGGCGCGCCAGTGCCCGTCCGGCGCCATCGAGTACCAGCGCCACGACGGCGGCGCCGAGGAGACCGCGCCGCCGGTCAACGTTTTGCGGGTGCGTGAGAACGGACCGCTGGCCGTCACCGCGCAGATCGAGCTGTCCGCCGGTGGCCAGACCTGCAGCGCCACGCGCCTGACCCTGTGCCGCTGTGGCCACTCCAAGAACAAGCCGTTCTGCGACGGCGCGCACGCCACCGCGGGCTTCGTGGCCACCGGAGAACCGGACACTCGCGCCAGCGAGCCGCTGGCGGCGCGCGATGGCGTCCTGGGGATAAGCGCCGCGCCCAACGGACCGCTCCTGGTCACCGGCAACCTGGAGATCTGCAGCGGCACCGGGCGCACCGTGGACCGCGTCAGCAAGTGCGCGCTGTGCCGCTGCGGCGAGTCGAAGAACAAGCCGTTCTGCGACGGCAGTCACCGGGTAGCTGGCTTCACCGCGCCCTGAGCCGGCGGCGCGCCACGCGGCGCCTGGGTGCTCACCACGCCCAGCGCCGCGCCTGCCCCCAGCGCGACCAGCGCGACCAGCGCCAGGTCCCAGCGCGCCGGCCTTGGCCGAGCCAGCGCGGCGAACTCGATGCGATGGATCGCGCGCCGCTCCGGGCACACCAGCAAGACGCCCGTCACGCCAAACGCGAGCTGGTACTCGAGGAGCTGGCGCCGGGTGGCGGAGTTGGTCAGCGTGTCGGCGGCCTCGCCGGTCTTGACCTCCGCCACGAAGAGCTGGCCGCGCCTCGACACCAGGTAGTCAGCGCGGAGCTCCACCACGCACGGCTCGCCGTCCTGCAGCGTGGTCCACGACACCCGCGGCGAGGCGTCCACCACCGCGAACCCGGACTGCTCCAGCAGCCGGTGCGCCTTGAGTTGACCTGCGTGACCGCGGCGCGCGCGCCGGCCGCTCTGCACCGAGGTGCGCCACCTCTGCCAGCGCAGCGCGCCGGCAAAGGCCACGCCCGCCACCACGAGCACGGCGATCCCCACCGCCACCGCCAGGTGCGCAGGCGTCACGCGGGGGGCGAGCCCAGGCCGGACCACGCGGCGCGGAGCCCCCGCGCCAGCCGCGCCACCTGACGCCGCGGCGAGGCCACGGCCTTGGCCACGCGGTCGGTCACGTCGGCAGCGAGCGCAGCCGCGCGGCGCTCCCCGCGGCCAAGCCAGCGCGTCGGCGCCAGCGCGGGCAACGCGCGCTCGGCGAGCAGGCGCTGCGCGGACAGAAGCTCCGCGCTCGACGCTCGCTCCACCAGCGCCGACAGCTCGGCGACCAGGGCGACGATGCGCTGGTCCAGCCGCGCCAGCGCCGGCTCCGCGGCGAGCTCCGCCTTGGCCTTCACGTTGCCCGTCGCGCCGGTTGTCGCACTGTTTGTCGCGCCGGTTATCGCGCCGGTTGTGGCGCCGGTTGTCGCGCCGTTTGTCACGTCGGGCTCTGCGCCGGCCGCGCTCGCGGAGACCGCGACCGCCTCCGCCCTCGCCGGCGGCGACTGCGCGTTGCGCGCTGCGCACCGCAGACAGGTCGCTTGACGGCGCAGGTCAAACGCGCGCTGGCAGGACGGACAGTGGACAAAGCTCATCCTGGTACGCTCCGCCCCGACTCGCGCGCGGGCAAGTTTTTCGCTCGCGCGTGAGCCTCGAGATCCCCTCGCGGAGCAGGCGCTGGCGGGGCGGCGCCTGGCGGGCCCAGCGAGCCGGGCAGCTAGCGCCGCGGGCTCAGCGGGCCCAGCGGGCCCAGCGGGCCGAGCGGACCGAGCGGGCTCAGCGGGCCGGGCAACTAGCGCCGTGGGCTCAGCGGACCTGCTCGCACTGGCCGTTGATGCAGCGCCACTCCTCGACGGTTCCGCCGTTGCGGCCCTGTGGCCCCTGGCGGCGCAGCAGCTCCTCCTTGGGCTTCTGGGGCACCGGCAGCTCCGCCAGCTTCACCTTGACGCTCTGCTTGGCGCCGCCGCGCACCACCTGCAGATCCATCGCGGTTCCAGAGGCGGACATCGCGATGGTGTTGCGCAGCTTGCCGGCGTCCTTCACCGCTGCGCCGTCGAGCGAGATGATGACATCGCCGTCGCGCAGGCCGGCCTTGCTGGCCGGGCTGTCTGGCTGCACGCCGGTGACGAGCACGCCGTGATCCACCTTGAGCCCCACCTTCTTGGCGACCTCCTGGTTGACGGTGGCGATGTTCACGCCCATGTAGCCGCGCTTGACCCGACCGTCCTTGAGCAGCATGTCCGAGATCTGCTTGGCCATGTTGCTGGGGATCGCAAAGCCGATGCCCTGGTATCCGCCGCTCTTGGAGAGGATCGCGGTGTTGATGCCCACCAGCTCACCGCGCAGGTTCACCAGCGCGCCGCCGGAGTTTCCGGGGTTGATGGCGGCGTCGGTCTGGATGAAGTCCTCATAGTCGACGATGCCCACCGAGGCGCGGCCCTTGGCCGACACGATGCCCATGGTGACCGCCTGGCCGACGCCGAACGGATCGCCGATCGCGAGCACGACCTCGCCCAGCCGCAGGCCGCTCGAGTCGCCAAACGACAGCGGGCGCAGCGCCGGCAGCGGGCCCTGTAGCTGCAGCACGGCCACGTCGCTGCGCGGGTCCGAGCCCACCAGCTTGGCCGGCAGCTCGGTGCCGTTTGACAGCGTCACCTTGATGTCGTCCGCGTCCTGGATGACGTGGTTGTTGGTGAGGATGCGGCCCTGCGCGGTGACGATCACGCCCGAGCCAAGGCTCGATGCCTTGCGCTCCGAGGGTTCCCCGCCAAAGAACGGCGAGCGCGGGTCAGCGAAGAACGGATCCCAGCTCGCGGGGCCGCTCTGCACCGTGCGGGAGGTGGAGATGTTGACCACGCTCTGCACCACGCGCTCGGCGACGTCAGAGATGGTGGAGTCGGCGAGGACCGAGGGTGCAGCGACAGCCTGCGACGGTGCAGATCGCAGCGCGCCAGCGCCCACCGCGAGCCCAAGGGCGGTGGTGGCGACGAGGAATACGGTGCGAACAGACATGAGGTTTCTCCTGAGATGTGCGGGCCCAAGAAGGCCGCTCTTTGGAGCTATAGACCGGAGGACCGGTTGCTCGTATTTCATCGCGGCGCATCGTTTCTCACCGCGCGTCTCACCACGCGGCCGAGACGCCGGCGCGGCGCGCCTCGCGGGCGCCCTGCTTGCCTGCGCCGCAATCCGCCGAGAAAAAAGGCGTTTTGGCGAGGAGCCGGCGAGCGCTGCCGGCGCGCAGAGATCGCGCCGCGGGCGCGCACTGGACGAATGGGGAGGCCCAGGCCGCCTGTGTGCGCCTGAGCACAGCGCTCCAAAAGGCTCGGCGTCACCTGGACGCCGCCCGGCAGGCGACCGCGCGCGACGGCGCTGCCGCGCTGCTCTCGCGCAGACCTGGGTTACTTCGCGGCGGGCGCGGCGACCTTGACGAAGCGCAAGGTCATCCGATCGCTCTCACCGATGGCGGTGTACTTGGCCTTGTCCGTCTCACCAGCGGCGTAGTTGGGCGGCAGCGTCCACACGCCGTCAGCGTAGTCCTTGGTGTCCTTGGGGTTGGCGTTGATCTCGGACTTGGCGGCGAGCTTGAACCCGGCGGCCTCGATGGTCTCGATGAGCCACTGCTCCGGCAAGTAGCCCTTGGGGGCGGTGTCGTCGGCGTTGGTGCCAGCGACGGCGCGATGCGCGACCACGCCGAGCACGCCGCCCGGCTTGAGCACGTTGTGGATCGACTTGAGGTACGCGGCCACCATCTTGCGGCGATGCCAGTTGTGCATCTCGCGGACGGCCAGGACCATGTCCACCGAGCCGTCAGCGCCCAGGCTCAGCGAGTCAGGCGGATTGACGACCACCGGCGCGGCCTTGCCAAACAGCTCCGGTGACTTGGCAAGGATGGCGTGCGTGCGCTTGCCGTAGAGGGTGCGGCCAGAGTCTGCCGGACCGTTGGGATCGGCGCTGACCACGAAGAACTTGCCGGCCTTGGCCAAAAACGCGCCGAGGATCTCGGTGTACCAGCCCTCGCCGGCGCCCATCTCGATCACCGCCATGTTCTGCTTGATGCCGAAGAACGTCAGCGTCTCCAGCGGGTGACGGTGCGCGTCGCGATCGGCGTGCCCGGGCACGCGCACGGGGCTCTTGAGGATCGCGGTCAGCGCGGCCTTGGGGTTGGGGTAGGCCTTGCTGACGAGCTGCGTGGCGGACTTCTTGAGCTCCGCGGTCCAGCGCGCAGCTTCCTTGGCGGTGTCCGCCTCGAACTCGGCGTACGCCTTGGCCAGCGCCTCCGCTTGCTTGCGCTTGTCCTCGGCGGCCTTGGCCTCCGCTTCCGCCTTCTCCTTGGCCACGCGCTCCGCCTCCGCCTTGGCCTTCTCCGCTTCCGGGTCCGGAGCCGGAGCCACTGGCTCGACGACGGCGATGGGCTCAGGCTGCGGCGCCACCGGCGGCGGCGTCTTCTTGCAGCAAGCCGAGGCCGACAGAGCCGTGACAACGACAAATGTAGTCAGGTGCTTCATGGCGGCGGACTATACTCGATTCGAGCCCGCTGGCTCGCCGCTGGTGCGCCAGCCTGCATCGGTCCAATCTCACGCAAGCTCCGTCACAGAGTCGTCACACGGTGGACCTGGATTTCAGCGCGTTACGCGACATAGGTACCGCTCAGAACCGCCGAGACGACACGCTCGCGTCAGAACGCCGCAGCGTCGCCACCGTCGCGCGCCACGTCCGCGACCGCGCGCAGCTCGCCGGTGCCGGGATCCACCTCGATGCAGTTGGCGTGGCCGATGCGGCCACGCGACATCAGCTTGTGCCCTTTGGCCTCCAGCGCCTTGAGCGTGGCGGGCGGCAGATCTCCTTCATGGAAGATGGCGTCTGGCATCCACTGATGGTGAATGCGGCTGGCCGCCACTGCCTGTTCCAGCGGCACACCGTAGTCGATGACCTGCATCACCACCTGCGCCACCGTGGTGCTGATGGTGGGCCCGCCCGGCGAGCCGCACACCAGGCGCACCTTGCCGCCCAGGGTCACGATGGTGGGCGTCATGCTCGAGAGCATGCGCTTGCCCGGCGCCACCGCGTTCTGCGGCCCCTGCACCAGGCCAAACATGTTGGGCGTGCCCGGCTTGGCGGTGAAGTCGTCCATCTCGTTGTTGAGCATCACGCCGGTGCCTGGGATGAGCACCTTGGCGCCAAAGCCACCGTTTAGCGTGAACGTGTTGGCGACCGCCAGCCCCGCCCCATCCACCACGGAGAAGTGCGTGGTCTCGGGCTTCTCTTCCAGCTCGACGCCGGCGCTGATCTTCGACGACGGCGTCGCCCGCTCCGGGTCGATGGTGCCCAGCCGCGCAGCGATGTACGTGGCGTCGAGCAGGCGCTCCATGGGCACCTTGGCGAAGTCGGGATCAGCCACCAGGAGGTTGCGATCCGCGTAGATCCGGCGCAACGCCTCCGCATAGAGGTGGATTCGCTCCACGGAGGTCCAGGTCAGCTTCTGGAAGTTCAGGGACTCGCTGGCGGCCAGCACCTGGCGCAGCGTGATGCCGCCGGCGGACGGCGGCGCCATGGTGAACACCTGATGGCCGCGATAGTCGAAGGTGACTGGCTTGCGCTCGAGGACCTTGTAGCCGGCCAGATCCTTGGCCGTCCAGATGCCCCCCATGGCCTTGACCTCCTTGGCCATGCGCGCCGCCAGCCGACCGCGATAGAACGCCTTGGCGCCGCCCTTGGCGATGGCCTCCAGCGTCTTGGCCAGCTCTGGCTGGACCCAGCGATCTCCCTGAGCCAGCGGCGTGCCATCGGGACGGCGAAACAGCGCCACCGTCTTGCGCACCGCCTCGCGCAGCGCTGGGTTGGCCTTGGGATCGGCCTCGAGCTGCGCCAGGTAGTCGCCCATCGACTTGGCGCCCCACTGCATGTCCTCGGCGTGGAACGAGTCCAGCACGAAGCCATCCCGGGCCAGCGCCACCGCGGGCATCACCAGGTCCTTCCACGGCAGCTTGCCAAAGCGCTTGTGCGCCAGCGCCATGCCGGCGACGTCGCCGGGGATGCCCGCGGCGCGCGGACCGATGCGGCTGTCCCTGGTGGGGTCGCCCTTGGCGTCGAGGTACATGTCGGCGGTGGCGGCGCCGGGAGCGGTCTCGCGGTAGTCGAGCGACGTGACCAGGCCGGCAGGGGTCCGGATGACGAGGAAGCCACCGCCGCCGATGTTGCCAGCCGTCGGGTGGGCCACGCCGAGCGCGAACGCCACCGCCACCGCGGCATCCACCGCGTTGCCGCCCTTCTGCAGCACCGCCAGGCCGATCGCGGTGGCCTCGGGCGCCGCGCTGGTCACCGCGCCCTGTCGCCCCACCGCCACGTCCGTCGCCGCCGCCGCCGCGACCGCCCCGCCGTCATCGGGGCCGGTGACAGGCGCCGGTGGTGCCGGTGACGCAGGCTGCGCAGGCTGCCCCGCCGGGGCAGACGCCGGGGTCGCCAGCGCGGGCGCTGACACCTTGGTCTCCTCTGGCCGGGGCGCCGAGAGCACCGCGGCGGGCCCTGGCGGTGGCGCGCCAGGCCGCGACGACGCACAGCTCGCGAACACAGCGACGCTGAGACACGCCAGCAGGTGGCGCCGGAGAAACCGAGTCCTTGTCATGGGCAAATCTACCTTCCCTTGCTCAACTTCCGAGATTCCACGCGCGCCCCGAGGACGGAGCCACGACGGAGCGAGGACGACACGAGGACGCAGCGACGACGACACGACGCTCGGCGTCCTCTTTGCGGAGGTCCGGGTCATGTGGTCCGCGTGGCGGGTCTTGCTGCACCTTGGGCCGAAGCTGTTCTGGCGTGTGTCGGCGCTCGCTGCGACGAGCGTCGATGCCAAGAAATACAGCGGGCCGAGACCTGCGCGCAAGTCATTGCCGAGCACGCTCGAGCCTCCCTCGCTGTGGGGAAAGCGCGGCTCGCGGGCGCTGGGCCTCGCGCTTGGCGCCAATCGCCGGCCTCTGGTAAGTTGGCCGCCATGAGCGAAGCGGCGCGGGCGGCGATGCAGCAGGCTGATGAGCTGATCGCCAGGCGCGAGTTCACCGCGGCGCTGGGGCCCGCGCGCGAAGCGTGCCTCCTTTCGCCAGAGTCCAGTGAGGCGTGGTGGAACCTCGCCATCGCCGCCAAGCACGCGCACGCCTGGGCGGATTGTCTGCACGCCTGCGAGCGCTCGATCTCGCTCACCCCAGACGCCAGCGAGGGCGCGTGCTGGAACGCGGGGATCGCCGCCACCGCGCTGCGGCAGTGGCCGCGAGCGCGGGAAGCGTGGGCCGGATGCGGCATCCAGCTCCCCGACGGCGATGGCCCCCTTCAGATGACCATCGGCCACGCCTGGGTGCGCGTGAATCCACAGACCGAACCCGAGGTCGTCTTCTGCAAGCGCATCGATCCTTGTCGCGCGCAGATCTTGTCGGTGCCGCTGCCTGACTCCGGTCGCCGCTTTGGAGATCTCGTGTTGCACGACGGGGAACGCCGCGGCACTCGCCGCCACCAGCAAGCCGCGTACGCGGTGTTCGACGAGCTGACGCTGTACGAGCCGTCCGACTACGGCACCTGGCAGGTGTCCGTGGTCTGCCGTGACTCGACCCGCCGAGATCATCTGCTCGACAAGTTCGAAGGGGTCGATGGCGCCGTCGAGGACTGGACCGAGAACGTGTCGCTGATCTGCGCCCGATGCAGCCTCGGCGAGCCACCTGAAGACCACGACCACGACCACGCCCCCACCGCAGGCTGGCAGCCCGCTCGCCGGCTGGGCCTGGCCCTGCGCCACGAGCGTGACCTCAAGCGGCTACGTCGCTTCGCCCTGGGATGGCTGCCCGAGGTCCATGAAGTCACCAGGGTGCTGTAGCGGCTGCGCCGCGACGTCGCCGGACGCAACACACCAGCCGAGCAGGTGCATCGCCTTACCTTCAGCGCGCCTCCACTCGCTGGTGGGATCGCTATCACCGGGGCAGGGCGCTATGGAACGTCAGGACACAGCCTTCTTGACCGCGTCTGCGGCGTCTCCCACCTTCTCCTTGATCTTGTTGGCCGCCTCGGCCGCGAGCGCCTTGGCCTTCTGCCCAGCGTCTTGCGCCGCGTGGCCCCCCTTCTGGACCACCTCCTGGACCGCGTGCGCCGCCTTGTGCGCAGCTTCCTGCGCGACATGACCGGCCTTCTCTGCGGACTCGGCCGCGGCGTTCTTGAGCTTCTGGGCAGCTTCAGCCGCATCATTCTTGGTGCTCATCAGATCCTCCTCTTCGCCGCAGACAACGACCACGGCTGCTCTAACTTCGCCACGAACCCACGAGAAGCAATGGCGAATCGCCCGACTACCAGGACTATCTGCGCGCAGGCCTTGCGCCGCTTGTTGGTGGAAGTCGATCGGACTTCGATCGAATGTCGATCGAACTTCGATCGAACTTCGATCGAAGTCCGATCGAATGTCGATCTCGCGAGTCGTCGTTCGACCAGTCCCCAAATGGGCAACCTCGCCCGCTTCCCGCAGGAGACCCCGCTATGAACAAGATCGTCCTCTTTGGCCCCGCCCCCAGCAGCTACGTCCGCACCGCCCGCATGGTCTGCGTCGAGAAGGGCCTCGAGCACGCGCTCGAGCCGCTGGAGCTGGGCAGCGCGGCGCACCTCAAGGTCCACCCGTGGGGCAAGGTCCCGGCCATGCGCCACGGCGACGTCCAGCTCATCGAGACCAGCGCCATCGCGCGCTACGTCGACGAGGTGGGCCCCGGCCCCAGCCTCTTGCCGGACACCGCGGCGGCCCGCGCCGTCATGGAGCAGTGGATCAGCACTATCAACTGCTACCTGTACGACTCCTTGGTCCGCAACTACGCGCTCAAGTACATCCTGCCGTCGTTCCGCGGCGCCGCGCCGGACCCGCAAGAGATCGCAGCCGGCGTCCCCGCCATGCAGCGCGACGTCGCCCGGCTGGATGCTGCGTACGCCGGACGCCCGTTCCTCGCCGGTGACAAGCTGAGCCTCGCGGATCTGTTCGTCGCGCCCATCGTGCAGACCGTCTCCATGTTCCCCGAGGGCAAGGCGGCCATCGCGCAGGCGCCGGAGCTTGCGCGCGTGCAGGCCGCGCTGGAGAGCCGCGCCTCGTTCGTGCAGGCCCACGCCGGCCTGTTTGGCCGCGCCAAGTAGGCGCGCTCGCGGGCCGCGGCGGCGCGTTGGGCGTGGCCCCGGGCGCGCGGCGCGTAACCCTCCGGGGGCACCGCGCGTAGACTGTCTCGATGAAGCGCTCGTTGCTCTCGCTCTCGCTCCTCGTGGCCTGTGGTCCGCTGCCGAAGCCGGGTGAGGCGGCGCGCGGCGACGCGGCGCCGGTCATCGATCGGTTCAGCGCGTCGTCCGGCCGCTTGATGGTGCGCGACACGATGGATGGTCTTCCGGCTCCCGGCCAGGCCATCGATCTTGACCGCGCCCCGTTCATCTCGCAGGGCCTGGGCCCCGACGGCAAGCCAGCGCGATACTACAACTTCGACGTGCAGTCGCCGGTGCCAGCGCTCCGCTACGCGCTCACGCGCGCCGGCGAGCGCGTGCGGCTGCCCGGACAGCCTGACCTGATCGACGTGCTGCCTGGAGACCCTGGCTACAGCGACTTCTGGCAGCTCACCTGGGTGGAGGTCCCCGCGTCCTACCAGCCAGGCGAGCTCACCAGCGCCGCGGCGCTCTTGGCGCGCGGCTATCCGGCGGTCCCAAGCGGCGAAGCAGTGAACTGCCCGGTCGTCCCGGCGGGCTCCACGGCGCGGGCGCGGCCAGGCGTGGACTCCTCGGCTCCCGAGGCCCTCCTCTACCGAGGCCACCAGGTGTTCTGCATGGCCTTTGACGCGCCGCTCTTGCTGGACAGCGGCCTGGTGCCGACGTCCGCGATCTACGTCGCGTTCCAGCGAGATCCTGGGCAGCCTGGCGGGGGCCCCGCCTCTGGCTTCCGCCGCGAACCGGGGACCGAGCAGACCCACAACGTCCTGTCGAGCCTGCCTGGCGACACCGACTACTCGCCGCTGTGGTCGGTGAAGATCTACGCGGGCATCGAGTTTGACTCGGTGCGAGACGCCGAGAGCGCCGCGCGCGCCCGCCTGGTGGAGCAAGGCCCGCTGGTCAACTGCCCCGTCGCCACCGCGCCGTGAGCCCGCGCAGCAGCCGCCGCGACGCTGCCGCGCCTGGCGTAAGGCGCTAGCGCAAGATCAGGTGCGCGAAGTGCCGGCGCAGGTCGTCGGGGGTGAGGCCGCCGGCGGTCGCCAGCTTGGCCACCATCGCCTCGTCGTCGAAGTCAGCCTTGCGAAGGCGCAGCATGTACGCCCGCGCCACCTCGTAGCCCTCGCTGGTCACGTCCACCGCGCGCTGCCGGCCCCGCCCGGTCGCCGGATCGATGCAGTCGGTGAGCGGCACGAACCGCGGCACGCCGGCCTGCGTGGTGACCATCACCCCGCCGCCGCCGCTCACCAGGTGGCGCACCGCTGCGAAGCCCAGGTCACGCGCGTACTCTGCCTCCATCGGCAGCGGCGTGGCGCAGCGCAGCTCGTAGCCGATGGTCTTGTTGACCACGGACACCTTCACGCCGCGCTTCTCCAGCCGCAGCGTGACCTCGTTTATCACCTTGCGCCCAAGATCGATCTCGGTGACGCGGATGTTGCCCTGCGCGTCGCGATCCACGTCCTGCAGCTCCTCCACCTCCGCCGGATCGAACCGCTCCACCAGCGCCTCGCTGAGCAAGGCCACGCCGTAGCTGCGGCCCAGCGCGCGGCCCTTGATGATGGCGCCCTCAACGATGTCGCAGATATCGGACAGCCGCACCGCGCCAGCGCCAAGCTCCTCGGGGATGATGGTGCAGGTCGCGCCCGCCGCCTTGCCGATGCCCAGGGTCAGGTGGCCGGTGGGCCGGCCCATGGTCACGCCCAGGTACCAGCGCCCGGTGGTGCGCGCGTCCTCCAGCAGGTTCTTCACCACCTGCACCCCGACGTGGCGCGCGGTCTCGTAGCCCAGGGTGGTCACCTCTTCGGGCACCGCCAGATCATTGTCGATGCTCTTGGGCACCAGCACCACCTTGATGCGCCCCGCCGACTCGCGCTCGATGGCGAGCGCGCTGCGCACCATGTCGTCGCCGCCGATGGCCACCAGGCCGTCGATGGCCAGCTTGCGCAGCGCGTCCACCGTGTTGCGCAGCACGGCAGGATCCGTGGTCACGTCGGTGCGCGACGCGCCCAGCATCACGCCGCCGGTCAAGTGCGCGCGAGAGACCTCCTCGATGGTCATCTCGTGCTGCTCGTCGGTGTAGCGCTGCGCCAGCCACTGAAAGCCGTCGCGAAAGCCGATGGGGAGGCAGCCGAGCTTGACCGCCTCGATCACGGTGGCGGCGATCACGGCGTTGGTCCCGGGCGCCGGGCCACCGCCCACCACCACGCCGATGCGCTTCATCGTCATGACCGCACCTCCTGGGTCGCGCCGGTTGGTGGCGCAGGCGGCGCGGGTGGCGCTGGCGGCGCGGGTGGCGCGGGCGGCAAAAACCGGGCCCGCAGCTCCTCCGCGGTGGTGCCGCCGGCCTCGGCCAGCCGCTCCACCCACGCCGGATCGCGGAAGTCCTCGGGCTCGAGCCGCAGCATGTACTCGCGCGCCACCCGGTAGCTCTCCGAGCTGGGATCCACGTTGCGCACCCGCGTGCGCCCCTCCGCGGTGCGCATGGAGGCAAACGGCACCGGCACCAGCTTGCCGTTCTGCACCGTGATCATCGCGCCGGAGCCGCCGCCTGCGAGGAAGCGCACCGCGTGGTAGCCCAGGTCGCGGCAGTACGCGGCGTCGAACGAGATCGGATCTGCGCAGCGCAGCTCATAGCCGATGTCCTTGTTGGTGATGGTGACCTTGATGCCGCGGCGCAGGAACCGGCCCTGCAGCTCCACCTTCACCTTGCGCCCCAGGTCCACCTCCGCCATGCGGATGTGGCCGTGGTCATCGCGCTCCACGTCTTGCAGCTCCTCGAGCTCCTGCGGATCGAGCTTGCCGATGAGTCCCTCGGCGAGCACCGCCACGCCGTGGTGGTGCCCCGCGGCGCGCCGCTTGATGATGGAGCCCTCCACGATGTCGCAGATCGCGCCAAAGGGCACGTGCGGGGCGGTGAACTCCTCAGCGATCAGGGTCAGCGTGGCGCCCGCCGCCTTGCCGATACCCAGCGCCAGGTGCCCGGCCTGCCGGCCCATCGCCACCACGATGTACCAGCGGCGCGACGACCGCGCGTCCTCCGACAGCGCGCGCACCGCCTCCGCGCCGACATGCCGCGCCGTCTGGAAGCCGAAGGTGGGGATGTGATCGGGCAGCGGCAGATCGTTGTCGATGGTCTTGGGCACGTGGGTGGTGCGGATGCGCTGCTCGCTGCCCTGCTCCGTCGTCCGGTCGACGTGGCTCGACGACAGCGCCGTATCGTCGCCGCCGATGGTGATGAGGTGAGTCACCCCCAGCTTGCCCAGCGTGGCCACCACCTGCGCCATCGCCGCCGGGTCCTTGGTGGGGTTGTCGCGCGCGGTGCCCAGCATCGAGCCGCCGGTCAGGTGGATGCGAGAGACCTCGTCGTAGCCCAGCTCGCGCACATGGCTTTTGTCGCCACGCATCAGCCAGCGAAACCCGTCCTGGATGCCCAGGACGCCAAAGCCGCGGGTACGCGCCTCGATGGTCGCCGCCGAGATCACGGAGTTGATGCCAGGCGCGGGCCCTCCGCCCACGAGAATGCCGAGCGTTCCAGGTGAAGACATCGGGCCGAGCCTACCGCATCGCGAGCTAGCCAGCGGCCAGCGGCGCCACCCTTCGCCACGCGCTCCCGGCCGGCGGAGGCACGTGCGAAGACGTGGCGCCGGGGGATGACGCCGGGGCTATCCGACGTTTCGCCAGCATCGACGCTGTGACGGATGCTGCAGGTGGTCCGGCAAGGGGCGGCCGACGGACAGCGGGTCGACGCCGGTGATTTCCATCTCGGCGAGGACCCAACGCTCGATGGCGCTGTGGCGATCGAGGTCGTCCCACAGGCCGCGCAGGGGGTGGCCGTCGGGATCGAGTGGGGGATCGGCGAGAGATGGGAGTGGTGAGGGTTGTGCCGGTGTGCGGGGGGATGAGGGTGGAGGGGAGGCTGCTGGTGCGGCGGCGAGTGGGGCGGCGGGTGGCGCGGTGGGGGCGGCGGTTGCAGGGGCTGCGTCCGCGGCGGCGCGGCGCTGGATGCGCGTGATGGTGGCGGCGGCGTCCCAGCTATCGACGCGCTCGCCGCGCCAGCGGCACTGGCCGGTGGTCGAGGTCAGCGGCACGGCGGCGTTGGCGGCGTTGGCGGCATGGATCGCCGGCCAGCCGAGCAGCGGCGGCGCGGGGCGCGGCGGCAGCGGGACGACGGCGCGGCCCTGTGGATCTTCGAAGGCGAGCGCGCCGGCAGGTGATTGCGTGATGCGATAGCCGCGCTCGTGGACGTAGGCGTGATGGAGCGAGCAGAGCAGCGCAAGATTGGGCAGGCTGGTCTCGCCGCCGTCGGCCCAGTGCTGCAGGTGGTGGCCCTCGAGGAAGAGGCGGTGATCGCAGCCAGGGAAGCGGCAGGTGCGGTCGCGCAGGAGCAAGGCGCGCTTGAGGGCGGCGGGGATGGTGCGGGTCTTGCGGCCGATGGAGAGGGGCTCGGCGGTGTCGATGGAGGCGCCGGCCCCGAAGGTGGCCCCGATGTTGGCGACGACCAAGCCGCAGTCGCAGGCCAGGCGGCGGGTGGCTTGCGGGGAGAGCGCAAGGTCGGTCTCGACGGTGAGGGCGACCGGGAGCGAGGCGCCGCGGTCGGTGAAGGTGGCCGCGGCGAGGGGGAGCGCGGTGGTCGCGGAGATGTTGGCGGTGGTGGAGTCGGCGGTTGCGGTGGCTGAGTCGGTAGTCGCAGCGGTCTGTTGCAGCAGCGCCACGGGCACGGTGACGATCAACTCGACGGGGGAACGCTCGACGCGGCTGCCCCGTGCGTAGTCGTGGACCAGGGCCATCAAGCCATCGGCGCGGTTGTACGGGCGGCGCGTGGTGGTGGTCGTAGTGACGAGGCTCCGCGTCTCCGCGGAAACGTCCGTCGATCGCTCGGCAGGTGCTGGCGCTTCCGCGGAAACGTCTGCAGCGTCCGCGGAAGCCTCCGCCGGCTCTCGCGTGCAGTCCACCGCGGCTTGCTGCAGCACTTGCAAGAGCAGCGCGGCCTCGTCGGGGCGCAGGCACGCCTTGACGCACACCATGCCAGAGGCCGTCGTCGTGTGCGCCACGTAGCGCTCGCTGTCGTGCGGGCGCGTGGCCTTGCTCGCGGCGTCGGCACCGAGCATGCCGACCTTGCGGCACACCGTCTCGAGCTGGCTGGCGGTGCAGTGCTGCGCGTAGCCAAGGAGCACCGCTTCGGTGGCTGGGGTGGCCACTCGCGTGATGGCACGAGTCTTGGAATAGGAGATCTGCCCGGCGGACAGTGCCTCTGATACGAGAGGCAAGGTGTGCAGCGCTCTGGCCACGCGCAGGTGCTCGCGCGCAGTGCCAAGATCCCAGCCCACGCGCCAGCTCAGCCAGTGCGCGCAGGTGCCAAAGCCCTGGCGGTACCAGCCGCCGGCCGCGTCGAACGTCCGCAGGTCAGCGAGCAGGCGATGCATGGCGGCGTCCAGGTGGACGGCTTGCTCGGCGATGTGTTCGCCGAGGGCTTGAACTTCCTCGACGGAAAGAGGCTCGCTCATGAGGCTTTGTAGCACGCTGATTTTCGGCGCAAGATTTCGCGCCTGGCGCGCCTCAGGTGCCGCGGAAGCGCAGGCGGTGCGAATTTTCGTGGGGCGCGCGGGCAGATGGGGATGTAGCGCGCGCAGAGGCCGCTGGTGGAGAGAATCCGGCGAGTTGGAGGCGCGGAGGGTGCGCTGGCTCGGAGACTGTCAAGAGGAATGTTGATATCGAGGTATATATTCCGTGGAAGATATTGAGTTGGCGAATGTGTCCGGCAGGCGGACGCGAGCGAGCCGGGACCTGAGATCGAGATCGCGGGAACCTCCGCGGAAACGTTGGCGTGATCCAAGTCGCAGCGCGTTTCCGCGGAAGCCTCGGGGCTGTGGACGGTGGCGGGCTATGGACAACCGCGCCCGGCGTGCCAGGGCAAGTGGGAATGCGCGTACGCGGCGCGGTTGACCACAGCCCTTGGAGAGGCGCAGGAGGACCCGATGTTGGAGGCGTGCCTGGGAGGGCGGCGCGCCTCTCCACACCGCCGCACAGCCCCTGCTGGTTTCAGAACCCAGATTTTTTTGGTTTTGTACCAGAACCCAGAACCCGGAACGGATCGCCAAGGGATCGATAGGGGTGAGCGCGTGGGAGGTGGGTAGGCCCAGCACGGTGGTTGGGTCGAGCACGGTGGTTGGGTCAAGCACGGTGGTTGGGTCGAGCACGGTGGGTGGGTCGAGCACGGTGGGTGTGGCAGCACGGCTCACGAGGTCGCGGAAGCCTCCGCGGAAACGTTGGCGTGATCCAAGTCGCAGCGCGTTTCCGCGGAAGCCGCGCGGCGCTCCGGGCTCCCGAGATGAATTGGATTCGCCACTACGACTCACCAGCGAAAGCCTCGATGACGGTTGTCGTCTGGTGTGGGTTGATTTCGGAGCCGCCCGCGCTTCGCCGACATGCAGCGAAGACTGCCGACATACGCTGTTCTCGCCGACATGACCGACACGCAGCCTGACAACTGGTGACCGCACCACAGTCTGTCTGCCGCTGGCGGCGCACAACTGCTAGGGTCGATCCTTAGGAATATGCTTGTACGCCCCTCGCTGAATGCGGTCCCTTTCTTGAGCAAGACGCTCGTGCTCGGTGCGCTACTGGCGGCCGCTGGATGCGGCGACGACGGCGACGACGTGGGGGACCTTCCGGGGCTCTCGCCGCAGGAGATCTCGTTGAC
This sequence comes from Myxococcales bacterium, assembly GCA_016706545.1. Lineage (GTDB taxonomy): Bacteria > Myxococcota_A > Polyangia > Haliangiales > Haliangiaceae > JABFXX01. The sequence goes on from JADJJK010000011.1 coordinate 73,096, forward strand.
GGTGGTGCCGGCGGCGGAGCTCGCCGCCAACGGCGGCGATGTTCACGTCGGCTTCGTGGCGTACCAGGATGGCGACGGACCCTGGCAGCTCATGGAGTCCAAGGGTGAACGCTACAGCGCGCTCATCAAGTCCTCGCGCTTCGGGGTGGCGGTTGGTTGCACGCAGCATGTCCTGCAAGGCACCACGCTGTCGGCGGCGTTCGTCAGCGTGCAGCACGCCACGGTGGACGAGGGCACGGCGCTGACCGACTACGCCTGTGTCGATCTCTTGAAGCCGCGGCAGATCACCGGCACCGCGACGGGGCTCGCCTCGCCCTCCACGATCTTCCGCCTGGGCACGGGCGAAGGCAGCTCCAACACCAACGCGCGGGCGGGCGGCTTCTCGGTGAACGCCTACGCGGCGCCCACCGAGGTCGTCGGGTACTACGACGGCGGGAGCCCGGGGGCCTCCAAGGTCGTTCGCGTCTCCAACGTGGACCCGCGCCAGGGCGCGCCGATCTCGCTCGACTTTGGCGCGGGCGCCACGCCGGTGAGCTATCCGGTGACGGCGCCGGCGGGGTGCCGGTCCTGGTGTCTGCGCATGTTCGCAACCAGTCGGACGGCCGGTATCTGCACTTGTGGTCGCTCCGAGACCAGCTCGCCTACAGCACGATGCCAAGCTCGCTCTTGCGCGCTGGCGATCTGATCCGGGTCGGGATCACCGCGACGCGGCCGGGCGCCACCGAGGAGTCCTTCCTCTACCTCGGCGCGCCGGGGCCGGCGAGCCTGCAGTTTGGCCCAGCCTTCACGCCGACGGCGCCCGCGCGCACCGCGGCGCCCGGCGTGCGCGCCGCCTTCTCGGTGAGCGGCAGCGCCGACACCCTGCCCCAGGTCAGCTACCAGCTCTCGGCGAGCACCCGCGCGGGCAGCGCGCTCGCCTGGCAATCGGTGGCCATCTCGCAGCGCTGGTTCGCAGACGCCGCGACCACCGCCTATGAGCTCCCCGACTTCAGCGGCCTGCCCGGCTGGAGCAACGCGATGGCCATGGACTCCAGCGTGCCGCTGAAGTGGTCCGTGACGCGGCAAGAGCAGAGCGACAAGAGCTACCAGGCCGGCTTGCTCGTGCGCACCAGCATGGTCTCTGGCGAGCTGGCGAACTGAGCGACCGGCCGCGCTGCGGGCCACGACCAGCCACGTCGCCGACGGCTCACCGCAGCGCGGTGTCACGCCGGCGCAGCAGCGCCGCGACCTGCGCTTCATCGCGGCCATCGCCGAAGTCCGCGTGCAGGACCTGGTGCATGGTCTCCCCGGTGTACTGGCCGCCGCCGAGGTTGGGCGCGCCGCCCTCGACGTCCACCGTACACTCCGCCAGGTGGCCGCCCCAGAAGCAGAAGGCGTGCTCCTTGGCGCTAATCAAGACCTGCGCGCGCGCCTTGCCCCAGACGTTGGTCGCGTAGTTCGTGCAGTTGCCAAAGAGCACGCCGTCCACCGTGAGGTCGCCGGTGCAGGCGAGCTCGGCGGTGGTGACCAGGTGCCGCGCGCGCAGGTCGCCCAGCACCAGCAGCCCGCCAGCGCGAAAGTCCTGCTTCAGGGTGCCGCGGACGGTCAGCGCGCCGGCGACGATCAGGTTGGAGCCGCCAGCGGGCAGGTGCAGCTCGTCGAGCTCGACCGCGCCGTCGATCCACTGCACGCTGGGCAGCGTGAACGTCTCCGGGTCGAAGAGGCCGTCGACCGCGGGGTTGGCGGGCAGCGGCGGGACCTTGGCCAGCAGGGCGCGGGCCTCGGCGAGCGTCATCGGCTGGGCCCCCGGGTAGCGCGGCGCGCGCAAGAGGTGCTCGGTCGCGGCGCGCTGCTCGGCGTCTCGGCGAGCGGCCAGGGCGCCCTCCCGCTTCTTCTCCGCGGCCCTGGCCTCGAAGGCCTCCTTGGAGATCCCTAGCCGTCTGGCTAGCTCGTCGCTCAGCGTGCTCATGACGCAGGGAGCCTACCACCGCGGCGCGCGCGGGCGACGGCGGCCCGACGGCGGCCCGACCTCGACCCGACGCCAGGCACCGCGAGACGTGGCACAGTGCGCATCGATGACGACCCTCGCCAACTTCCCGATCACCGCCAAGTGGCCACCGCAGCACCCCGAGCGGCTGCAGCTCTACTCCTTGCCCACCCCCAACGGCGTGAAGGTCTCGATCGCGCTGGAGGAGACCGGGCTTGCGTACGAGCCGCACCTGGTCAGCTTCGATCGCAACGATCAGACGTCTCCGGAGTTCCTCTCGCTCAACCCCAACAACAAGATCCCGGCGATCCTCGATCCCGACGGGCCCGGCGGCGCGCCGCTGGCGCTGTTCGAGTCCGGCGCGATCTTGCTGTACCTGGCGGAGAAGTCCGGCCAGCTACTGCCCGCTGATCCGGCGGCGCGCTGGCACACCACGCAGTGGCTGATGTTCCAGATGGGCGGCCTTGGGCCCATGTTCGGGCAGGTCGGCTTCTTCGTGAAGTTCGCCGGCAAGGACTACGAGGACAAGCGCCCGCGCGACCGCTATGTCGCGGAGGCCAAGCGCCTGCTCGGCGTGCTCGACCGCCACCTCGCCGACCGGGCCTGGATGATGGGCGATGCGTACACCATCGCAGACATCGCGATCTGGCCGTGGATCCGCACGCTCAAGGTCTTCTACCAGGCCGACGAGCTGGTGGGCCTTGGCGAGTGTCACAACGTCGGCCGTGTGCTTGAGGCGTTCCTGGCGCGGCCCGCGGTGCAGCGCGGGCTCAACGTGCCGCTGCGGACCTAGGGTGACCCAGTACGACCTCGCGAGGCGGCCCTCCGGCGGCGGCTCGCTTCCAGGTCAATGATAGGCATGCCCTATCAGATGCATCACTAGCGCGCGGTGGACATAATCAGCGAGGCAACCCATGCTGACGCTCACTTCCCACCGAGGCGACAGGGAGTCGCCCTTGGATCTTTCGACGCCCACGCCGACGCCAGCGCGACGTGCCAGCCGCGCACTTCGACGACATCCCGCCGGCACACCACACGATGAGAGGAGCACGTCATGACTGACAAGAACAAGCCCGCCTCCGACAAGAGCACGCCCAGGACCGGCACCTGCCCGGTGATGCACGGCACCAACGCGACCGGGGCGAACCGCACGAACCGCGACTGGTGGCCAAACCAGCTCAACCTCAAGATCCTCCATCAGCACGCCGCCGCCTCAAACCCCATGGGGGAGTCCTTCCGCTACGCCGAGGAGTTCAAGAAGCTCGACCTGGCGGCGCTCAAGAAGGACCTCTACGCGCTGATGACGGACTCTCAGGACTGGTGGCCCGCCGACTACGGCCACTACGGGCCGCTGTTCATCCGCATGGCGTGGCACAGCGCCGGCACCTACCGCATCGGCGATGGCCGCGGCGGCGCCGGGCTCGGGCACGCAGCGCTTCGCGCCGCTCGATAGCTGGCCGGACAACGCCAACCTCGACAAGGCGCGGCGGCTCTTGTGGCCGCTCAAGCAGAAGGTCGGCAGCCAGATCTCCTGGGCCGATCTCATGATCCTCGCGGGCAACTGCGCGCTCGAGTCGATGGGGCTTGGGACCTTTGGCTTCGGCGGCGGCCGCGTCGATCTGTGGGAGCCCGAGGAGGACATCACCTGGGGCACCGAGGACACGTGGCTTGGCGACCAGCGCTACGAAGGAGACCGGGAGCTGGCGAACCCGCTGGCCGCCGTGCAGATGGGGCTCATCTACGTCAACCCGGAGGGGCCTGGCGGCAAGCCTGATCCCGTCGCGTCGGGCCGGGACATCCGCGAGACCTTCGCGCGCATGGCGATGAACGACGAGGAGACGGTCGCGCTGGTCGCCGGCGGACACACCTTTGGCAAGGCGCACGGCGCCGGTGATCCGGCGCTCGTCGGCCGCGAGCCCGAGGGCGCGCCCATCGAGGAGCTGGGCCTTGGCTGGCGCAACGCGCTCGGCAAAGGCCACGGCGCGCACACCACGACCAGCGGGATCGAAGGGGCCTGGAAGCCGAACCCGACCCGGTGGGACAACGGCTACTTCGACACGCTGTTTGGCTACGAGTGGCAGCTCACGAAGAGCCCCGCTGGGGCCTGGCAGTGGATCCCGACCGATCCCGCGGCGGCGACGCTGGTACAGGACGCGCACGATCCGACCAAGCGCCATCCGCCCATGATGACCACAGCCGATCTCGCGCTGCGCATGGACCCGATCTACGAGCCCATCTCTCGGCGCTTTCACCAGCACCCGGAGCAGTTCGCGGCGGCCTTCGCCCGAGCGTGGTTCAAGCTGACCCACCGCGACCTGGGGCCGCGCACGCGCTACCTGGGCCCCGAGGTCCCCGCCGAAGATCTCCTCTGGCAGGACCCGATCCCCGCGGTCGATCACCCGCTCGTCGAGGCGCAGGACATCGCCGCGCTCAAGGCGTCGCTCCTGGCCAGCGGGCTGACCATCTCCGAGCTGGTCGCGACCGCGTGGGCGGCAGCGGCCACCTTTCGCGGCTCCGACAAGCGCGGCGGCGCCAACGGGGCGCGGGTCAGGCTCGCGCCGCAGCGGGACTGGGAGGTCAACCAGCCGGCGCAGCTCGCCAGGGTGCTCGGCGTCCTGGCGCAGCTCCAGCAGCAGTTCAACTCGTCGCAGCCGGGCGGCAAGCGGATCTCGCTCGCCGACCTGATCGTGCTCGGCGGCTGCGCGGCCGTCGAGCAGGCGGCCAGGAACGCCGGGCAGGACGTGGAGGTGCCGTTCACGCCGGGCCGCATGGACGCCTCCGAGGCGCAGACCGACGCCGAGTCGTTCTCGGTCCTCGAGCCGGTCGCCGATGGCTTCCGCAACTATCGCAAGGCTGGGATCCGCGGCGTGACCGAGGCGATGCTGGTGGACCGCGCGCAGCTCTTGACGTTGACGGCCCCCGAGATGACGGCGCTGGTCGGCGGGCTGCGCGTGCTCGACGGCAACGTCGGGCGCTCGCAGCACGGGGTGTTCACCCAGCGCCCGGGCACCCTCAGCAACGACTTCTTCGTCCACCTGCTGGACATGAACACGTCGTGGAAGCCGGCGGCGGCGGACGGCGAGCTCTTCGAGGGGCGGGACCGCGCGACCGGCGCGCTGAGGTGGACGGCCACCCGGGTCGATCTCGTCTTCGGCTCGAACTCCCAGCTACGCGCGCTGGCCGAGGTCTATGCGTGCGACGGCGCGCAGCCGAAGTTCGTGCGCGACTTCGCGGCGGCGTGGAGCAAGGTGATGCACCTCGATCGCTTCGACCTGGCGTGACCGGTCGCCGCGCGCTGACCGCCGCGCTGCGAGCGCGGCGCCACCCTCACCGCCCGCCGAACGGCTGATCGCGGCCGCGGCTCGGCAGCCACGGCGCGGCCTGGCGGAGGTGGGCGTCGATCTCGCGCGCGGCCTCGCGGCCCTCGGCGATGGCCCAGACGATGAGGGACGCGCCGCGCTTGGCGTCGCCGCCGGCGAAGACGCCGGGGACATTGGTGGCGTAGCGAGCGTCGACGACGAGGTTGCCGCGAGCGTCGAGGGCGACGCCGAGCTGATCGCGCAGCGCCGCGGTGACGCCAGCGTCCGGGCCGACAAAGCCCATGGCGAGGAGCACCGTGGTCGCCGGCAGGATCAGCGGCTCGCCGGGGACCTCCAAGAGCTCGCCGGGATGGGCGGCCGGGCGGTCTGCGGGGCCGCGCAAGCGCACCGCGTGCAAGGCGGCGACGTGGCCGGAGGTCTCGGCCGTGTCGCCAGCGACCAGGCGCGTGGTGCGCAAGGCAAACTCGCGCGCGCCGCCCTCCTCCTGAGACGACGACGTGCGCCAGATCTGCGGCCACTGCGGCCACGGGTTGCCAGCCGCGCGCTCCTGCGGGGGCGCCGGCATCAGCTCGAGTTGATGCACGCTGGCCGCGCCCTGGCGCAGCGCGGTGCCCAGGCAGTCGGAGCCGGTGTCCCCGCCGCCGAGGATCACGACGTGCTGGCCGCGCACGTCCAAGGCGGCGCGGGGCAGGTCGCCTGACACCACCAGGTTCTGCTCGGTGAGGTAGTCCATGGCCTGGATCACGCCGCCAAGCTCACGCCCCGGCACCTCCAGCTCGCGTGGACGCCGCGCGCCGATGCCCACGAACACCGCGTCGAAGCTGCGGTGCAGCTCGTCCCAGGTCGGCGCCTTGCCGACCTCCACGCTGCAGCGAAACTCGATGCCCATGGCGGCCAGGAGCTCCAGCCGCCGGTCGAGCACCCACTTCTCCATCTTGAAGTCAGGGATGCCGTAGCGCAGGAGGCCGCCCGGCGCCGGGGCGGCCTCGAACACCACCACCGCGTGGCCCACCCGGGCGAGCTGCGCCGCGCACGCCAGGCCCGCGGGGCCAGAGCCCACCACCGCCACCTTGCGGCCGGACGCGCGCAGCGCGCGCTGGGACTCCGCGCCGACCCAGCCCTCCGCGAACGCGCGCTCGATGATCTCCTTCTCCAGCTCCTCGATGGTCACCGGCGCGCCGTCGATGCCGAGCACGCACGCCGCCTCGCAGGGCGCGGGGCACAGGCGACCTGTGAACTCCGGAAAGTTGTTGGTGGCCGCCAGCCGCTGATACGCGGCCTTCCACTGGCCGCGCCACACCTGGTCATTGAAGTCAGGGATCGCGTTGCCCAGCGGGCAGCCCTGCTGACAGAACGGCACGCCGCAGTCCATGCAGCGGCCGGCCTGCCGCGTGGTCTCGGCGGGGTCCGCGTCGACCTGCAGCTCGCGATAGTCGTGCAGGCGCTCGGCGACGGCGCGCTTGGCCGGCAGCAAGCGCTGCCACTGCAGAAAGCCATTGTACTTGCCCATGGGAGAGTCCTCTCTCGTCGTTTCGTCGCGATCCGGTGCAGGTTCGGGGAGGCAGCGGCTACCCGGCCCTCACCCGGCCCCGCCGTCGAGCACGGCGAGCTTGCCGGGACGCGGCCGCGCCTGCGCGCGCCGCGCCTGCAGCACGCGCTTGTACTCGCTGGGCATCACCTTGACGAACTTGGAGACCAACAGCTCCCAGTTGTCCAGCATGCGGCGGCCCAGCGGGCTGCCGGTGCCCCGTACGTGATCCTCGATCATGCCGTACACCAGCCAGAGGTCGCTCTCGTCCACCAGCGACTCCAGCTCCACGGTCTGCAGGTTGCACTGGCGGCGCAACGCCTGATCTCGGTCGAACACGTAGGCCACGCCGCCGCTCATGCCGGCGGCGAAGTTGCGCCCGGTCGGGCCGAGCACCACCACCACGCCGCCGGTCATGTACTCGCAGCCGTGATCGCCGATGCCCTCCACCACGGCGCGCGCGCCGCTGTTGCGCACCGCGAAGCGCTCTCCGGCCAGCCCGCAGGCGTAGAACTCCCCGGCGGTGGCGCCATAGAGCGCGGTGTTGCCCACGATCACGTTGTCCTCCGGCACGAAGCGCGCGCTCGCCGGGGGCACCAGCGTGATGCGGCCGCCGGACAGGCCCTTGCCCAGGTAGTCGTTGGCGTCGCCGCACAGCTCCAGCGATACGCCGGGCGCCAGGAACGCGCCGAAGCTCTGCCCCGCGGATCCGGTGAAGCGCAGCTTGATGGTGTTGTCTGGCAGGCCGTGCGCGCCGCGGCGGCGGACGATCTCACCCGAGAGATACGTGGCCACCGCGCGGTTGGTGTTGTCGATGGGCATCGCCAGCTCGATGGGCCGACCGGTGGTGAGCGCGTCCTCGGCGCGGCGCAAGATGGCGTGATCGAGGTGGTCGGACAGATCCCACGGGTGCGCGCGCACGAAGCGGCGCGGCGCGGCGCCGGGGCTCGCCTCGGCCGGCCGCGCCAGGATCGGCGACAGATCGAGCAGCGCCGCCTTCCAGTGGGTGCGCGGGGCCACCTGCAGGAGCTCGACCCGACCGATGACCTCGTCCAGGGTCCGGGCGCCGAGCCGCGCGAGCAGCTCCCGCACGCCCTCGGCGATCATCGTGAAGAAGGCGATCACGTGCTCGGGCTTGCCGGTGTAGCGGGCGCGCAGCTCCGGATCCTGGGTGGCGATGCCCACCGAGCAGGTGTTCAAGTGGCACTTGCGCAGCATCACGCAGCCGGTGGCGACGAGCGAGGCGGTGGCCATGCCGAACTCCTCGGCGCCGAGCAACGCGGCCACCATCACGTCGCGGGCGGTGCGCAGGCCGCCGTCCACTTGCACGCGGATGCGATCGCGCAGCCGGTTGCGCATCAGCACCTGCTGGGTCTCGGCCAGGCCCAGCTCCCATGGCAGGCCGGCGTGCTTGAGGCTCGACAGCGGCGAGGCGCCCGTGCCGCCCTCGTAGCCGGCGATGACCACGCAGCCCGCGCGCGCCTTGGCCACACCCGCCGCCACCGTGCCCACGCCCACCTCGCTGACCAGCTTGACGGAGATGCGCGCGGTGGGGTTGACGGTCTGCAGGTCGTAGATGAGCTGGGACAGATCCTCGATGGAGTAGATGTCGTGGTGCGGCGGCGGCGAGATCAGGGTCACGCCTGGCGTGGAGCAGCGCACCTTGGCGATGCGATCGTCCACCTTGTGCCCGGGGAGCTGACCGCCCTCACCTGGCTTGGCGCCCTGCGCGATCTTGATCTGCAGATCCTCCGCGTTCACCAAGTAGTGGGTGGTGACGCCGAAGCGGCCAGAGGCCACCTGCTTGATGGCCGAGCGCCGCCACTGCCCGTCAGCGTCGGGCGCGAACCGGTGCGGCTCCTCCCCGCCCTCGCCGGAGTTGGACTTGCCGCCGAGCTGGTTCATCGCGATGGCCAAGGTCTCGTGCGCCTCGGCGCTGATCGAGCCAAACGACATCGCGCCGGTGACAAAGCGCTTGACCAAGCTGGCGACCGGCTCGACCTCGTCCAGGGGCAGCGCCGCAGCGGCTTCGGCCACGGGGGGTGCCAGCTCGAGGAGGCCGCGCAGCGTGCAGAGCTCGCGGTCCTCGTCGTCCACCAGGCGCGAGTACTCAGCGAACGCCGCCCGATCCTCGTGGCGCACCGCCCGTTGCAGCGCGGCGATGGTGGCCGGGTTCCACTTGTGGACCTCGCCGCGGCGGCGCCACTGGTACGCGCCGCCCACCGGCAGCTCGTCCACCAGCTCCACCGCCTGGCGGCCGAAGCCGCGATCGTGGCGCTCCGCGACCTCGCGATCGAGCTCGTTGAGCCCGATGCCGCCCAGGCGCGACGGTGTGCCGGTGAAGTGGCGGGCCACCATCGCGCGGTCGAGGCCCACCGCCTCGAAGATCTGGGCGCCGCGGTAGCTGGCCACGGTGGAGATGCCCATCTTGGACATCACCTTGAGCAGCCCTTCCTCGATGGCGTGGATATATCGGCTCTGGGCCTGCGCCACCGGGCCTGGGACCCGGCCGGCCTCCACCTGGGCCGCGACCACGTCGAGCGCCAGGTACGGGTTTATCGCCGCCGCGCCATAGCCGATGAGCAAGCAGAAGTCGTGCGGCTCCCGCGCCTCCGCGGTCTCCACCACCAGGCCAGCCTGCATGCGGATGCCCTCGCGCACCAGGTGCTGCTGCACCGCGGACAGCGCCAGCAGCGACGGGATGGCGCGCTGCCTGGCGTCCACGCCGCGGTCCGAGAGGATGAGCACGTTGTTGCCGTCCTCGATGGCCAGCGCGGCTTCCTTGCACAGCCGGTCGAGCGCGGCGGCCAGGAGGCCGTCCTCGTCACCGCCACCGGGGCCCGGCGTCGCGTACAGCATCGACAGCGTCGCCGGCTCGAACACGCCCTCGGCGATGGTGGCCAGGGTCGCCAGCTCGGTGTTGTCGAGGATGGGGCCGCGGAGCTGGAGCTGATGACACTGCTCCGGCGTCTCGTCGAAAGTGTTGCCGTCAGGGCCGAGGTTGGTGGCCAAGGTCATGACCAGGGCCTCGCGGATCGGATCGATCGGCGGGTTGGTCACCTGCGCGAAGAGCTGGTGGAAGTAATGAAACAAGGTGGGGGCGCGCTCGGACAGCACCGCCAGCGGCGTGTCGGTGCCCATCGAGCCCACCGGCTCCTTGCCGTCGGTGGCCATCGGCTCGATCAGGATCGCGACGTCTTCGTCCGTGTAGCCAAACGCGCGCGACAGCCGCCACAGCTCCTCCCCCGCGAGGCGGGCGGGCTGCGGCGCTGGCTCGAGGTCCTTGAGGTCGAAGACGTTCTTGGCCAGCCACTTGCCGTAAGGGAAGCGCCCGGCGATGTCGTGCTTGAGCTCATCGTCGTCGACGATGCGGCCCTCCACGGTGTCGACCACGAACATCTTGCCGGGCTGCAGCCGGCCCTTCTTGCGGATGCGCTCTGGCGGAACGTCGACCACGCCGGTCTCCGAGGCCAGGATCACCCGGTCATCGGTGGTGATGAGGTAACGCGCGGGCCGCAGCCCGTTGCGATCCAGGGTGGCCCCGACCAGGAAGCCATCCGAGAACACGATGGCGGCCGGGCCGTCCCACGGCTCCATCAGCGAGCCGGAGTAGCAATAGAAGTCCCGGCGCTCGCTGGGCATCTGCGGGTTGCCCTCCCACGCCTCGGGGATCATCATCATCATGGAGTGCGGCAGCGTGCGCCCGGCCAGGGTCAAGAGCTCGGCCATGTTGTCGAACTGCGCCGAGTCGCTCTTGCCAGGCACGATGATCGGAAAGAGGCGCTCGAGCCCGCCGTGAAACTTCGCGGACTGGAGCTGGCTGCGCCGCGCCTGCATCCAGTTGGCGTTGCCGCGCAGCGTGTTGATCTCGCCGTTGTGCGCGATGTAGCGGAAGGGCTGCGCCAGATCCCGTCGGGAAGGTGTTGGTGGAGAAGCGCGAGTGGACCACCGCGATCGCCGACACCATGTTGGGCGCTTGCAGATCAGGATAGAAGTGCGGGAGCTGCCGCGGCAGCAGCAAGCCCTTGTAGACGATGGTCTCGCTGGACAGGCTGGCGACGTGAAAGTAGCCCTCGGGGTCCACGCCCTGCGCGCGCACCTGGTTCTCCGCCAGCTTGCGGATCACGTACAGCGTGCGCTCGTACGCCGACGGCGGCACCCGCCGCAGGCGCACGTAGAGCTGGCGAAACACCGGCATGACCTCGCGCGCCTGCGGCCCCACGAACATCGGGTCGACCGGCACGTCGCGCCAGCCGATGGCCCGCTGGCCCTCCGCGGTCACCGCGTCTTCGAGAATGCGCTCACACGCCGCGCGCTGCCCCGGATCCGGCGGCAAGAACACCTGGCCGATGCCGTAGCGCCGACGCCGCGGCATGTCAAAGCCCAGGCGCAAGCCCTCGGCCTTGAAGAAGCGGTGCGGGAGCTGCAGCATGATCCCCGCGCCATCGCCCGTCTCCGGATCCGCGCCCACGGCGGCGCGGTGGGACAGCCGCAGCAACACCTCCAGCGCCTGCTCCACCAGATCTCGCGTCTTGTCACCGCGAATGTTGGCCACAAAACCGACCCCGCAAGCGTCGTGCTCGGTGCGCGGGTCGTACAGATCAGGCTCGGTCGCGGAGGGACTTCTTGGACACATTGCGTCGCAAACACGATAACGCCATGCGTCAGCCGGGAAAAGGCGAAACGTGCCGAGGTGGGGAGAGCGGCGCCGGAAGCCTCGGCCGCGCGGGCCACGGTGGGCCATGCCCCGGTCTCGTCCGCCGGGTGGCGATATTTCACTTGATGGTTAGATAACCGGATGGTAAATGAACCGCATGCAGTCGACTGACCAGCGGACCGACTCGTCGCCGGCCTTGTCGATGGTCTTCTCGGCGCTCGCCGACCCGACGCGGCGGGCGATCCTCGCGCGCCTGGCGGCCGGAGAGGCGCCGGTCAAGGACCTCGCGGAGCCGTTCGCGCTGTCCGGTCCGGCGATCACCAAGCACCTCAAGGTGCTCGAGCGCGCCGGGCTCATCTCGCGGAGCCGCGACGGACAGCAGCGCCCCTGCCGGCTGGAGCCGCGCGGGCTCGAGCCAGCCGCAGACTGGCTCGAGTCCTATCGGGCCATGTGGGAGGAGCGGCTCGACCGCCTCGATGCGTACCTAAAGAGCATGACCGCGGCGGCGGCGCCGCGCCCGCCGCGACCGCGACCGACCCCGACCGCGACGCCAAAGAAGACGGCGCGCCGAAGCCAAGCCCAGGACGGGAAGGAGAGACGCCATGGCCTCAAGAAGAGGTCGAACGAGCTCCGGCTCACCCGCGTCTACGACGCGCCCGTGCGCGCTGTGTGGGACGCATGGACGATCCCGGAGCAGGTCGAGAAGTGGTGGGGCCCGCGCGGCTTCACCATCACCACGCACGCCAAGGACCTCCGCGTCGGCGGCACCTGGCGATACACGATGCACGGTCCGGACGGCGTCGACTACCCGAACGTCACGAAGTACTTCGTGGTCGAGCCCTACGAGAAGCTCGTCTACGACCACGGAGGCACAGATGACACGCCGCCGCTCTTCCGGGTGACGGTGACGTTCTCGGAGGAGCGCGGCAAGACGACGATGGAGATGATCATGTCGCTGGCGACGCCCGAGGCCGCCGAGCAGATCGCGGGGTTCATCAAGAAGGCCGGCGGTCACGCGACGTGGGATCGGCTCGCCGAGCACCTCGAGCAGGCGGCGACCGGCAGGTCGACCTTCGTCATCAACCGCACGTTCGACGCGCCCATCGCGCGCGTGTTCGAGATGTGGACGAGCCCCGAGCACCTGGCCAGGTGGCTGGCGCCGGTGGGCACGACGATGCGCTTCCTTCGCTCGGAGATCGCGCCTGGCAAGAGCACGCTCTTTGCGATCACGGGCGCGCACGGCGCGATGCACGTGCGCGCCGAGTACCTCGCGATCGAGCCGCCCCGCCGCGTCGTCTACGCGCAGCAGTTCGTCGACGAGCACGAGCGGCCCGCGCCAGCCCCCGGCGCGGACACCTGGCCCGCGACGCTGCTGATGACGGTGCTCTTCACCGAGGAGACGCCCGAGCGGACGCGCGTGACCTTGACGAGCGAGCCGCACGGCGTCGCCTCCGCCGCGGAGCTGGAGGCGTTCACGCGCGAGCGCGCCGGCATGACGCTCGGCTTCACCGGCTCGTTCGACGTGCTCGAGGCGCTGCTCGCGCCAGCGCACGCGGCGTGATGGCCTAGCCGTCAGCGAGCGTTCGCTGGCGCTCGCCAGCGGCGCCTATCGACCCTATCGGCGCCTATCGGCGCCTATCGGCGGTCGCGCTGGCGCCGGGTCCAGCGCAAGAGCTCCTCGGCCTCGGCCGAGCCCGCGCCAAAGCTCGCGACCGCCTCGGCCACCAGCGTGGTCGCGCGCTCGCGGTCCTTTGGCCATAGCTGGCGCGCCAGCGTGGCGAGCAAGTGCGGTCGCTCCGCCGCCGCACCTGGCGCGAGCTCGAGCGCGCGCTCGATCAGCGCCACCGCGTCTGGAAGCTCACGCGCCACGGCGAAGCTCGCCAGCTCGGCGGCGACCTGGCTCTGCACCGCGCCTGCGCCCAGGAGCTGCGCCGCGGTCAGCGCCCGGCGAAAGGAGTCCTCCGCCCGCGCCGGCTCGCCGCGCGCCGCCAGCCGCCGCGCCAGCGCCGCAAAGGCCCACGCCTCCACCGACGGCTCCAGCTCGGCGCCGACCGGCGCCACGCCCCAGCGCAGGATCTCCCGCGCCCCGGCCGGAGGGAACTCGCCCCACTGCGCCAGCGCCACGCCGACGCGGGCGCGCGCGAGCTGCGGCGAAGACGCTTGCCCCAGGCTCTCGAGGATCCCGGCGACTTGCCGGTACGAGGCCTCGGCCTCGTCGAAGCGCGCGGCCTCCAGCAAGGCGTCCGCCAGCTCCAGCGCCGCCGCCGCCAGCGCGGGGTGGGCGCCACCGAGCGCGGCCTCGTACTCCGCCACCGCCTTGCGCAGCGGATCGATCGCGCGCACCGCGCCTTGCGTCCGCGCGGCCAGCGCGTCCTGGGGAGACTCCGCCCGCGCTCGCAACGCCGACAGGCGCGCCCGCAAGAGCCACGCTCTGGCACGCACCGCGTCGGCCTCTTCGCGAGCCGCGGCGGCTGCGGTGGTGGCAGCCGCGACCTGGTCGATGATGGGCTCCGCGCTCTGCCAGCTCGCCCCGGCGAGCCGCGCCTCGGCCACCGCGAGCTGCGCGGCGAGCGTATCCGGATGTCGCTCGCCGTGGACGGCCTGGTAGGTGGACACCGCGCGCTGCGCGGCGGCCTCGGCGCCGATGAGATCGCCTTGATCCAGCCGCGCCCGCGCGCTGGCCAGCGCCGCCGCCGCGGACTCCGCCGAGGTTTGCCCCTCGAGCGCGCGCGCCACCGCCTCGTGCAGCCGCCCCGCCGCCGCACGGTCGCCCTCGCAGGCCAGCGCCTGCGCCATCGCCCACTGCACCTCGCGCGCCGCTGGCGTGGCATCCGGATGCATGGACTCCTGCGCCTGCAAGAGGCCGCGCCACATCGTGCGCTCGGTGGGCGAGCAAGCCAGCGCCAGCCGCTCTGCCATGGCGCGCTGGCTGCCCAGGTGATCGGAGGCGGCCTGCGCAGCGAACGCGACCGCCTCGAAGCTGCGCCGCGCGTCGACCAGATCGCCGCGATCGAGGGCGATCTGCGCCCGCACCCAGGACAGCTCGGGCAGGGTCTCGCCCTCGGGCGCCCCCTCCACCAGGGCGCTGGCCTCGCGCAGCATGCCCAGGCGGCGCCTGACCTCCGCGCGCCGCACCACCGACGGCAGCGAAGCGCGGCTCGGCGACTCGCTGCACTGGCGGACGCTGGGCAGCGCCTCCATCACCGAGCCGGCGCGGTCGAGCACCTCCTGCGGGGCCGCCGCCAGGAGCTGCAGCACGTCCGCGAACGCCTCGCGCGCCGCCGCGTCACACACGCGGGCGAGCGCCGCCTGGTGCGGGGGCTCGAGCGCTGCGGCCGGCGACGTGATCGCCATCGGCCCGCGGGCGGAGGCGGGCATGGCCGCCGCGCGCTCGCGAGCCTGGCGCGTGGCTGGCGCCGGGACCGCGCAGAAGCCGCCGGTCTCGCGTTGCCACTGCCCAAGCCACTCATCCATGCGCTCCTTGGCGCGCGGCGCCGCCTGGCCAATCCCGGCGGTCAGCGACCGCTCGGTCCGCACCAGGGCCTGCCACTGCTTGGCCGCCTCCAGATCGCAAGCCGGCGACGAGCCGCCGCTGGCCTGCCGCGCCACCATCACGCCGGCCACCGCGGCCACGCCCACCGACAGCGCCACCGCGGCGCGCGCGCGCCCGCTCGCCAGCGGCCCCGTCGACGGCATGCGCGCCAGCAGCGCCGCCATGCGCGGATGCCGCGCCGAGGGCTCCGCGGACATGCCGCGCGCCAGCGCCGCCCACGCCGACTGCGAGATCCCAGGCACGGCGGGCGGCGGCGCGCAGTGCCCGCGCAGCACCTCCCGCAGCCACAGCGAGATCGACTCGCCCGCGAACGGCGACCGCTTGCCAAGGTGATGGTAGAGCGCGGCGCAGAACGCGAACTGATCCGCGAGCGCGGACGGCGGGGCCCCGTACACCACCTCGGGCGCGGCGTACTGGCGCGCGCCCAGCGAGCTGGGCGCCGCGGCGAGGATGAACGACTCGAAGGGGGCGGTCGGCGCGCGTCGGGTCGGCACGAAGCCGATGAACGAGTCTTCGGTGCGCAGGTCCTCGCTGGGCGCTGGCCAGTCGTCTTCGAGGTGCGCGCTGACCTCCGCCAGGTGTCGGATCCTGGCCTCGGTGACGCCGAAATCGAGCACGCGCACCTGGCCCAGCCGATCCACCAGGCAGCTCGCTGCCGAGAAGTTGCCGTGCGCCAGGCCCAGCTCGTGGACCGCTTGTAGCGCCCGGCCGGCCTGCACGAACAGGCTCACCACGGCTCGCGACTCTCCGCCGCCGTACTGCGACAGGAGCGTGCCCTTGATGAACTCGTACACCAGGTACACGTGCCCGGCGTGGCCACCGGACGAAAGGAGCGGCAGCACGTTGGGGTGCGCGAGCCGACCAAGCCGTCGCGACATGGCCAGGAGGTTGGTGGCCGCCGGATCGTCCGCCGGCAGATCGAGGAGCTTTATCACCACCCGCCGCTCGCGCTCTGGATCGTAGCCCTCGTAGACCATGCCGTCTTCGCTGGGGCCCACCACCCGGATGACGACATATCGATCGATCGCGTCGCCCTTGCGCAGCGGCGTGGGCGGCAGCGCCGCCGAGCGGCGCGCGGCGCGCCACAGCCCCAGGCGCTCTTGCACCTGCTCCAGGTTGCGCTCGGGCAAGAGCCCTGCTTCCTTGGTCGACCGCGCCGCCTCCTGCAACACCTGGCGACAGCGTGCGCAACGCGCCGCGTGAGAGAGCGCCTCGGTGAAGGCTTCATCAGATAGCGCGCCGTGGAGGAGCTGCTCCGCGACGCTTTGCTCGAAACATCTGGCCACAGGGTCCTCGCTGGGTGGGACTATCGCGCTTCACAACCTACGAATCGACCCAATTCCACACACGTGGTCTGACACTGGCGCGGCGCGGGGTGGGGACAAAGGACAGCAAGGTCAGGCGCTACCGAGGCCTCGCCGAGTCCACCTGAAGACCGCGGCGAGCTTGGGCCGCCGCCCGAGCCAAGTGGGCACCGCGCAGCAGGTTTTCCCGATCCATGCCCGACCCTGCCCGGTCACACCTGGGCGCGATCAGGCCGGCGCCAGGCGGAAAAGCCCGGCAGCTCGGGGCCGGCGTATAGTGCAGCCATGGTCACCGACCTCATCGATTTCCTACATGCCTCGCCATCGCCGTATCATGCGGTGGCCAGCGCCATCCAGAGGTTGCGCGGCGCCGGGTTCCTCGAGCTGTCGCAGCACGAGCCGTGGGACGAGCTCCGCGCGGGCCGCTACTACGTCCGCCGCGGCGACAGCGCGCTCTTTGCGTTCGCGCTGCCCCGCGGCCCGGCCTCGGCGTTTCGGCTGCTGGGCGCGCACACCGACAGCCCCAACCTGCGGCTCAAGGCCAACGCGGTCTACGCCAGGAGGGGTACGGCCAGCTCGGCGTCGAGGTCTACGGCGGCGCCCTGCTCAACTCCTGGCTCGATCGCGACCTGGGCCTGGCCGGCCGGCTGCTGGTGTCCACGCCGCACGGGGTGGAGAGCCGGCTGTGCCGCATCGACCGACCGCTGGCGCGGGTGGCGCAGCTCGCGATCCACCTGGACCGGGAGGTCAACGACAAGGGCGTGGTGCTGAGCCGGCAGGAGCACCTGGCGCCGATCTGGGCGCAGGGCCCCGTGGACCTGGCCGATCTGTTGACGCTGGTCGGCGAGCAGGTCGACACGCGCGCCGAGGCCGTGCTGGCGCATGACCTGATGCTCTACGATCTCACCGCGCCCACGCTGGCGGGGCGCAGCGACGAGTTCTTGCTGTCGGCGCGGCTCGACGATCAGGCCATGTGCCACGCCGCCGTGCGCGCGCTCATCGAGGCGGCGCCCGCGGTCGAGGAGCACGGCGCGATCGCCGTGATCGCCCTGCTCGATCACGAGGAGGTCGGCAGCCTGTCCGCGCAGGGCGCGGACTCGGTGGCGCTGCCGCAGCTCCTCGAGCGCCTGGCCGCGGCGCGCGGCGCCGACCGCGCCACGTACCTGCGCATGTTGGCCAGCTCCATGTGCCTGTCCGCGGACATGGCTCACGCCGTTCACCCAAACTACGCCGATCGCCACGAGGCGCGGCACAAGCCGCAGCTCAACGGCGGCCCGGTGATCAAGTTCAACTCGCAGCAGCGCTACGCCACCAGCGCGCGTGGCGCCGCGCTGGTCGTGCAGCTCTGTCGCGCCGCCGACCTCCCGCACCAGAGCTACGTCCACCGCACCGACCTGCCCTGCGGCAGCACCATCGGGCCCATCACCGCGTCACACCTGGGCATCGAGACGGTGGACCTGGGCAACGCGATGCTGAGCATGCACTCCGCGCGCGAGATGGCGGGCGCCAAGGACCCCGAGCTGATGGTCCGCCTGCTGAGCGCGTTCTTGGCCGAGCCGCACAAGGCGACGGCGTGAAGGCCGCGTACATCGAGCGCTACGCCAAGGGCGGCCCCGTCATCGTCGGCGAGCGGCCGGCGCCGCGGCCGGGCGCAGGGCAGCTCCTCGTCCGGGTGCGCGCCGCCAGCGTCAACCCCATCGACTTCAAGATCCGGGATGGGATGCTGCGGCCGCTGTTTTCCTTCGCCATGCCGCTCACGCTGGGCAGCGACCTCGCCGGCGAGGTCGCCGAGGTCGGCCCCGGGGTCTTGGGCTTCGCCGTCGGCGACGCCGTCATGGCGCGCGTCGACAAGCTGCGCATCGGCACCTTCGCCGAGCTGTGCGCCATCGACGCCATCACCGCGGCGCCCAAGCCGGCGGCGCTGTCGTTCGCCGAAGCAGCCAGCTTGCCGCTCGCGGGCCCTCCCACCGCCTGGCAAGCCTTGCACGACCTGGGCAAGCTGGCGGCGGGGCAGCGTGTCCCCTCATCCTGGCCGGCGCCGGCGGCGTGGGCACGCTCGCGCTGCAGCTCGCCCGGCACGCGGGCGCGCACGTCGCCACCACCGCGAGCCCGCGCAACCACGCGCTCGTGCGCTCGCTGGGCGCGCACGAGGTGATCGACTATCACAGCCAGCGCTTCGACGAGCTGCTGCGCGACTATGACCTGGTGCTCGACTCCATCGGCGGGCCCGACCAGCTCGCGGCGTTCCGCGTGCTGCGACCGGGCGGCCTGGTGGTGACCATCGCCGGCCTGCCCAGCTCCGCGTTCGCGCGCAGCTTCGGCTTGCCCTGGTACCTGCGCGCTGGCCTGCGCTGGAAGGAGCGCAAGACCGTCGCCGCCGCGCGGGCCGCCGCGGCGCGCTGGGAGTACCTGTTCATGGCGCCGAGCGGCGCCCAGCTCGCGGAGCTCGGCGAGCTCGTCGTCGCAGGCGCCCTGCGCCCGGTGATCGACCGCACCTTCCCCCTCGCGCAGACATCGGACGCGCTCGCCTACGTGGCCACCGGCCGCGCCGTGGGCAAGGTCGTGATCGACGTGGCGTAGCGCGGGAAGATCCGCAGGCGGCTCCGTCGTGTCAGGTGCGCGGCGGTTCGCGCACACCTGCATGGGGATGACAATGACGAAGCTTCACACACCTGGCCTCTTGGCGTTCATGCTCGGCATGACCGGCTGCATGCTCGCCCCCACCGACGACGGCGTGGTCTCCAGCGCCACGCAAGTGCTGCCCTTTGAAGGGTATCTCACGCAGCCGAGCGCGCCGGTCCACGTGCGGGCGTGGAACTACACGACCAACACCATGGAGGACGTGGGACCGCAGGTGCTCTCCGGCACCTCCCCGCTCAACGTCAGCGGCGGCCCGCTGTACTCGTGGGCCGCGCCGCGCGCGCTGCCGGCGCAGTACTGGCGCAGCGGCCCCCGCGGTGGACAGTGCGCGGCGGTCGGCGCCCAGACCACGTCCGGCGGCGCCCGCTACAACGCCATGACCGTGGAGAGCGACTGGGTCAACTGCTGGGTGGACAACCCCAGCGTCGGCGAGTTCTTCAATGCGTGCCAGGCGGACAACGCCCCGGTGGCCAAGCTGTACACCTCGGACTGGAGCCCGGTGCCGGTCAGCCAGGCCACCCTCAACCTCGCCGGCGCCATCGCCAGCAGCCAGATCTCGCTGACGTTCGACAACTACACGCCGGTCCAGGGCCAGTTCTGCAGCAGCGCCAATCCAGGGGGATGCCCGCCTGGCCTCGCAGCAGATCCGGAGACCTATCAGTTCTATCAGCCCAACGCGTCGTCGATCACCCAGACGGGACAGCCGCCGCTGACGTTCTCCATCACGCCGTCCCGCAGCTCGCCGATGACCGTGTACATCGACAACCTGCGCTCGCAGAGCCTCGGCTTCACCACCGCGGGCGATCGCTTCGTGCTCAACGTCAACTTCGAGGAGGCAGATCCAGAGATCCGCTTCAACTGCATCCGCGACTTCTGGTGCTTCCTCTATCCCTCCACCATGGAGCTGCCCGCCCCGCGCGCCTCGGTGAGCTTCGGGCTGCAGGTGCGCGACGGCCAGGTCACCTACAGCGACGCGGTGGCGACCTTCACCACCTCCTCCACCGACGGCAACGCGCAGTCCGCCGCCGCCGCCATCGGCGCGGCGATGGGCGACAAGCTCAACAACGACGCCAGCATCAAGGCGCAGGTGGCGGCCGCGCTCGACGCGGTGATCCGACAGACCGGCGGCCTCGGCGCGACCTTCCCGCTGGCCGGGGTCTCGATCACCGGCGGCCTCTTGCAGGTGCGCGCCGGCTGTCCGATGGACTGACCTCGATCCGGCGGCGCCGGTGCGCTACCCTGCCGGGAGATGCCAGAGGCGTGGGCCCGAAGAATCGTGGCGGGGTGCTGCTGGCTCGCGCTCGGCGCGCTCGCGCTGGCCAGCTCGGCTGGCGGGGCGGCGGCTGGCGGGGCGGCGGCCGGCGGGGCCCGACCTTCGGCGCCTCACAAGCCGCGCTGGCAGACGCTGCCTGCGCCCGCCGCGCTCCCCGAACCCACCCAGAGCGGCACCGTGACGACCGACGACGTCCGCCTGTGGTACGCGATCTTCGGCGAGGGCGAGCCGGTCTTGCTCCTGCACGGCGGCCTGGGCAACGCCAACCACTTCGGCGGGCTGGTCGCCGCGCTGGCCGAGCGCCACCAGGTGATCGTGCTCGATAGCCGCGGCCACGGCCGCAGCACGCGCTCGCGGCACGGCATCTCGTATCTACAGATGGCCAAGGACGTGATCGCGCTGCTCGATCACCTCGCGCTGCCGCGGGTGGCCATCGTCGGCTGGAGCGACGGCGGCGTCACCGGCCTGCAGGTGGCGATCCGCCATCCAAGGCGCGTGACCAAGCTCTACCTGCTGGGCACAAACTACGCCCTGGCCGGCGCCAAGCCCAGCCGCAGCAAGACCTTCGTGGAGTACTTCGCGCGCTGCAAGCGCGAGTACGAAGCCCTCGCCCCAGACGCGCGCCAGCTTGGCCCGCTGCTCAAGGAGCTGCGCGCGATGTGGTCGACCCAGCCGACGATAGCGGTCAAGGACCTGGTGAAGATCCGGGCCCGCACCGTCGTCGCGCTGGGAGAGCACGATGAGAACATCCGGCGCCAGCACGCGGTGGAGATGGCGGAGCTCATCCCCGACGCCACGCTGCAGGTCCTGCCAGACACCAGCCACTTCGCGCTGTGGCAGGACCCCGAGGGCTTCGCGCGCAGCGTGCTCGGCCTGCTCGACGAGCGCCCGGGGGCAAGGTAGCGCTGAGCATCCCCGGCGAACGCGGAGCAGGCGGCGCGCTCGGCGAACGCGGCGCGCGCGCTCGGCGAACGCGGCGCGCGCCGTCACAGCAGGTTGAACGTGGTCTTGAAGCCGACGTTGTTGAGCACCTGCACGGAGTCGATGAGCTGCGGCTGGTGGACCAGGCGCAGCTCGTAGAGCAGCGTGGCTGACTTGGCGAGCCGATAGGCCACGCCGAGCCGCACCGTCTTGCTGAGCAGCTCCCACGCCGTCCGGTCGTCGCCGCTCTTGCTGGTGCGCAAGAGCGGCAACAGGAACTCGGAGCCCGCGTAGTACGAGACGCGCTCGTCCCACAGCTCGCCGCGGGCCATCGCGATGAGCTCGAGGCCCGCCTCGGTGTAGCTGCTGAGCCCGACCAGCTCGACGATGTCCTTGGTGGTCGAGTCATCCTGCACGCCGAGCTGGCCGCTGGCGAACGACTCGCGCACGCCCAGGCCGCCGCGGAGGTCGATGTCGAAGTGCTCGCTCTGCACCGGGTTGTAGAACGCGCCGACGCTCTGCAAGAGGGTCAGCGGCAAGAAGCGATCGGTCAGGCGGTACTCGGTGCGCTGCCCGGTGAGCTCGCCGCCAGGCAGCTCGTATTGCACGGCGTTGGTCCGCAGATCGCGGCCCAGGAACACGGAGGTCTTGAGGCCAGCGCGCGCGAACGGGCCAACGCGGGGGTGCGCGTAGTACTGATAGATCGACTCGAGCTCGACGAAGTCCGACGCCGGGACCCAGCGCCCGGTGTTCTGCGTCTTGACGATGATGTCGTTGGTGTCCAGGCGATTGCGCAAGGAGTGCCGGCCGCACGTCCAGTTGGCCTCGCCGTGGACGTCGAGCTGAAAGCTGCGGGTCGTGCCGTCGATCTTGCCGATCACGGACTTGCTCTGGCTGAGCTGAAACACGCTGCCGATGCGCAGCTTGAACTCCCACGGCGACTTCGGCTCTTCCTCTTTCTTCTCGGGCTCGGGGCAAGGACACTTGGCCTCCACCGGCCGCTTGTTGGTCTGATCCTTCTTGAGCAAGTATTCGGGCTTCTCTTGCGCCTCCACGTGCCGGCCAAGACCCATAAGAAAAACGATTACCAGACAATATCGAAGCATCGGTGAGACACCTTCTCTCACTGCCAGCGACACCCGCGCAAGTCAAAGTGCGGGCGCCCGCTGCGCCAACCCTCAGCGCGCCAGGCGGCCCGGCGGGTGACCGACCGCGAGCGTACACATGCCGCCGCGCTGCGCCAGGTTGACCACGTGGTGCTGCGAGGCGCGGCCAAGGCTGGCCAGGCCGTAGGCGGAGGCCGCGAAGCCAAAGACCACGTAGAACGGCTCCACGTGGACCGCGCCCGCGTCGTCGAGCACCGGGAAGTCCATCGCCGGCAAGGTGACCGCCTGTTGCACCACCCAGCGCTCCGGATCGGCGAGCGCCGCGTCCACAAGCTCTGCCCACCGCGCCGCCGAGGTGGCGGCGCCGATGGCCACGCCGGTGCCGCCGTAGCCGCGGTTGGGCTTCATCACCAGGTGCTCTCGCTCCGCGAGCACGTGCGGCAGCAGCTCCACCACGCTGCCATCGGCGAGCGTGGTCCTGCGCTCGGCGACCAGGCGAGTCCACGGCAGGTGTCGCTGGAAGATGCGGCGCTCGTCGGGGCCGAAGTGACGGCTGAACACCGGATCCGAGAGCACCTCCCAGCACGCCTTCTGATCCAGCTCCGCGCCGATGGAGGACACCATGCGGTTTTGCCGGAACAGGGCGCGCATCGGCTCGATGTCCACGCCCTCGGCCGCCACCTCCAGGAGATCCACCACGCCGTAGTCGCGGTACGCCAGATCGATCACCTGGCCGCGGAACAGCACCTCGTCGCCGTCCAGCGAGAGCTCCGACGGATCTGCGTGGCACACCGAGATCTGGAAGTGGTCGTGGAAGTAGCGCGCCAGCTCCCCTTGCTCATCCGGCCCGGCACCCTCGTACTTGGGCTCCACGAAGCAGATGGTGCGCGGCGGGCGGCCGATGGCCTGGCAGTGATCGACCAGCTCCTGCATGAGCAGGCCGCGGATATCCTGCGCGCGCTCGAGCTCCAGGCTGGGATCGCGCTGGTGCAAGACCGGCAGCACCACCCGCGAGATCAGCTGCTCCGCCGCGGGGATCATGTGCAAGCCGCCCACCCCGGTGAGGTTGGGCTCGATGAACTGCAGCGAACGCTGCCACCCCGGCGAGGCGAAGTCGCACACGGCGTCATGCCGCGCGAACACCGGGTTGGCCTCGCGGTGCTGCGGCCCCCAGCACGCGCGTAGCCAGGCATCCTCCTCGGGCGGCAGCGCCAGCACGCGCGCGACCTCGGCGTCTCCAAGGTACAGCTCCGGCAGGCGCCGGAGCGCGTTGGACAGGAGCAAGGTCGCCGTGCGCACATACGAGAGCTGGTCCGGCAGCGCCGCGATGGGGGTGGCGAACACCCGCACCGTCTCCTCGACGTCATCGCGCAGGTACACAAGGTGCGCGGCCCGCGCCGCGTCCTCGATCTGGTGGAGCAGCTCCGCCAGGCGTGCGTCGCCCAGGCTCCACAGCGCCTTGCGGATCCGACCGGCCAGGCGCTGCCCGGCCAGCCCCGCCTCTTCCACCGGCGTCAGCACGCCACACGCAAGAGCCAGGTCCGCTCGATGCCAGCCACAGGCCAAGTGGTACCATGGCCAAACTTCATGGCGCCAGACCAGGCCTATCGCGATCTCACCGCGCTGTGGCGCGAGCGCGCGCTGCTCGAGTCCTGCGCCACCCTGCTTGGCTGGGACGAAGAGACGTACCTGCCAGAGGCAGGCGTGGAGGTGCGGGCCGAGCAGCACGCGCTGCTGGCGCGGCTGGAGCATGAGCGCGCCACCGATCCGCGGGTCGCTGAGCTGCTGGCCGAGGCCGAGGCCGCGCTGGTCGCCGCGCCAGATCCGGTGGTGGAGCGGAACCTGCAGCTCATGCGCCGAGATCACGAGGCGGCGGTGTGCGTACCGGCCTCGCTGATCGAGGAGCTGGCGCGCACCACCACCCGCGCCCAGAGCGCGTGGGAGGTGGCGCGCGATGACGATGACCCGGCGCCGTACCTGCCGGTGCTGGCGCGCGTCGTCGAGCTGACCTGCGCCTGGGCGGACTGCGTGCGCGGCGAGCACAGCCGCTACGACGCTTGTCTCGACGAGTGGGAGCCTGATCTCACCGAGGCCGAGGTGGTGGCCACGCTGGCCGCGCTGCGCGCGCCGCTCGCTTCCCTGGTGGACCGGGTGCTCGGCGCCCCGCGGCTGCGGGCGCCGGCGCTGCCGTCGATCTCGGTGGCCGAGCAGCGCGAGATGAGCCAGGCCGCCGCGCGCTGGATCGGCTTTGACCTGCGCGGCGGGCGCATCGACCTGGCGGCGCACCCTTCCACCATGCGCATCGGGCCAGGCGACGTGCGGCTGACCACGCGCTTCGATCCCCACCGGCCGCTCCGCGGGCTGCTGTCCACGCTGCATGAGGTGGGGCACGGCATCTATGATCAGAACCTGCCGGCTGAGTACTTCGGCACGCCGGTGGGCGAGGCGACCTCGCTCGCGCTGCATGAGTCCCAGGCGCGGCTGGTGGAGAACGTGATCGGCAAGAGCCTCGGCTTCTGGCGCTTCGCGCAGCCAGGCCTGGCCCAGGTGGCGCCCGCGCTGGCCGCCTTCTCCCCGGACGACCTGGTCCACGCGCTCTGTCAGGTGGAGCGCACCACCAACCGCGTCCACGCCGACGAGCTGACCTATGATCTGCACATCGCCGTGCGGGTGGATCTGGAGCGCGCGCTGTTGCGCGGCGACCTGCGCTGCGCCGACCTGCCCGGCGCCTGGCAAGAGGCCTACGCCCGGGTGCTGGTCCGCCCGGAGTCTGACGCTGACGGCCTCCTGCAAGATGGGCACTGGGCCGCCGGCATGTTCGGCTACTTTCCCACCTACACGCTCGGCAACGTCATCGGCGCCCAGCTCGTGGCCGCCGCCACGCAAGCGCTGGGCGAGCTCGATGCCCAGTTCGCCGCGGGCGACTTCGCGCCGCTCCTGGGCTGGCTCGGCGACAGGGTCCATCGCCACGCCGGCCTCCTGCCAGCGCGCGCCATCCTCGAGCGGGCTGTCGGCGCTCCGCTCGCCCCCGCCGCGCTGCTGGCGCGGCTCACCGAGAAGTACAGCGCGCTGTACCGGCTCTGACGCGCCAAAGCCCGTCGCGTGACGTCGGGCTAGAGGTACTAGCTCGTCTTCGACGCGCCAGGCTTACGCAGCATGGTCCACACCGGCGGCGCACCGTCCACCAGGATCTCGCCGGTCTGCAACAGGCCAAAGCGGCGCCAGATATCGAGGTTCCTGGGCTCCGAGGTCTCTGCGTAGCAAGGGAGCCCCTCGCGATCCGCGCGCGACAGCACGTGGTTCATCAGCGCCGCCGCCACCCGCTTGCGCCGGTCCTCTTGATGCACGCCGAGAAACTGCAGGTAGAGGTGGGGCTCCTTGGGGTGCTGCTTGGCGGCCTGATCGAAGAACCCCAGCAAGCGCCGGACCTGGCGCCAGCCGGTGAAGCTCACCACCGAGCTCGCGCTCCGCAGTTGCTGGATGAACGTCGCGTGCAGCTTGCTCGACGGGAGCCAGATGAAGGCCGACCGGCCCTCTTCGGTGGTGAGCACCTCGCCGTCGGCGAAGGACCTCATCCGCAACCACATCTGGAAGAAGGTTCGAAACGCCTGCCCGCGCCTGGCGTCGCTGCGGACCATCCAGTTGCAGATCGGATCGGCGGCGAAGGACTCCACCAGCACATCGATGAGCTGCGGCTCCTGCTCGGGCCTCGCGTGGACGACGGTCACAGGCCCACCACCATGCGCACGGTCGACGCGCCCGAGGTGCCCTCTTCGCCGACGCCAAAGGTCAGCGACTCGGCGGCGACGCGGTCAGGGTCGACGTAGGTGCCGGCCAAGCGGTCCCACAGCGTGAAGATCGAGGCGAGGTTCTTCTTGTACAAAGCGGGATCCTTGGCGTGGTGAACGTGGTGATAGCGCGGCGTGGTAACGACCCACTCCAGCAAGGCCTGCCAGCGCGCCGGCAGCCTGACGTTGGTGTGCATGAAGTGATTCCAGAACACCATGGCCACGATGTTGACCGCGACCACGCCCAGGCTCGGCTGGAGCGTCCACATCCACGCCGCCGTCGGGGCGGCGAAGAGGACGACATGAACGGGCGTGGCCCGGTTGCCAGAGAGCCAGTAGATGGTCCTTGGCGAGTGATGGAAGTGATGAAAGCGCCAAGGCCACGGCCGGTGCATCCAGAAGTGCGCGAGGAAGCGCGACAGATCGGTCAGGACCAGGAACAGCGCGCCGCGCGCGACCGGATGTGCCAGCGGCCCGGGGAGCTTCGGTGGCGCGAAGCTCGCCAACACGGCGAGCGTTCCGGCCGCGGCGGCGCCGCTGACCAACGCCGCGATGACCACGCCAGCGAGGTCCAGCGCCAGCCCGTCGCGGAACTGACGCACCGGGCGCTGCGGCCACCTCGCCTCGGACACCGCGAAGGCGAGGCTCAGGGCCACGAAGGCAAGAGGTGCCAACCAGCGCTCAAGCTCGGTGATGGCGGGATCCATGGCTACACCCCCACCAGGCCGCGCAGGCCCAGCGCCCGATGGCGGTCTTCTTGCAGCCCCAGCGCGATCTCGCCCTGGATGACGTCAGGATCTTGGTACGTCCCAAACAGCCGATCCCACACCACCAGCAAGCTCGCGAAGTTGCGCCGGTGGTGGTCCTCGCGGGCGTGGTGCAGGCGATGCACCGCTGGCATGACGAGGACACGCCCGAGCGGCCCCAGGCGCAGGCGCAGGTTCGCGTGCGTGACGAACTGCGCGACGTTGATCGCGCCGACGACGACGGCGCCCTCGAGCGCGCTGGTGGAGAACACGAAGAACGGCACGATGACCTGCGGGGCCGTGAACATCGCGACGTGGGTGAGGCTGGTCCGCAGCCCGGCCAGCCAGTACATGTGCTCCGGCGAGTGATGCAGCATGTGCGTTCGCCACAGCGGCGCGGTGTGCATGGCGCGATGCACCCAGTACAGACAGAAGTCCACCACGACGATCGCGACCCCCACCTTGAGGACGGACGGCAAGCTCGCCAGGGCGCTCAGCACGCCCAGCCCCGAAGCCGGCGCGGTGGGATCCGGCGCCAGCGGGCCAAGCGTGGTCTTGCAGGCCCAGCGGGTGAGGCTGACGCCGAGAAGCGCGACCGCGGCGGCCAGGAGGTCCATGGGGAGCTGCTCGCGACGCTTGACCTGGCGGGCCGGCGCGACCGCCTCCAGCACGCCAAAGAGCACGACCAAGGACACGAAGGTAACTAGCTCGTAGTCTTCCGAACGTTCGAACGTCATAGCCATCCTCCGATCAGCAGAGCGGTCCCCAAGGTGAGGACGAGCGCGGCGCGGCGGATGAGCTCCGCCGGCTTGAACCAGGGCCTGCCATCGAGCAGCCCGCCCATCACCATCAGGGTCGCGACGACCAGGCCAACACCTGAGACCTTGGCCAGCCAACCTAGCTGCGCCTTCCACATTACCAGCGCCACGGTGCCGGCCAGCGCTTCCATCAGGAGCCACGTGGCATACGAGCGCTGCCTCAGGCCGGGCGTGGGCGCGGCTGCGGGCGCGGGCGCGGCGGGGAGCCCCGGAGGACTCCACTCCGGGGGCCGCAGGTACGCGAGCACCTTGTCGACCAGGCCGTCGCAGGCGCGGCGCTTGCGCGCCAGCAACGCGAGATGCTCGAAGTTCGCCCACGCCGGGTTCCAGCTCCGAAATGGCTCGACGGTGCCAAACGATGGCTCGCGATGTTCCTGGCGGAACGTCCCGAACAGGCGATCCCAGATGATGAACACGCCGCCGTAGTTGCAGTCCAGGTAGTCCGCGTCGCGGCCGTGATGGACGCGGTGGTGGGAGGGCGTGTTGAGCACCCACTCGAGCGGCCCGAGCGTGCGGATCGCCCGGGTGTGCAAGAAGAACTGATAGACCAGGTTCAGGCCGGCCGCGCCGAGGAACACCGTGACCGGCACCCCCACCACCGCCAGCGGCAAGTAGTAGACCCAGTTGATGAGCACGGAGAACCACGGCTGCCGCAGCGCCAGGCCGAGGTTGTAGTCCTCGCCCTGATGGTGGACGGCGTGCGCGGCCCAGAACAGGCCGACGCGATGGCTCAGGCGGTGCTGCCAGTAGAAGCCGAGATCGACGCCGAGGAACGCCAAAAGCCAGGTGGTCACCGCGGTCTCCGACAACGAGCGCGGCGCGTGCGCCGCCAGCGCGGCGTACGGCACGACGTAGAGCAGGCCGAGCAAGACGTCGGTGGCGAGCTGACCGAGGCCCGCGCCCACGTTGACCAGCAGGTCCTCCCAGCTCCGAGCCAGGCCGTCGCGCGGGCGGCGAGACAGCCACAGCTCACCGCCGATGAACAAGGCGTACAGCGGGATCGCGAGGACGGCAGGATCAAGCTTCACGGGATGCCTCCACAGGCCGCAGGAGCTCTGGAAACAGGGTCTTGCCGGCCTGGGCCAGGATGTCCAGCGCACGGTCCACGTCTTCGTCGGTGTGGCTGGCCATCACGTTGAGCCGCAGGCGCGCCGTCCCCACCGGCACGGCGGGCGGCATCACCGGCATGGCGAACAGATCTCGCTCCTGGCAATAGTGCGTGAGCGCCACCGCGTTGCGCTCGCTGCCGACGATGACCGGCACCACCGCGGAGGTCGTGAGCCCGGTGTCGTAGCCGATGCGCCGCAGACCGTCGAGCAGTCGCGCCACGTTGCGCCACAGGCGCTGCCGCCGCGCCGCGCCCTCCTGCTCGAGGACATCGAACGCGGCCAGCGCCGCCGCGGCGACCGGCGGCGGCATCGACGCGCTAAACAGGTAGCTGCGAGTCCGAAAGCGCAGGTACTCCACCAGCCTGTGCGAGCCCGCGACATAGCCGCCGCACGCTGGGATCACCTTGCTCAAGGTGCCCATCGCCAGATCGATCACCCCGGGCATCGCGAAGTGATCTTCGATGCCGCGGCCGCGCTCGCCCAGCGCGCCCAGGCTGTGCGCCTCGTCGACCATCAGGAGCGCGTGATGGCGCCTGACCAGCTCGACGATCCGGGGCAGATCCACGAGATCGCCGTCGAGGCTAAACAGCGCGTCCACCACCACCAGGCGCAGCACGTCGGGCGGAGCTTCGAGCAGGAGTCGCTCCAGGGCGGCGAGGTCATTGTGCGGGTAGACGCGGAAGGTCGCGCCGGAGGCGCGGCAGCCATCCACGATGCTGGCGTGGTTCCACTGATCGCCTATCACCCAGTCGCCGGGCTGCAAGAGCGCGGTGAGCACGCCCTGGTTGGTCATGAAGCCGGAGCTGAACACCAGCGCGTCTTCTCTGCCCAGGAACTCCGCGATGCGGCGCTCCAGCCGCTTGTGCAGATCGAGGGTGCCGCCGTTGAGGCGAACCCCGTGCGTGCCGGTGCCGTAGTGCGTGACGGCGGCGATCGAGGCGGCCGCGATGGCTGGGTGGCCCAAGAGGCCCAGGTAGCTGTAGGTCGCGAACATCAGCTTGCGCCGACCCTCTTGGGTGTGGACCCACTGCGAGTCCAGCGCGACGATGGGCTCCTCGAAGTGGTACACGCCGGCGGCGCGGGCCTGCTCGAGCAGGGAGTGCAGCGGCGCCGCGCGATCCTCCAGCACGTCGTGCGCGCTGCGGCGCGCCGTGGCGGCGGTGGCCACCGTCGCCGTCGCGTCATGCGCGGCAGGCGCGCCTGGCGCGCCGGGCGCCGGCGTCGCAGACGTCCCAGACGTCGCCGGCATCGCGGTCGGCGCTGGCGACGTCGGCGTCGCGTCGTCGGCGGGCGCGACCTGCGCCCGCAGCACCTCGACCAGACCGCGCAGCGTCGGCTGACTCGACAGGAACGACAGCGGGATCTTGCAGCTCAGCGCGCGCTCGATCGTGTTGCGGAGCTCGACCGCCATCAGCGAATCGAGCCCCAGCTCCCACAGCGGCTGATCGAGCTCCGTCAGCCGGTCCCTGGCGATGCCCAGCACGCGGGCCACGTGAACGCGGGCGAGCTCTTCGAGATCTCCCGCGGTCCGCGGCGCTGCCGGCGAGCTCCCAGGGGAGACCGCCGGCGTCGTCGCCCGGGCAAGCTCTTGCTCGAGGAGCTCTGCGGCCAGCGCGGGGAACATGCGGAGCTCGTCCGCGGCCAGCGCGCGCAGCGGCACCACCAGGCGCTGCTCCGCGTCGTCGGAGAGCGCGGCCTCCAGCGCGCGCATGCCCTCGCCCTCTCCCAGGGTGCGAATGCCCAGCGCGCGGTAGCGATGCGCCTGGCGCGCCGCCACCGCGGTGGCCATGCCGATCCGCCACGGCCCCCAGTGCAACACGGTGGCCGGCAAGCCCCTGGCACGGCGGTGGTCCACGAGCCCGTCGAAGAAGGCGTTGCCCGCGGCGTACCCTGCCTGGCCGGGCGCCCCGAGCAGCCCAGACAACGAGCCATAGAGGCAGAACCAATCGAGCGGATCGCTCAAGGTCTCCAGGTGCAGGTTCCAGGCGCCATCGCACTTGGGGCGAAGGACCCGCGCCACGCGCGCGGGATCGAGGTTCTCGATCACCCCGTCATCGACGACGCCCGCGGCGTGGATGACGCCGCGGATGGGCCCGAGCTGGGCGCGCACCCTGGCCAGCGCGCTCGCGAGCTCCGCGCGCGCTGCGACATCGACGTTGACCACCTGCACGGTGGCGCCACTTGCGGTCAGCGCGGCGAGGCGCGCCGAGGCCGCGGCGTCGGGCAGGCTCCGCCCCAGCACCGCGAGGTGCCGCGCGCCGCTGCGGACCAGCCACTCGGCGGTGAGCAGGCCCAGCGCGCCGAGCCCGCCGGTGATGAGATAGCTCCCGTCGCCGCGGGTGACGTTCGAGGAGCCCGTCGCCGCGGCCCCCTCGACGACCAGGCGACCGCTGTGCCTAGCCTTGGCCATGAAGCGCAGGCAAGCCTGGGCCTGGTTGTGCGCGAAGGTCCGCACCGGCATCACGCGGAAGCGTCCGGTGGCGGCCTCCGCCAGCGCCTGGTCCACCAGCGCGCGCAGGTGGGCCGGCTCGCGGCGGCCCAGATCGATGATGTCGAACGCCTGATAGCTCACGGCTCGGCCGGATTGACGGAGCTGCTCCTCCGTGAGCAGCTCGCGCTTGCCGAGCTCGAGGAACCGTCCACCGGGGACCAGCACGCGCAGGCTCTCCGCCAGGCCGGCGCCGGTGAGCGAGTTGAGCACCACGTCCACGCCGCGGCCCTCGGTGAGGCGCAGGATCTCTTCGCCAAACTCGGTGCTCCGCGAGTCCATCACGACCTGCACGCCGCGAGCGCGCAGCAGCGCGCGCTTGCGCGGCGAGCCGGCGGTGGCGATCACCCGCGCCCCCAGGCGCTGCGCCAGCTCCACCGCCGCGAGCCCCACGCCGCCGGCGGCCGCGTGGATGAGGACCAGCTCTCCTGGCGCGAGCCGACCAAGCTCCACGAGGCCGTGATACGCGGTGACATACGCGACGACCAGCGACGCCGCCACCGCGGTCGGCAAGCTCGCCGGCACCGCGAACACCTGCTCCGCTGCCACGGTGAGATGGGACGAGAACCCACCCTGCGGAGGAAACAGCACCAGCACCCGCTCGCCCACCTGCGCGCCTTGCGCCCCTGGACCGACGGCGACCACGCGCCCGACGCACTCACCCCCGAGCGGTCCAGGATCCCCCGGGTACATCCCCAGCACGTTGAGCACGTCGCGGAAGTTGACGCCGGTCGCCAGCACCTCGAGCTCCAGCTCGCCGGGCCCCGGCGCACGCCGAGAGATCGGCTCGAAGCGGGCCTCGGCCAGCGTGCCCCGCGCGCCGGGCACCAGGCGGTGTGGCCCCGGTGGCACTGGCAACGGGGGGTCGCTGACGAGACCGCGGAGCTGCAGCGCAAAGAAGCGGCCGTGACGCCAGGCGAGCTGGTGGCGGCCCGGGCCCGCCTGCCTCCGCCACCGCCACCGCCTGCGCGAGCGCGCCCAGCGATGCGCCAGGATCTAGATCCAGCAAGGTCAGATCGAGCTCGGGACGCTCCCAGCCGAGGCTGCGGGTGAAGCCCCAGAGCGCCGCGTGACCAGGCTCCGCGTCCTCCATGCTGGAGGGCTCGAGCGCCACCGGCTCCGCTGCCACCGCGCCGCGCGTGACCACCAAGAGGCGGGGGCGCAGATGATCGCGCTGCTCGGACAGCGCCTGCGCCAGGTGCAAGAGCGCGGTCAGCGAGGTGAGCGCGACCTCTGACGGCGAGACCGCCTCGGCCTGGGGCGCTTGCGCCACCCACACCACGCCCGCCAGGTCTGCGCCGCCGCTCGCCAGCGCCGCCCGCGCGAGCGCGAGCGAGGAGAGCGAGGAGAGCGAGGAGAGCGAGGAGAGCGAGGAGAGCTGCCCGTCGTCGGCCCCGCGCGCCACGGCGCCGCCCGCCTCGAGCTGCCCCGCGATGGCGGCGCCGAGAGGCCCGCCGCCAAGGACGAGCCAGCTCCCCCGCGCCGGCGCCGCGGCGGTCTCGACGACCAGCGGCTCCCAGCGGGGCACCAACGTCATCCG
Organism: Myxococcales bacterium; assembly: GCA_016706545.1. Classification (GTDB taxonomy): domain Bacteria; phylum Myxococcota_A; class Polyangia; order Haliangiales; family Haliangiaceae; genus JABFXX01. The sequence continues at coordinate 105,853 of JADJJK010000011.1, forward strand.
GTCCGTCCGTTGACGCAGGCTCTGCGTCAACAGCGCCAGCGGCGCCGCGCGCACGGTGAGCCCCACAACCTCGAGCAGCGGCGCGCCATCTTGCGCATACAGCGTCAGGTCGCCCACCACCACGCCAGCTTGCGCCATGCGCAGCACGGCGCGGCCCCAGGTGGCGCCGCCATCGTACGCGCCGAGGAGCTGGATGCGCTCGAGGTGCGCGGGCACGTGCACGAGGTCCGCCGCGGTGCGGCCTGCCGCGGCGCCTAGCACCTGGAACAGCGAGTCGAGCAAGCCCGCGGGATCACGGCCCCCTGGTGCTCGCCCTCGCGCGCTGGCCGAAAGCGCGCGAGCGCAGAAGCTTCGTCGACGTAAACGGACTCGACCCAGCGAAAGGTCGGCCCCAGCGCCACGCCGACCCGCGCGAACCCTTGGTAGAACGCCTCGGCGGTGACCTCGGGCTCGCGCGCGGACAGCGCCTCCAGCTCCGACAGCTCCGACAGCGGCGCTGGGCTGACCGCGACCGCCGCAGCTAGCGCCCCTTGGGCGTGAAGCTCGGGGCCATGGACGTCGACACCAAACGAGGCGCCGTCCGAGGCGCCCTCGCGCCCCGCAGACGGCGGCTCCTCGAGGTCGTAGCTATCGACGCGGAGCGCGCCATGCCCAGGCCCGCCACTCACCTGGTAGCGCAGGGTCCGGTGATCTCCGGGCTCGAGCACCACCGCGGAGGTGAAGGTCAGCTCCGCGAGCGCGAACGGCCGCGCCGCGCCGGCGGGGCCGCGATCGCCCAGGCCACGCTCGTCATCAAGGCCGCGCAGCAGGTTGACCAGGTGATACGACGCGGGGACCACCACGCGGCCGTAGATGAGGTGATCGCCGAGGGCGGCGTCGAGCTGTCCGCTGACCTCCGCGGTGAAGCAGCGCTCGGTGGTCGGCCCCATGCCGCCAGGCGGCGCGGCGACCGCCGGTGGCTGGTCCGCTGACTCCGCCGGCCAGTACGGCTCTCGCTGGAACGGATAGCTCGGAAGGCGACGCAGCGTTCGACGCTTGCCGTGGCCTTTTCCCTGGACCTGGCCGCCAGCGTGGGGCTCGGCATGACTCGAGTCCTGACTCTCGATCTGACTCTCGATCTTACTTTCGCTCTGACTCGAGCCCTGACTCTCGTAGAACGCGCGCCAGCGCACCGGCACGCCGCGAACGTGCAGCTCGGCCAGCGCGCTGGTGAGCTGGTGCAAGTCGTCGCCTCCGCGACGCAGCAGCGGCACCAGCGGTCGATCTCCGAGCTCTGGTAGCTCCTGCGCCAGGGCCAGCAGCACCGGGCTTGGCCCGATCTCGAGCAGCAGGTCACAGCCCGCCGCGATCGCCGCGCGCGCGCCAGCGGCGAAGGCCACCGGCTCGCGCGCGTGACGTCGCCAGTGCCGGGGCCAATCTGCCGACGACACCAGCTCGCCACCCAGACAGGTCACGAAGGGGAGGTGCGGCGAGGCGTGAGCCAGGCCCGCGGCGAAGCCCTCCAGCTCGTCGAGCGCTGGATCCATCAGGGCGCTGTGAAAGGCGTGCGACACCGCGAGGCGGCGAGAAGCGATCCCTCGCCGCTCCAGCTCGCCGCAGAACGACAGCAACTCGGTCTCCAGGCCGGCCACCACGCAGCGCTCCGGCCCGTTGTCGGCTGCCAGGGACAGCCGGCGGGGCACCTCGGCGAGCGCCTGCATCACCTGGCCAGCGGGCGCGCGCACGGCGGCCATGGCCCCACGCTCGACGAGGCCGCCCATGAGCCGGCCTCGCTGCGCTGCCAGGCGCGCGCCATCCTCCGGCGTCAAGACGCCCGCCACGCACGCGGCCGCCAGCTCCCCCACGCTGTGGCCGAGCACCACCGTGGGCTCCACGCCCCAGGTGCGCAGCAGCTCGGCCAACGCCACCTGGAACACGAACAGCGCTGGCTGGGCGCGCGCCGTATCGAGCAGCGACGCGCCGGAGGCGAGCAACTCGCGCACGGACAAGCCCGCCTCCGCTCGCACCACGAGATCGCAGCGATCGACCATGGCGGCGAACGCCGGCGCGCGCGCGAGCAACGCCTGACCCATGCCGTCATGTTGCGAGCCTTGCCCGGAGAACAGAAAGCCGATGCGCGGGGGCCCGCTGCGCGGCGCCGTGCCCGACAGCCGCACGGCGACCTCGCTCGCGCCCGATGCCGCCGACGAGGCCGACGCTCCCGGCTCAGGCTCACCGCGCAGCGCGCGCGCGGCCGCGGCCGGGCTGCGCGCCAGCACCGCCACCCGGTGCGCATGGTGGGTGCGCGCCAGCGCGCTGCTGTACGCCAGATCCGCGAGCGAGGCCCCAGGCTCCTCGACCGCGACAGCCATGCGATGGCACAGCGCGTCCAGCGCCTGCGGCGAGCGCGCGGACACCAGCACCACCTCGAGCGTGGCGCTCGTCGCCGCGGCGGGCTCCGGCGGCGCCACCGCATCCCGTGACGAACTCGACGGCTGCGCCGTCCGCGCCCGCGACGCTGGCGGCTCCTCCAGGATCACATGGCAGTTCGTCCCGGAGCCGCCGAACGCGCTGACCGCGGCGCGACGAACGCCGGCCTGCGGCCACCGGACCTCTTGCGCCACCACCTGGACGGCGTGGTCATCCCAGGCGAAGTGGGGCGTGGCGACGTGAAAGTGGAGCTGCGCCGGGATGACCCCTTCGCGCACGATCAGCGCCGCCTTGATGAGCCCCGCGATGCCAGCGGCGGACTCCAGGTGCCCGAGGTTGGTCTTGACCGATCCCACCAGGACCGGCGCGTCCGCCCGACGACCCTGCCCGTAGGTGGCGGCGAGCGCCCCCAGCTCGATCGGATCCCCCAGCGGAGTGCCGGTGCCGTGCGCCTCGACGTAGCCGATCGCGGTGGCCGGCAGCTCGGCGCGGCGCAGCGCCTCGCGGATGACCAGCCGCTGGGCCTCACCGCTCGGCACGGTCAGCCCGCCGCTCGCGCCGTCCTGGTTGATCGCAGACCCGCGGATCACCGCGACGATGAGGTCGCCGTCCCGCTCGGCGTCGGAGAGCCGCTTGAGCACCACCGCGCCGCAGCCCTCGCCGCGCGCGATGCCGTCGGCCTGGGCGGAGAACGTGTGACAGCGCCCGCTTGGCGATTGCATCCGCGTCTTGCAGGTCACCAGGTGGCCGGTCGGAGAGATCAGCGCATTGACCCCAGCGGCCAGCGCCAGCTCACACTCCCTGGCGCGCAGGCTCTGACAGGCCAGGTGTAGCGCCACCAGCGACGACGAGCACGCGGTGTCCACCGCCATGGTCGGCCCGCGTAGCCCCAACGTGTAGGCCACGCGACCGGCGGCGAAGTTGAGCGAGTTGCCGGTCAAGAAGTACGGCTCGATCATCGAACCGTAGGTGCGCAGCAAGCGCTCGCCGTAGTCGCCTGCGGTGATCCCGACGAACACGCCGGTGGCGCTGCCGATCAGCGCATCCGGCGGCACGCACGCATGCTCGAGCGCGGCCCAGGAGGTCTCCAGCAGCAGGCGATGCTGCGGATCGATCCAGCGCGCCTCGCGCGGAGAGATGCCAAAGAAGGTGGCGTCGAACTGCTCCAGATCCCGCACGAAGCCGCCAGTTCGGCTGTACATGCGGCCGGGCATCTCCGGATCGGGATCGAACCAGGCGTCGGCGTTCCACCGGGTGGAGGGCACCTCGGAGATGGCGTCGCCGCGCCGCTGCAAGAACGCCCACAGCGCCTCTGGGCTGTCGATGTCACCGGGGAACCGGCAGCCCATTCCGATGATGGCGATCGGCTCGCTGGCGCCGCGCTCCAGAGCCTCGATCTGCTGGCGCGACTGCTTGAGGGCGACGATGGCCCGAGCCAGCAGGGCCTTGGTCTGGGGGTCGGTGGCGTCAGCGGTCATGATCCTTCGATCTCCGAGAGGGTTTCAGCCAGAAGATGAGCGAGGTCGTGCTCCGACAGCTCTTCGAGCCGCTCGGCGGTGAGCCCTGGGTCGACCGCTGCGCCCTGCGTCGGGGCGCCCTGCGTGTCGGCGCCAGGCGGCGCCAAGGAGGCCGGCGCCGAGGCCTCGGGCGCCGAGGCCTCGGACGTCGAGGCGATGCTCTCGAGCAAGTAGGCCGCGAGCTCCACCACGGTCGGCCGCTCGAACGCGATCGTCGCCGGGATCTTCACCAGGTACTCAGCGGCGAGCTGACGGCCAAGCTCGACCGCCATCAGCGAGTTCATGCCCAACGCGAAGAAGCCCTGGGATGCGCTCACCGCCTCCAGCGGCGCTTGCACCACGGCGGCGATGCGCTCGCGGAGCTGCTCCACGAGCAGCGCCTTGCGGCGGGCCGCAGGCGCCGCGTGGAGCGCGCGCAGCAGCTCGCCGCCGCCACCTGGGGCGACCGACGCCGACGCCGGCCCAGCCGGCGCGCGGGGCCCTTGATGAAGGTCAGCGAGCAGCGGGCTCTGGCGGCGCGCCTCGAACACCGGCGCGAAGCGGTCCCAGCGGACCGCCGCCACCACCGCGGTGGCGCGTCCCGCGGTGATCAGCGCGTCCAGCGTCTGGTGCGCCTGCTCCGGACGCAGCGCCTCGAGCCCCATGCCGTCATAGAAGAGCTCGGCCTGCGCGTTGACCAGGCCACCGCCAGGCCACCGCCCCCACGCCACCGAGGTGGCAGGCAGGCCTAGACCGCGCCGGTGGGAAGCCAGCGCGTCGAGGAACTGGTTGGCCGCGCCGTAGTGGCCTGACCCCGCGGCGCCCCAGACGCCCGCGGCGGAGGAATACAGCACGAAGAAGTCGAGCGACCGGCCCGCGGTGACGCGGTGGAGCGCCCAGGCGCCAGCGACCTTGGGCGCGAGCACGCGCCGGAGCTCGTCGCCACCGAGGTCGAGCAGCGCGCACACCGAGCTTGCGCCCGCGAGGTGAGCCACGCCCCGCACCGGGTGGCCCTGCGCGGCGGCATCGTCGAACAGCGCGTGCAGCGCCGCCTCATCGAGCCCATCCCAGCTCCGCAGCGTCACCGTCACCCCCGCAGCCGCCAGGTCGCGGAGGAGGTCGTCCCGCCGCGACAGCTCCTGGGAGGTCATGGCATCAGCGGCGGATCCACGAGTGGTCAAGATGAGGTGACGCGCGCCGCGCTGGCTCCACCACCTGGCGAGCTGTCCGCCCAGGAACGACAGACCGCCGAGGATCAGATAGCTCGCGTCCGCCTGCAGCGGGGCAGCCTCCGCCGGTAGCGTCTGCTCGAGACGGCGCAGCCGAGCGCGATAGCGACGTCCCGACCGGAAGGCGAGCTGATCTTCGACCAGCGAAGGGCTGGCCGGCTCGCCGTCGCTCGCGGCGTCGGGGCCAGCCCCCAGGGTCGGCGCTGGCGACAGCGCCTCGCGCCGCCACAGCTCCTCGGCCAGCTGCGTCCAGCAATCCGCGACAGACGCCGAAGGATCGAGATCGATGAGCGCGGCCAGAAGCTCTGGGTGCTCGAGCGCGAGCACCCTCCCGAGCCCCCACAGCGGCGAATCCTGCACCGCGGTCACCGGCTGACCGCCAACCGCTTGCGCCCCCCGGGTGATCCAGTAGAGCCGCTGCGCCGCGCGTGGGCCGCGGGCCAGCGCCTGCGCCGCCTGCAGCGCCTGCGTCAGGCGCGCGCCGACGGCCTCGAGCATCTGCCCTCCGGTGCGCGCCTCCGCCTCCAGCGCCGAGATCGGCTCGACGAGACCAAGCTCCACGATCACCTGCCGGCCGTCGAGCTCCCCCGCCGGCGGCGTCGGCTCGGCGGTCCACACCCGGCAACGCCCACCCTGCCGCTCGAGCGCCGCCACCAGCGGCGCAGCAGCGCCGTGATCACGCGCGTGGAGGACGAAGGTCGGCGCGTCCGCCGCGGCGCCCTCTCCCCCTCTCCCTCGCGCAGGGGGGCTCTCGGACCACACCACCTGGTAGGTATCTCGCAGGCTCGCGGTGTCGCGCTGCGCCTGCGCCGTCGGCGTCGACAACCAGTAGCGCGCGCGCTGAAACGGGTAGCGCGGCAACGAGGCCACGCGCCAGGGTGGCGCGGCGGCGCCGGCAGCGGGCGCCGATACCTCCTCGAGGCCGCCCGGCATCAGCGCGACGTCGAAGCGAGGCAGCGCGCCCCTGCGATACAGCTCCGCGAGCGAGGACAGCATGACGTGCCGCTCGTCCGCGTCGCGCTCACCGGACGCGAGCAGCACCAGCTCCTCTGCCCGCAGGTCCTGGTCCGCCTGCAGCGCCGGCAAGAGGATCGGGTGCGGGCTCAGCTCGACGAACGTGCGGTGGCCCAGCGCCACCGCGCTCGCCAGGCTGTGCCGGAAGCGCACCGGCTGCCGGAGGTTCTGCGCCCAGTACTCCGGCCCCAGCGCGCGGCCATCAGCCACCTCGCCGGTGACGCTGGAGAAGAAGGGGATCGTGGTCGCGCGCGGCGCCACGCCAGCGAGCCGCGCGCGCAGCTCGTCGAGGAGCGGCTCCACCTGAGGAGAGTGAGCCGCCATCCGGGTCCCCACGAAGCGCGCGAACACGTTGCGCCCGCTCAGCTCCGCCACCAGGGCCGCCAGCGCGTCCGGCTGGCCGGACAGCACCAGCGAGCGTGCGCCGTTGTACGCCGCGATGCACAGGCGCCCGGCGCTGCGCGCCACCAGCGCCTCCGCGTCCGCGGCCTCCAGGTGGACGATCGCCATCCGCCCTTCTCCCTCGAGCCCGGCCAGCAGCTTGCTGCGCACCGAGATCACCTGGGCGGCGTCCTCGAGCCCGAGCGCGCCGGCCACATGCGCGGCGGCCACCTCACCGAGGCTGTGGCCGACCACCCCAGCGGGCGCGATGCCCCACGACCGCCACAACGCGGCGAAGGCCACCTGCAACGCGAACAGGAGCGGCTGCACCACGTCCGCGCGCTCCCGGTCGATCTGCGCGGCTCGCCCCTCGATCACCGCGCGCGCGTCCCACGGCAGATGCGCCGACAGCGCCTCGCCGCACGCATCGAAGGCCGCCGCGAACACCGGCTCCTGCGCCAGCAGCCGGCGCCCCATCTCCGGCCACTGCGAGCCCTGCCCCGAGAACAAGAACACGGGCGGCTCGCCGTGCTGCATCCACCCCTCCGGCACGGTCACGCCCAGCGCGAGCGCCCCGCGGATGGCGGCCTGCAACGCCGCTGGCGAGGCTCCGCACACCGCGAGCCGGTGCGCGTGATGGTCCCTGCGCAGCGCCGCGGTCAGGCACAGGTCGCCGAGCTGAGACGGCGCCATCTTGGTGAGCCACCCGTCATACCCGCGCAGGAGGTCCGCGAGCGCCGCCGGAGACCGCGCCGAGATCGGCAGGAGCCACGCGCGATCCGGTGTCGTCGTCGAGGGAGACGCGGCCGCCGGGGGAGGCGGCGCGGACTCCAGGATCACGTGCGCGTTGGTGCCGCTGAAGCCAAACGAGCTCACCGCGCCGCGGCGCACCTCGCCGCCACCGGGCCAGGCCACGAGCGATCCGGCGACCTGCACCGGCGCGGCGTCCCAGTCGATGTAGGGGTTGGGCTGCAGCGCGTCGGGCTGTGGCGGGATCTGACCATGCTGCAGCGCCAGCACCACCTTGAGCAGGCCCCCGAGCCCCGCCGCCGCCTCCATGTGCCCCAGGTTGGCCTTGAGCGACCCCACGAGCAACGGGCGGTCCGCGCCGCGTGTCCCGTACACCTCTTGCAGGGCCTGCAGCTCGATCGGGTCTCCAAGCGGGGTGCCGGTGCCGTGCGCCTCGACGTAGCCGATCTGATCTGGTCGCAGGCCCGAGCGCTCGAGCGCGCGGCGCATCACGTCTTGCTGCGCCAGGCCGTTGGGCGCGGTCAGGCCGTTGGAGCGCCCATCCTGGTTCACCGCGGTCGCCCGCACCACCGCGAACACCACGTCCCCGTGCTTGCGCGCCTCGGAGAGTCGCTCCACCGCCACCACCACGCAGCCCTCGCTGCGCACATAGCCATCGGCCCGTCGATCGAACGGACGACAGCGGCCCGTCGGCGACAGCGCGCCGAGCTTGGACATCGCGATCGTGGTCTCCGGCGCGAGCAGCAGGTTCACGCCTGCGGCCAGCGCCAGGTGAGCCTCCCCGCGTCGGACGGACTCACAGGCCAGGTGCAGGGCCACCAGCGACGACGAGCACGCGGTGTCGAGCGCCAGGCTGGGACCGCCGAGATCGAGCAAGTACGAGATGCGGCCGGCCGCGACGCTGGCGGTGTTGCCGGTGCCGGAGAACATGTCGAGGATCGTGGCGTGTCCGGCGGCGACGTGGCGCGCCAGGTACTCATTTCCGGAGATGCCCACGAACACCGCGGCGCGCGCGGCGCTCAAGCGCTGGCGGGTCAACCCGCCGGACTCGCAGGCACGGACCACCGTCTCCAGGAGCTGACGCTGCTGGGGATCCATCTGCACCGCCTCGCGCGGGGAGATCTCGAAGTACAGCGGATCGAACTCGTCGACGCCGCGCAGCCAGCCCATCCAGCGCGAGGGCGTCTTCCCAGGCGCAGCCGGATCGGCGTCGAAGATTGCGTCGACGTCCCACCGCTGCGGCGGGACCTCCTCCACCGCGACCTGCCCTTCGCACAAGAGTTGCCACAGCTCCTCTGGCGTGCGCACGCCCCCTGGCAGGTGACACCCAAGGCCCACGATCACCAGCGGATCGTCTTCCGCTCCCGCGGCGGCGACCGCGGGAGGGGCGACCGCCGCCGGCGCTCCCAGGTCGTCCGCGAGGCGGCTCGCCAGCGCGTCCAGCGTCGGAAAATCGAAGACCATCGTCACCGGCAGCGGCCGGCCCAGCAGGCGAGCGAGCGCGTTGCGGATCTCCACCGCCATCAGCGAGTCCACCCCCTGCTCGCTCAGCGGGCGCAGCGAGTCTAGCTGCTCCGCCGACAGCCCGAGCACGCGCCCGACCTCCGCGGCGATCACGCGACGCAGGCGAGCGCGCCGATCTTGCGGACCAAGCGCTCGCAGACGCTCGACCAGCGAATCGCCCGCGCTCACCGCCGGAGCGGCGCCGGGAGCCGCCGCAGGCGTGACGCCGCCGTCCGCGCGCAGCACCTCGGAGAGCAGGCTCGGCGTGGGCGCGCCGGGCGGCAGCGAGCGGCGCCAGGCGCTCCAGCTCATGGGCATCACCGCGACGCCGCTGGCGCCGCCTTCGAGCAGGGTGCCGAGCAGCTCGCAGCCCACGCGCGGCGGGATGGCGCCCACGCCGAGCTTGCTCCAGCGGTGCCAGTTGGAGGAGTGCGAGCCGGCCATGCCGCCGCCCGCCCACGGCCCCCAGGCCACGCTGAGCGCGGGCAGGCCCAGCAGACGTCGTCGCTGCATCACGCCGTCGAGCGCGGCGTTGGCCGCGGCGTAGCTGCCCTGCCCTGGCGCGCCAAAGAGCGCCGAGATCGAAGAGAACACCACGAACAGCTCGAGCGGCGAGCCAGCGCTTGCCTGGTGCAAGTGGAGCGCGCCGGCGACCTTGGGCCGCCACACCGTCTGCCACTGCGCCGGCGTGATCGCGGCGATCGGCGCGTCGTCGAGGACGCCCGCGGCGTGCAGGATGCCGCGCAGCGGCGGCTCCTCCGCCGCCAGCGCGGACAAGAGCGACCGCACCGCGGCGGCGTCGCCGACGTCGCACGTCCGCCAGTGGACCCGAGGATCTTGCGCGATGAGGGACTCGGCCGCCTCGGTGGACCGGCGGCCCACCAGCACGACCCGGCCCGCGCCGCGCGCCAGCAGCCAGCTCGCGAGCTGTTGCCCGATCGCGCCGGCGCCACCCGTCACGAGATACGAGCCCTCCGCGCGGATCGACGCTTCGCTCGTCGCCTTGGCCGAGGACCGCGTCGCGTCGCTCGCGGCCGCGTGGTCGGCCAGGTCGGCCAGGTTCGGGGGCACCAGCACGAGCTTGCCGGTGTGCTTGCCGTGCGCCATCGTCCGGAACGCCTCGGACGCCTGCGTGAGCGAGAAGGTCCGCCTCGGCAGCGGGCGCAGCGGACGATCCGCGTCGCCGCGCAGCCCGGCGAGCACCTGCTCGAACATCCGCGCCACCAGCGACGGCGAGAGCTGGGCCAGATCGAAGGCGTGGTACGCCACGTCCGCGCGGACCGCCTGCACCTGCGCCGCGTCCCAGATCTCGGCCTTTCCGATCTCGATGAAGGTGCCACCCGGCGCCAGCGCGCGCAGGCCCAGCGGGATGAACGGGCCGACCAGCGAGTTGAGGACCAGATCGATCCCCTGTCCGCCCGTGAGCTCGACGAGCTGCTCGGCGAAGTGGTGATCGCGCGAGCTCATGACGTGGGCCACGCCCAGCTCGCGCACCACGCCGTGCTTGGCGGGGCTGGCGGTGGCGAACACCTGCGCCCCCGCGCGCAGCGCGAGCTGCACCGCCGCCATCCCCACGCCACCAGCGGCGGCGTGAACGAGCACCCGCATCCCCGGGCGGAGCTGCCCAAGCTCGTGTAGCCCGTACCACGCGGTCAGAAACGCCATCGGAATCGTGGCCGCTTCCTCGTCGGACAGGCCGCCGGGGATCGCGGCCACCTGGCGCGCGTCGGTGGTGACGTAGCGCGCGAACGCGGACGCGCACAGCGCGACCACCCGCTGGCCCACCGTCAACCCCGCCACACCTTCGCCGACTTGGACCACCACGCCAGCGCACTCCGATCCGAGCCCGGCGTCGCCGATGGGGAACATGCCCAGCGCGCCGAGCACGTCGCGGAAGTTGAGGCCGAGCGCGCGGACCTCCAGCTCGACCTCCCCTGGCGCCGGCGCGCGCCGCGCCGCGGGCGCGAGCGCGAGCGTCCCCAGCTCACCGGGGCTCGCCACCACCAGGCGATAGGACTCGGCCTCCGCGGCGGGCGAGCTGGCGGCCGCCGCCATGGACGACCGAGATGACGGCAGGTCCACGACGTGCGCCGCGTGAACCAGCCGCGGCACCCATCGGAGGCCTTCGCGATACGCCACCTGCGGCTCCCAGCCGGCGGCGCCGGCCGGCTCGTCGAGGAGCCGGCTGGCCTCGGCGAGCAGCGCGGAGACCTCTCCGGCGCGGTCGCCGCCGTCGCCGCCGCCGCCGCCGCCGTCGTCGCGGCGTGGCGCCAGGTCGACCAGCGAGACCGCCAGCTCCGGTCGCTCGGCGCCCAGGGTCCGCACCAACGCCCAGCTCGCGGCTCCGGCCATCGACGTGCCGTCGCCTTTGGTCACTTGCTGCGCGCTTCGGGTCGCCACCAGCACCGGCGGAACCGGCCCGGTCGCGTTGCACAACGCCTGCAAGCACCCAAGCGTGGCCTGCGCCCGATCGTTGGCCTGCTCGTCGGCCCGCGCGTCGACGCACGAGTCCTCCGATTCCTCGTCTGATGCTCCCGTCAGATCCAAGATCCCGGTGAGCCCAGGCTCGCCGTCGAGCAGGGCCTGCAGGCCAGCGGACAGCGCGGCCGCGTCGAACCGCCCGTCGGCAGTTCGCGGGTCTGGCAACCAAAGCGCGCTGGCCCCGGCGGCGTGCAGCGCCGCCGCGCACGCTCGCCCAAGCGCGCCCCGCGAGCCGAGGAGCGCCCACCGGCTGCCGGCAGGGATCGAGCGCGCTGGCAGCGCCTGCTGGCGCCAGGCGACCTGATAGAGCCACTCGAGGTTTGGCCGCAGCAGATCTCGCACGAGCTGCGCGCGGCGCACGCGGCGCGCGGTCAGGCCGCGCACGCTCGCCACCACGCGCCCGCGCTCATCGTAGATGTCGAGCTCACCGGCCACGGTGTCGCCGCGGACCTGAGCATCCGCGGCGCGGGCCGCACACCACAGATCACCGGCGCCGGGCTCTGCGAAGAGCTCCAGTCGCCCCACCGAGAACGGCACGTACGCGACCTGTGGATCTGGATCCGCCAGGGCGGCGGCCATGGTCTGCAGGCACGCATCCAGCGTGGCGGGATGGAAGGTCCCCGCGAACGCGCCGGCGCTCGACTGCTGACGGACCCGCGCCAGCGCGCACGACGGACCGGTCGATAGCTCCACGATGCCGCGGAAGGCCGGTCCATACACGAGCCCCGCCGCGGACAGCCGGTGGTACCCATCCGCGACCTCCACCGTCGCAGGCGCGCGCGCGCGCAGCTCCTCCAGCGCCAGGGCCGCCGGCGCCTCCGCCAGCAGATCCACCGCGAACGCCACGCCGCTCGCCCGCTCCACCCACGCATCCCGGCGCTGGTCGCCGTCGACGCTGGTCGCCAGGTGGAACGCATGCTCCTGGCCCTGCGGCCGCAAGCTCAGGTGCGCGCTCAGCGGCTCGGACAGCACCAGCGCGCGCGGCAACAGCACGTCGCGCACCCCGCTGGCCGCGCCGCCCGCCACGTGGCGGCTCGCCAGCAGCGCGGCCGCCAGATAGAACGCGCCCGGCACCACGGTCTCGCCGAGGATCTGATGATCGACGAGGTAGCCGTGGACCAAAAGCGAAATCGGGAAGCTGAAGTGGACCGCCTCATCGGAGAGCCGCAGCGGCGCAAAGGGGCCGACAAAGGGGCCGACAAAGGAGCCAGCGAGCGGCCGCGCGAGCGCGCCGCGAGCCGACAGGTCCTCGGCCTGGGGTCCTGCGTCGCGCGCGGCGGTGGCAGAAGGTGACGGGCCGCTGACTCCGGCGTCGTCTCCCAGCCAGTGTCGCTCGCCTCCGAATGGATACAGGGGCAGCGCCACCCGGGTGGAGGCGCTGCCGGCGACGGCGCGCCAGGACAGCTCAACCCCATGGACGAACAGCCGCCCCGCGGAGTCGAGCACCTGCTCCACCGCGGGCCGATCTCGGCGCATCGACGGCAAGAGCACCACGTCACGGGACTCGAGCACGCGCGCCGCCGCGCCGAGCAACACCGGATGCGGGCCGAGCTCGAGCAAGATCTGACAGCCAAGCTCGCGGTACAAGGTGTCGACGCCGCGGGCAAACAGCACCGGCGCCCGCGCGTGGCGCGCGATGGACGAAGCCGACATCTCCTGGGCGGCGAACGGCCGCCCGGTCAGGTTCGAGAGGCACGGTATCTGCGGCGCGGCGAACGCGAGCTCGCCGGCCTGACGCGCCAGCTCGTCGAGGATCGGCTCCATCATCGCGGAGTGGAAGGCGTGCGAGACGCGCAGCGGTCGCGTCGAGACGCCGCGCTGCGCCAGCGCGCCTTGCAGACGCGCGATCGCGTCCGGGAGACCGGACAGCACGGTGGCGCCCGGGCCGTTGACCGCGGCGATGGACACCCGCCCCGACTCCTCGGCCACCGCGGCCCGCAGGTCCTCGGCCTCCGCGTGCACCAGCAGCATCGCGCCGCGCGGCAGGCGCTGCATCAGCCGCCCGCGCCGCGCCACGAACCGCAGCGCGTCCTCTGCCGGCAGGATGCCCGCGACCACCGCCGCGGCGAACTCACCGAGGCTGTGGCCCAGTACGGCATGCGGACGCACACCAAAAGATCGCCACAGCTCGGCGAGCGCCAGCTCCAGCGCGAGCAGCGCCGGCTGCGCGAACTCGGTGTCGTCGAGCGAGGCCGCCGCTGACGGCTCAAGCAGCAGCTCCAGCAGCGGCCGCGCGAGCTCGCCCTCCAGCGCCCCCGCGAAGCGCCGCAGCGCCGCCGCGAACACCGGCTCCGCGTCAAACAGCGCACGCGCCATCTCCGGATACTGCGAGCCTTGCCCGGTGAACAAGAAGCCCACCCGCGGCGAAGGTCCCAGCTCCACGACCGGCGCACCGGCGAACGCAGCAGGGTCACCGAGCCAGCGGATCAGCCCAGCGACGTCCGAGACGTCCGAGACCACCGCGACCCTCCGGTCGCGGAGCGCGGCGCGCCCCCGGCCCGCCGCGGCGCAGACGTCCGCCAGCTTCAGGCCGGGCGCGGCGAGCGCGAGCGCGAGCTGCTGGCGCTGCGCCTCGAGCGCGGCGCCGCCATGCGCTGACACCGCGAACAGGTGATGACTGCGGGAGCGCGGCGACGACGGCGGCGATGCGCTCGGCGCCTCCAGGATGACGTGCGCGTTGGTGCCGCTGAAGCCAAACGCGCTCACTCCGGCGCGGCGCGGTCCGGGGCCAGTCCACCGCTGCACACTCGAGGGCACCGCCACCGGCAGCGCGCCCCACGCGATGTGCCGGTTGGGACGCCGAACGTGGATCTGAGGTGGGATCTCGCCGTGGTGTACCGCGAGCACGGCCTTGATGAACCCGGCGATCCCCGCCGCGAGCTCGAGGTGGCCGATGTTGGCCTTGACTCCGCCGAGCCACAACGGCGCCGACGGATCCCGCCCCTGACCGTACACCTCGGCGAGCGCGTTGACCTCGATCGGATCGCCGAGCCGCGTGCCGGAGCCGTGGGTCTCGACGAAGCCGATCTCCGCTGGCGCGAGCTTTGCCCGCGCCAGCGCCGCGCGGATCACCGCCGCTTGAGATGGACCGTTTGGCGCGGTCAGGCCGCTGGAGCGGCCGTCCTGGTTGGTCGCCGAGCCGCGGAGGATGGCCAGCGGCCGATCGCCGTCGCGCAGCGCGTCCGCGAGCCGCTTGAGGACCACCAGCCCGCATCCTTCACCGCGGACATATCCGTCGGCGTCGTCGGAGAACGTCTTGCAGCGACCATCGGGCGCCAGCATGCGCGCCTTCGAGAGCGCGACGAAGAACTCCGGCGACAAGATGAGGTTGACGCCGCCGGCCAGCGCCACGTCGCACTCGCCAGCGCCGAGGCTCTGCGCGGCCAGGTGCACCGCCACCAGCGAGGAAGAGCACGCGGTGTCGAGCGCCACGCACGGACCGCGAAAGCCGAACTGATACGAGATCCGCCCCACCGCGGCGCTGGTCGCCGCGCCGGTCGCCACGTAGGCGTCGATGGCGGCGCGCCCGTGGAGCCCGATGTGCCGCTCCGTGTAGCCGCTGGAGCCGATGCCCACGAACACGCCGACGTTCTCGCCCTCGAGCCCCAGCGGCGACCAGCCGGCGTGCTCGAGCGCGTGCCAGGCGACCTCCAGGAGCTGTCGCTGCTGCGGGTCGATGCACCGCGCCTCGCGCGGCGAGATGCCAAAGAGCGCGGCGTCGAAGCGCGCGACGTCGTCGAGCGCCCCCATCCAGCGGCTGTAGCTCTTTCCCGGAGCGTCGGGATCAGGGTCAAAGAGCGCGCTGTCATCCCAGCGGTCGGCCGGGATCTCCGAGATAGCGTCTCGGCCCTCGCGCAAGAGCTCCCAGTAGCGGTCGGGATCCGTCGCGCCCCCTGGAAACCGGCAACCAACGCCCAGCACCGCGATGGGCTCCGGCACGGCGCTCTCCGCAGCCGCGAGACGGCGCTCCAGCTCCTTGATGGTGCGGGCCGCGCCGCGCAGCCTGGAGAGGAGCTCCGATTCCGGTGTGGCCTGATTCTTTCCTGCGGTCACTGCATCACTTCCTTGTCGACCCTCGGTCTTTCCTGCTTGGCCTCCACCGCGAACCAGGCGCGCTCCCCTCCTTCGTCACCCCACCGGCCGCCGGGCCCACTCGCCTAGGCGCCCTTGGCCTCATCCTGCTCGTCGTCTCCGTGGCTTCGACTGTCGAGAAACTGCAGCAGCTCATCGGCGGACATCTCGTCCACGTCGGCCGTGAGCTCGGCGGCGGGTGGCCCCACGGCTTCGGACGACAGCGCCGTCGACGGCTGCGCCGGCTCCAGGGCGGCGGTGACCCTGGCGGCCTGCGACAGCGTGGCGGTGGCGAGATCTTCGAATCCGAGTCGATCCACCAGGTGGCGCGCCAGCGCCGCCGGCGTGGGATGATCAAAGCTCGCGGTGGCGCTCAAGGTCACGTCCAGGGCGGTCTGCAGGACATCGCGCAACCGCACCGCCATCAACGAGTCAAACCCCGACTCGGAGAGCGGCCGCTGCGGATCCAAGCGCGCGACGCCAGACTCCCCGAGCTGCCGCCAGACCTCGGCCAACACGAAGTCCTGCACCGCCGGCTGGCGCGCTGCCGCCGGCAGCAGCGCGAGCTTGCGGCGCAGCTCGCCGTGGCTCGCGCTGGCCTCGGGGGCCGCGCCGGAAGCGAGCTCCCCGTTCCACAGCGGGCAAGCCGGCAAGAACCGTCGCAGCGCCTGCCGGTCGCGCACCGGGAACACCACCCAGGCGGCCGTCGACGCCTCGTCTTTGGCGGCCGAGTCGCGCTGCGCACCGGCGGCCGCCGCGCGGGCCAGCAACGCACCTAGCAGCGCGAACGCCGCGCGCGGCGCGATCGGCTGCACCCCCAGCGCCTGCCAGCGGTCCTGGGAGCGCGTCCTCGCTGCCATGCCCTCGCCTCGCCATGGCCCCCAGGCCACCGAGATCGCGGGCAGCCCCTGCGCGCGCCGCGACGTCGCCAGCGCGTCGAGATAGGCGTTGGCCGCTGCGTAGCTGGCCTGCCCGGGGGTCCCCAAGATCGAGGCGACCGACGAGAACATCACGAACGCATCAAGGTCGTGGCCGCGCGTCATGCGATCGAGCAGCGTCGCCCCTCGCACCTTGGCGTGCAGCACGCGCTCCGCTCGTGCCCACGTCTGCCCCTCGATGGGGCCGTCGTCGAGGACACCGGCTGCGTGAAACACGCCGCGCAGCGCAAGGCCGGACGTCTCGACCAGCGCCAGCGCCGCCTGCACCGTGGACTCCTGCCCCAGATCTCCCTGCAAGTACCGCAGGCGCCCGCGGCCCTCTTCCAGCCACCGCTGATGTTCGGCAGATGGCGCCGCCCGCCCGACCAGCAGCACCTGCTCGGCGCCTTGCTCCAGCAACCACGCAGCCAGCGGGCGGCCGATGGCGCCAAGCCCGCCGGTCACCACGTGCGAGCCCGCGGTGCGCCAGCGCTGCGGCGCGACGTCGACCGCGCGCAGCCTCGGCACCAGGCACGCGCCGCCGCGCAGCACGAGCCGGCTCGAGGCCGGGGTCGAGGCGAGGAGCTGGGCGACCAGCGCGTCGACCGAAGCGTCGACCGAAGCGTCGACCAGCGCCGAGGCGTCGGCCGCGGAGTCGGAGGCCGTCGCCGCGTCGGTCGTGGCGTTCGTGGCGTCGGGCGTGGCGTCCGTGGTGGTCGCCGCTGCGCCAGGCAGGTCCGCGGTGCCAAGCGCAACGCCGCCCTGCTCGTTGGCCGCCACCTGGGCCAGCGCCGACCACGCCGCGGCGCACGCCCGCGGGCCGTTCGCGTCGGTCGCGACCGCGCCGGCGGTCACCACCCAGCCGGCGCCAGGGTTGGCTTGCCCGAGCCGGTCCGCCAGCCAGGAGAGCAGCGGAGCGCCGTGGCTCGCGAGCTCGCGCATCGGATCGTCGCGGTCCGCCGGCCTCGGCTCGCCTGCGGCCAGATAGATCCAACGGGCAGCCGGCGCGCCTCGCCAGCCTGCGTCGAGGAGGTCGGACGGTCGGTGACGCTGCACCACCGCGCCACGCGCGCGCAGCGCACCTTCGAGCTTGTCAGCCAGGGCGGTCGGCTCGGCGAGCAGGGTCCACTCGCCTGCTGCCGTGGGCGGCGAGCCCGCGCGGAGAAGCTCCGGCCCAAGCGGAGGCGCGCTGACCCACTCGATCGCCTCGAGCGGCAGCGGCGCGGCGGGCAGCGCGTGATCCAGCCAGCCGGTCACCGGCCGGAGCTGAACTTCCTCGACGAGCGCCGCCACCTCGCCGACGGCGCTGGCGATCCGGACGCTCCACGAGGCCGTCCGCGACGCGCTCGACGCGCTCGACGCGCTCGGCGGTCCAGGCTCCGCGCGCACCAGCTCAACCTCCAGCGGCCCCAGGCCGCGCCAGCGCAGCGCCAGCGCAGCTCGGCCGATCCGCGCTGGCAGCGCGAGCCCACCGTCTGCCTGGAGCGCCGGCAGCCCGGCCTTGACGCCCACGCCGCGCGCGCACTCGGCCCAGCTCAGCAGATCCATCGCCGCGCCCAGCGCGCGCCGACGCAGCACGTGCTCGTCCTGCTCGTCGAGCCTCGGATGCAGCCAGGCGACCACGCGCGTGTCACTCGCCGAGAGCCGGTCCAGCGCCCACTCCGTGGTCGGCCGCGCCAGGCCATGTGACGCCAGCTCCTCGTACACCTGACGACCTTCGATCAGGGTGCCCGGCGGCTCTGCCGCGCCGGCGTGGGCGCCGGTGTGGGCAGTCGCTGGCACCGCGACCACCTCGCTGTGCAAGGTGGCGGTGAGCAGGTCGCGCCAGGCGTCACCATCGTCGGTGTCGTCGCTGTCAGTCCCCGATCCTGACGCACCTGCGCGCTCCGCCTCCTCGTCCCCGTGCAGCTCACTCGCGCGCACCGGCGCCGCCTGGCGCTGGCGCTCCTCGGCGCGCGCCGCGAGCCGCACCGCGAGCCCTGCACCCGCCCCTTCACGCGCCAGCACCATCTGCGCCAGGACGGGGTGCTGCGGGGTCGGCGCCACGACGCCCGACACCGCCAGCTCGCGCACCTCACACACGCCCGCCGAGCCCGACCCGCCAGACGCGGCCAGCGAGGCCAGCGCCTCCAGCCAGATCTCGAGCCCCGCGAACCCAGCGCCATCGAGCGACGACAGCGGCGCTGGCGGCTGGCTCACCTCCCAGCGCGACTCGTACACGCGCTCGCGCCCAGCGGAGCGCAGGCGGCGCCCAGGCAACGCGACCACCTCGGCCGCGTCAGGCCCTTGCGCAGCGACGGACACCGGCTCGGCGTCGAACCAGTGCCGACGGCGCTCGAAGGGGTACGTCGGCAAGGCCACCTTGCGCGGCGCGGCTCCGGCGTGCGGCCGCCGCCACTCCACGCCATGCACGAACAGCGCCGCCGCTGCGCTGGCCAGCTCCCCGAGGCCATCGCCCTTCCCGCGCTGGCTCGGCACGAACGGATACGCCGCGCCGAGCGCATCGAGCCCCAGCGCGCACAGCACCGGACGTGGCCCAAGTTCGACGAACACCGTCGAGGTCTGCTCCACCGCGGCGCGCAACCCGCGCTCGAACCGCACCGGGCTGCGGAGCTGACGCCGCCAGTACGCCGGGGTCATGACCTCCTCACCAGCCAGCTCGCCGGTGACATTCGAGATCAAGGACAGCCGTGGCGCGACGAGCGGCGGCAGCGCTGCCACCGCGGACTCGAAGGGCGCGAGCACCGGGTCCATGAGGTGCGAGTGGAACGCGGCCGAGACCTCCAGCTTCGAGGTGCGCAGGCCGGCGCGCTGGGCCAGCTCGCCGAGCCGCGCGATCCCCTGCGCCGTGCCGGCCAGCACCACCTGCGCGGGACCGTTGACACCGGCCAGCTCCACCTCGTCGCCGCAGCCGGCCTCATCCAAGAGCTCCTGGATACGATGCTCGCTGGTGCGCACCGCGAGCATCTCGCCACCTTGCCCGAGGCGCTGCATGAGCTCGCCTCGCGCCAGCGCCATGGCCATCCCGGTCTCCACGCTCATCACCCCCGCGACCTGCGCCGCCGCCAGCTCTCCGACGCTGTGCCCCATCACCACCTGCGGCTCGATGCCCCAGCCGCGCCACACCGCGGCGAGCGCGGTCTCCAGCGCGTACAGCGCGGGCTGACACCACTGGGTCTGCGCCAGCTCGTGCGCCGGGCCCTCGAACATCACCCGCAAGAGCGACGCGCCTCGCGCCGCCAGCGCTTGCGCTTCGCACCGCTCCAGCACCTCGCGCGCCAGCGGCTCGCCCTCGTGCAGCGCGCGGCCCATGCCCACGTGCTGGGCGCCCTGGCCAGAGAACAGGAAGCACACCCCGCGCGCCGCTCCTAGCGCTCGACCGCGCACCACCTCCGCGAGCGGCCCGCCGCCAGGTTCGCCCTCTGGCGCAGACGCCAGCGTCGACAGCCCGCGAACCAGCTCCAGGCGGCCAGCGCCCACCACCGCAGCGCGGTGCTCGAACCGGCTGCGCCCCTGCGCGGCGGTCAGGCACACCGAAGCCAGCTCCAGCGCAGGCTCCTCTTCGAGCTGACGCGCCACTCGTCCGGCCAGCGTCGCCAGCGCCGCCTCGCTGCGAGCGCTCAGGCAGAGCACCTGCGGCACCGCGGACCGCGCGACGTCCTCGCCGCCAGCTTGCGCTCCCGCCCGCGGCTCCGCGGTCGGCTCGGCCGGCTCGATCGGGGGCTCCTCGATGATCAGGTGCGCGTTGGTCCCGCTTAGGCCAAAGGCGCTCAGGCCGGCGAGCCGCGGCACCCCGGGCTCGCGGCGCACCCAGGGCGTCACCTGTCGCGGCACGTCGAACGGCAGCTCGGCCCACGGGATGTGCGCGCTGGGCTCCTCGAAGTGCAAGTGCGGAGGAACCTCGGCGTGCCGCATGGCGAGCACGATCTTCATCAGGCCGGCCATGCCGGCGGCGGCCTCCAGGTGACCGATGTTGGTCTTCACCGAGCCCAGCCGCAGCGGCCGCGTTCGCCCGGCCGCCAACACGCTGGCCAGCGCGCGCACCTCGATCGGATCTCCCAGCGGCGTCGCGGTGCCGTGACACTCCAGCAGATCGATCGCCTCGGGCGAGACCCCGGCGTCCGCGAGCGCGGCCCGCACCACCGCCTCCTGCGCCGGCCCGCTGGGCACCGTCAGGCCGCCGCTCGGGCCGTCGTGGTTGGTGGCAGATCCGCGGATCAACGCCAGCACCCGATCGCCGTCGGCCCGCGCCTGCGACAGCGTCTTTAGCACCAGGACCCCGCAGCCCTCGCCGCGGACATACCCGTCGGCCCGCGCGTCGAACGTCCGGCAGCGGCCGGTGCGCGACAGCGCCTCGATCTTCGACAGATACACGAAGGTGTGCGGCGACAGCATCAGGTGGACCCCGCCGGCCAGCGCGGCGCGCGACTCGCCGCGACGCAGGCTCTGGCAGGCCAGGTGAACCGCCACCAGCGACGAGGAGCACGCGGTGTCGAGCGCCAGGCTCGGCCCGCGCAAGCCCAGGAAGTACGAGAGCCGGCCCGCGCTGAACGCGAACGCGGTCCCGGTGCCGGTGTACGGATCCAGCTCGCCGTGGCCGCGCGAGCGGATCGTCGCGTAGTCGCCGATGCCGATGCCGATGAACACGCCGGTGGAGGTCTCGCGCAGATCGCGCGGCGCGCACCCGGCGTCCTCGAGCGCCTCCCACGCCACCTCCAGCAGCAGGCGCTGCTGCGGATCCATCGCCGCCGCCTCCTTGGGCGAGATCCGGAAGAACTCTGCGTCGAACTCATCCACCCGGTCGAGGAACGCGCCCCAGCGCGCATAGCCCTTGGTCGGATCCTTGCCGCTTGGGTCGTAGAAGCGATCGATGTCCCAGCGATCGCCGGGCACCTCGGTCACCGCGTCCCCGCTGCTCCGCAGAAACCGCCAGAAGTCCTCTGGTCGAGAGGCGCCCCCGGGGAAGCGACAGCCCATCCCGACGATGGCGATCGGCTCCTGGGCTCCGGTCAAGGGCAGCGCCGCGGGCCCCGCGGTGTCGCGCACCGCCGAGCGCGCCGGCGCCTCGGGCGAACCCTTGGCGTCGACCAGTCCCTGCACCAGGTCGGTGAGCGCCGTCAGGTTGGGCCGCTCGAAGAGCAGCGTGGCCGGCAGCTCCACGCCCAGCGCGTCCTGCACGCGCGCGCGGATCTCCAGCGCCATCAGCGAATCCATCCCAAGCTCGCGCAAGCCGACCTCGGGGTCGATCGTCACGTCCGGCGCCAACCCCAGCACCTCGGCCACCACCTCGCGCAGCCGGTCTGTCAAGTAGAGCCGCCGCCGCGGACCCGCGAGGCCCGCGAGGCCCGCGAGCCACCGCGGTTGCCCGGCCGGAGCTGCGGCGGACCGTCGGCTCAGCTCCTGGCCCGCGGGGTGGGCCTGCGCCGGAGCGCGAGCCGCGTCGTCGACGACGCTCCAGCACGCGAAGAAGGGAGAGGCCAGCGCGGCCAACCTGGCCATGCGCGCGCCGGGCTGGAACACGCCAAGCTGCGAGAAGCGCCGCTGCCCCAGGAGCGCGGACAAAGCGGCCAGCCCTTGGCGAGTGCCGAGCGGCTCCAGCCCGCCAAACTCACTCCGACCTCGCGGCCCCAGACGAGCCGCCATGCCGTCCTCGCCGAACGGGCCAAAGCCGATGCTCAGCGCCGGCAAGCCGAGCTCGCGCCGGACCTGCGCGAGCCCGTCGAGGTATCCGTTGGCCGCGCTGTACGCGGCGTAGCCCGGCGCGCCGAACACCGACGACGCCGAGCCGAACATCACGAAGAACTCGAGCGGATCGGAGAGCGTCGCCAGGTGCAGCTGCAGCGCCCCCAGCGCCTTGCCGGCGATCCCCTGGTACGAGGCGTCGGCCTCGACGCGCGGCCCCTCGCCGTGGAGGCTGCCGGCCAGGTGCAGCACGCCGCGCAGCGGGAGGCCTGCCGCGCGGACCTCCGCGAGCGCGGCGTCAAGGTCGGCCGCCACCGCGACGTCAGCGCGCAACACGGTGACACGCGCGCCGCCAGCCCGAAGCTGCGCCAGCTCGCGCTCGACGTCCTCGCCGGGCGGTCGCCGGCCGATCAGCGCGAGGTGCTCCGCGCCTTGCTCGACCAGCCACCGCGCCACCGCCAGCCCGAGCGCCCCGAGGCCCCCGGTGACCACGTACGCGGCGCCGGCCCGGACCACCGGATGGTAGGCCGCGCGCTCGAGCGTCACCTCGGCCAGCCGAGCCACGAGCAGCCGGTCGCCGCGGATCGCCGCGCGCTCGTCAGCGCGCTCGTCGGCGCCTGCAGCGAGCACCCGCTCGGCGAGCGCCGTGAGCCCCGCGCCCGCGTCGTCGCCAAAGGCGAGGCCCAGATCGATCGAGCTCGAGCGGCCTGGTCCAAGCCGGTGCGCCAACCCGCGGGTCAGGCTCCACACTGCGGACTCCAGCGGATCGACCCGGCAGCCCTCCGCGACCGCGACCGCCCCGCGGGTCACCACCGCGAGATGCGCGTTCGCGGCGCGGGTCGCCGGCAGCGCCTCGACCAGCCGGAGCAACGCCAGACAGCGGCCATCCCAGCGCTGCCGGAACTCTGCGCTCGCCGCTGGCCCCCGCAGCGGTGGAGAGAGCCAGACGACGCCCGCGACCTGCTCCCCCTGTCCATCCTGTCCGCCGTCGCCAGCGACCACCGCGCGCGCGTCGCGCTCCAGCTCCTCGACGCTGAGCCGCAGGAGCTCCACCGTCGCCCCGCGCTCCACCAGCGTCGTCGCCAAGGACGGCGCGAGCGCGTCCCCCGGCGCCGCCAGGATCAGGTACCGCCGACCGCCGCCGGGTGCCGACGCGACCTCCCGCGCGATCCACTCCACGCGATGCGCCGGCGGCCCGGCCACTCCATCGGCGCTCGCCGCTTGCGCCGTCGGCGCGGCGCCCGCGCCCAGGACCAGCGGATGACGCGCGCGCTCGAACGGGTAGCCCGGCAACGCCACCCGCGCCGAGGGCTCGCGCATCATCGCCGCGTGATCGACCTCGAGCCCGGCGCAGAACAGCGCGCCAGCGGCGCGGCGCAGCTCGAGCTCATCGTCCCGCCCGCGCGTCAACGTCCCCGTGACGCACCCCCACGACGCCCCGCCGCCGGCGAGCAGCGGCAGCAGCACCGGATGTGGCCCGAGCTCCAGCACCGCGGCCGGGCTCCGCGCGGCGAGCTGCGACAACGCCTCGGCAAACCGCACCGGCGCCCGAAGCTGCGCCCGCCAGTACTGCGGCGTCGCGATCTCGGGTCCTGCGCTCGCGCCGGTGACGTTGGACAGGATCTCGATCCGCGGCGGCGACAGCGTGAGGCGCCGAACCCGCTCCTCGAGCGCCTCTTGCGCCCCGTCCATGTGCCGCGAATGAAACGCGCGCGCGACCCGCAGCAGCTCGCTGGCAAGCCCCGCCGCCGCCAGCGCGCGCGCCGCGTCCGCGATCGCCTCAGGCGACCCTGCGAGGACCAGCTGCTCCTCGCCGTTTCTCGCCGCGAGCTCCACCTCTTGCCCCAGCGAGGGGTAGACCTGCCGGACCGCGCCCTCGCTGGCCCGCACCGCCAGCATCGCGCCCACCGGGGCCTGGCTCTGGCACAGCGCGCCGCGCGCCAGCGCCAGGCGCAGGCCGTCCTCCACCGAGAACACCCCGGCCACCGCCGCCGCCGCCAGCTCGCCGACGCTGTGACCGAGCACCACGGACGGCACGATCCCCCAGCTCGCCCACAGCGCCGCCAGCGCGGTCTCCACCGCGAACAGCGCGGGCTGCGTCCACTCCGTGTCCTGCAGGCGCTCCGAGGGGCCCTCGAACATGACCTCCAGCAAAGACCGCTGGCGCTCGGCCCAGGTGAGGGCCTCGCAGCGGTCGAGCGCCGCGCGCACCACCGGCTCCGCGGCGTACAGCGACCGCGCCATCCCCACGTACTGAGACCCTTGACCGGTGAACAGAAACGCCAGCCCACGCCGCCCGTGGGAGACCCGCCGCGCGGTCGCCTGCGCGAGCTGGTGGGCCAGCTCTTGCGCGGAGCGCCCCACCACGGCCATGCGATGCTCGAAGCGCGAGCGCCGCACGTTGCCTTCATGCGCGATCTGCGCGGCGGAGTGCGGCGTCGGGGAAAGCAACAAGTGCGAGGTCCGAGCCGCCAGTCGCTCGAGCGCCGCAGCGCTGCGCGCCGACAGGCACATGAGCGCTGGTGCCTGCCGCGCCTCCTGCGCCGGCTCGGCCCCGAACGAGGCAGACGAGGCAGACGAGGCAGACGAGGCAGACGAGGCAGACGAGGCAGACGCCCGCGGCGCCTCCTCGAGCACGACGTGGACATTGGTGCCGCTGAGGCCAAACGAGCTGACGCCGGCCAGCGCCAGCTCGTGCCCGTCGATCGCGCGCTGGCGTTCCACCACCTCCAGCCGCAGCGCGTCCCAGGGGACCCGCGAGTTTGGCGTGGTGAAGCCGACCTGCGCTGGCAGGGTGCGCCGCGCCAGCGCCAGCGCGACCTTCATCACCCCCGCGAGCCCCGCAGCCGCCTCCAGGTGCCCAAGGTTTGCCTTCACCGAGCCGACGAGCAGCGGCCTGGTCCGCCCTGGGCTCAGCGCCCTGCCCAGCGCGCGAAGCTCGATCGGATCTCCAAGCGGGGTGCCCGTGCCATGGCACTCCACGTAGCAGATCTGCGCTGGCGAGACGCCAGCCGACTCGACGGCCGCGCGCACCACCGCCTCTTGCGCCAGGCCGTTTGGCGCCAACAGCCCGTTGCTGGTGCCGTCGTGATTGACCGCGGAGCCACGCACCACGGCCCAGATCCGATCACCAGCGGCCTGCGCGTCGGACAGGCGCTTGAGCACCACCATCGCGGCGCCCTCAGCCCGGACATATCCATCCGCCGCGTCGTCGAAGCTCCGACACGCGCCGGCGGCCGAGAGCGCGCCGAGCCGGCTCAGGTACGCGGTGCCCACCGCCGAAAGCACCACGTTGACGCCGCCAGCCAGCGCGAAGTCGCATTCGCCCTGCCGCAGGCTCTGGCAGGCCAGGTGCAGCGCCAGGAGCGACGACGAGCACGCGGTGTCCACCGCCATCGTCGGCCCGCACAGGTTGAGCACGTGCGAGATGCGGCCCGCCGCGGTGCTCGGCGCCGAGCCGGTGCCGCCATACGGATCGAGCGCCGCCAGGTCCTGCCGGCGCTCGAGCAACCGAGCCAGATCATCGCTGCAGAGGCCGATGAACACACCGCCCGGCGCGGGTCGCTCGCGATGAACCGGCACGCCTGCGTCCTCCAGCGCCTGCCACCCCACCTCCAGGAGCAGCCGGTGCTGGGGATCCAGCGTCCGCACCTCGCGCGGCGCGATCCCGAAGAACTCCGGATCAAACGACTCGAGATCGTCGAGCACCCCCATGCGTCGCGAGGTGATGCCCGCGCGATCGAGGTCCACCGGCTCGCCGGCCAGGCGAGACCAGCGCTCGACCGGCAACGGCGACAGCGCGTCCTGGCCGTCGAGCAGGACGCGCCAGAACGCCTCCAGATCATGTGCCTGCCCAGGCAACCGACAGGCCATGCCCACGATGGCCACCGCGTCGTTGCCTGGGCGCGCGGGCTGACGCATCGGCGCCCAGGACGCGCCGCCGCCGGCCAGGTGATCGGCGAGCGCCAGGATGGTCGGGTGCTCGTAGGCGATCGTGCTGGGCACCTCGAGGTGCAGGTCTCGCTCCAGCGAGGCGGCGAGCTCCACGGCCTCACGCGAGCCGAGCCCGAGCGCCGCGAGCGGAGCGCGCACGTCCACCTCTGCCGTCGACACCCGCGCGAGGCTCGCGACCCGCTCCACCAGCCACTGCAGCAGGCGCTCGCGACCGGGCGCATCGGCGACCGCCGGCTCCGCCCCCGCTTGATCCGCCGCGCCGGCCGCTTGCTCGGCCGCGCCAGCTCGCGCGCCGGCCCTCGCGGACGACGTGTACGCGCCACCGGACGGCGTCACGATCTCGAGCGGGGTCAAGGAGCCGTCTTCCAGCGCCGCCGCCGCCGCCCGCCGCTGCAGCTTGCCGCTGGTGGTGCGCGGCAGCGCGCCGCGCCGCAGCAGCACGAGGCGCCTCGGCGACACGCCGTGCTCCTCGACCAGCGCTCGGCGCGCCGCGTCGACCACCTCCCGGCGCGTCGCCTCATCGCCGAGCTGCTTGATCTCGACGAGGACCGACAGCGCCTCGCGCTGGTCGAACTCGGAGGAGAACGCCACCACGCCGCCGAGCACCACCGCCGGGTGGCAAGACTCCACCGCGAGCTCCAGATCCTGCGGGTAGTGATTGCGACCATCCAGGATCACCAGATCCTTGAGGCGCCCGGTAACAAACAGCTCCCCGTCCTGCAAGAAGCCCAGATCGCCGGTGCGCAAGAACGGCTGGCCCTCGCCTGGCTCCCCGGCGACGCGGGCGCCGAAGGTGCGCGCGCTGGCTTCGTCGTCGCGCCAGTACCCAGCCGCCACGCTCGCGCCGCGGACCCAGATCTCCCCGACCTCGCCATCTCCCAGCGACCGAGCGTGCTCGGCCTCGACGATCGCGACCTCGAGACCTGCCGCGACCTGCCCGCACGACACAAGGACGCTGCTGCCCTGGGCGCGCGGCTCGATCGAGCCTGTGCCCGCGTCAAGCTGACGCACCTGCCCGCGCGCCAGCGCCGCGCTGTCCACTTGCAGGATCCGGGGCGCTGTCTTTGCAGGACGGCGGCCAGACACCAGCAAGGTCGCCTCCGCGAGCCCGTAGCAAGGATAGAACAGCTCCGGACTCACGCCCCAGCGGCCAAACCTCTCGACAAATCGCGCAAGGATATCCGCGCGAACCGGCTCCGCGCCGTTGAACGCCACGCGCCAGCAGGAGAGATCGACGCCCTGCAGATCCTCGTCTCGAACCTGCCGAATACAGTAGTCATAGCCAAAGGACGGCGCCGCGCTGAAGTACAGCCGATGCTCGGAGATGAGCTGCAGCCAGCGCGCCGGCCGTCGCAAGAACGACACCGGAGACATCAGCAACACCTCGGTGCCCAGAAACAGCGGCTGCAAGAGCCCCCCCACCAAGCCCATGTCATGAGAGAGCGGCAGCCAGCTCAGCCCGGGGCCGATCCCGCCATGAACAGCGGCGATCATTCGCTCATTCTCGAGCAAATTCCGGTGCGTGACGAGCACGCCCTTCGGGTTGCTTGTCGATCCGGAAGTGTATTGCAGCCAGGCAACCGAGTCCGGATCTGGAAGATTAGTTAACTCAACTACATTGCTAGAGGTCTCCTGGCTCTGCGCTGATGACTGTTGGTCAATACAGATCCAGCGAATCTGATTCAGCTCTTCGAGATCCCCCAGCTTCTGCAGTTGCTCGCGCTCCACAGCGCCACCCAGAATCGCCGCGGGTCGGGCGTCCCTCACCACCGCCTGCATCCGCGCGCGAAACCGCACGAGCCTCGCCTGATCTGGAACGCCGAGCGGCACCGCGATGGCGCCCGCGACCAGGCAAGCCAGAAACCCCAGCGACACGTCGACCTCCGAGCGCGCCAGCAGCAACACCGTCGAGCCGACGCAGCCTTCCTCGCGCAGCCGCGCAGCGAGCGCAGAGACTCGAGCCCACAGCTCGCCGTAGGTCAGGCGCAACGAAGGCCCACCCTCCGCACCAACGAACGTCAACGCCCAAGACCGCGGCGCGCGCCCCGCATGCTCATGCAAGATTGCGGGCAGAGACTGCTGACTCACTCCCACAACCATGACTCAGGCAATCAGACATACACGCCACGACACGAGAATGCAAACCACCGTCCGTCAGACTTTGAGTCCAACAAGTCGCATCAGGTCCAGCGCATTACTACGGTTCACAATTCCTGGCCGAAGCGTGAAGTCGAATACAAGCCTGTCGTCCTTCAGGAGATCTTCAAAGTGCGCATTTCGCGCGCGCGGCTGCAAGGACTCTGCGAGCTGCGCCAGCGACAGGTCGTGAGTGGTCACCAGGCCGATCGCGCCGTGGTCGAGCAACGCCCTCACGATCGCCTCGCCCCCCTGTTGCCGATCGTGAGAGTTGGTCCCTGCCAGGATCTCATCCAGCAAGAACAGCGTGAAAGGCGAGCGCTCGGCGAGCCCTACCACGCCGCGGATCCTGCGGATCTCCGCGAAGAACCTCGACACGCCCTCCTGCAAGGAGTCAGAGGTCCGGATCGTGCCGCCGATGGCCAGCGGCGTCAGGGTCATGGCGCGGGCGCACACCGGAGCTCCGGCGAACGCGAGCACCGCGTTGGCCCCCACCGCGCGCAGCAGCGTGCTCTTGCCCGACATGTTCGATCCGGTGATGAGCAGGAGCTGCACCTCGCCCAGCGCGACGTCATTGCGGACCATCGTCGCCGCAGGCAGCAGCGGATGGCCCAGCCCCTGCGCGGACAGCCGCGGCCGTGGCGCATCGGCGAGCAGCTCGGGGAACACGTTCTCCGGGTGCTCGTAGCTGTAGGTGGCCAGACATGAGAGCGCCTCCAGCGTGGCCACCGCGGCGACCCACCGGCTGATCATGGAGGCGTGCTGGGTGCGCCAGCTCTCGATCGCCAGCGCGAGCTGCGTCCCAAGGAGCAGCGGCGCGGAGACCATGGCGAAGTAGGGGTTACGACGAGCGTCCATCCACTCGACCAGCCAGATGAGCCGCCGCACGCGCCGGCGCGCCAGGAGCTCGCCGTGCAGCTCCTGTTGCAGCTCCTGCAGCGCCGGGCAGGCGAAGCGCGCGCGCTCGACGCGCTCCACCAGCGAGGCCACCGTCTGCAGCTCCCGGGCGCGGTGGGCCGCGCGCTGGCTCACCTCCTCGGTGAGCTTGCGGTAGGTCATCGCGAACGCTGCCTGCGCGCCGAAGATCGCCAGCGCCGGCAGCAGCCAGGCCGACAGCACGCACCAGGCCGCGGGGATGGCGGACAGCCCGAGCAGCAAGGCCGCGCCACGCACGAGCGGCGACGCGGCGCGCGCGGGCGCCGAGATCCAGGCAGTCAGCCGGTCGCGCTGCACCTCCTGCTCGACCTGATGGCCGCACTCCCACATCTGCTCGCGCAGCGCGAGCATCCCCGACAGCTCACGCACGGCGCCCTGCCGCCACGCCACCTGCGCAACGTCCGCCGGCGCCTTGAGCCAGTCTGCCAGCGTCGATCGCCCCGCCTCGGTCTGCGCCACGCACAGCAGGCCAAACAGGCCGCCGCGGCCAAACAGATCCAGGTCGGCAGCGTAGAGGTGATGCGGATCGGCATACGCCTCCCCTCGCGGCGCCGTGTCCATCCACCGCTCCTCGACGCGCGCCAGCCCCTGCTCGTAGTAAGCGAGGGTCCGCTGCCGAAGGCGGAGCTGCTCCTCGAGCCGCGCGATGACCACGGTGAGCACGACGAACACCGCGGCGCCCACCGCGGCGACGCCAGCGGCTGCGGTCCGCGGCGCCAGCGCCGCCGCACCCACCGTCGCCAGCAAGCAGACGATCCGCCCCGCCACCACGTTGCCATGCCGGCGGTCGATGGTCTCGCGCATCACCAGCTCCCCCGCGATGCGCTGGCGATAGGTCGCCGCTGGATCTTCCATCACGGCCCGCTTCGGCCCCGCTGTGCTCGGCATGACACTCACGAACGACTCCTCTTGTCGCCGCGCCAGACAAGCGCCGCGATCGCGACGCCGTACGGTACCACAGGCGACGCGACCACCTTCGCGGCCCACCCGTCCCCTTGGGCTAGCTAGCGCTACGGATCCAGCGCCGACAGCAGGTCATATCCGGTCCGGCGCTCCAGCTCCTCGACGGTGGTCACGTAGGCTTGCCAGTGCGCCGCCAGGATGCCGCGCGTGTTGGGCATCAGCACGGCGATCGTCTGCCGCTGCCCGCTGGTGACGGGCCGACCGGCTGGCACCAGCACCACCACCTTGAACGTGGCCTCTGGCACCGCCAGCCGCTGCGCGGGGACGGTGGAGCGCCCGATGTCCGGGCATTGGTCGCCCACCTGCCGCGCCCGGTGCGTCGCGCACGATGACGGCCACACCGCGCCGGCGATCATGTACGCGTCCATCGGCGCGCCTGGGCTGCGCACCAGGACCTCGACGTGCCGCTCCAGCTCGTACCAGGGCCCGCGGTTGAGATCTCCGGTCTGCGGCAAGATGTTCGAGAGCACGAACGTGGCGCGGTTCTTCTCGGCGGTGGCGGTGCGCTCCTCCGAGCGCACCATATGACCGCGGTCGAACCCGGAGTTGGTGTAGTCGGCGTGGGTCGGCCGGTAGAACGCCGGCGGCAGCGTGGTGTCGACGAGGAAGTTGCCCGAGTAGCGCGGCACGGAGCCAAAGTCCGCGGGCGTGGTCCGCCACGCCACCCAGTTGGCGGCGTTGAGGTACGGGCTGTAGCCAATGACCATCTCATCATGAACGAGGACGTGGTCGTCGGCCGGCGTCTGGTCGATGGGCTCGCCCAGGCTCAAGTGGACGGAGCTCGGCGGCGGCGGCGGAGGCGGCTCCTCCGGCGGGGCCGGTGGCGGCGGCGGTGGCTCGGTCGACGGCTCGCCCGGCGGGGTCGGTGGCTCGGTCGACGGCTCGCCCGGCGGCTCGGTCGGTGGCTCGACAGGCCCCACCGGCGGACGAGCTACCGGGCCACAGGCGAAGACCAGCAGCAAGGCCGCCAGCACGCCGAGTCTCACGCCCATGAGGGCACCAGATCGTTGCATGATGCACGCCTTCGCACGAATTTCGGCGCGCGCCCAGAGCGCTGTGCGCTTACCTGCGCCGGCCGGAGACGTCCACCGGATCGACGTGCCAGATCTGCTCGGCATACTCGCGGATCGAACGGTCAGAGGAGAAGCGGCCCATGCCCGCCGTGTTGAGGATGGAGGCCCGGGTCCACGTCGCCTGCGCTCGCCAGGCGCGCGCCACCGCCTCCTGCGCCTCGACGTAAGCGCGAAAGTCCGCGAGCACCATGAACGGGTCGTTGCGGGTCAAAGTGGCCAGAAGCGGCGCGAACAGCGCGGGCTCGCGGCGGCAGTAGAAGCCCTCGCCGATGAGCGAGAGCAGCTCCGCCAGCTCCGGATCTGCCTCCAGCACGGCCCGCGGGTCGTAGCCAGCGCGGCGCCGCGCCTCCACCTCCTCTGTGGTCATGCCAAAGAGAAAGAAGTTGTCGGCGCCGACCGCGTCGCGGATCTCCACGTTGGCGCCATCCAGCGTGCCGATGGTCAGCGCGCCGTTCATCGCGAACTTCATGTTGCCGGTCCCCGAGGCCTCGGTGCCGGCGGTGGAGATCTGCTCGGACAGATCGATCGCAGGATAGATGTGCTGCGCCGTCTTCACGCTGAAGTCCGGCACGAACACCACCGCGAGCTGATCGCGCGCGGCGGGATCTTCGGCCACGGTCTCGGCGATGGCGGTGGCGAGCCGGATCATCAGCTTGGCCAGCCAGTAGCTCGGCGCGGCCTTGCCGGCGAACAGGATGAGCCTCGCCGGTGAGTCCGCGGCCAGGCCGCGACGCAGCCGCTGGTGCAGCCACGCCGCGTGCAAGAGGTTCAGGTGCTGGCGCTTGTACTCATGGATGCGCTTGCACTGCCCGTCGAACAGCGCGGTGGCATCGAAGGTGCGGCCGGTGACCTGCTGCAGATACGCCGCCAGGCCTCGCTTGTTCTTGTCGCGAACCGCGCGCCAGCGCTCGCCGAAGCCCGGATCGTCGGCGTAGTCGCGCAGCACCTCCAGGCGGTCGAGCTGCCGCGGCCACGACGCGCCGATCACCTGGTCCAGCAGGCCGCGCAGCCCGCTGTTGGCCAGCGCGATGAAGCGCCGCGGCGTGACGCCGTTGGTCACGTTGCCGAAGCGCTCCGGATACATCTCGGCGAAGTCGCGCAGCACGGTCTCGCGCAGGAGGCGCGAGTGCAGCTCGGCCACCCCGTTGACCTTGTGCGAGGCCACCGTGGCCAGGTGAGCCATGCGCACCGCCTTGTCGCCGCGCTCGTCGATGAGGCTCATGCGCGCGATGCGCGGCTCGTCTCCCGGGAAGCGCGCGCGAACCTCCTCGAGGAAGCGGCGGTTGATCTCGTAGATGATCTCCAGGTGGCGCGGCAGCACCGCGGCAAACAGCGGCAAGGGCCAGGTCTCCAGCGCCTCCGGCATCAGCGTGTGGTTGGTGTACGAGACCGAGCGGTGGGTGATCGCCCAGGCCTGGTCCCAGCCCATGCCATGCACGTCCATCAGCAAGCGCATCAGCTCCGCCACCCCCAGCGACGGGTGCGTGTCGTTGAGCTGCAGCGCGAACTTGTCGCCGAAATGGTCGATGGTGGTGCGCTGCAAGAGCAGCCGGATGCAGTCCTGCAGCGCGCACGAAACGAAGAAGTGCTGCTGCTCCAGGCGGAGCTGCTTGCCGGCCGCCGAGCTGTCGTTGGGATAGAGCACCTTGGTCAGGTTCTCGCTGCGGATCTTCTCCTCCACCGCGGACCAGTACGCGCCCACCTGGAAGGCATCCAGGTCGAACTCCTCGGCTGCGATCGCGGACCACAGCCGCAGGAAGTTCGCGTTCTGCGTGCCGTAGCCAAGGACCACGGTGTCGTACGGCACACCGCACACCACCCGGGCGGGCCGCCAGCGCACGCGATACTGACCGTCCTCGTCGTGGTAGTGCTCCGTGGTGCCGCCAAAGCCCACCGGGATCTCGATCTCGAAGCGCCGCACCTCCCACGGGTTGCCCAGGCGCAGCCAGCGGTCCGTGCGCTCGATCTGCCAGCCGTCCCGCAGGCCCTGATCGAAGATGCCAAACTCGTAGCGCAAGCCGTGGCCGATGGCGGGGATCTCCAGCGTGGCCAGCGAGTCCATGAAGCACGCGGCCAGGCGGCCCAGGCCGCCGTTGCCAAGGCCTGGCTCCTCCTCGTGCTCGATGAGCGCAGGCAGCTCCAGGCCGAGCTGGCGCATCGCCTCCGCGGCCTCCTTCTCCAGGCCCAAGCACAGGAGCGTGTTGCCGAGCTGCGGACCGATCAGGTACTCGGCGGACAGGTAGATCACCGTCCGGTGCTGCTCGCCGAGATACGTGGCGGCGGAGCGGCCCCAGCGATCGAGCACGCGATCGCGCAGCGCGTAGGACAGCGCGAGGTAGTAGTCATTGAGCGTGGCCACCGCCGGAAACTTGGCGAGCTGCTGCTCCAGCTTGGCCAGGACGTCCATCCGCAGCGCCACCACGGTGGGAGAGGAAGTGGAAGGAGCCTCGGGGTCGGGACGATCTGCCATGGACGCTAGCGTATCCTGCCCTCCACCACCTTGGGCAGCCGCGCCGGCCGCTTGCGTATCAGAGCTTCTCCCACCGTTCACGCCGCGGCGCGGCGAAGATCGAAGCCGTGGGGCTCAGCGATCCAGCGACTTGCCGCAATGTGGACAGCTAGCCTGTGACGGCTGCGCTTCGCTCTTGCTCCGGCCGATCTCCTCGAAGAACCCGCCGGTCACGATGCCCACCGGCAGCGCCACCGCGCAGATGCCAAGCAGCCCCACCAGGGCCCCGATCACCTTGCCGGTCGCGCTCGTCGGCACCATGTCGCCATAGCCGATGGTGGTGATGGTCTCCACGCTCCACCACATCGCCTGCGGGATGCTGGTGAAGGTCGTGCCCGGCTGACCGTGCTCCGCCACATAGATAGCCCCCGCAGACACGAACATGGCTACCACCACCACCACCAGCGAGATGATGAGATCGGGCCGCTTGCCCTGCAGCACCCGGGTCAGGGTGGTGAAGGCGTGACTCGCGCGCTCGGAACGCAACAGGCGCAGGAGCCGGAGCAAGCGGAGCGTGCGCAAGAAGCGAAGATCGATGGTGCCCGGCCAGTACAGCTCCAGATAGAACGGCGCGATCGCCACCAGATCCACCAGCGCCATCGGGGTGAGCGCGAAGCGCAGGCGGCCCAGCACCGGGCGCGCGAAGTGAGGATCCAGGACGCAGCACCACAGGCGCAGCGCGTACTCCACCGTGAACACCGCGATGGAGACCCACTCGACCCAGGCCAGCAGCCGCGGCGCGCGCGCCGCCAGCGCCGTGTCCGTCTCCAGCACGCTGGCGGTGACGCTGAGCGCGATCACCGCCAGCAGCCCCAGGTTGATCGCCCTCCCCAAGCGTCCTTGCGGACGCGCGCTCATCAAGATGTCGTAGACGCGCTGCATGTCATGGCCAGCAGGCCATAGCGATGCCAGGCGCTTCAAGAACTCTGACCTGTAGAAATCTTGCCGACCAACCACACTGCAGCCCACATTGCGACACGATGGCGGCGTTTGACCGGATCTGGTAGCGTGACGACCCGAGAGGTCGAGTGATGGAGGCGGTAGCATCTCACCTGATCAGGACAGCACGGTCGCTCGACGCGAACGCGCTGAGGGAGCAGCTAGACCGGCTGCGCGCTGCACTCGGAGGGGTGACCACCTTCATCCCGAGGTCGGGGACGCTCGCGTATGACCACCAGGCCATCGCGGCCCGCGTACGCGGCGTGATCGAAACCCTGGACAAGATTGATCTGAGCGCGGCCAACACGACCTCCGGGCCGCTCGGCGACCTCCCCTCCGAGTTCCCTCCTGCGCGGTTGCGCCAGCTCATCGGACGGTTGCAGGACTCCCTGATCGCTCGGGTCCAGCAAGTGCTCGGCGAGCAAAAGCTGGAGGCCGTCCGCGCGCTGTTGAGCATGGACATGCCCGACGTCATGCAGGCGATGCGCAAGGAGCACGATGAGAACGCGCACTCCGACCTGATCGCCTGGCTCCTCGATCCGAGACAGGCCCCCACGATCGCTCCGCCCGCGCTGCGGGCGCTGTGCCAGCGACTGGGGCCGAAATGGAGCGAAGCGATATCGAGCGCCATCCATAGTCAGACCATCTCCGTACGCAGGGAGGTGGTTCTCGCACGAGCGCTCCACGATGGGCATGATCTGTCTCGCGTGGACATCACGGTGTCTGGACCTGACTTCATGCTCGCGATTGAGAACAAGCTCTGGACTCTTGAGCACGACGACCAGACGAAGACATACTGGTCACATCTCGAGGCCCTGGACGGCCTCCGGGGAGGTCTATTCCTGTCGCCCAGCGGCATGATGGCTAGCTGCCCGGCGTTCTTGCCGGTCTCCTACCTCGACTTGATCTCGGCGATGGTCGAAGGGCCAGCCCGAGGCCCCGTACCGGCTATTGAGCGCACGATGCTCGGGCTGTACCTGACCACGCTTTTCGCGCACGTCTGTTCTTCCGAAGCCAGCTCGATCCACGACCTGTTCACAAGACAATCACAATGAGCACTCTCAGCGAAGTCACCATCCTTGTCGGGCAACGCGCCCGCGACATCGAGAAAGCCCGAGAGATCTTCGTCGCCGAGATCCGCGCCTTTGTCGGTGGCATCTTGTCCGGCATTCGGATCATCCGAGGCGAGCCGTGGACGGCACCACGGGTCCGGATCGTGCTGCCGAAGGAGATCGAGAACGAGACCAAGACAACGAGCGACCTCAGCTCCCACTACGGGATCGCCCGAACCGAGCTGCGATTCAAGAAGGGCACTAACTTCCGCCAGATCTCCGACGTTCGTTTCGGGATCGAGTTCGATGAGACCTCCGAGCGGTTCGTCTGGCATGTCACCTTGGTGCCAGCCGCCGCCGAAGTCGCGCACGGTCTCACCGAGGCCCGCATAGGGCCGCAGCGCGTCGAACGCGGCCAGGCGGCGCCAGGCCGTCAGGGTCTCGCTGGCCAGCCGATGTAGCGCCGCGAGAAATCGAAACTGAGGACAGCTCGCCTCGCGCGGTCCCCACGCCGAGAACCTGTGGCACCGCCGGCCGCCATTGGAGACCACCGCCTCGATCAGGAAGCCGTCCACGCCGTGCTGCTCGACATTGGCCACCGTGGTCCAGTCCGAGCTGCTCATCGGCGAGGAAGTGCGCGGTGGCACCAGCCGGCGCCACCGCCACTTCGCGCAGCGTGCGCGCCTCGCGAGCGAGCCGCTGCACGTACTCCAGATCGCTGTGCCGGGGTGCCAGCGGCCCTCAACAGCGTTCCGCGACCGGCGCGCGTATCAGCGCGTGCGCACCGCCTCGATGCAAGCAAATCGCAGGCCTGGGCGTTGGCCTTCTCGCTTACGCGCGGCCCCGCGATCTCGCGCTGGGCTACAGCTCGACCTGGCCGAGCGCGGCCAGCGCGTCCACCGCGAACGACGCCACGCCGCGCGCGGACTCGAACGCGGCGAGCGTGCGCTGCAGGTGTTCGGCGGAGTGCAGCGAGGACACCAGGAGGCGGACCGAGGCCTGGCCCTCGGGCACCACCGGGTAACACAGGCCGTGCGCATAGATGCCGCGATCGTAGAGGTGGTTCACGATCTCGCGGACCATCTCGTACTCGCCGACCTCCACCACCAGGAGCGGGTGCTGGCCGCCGAGCACGCGGAAGCCGCGGTCGATGAGGCCGTCCCAGAGGACGCGCACGTTGTCGCGCAGGTTCGGCAGCGGCGCGTCCCCGCTCTCGAGGATCTGCACCGCGGCCATGGCGGCGCCGCACAAGGGCGGCGGCAAGGTCGAAGAGAAGATGTACGGCGGCGACTTCTGGCGCAGCCACTCCACGATCTCGCCGCGGCCCGCGACGAAGCCGCCGGCCGCGCCGCCCAGCGCCTTGCTGAAGGTGCCGGTGACCAGGTCGACGCGATCGATGACGCCGCACATCTCGGCGGCGCCGCGGCCGCGGTTGCCCAGCACGCCGATACCCAGGCAGTCGTCGACGATGACCATCGCGTCGTACTGCTCGGCCAGATCGCACACCGCGCGCAGATCCGAGACCCGCCCGGTGAACGGATGCACGCCGTTTGTGACGACGGCGCGGAAGCGCGCCCAGCGCGAGCGCTTGAGCACATCCTCGAGGTCGTCCGGATCGTTGTTGCGGAAGGTGACGATGCGCGCGCCAGAGAGGCGCACCCCATCTGCCAGGCTGGGGTGAATCCCGCCGTCACACAGGATGCAGTCCCGGGCGCCGAAAAGCGGCGAGAACACACCGATGTTGGCCTGATAGCCGGTGCCAAACAGGATGACGTCGTCCACCTGCAGGAAGCCACGCAGCCAGTCCTCCAGCTCCTTGTGGATGGGCAAGGTGCCGCACATCGTGCGCTGCGACGACACGCCGATGCCGTAGCGGTGGGCCGCGTCGATGGCCGCCTGCCGCACCTGGGCGTCGGTGGACATGCCGAGGTAGTCGTGGGTGGTGTAGTTGATGATCGAAGGGCTGTCGTCGTCCCCCTGCGGCCGCGCGCGCAGCATGCCGCCGGCGGCCATGCCACCGGCGCGGGTGAACACGATCTCGCGCTTGTACAGGCCAGCGTCCTTGAGGCGGTCTGTCTCGGCGCGCAAGAGTTCACGAAGGGCCTGGCTCATGGAGGTTCTCCCGCAGGGCTGTGGTCCGCCGGGACCGTCGAGGTGGAGCGCGGCGCCGGCACAACGACCGCGGGCTCCTGGGTGACAAACCACGCCAGGGCGGCCACGCAGCGCTGCCAGGACAGGCTCGGGACACAGGTCGCGGACGGCGCGTTGCAGCGCGGCGGGCGAATCCGGTGGTCGCGCCGGCTGCAGAAGCGGTCGAGGACCGCGGGCTGCACGGTGGGGACGGAAGCGCGAGCCGGCGCAGATGGCGCCCCGAGTGGCGACGCCGGCGCGCGCTCCAGCGCGAGCTCAGCGAGCAGCGAGGACTCCTCCAGCACCAGCTCCGCGGCCAGCGCGGCGTAGCGCGCAGATAGCTCCTCGAGCAGCGCCCGATGGTAGTCGGCGGCGCCGCGCACCAGGCGCACGCGCGTGGCCTCGTCCACCCAGTCGTTGGCGCTGCGCAGGTTGACCAGCATGACGTCCGCGGCGGCAACGCACGACGCCCGCGCGGCGGCCGGGCGACTCGCGCACACCTCCTGCGCCAAGAGCAGCAGGCACGGCAGGACGGGCGGACGCTCGCCGGAGCCGCAGCGCTGACGGCTGGCGGTGGCGAGCTCGGCCTCGAGCCTGGGCGCCTCGGCGCCCAGCGCCGCCAGCGCGCGCAAGCTCTGGGCCAGCGCGGCCACGCGGGCCTCGGTCGCGCGCGTCGCCGCTGCCCCCGGAGTCTGCGACGAGACGACGACGACGGCGACGGCTGCGCCCACGCGCGGGCGCCGATGACGACCAGCAGCCCCGAGAGCGCCGCCAGCGCCAGGCTCGCGCCCTTGCGCCTCACAGCCGCCCTCGCTGCGCGAGATAGCGACGGCGAAACCCCTCGATGAACGGCAAGAGGACGCGCTGGGTTGGATAGATCTCTGCCAGGT
This sequence comes from Myxococcales bacterium, assembly GCA_016706545.1. Taxonomy (GTDB): domain Bacteria; phylum Myxococcota_A; class Polyangia; order Haliangiales; family Haliangiaceae; genus JABFXX01. Next base: position 144,368 of record JADJJK010000011.1, read on the forward strand.
CCTCGCGGAGAAGCGGCCAGCGCGCTCCCGAGAACGGGTCCGCCGACTCGAGGACCTCCAGGCGGGCCAGCGGAAACCCGGCGCCATCGAGCAGCGCGGGATCTTGCCCCGGCGCCGCGGGCGATGCCCCGTCAGCCGTCGCGCCGGGGCTTGCGCTCGGGCTGGGAGCTGACCCTGGGGCGGCTCCTGTCGTCGCCAGCGGCTCGGGGCTCGCCCCTTGAGGCTGCGCGCCGGCCAGCAGCTCCGCCAGTCGCGCGACCACCTCGATCGGCCCGTCCTGCGTCAAGCGGATCTTCGGCAACACCAGGTGGCGGACCCCGACGCGCTGGCCCGCGACCATCACCACTTGTCCCCCCACCGCCGGCGCGCGCGACGCCTCCACCACCACGCACTGCAGGCTGACCACCGCGCTCGCCGGTGGCGGCTCTGGCGGCAACGGCCGCCCGAGCTCGGCGGCCAGCGCGCGCAGCTCCAGCCCACGTCGTCGCCGGTCCAGCACGCCCGCCACCTCGCGCCACGCGCCTTGCTCGCGCAAGAACGACTCGGGCTCGCGGATCAGGCGTTCGCATGCGTCGGGCGGCGCCCCCCAGTGCAAGCGGTAGTTGGAGCACGCCGTGGTGGTGCCAAAGCGCGCGGCGAACAAGAGCTGCCCCAGCGCGTGCTCGACCAGCGCAGACTCTTGCCCGGGCTGCCAGCGCCGCCACAGCGGCAGGTGGACGTACCGCTCCTCGCAGCGCCGGTGCGCCGGTTGCTGCAGCCAGGAGATCCCTTCGTCTCGGGGGGCTGGCAGGCTGATCCACAGATGATGCGAGGCGTGCGGCGTGGCGCCGAGCGCGTGCGCGGAGGTCGCGGTGAGCGCGTCGACCCAGGCGAGCTTGGCGCCCACCTCCTGGGCAAGCTCCGAGGTGTCGGCCACCGGCCGCACCGAGGCGATCCTGTCGGCGAGCTCGGCCCACCGCCGCCAGGCGAAGTGCAAGAACGGCTCGTCGACATGACGCCGCTCGCACGGCTCCGGCGGCTCCGGCGCTGCTGCCGCGGCCGTCGCCTTGGGCGCCACCGCGGCGCGTGGCGCACAGGTCCCCAGGCTCTTGCTGTACCCCAGCGCGAAGGCGCGGCGCACCAGCGCGCAGCCGGCCTGATCCACCGGCGGTGGCGCTGGCGCCTCCGCCTCATCGGGCTCCGGCGTGGCGGCTGGCGCCGCTGGATCCTTGCAGCGTCCGGTGGGCGGACTGCCTGCGCCTAGGGTGCGCAGCCGCTCCACGCCGTGGTTGCCGACCGTCGAGATGCCGATGGTCACGAACGTCAAGGCCAGCAGGCCGCGCAGCGCCCACCCCGGCAGCTCCAGGGCGGGCAGCACCTCACCGCGCCGCACGTCGATCACCGAGAACACGAGCTGCAGGCGGCGCAGGTCCAGCGCCACCCGGCTCGCGCCCGACAGGCTGCCGTGCCCCACGAGCCCGACCGCGGCCGCCGCCACCGCCCCCAGCAACACGCAGGTCACGGCGGACAGCTCGCCGAGCGCGCCCCATCGCAAGAGGCCAGCCCCCACGCACAGCGCCAAGGTGGCGGTGGCCAGGATCGCCACCGCCAGGCTGCGCACGCCGATCACTGCGGCTCCTTGGGCGCGGCCACCACCAGATCTTCGATGGTGATGCGCCGGTTCTTGGCCCGCGCCGCGCGCACGACCTCGCGCTCCTCTGCGGTGAGCGTGAGCCCCGGCTCGGCCGCAGCGGACGAACGCGGCACCGCGCGGGTCGGCGTGTTGTCAGCGTGCGTGCACAGCACCACATGGCCTGGCACCTCCGGGCTGTGGGTGCGGAGCTGCTGGTACACCGCCCAGGCGCGCTGATAGCCAAGCAAGAAGTTCTCCTCCTTGGGGCCCAGGTCATCGGTGTGGCCGTGGATCACCAGCTTGCGCGTGGCCAGGCCTCCTTGATCGAAGGACAGGACCCCGCTCTCCTCGTCGCCAAACAGCGCGTCGATGACGGTCCGCCCCTCCGCGCCGAGCAGCGCCTTGCCGGAGCTAAACAGCACGTCGCCAGGGAGGTCCACCATGCGCACGCTCTGGTCGCCGATGCCCATGCCCATGCCGCTGGCGACCTGCGGCGTGGCGGTCTTCTTCTCCCCCAGGTCGGTCGCCCACACGATGACGAAGAACGCCATGATCTGGGTCATCAGGTCGATGTAGATCACCGCCCACAGCTCTCCGGACTTGCGGCGCGGCGCCGCCCGCCGACGCGGCCTCACGCCTCGACCTCGATCACCGCCTCATTCTTGATGAGCAAGTCGATGGCGTAGCAGAGGATGTCGTAGTCGTACTCCAGCGACTTGATGCGCTGATCGAAGCGCGAGGCGATCACCGTGTACGCGGAGGCCAGCACCGCGCCGTACAGCGTGGTCTGCAGCGAGATCGCGAGCTCAGGAGCCAAGGTCTCCACCGAGGTGTTGGGCCCGAGCTTGTCGAACATGCCGATGAGGCCCACCACCGTGCCGATGAGGCCCAGGAGCGGCATCACCCCGGCGACGAACTCGAGGTGAGCGTGGAAGTGATCGTAGACCTCTCGGCAGTCCACGTAGTACTCGTGGGCCACGAACTGCGAGTACTCTGGGCCCTTCTCACGCTTGAGCACCGCCTGCAGATCGCGCACCAGCGGGTTGTCCGGCAGCTTGATCTTGGTGCCCTTCTCGATAGGCCCCGCCTTGACCAGCCCGGCGTCGTCCTTGCGCAGGTGGAGATGCCGGCGCAACGCGGACACCGTCTGCTGCACGTGCCCCGCGTTGGGGATGATGTGGCGGCTGGAGAAGAACACCTGCAGCGACGCGACCGCCAGCTTGTGCAGCTCCGTGCCGGCCACGTACACGAGCAGCGCGAACGACATGAGCAGCATCGACAAGAAGAAGCTCTCGGCGATGAACAAGAGGAGCGCCAGCGCGGTGATGGCGAGGAACCCAAAGAGGCCGATCGCCCCGGCCCCGGCGCTCGACTCGCCGAGAGTGAGGCCGGACGCGGGGGCACCGTGTTTCTGCTTGCTATCGTTGGCCATGATCTTGAGGTCTTTCCGGAAGCGGGGAGGCGACGCCAGGTGACGTCCGGCGCGCGTACAAGGGAGCAAAGCGCCAGGCCTGGGCCACCAGGGCGCCGAGCGCGACGGCGGCCAAGGCCGCGGTCAGCGCCCACGCCAGGCGCCGGCCACGCGCGCCCCTGCTGCTGCCCGGCAGCGCCAGGGGCAAGAGCCAGCGCAGCCGCTGCACCTCGGCGCGGCGAGCGAGCTGGGCGTCGCCGCGCGCGGTGACCGCGGCCAGCACGCGGTACACCTCGGCGGTCATGCGCTCGAGCTGCGGCGCGTGCGCGCGCGCGGTCAACAGCGACTCGCGGCGCCACAGCGAGTAGGCCAGGGACTGCACCAGGTGGTGGCGCGCCGCGCACAGCGCGGACTGCGCGTCGCCCAGGCGCGCCGCGCCGCGATCCCAGAACGCCCAGGCCGCGGTCCACAAGCCGCGCCGGCCCTGCGGGGCTGGCTCCGGCGGCGGCAGCGCCTCCACGGCGTGCGCGGCGCCGACCTGCCGCCACGCATGCCCCGAGCTGCCGGCGGACTCCGCGCTGGCCCTGGACGCGAAGGCGGCGTCCAGCGCGTGCCGCCGCGCCGGAACCTCCGCCGACAAAGACACGGATGCCGCCGCTGAGATCTCCTCCGAGGGGGGAGCAGAGACGGCAGGATCGGAGGCGGCAGAATCGGAGGCGGCAGGAGCAGAGACGGCAGAATCGGAGGCGGCAGGAGCAGAGACGGCAGAATCGGAGGCGGCAGAATCGGAGACCGATACCGGCGCTGAGGAGGGATCGGATTCCAAGACCAGGCCCGCGGCAGGAGCAGCGTCCGCGGCGACGTCTTGGGGCTCACCAACCGCGGAGTCGGCGGAGTCGGCGGGGAGCGCAGCCGCGCGCTCCGTGGCCGCGTCATTCACGGTGTCCGGCGCGAGCGCCACCTCGAGCACGAGCGACTCCGGATCGAGCGCGGGCCCCGCGCGCCGTTCGAGCTCCGGAGGATCTCGTTCGATGCCGTGCTCGGGATTGAAGTCCTCGACGAACGCCGGATCAGGATCTCGCTCGATGCCATGAGCCGGATCGAAGAACTCTTCCTCTCCTGCGTCTGCGCTCACCACCGGCTTCTCTTCCTCTGGCGCGTCCAGCGGCGCCGCCGCAGCGACCGCGGGCTGTGCAGGCTCCGCGGGCGCGGCTGACTCCGCAGGTGCAGGCTCCGCGGGCGCGGCTGACTCCGCAGGTGCAGGCTCCGCTGGCGCGGCTAACTCCGCAGGTGCAGGCTCCGCGGGCGCGGCAAGCTCCGCAGGTGCAGGCTCCGCGGGCGCGGCAGGCTCCCGCAGGTGCAGGCTCCGCTGGCGCGGCTAACTCCGCAGGTGCAGGCTCCGCTGGCGCGGCAAGCTCCGCAGGTGCAGGCTCCGCTGGCGCGACAGGCTCCGCAGACTCCGCGGTCGATGACCGCGCCGCGCTCGCGGGCTCCTCAGATGCAGCGACCGCGGCTTGGTCCGGTGCAGTCGATCCCGCCGGCTCCCCCGCCGCTGCATCAGGCTCCGCTGCCGCTGCATCAGGCTCCGCTGCGGCTGCGGCCGTCGCTACATCCCCTTCCGCCGGTGACTCCGCCCTCCCGGCGTCCGTCGCGTTCGCCGCGTCCGTCGCGACCGCCGCCGTCGCCGCCGCAGCAGGCGCCACCAGCGCCAGGGGCGCGTCGGCCAGCGGCGCCGCCTGCTGCACGGCTACCGCCGCCACCTCGCCCGCCACCGCCGCCACCTCGCCCGCCACCCCGCCCTTTGGCGCCCGGCGGCGCTCCCCCCACCACAGCCGCAAGGAGCGCACGCGGTCCTCGCGACGATGCACCACGCCCAGCGCCGCGACCAGCGCGCCAAACAGCCAGTCCTTGTCGCTGGCGTCCGTGCCGTCATGCTCGTCGCCTGGATCCCAGGCGAGCCAGTCGGTGTCCTCGTGAACCCGCGCCCGAGGCCGCGCGTCCAGCCGCGCCGGCTCCACCACGCCCGCCAGGGTGACCGGCTCGCCCAGCATCTGGCGATCCGCTTCTCCCTCCACGGTGAAGTCTCGTGGCTGGCGCTGGCTGCGCGCCGCGACCACCGAGCCGATCTCCGAGGGAACGATCAGCCCGGCGTTCCACTGCATCCATTGCAGCGTCGAGATCCGCGGCGCGACATAGTCGTGCGGTCGATCATATGGCGCCAGCGCGCGCTCCAGCTCGGCGCGGCTGATGACCACGCGGCTCGGCGTCAGCCCGCCGCCATACACCGCGATCCCGGCGCGCTTGCCTGGCACGAACCACACCCGCTCGAGCAGGCGCTCGAACGCTGGCTCCGCCAGGCCGGCGCGGCGCAGGTATCCGCGGACGTAGCCAGCGACCGCAGGGTGCCAGGGCTGCTCCGCGCTGGCCGGTCCGTCGACGATGTTGTCGTCGAGCCGCGCGGCCAGCACCGCCACCGAGGCCCGCCCGGCGTGCCAGAGCGCCAGCGCGCCCAGCGGCAACACCACGCCAAACGATAGCGCCGGCGACAGGCCCGCCGCCGCGTCAGCCGTGCCGACCAGCCAGGCCACCGCCGCCGCGAGGAGCGCCAGCGCCACCTGGCGCCGGAGCGCAGCGCCGACCCAGGCGCGCAAGACCAGCGCGAGCTCGCCGACCTGCACGCGCGAGAACCCCAAGATCGGCGGCAGCGCGATGGGCACCAGCACCACGAGCAGCGTGCCCCACGCCAGGCCGCCAGCGAGGAAGACCGTCACCGGGGTCCGCGTCACCGCGTCGCCCGCGCCGGCGAGCGCCAGCGCGCCTAGCCCAGCGACGATGAGGCAGACCGCGGTCACGCGCTGCGAATGCAAGCGCAGCGCCCGGCCGAGCGGCAGGCCGATGATCACCGCGAGCGCGAGCGGCAGCGACCACAAGGCGGCCAGCACCAGCCAGGCCACCAGCAGCAGGGACCGCTTGGGCGCCGCCACCGCGGCTGGCGCGCGCGCGGCCGCGGCCAGCGCCGCGGTCTGCTGACGCCGCGCCTGGGTGACCGCGTCCGCGAGCGCCTGGCCCAGCGCCAGGCGGTCTGGCGCCGACAGCGCGACCACGCCTTGCCCATCGAGATGAAGGGCATCGGTCACGGGCGACGGGTCCGCGTCTACCCACCACAGCTCGTACTGCAGCCCGGCTTCGACGAGCTGGCAGCGGACGACCACGTCGACGCTGGCGGCGCGCAGCTCCGGCGCGCCGCACCCGCGCGCCGCGCACTGCGCCAGCGCCTCCGCACGCACGAGGCGCAGCGCCGCGCCGCCAGCCTCGTCGAGATCTCCGGGCAACACGGCGGCCAAGGCGCGCTGTTGCCACGCCGGCCGCGCCGCCTTGGCGCCTGACGCCCACTCCACGACGAACCGAACCCGGCCCTCGTGCCGCGGCTCGTGTTGCCCTCGCTCCTGTTGAACTGCGGGCGTGACGGGCGTGGCTACCGCGGCCAGCGCTGGCCCTGCGCCACTCGTCACGCCTGCCGCAACCTCCGTCGCAACTTCGGTCGCAACCTCCGTCGCAACATCTGCCGCGCCCCCCGTCGCAACGTCTGCCGCGGCCTCCGCCGGGACCAGCGAGCTCGCGGCCACCGCCACCAACCACCGCAAGGAGCGGCCCTGCCACGCCCCGCCACGCGGTCCTTGGCCATCGTGGCCAGCCACTACGAGAGCCCATGAGCGGTCGAAGGCGTATCACAGGCCTCCCACATTCGAGCCACGCGGGGCCGCGCCGCGGCGGCAACTCGCCGTCAGTCCGTGTGAAAGCGCCAAGGCTTTCCGCAACGAAAGCGGCTACCCTGGGGCGTGCATGGCTCTCGGATCCTGGTCGAGCTAGTCATCATCCTGGGCGCCGCGGCGGTGACCACGGTGCTGTTCTCCGTGCTGCGCCTGCCGGTCGCGCTGGGCTACATCCTCGCCGGCCTGGCCATCGGCCCGCACGTCCCCATCCCGGTGGTCGCCAGCAGCGGGCTGGTGGCGGTGCTCTCCGAGCTGGGCGTCATCCTGCTCATGTTCTCGATCGGCCTGGAGTTCAGCATCCGCAGCATCGCCCGCGCCGGCGTGGCCACCGCCGCCACCGCGCTGTTCGAGGTGGCGCTCATGGTCAGCCTGGGATACCTGGTGGCCCGGCTCTTTGGCTGGACCAGCACCGAGGCGCTGTTCGCCGGCGCGGCGGTGGGCATCTCCAGCACCATGCTGGTGGCGCGCGCCTTCGAGGAGCTCGGCGTCGGCGGCGAGCTGCGCTCCGTGGTCTACGCCGTCCTGGTCTTCGAGGACCTCATCGCGATCGTGCTCCTGGCGGTGCTGACCGCGGTGGCCTCCGGACGCGGCCTCTCCTCCGCGGAGCTGCTGTCCACGCTGGCGCAGCTCGCCGGCTTTTTGCTGGCCATCCTCGCGGTGGGCCTGCTGGTGGTGCCGCGCGTCGTCCGGCTCATCGCCGAGCGCAGCCGGTCCGAGACCTTGCTCATCACCGCGCTCGCCATCTGCTTTGCCATGGCCTCGCTCGCCGAACAGGCCGGCTTCTCGGTGGCGCTGGGGGCGTTTTTGGCCGGCGTGCTGGTGGCGGAGTCCGGCAAGGCGCGCCAGGTGGAGGAGCTCATCCACCCGTTCCGCGATGCGTTCGCCGCGGTGTTCTTCGTCTCGGTGGGCATGTCCATCGATCCCGGGCAGATCGCCGCCCACCCCGGGCCGGTGGTCGCGCTGTCGGTGCTGGTGCTGGTGGGCAAGTCGCTGGGCGTGACGCTCGGCGGCTTCCTCGCCGGGCAAGGCGTATATCGCTCGGTCCGCGCCGGGCTCACCCTGGCCCAGGTGGGAGAGTTCTCGTTCATCCTCATCGCGGTGGGGGTGAAGGCCGGCGTCGTGGGCGGCTTCCTCCTGCCCGTGGTGGTGGCCGCCTCGTGTGTCACCGCGTTCACCACGCCCTGGATGATCCGCAGCTCGGACCGCCTGGCCCGCTGGGTGGACCACCACCTGCCGCGACCGCTGGCCACGCTGGTCTCGCTGTACGAAGGCTGGATCTCCCGGCTGGGCGCGCAGGGCAAGGACTCGCTGGTGCGACGGCTACGCCGCCCGGTCTTCGTCCTGCTGGCCGACGCCGCGGCGTTCACCGCGATCGTCATCGGCATCCCCACGGTGGGGCCCTCGCTCGCGTCGCAGCTCTCGGCGCGCGCCCAGCTCGACGAGCGACTCGCCGCGAGCCTGGTGGTGGGCGGCGCCGCCGCGCTCGCGGGGCTCTTCCTCCTGGCGGTGGTCCGCCGGGTCCTGCGCCTGGCGCTGCTGTTGGCGCGCGAGGTCATCCCGGCGCGGCCCGCGGGCGACCTGGATCTAGGGGCCGCCCCGCGCCAGGCCCTGCGCTGGACGCTGAGCCTTGGGCTGGCGCTGCTCCTGGGCGTGCCGATGGCCGCCATCACGCAGCCGTTTGTCCCCGGCGGGCCCGCGGTGATCGGCGCGCTGGCCGCGTTCATCGGCGTGGCCGCGTGGCGAGCCATCCGCAACCTCGATGGTCACGTGCGCGCCGGCAGCGCGCTCATCGTCGAGGTGCTGGCGCGGCAGACCGGCGCCGACGCGCAGAGCCACGAGCCCGAGCCCACGCGGGCGCTGCACGAAGCCTCCATCATGCTGCCCGGCATCACCGAGCTGACGCCGGTGGAGTTGCCCGCGGACAGCCAGGCGGTGGGCAAGAGCCTGGCGGAGCTGGACCTGCGCGCGCGCACCGGCGCGACGGTCCTGGCGCTGCGCCGCGACGGCGTCGCCACCGCGCAGCCCTCGCCGCACCAGCCGCTGCGCGCCGGCGACGTGCTGGCGCTCACCGGCTCTCTGGAGTCCGTGGCGCGGGCCGCGGCGGAGCTGACCGCGCGCGAGGCGGGCACCGCGCTGGCCGACGCCACCAGCGGATAGCCCGAGGTCAGCAGCGACGCTCGCGCCGCTGCGGCGACCGCGCCGCTGGTGCGGCCGCGCCGAGGTTCGGCGCGGACTCGCCGAGGACTCAGTAGATCGTGCGACTGATCCGACCCGCAGCAGACAGCGGGATCAACGTCTCGCCCTGACCGCCGACGGTCGCGACGTCGCTGTCCGCCGTGGTCGACCGCGCGGCCGCCAGCGCCTGCGCCACCAGCGGGTTGTCCCGCCAGCGCCCGCGCACAGCGTCCTGCGCGCTCGTGGCGCGGTTTCTCACGACGCTCTCACCGCGCAAGCTCGAGCTACCGGCGAACGTCGTCGCCGAGATGGCTCCCACCACGAGGACGCGGCGCGCGCGGCGCCGCCAGCTTCCTTTCAACTTCGAGGCACACATAACCACAATCCCTTGCCAGACTAGATGCTCGATCTCGGCCTGCGGTTGACTCCCGCTACACGAAATCGGCGACTCCATTTACGAATGAAGCCCCGGGTTGGCAAGTCTTTCCCTGCCAATCCCTCGGCAAAAAGCCTCCCATCCCCATGGCCACGGGCCATTTGTGATGCTCGATTACCATTTGGCGATGGAGTGGCTCAATTATCATCACCTCTACTACTTCTGGACGGTGGTCCGAGAAGGCGGGGTGGGCCGGGCGAGCAAGGCGCTACGACTGGCCCAGCCCACCATCAGCGGGCAGGTGCGCGCGCTGGAGGGCGCCCTGGGCACCAAGCTCCTCGACAAGCGCGGACGCCACGTGGTCCCCACCGAGACCGGCCAGATGGTGTACCGCTACGCCGACGAGATCTTCGGCATCGGCCGGGAGCTCCAGCAGGCCGTTCGCGGCCTGGTCCCCGACAAGTCCACCCGGCTCGTCCTGGGCATCACCGAGGGGGTCCCCAAGATGATCACCCACCGGCTGCTCGGGCCGATCTTGAACGCCAGGCCCACCCCGTCCCTGGTCTTGCAGGAGGGCCGGCACGTGGATCTCCTCGCGGAGCTGGCGCGCTACGGGCTCGACGCCATCATCTCGCACACCCCGGTCCCCTCTGGCGCCAGGGTGCGCGCCTTCTCGCACCCCCTGGGCTACAGCGAGCTTGCCTGGTTCTCCGCAGCCGACACGGCGCCCGCGCTGCGCCGACGCTTCCCCGCCTCGCTGGCCGAGGCGCCGGTGGTGCTGCCCGATGACGCGACGCCCACTCGCATGCTGCTGGATGAGTGGTTTCGCAAGCTCGAGATCACGCCGCGAATCGCCGCCGAGATCGGCGACAGCGCGCTGCTCAAGGTGCTGGCGGCGGGCGGCCTGGGCGCGTTCGCGGCGCCGAGCGCGGTGTCAGCCGAGATCTGCCAGCAACACCACGTCAAGGAGATCGGCCGCGCCGACGGCGTGGTGGAGCGCTACTACCTGATCTCGGCGGAGCGGCGCATCCGCAACCCCGCGCTGGCCGCGATCGCCGACAACGCGCAGCGCCAGCTCAGCGACGATTCCTGAGCGGCCAGTTGGTGCGGTCCGGCGAGTTCCCGCGGATCTCGGAGATCATGTCGAACGCGGTGTCCTTGCCGGTGAGGGCACCACCCTCCATGTAGCCCTGGAAGTCCTGCGAGGTGTGCTCGCCGCAGAAGTACACGTTGCCTTGCGGCGCACCCTCGTACCCGCCGAAGGTCGTGTACTGACCGGGCTTGAAGTACGAGTAGGAGAGCTGCGCATGGGGCGCGCGATGGAACAGCGACACCGTGCCGCGGCCGTTCCAGCTCAGGCCGGGATAGACCGTGGCGAGCTGCTGCAACCCCTGCTGAATGTCCAGCGCAGCGCCGGGATCCGAGCCGGTGGAGAAGGCGCGCGTGCTGCGCAGCGCATCGGTGACGCTGCCGCCGGAGTACAGGTTGAGCAGGCCCTGCTGGCCGGCTTGACCACGCGAGGTATCCCAGGAGCTCAAGTAGCCGGCGTCCGTGAACGAGGCGCCGCTGGAGATCCCCGGCCACGGCCCCGTGCCGAGCCAGCCGCGGCTCTGGAACTGCACATTGATCTTGCCGTTGTGACCACGCCCCAGCCCCTGGATCGCGGTGTACTTGAGCGCGTCGAAGCCGGCGCCCTGGGTATCGATCTGCTCGAGGACCGGAAACGGAATGGCCAGCACCACGTAGTCCGCCAGCACCTCACAGGTCCGGTTGCCGCGATCGAACGTGAGCCGGTACCGCGCCCCGGAGGTCTGGGTCAGGCGACTGAGGCGGTACCCGGTGCGGACGCTGTCTCCCAGGTCCGCGGCGATCGCCTCCGGAAGCCGCTGGTTGCCACCGCGGATGCGGAAGCGCTCATCGGACTCGCCAAACAGGGCGAGCTTGTCCGCGTCAGGTTGAAACGCAAGCAGGTAGAGAAGGTTGAGCGCCGACTGCTGGGTGGTATCCGCGCCGAACTCTCCCACGTAGGCAAAGTCGAGCATCTTGCCCAGCGGCGACGAGTGGCCCCCGGGGACCCTCGTCTCGATCCACTCATAGATCGTCATGTTGTCGAGCTCGGCGCCCGCCGGGGTGTAGTCGTCATAGCGCGTGGGGTAGCCCGCTGCGTCCAGGTCCGCCTGGACGATGTCCGCCATCTCGAGGAAGTCGCGGTCAGCGTCCGCCTTCGAGTAGTACTGGCCATCGAAGAAGAACGTCTCGGCGGCGCCGGCTGGCTCGAAGGTGGGCAGGTCGTCGAGCGGCAAGCCATAGCGCCGCGACAGGCGGCGCACGGTGCGGTGGCCGGTGTCGACCAGCTCGCCGCCCCACTCGGAGGTCTGCCCCGCCGCCCACGTCCGGGAGTTGGTGAACATGCGGCCGCCGATGCGGCCCGAGGCCTCATACACGGTGGATGAGATGCCGTGATCGCGCAGGGCGAGCGCGCAGGTGAGCCCCGCGATCCCGCCACCGATGACGGCCACCACCGGCTGGTGGTGCGCCGCGCTGGCCCGGCCTGGCAGCGCCAGGACCGCCGCGCCAGCGCCCGCACCGCCCAGGAACTGACGACGGCTCAGGCGCGCGCTGGCGGCCTGCGCCTGCCGCGCCTGCCGCTCCTCGCGGACCACGTCGAGCGGAAGACCGGTTGTCTTGACCGCTCGAACGTCGCGCATGAGTTGCCGGAGAGACCGAAGAAGTGGTGTACGAGCCATGAAACCTCCTCCCGCACGATACCACGCGGTATGTCCCAGTCACCTGTCGCCATCGAAAATCCTCGACGGAGATTCGTCCCACATCGCATACATCGTATGCTGACGAGAGATGACAGATACCGATCAGACCGCTGGTGATATGCAATCGAAGACTGCAAATGAGACTCCGATTCCCCGGCTGCGACAGGTTGTACTGCAAAGCGCAGTGGGCACCTGGGTCGCATTCGCGAATGCCTTGCAACTTCTCCGTGAGCCAGCCCGCGGGTGCGAACCGCGCCCTACGCACGGAACGCTGGCGCCCGCTGGCGCCCGCTGGCACAGGGGTTGCCGGCTCACCTGGACTCGCTGGCAGAATGTGTTACCAACACAGCATGCGATGCTTCGTGTCCGCTTTGCTCGTCACCCTGGGTCTGGTCAGCGCGTGCTCTGCGCCCGCACAAAGTGGACCGCCCCTCACAGGCTCGACCTCGCCGGTCACCAATCCCACGCCCGGAACTGCCCCCGCACCGGCAGCGACGGACCCGACGGCGTTTGGTGCGGAGTGCTCAGAGGCCAAGGCATGCGCCGCCGGCCTGTCCTGCACCACGTACTACGGCATCGCGGGGCCCTCGGGGCCGGCGTTTCATAGCTGTGAGGTCCCTTGCGGCCAAGACAAGGCCCAGTGCCCCGACGCGACCACATGTGTGACCATCGCCGATGGGCCCGGGATGGTCTGCCGCCCCAAGGAGCGCTGACCATGCATGACCTTCGCGACGTCGGAGGCACCTCTGGCGGCCTCGGGACGTTCGTCGCCGGCCTGGCCCTCACGATCCTCGGTGGCTACTTGTTGCTGCAACAAGTGGACGTCCATGGTGGGTACTGGGCCTGGGGTTTCGGTGGGTATGGTCGCAGCTTTGGCATCACCCTCATCCCGCTGCTCCTGGGCGTGGTGGTCTTGTTCGTCAACGGCAGCTCGATGCTGGGCAAGCTGCTCACCTTCGGCGGCGCGCTGATCATCGTCGCCGGCATCATCGCCAACCTCGACATCCACTTCCGCTCGACGTCGCTGTTCAACACGCTGGTGATGCTGGTGCTGCTGGCCGCCGGCATCGGGCTCATCCTGCGCTCGACGAGGCCCATGGCCAAGGCGGAGCGCTCGCAAGATTGAGCTCGTTACCCCGGGGTTACCCGGGCGTGGCCGAGCACGCACGCACGCACGCGCTAACGCAAGACGAGCTTGCGCGCGGCGCCGTCCCAGCGCCACACCGGGCCGCGGCCGCTCAGCTGCACCCCGCCGCGCCAGCGATCGACGCCAAGCTCGGCGACGACATCGAAGGCCCCGGCTAGCGCCTGTCGCCCGCGAGCCGTGATCGCCAGCGCCCCGCCCGCCGGCGACGCCGAGATCAGCTCGTGCGAGGTCAGGGTCTCGAGCACGGCGCGTCCCTGCACGTCGGTCAGCGGATAGCGCGGATCGATCGCATGTAGCTCCTGACGGACCTCCGCGTGGGTCGACGCCCCGCGGCCGATCGACGCCAGCGCCTGGCGCTCGCTGCGACCAAGCCCGCTGGATGGATCTGGAAACTCCTCCAGGTGGCGCTCGATCGCGCCAGCGAGGAACGGCAGCGCGCGCACGCGCTTCATCAGATATGGCAGGACCCGCGGATCTGCGGCGGTGAGCGCGATCCAGGTGGCCACGGCCTCCTCCACCGCCTCCTTGGCGATGGGGGTCCGGCGAGGCCACAGCGCGGCGAGCTGCTCTGGCGCGAGCTGGCCCAGGCCCAGAAACAGCGGGACCTCAGGGTGTCGGTCGATCGAGACCATGGTGAGCTGCGCGGAGCGCGCCTCGGTGAAGCTCGCCAGAAACAGCACGCGACACAGGGCGAGCTGATCGAACAGATCGTGCTCATACCAGAGCACCACCTCCTCCATCCCTGGTGCGTCCAGCACGGCCAGGCTCTGGTCCCAGCCGGAGAGCTTGGCTTGCGCCGCCGCCTCGTTGGTCTCCCAGCCCGCCGTCACCGCAAAGCGCGCGCGCGCTGCTCGAAACGCTTCGCCGCCGACCGGAAGCAGCGGCCCTTGATCCAGCGCGTCAGCCCAGACGCGGATATCCCCGGGGAGATCGGCCAGCGAGAGGCCGTCTGCGGTGCTGTCGCCATTGCAGAGGTGCGCGATGCGATCTGTCATCGGCCTTGAGGTACCACAAGGACCACGCAGGGTGGACCCTCGCCGCAGCGCAACGCACCCCGGGCGCTTCGGGCCGCGGTCGCCACGGCCAGAGCCCAGCGAGCGTCCCCAGCGAGCAAACCCAGCGAGCGACCTCAGCGAGCGTCCTCAAGGACACGCCGCCCCCGAGCTGCCTCGGATGGCGACGGACGAAGCCCCAGAGGGGCTCGTCGCGGTCGTGCTCGTCGGGGTGAGAGGATTTGAACCTCCGACCCCCTGCTCCCAAAACAGGTGCGCTACCAGGCTGCGCTACACCCCGAGCTTACCTACGCAAGCGAGAAGGAGTTACCGCCAACCGCGGCGCTTCGCAAGAGGAATCACCCTCCCAAAGCACCAACCGGCCAAGATCCTTGCCAGGTCAGTTCTCGCCCCCAGCTTCGGCCGGCGCCTTGCCTGGTGTCCGGCCACCTGCCCACGAGAAGTAGTTGCGCAACATCTCGGTCTCCACGTTGAGCTCCGCCAGCGTGGTCTTGCCGGCGCCAGCCTTGATGGCCTCGTCGAGCTTGGCCTCACAGGTGGCGCAGGGGACCTTGACCACCTTGGGCAGCGCCAAGAGCACGCTCTGCCGGGTCAGCCGGTCGTCGCTCTTGACCGCATCGAGCAAGACGCCTTCCTGCGACGACGCTTTCGGGCCGGCCTTGCCCAGCTCCAGCATGGCGCGCTCGATCTGCGCCGCCACCAGCATGGATTTCTCCTCGGCGTCCCAGTCCTTGAAGTCGCGGATGTAGCCGCCCAGCTTGCCGATGACATCCTCCGGCTTGGCCTTGAGCGCGGCCGTCAAGCACCCCAGCTCGCCCTTGCAGCGCGAGGAGATCTCGATGCGCGCGATGTGCGCCTGGAAGGAACGCTGGATGCCGTGGCGCTGCTTGGCGGTGCGGTCGAGCGAGCGGAACTTGGCGCCGTCCTCCTTGGCCTTCTTGTCCGCCGCCTTGCTCGCCTCTTCTTGCTTGGCCGCGACCTCGGTGGCCTGGCGGATCTGATCCGCCGTGGCGTTGGGATCGCGCGAGATCTTCTCCAGGTTGACCTTGGCCTCTTCGCGCAGCTTGCGGGCCTGCTTCACGGCCTCGTTGGCCCGATCCATCGCCTTCTTGGGCTCGCCGTCTGCCTTGGCGCGATCCTCCGCGGACTCCTTGCCGTACTTGGCCGCCATCTGCTGCATCAGGGGGATCGCGGAGGTGCTGGTGGCCAGGCGGCTGTACGTGGTGGCAGCCTCCAGGCGCAGGTCGCCGTTCTCGTTGTTGTCCTCGATGATCTTGCTCAGGCGGTCGAGCGCGCTGGTATCGCGCGCGACAAACGCATAGGCGCTCACCGCGCCCAGCCGGGCCGACAGCTCGGCCTTGTCATCGCTCCAGATGGCGCGCAGCGGCTCCGCTGCCTCCGCCGCGCCGATCTTGCGCAGCGCATCGAACACCGCGCCGTGCTGAGTGCCAGACGGCTGCTCGTCGAAGTAGTACGCCGGCAGCGGAGCGTCCTTTAGCACCGCGAGCAGATCCGGCACCGCCCCGGTGTCGTAGAGGTCGCCCAGCACCACCGCAGCGTAGAACTGCTTGGCCGAGACCTTCACGCACTGATCGGGCGGCAGATCGCCGCGATCACCGCAGTACTTGTCGAGCTTCTTGTCGGCGAAGAGCTGGTTGACCTCCGCGTGCTTGCCCTGGATGACCTTGCGCAGCTCGCCGATGACCCCGCTGCCGCTCGCCACCAGCGCGCGTCGAACCTGCCCGAACAGCTCGGGGGTTCGATAGATGGAGAGCACCAGCACCTTGGCGGCCTCGGAGGCGCGCAACGCGCCCAGGCTGTTGATGGCCGCGCCGGTGAGCTTGAAGTATCGGCCGTAGGCCTCTTCCATCGAGCGCCGGTTCTCGGCGTCGCGCGGCGCGGTGCGCGGGTTGGGTGGCGGCTCCTGCTCCACCAGCTTCATCAGCGCAGAGATCGCGCGGCCCTTGCCGGCGCCGCCAAAGCTGCCAAGCGCGCGCACGGCGGTGACCTGCGCGTCCACCAGCTTCTTGGTGGCCGGGCGCTGCGCGAACTCGATGAGGGTGTCCAGGCCGTCTTCAAGGCCGGCGTCGCCGATGGCGTCCGCCGCCTTGACGGCGCTGTCCACCGAGCGCGGGTTGTTCTCATCCGCGTCCTTGAGCGCGGCGATGAGGAAGGGCAGCGCCGCGTCCCATGACGCCTTGCGGCCATCGGGGAAGTCGCTGAGGAACTTCTTGGCGGCCTCGTCCTTGTCGAGCGGGCGCGCCAGCTCGATGATCACCTGCAGCACGCGAGGCGGACGCGCTTGCTTGAGCCAGGCCTCGCCCAGCGCGCGAATCGCCTTGGGGTTGCCGAGGTTCTCCAGCTTGTCGACCGCGCGGTCAAACTCGCGCGGATCATCTAGCTTCTTGGCCCAGGTCTCGGGCGAAAAGGGATTGTCCGGACACCCAGCCAGCGCGGCGACTGCGACCAGCAGCGCGCCCAGACTGGCGACCCTGTGCAAACGACGTCTCATGTGTGACAGGTCCTTTCCCATGCGATCGATCCTGGCGGGGCGCTCGGCCCCAGGAGTGCAGCGAGCGGCCGGCGTTCGCGAGGCCAAAGCGCCCGCCAGCGCCTGGCGCGACGCGGGCCCGGCCAAGGCCGAACCATCGGCCCCGGCATCGCCAGATAGCTGGAGGCTCGGCGACGCTCGACGAGCGTTCACTTGTTCTTGACGGCAAAGAGAAGATTGTTGAACCCGGCGGCCTTGGCCGTGTTCACGATCTTGTTGATGAGCCGCGCGTCCGTGCCTTCATCTGCCTGCAGGATGGCGAGCCCATCGGGGCAAAGCCGCCCCGGCTCCGGCCGGATCCCGGCCTGGGACTCTTCACAGGCCTTGGCCAGGTCGCGTGGGATCTTTCCGAGCCCGACGTCTTCTTTGATCTTCTTGGACGCAGCATCGAGCCGCTCGAACAGCGCGTCGATCTTGAAGGCGGGCGAGTCGTCGCGCAGCACGGCCTCGATGGTGGCCACCTGCTCGCCCTGATACGTGATCTCACGCTTGGTGACGATGATGACCGGCGCGAGCTGCAGCGTGTCCTTGTTGTCCGCCAGCGGCAGATCAAGGCCAGCCTGCGCCTGCAACAGCTCACCCGTGGTGGAGAACACCATCAGCAGGAAGGTGACCAAGATGGTCATCATGTCCACAAACGGCGTCAGGTTCAGGAAGATGTTGGACGGGCGCCCCGAGCCCGCCGAGCCCGAGTTCGAGCCCAGCACCTTGAGCTTGATGGAAGAGAAGAGCCTGGGGCCTGCGATATGTACCGGCATTGCGCTGAAGCTCCCTCAGTTGGGACGAACCGTGAGGCCGCCCGGATCCGACAAGCCTACGTCGTTGAAGCCGACCTTGATCGCGATGTCCATGGCCTGGATCAAGTCCTGATACTTGACCTCGCTGCCGGGGATGCTCTCCGCCGCCAGCTCCATCTCTCCTCGATCGGTGAAGTACGCCGAGGCCTTGTGATCCTTGAGCGTGTTCTCGAACTTGACCCAGTCGTGCTTGCCCTCTGCGTTCTTGGCGATCTCCTGGTAGTCACCTACACGAGAGAGGCCAAGCCAGATCTTGTCGGCCGACAGCAACACCGAGAGCTGAACGGGCGGATCCACCTCGGTCACCGGCGGAGCGTCTCGGCTCTTGCCCTTGGGCTGGATGTTGATCTGCGCGATGTTGACCCACACCGCGGACACGAGCAGGAAGGCGGTGAGGCAACTGAGCAAGTCGATGAACGGCACGATGTTCAGATCGACGTTGACGTTGCGGCCACCGCCGCCTTCTGTACCTACTGCTGCGCCCATGGAAGCTCCCTAGGTTGGTTCGCGAAACGGACGCTCAGGAGGGCTGCATCTGGGTGCGATGCGACGTCACCAGGTTCACGACCTGGACCGTGACCTCGTTGATGTCATCGATCACCTTGGTGGTCTTGCCTTGCAAGAAGGAGTACCCGAGCAGACCCAGCAGCGAGATCAAGATTCCGAAGAACGTGCAGTTGAGCGCCTCGGAGATGCCGGCGGCCAGGCCGGCGGCCTTGTTGGAGGTCTCGGCCGAGCCGACGTCACCGAACGACTTGATCATGCCGCCGATGGTGCCGAGGAGGCCCGCCATGACGGAGAAGTTCGAGAGCATGGCCAGGTACGGCGTGCGAATGTTGATCCGCGGCAGCTCGCGCAGCGCGGCCTCATCCATGGCAGCTTGCACCTCGTCGTCGCTCTTGTTGAACTTCATCAGGCCCGCCTGCACGATGCGGGTCATCGGGGTCGGGTTGCCCGAGCACACCTTGATGGCGCCCTGGACGTTGCCCGTCATCACCTGGCTCTTGAGCAGCGCCAGGAGCTTGTCCTTGTCCACCGAGGCGCGCAGCAGGTACACCGCGCGCTCCACGATCAACGCGATGATGACCACCGAGGTGAGGAGGATGGGCCACATGCCCGTACCGCCTTCATGAAACGCTGTCGAGATGCTCTGCAGAATGCCCATGTGGGTAACGTCCTTTAGGAAAACGGGCAGGTACGCCCAGTTGGTGCGGGTCGAAAGGTCTTCTTTGCAATCCAAGATCCAGAACCAATGCATCGGAATCATTGGGCTCGAAGCGATGTAGGCGATGATTCCCGTGGCATCTCGGGACGGTCGGCGCGGGGAGCGGGGCGAAACGCCCCAACGATTTTCCGCCCTTCGATGCGAAAGGCGGAACGCGCAGAGGTGGGAGGGTGTCATCTGGGCCATGCGGTTTCTGCGCTACGTGAGCCTGGTCGACGCCGTGGTCGCCATCATGGTGCTGTTTGTGGTGTTGCTGCCGCCGCGGACCATGCGGGTGGTGTGGGCGGCGAGCGCAGAGCCAGAGCGCCTGGCGCTCGCGCTGGCCGAGGCCCGGGTCATCGACGATCAGCAGAACCCCACGCGCGACGGAACGCTGGTCGCCGAGCTGGCGCGGCGCCTTGGAAGATCGGGCTTTCATGACTGGGCCGCCGAGACCGGCGCGCGCGGCGCCCTCGCCACCGACAAGGCCCCGACGCAGTGGCGCGCGCTCCTCGCGGCCTCGATCGCGTACGTCGACCGGCTGGAGCCACCTCCTGCGCTGGCGTATGCGCAGCGCGCGCTGGCCGCTTGCGAGGCCGCGCGCGCCACAGATGAGCGGGTGTGCCCGAGCTGGGAAGAGGTGCGAATGGACTTCTATACCCGGCACCTCGAGGCAGGCGTGGCCTCCGGAATCGACGCGCGCAAGGATCCCCACGGCTTCCGCCGCGCCGGCGAAGCCGCGCTGCGCTCGATCCGGGTCAAGGATCTGGCGGCGCCAGCCGCGACGCCAGCGCCGACCGCGGTGCCAGCGCCAGCCGCGACGCCAGCGCCGACCGCGGTGCCAGCGCCGGTGCCAACGCCTGTGCCCTCGGCAGCCACCCCGGCAGTGCCGCCGGCGCAGGCTCCCGCCGCGCCACGCTAGGCGGCGCTGCAAGCGGTCAGCGGCGCCCGCGTCAGTTGAGGCTGTCGACCCGGCTTCGAAGCGCGGCGAGCTCACGAGCCAGCCGCGAGTTGTCCGGGTCGAGGATCGCCAGCCGCTCGAGCACGCTCACCGAGCGCACCAGATCCCCGTGCTTGCCGTAGATGCCGGCGAGGTTGAGCAGCATGCGGCTGATGATCTGCTTCTTCGATGCGGCGCTCAGGTGCGCCGGCTCGACCGTGGCGTCAGGCCCCGCGGAGCGCTGCAAGATCGCCAGGAGCTCGGCGTTGGCCAAAAGCCGCCCTCCATCGAACGCATCGAGGAACCGCCACGAGTCGTCATCGGCGACCCGGACCAGGAAGTGTCCCGGGAAGTTGACCCCCTGCGCCAGCACCCCGACCCTCCGGGCGACCTCCAGGAAGAGCACCGACAGGCTGATCGGGATCCCCAGGCGACGATCGAGCACCTGCCCCAGGAAGCTGTTGCGGGGATCATAGTAGTCGTCGACGTTGCCGCGGAAGCGCATCTGCGAGAACAGGACATCGCTGATGGCCTGCGCTCGGGCGACCGGTAGCTGCGGCTGCCGCTCCACGGCCTGCCGCACGACCACGGCGATGTCGTCGAGCTGGCGGCGGTACTGCGCCACATCGAGGGCCGGGTAGTCCCAGTCTCCCAGCAGCAGCGCGACATGATCGAGAGCGCTGCCTTGCCGGGCCACGGCCTCCGCGAAACGCTGAAGGTCTCGACCTGCGGACATCCAGCTCAGTGTATCAGCGGCAAGTACCTCGTCACAGAGGAGATGCTGACGCGGTCGCGACAAGCCGCCGTCGCGACGCGCGCGCGTTCACTGCGCCGGGGGCGTCGTTACCGAGGGAGCGGGCGTGGGAGGCGGAAGCGGTTGCTCCGCGGCAGCCGCGGGCGCTGCAGGAGCTGCCGGGGCGGCAGAGCCAGGCGCGGGTGCCGCAGAGCCAGCCGCCGGAGCCGCAGAGCCAGCAGCAGGTGCCGCGGGCGCTGCCGGAGCGGCAGAGCCTGCCGCGGGTGCCGCAGAGCCATCGGCAGAGCCAGCAGCAGGAGCTGCAGAACCAGCCGCGGGAGCTGCAGAGCCATCGGCAGAGCCAGCAGCAGGTGCCGCGGGCGCCGCAGAGCCAGCCGTGGGCGCCTCGGCGCTGGTGGCCTTCTTGCGCGCCTCTTCGATCTCCTTGCGCCGCGTCTTCTCTTGCTCGCCAAAGCGGGCCAGCGCGTCGCCGGCGTCATGGCTGGCGAAGTACGCCAGCAGCATCGACGTGATCATGAAGATCGTCGCTGCGCTCGCGGTGAGCCGGCGCAGGAACGTGGAGGCGCCAGAGCCGCCGAACACGGTGGCCGCGTTGCCGCCGCCGAACGCGCCACCCATGCCGCCGCCCTTGCCCGACTGCAAGAGCACCGTGAGCATGAGAAACAGGCACACGATGACGTGCAAGATCGTGATCAGCGTCGACATAGGACGGCGGTTCTAGCCCAATCGCGCACACGGCGCAAGCGGCAAGCCCCGCCGCGACACCCCGGCCCGTCTGGTACCAAGATGGTCGCCAGGGCTCAGTTGCGGCTTCTATTTCAGCTACTTGGGGCGCGCAGCCTTGACGATCGCCACGAAGTCCGCCGCCTCCAGCGAGGCGCCGCCGACCAGGGCGCCGTCAATATCCGGCTCGGCCATCAGCGACTCGGCGTTGCTGGGCTTGACGGAGCCGCCGTACTGGATGCGAATCGCCCCGGCCCCGGCGCCGCCAAAGCGCTCCGTCAGCCGCTTGCGCACGTGGGCGTGGGCCTCCTGCGCCTGCGCGGTGCTCGCCGTGCGGCCGGTGCCGATGGCCCACACCGGCTCGTAGGCGACCACCAGGCGAGCGAAGTCCTGCTCGGAGCCGGCCAGCGCGGGCAAGCTCCCCGCGAGTTGTTCGTCGAGCACCGCGAAGGTGCGACCAGCGTCGCGCTCCGCCTCCGTCTCCCCGATGCACACGATCACGCCGAGCCCCGCGGCGAGCACCGCGCTGGCCTTCTTGCCAACCGCGGCGCTGCTGTCCCCAAACAGGGTGCGGCGTTCGCTGTGACCGACGATGCACCAGGTACAACCGGCGTCCGCCAGGAGCGGCGCCGAGACCTCGCCGGTGAAGGCGCCCTTGCTCTCCCAGTGGCAGTTCTGCCCCGCCACGCCGATGGCAGAGTCCTCGAGCCGCTTGGCCACCGAGGTCAGCGCGGTGAACGGTGGCGCCACGGCGACCGCGACGCCCTTGATGGCAGCGAGCTGATTCTTGAGCTCGGTGACCAGCGTCAGCGCCTCCGACACGGTCTTGTGCAGCTTCCAGTTTCCGACGACGAAAGGGGTGCGCATGGGGCTGCAGCTTACAGCCGTTGCCGCGGTGTTCACCAGGACCACGCACGCCAATTGGCCGCCTTGGGGGAGGCCTTGTGGGGGGGGCCTGCCTTGACCCGCCGGTTGCCGCAGGTCAGGCTGCTGCGCTGATGGCGAGGATCGGCTCACATGGCAGGCGAGTCGTCGGATGGGCGCTGCGCAGCCTGAGCGCGGCCGCCATCGGCGCGCTCCTTGGCGCGGGCGCGGAGGCCTGGTCGCGGGTCTCGGGGCTCGGCCTGTGGCTGACCAGCGCTGGCTACGCAGTGGCGGGGCTGTGGCCGGCGGTGACGGTGGCCGCGATGCTGACCCGGCTGGCGATGCTGGGCTGGCGGCCAGGCCAGCGTGCGACTGATTCGTCGCCGGATTCGTCGGCTGATTCGTCGCCGGATTCGTCGGCCGATTCCTCGGCTGATTCGTCGCCGGATTCGTCGGCCGCTTCCTCGGCCGATTCGTCGGCTGATTCCTCGGCTGATTCGTCGGCCGCTTCCTCGGCAGCATCGGCGCCGGGCCCGGCGGATCACGGCGCCACGCTGGCCGCGTTCGCCGTGGTGGGCGCGGCGTCAGCGGCCACGCTCGGGTGGTCCGCGTGGGCGGCCGTGCGCTGGGCCGCCCTGCACACCGCGTTTCAGCCGGCGACCTTGGCGGTCATCGCGCCGGCGGTCGTCTCCGTGGTCGCGCTGGTGGTCCTGGCGCTGGCCTGGCCGTGTGCGCGCGGGCTGCGCGAGGCGCTGCGCGCGATCGAGCGGCGGGCGCTGGCGCGACGCGGACGGCCGCCGTGGACCCGGCGCCAGGTGGCGAGCTCGCTGGGCCTGGCCGCGGTCGCGGCGCTGGCGGGGCTCGCGGTGAGCCTGCGCTCGTGGCTCGGCGCGGTCGACCTGTCGAACGCGCTCTCGCTCGCCCTGGCGCCCGCGGTGGCGCTGCTGACCACCGCGCTCGCGCATCCGCTCGTCAGGCGACGAGCCGGCCACCTCGTCGGGCTGGCGGCGTGCGGCGCAGCCGCGCTCACCGTCGGCGGCGCGCTGACCATGCGCGCGGTGGCGCCCGCGGTGGTGCTCGACGCATGGGCCGAGCCCACCGTCGCCGCGGAGGTCATCGAGCAGCTCCACCAGCTCGAGGCGCTGCGCGCGGAGATCTCGCCCGCCAGCGCGGCGCCGCGGCCACTCGCTGGCGCGGCCGAGCGCGGCCACCCGGATGTCTTGCTCATCACCATCGACACCGTGCGCGCGGATCGCACGCCGCTGCACGGCGGACCGGCGCACATGCCCGCGCTGGCCAGGCTCGGCGCGCGCGGCGCGGTCATGACCCGCGCCTTCGCGCCGGGAAACGTGACCCGCCGCTCGCTGCCCAGCCTGGCGACGGGGCTCTCCCCCACCCGCGTGCGCGGCAAGGTGTTCGGCTGGGCGCTGCGGCTCGACCCCCGGCACGTCCTTCTGGCCGAGCGCTTCGCCGCGGCGGGCTACCGCACCGCCGGCTTTCTGTGCTGCGACACGTTCTGGGGGCGCTCGCTGCAGCTCGGGCTGGACCGCGGGCTCGACGAGCTCGTGTTGTCGCGCGACGGCGCGGTGCTGGCCAACGAGGCCGCCGCGTTCTTGCGCGCCAACCGGCAGCGCGGACCGCGGCCGCCGCTGTTTGTCTGGATGCACTTCCTCGAGCCGCACCAGTGGAACGGCGGCGCGGCCTATCTGCCCTCGCCCGAGCACGCCCGCGCTCGCTACGACGCCGCGCTAGGCAAGGTCGATGGCATGCTCGGCCGCGTGCTCGATGCCCTCGATCCCGGCGCGCCACCGCCGCTGGTGGTGGTGACCTCGGATCACGGCGAGGGGCTAGGCGACCACGGCGCGCCCTACCACGGCACCGACCTGAGCAACTCGCAGCTCCAGGTGCCGCTGATCATCTCAGGCCCCGGCATCGCGCCGGCGCGCCACGCCGAGGTCACCGGGCTGGTGGACCTGGCCCCGACCCTGCTCGAGCTGGCGGGCTTCGAGGTGCCCAAGGACCAGCTCGAGGGACGCTCGCTGGCCAGCCTGCTGCGCGGCGAGCGCGCCAGCGATGATCAAGGTGGCTACGCCTTCGCGGCGATGGTCAAGGACCGCTCCGTGTCCGAGGCGCGCACCGCGATCATGCGCGGCCGGTGGAAGCTCATCATCGGCCCGCAGGGCCCCGAGCTCTACGACACCACCGCCGATCCTGGCGAGCTGCGCAACCTCGCCGGCAGCTCGCCGGCCCTGGCCGACCTCAAGCGGCTCTTGCGCGAGCGCGAGTCGCTGGACGCGCGCTCCCCGTTTGTCCCACTGTCGCGGTGACCGCATGGCGGCGCCTGGCGGGCGGCCCGGCAGGCGCGCTTCAGGCCCCCCGTCAGTCGCAGGTGCGCGTGGTCTCCACCAGGCTGCCGCTCCGCACCGCAGACAAGATCACCAGGTCACCGGTCGGCGCGATCGCGATGGACGGCTCGTAGCCCCGGGTGGCCGCGGGCTGCGGGGCCAGCCTCCAGGTGGAGGTCTTGGGCGCGCGCGACGCATAGCGCAGCGCCGGAGTCGAGGACATCGTCTGATACGCCACGTGCAAGCCGTCGAACGGATCCACGGCCAGGCTCGGGCGGGCCCCGGTGTCAACGGTGTCATCGACGATGGAGTCCGCCCAGCCACCGATGTTGGAGACCACCGCCAGCCGGTAGTAGGTCCCAAACCAGTCGTTGTACGAGTCGCTGTATGCGATGTGCGTCTTGCCATCCCGGTCGCGCGCGATCGAAGTTCCTCCCAGAAGCGGCACCGCTAAGGGGGCTGGTGAGGTCGCGAGCTCCACCGCCCAGGTGTTGGCCGCCGTGCGCTTGCCGTACATCACGTTGTTGACCGAGCTGTAGAAGCTGACGTGCGGGGTGCCCGCGTTGTCCAAGGTGACGTCGCAGCCTTGCCCCGCGCTGGTGCGCACGAGCTCGTGAACCCACCCTGTCGTCTTCTGCGAGTACCAGAGCTCGTCGGTGGTGGCGTCGTGGTAGAGCAGATGCGGGACGCCGCTGCGGTCCACCGCCAGCGATGAGGACAAGCCGATGTTGGCGCCTGCGCGCACTTCTTCGAAGCTCCAGTTCGGCGCCGTGCGCGCCTTGTAGCCATACCGAAGGCCGGTCGCTGCCGAGAACACGACGTGCAACCCACCCGCAGAGTCCACCGCGAGGCTTGGCGACTTGCCGGCGGCGTTGAGCTCGCTCCACGTCCACACCGCGCCTTGGCGCCGCGCGTAGCGCAACGCCAGCGTGGTCGCCACCGAGTACACCGCGTGGGGGGTGCCGCCTGCGTCGATGACCACGCTCGGGTGGTAGGGGTTCGCGGTGTCCATCAACGTGGCGTTGGTGAACGACGGGTCGAGGGTACACGGCGGCGCGCACCGGCCCGCGTAGCAGAGCTGCCCGGCGGCGCAGGGCTCGGCCATGCTGTAGTCCAGACAGTTGTCGAGATCGAACTCGCCGCAGCGCGCCTGCGTCACCGCATCGACGCACTTGCCCTCCACACAGTCATTGACGCAGCCGAGCCGGCACTGCCCCGCCGAGCAGTTGGGCGTGGGAGCCTCACAAGCCACCGGCTCCCCCCACTCCATGCAGCCATCTGCGTCCGCGCCGCAGGTGCTGAGCGCCTCGCCCTCGCACTGCACGTCCCCGGGCTCGCAGAACACGCCGCAGGGCAGCCGCTCCAGCACCACCGTGGCGTCCACCGTCTCTCCTTTGCGCGGCACCGCGACCGCGGAGCCGTGGGCGATGCGCTCGGCGTCTCGCACACCCCAGATCTCCACCGTGCGAGGTTCGCCAAGCGCCATATCGTCCGGAAGGAGGACCAAGAGCTCGCGCGAGATGGTTGCGCTGGCCTCCTTCTCCTCCACGATCACCTCGGCCGCGCCCATCCGCCAGCCCTCCTCGTACACCAGGAAGACGCGGATGCTGGTGCCGACCTCTCCCTCGGCGCAGCCGCCAAGCGACAGCAGGCTCAGGATCAACAGCGCGGAGCAAGAGAGCCAGCGGAGACCAGGACACGACGAACGGCGCATGAAAAACCCTCCCAGCCTGCTGAGGCCGGCGGCCCAGGGTAGCGCGTTTGCTGCCTGGTTGGCAGCGCAACCACGGGTTCAGCGAGCTCCGCGGAGATCAGGCGACCATCTTGGCTCCGCAGCGGCCAGCCAAGCTCAGCTCAGGCGGTCACAGCGTGCAGGCCCGTGCGGTCTCCACCACGCTCGCCGCGTCCGCCGACAAGATCCGGACCTCCGCGTCCGCCCCCACCGCGATGGAGGGCTCAAACCCGGAGGTCGCCAGTGGCTGGATGGCGATGGACCAGGTGCCGGCCGCGCCTGCCGACCTGAAGGCATACTGCAACTTCTGCGCGCTCCGCGTGGTGCGGTAGGCGACGTGCAGGTTGTCGAACGGATCCACCACGAGCTCAGCGTGGCCACCGGTGGTCTCATTGGTGTCGTCCACGACCACGCGGAAGGTCCAGCTCGCTCCGGAGTTGCGGACGTAGCGCAGGTCATCCCCGCCGCTGCCGTCGTACAGATCCGAGTACACGATGTGCAGGGTGCCAGCGCGATCGGCCGCGATCGACGTGCTGGCCTCCGGCTTGACGACCGTGCCGGTGAGATCCACAACCTCGACGCTTGTCCACCCCTCTCCGGGGACGAACCGCGAGTACCAGAGCTCGTTGTTGGTGTCGAAGCTGCTCACATGCAGGGTCTTGTCCACGATCGCGAGGTCACAGCGCAGGCCTTTGCCGGTGGACACGTCGCTGGCGGTGAAGGTCACGCCGTCGCTGGACGAGGCATGCCGCAAGACGGGGACGGAGGGCTTGTAGTAGACCACATGCACCACCTTGTCGGCGTCCAGCGCCACCGACGACGACACGCCGATGTCGGTGCCAGACTCGATGGTGCGCCAGCTCCACGCACCGGTCATGGCAAGGCGCTTGCCATACACCACCGAGGCGCCGCCGTACACGACATGCAGGTTGCGCTCCTTGTCAGCGATCAGGGTCGGGTTCTCGCCGATCGCGCCCGAGAGATCCTGCCAGTCGGTCCACGTCCCATTCTTCGTCCGGGACGCATACCGGAGCTGCCGAGAGCCGTCCGCCGAGTAGATCGCGTGGGTGGTGCCCAGCGAATCGATGGCGATCGTGGGCCCGAACGCTTTGTTGCTGCCAGGGATGGGCGTGTTTGCCCCCAGCGCGGCGGCATAGGTGCAAGCCGCGGCGCAGCGACCGCTGTAGCAAACCTGACCGGTCGTGCATTCCATGGGCAGGCTCAGGTCCAGACACGTGTCCGAGTCCAGGTTGGAGCAGGTCACCTGGTGGGTGACGTCATCGCAGCGCCCCTCGCCCTCGGCGCACTCGTTCCGGCAGCTCCGGTCACACAGACCCGACGAGCAGATCCTGACGTTGTCCGGGCACTCCTCGGGCTCCCCCCACAGCAGGCAGCCCTCCGGATCCCGGACGCACTCGGTGACCGCGTTCTCGCCCTCACAGCGCCTGGCGCCGGGGTTGCAAAACACGCCGCACGGCACGCGGTCGAGCACGATCGCCGCGTCCACCGTCTCGCCCTTGCGGATCAGCGCCACCGCTGAGCCATTGGCGATGCTCTCGCCGCCGCGCGTGCCGGCGATGGAGATGGGCATGACCTGGCCATCGAGCGCGTCCGGCAGCAGCAGCAGCAGCTCGTGGCGGAGGGTGACCTCGCGGACCTCGTCGCCCACCGTCAGGCTCGTGGTCTCGATGGGCCAGGTGTCCACGTACACCAGGCTGACGCGCACGCTGGTGCCCACGTCCTCGGTACACGCGCAAAAGAGCAGCGCCAGCAGCGTCACCGCGGCGCGCGCGCGCCAGCGCCCGCCGCGGCGGCGCGGCGACCGCGGCGCTGGGTGCCCCGAGGTCTGGATCTTGGCTCGCGCGTTCGGTCCACGCATGGCTATCTCAGATCCACCAGCGTGCAGCCGTCGCTGCATGCCGAGGTGTCACGGGTGAGCGCGTAGGCGGCGACGCCGCCGCCAACCACCACGCCGCCGACCACGGCCCAAAACGGCCACTTCTTCCACATCGGCCGGCTGGTCGACGGCGCAGGCGTGGAGGTGGCAAAGCGCTCCGGCGGCAACACCAGGGGGCTCTTGATCGGCGCCGGCGTGAGCGCGGCGGCCGGATCTTTCTTGCGCGACAGCCCCAGATCGGTCGCCGGGCCAGGCCCCAGATCCGTGAGGCGAGCTCGCGCCGAGGCCACCATGGGCCCTTGCGGATCTTCTTCCAGATAGCGCTGATACGCCGCCCGCGCGCGACCGGCGTCGCCGAACGCGCGCGCCGCCTCGCCGAGGTTGAACAGGAACAGCGGCCGATGCGACTGGCGATACCCGGCCTCGAACTCCAGGTAGGCCTGCGGGTACTTGCCCTGATTGGCCAGCTCCTGACCGCGCTGAAAGTGCGCGCGTGCTTGCTGGTCGGCCGAGGCGTCCCCGCCGAGCGGCTGGGGTGCTGGGGGCCCCCCAGAGACGGGCTGAGACATCGCCAGCGAGGCCCCGGTGGACATCGCGAGGGCCAGGGCGAGAGCGAAGCGAGGCGACATAGAAGGACGGCTCCACATGGCTTGGGCTAGTTCGCGAACGGATCGACGAGCTTGACGTCTCTTGGCGGCTCAGGCTCGGTCGGCGTGGAGGGCTTGCCCTTGTCGTCGGCCGCAGAGTCCCCACGCCGCTTGGTCTTTCGAGACTTCGCCTTGCGCGTGGACGCCTGCCCAGAGCCATCGGCGCTCCGGGGCTCCTCGCCGTCGTCGCTCTTGACCTCGACCGACGGCTCCTCTGCCGGCTCCCGGGGCGGCTCCCCGGCTGGATCGACCGCCGGGGCCAAGGACGCCGCCGGCGGGACCGCTGGTTCGGGATCGCCGGCGGTCCGCGCCTGCAGCGGCGAGACCTGGGGCGAGCGCTGGATCGGCGTCACCACCGGGCCACGGCCCCCGCCTCCCTCTCCACCGCCGACCACCAGGCCCACCGCCGCCACGCCCAGGAGGGCGCTCACCGCCAGCAGGATCGGCAGCGGTCGCTTCCACGCTGGGGGCGCGGCCTTCGTGGAGACCGGGATCGTGGGCCTGGCCCCGGGGCTCAGGCTGATGGTCTCGAGCGCGTCGAAGTCTCCGTCGGCGTGGTGCGCGCGATGAGGACGCGCCGACTCGATGACCAGCGGCGCCGTCAGCGATGCGGGCACCGCCAGCGCAGGCGACGAAGGGCGCGGCGCGGACGACCGCGCGCGCGACCGGCGAACCGGAAGCTCGCCCGTGATCCCGGCGAGCTCTGGCTCGCCGCCGTCCCCTGCATCGTCGCCGATGACGCCAGGCGCCCCGAGCGCCGGGGCGCTGGCAGCGCGGGCGCGAGCGCCGTCGAGCTCCGCGGCGCTGGCCTGGTCGTGGCGCGGAGCCGGGGTCGCGGTGGTCGCGCGCAGGGTGACCACGGAGGCCGCGCGCAAGAAGCGCCCAGACGCCGCCGCGAGATCGAGCTCGGGCCGCAGCCACAGCTCGAGCTGCTCTTTGACCCAGGCCATGGAGTCTGCGCGCTCCTTGAGGTCTCGCGCGAGCATGCGGGCCACCGTGCGCTCCACGCGCTCCGGCAGCTCCGGGCGCTCGCTGCGCAAGAGCGGCGCGTCTTGCGAGGTCTTGGCCTCCAGCACCTCCGAGATCTCCCCGACGAACGGCGGCATGCCGGTCAGCATCTCGAACGCCGTGACCCCGAGCGCGTAGACGTCGGCGCGCGGATCGACCTCGGCGCCAAACACCTGCTCCGGAGCGCAGTAAAACGGGGTGCCCAAGAAGAAGCCCTGCTGCGTCCGGGTCCCTGCGTCCTTTCCAAAGGACTTGGCGATGCCGAAATCCAGCACCTTGACGCTGTACGCGCAGTCGAGCAGCGCGGGGGAGCTGCCCGACGCGGTCACCGCGCGTGGCAGCGCGGCCTCGACTCCGCCCCCCGAGACCGCGCGCGGCTCGGCCGCCACCAGAAACAGGTTCTCCGGCTTGAGATCGCGATGGATGAGGCCAGCCTTGTGCGCCAGCATCAGCGCGCCCGCGACCTGGACCAAGATCCCGGCCGTCTCCTCCACCGACAGCGCGCCAACTTTCTCGATGCGCTCAGCCAGGGTCTCGCCCTCGAAGTACTCCATCACCGCGTACGGCAGGCCGCCGGCGGTGCGGCCAAAATCGTAGTAGCGCGGGATGTGAGGGCTGTCGATCTGGCTCGAGCTACGCGCCTCCTGGATGAAGCGCTCGACGGTCTCCTGGCTGCCCGCGATCTCGGGGAGCAAGACCTTGATCGCCACCTTGGTGCCGATCACTGGATGCTCGCCCAGGTACACGCGGCCGGTGCCCCCGGTGCCAAGCGAGCGCACCACGCGATAGCTTCCGATCAACGAGGGCGAGCCGTCGTCGAGGGGCGGAAACGCCGGGGTCAAGGTCCGAGGGATCGCGATGGCAGGCGCCGAGAGGCTGCCCGGCTCGCCCAGCGCGGTCGCCCGCGCCGACAACCGCGTCAGGCCACGCTCCAGCTCCGAGGCGCTGGGGCGAGACGCGGGGTCACGTTGCAGGCAGCGGAGCACCCAGGTGTCGAGCTCCTCGGGCACGCCGAGCTCGGGGAACTTGAGGGTGAGCGGCACCACCTCGTCGGTCAGCTTGGCCGCGAGCACCTCGGCGCTGGTGTCGCCGACGACCGGCAGGTGCCCGGTGAGCAGCTCGTACGCGATGACGCCGATGGCGTAGATGTCCGCGCTGGGCTCCACGACCACCTCGTGGTCCACCTGCTCGGGAGCCATGTACGAGGGCGTGCCCACCCACGCGCCGTTCTGGGTCACCCGATCACCGCCCTCGGTGTGGCGCGACAGGCCAAAATCGCAGAGCTTGGCGACCCGACGGCCGGAGGAGTTCACCAAGATCACGTTGCGAGGGCTCAGATCTCGATGGACGATGCCGGCGGCGTGCGCGGTGGCGACCGCGCGGCAGATCTGCACCAGCAGCGAGACGGCATCACGCCACGCCATGCGGCCGCTGGAGGAGAGCTCGGCGGCCAAGGTCTCGCCGAGCACCCGCTCCATCACCATGTAGGTGACGCCGAGATCATCATCCCAGCCAAAATCGAGCACGCCGACGATGTTCTCGTGGTTGAGCCGGCTGGCGGAGCGCGCCTCCCGGAGGAACCGTTGCTGCTGCTCATCGTTGCGAGCGACCTCGGGGCGCAGCACCTTGACCGCCACCGGCCGCGACAACGTGCGGTGGTGGCCGCCAAACACGATGGCCATGGCGCCCGAGCCGATCAGCTCGTCTACCAGGTAACGATCGCCGCCGATCGAGAACGACCCAGCCAGCGGCGCACCGTCTGCTGGACAGAACACGCCCCCTGAGATCTCTCCGCAGGTGGGACACGGACGCGGCAACGCCTTGGCCAAGCTCATCTCCCCTCCACCCACCGAAATATGCTGGAACGAACCAGCGCGGTTCGCCGCTTCTCACGGCAACCCCACCCCACGCCACGGGAGGCGATGGTGCGCGTTGTAGTTGCTGCGCTTGCCCGTTGCGACATGACGTTTCCGTGGTCCTACCTGTGACGTGTGGATGCCAGCTTCGCCCTAAAGTCGCCGGGGTTGTTCGAGATCTGCACGCCTGAGGTCGTTCTTAACAGGTCCCCCCAGGGGTTGGGTGAGACGATTTTGCAGACCAGGAGCGAATAATCCGTGACGCATAGCATCATAGCGCAGCTCCGCCGGCGGGGAGGCCCGCCGCGGCCCGATCTTGCTGACATCCAGGAACAGGACCGCTTCCGTGCGAGCAAGCTCGCCACGCGGGACGCCGAGCCCACCCAAAGAGATCCCGTCGCGATTCCAAGGCGTTGACGTGGAGCACGCCTCAAGGCTTGGTTGCGCGAAGGCTACGAGGGATCCACGTGGCGGAGAACCGGCAAGCGGGCGCGCCATCGATCGCGCAAGACAAGGCGTCGACCGTGACATCGCCCCCGCCCGCCAGCTCGATGATCCGCATGAGCTGACCGGAGACCATCGTGCAGACGTGCCGGCTGCCCGGGTATCCGCTGAGGGTGAGATCCGCTTGCGCCTCGCCAGCCTCCATCGCGATGGGGCCCCAGTCATGATAGCGGGGCCAGAACGACGGCAGCGCCGAGAGCACCAGGGGATCGGCAGCGACGCCGGATCTGCACCAAAGAGCTGCACGAACGTGGCGGTGATGGTGCTGCGGCCGACCCTGCGCGCGAGCTCCTGCTCCGGCAAGAGCTCGCTGGCGGCATCGAGCATCTCGCAGAACGACTCCAGCTCCACCCACGACAGCGGCGCCACCCGCTGCGCCAAGAGCGGCGCCAGGTGCGGCCGGGCGCTGGTGATGCTGGTCATGGCCGACTCGCCCAGGTGATGGGCCACAGCCTTCGACAGCACTCGCACGTGGAAGGCGCGGACCTGCCCCGTGATCCTGCGCCGCACCGGCAGCAGATCGCTGCTCTGGGTGGGCAAGCGCGCCACCTCCTCCGCAGACAGCGCGGAGGTCGGCCCCATCACCGCCGCCGCGGTGAGCTCTGGGTCCGCGGTGGCGCGCGGGGTCGGCGCGACATCTTCGCGCATCGGCGCGAGCGCCCGTGCCAGCGCGATGGCGAACGTGGAGGCTGAGGTCCAGCGCCGGCTGGGCGAGGGATCCAGCGCCTTGGCCAGCACGGCGTCCACCGCCGTCGGCAAGGTCACGCGAATGGACGACGGCGGCAGCAGCGGATCGTGAAGCTGGCGCTGCACCACCTGCAGCGGCTGGCCCGAGCCAAACGGCGCGCGCCCGGTGAGCACGCAGTACACCGTGGCGGCCAGGCCGTAGACATCCGTGGGCGGGGAGTCGCCGCCTTCATAGAAGGACTCTGGCGCCGCGAAGCCCGGAGTGCCCGCGGCCTCACGGGCCGCCCCCGTCTTGGCGGCCACGCCGACGTCCACCAGCACCGCGCGATCTCGCACTCGATCCAGCAAGATGTTGGCGGGCTTGACGTCCCGGTGGATGAGGCCGCGCGCGTGCATCGCGTCCAGCGCGTCCGCGATCTCGCTGGTGATCTGGATGACGGCGGCCACCGGAAACCACTCGTTTTGATCCAGCGTGCGCCGCAGCACGTCGGAGAGCGGCTGGCCCTCGACCAGCTCCATGACGAAGTACACGTCCCCGGCGTGCTCGCCCAGCGCGTACACCGACACCAGGTTGTCGTGGTGCAGCGACGCCAGGAGCCCCGCCTCCGCGCGAAACCGCGCCACCAGCTCCCGGTCCGACGCGAGATCCGAGCGCAGGACCTTGATCGCCACCGCGCGGCCAAGGCCCAGATCCTCCCCGCGGTAGACCACGCCCATCGCGCCGCGCGACAGCTCGTGCAGCACGCGGTAGGTGCCCCCCACCACGGTGCCCGCGGTCAGCCCTCCGGACTCCGGCTGGGTGTCGACATCGCCGTGGTGATCATCGGGGGGCACCACGGTCGGGTCGCCAGGGATCGAGGTACGAAGCGCGGAGTAGCACCGCGCGAACGCAGCCTCGCCGCTGCGCTCGCCTCGCGCCACCTCCGAGAGCACCACGCGCACCTGGACCTGCAGCGGGTGGCCCTCCGCCACGATCGGGTCCTTGTGGATCCGGGAGATGATCTTGCGGCTGACGGCGGTGCCCTGCACGTCGGTGGCGCTGACCAGCAAGATCGCCAACTCGTCGCCGCCGATCCGGCCCATCGGATCCGTGCTGCGAACACAGGCCCTGGCGCGGATGGCCACCTGCGACAGCACCTCGTCGCCAGCGCGGTGGCCATGCTCCAGGTTGATGCGGCGCAAGCCGACCAGATCGATGAGCAGCAGGGTGACCACCTCCCGCCGCCGCATCGCCGCCGCGACCTCGTGGGTGACCGCCTGCTCGAAGGCCCCCCGCATCATCGCGCCGGTGAGCGGATCGTGCATCGAGCTGGCCGAGAGCCGCTCGCCCTCGGCGACCAGCCGCTTGTGGGTGGCGCGCAGCGCCAGCTCGCGCGTGAACCGCCCGGCGATCGCGCGCAGGTCCGCGCGCTCGGCCGAGGAGAAGCGCCGCGCGCGATCGCTGACGATGGCGAGCAACCCGGAGACCTCGTTGGGCGAAGCGCGCAGCGCCTCCGCCATCACCGCGGCCGGCGCGCGGTCGAGCGCGACGCCGATCACCGCCGTCCCCCCGGCGGCGGCGGCGATCCGGGCCGCCGCCGCCACCGCGCTGCGGTAGCCCTCCGCGAGCTCTCCCCGCGCCATGGTCGGCGCCATGTTCTCACCGTCGCGCCACCAGACGATGCAGTCATGAGCGTTGAAGCTGGACGCCAGCGTCTGCAGCGCCTCGGCGCCGACGTCGGAGGACTCCACCAGCGGCGTGGCGATGAGCGCCCTCGCGCGCGCCAGGTCGGAGTCGAGGTTCACCCGATCTCCCTCGAGCACGGTGAACAACGACTCCGGTCCAAGAGGCAGCAGCAGCACGCCCGCCGCCGCCGCCGCCACCGCGGCGCCGGCCAGGCGGGTGGCGTTGCTGGCCTCGCCCACCACCCAGCGCGGGGCCGAGATGACGCCGGCGACCGGCAGGTCCGCGGCCACCGGCGCCGCCACCAGGACGGCGTGGACCTGTTGCAGCACCGGATCTACCGGGGAGGTCGCGACGACGATCTCGATGCGCCCTTTCTCCGCGACACGCACGGCCTCCGCACCCACGCGGCCCGAGGGGTCGAACACGGCGATCCGCCGGACTGACACCCTGGCAGCATACTCTGGCCGGAGCGGATCCGTCGACGTCGTGGGCACCAGAGCGCACCAGAGTGCGCACCGGAGAGCGCAGCGGGCACGAGCGAGCACCAGCGAGCACCAGCGACCGCGAGCGCCCACCAGCGAGCACCGCGCCGCGCGCTGGCGCCGGGGGTCAGAAAGAGCCCTGCCTCGCGGCGCCGACCAGCCACAACGAAGCAGCGAACGAAGCAGGTGTGGAACACGCGCAGCAGGTGCTTCCTCCTGCTCAAGGAGGCGCACCTGCCTTCATGTGCCCCTGCCCGTGGCAGGACGGCGCTATCCGCGCAGCGCTTCGATGCCCGGCAGCGCGAGCCCCTGGACAAACTCCAGGGACGCACCGCCGCCAGTCGAGACGTGCGAGATCTTGTCCGCCAGGCCAGCCTGAGCGACCGCGGCGGCGCTGTCGCCACCGCCGACCACCGTCAGCGCCAGCCGGTTCTCCGCCAGCGCCTGCGCCACCGACACGGTGCCGGCGGCAAAGCGCGGCTTCTCGAACACGCCCATCGGGCCGTTCCAGAACACCGTCCGCGCCGCCCCCACCACCTTGCGATAGGCCTCGATGGTGGCAGGACCGATGTCCAGCGCCATCATGTCGCTGCCGATGCCGTCGACCGAGGCGATGGAGGTGACGTCCGAGTCGAGCCCGGAGGCCACCACCACGTCGGTCGGCAAGTGGACGGCGACATTTCGCTCCTGCGCGCGGCGCAGGAAGTTGCGCGCGATCGGGGCCTTGTCGCCCTCGACCTTGCTCTTGCCCAGGGACTTGCCCTGCGCCTGCAAGAACGTGTTGGCCATGGCGCCGCCGACAATGATGGCGCTGACGCGCTCGAGCAGCGCGTCGAGGACCTCGATCTTGTCGGAGACCTTGGCGCCGCCGAGGATGGCGATGTACGGCTTGTCCACGTCGCCTAACAGGCGAGACAGAAAGTCGATCTCCTTGGCCATCACCAGGCCAGCGCCGCGATCGGCCACCATCGGCACCATGCCGGCGGTGGAGGCGTGCGCGCGGTGCGCGGTGCCAAAGGCATCGTTGACGTACACGTCGCAGTACGAGGCCAGCGCCGCGGCGAAGGTCTTGTCGTTGGACTCTTCGCCGGCCGAGAAGCGCAGGTTCTCGAGCATGGCGATCTGGCCGTCGCGCAGGTCGCTCACGACCTTGCGCGCGCCATCGCCCACCGGCTCATCCGCCAGCTTGATCTCCACCGGCAAGAGCTCCGCGAGCTTGGCGGCCACCGGCTCCAGCGAGTACTCCGGCTTGACCTGGCCATCGGGCCGGCCCAGGTGAGAGCCCAGCACGATGCGAGCCCCGCGGTCGATGAGGTTGCGCAGGGTCGGCAAGGTGGCGCGGATGCGCGCGTCGTCGGTGACGTTGCGCGCCTTGTCGAGCGGCACGTTGTAATCGACGCGCACGAACACACGCCGGCCCTCGACCGGCAGATCGTCGAGCGCGCGGATCCCCTTTGGCAACGGCACTAGAGGCGCTCCGCGACGAAGCGCGCGAGATCGAGCAGGCGCTGCGAGTATCCGATCTCGTTGTCGTACCAGCTCATCACCTTGGCCTGGTCGCCGATCACGGTGGTGAGCGGCGCGTCCACCGAGGACGAGTGCGGATCCCCGTTGAAGTCGCGCGACACCAACGGCTCATCCACCACCTGCAGGATGCCCTTGAGCGGGCCCGCCGCCGCGGCGCGGAAGGCGTCGTTGATCTCGGCCGCGCTGGCCTTCTTGGTCAGGCGCACGGTCAGGTCCACCAGCGAGACGTTGGGGGTCGGCACGCGGATCGCCATCCCGTCCAGCTTGCCGGCCATCGACGGCAGCACCTCCTTGAGCGCCTTGGCGGCGCCGGTGGTGGTCGGGATCATCGACAGTCCGGCGGCGCGCGCGCGGCGCAGATCCTTGTGCGGCAGGTCGAGGATCTGCTGATCGTTGGTGTAGCTGTGGATCGTCGTCATGATTCCGGAGATGACGCCGAAGCTCTCCTCCAGGACCTTGGCCACCGGCGCCAGGCAGTTGGTCGTACACGACGCATTGGAGATGATGTGGTGCTCGGCGGCCTTGTAGGCCTCGAGGTTGATGCCACAGCACAGCGTGATGTCGGGGCTCTTGGCCGGGGCGCTGATCAGGACCTTCTTCGCGCCACCAGTGAGGTGCTTGCCGCAGCCCTCCTTGTCCACGAACTTGCCCGTACACTCGAGGACAATGTCCACCCCGAGCTTTCGCCACGGGATGTTGGCTGGGTCCTTCTCCGCCGAGACCTCGACGCGATCGCCGTTGATGATGAGGGCGTTGCCCTCGCTCTGCACGGTGCCTGGATACTTGCCGTGTACGGAGTCGTGCTTGAGCAGATGCGCGAGCGTACCGACGTCGGTCAGATCGTTGATGAGGACCAGATCGAAGGCGTCCGGCATCGCCGCCAGGCAGCGCACGAAGCCGCGCCCGATGCGACCGAATCCATTGATACCAATACGTACCTTGGCCATGACAGTTCCCTTTCCGAAGTGCGCGCCATCGCGCGCGAGCGCAAGGTACGCGATCTAGCCTGGCAAATGAAGACCCGCAAGGCGGGTCCCGTGCAACAGGATTGCGCCACGCAGAGTTTGCGCGGCGGCGGCACCTGCGAGCCAAGCGATCCGTGCAACGCGCGCGGTCCGGGGACTCGAGCGGCTCACGGATCGGCGCGGCGCCAGCGCCCGCTCTTGCCGCCCAGCTTCTCTTCCAGGCGAATCTCGGAGATCACCATGCCTCGATCGATGGCCTTGCACATGTCGTAGATGGTCAGCGCCGCCGCCGCCACCGCGGCCAGCGCCTCCATCTCCACGCCGCTGCGATCGAAGGCGCGCACCGTGGCGGTGATGGCGACCTGCTGCGGTCCCAGCTCGAAGGCCACCTCCACGCCGGTCAGGCGCAGCGGATGGCACAGCGGGATCCACTCGGAGGTGCGCTTGGCGCCGCCGATGCCCGCCAGCCGCGCGACCGCGAGCACGTCGCCCTTGCCGATCCGCCCCGCGGAGATCGCCGCCGCGGTGGCGGGCTGCATGGTGATCTTGCCGCTGGCGACGCCCACCCGAGCCGACTCCGGCTTGTCGCCGACCTCCACCATGCGCGCCGCGCCGGCAGCGTCAAAGTGGGTCAGACCACCTGGACCGTTGAGCTCGGCGACGCGGTGGGCGGAAGCCTCGGCCCCCACCTTCGCGGAAGCCTTGGTCCCCGCCTTGGCGGAAGCCTTGGTCCCTCGCCCCGGCTCCTTGGACGCTCGTCGCGGGGCTCGGCTCGCCATGTCACTCCACGGTCACGGACTTGGCGAGGTTGCGCGGCTGATCGATGTCCGTGCCCTTGAAGTCCGCCACGTAGTACGACAGGAGCTGCAGCGGCAACACCGTCAAGATCGGCTGCAGCTCCGGCGCGCTGTCGGGAATCAAGATCACGTCGTCGGCGGAGTTGCCGATGTTGGAGTCGCCGCGGGTCGCGACCGCGATCACCTTGCCCTGGCGCGCGCGCACCTCGGCGAGGTTGCTGATGACCTTTTCGTAGTGAGTGCCGCGCGGCGCCAGCACCACCACCGGCAGATCTTCGTCGATGAGCGCGATGGGACCGTGCTTCATCTCGCCGGCGGCGTAGCCCTCGGCGTGGATGTACGAGATCTCCTTGAGCTTGAGCGCGCCCTCGAGCGCGATGGGGTACTGGGTGCCGCGGCCCAGGAACAAGAACCCCTCCGCGTGGCCGTACCGGCGCGCGATGGCCTGGAGCTGCGCGCCGCTCTCCACCACGTCTCTCATCTTGTTGGGGAGCTGCAGCAGCTCGCCCAGGAGCTCTCGCGCGCGCTCCGACGACAGCTTCTTGGTGCGACGCCCCAGGTGGATGGCCAGCAGGGTCAACGCCACGAGCTGCGTGGTGAACGCCTTGGTCGAGGCCACGCCGATCTCGGGGCCGGCGTGGGTATAGAAGGCGTAGTCGGCCAGGCGCGGGATCGACGACTCCAGCACGTTGGAGATCGCGAGGATCTTGGCGCCCTTCTTCTTGGCTTCCCGCACCGCCTCCATCGTGTCCAGGGTCTCGCCGGACTGGCTGATGGCCACCACCAGGTCGCCGGGGCCGATGATCGGATCGCGATAGCGGAACTCGGAGGCCAGATCGACCTCCACCGGGATGCGCGCCAGCGACTCGATCAAGAACTCGCCGACCAACGAGGAGTGGTACGAGGTCCCGCAGGCCACGAAGATGATGCGCCGGATGGACGCCACGTCCAGGTTCACGCCGTCGAGCGAGACGTCGTCTTGCTCCGCGCCGATGCGCCCGACCAGGGTGTCGGCGACCGAGCGCGGCTGCTCGTGGATCTCCTTGAGCATGTAGTGCTTGAAGCCACCCTTCTCGGCCTGCAGCGCGGACCAGGTGATGGTCTTGGGCTCGCGCTGGCGCGGCCGGCCCTCGAAGTCCGTGATCACCGCGCCCTTGGCGGTGACGGTGACCAGCTCGCCCTCCTCGATGAAGAGCACCTTGCGGGTCTCGGCGAGGATGGCGGTGACGTCGGAGGCCACGAAGGTCTCGCCTTCGCCCAGGCCCACCACCAGGGGCGAGCTGTTCTTGGCCGCCACCATGGTGGTGGGGTCCTTCTCGTTGAGCACGACGATGGCGAACGCGCCGTGGACGCGCGCCAGGACGCCGCGCACCGCGGTGGTCAGATCGGCGGCGCCTGCCGTCATGGCGCGGTCGATCAGGTGGGCGAAGATCTCGGTGTCGGTCTCCGAGGTGAACTTGGCGCCCGCGGCGACCAGCTCCTGGCGCAGCGCCAGGTGGTTCTCGATGATGCCGTTATGCACCACGGTGATGGAGCCAGAGCGGTGCGGATGCGCGTTCTCATCCGACGGTCGGCCATGCGTGGCCCAGCGGGTGTGGCCGATGCCGGTGGTGCCCGGCGCCGGCTCTTTGAGGAGCTTCTCTTCGAGGTTTGCCAGTTTGCCCCGGCAGCGCACCACGCGGGTGACACCGTCGTTCCAGACCGCCACGCCTGCGGAGTCATAGCCGCGATACTCGAGCTTGCGGAGCCCGCCCACGAGGAGAGGTGTTGCTTGCCGCGTTCCCACATAGCCGACGATGCCGCACATAGTTTACTTGCCCGCCTTTGCCGGTGTTGCCGGCTGCTTGGAATCGACCTTGGAGGACTCGGCGCCCCCCTTGTTCTCGTCTTCATCGCTGCCCGGGTCCGCCGCGCCGGCGTCCGTTGCATCCGCGTCCTCGGCATCGAGCTCATCTTCACCAGTAAGCTCTTCTACGTCCGGCGCCTGGTATGGCAGGAGCGGCGAGTCCACCGCGAGCGCAGCAGGTGCGTGCGTGGTGCATGCCGCTGCCCACGCCGCGAGGAGCAACATTGCGAACCGAAGGATCATGGAAGCGAGACGCTAACATCGCGTCGCGATCGTCGCCAGCGCTTCACTCGCCGCACGCGCGCCGGTAGATCGCGCGGAAGGCTGCGATCATCCGACATCAGGCTACTCGGTGTGGCGCACCACGTTCTGCGCCACCGCCCCAGGGGCCTGGGCTGGCTGCTCCGCGCTGCCGCGCTGAAGTGCGGGGGGGCGAGCGCCAACGCCGCCGCGTCCCGGTCAGGCGCTGCCACCTCGCTGCCACCTCGCGCGACGCCGCCGCGACGCCGCCGCGACCTCGATGACCGGAGGAAGGCTTTGCGTTGCTTGCACTTGGAACCCCGCAGGGGATGCAAGGTGGCGACCGGCGACGATTCGTGACGTTTCCGCGCAACTGGACCGGCCTCCCCGCTTGACAGGGCACGCGCTGATCGCTAGAAAAGCTTCATAAAAGCGGGCGTAACTCAGTGGTAGAGTGCAACCTTGCCAAGGTTGACGTCGAGAGTTCGAATCTCTTCGCCCGCTCCAGAAAGTCGTGACGCCCCTGGCCAGGGGAACAAGAGCCGCCCGCAAGGCGGCTTTTGGCGTTTGTGGACCGGCGCGCCCGCGGAGGTGCCGCCTGGGGACCTGTTCGCCTGGGTTCTGGAGGCGAGCCAGGGCTCAGAGAGTCAACGTCAGCCCCTCGGTTTCCGGACACGGATGTCAGGAATCAGCCGGTGAGCGTGGGGGGCTCTCCAGTCTTTGCAGCCAATTGAAGGACGCACGGGCCTGGGCACGGCACCTGCAAAAGCGGTCGGCATGAACAAGGCCGCCGTCGTCTCCATCCTCACAGGGTTCCTCGTGACCGCGCAGGTCGCCGCCGCGCAGCCGGGCGCCGCCCCCGGCACGCCGGCCACCGTGATCATCATCGATCCAGGCGTCCCCGCCGGCCCCAGCATGCTGCCCCCCAGCGCGGTCCCGGCCCCAGCCCCCGCCGCAACACCGGCGCCGCAGAACGAGCCCTGGGACAACGTCTCTCACGTCAACGGGACGCCGGTGCCGGTCGGAGAGCGCAACGACTACCTCATCAAGTTCAAGCGCACGATCATCTCCGCCAATCCGATCGCCTGGATGGTGGAGATCTACGGCGTGTCGGTGAGCGTGGCGCTGTCCAACAACGTGGCCATCCACGGCGACATCACCGCCTTCGGCAACGAAGGCACGGAGCTGAGCGTGGGCGTGCCCATCTACTTGCGGCGCACGTTCCAGGGCCCGTTCCTCGAGCCCGGCCTGCTGACCCGAACCTTTGATGGCAGCGAAGAGTCCACTGGCCCGATCATGCTGCTGGGCTGGCACTGGATGTACGAGTCCGGGTTCAACCTGGCGGCGGCCTTTGGGCTTGGCCGCGACCTGTCCGATAGCGACGAGTACTCGAGCGACCAGCCGTTCCCCGCCGGCTACATGCGCGTTGGCTACGCCTTCTGAGCAGGCGAGCCGCGGCGGCGCAGGCGCGAGACCAGCGAGTAGATCGCGACCAGCACGCCGCCTACCACGACCCCTACGCCGGCGTTGAGCAGGTTGGTCACCACCGCGCCGAGCGCGCCACCGACCGAGGCCGAGGCTCCCTCGATGGCGTGCTGGAGCGGCGCGATGCCGTGGGCCACGATCCCTCCGCCGACGAGAAACATCGCGATGGTGCCAAGGATGGCCAGGCTCTTCATGAGGTACGGCGCCACCTTCAAGATCCCGCGCCCCACGGGCTTGCCCAGGCCGCCGCGACGGCTCAGGTAGAGCCCCAGATCATCCAGCTTCACGATCCCTGCGACCAGGCCGTACACGCCGACCGTCATGATCACGGCGATGGCCACCAGCGCGGCGACCCGCAGGCCAAACGACACGGTCGCCACCGTGCCCAGGGAGATGACGATGATCTCCGCCGACAAGATGAAGTCGGTGCGCACCGCGGCCTTGATCTTCTCGCGCTCGAACTCGACCAGATCGATCTTGGGATCAGCCACCGCCTTGACGAGCTCGTCGTGGTGTTGCGCGTCTTCCTTGTGGCTGTGCAGGAGCTTGTGCGCGACCTTCTCGAAGCCCTCGAAGCACAAGAACGAGCCGCCGAT
Source organism: Myxococcales bacterium (assembly GCA_016706545.1). Classification (GTDB taxonomy): domain Bacteria; phylum Myxococcota_A; class Polyangia; order Haliangiales; family Haliangiaceae; genus JABFXX01. Next base: position 186,756 of record JADJJK010000011.1, read on the forward strand.
CATGAGCAGCGGCACGATCGCCCACGGCGCCAGCGCGCTGATGGCGAGCGCCAGCGGCACCAAGATCGCCTTGTTGAGCATGGAGCCCTTGGCGACCGCCCACACCACCGGCAGCTCGCGGTCGGCGTCGATGCCCGAGACCTGCTCGGCGTTGAGCGCCAGATCGTCGCCGAGCACGCCGGCGGTCTTCTTGGTGGCGACCTTGGTCAGGACCGCGACGTCATCGAGGAGGCTGGCGATATCGTCGATCAGCGTGAGCAGGCTCGATCCGGGCATGGGCCGCAGATACTAGCCCGGAAGAGCGGCCGTGCCAGAGGCCAGACACGCCCGAACGATCCCCAACGGCAGCCGAACGGCAGCCCAACGGCAGCCCAACGGCAGCCCAACGGCAGGCGGACGCAGGCGGACGCAGCAGAACGACACTCGAACGACAGCCGTCGGAGACGGAAGCAGGCGCCCGGCGAGTCGGCGCGAGTCGGCGCGAGTCGGCGCGCTACGGCCCGCAGTACGGCCCGAGCTTGCGATCTCCAGCGTAGAGCTCCTCGTTGGGCACGACCCAGCGCAGGTGGCGCGCGAGCTTGGCTCCCGCCGCGCCGAGGTCGAACGTCGAGTACTCGCCGATGTGCTCGAGCACCAGCACCTTGGCGCCAGCCCGATCCGCGAGCACCGCGCCCAGATGCAGCGGCGACACAGCGTGATCGTCCGCCACCCGCACGGCCCCCGCGGGGCTCGCCACCAGCACGCCGCCATCGCCCTCGCTGGCCCACTGACAGGCGTCGGGCTGCGCCGGATCGACGTGCAACCACTCCATCGCCACGTCCCAGGCGATGGGCTTGCCGGCGAAGTCGACCTGCGCCACGGTCCACAGCGTCTCGCAAGGCGCGGCGCAGTCCTTCTTGGGGAGCGCGGCCTCCACGGCGGGCGGCATGCGGGTGGACTGGGGCAGCAAGCTCCAGCGTCCGCCTTGCTCCTCACCAACCCGCCCCGCCACCGGCCGTGGCGAGATGGCCACGCACCCGGCGGGCGCGACCTCGGCGGCCAGCGCGAGGGCTTGCTGAGGCTGCTCGCTGCCCGGCACCGGGCACTTGGTGGAGAGCTGGACGCCGAGCACCTCGTTGGCCGGGCCGTCGATCACGACGTCGGAGTACCAGGGGCCCGGGGTCGCCTCGCACAAGGTCCCGCCGGTCATGAGCCACAGCTTGGCGGGCGGCGCGGGGATGGCCGCGGCAGCAGCGGCGGCCGCGTCCAGCACCTGATAGCGCGCGGTGGTCTCGGTGCTGGCGCGGTTGGCCAACGGCAAGTGCCAGCCGCCGGGCGCGCCTGCGCTGGGCTGGTGGACGACCGCGATCGCGACCGACGAGGCGTCAGGGCAAGGCGGACCATCGGGGATCGGCACGGCAGAGGAGGCGCCGGTGCCCGAGGAAGACGCCGGCCGTGCCTTGCCGCCGCAGCCGACGGCGACCAGAAGGAGGGCGAGACAGGGGAGACGCTGCATGGCGCCATGGTCGCCAATTTCGCCACCACGCGCCATCGCCGCGCGCCGCGGATCGCAACCGACCGCGCGGGCCCGGGCTCAGCTCACGGCGCGCAGCACCACGCGCGTGATCTCGAGCGGAGCGCCGAGCCGCACCGGGGGCCCAACGTAGCCGCAGCCGCGGCTGACATACACCTGGGTCGCAGCCCGCCGGTATAGCCCGGCCAAAAACCCGCCCTGCTGCGCGCGGGCGAGGTAGTGAAAGGGCCAGACCTGGCCGCCGTGGGTGTGCCCCGAGAGCTGGAGATCGACCCCCGCGGGCACGGCCTCACGCGCTTGCCGCGGCTGATGCGCGAGCAAGATCAGCGCCCGCGTCGCATCGCGTCCGCGCAGCGCAGCGGCCAGATCGGCGCCGTGTCCGGCGAAGCGGTGCGCCGAGTGATCGTCGATGCCAGCCAGCTCGAACGAAGCGTCGCCCTGGCCGATGGTCACCCGCTGGTTACGCAGGTAGCGCACGCCCAGCGAGGACAGCTCCGCGATCCAAGGGTCCGCGCCGGAGTAGTACTCGTGGTTGCCGGTGACCGCGTACACCCCGTGGCGCGCGCGTAGCTGGCCCAGGGGCGCAGCGTCGTGCCGCAGATCTTCCACCTTGCCGTCGATCAGATCTCCGGTCAGCGCGATGAGGTCCGGCTCGAGGTGGTTGGCGCGATCCACCACGCGCTGCACGAAGGCGCGGTCGATGGTGACGCCGATGTGCAGGTCGGTGAGCTGGACGATCGAGAAGCCGTCGAGCGCGCGCGGCAGCTTGGGCAGGAAGATCTCGACCGTGACCAGCTCGTGCTCGCCGCGCGCCGAGGCCATCCCTGCGCTCATGGCGGCGGCGGTGACCATCACCGACGTGCCGCTGGCGGCGCGCAGCAAGAACAGCCGGCGGTCGAGATCCGCCGGCGCAGCGTCGGCGAGCGCCGGCGCCGCGTCGGCCGGCGCCCCGCGCGCGGCGGTCACGCGCCGCCACAGCCAGCGGCCCCCGGCGCGGACCGCGAGCCCAAGGTCGAGGCTCCCGCGGCACACCGCGGCCAGCGCCACCGCGACCATCCACGGCATCGCGACCCATCCCAGCACGGTGGCGAGCGAGGCCGCACCAAACCTGGCCGCCCACATGGTGACCGGCGCCGCCAGGAACATCGCCACCATCGCCCAGGTCGCGACGCGCTGCGCGCGCCGAGGCCACCGCGGATCGCGGACGACGCGACGCCAGACATAGTAGTGGAGCCCAGCCGAGATGAGGCTCGAGAGCAACGTCCGCAAGATCTGGCTCAGCAAGGCGCCTCAATCTAGCCTGCAACCGCCGCGCTGGCGATGACGCTCGCGCGCGCCGACGCTGGGTGGCATCGCTGTCACCCGGTCGCAGCACCAGGCGCGAGTGCGCCCGTCCGGCGGGCTTGGCCCAGCAAGGACGCCAGGAGCTCGCCTAGCGCGAGAACACGAACAGGAAGTCTCGGGGCGGCACGAAGCGGTACCCGTCGTCGGTGACGCGCACGATCTCGGCGCCGTCTTCGCCAAGCAAGCGGCGGATCCGCATGATGTTGGTGAACAGCGCAGCGTCGTGGCGCAGCGGGTGGTACTCCACGTTCCACACCGCCTGCACGATGGACTCCTTGGAGAAGACCTTGCCAGGCGCCGAGGCGAACATGAACAGCAGGCGCTTGAGCAGGCTGCGCCGCCGCAGATCCGCGAGCTCCTGCCCCTTGCGCAAGATCACCTCGCGCACGCCATCCACCGCCAGCGAGCGTGACGACAGGCGCAAGATCTCCGGGTTGGAGTCGGCCACGTCGCTCTGCAGCCCCTCGGCGTCGATGACGCGGAACGGGCGCTGCGCGGTCAAGCCAAGGTCCGCGAGCAGGCGCGCGGCGCCGTCGATGGCGGTGGACGCCATGGTGGCGGCGCTGGGCGCCGACGGATCGGCGACCGCCTCGTGGCCGGCGATGGCCTCGAGCGCGGCGTGGGCCACCAGGCGCTCCACCGGCAGGCCAGCGCCGATGGCCATCTCGGCGGCGTCGCGCGCGTAGGCCACGGCCGAGCTGGAGTCGTCGTCGTCACGCGCCAGCGCCGACAGCGCCAGCAGCGCGTGGACGCGGGCGCGCACCAGGCCCGCCGCCGCCGCCTCGCGGGCGCCGCGGGTGGCCGCGGCGCGGGCGCTCGCGCGATCGCCGCGCGCCAGCTCCAGGCGCGCCACGATCACCAGCGCGGTGGCCAGCTCGTTGCGGCGGTGCAGGCGCTCGGCCATCACCGCGGTCTCGCGCGCCATCTCCAGCGCCTGGGTGACGTCGCCGGCGGCCAGCGCCACCTCGGCGGCGGCCAGCGTCCGGTCGATGTCGTCGCGCACCTCCAGGCCGCCGGCGTTGCGCGCGTGCTCGACCGCGCCGCCGCGCTGCCCCAGGAGCGCCATCACGTTGGCGGTGTAGACCTCCCAGCGCGCCAGCGAGGCGACATCCAGCGAGTTGGTGGAGACCTCGGCGAGCCGGGCCTTGGCCGCCTCCACCCGATGCTCCAGCAGATCCGCGGCCGCCATCACCAGGTCGGCGCGCGCCGCCAGGTGCAGGAGCTTGCGGCGGTGCGCCGAGGTCGCCACCGCGGTGGCGAGCTCCGCCGCGCCGGCCGGGCGCCCGCGCAAGATCTCCAGCTCCGCCAGCTCGAGCTCGCTGCGCAGCGCGCCCAGCTCGTCACCGCGCACCCGCCGCGAGTGGACCAGCGCGCGCAGCGCCGCCTCGGCGCCGTCGTTGTCGCCGCGGCGCTGCGCCAGGAGCGCGGACACGCGGCGGATCTCGTCGGCCGCCGCCATGCTGTCCAGGTCGCGCGCCAGCGCGGTGGCCGAGTCGAGCGAGGCCGCGGCCTCGCTGAGGCGGCCTTCGCGGATGAGCGCGCCAGCGCGACGCGCCTCCACCACCACCGCCAGCTCACTCGCCCACCCGCCGCCGCTGCCGCACACGCCGTGCGCGCGGGCCAGGGTGGTGCGCATCGCGGCGATGCGCCCTGCCCACTCGTCGATCTTCGCGGTCGCCAGATACACCCCGACCCGGATCGACGGATCCACCGCCGACAGGTCCGCGATCCGCTCCAGCCACGACGACGCGGTGGCGGCGCTGCCGCTGAGCAGATCCAGCTCGCACAGGAGCACGGACGCGCCGGCGCGCAGGTTGGCGTCCCCGTGGCGCACCAGCTCCAAAAGCTCGCTGCGCGCGCGCTCGGTGTCGCCGATGGCCATGGTCAGCTCGGCGTGCAAGAGCGCCGAGGAGCGCAGGTTGCTCACCCGCTCGAGCGCCTCGCTGAAGCGCCCCGAGCGAATCACCAGCTCGAGCCGCAGCGCGCTCAGCTCCGGGCGCTTGCCCGCAGGATCCAGCGCGTCGATCAGCACCTCCAGCTCACCGGCGGCGCCGCGGCGCCCGCCCAGGTCGCGGTGGCCCAGGAGCAGGGCGGCGCCCGCGTCCACGTCTTCGGCGTGGACATAATGGATGATGGATTCGCAGAGCCGGGTCACCGGATCCAGCGCGCCCAGCGCGCCGTCGTCGCCGGCGTCCCAGACCAGCCGCGGACCGCCGCCGGCGCCGCTGCCGTTGACGATCTCGGCCGCGCGGACCTCCAGGGCCCGGCGCCGCTCGCGGGTCAGCGCGCGCAGGACGTCCAGGCGAACCAGCTCATGGACCTCCAGCCGGCCGTCGGGGTGGCCGTCGATGAGCTGCCGCGCGGACAGCTCATCCACCGCGGCCTCCACTGCCAGCGCAGGCTGCATCGCCGCCAGCCCCGCCGGCGCCACCGCGATGCGCAAGACCGCCATCGCCTCCAGCGCCGCCCGCGCCGGCGCCGACAGGTTGTCGACGGACCAGGCGTCCGCGCCGAAGCGCGCCCTGGCGTACTCCCGGCGCAGCCCCATGGGCGCGCCGCGGGTGCGGCCAAACGCGGTGTCGAACGCCCCCGGCACTTCGCCAAGGGTGCTCTCGAGCTGTGCCCACAGCTCCTCGGCGGCGACCGCGTCCAGCCCACCGACGGACATCTCCACCAGCGGCCCCGCCGCCACCATCGGATCGCGGCCGATCAGCACCAGGCGGCCAAGCGCCGTGGGGCTCGGCACGATGGGCATGAGCAGCGAGGTCAGCTCGTCGAGCGAGAGGTGGTGGATATCGTCCACCGCGATGACGCGGGCCTGGTGCTGCAGCGCCATCTCCAGCCCGCCCGCGTAGCACCGCAGCTTGCGCTCGATGCGCGAGCGCACGGACACCGCCCGATCGCCCTGCAGGCACTGCACGATGGTGACCGGCACCTCGAAGGTGGCCGCCAGCTCGCGCAAGAGCCGGGACTTGCCAACGCCTGCCGGCCCGTGAATCGAAACCAGTGGCGCCACCGCGAGGTTGCCGCGGAGCCCATCCATCTCCGCCTGACGACCGAAGAACGGCTGTGGTTCAATGGGAGTGGTCAAGGGGCCTGTCGCTTTGGAGGTTCGCCGGCGCATACCTGCCGACTTGAGTAGGCAAGGTCCGGGCCATCTTTGCTTGGCTAACACTTTCTATCCAAGCCATTGATATCCCTTCGGCCGGTGCGCTAGCACTTCGGAACCAGTACCAAACTTGGCGGCCTTGCCCCCAGGCAGGTGAGGAGTCTGGTTCCCAGCGGCGCGGACTTCTCTTCCCACGCTCAGATCCAACCACATCTGCCAGAACGGAGAAAGCCCTACCGGCCTGGTCGTGACCAAAGCTACCCACGGCGAGGCTCGGAGGCCCCGGCCAGCTCGCGCAGCCGCGCGATGGTGTCGTCCCAGTCCGCCAGCTCGTGCGCCGGCTGCGACAGAAACCCGTGGGCGCGCCGCGCCAGCGCGATGGCCTCGTCGAGCGCGGGGTTGCTGCCGGCCTTGTACGCGCCCAGGGTCACCATGTCGCGATGCTCGTCATAGGTGGCCAGGTGACGGCGAACCCGGTCCGCCGCTTGCTGATGAGGCGGGTCGACCAGGGAAGACATCAGGCGCGAGGCGCTGGACACCACGTCGATGGGAGGGAACTGCGCGCGTTGCGCGAGCTGGCGATCCAGCGTCAGGTGGCCGTCCACCAGCCCGCGGACCTCGTCGGCGATGGGCTCGTCGAAGTCGTTGCCAGCCACCAGCACGGTGTAGAGCGCGGTGATCTGCCCGGCGGCGGTGGCGCCGGCGCGCTCGATGAGGCGCGGCATCAGCGCGAACACGCTGGGAGGATAGCCGTGCCGCGCCACCGGCTCGCCGGCAGAGAGCCCGACCTCGCGCTGCGCGCGCGCCAGCCGGGTCAGCGAGTCCACCAGGAGCAGCACGGACGCCCCGCGGCGCTCGCGGAACCACTCCGCGATGGCGGTGGCGACGTGGACGGCGCGCACGCGCACCAGCGGCGGCGCGTCGCTGGTGGCGCACACGGCCACCACGCGAGACTCGCGGGCCGCCAGCAGCTCGCGCAGCGGGCCCAGCTCGCGCCCGCGCTCGCCCACCTGGCACACCACCACGACGTCCGCGCTGGCGCCGCGCGCGATCTGCCCGAGCAGCGTCGACTTGCCGACCCCGGCGGCGGCGAAGATGCCCACCCGCTGGCCGCGGCCCAGGGTGAGCAACCCGTCGATGGCGCGCACGCCGGTGACCAGCGGCGCCGCGTGCTGCGGCCGCTCGAACGCGGACGGGGCCGCGCGATCCACCGCCCAGCGCTCGCCACGCACCGCGGGCTTGCCGTCGAGCGGCTGGCCCAGCCCGTCGAGCACGCGCCCGAGCAGGTCGTCGCTGCACTCGATGCAAAGCGGCTCGCCCTGAGCCACCACCCGGCTGTCGGCGGCCACCCCGGCCAGCTCGCCCAGCGGCATCAGCACCGCCTCGGCCCCGCGGAACCCCACCACCTCTGCGGGCAGCGGACGCCCGCCGGTGCGCTCGATCTGCACCACCTCGCCGAGCTCGGCGCCGGGCAGCTCCGCGCGCATGACCAGCCCCACCACCTCGGTCACCCGGCCAAGCGAGCCGGCGCGCGGATCGACCGCGGGGATGCCGCGCGCGCTGACATCAAACACCTCCTGCGGGGCGGCCGGCACCGCGCTGGCGCGCTCGGCCTGCAGGGCGTCCCGGGCCTCGTTGATGAGCTGGGTCGCGGCCTGCCGAGCCTCACGTCGCACCTGCCCGGCCTCGCGCAGCGCCTCGCCGCGCAGGTCCTCGGCGTAGCGGCGCGCGTCGTCGACCACCCGCTGCACGAGCTGCTCGGCGTCGGAGGTGAGCTTGCCCGCCTCGGCGCGCGCGCCGGTCAGCACCGCGTCCGCCTCGTGCTTCGCGTCGGCGACGAGCTGCCGGGCAAGCTGGCGAGCATCATGAACCTCGCCTTCGATCACCCGGCCTGGTTTCATGCCCGCGAGCTTACCTCAAGGCCAGGCGGCCTCGCTGGCGCGTCGTCGCGCGAAAGCGCGAGCTGACGCGCAAGCCCGCCGCAGCGGCTGGCAGCAGCGCGCCAGCTCGCAGCAGCAGCTCGCGCCACCTCGCAGCAGCAGCTCGCGCCACCTCGCAGCAGCAGCTCGCGCCACCTCGCGCGACCTCGCGCGATCCGCTCCGCAGCAGATCTGCTGCTATGCTGCCGCGTCATGAGCTGGGTGCCTGGCCCGCGGCTGCGACGTGGCGCGATGATCCTCGCGGCGTGGTCCCTGGTGGGCCTCTACTTCTTCTCGCAGGATCTCTCCAAGCTCTGGTACTGGACCGGATCGTCCCTCCAGTGGTGGAAGTCGCTGGCGGCGTGGATGTTCGCCACCTGGCTTCTGGCCGCGATGACGCCGCTGGTGCTGTGGCTGGGTCGCCGCTGGCCGCTGGAGGGCAAGGGCTGGCCCAGGCGCGCCCTCTCGCACGTCGGGGTCAGCCTGGTGCTGGCGCTGCTGCACGTGACGATCACCGCCGCGGCGGCGCCGGCGCTGTGGCCAGATCCGCTGGCGCCGCCCACCTACGCCAGCGCGTTTGGCGCGGTCCTGGTCTTGAGCCTGCACGGCAACCTGCTGTCGTACTGGACCATCGTCGCCATTCAGCGAGCGTGGCGTATCCACCTGCGCGCCCAGGAGCGCGAGAAGGCCGGGCTGCGGCTGGCGTCCCAGGCCGCGGAGCTGCAGGCCCGCTTGACCGGAGCGCAGCTCTCCACGCTCAAGGCGCAGCTCCAACCTCACTTCCTGTTCAACACGCTAAACGCCATCCTGGTGCTGGTGCGCCAGCGCCGGACCGAGACCGCCGAGGACACCATCACCCAGCTCGGCGAGCTGCTGCGGCTGGTGCTCGAAGACGTCGACGCGCACGAGGTGTCGGTGCGTCGCGAGTTGGAGCTCCTGCGCCGCTATCTGGCCATCGAGCAGGTCCGGTTCGCGGACCGCCTGCGGGTGGAGCTCGACTTCCCCGCGGAGGTCCTGCCGGCGGCCGCGCCTCACCTGGGGTTGCAGCCGCTTCTGGAGAACGCCCTGCGCCACGGCATCTCGGCCAGCGCGGCGGCCGGGTTCATCCGCGTCCGGGCGCGGCGCTGCGCCGGGCCCGACGGCGACGAGCTGCGCTTCGAGATCGAGGACGACGGCCCCGGAGCGCCAGCGGCGCTGCTGGGCGATGGCGGCGCGGCGGTGGAGCGCAACGAGCCCACCGCCGGCATCGGCCTGGCCAACACGCGCGCGCGCCTGCGCCAGCTCTACGGCGCCCGCGCCCACCTCACCCTGACGGCGCGGGCCGGCGGCGGCACCGTGGCCACCATGGTGGTGCCGTTTCGGCTGGCCGCGGAGCTGCCGTGCTGATCGCGCCGCTGTCGGTGCTCATCGTCGACGACGAGCCGCTGGCGCGCGAGGGCCTGCGGCTGCTGCTGGCCGAGGACCCGGCGCCCTGGACCGTGCGGGAGGCGCGCACCGCCGCGGAGGCGGTCGCCGCCATCACCGCGCAACGCCCCGACCTGGTGCTGCTCGATATCCAGCTCCCGGGGGCCTCTGGCTTCGACGTCATCAGCGCGATCGGCGCCGACCAGATGCCGGAGGTGGTGTTCGTGACCGCGCACGATCAGTACGCCATCGCGGCGTTCGAGATCAGCGCGGTGGACTACCTGCAAAAGCCGGTGGCGCGGGCCCGCTTTGCCCAGGCGATGGCCCGCGCGCGGGCGCGGCTCGCCACGCGCACCGGGCCCGCCGTCCCGCACGACGGCGCGCAGGTGCGAAGCCTGCTGGACGCGCTCGCTGCCCTGGTGCCAGCGCTCGGCGCTGACGCCAGCGCCGGAGCCGCCGCCAGCGCCGGAGCCGCCGCCAGCGCCGGCCCGGCGGCGGGCGGGCACCGCGGCCCCACCAGGCTGGCGGTGCGCGACGGCGAGCGCACCGTGTTCCTCTCGGTCGATGAGCTGGAGTGGATGTCCGGCGCCGAGAACTACGTGGAGCTGCACCTGCGCGGCGCCGCCAAGGACGCGGCCCCAGGATATCTCTTGCAGGTGACCATGAACGCCCTGGAGCGGGCCCTCGATCCCGACCGGTTCTTGCGCATCCATCGCTCGGTGATCGTGCAAGTCGGCTGCATCGTCGAGGCGCGCCCTGGCGCCAGCGGCGAGTACTTCCTGACCATGCAGAGCGGCGCGCGCTTGCGCTCGGGCCGCACCTACCACCCGCGGATGAAGCGGCTCCTGCAAAACCCGTTCTGACCAGCGTCCCGCGCGCTGCTGCGGTTGGTCAGGCGCCTGATGCGGTTGGTCAACTCCTGCTGGGCGCACGCCCTGCGCGGCCCCACGCTGGACCCGACATGAACGCCCTCGTGCCCCCGCCACCTCCGTCGCAGGTCCACGCGCCACTTGCCGCCTTGCGCGCCACCGTCACGCTGCTGGTGCTCGCCCATCACGCGCTCCTGGCCTATCACCCGTACGCCCCGCCGGTGGGCCCCTCGCTGCTCGCGCTGCCGTTCTGGCGCGCGTTCCCGGTGGTGGACGCAGAGCGCTGGAGCGGCGCCACCTTGATCGTCGGCGTCAACGACAGCTTCTTCATGTCCTTGATGTTCCTGCTCGCCGGCCTGTTTGCCTGGCCGAGCCTGCTGCGCAAGGGCCCCTGGCGCCACACCCGCGAGCGCTGGCTCCGCATCGGGCTGCCGCTCGCGATCTCGCTGCTCGTGCTGGCGCCGCTTTCGTACGTGCCGAGCTACCTGCAGACCGGCGCCACCTGGTCGCTCTCGGGGTTCTGGGCGCAGTGGAGCGCGCTCGACGCCTGGCCCAGCGGTCCGGCGTGGTTCCTCGCCGTCCTGCTGGTCTTCGATCTGGGCGCGCTCGCCGTCTTCGTCGTCGCCGGGTCGCTCGCCCGACGGCGCGCGCAGACGCCGCGCCCCCAGCTTGCGCGCCTGCTGGCGAGCCCGGCGCGGATCGCGCTCATCCTGATCGCCGCCAGCGCCGCGGCGTACGTGCCCCTGGCGATGCACTACGGCGCCGGGCACTGGACCGCGTGGGGGCCGCTGACCTTCCAGACCAGCCGCGCCGCGCACTACGCCGTGTACTTCTTCCTGGGGCTCGCGCTGGGCGCCACCGGCGCGCAGCAGAGCACGCTCGCCGCTGGCGGCCCGCTGGCCCAGCGCTGGCGCTCGCTCCTGGCGCTGGCGATGATCGCCCTGGTCGCCAGCTTCGCCGCCACGATCCGCGCGCTGAGCGTCGGCGGCGTCGACGCGCGCTGGAACCTCTTGGCCTCGCTTGCCTTCGTGGTGGTCTGCGCCGCGCTGTGCCTGGCGATGACCGCGCTGTTTCTTCGCTTCGTCGCCGGGCGGGGCCGAACCTGGACGTCGCTGGCCCGTAGCGCGTACGGCATGTACCTCCTCCACTACCCCATCGTGAGCTGGCTGCAATACGGGCTGCTCGGCGCGGCGCTCGCGGGGTGGACCAAGGCCGCGCTGGTCTTCGGCGGCGCGGTGGCGCTATCGTGGCTACTCACCCTGCTGCCGCGGCGCGCCGCGCGCTGGTGACCCGCGCGCGCCATCGACGTCACCGCGCCGTTACCGCGTCAGGCGCCGCGCCCGTCACCGCGCCGTCACCGCGTCAGGCGCCGCGCAGGGCGCGGCGGATCACGTCGGGCGCAACCGCCGGGGCCGGGACGACCGCGCGACCCTGCTGGCGACGGCCACTCCAGCGCCCGGGCCGCGGGCGGGTGCCAAACCAGCTCCGCACGTCCTCGTCGAGCCCGGCGCCGTGCATGAAGTTGTAGAGCGCGCGCCGCAGCCCCTCGCCCAGCCAGTCGTGATCGACGCCGGTGGGATCGTCGAAGCCGACGTCGTTGCGCGCGAACGTCACCGCCGGCAGCGGGCGCAGGCGGATGCCAAACAGCTCCGGCCGCTGCCCGACCGGGCTGTGGACCGTGGCGGCGAAGCGGTGCCAGAACGCAGAGTGCAGGCAGCCTTCGGCGAAGAGCTGCCGCACCAGCTCGAGCGAGTCCACCGTCTCCTGCACGGTCTCGGTGGGGAAGCCGTACATGAGATACGCATGCACCAGGATCCCGGCCTCGGCGAAGGCGCGGGTCACCCGCGCCACCTGCGCCACCGTGACGCCCTTGTTGATGAGCGCCAGCAGGCGGTCGGACGCGACCTCTAGCCCACCGCTGATGGCGACGCAGCCGGAGGCGGCCAGCAGCTCCACCAGCTCGGGCGTGAACGCCTTCTCGAAGCGGATGTTGCCCCACCACGTGACCGCCAGCTTGCGGGCCAGCAGGCGCTCGGCCAGCGCGCGCAGCCCCGACGGCGGGGCTGCCTCGTCGACGAAGTGGAACCCTGTCTGCCCGGTCTCCTCGATCATCGCCGTCATGCGATCGACGAGCTTCTCGGCCGAGCCTGGATCGTAGCGCGCGATGTAGTCGAGCGTGACGTCGCAGAACGTACACTTCTTCCAGTAGCAGCCGTGCGCCACGGTCAGCTTGTTCCAGCGACCATCGGACCACAGCCGGTGCATGGGGTTTAACATCTCGAGCAACGACAGATAGTGGGCGAGCGGCAGGCCGACATACGTCGGCGTGCCGGCGTCCCGCAGCGGCACGTCGTGGAGCGAGGCGTCGGTCTGCAGGCACACCGCCCCGCCCTGCCGCACGAAGGTGCGCAAGAGCGGCCCCTCCCCTCGCTGCAGGTGCTCGATCAGCGCCAGGAGCGGCCGCTCGCCATCATCGAGCGTGACGTAGTCGACGTAGTCAAAGAGCCGCGGCTCCGACAGCTCGCGCAGCTCGGTGTTGACGTAGCCGCCGCCCAGGACGATGCGGGTGTGCGGAGCGCGGCGCTTGATGGCGCGCGCCAGGCGCAGCGCGCCGTAGACGTTGCCGGGGAACGGCGCGGTCAGCCCCACCAGCTCCGGTCGATGCCGCTCGCACAGCTCCTGCGCGATCTGATCGAGCGTGGCGTCGACCAGGGTCGGCTCGCCCTCCAGCGCTTCGCACAGCGGGGTGAAGCTCTGCGCGGCCGCCGCCAGGCGCTCGCCGTAGCGCGACAGCGCGAAGCGCGGATCGATGCCGTCGCGCACCACGTCGGCGAGGTCGTCGATGTACAGGCTCGCCAGGTGCTTGGCGCGGTCGGCCACGCCCAGCGCGCCGAACGCCCAGTGCAGCGGGTCGTCGTCGTCCCCGCCGCCGTCGTCGCCGTCGTCGTCGCCGCGGTCGCCGCCTCGATCGTTGCCCCCGCCCGGCGCCACGCCGAGCTGCGCGAAGCGCGGCCCCTCGGGGAGAAACCGCCGGCCGGCGATGCGATGAGCCAAGCTCGGATCGCCGCCTTGCAAGAACCGGATCGCCGCGTCCACTGTGTCGAGGTAGCGCTCGGCCTGGGCGAAGAAGTTGGCCAGGGACGCCGGCACCTCGTCCATGTCGAACTCGTCGGGCTCGGAGGGCTCGTCGGGCTCGGAGGCCGCGAGCTCGTCGACACCATCGCCCTCGTCCGGCCCATCGCCCTCGTCCGGCCCATCGCCCTCGTCCGGCCCATCGCCGTCTCCCTCGTCGGGCGCGTCCAGAGCTTGCAGCCGCTGCCGCAAGATCTCCAGCACCTGCGCGAGCCCCGCCCGCGAGAACAGGCGCAGAAACAGCTCCAGCGCGGGGTCCGCCTGCGCCACCTCCAACCCCAGCCGCTCCTCATGCAGGCGCAGAAACCCCATCAGGTACGCCGTCGCCGGGTACGGCGTGTTCAGCTGGGTCATCGGCGGCGTGAGCAGCAAGATCCGCAAGGCACGCATCCTACTTGTGGCCCGCCGCCCTGGGGTGCCGGGCGTGCGCAAAGGGGCTCGCACCGGCGCCTTTCCCGGGCTACAAACGGCCGCGCATGGCCGCCGTCGTCGCCGATCTGCTCGCCACCTGCCCGGTGGTGCTGGCTCCCATGGAGGACGTCACCGACGCGCCCTATCGCGCGCTCTGCCGCTCGCTGGGCGCGCACCTGTGCGTCACCGAGTTCATCGCCGCCGAGCAGATGATCGCCAACTCGCGGCTGGCCCGCAAGCGCGCGGCGCTGGCCCAGGACGACCGGCCCACCGCCATCCAGATCTACGGCGCCGATCCCGACGCGCTGGTGCGCGCCGCCGCGCTGGCCGAGGCCAAGGAGCCCACCTACCTGGACATCAACTGCGGCTGCTGGGTGCCCCGCATCGCCGGCCGCGGCGCTGGCGCCGGCTGGCTGCGCAGGCCGGAGGCCATGATCGAGATGGCCCGCCGCATCGTCGCCGCGGTCGCGCTGCCGGTCACCGTCAAGACGAGGATCGGGTGGGGCCCGGAGTCGGACATGCCCATCATCGATCTGGCGCGCCGGCTGGAGGACGCCGGGGTGTCCGGGCTGACCGTTCACTGCCGCACCGCGCAGATGGGGTACACCGGCCGCGCTGACTGGCAGTGGGCGCGCCGCGCGCGCGAGGTGGTCTCGATCCCGGTGGTGGTCAACGGCGACATCGCCTGCGCCGAGGACGTGGTGCGAGCGCTCACGGACACCGGCTGCGCGGGCGCGATGATCGGGCGCGCCGCGCTGGAAGACCCCTGGATCTTCGGCGAGGCGCGCGCGCTGCTCGCCGGCCAGCCGGCGCTGCCTCGCCCCACCGACGCCGACCGCCTCGCGGTGTTCCGGCGCGTGATGCTCGACAACGTCGCGGAGCGCGGCGCGCAGCGCGGGGTCACCTGCACCCGGCGCCATGTCGGCATCCTGGGCGCGCACCTGCGGGAGCGGCTCCGCCCGGCGCTGTTCGCGACCACCGAGCTGACCGCCACGCTCGACATCCTCGATCGCGCGGCGGAGCACGCGAGCGCCGCCCCGGGCATCGTCGCCGCCTGACTCGGCGCGACCTTACTCGATGGCCTCGGCGATGGCCAGCCCCACCGCGCGCGGAAAATACACGACCAGCCCGCGCCAGCGCACCCGATCGGCGCGCAGCGCCGCCTTCGAGACAGCCACCCCGATGAGCCACAGCGACTCGGGGCGACGCAGCTCCACCCCGTGGCACGCCGCGATCGCCTCGCGGCGGCCTGGCGGCTCGCCCTCGCCGCGCTCGAGGCGCCGCACCGCCAGCGCCAGCTCCGCCACCGCCACCTCGCCGCCGGCCGCGAGCTGCGCCATCGCCGCCGCCACCGTGGCCCGCCGATTCTCCACCACCACCGCCAGCGCCGTGGCGCCGCGCCGACGCAGCCACGACTCCAGCCCCTCCCGCTCCTGCGGCGAGAGCTGCCCATGCGGAAACCAGCCCAGCGCGCGGCGCGCCAGCCACACCGCGACCGGCGCGTGCGACGCCGACGTCAACACCGCGCTGGCCTCCGGCTCGGCCAGCGCCAGCTCGATCCAGTCGGGGTGCGCGCGCCGCGCGCTGGCCGGCACCGGGCTCGCGACCGCGGCCAGGACCCGCGCGATCCGCCGCGTCCGCTCCGCCGGCTCCGCCGCCGCTAGCTCCGCTGCGCTGTGCCGGGCCAGCGCGCCCAGCGGCTCCGCCAGCCACCGCAGCGCCGCCGGGTCCTGCCCGGCCCGCTCGGCGATCACCGCCAAGAGCTCGCCGTCGATCATCGCGCCGCTCGCCGCCACCGCGGCCGGCGCAGGGCAGCGCGGCAGCGCACGTCAGGTGTCTTCTTGCCCGGTCTCCGCCGGACGTCGGCGCCGCCGAGGCTGCAGGCGATAGCGCAGCACCTTGCCACCTGGGCCACGCGGCAACGCATCCACGAACTCGATCCAGCGCGGGTACTTGTAGGGCGCCAGCACTTGCTTGACGTACTCCTGCAGCTCGGCGACCAGGCCGGCGTCGCCAGCGTGGCCCACGTTGGGCACCACGAACGCCAGCGGCTTGATGAGGCCGTGCTCGTCTTGCGCGCCGATCACCGCGCACTCCCACACCGCCTCGTGGGCGGTCAACGCCCGCTCCACCTCGACCGGGGAGACCCACTTGCCGCCCACCTTGAACAGATCGTCCACGCGCCCGCAGTGGCTGTAGTTGCCCGCGGTGTCCACCATGAAGCGATCGCCGGTGGTGAACCAGCCGTCGGAGCCGAGCCCGCGAGCGCCAGCCGGCACCTCTTCGTGGTCGCCCGGCGAGCCAGCCAGCGAGGCGCCCGGCGAGCCAGCCAGCGAGGCGCCCGGCGAGCCAGCCAGCGAGGCGGCCAGCGAGCCAGCCAGCGACGGACTGCGGAGCTGCAGCGTGCCGATCTCGTCCACCCCGACCTGCCGGCCATCCTCATCCACCAGCCGCGTCTCCACGTCGGGTAGCGGTCGGCCGCAGACCGCGGCGCGGATGCCCGGGTCATCGCTGCGCCCGCCCAGGGCGAACTGAAAGATCTCGGTGAGCCCGTACCCCACCGTGACCTCGGTGCCCAGCACCGAGCGAATCCGCGGGATGAGCTGATCCGGCATGCTCTCTGCGCCCGCCACCGCCGCGCGCAGACCGGCCAGCGGGCGCTGGCGGCTGCCCGCGTCCTGGACGAGCTGGCCATAGATGGAAGGCGTGGCGAACAGGAGCGTCGGACCAAACGCCGCGATCGCGGCGTAGAGCGACTCGGATTTGGGCTGCGCGGGGAACATCAACACCTGCGCGCCCGCGGCCAGCGGAAAGAGCAGGCCCACGCCCAGCCCGTACGCGGTCGACAGCCTGGCCACCGAGAGCACCCGATCCGCGGGTCCCATCTCCAGGAAACGCAGCCCCGCGGAGTCGTGCGCCGCGGCGATGGTCTGCGCGCTGTGGCCAATGCCGCGCGCCGCGGTGAGCGCAGGCCCGGCGGAGTAGAGCATCAGGCAAGGAGCGGTGGCGGCGCGCACCACCGCCGGGATCGGCGCGGCGCGCGCGATCTGCGCCGACAGATCGTGCTCGCTGGTGCTGCGGGATCCGCGAGAGCCCAGCGCCAGCACGTGCCGCAGCTTGGAGGCCCCCGCGCGGGCAGAGTCGATCACCTCGCGGTGCTCCGGATCGACGATGACCATCGCCGCCTCGCACTGCACCAGGTGCTCCACCAGATCGTCGGCGGTGGCCAGCTCCGACAACGGCACCGCGACCCCTCCGCAGTGGATCACCCCGAGGATCGAGGTGACCGCCTCGATGGTGTCGCGCATCACGATGGCGACCCGCTCGCCCTCCACCAGCCCCAGCTCCCGCAACGCGCCCGCCAGCTTGGCAACCGTGTCTTCCAGCGAGGCGTAGGACACCGAGCGCTCACCTTGCGTGAGCGCCGGCCGCTGCGCATCGCCGTGTCGTCGGGCGGATTCGAAGATCCAAGCCGACAGGTTGCCGTGGTCCGACATCTTTGTCCGATAGTATCAGGCAAACGCGGCGGCGGTCACGGCCGCCCGGCGGTTTGGCGCACCACCTGGGATCGGATCTCGGGGGCAAGTCGTGCTATTGCACGACCATGCGCATCGTGGCCGGCGACCTTGGGGGCCGAGTGCTGCGCGCGCCGCGCGGCGACGCCACCCGCCCCACCTCCGAAAAAGTGCGAGAGGCCCTGTTCTCCATCCTGGGCCCGCCCGGCGCGGACGACCAGATCCTCGACCTCTTTGCCGGCGCCGGCGGGCTGGGCCTCGAGGCGCTGTCGCGCGGCGCCCGGCACGCGACCTTCGTCGACTCCTCGCGGGCGGCGCTGGCGGCGCTGCAACAGAATGTCACCGAGCTGGGCGTCGCCACGCGGGTCACCATCGTGGCCGGCGACGCCGTGCGCCTGGCCACCACGCTGCGCCCGCCCGCCGCCGCCGCCGCCAATAGCGGGCAAGCCGCTGGCGAGCACGCCGCTGGCGAGCACGCCGCGCCGCGCCCGCCGACCTGGCGCTGGGTGTTCATCGATCCGCCCTACGCATCGGATCTGGCGGTCCGCGCCGCGATGGCGCTCCCCGCCGAGGCGATGAGCGCGCGGACGGAGGTCGTGATCGAGCACGATCGACGCAACGCTCCCCCGGACCGCCTGGGAGATCTGCTAAGAAGGGACCTGCGTCGCTATGGCGACACCCTGATCTCGCTCTACCGCCCGCGACCGGAGCAGCCATGCCAGGTATGACCCCCACCGCCCGTTCGAGAACGCGCAAGAGTCCCACCAAGGCTCCTCGACAAAGCCGACTCGCGGTCTATCCCGGGACGTTCGATCCCATCACCAACGGGCACCTGGACATCCTCGAGCGAGCGCTGCGCCTGTTCGATCGCGTCATCGTCACCCTCGCCGTCAACCCGCGCAAGGAGCCGCTGTTCTCGGTGGAGGAGCGGGTGGCGTTCATCAAGGGCGCGCTGCCGGAGCATCAGGCGCGGCTCAAGTTCGCCTCGTTCGATGGCCTGCTCGTCGACTTCGTGAAGAACTGCGGCGCCACCACCATCGTGCGCGGGCTGCGCGCGTTGGCGGACTTCGAGTACGAGTTCCAGTTTGCGCACATGAACCGCCGGCTGGCCCCGACGATCGACACCATGTTCTTCATGACGGACGAGCGCAACCACTACGTGAGCTCGTCCCTGGTCAAGGAGGTCGCCAGCCTGGGCGGCGACGTCACCGGCCTGGTGCCCCCGGCGGTGGTGGCCGCGCTGGGCGCCAAGTACAAGCGCCCGAGCGCGGGTCCCTCGCGGCGGTCGAGGTCGCGCTCATGACGCGAGCCCGGTAACTCTGCATAGCTTCCGGGCAGGCGGACATTTTCTTCTCGCTCGTTTCTGCCCTGTCAGACTGTCTCTCTCTGGAGATTCGATATGCCAACTCCACTCAAGCTCGCGAGCCGACTCGATCCCATCCTTCCGTCGATCACCTTGGCCGTCACCGCCAAGGCCGCGCGCCTCAAGGCCGAAGGCATCGACGTCATCAGCTTCGGCGCCGGCGAGCCGGACTTCGACACCCCGGACCACATCAAGGAGGCCGCGCGCAAGGGCCTCGACCGCGGCGTCGCGAAGTACACCGACGTCGCTGGCCTCCTGCCGCTGCGCAAGGCCATCGCCACCGAGCTCTCGCGCGTGCATCACACCGCCATCGCCCCCGAAGAGGTGCTGGTGTCGTGCGGGGCCAAGCACAGCCTCTACAACCTGTTCATCGCGCTGCTCGATCCCGGCGACGAGGTCATCATCCCGGCGCCGTACTGGGTGTCGTATCCGGACATGGTCCGGCTCGCCGGCGGACACCCGGTGATCGTGGAGACCTCCGCCGCCGACGACTTCGCGGTGCGCGCGGACGTGGTGGCGTCAGCGGTCACCCCTCGCACGCGCGCCATCGTGCTCAACACGCCGTCCAATCCCACCGGCGCCGTGTACTCGCGCACCCAGATCGAGGCGCTGGCCAAGATCGCGCTGGAGCGAGACCTGCTGGTCATCTCCGACGATATCTACCGCTCGCTGGTGTACGGCGACGCGCAGTATGTCTCGATCGCCGCGCTGGGACCGGAGATGGCCAAGCGCACCGTGCTCATCGACGGCGTCTCCAAGACCTACGCGATGACCGGCTGGCGCATCGGCTACACCGCCGGCCCGCCGGCGATCATCAAGGCCATGAACAAGATCCAGGGGCAGTCCACGTCCAACGCCTCGCACATCGCGCAGGTCGCCACGCTGGCCGCCTTGACCGGGCCGCAGGAGTGCGTGGAGACCATGCGGCGCGCCTTCGACGAGCGCCGCCTGGAGATGCTCTCGCTCTTGCGCGCGATCCCCGGCGTCACCTGCCGCGAGCCCAAGGGGGCCTTCTACTGCTTCCCGGACTTCTCCGCCTTCGTGGGCAAGCGGACTCCGGAGGGCTCCATCCTCGATGACGATGTCCAGCTCTGCGACTGGCTGGTGGAGGTGGGGAAGGTCGCGGTGGTGCCGGGCTCCGGCTTCGGCGCGCCGGGCCACGTCCGCCTGTCGTATGCGTGCGGCATGCCCCAGATCCGCGAAGGCGTGGCCAGGCTCGCCCAGAGCGTGGCGCGCCTGAGCTGAGCCTGCGCCGGCAGCTGAGCCAGCGCGCCGGTAGCTGAGCTGAGCGCCGGCAGCTGAGCTGAGCGCGCCGGCAGCTGAGCTGAGCGCGCCGGCAGCTGAGCTGAGCGCGCCGCGACCGCCGAGGCGGCGCCAAGCTCCAGCGCGGCGTCCGCTACCAGCGGCGGTGCCCGACCTCGCCGACCACGTACGAGACCCCATCCACCACCGCCAGCACCACCACCGAATCGCCGCGGGGTCGGGGCAACCGCACCGAGGTTCCCGATGACCCCGACGAGCCTTGGGGGCCAGGGACCGGCGTCAGCGCCACCACCTCGGTGCTGTAGTCCGCGATCGCGGCGTACGTGATCGCGCCAGCGGGAGCCGGCCCGGTCCACTGCGGCTCGACCACGAGCTGCCCGCCTTGCTCCTGCACCCGCCCCAGCGCCGAGATGAGCCCCTGGGGCCCAAGCTCTCCCAGGACCGCCAGCCGATGCGGCCGCAGCGCCGCGACCGCCGGATACGCCTCTGCCTGGAAGGCCGCCAGGTGGAGCCGCACGCCCCAGACCCCGAGCTCTGGAAACTGCGCCTGCAGCACCGAGGTGAGCGCGCCAAGCCGCTGCCGCAGCTCCTTGGCCGAGCGCACTCGGTGGAGCATGCGAAACGTGTGATAGCCGTCGACCCAGGCCTGCGCCTGTGGCGGAACCGGGGCAGCGGCCAAGATCGTGGTCACCGCGCCGGGCATCTCGTACGTGGCGTGGCGGTGATACGGTCGCTTGGCGCGCACATAGCCAAACATCGGATAAGCCGAGAACGGATACGTGCGCAGCGACTGGTCCAGCCAGAAGGCTGCGCCCAGATCGTAGGCCAGGAAGGCCACCACGAAGATCGAGACCCCGGCCCTGCGACGGGCCGACTGCGCCGCCTGCCCCGACGAGGCGCCGGCGCCCAGCGGCGCCAAGGGGCGGGCTTGTGGGGCCACCGCGCGCACCTGCCGCTCCTTTGCGCCGCGCGCGGCACAGAGCCAGTGTTCCCAGTCCACGAACACCGCCAGGAGCGGCAGCCAGTGGACGTTCCAGAGATCCATCACCACGCCCAGCGCCAGCACCTCCACCACGAAGGTCAGCCCCGCGGCCAACCGCAGCCGCGGCCGATCGACCAGCAGCACCGCGGTGAGCGGCGTGACCTGCGCCAGCAGGTTGAGCGCCGCCGCGGCTTGGTACCGCCAGACGTCGCCGAGCAGCCAGTCCGCCGCCGCGGTCCGCGGCGCGCCGATCCAGTCGAAGCGAGCCAGGAGCTGATGACGGAGGTTGTCGGAGAACGCCCACGCCAGGGTGAAGTCGCCAAAGAACCACTTCGCCATCGCCGCCGAGAAGAACATCAGCCCCACCGCGATCTGCACCAGCCGCAACGACCACTGGTAGCCCCCCGGCAGGTCGAGCGGCGGCGACCCGCGCCGACGACGGCGCCACGCATCGAGGCTCCACGTATCTCCGCCCCGCGCGCCGAAGAAGGCGAGCTGGGCCAAGAGCGGCAGGTTGTTGTGGTGGGACCACGACGCGGTGAACGACACCTGATACGACGCCAGCGACGCGGCGGCGAGCCAGCTCACCACCACCGAAGCCCGCGTCCGCCAGCCCACCAGCATGGCGACCGTCGCGACCCACGCGACGATCCCCATCCCTCGATGAACCAGGCCGGCGGTGGCGCCTTGCCAAGCAGCATGAGCACGCCCACCGGACGGTACAGCTCCAGCGGAGCCTCCGCAGGATGGGCCGCATAGCCGCCACCGGTGGTGAGCCGCCACACCGTCCACAGCACGGAGCTGGCGATCGCCATCCGCACCAGGGCCGCGCTTGTTCGGCCGCCTGGAGCAAACCAGTAACGTCGCCAGCGCCCCATGGCCGACACCTTACTCGCGTTGCCGCCTGAGCGCTCGACTGCCCCCTGCGGGTCTTGAGCGCGGGTGTCGAGCGCACGATCCCTTGGCAGACGTCAGGACGTCAGATTCGGGCCGGCTTCACGCGCTGATCGAGGAAGCGCAGAAACAGCTCGAGATCTTGCTGCGCCGCTGCTGCCAGGTTCAGAAAGGAGAAGCCGAGCTGATACTCGCCGTTTATCGGCGTACACCAGACCGTGCGGCAACGCAGCCGGATCGCCTCTGACTGCGCGCCGTCATCGAAGCGGAGCACAAGCTGGAGCTCCAGCTCGGTCCCCACCTCCACCGCCATTTGCAACAGCGCACACAATCCGCCGCGCGACACGTTCACCGTGCGGCCGGAGAGCAGCGCCCCACGCAAGGTGACAGAGATCTCGGCGTGGTGGGCAAACCGCGGGTGCTCCCGTTCGATGATGGTCACCTACAAACCTCCCAGGAGTACCTTCGCCCGCTTCCGCCGATGGCTCAAGCGGGTGCGCGCCGCCCAGATGATGCGGAAGCGCCCCAGAAGAACCCCGACCCCATAGAAGGTGCGCCAAGGCGCGCCAACGCGATGCCGCCCGTCTCACGCTGCAAGTAGCAGGGATCAGCGGCACATTTCCGCCCGCGCTGCACCGCATCGGCACAGCGCTGGGCGCAGAAGGGGGGAAGAACGGAGAGAGGCTGTTAGCGACGACGACGACGACGAGCCGGGCGCGGGGCGACCGCGGCGGCCTCGAGCTCCTCGAGGTGCTCGAGCATCTGGATCATCGTGTTGCGAGTGGCGGCATGCGGCTCATTGGTGATGGCGCGGCCCAAGCTGATCCGCAGCTCGGCCCGCAGCTCTGACTCGATGAGGCGGTAGGTCCGCAGGGCCTCTTCGGGGTCATAGTGGTGGAGATCGGCTTCGCAGCCGGTGGCGGCGATCCAGACAGCCGCCAATGCCGCAGCGCGGCGTCCAGGCTGAGAGACCCCGAAATCCTTGACGGAGGAACGCAGGCGCTGACGAACCAGCGTCACCGGTGGCAGGGCCACCAGGCCGTCGTTGTCTTCGTCGGGCCGGCGCAGAGCGGGTCGGGTGATTGACTTGTCGGTTTCCATAGCGTTTTTCGAAGCTCCTCGCGGTCTTTTGAACCCCCCAAAAGAGCCGCGCGTAGGGCCGGACCTTGCCTCAACGAGTTGAGAAATGCGAGCAATTTCAGCGTTGAGGCAAAAAATATGTGAGGGCAGGTCAGCGGCGACGTTCGACCTCAAAGAGGTGGCGAATCAAGATGTTGGACCGAGTCGCAGCGTGTCGCCAGAAACTCGCCGATGCAATCGACCACAATCTGAGGTCTCTCAATCGGAGCTGTGTGCGAACCGTCTGGAATCTCTACTAGCGTGGCGTTGGGGATGGCTCCCGCCATGACTCGGCTGCGCTCCGGCGGCGTGAAGCCGTCCCGCGCGCCGCTGATGACAAGCGTGGGAACATCGATACTTGGCAGGAGATCTTCCGCGTTGTGCTCGCCAGCGGCGGCGAGCATCGACAAGAACAAGCGGATATCGACCCGCGACATGCCCTCGAGGTAGGGCATGAAGTCCGCAGGTCGCACGAGATCTCGCTGGATCTCCAGCAGCGTGGCGATCTCGTACGAGAGCTTGGTGGGCAAGACCCATCGCGTCAACTGGTTGATCACGAAAGGGAGTCGTGAGGTCAACCGCTGGATCTTGGGCAGCAGCTCTTCAAGGGCCGCCGACCCGCGAAAGGTCCGTAAGGGGTGAGAGGGAGAGCCGCACACGAGGATGAGGCCTGCGACACGTTGCCGGTGACGTCGAAAGGTCTCGAGCGCGACCTGGACACCCATCGAGTGGCCAACCAGCACTGCACGCGAGATCTTGGCGTCATCGAGCACCGCGGCGAGGTCATCCGCGAGGTCTTCTATGCGAACGCGCTGACGATCGGCTGGTGCCGGCGTACGTCCGTGGCCGCGATAGTGAGGATGAACCGAGCGCCGATCCGCGAGGCTCTCCCGCAGATATCGCCACACGTATCCGTCACAACCGATGCCGTCGCAGTACGCGAGCGCAGGCCGTGAATCGGCGACGCCCCACGACTCGTAAAACAAGGGCGTGCCATCGCTTCCAATAGCATAGGCCCACGGAAACCCCGGGGTCTCAGCCATTGTCGCTCGCTTCCGCTCGCACGTCGATCATCGTTCCCTTGATGACCGCCGCGAGGTCACGCCTCCGCCACGCGCCGAGGGGTTTACGCGATCTCTTTCTCGTCTTCCTCGCCCGGGAACTCATTCACCGACGGGTACTTCATGATCTCCTTCCGGGCGATCTTCCATGCTTTTTGGACAATCCACGACAAGGACCGGTCTTGCCGCGTCGCTTCGTCCTGGATTTCCTTCAGCATGTCCTCAGGAAAATATAGTGACTGCTTGCGCTTATCCGAGCCGGCCATAACGTCTCGTAGTTTGTGGGCGAGCCATGCATGGTGTCAAGGTGTCGAGGAATTAATGAGAGATCCGATTTATGGTTGTCATCCCGCCAGGCCGCTACTATGGTACCGCGCCTTTTTACCCATGGCCGGGGGCACCTTGACGCAAGCACAAGCAACGGCAGCCAAGCCGCTCAACAAAAAAGAGCTCAAGAAATTCCAGGAGATGCTGGAAGAGAAGCGGCGGGCCGTCCTCGATCGCGCTCGCAAGACTCTCTCGGAAGACATGACGCTCGATACCAATGACCTGCCCGACGAGATGGATCTTGCCGCGAGCGAGTACATCCAATCGTTCGAGTTTCGCTTGCGAGGGCGCGAGAAGATCTTGCTCGTCAAGCTCGACCTCGCTCTCAAGAAGATCGAAGAGGGATCTTTTGGCGTCTGTGAGCTCTGCGAAGAGCCCATCGGCCGCAAGCGTCTGGAGGCCCGTCCCGAGACGAGCCTCTGCATTCGCTGCAAGGAAGATCAGGAACGAGAAGAGCGCACGCTCGGATAATCAGGACAAATCAGGATAAATCAGACGAGCCAGGCAAGCCCCAGCAGCCAGCCCGGCGGTCATCGGGGCCTGCGCTGCATCGCGGCCAGGCAGCCGTCAGCGGTCGCTGGTAGCCAGCGACGAGCGCGTCGCAGCCAACGCGCGCGCGACAAGCGCGACAAGCGCGACAAGCGCGACGAGCGCGCGGCAGCAACGCGCGGCGACGAGCGCGTCGCACATGGGGGCGGCTCACGCGACCCCGGTCGCCTCAGCGCGCCAGCCACGCTCCGAGAATTTCGGCCGCCGCAGGGCTGCCTCGTCGAAGTTCGCGGTCGCGCGCGAAAAAACCCCACGCGCAGCCGTAACGTTTGCCTCGTCACGCGCGTACGTTGGAGACATGAGCGATGACTCTGGCTCGGACCGCCGCGCGATGTTGCGGCTCACCGCGTGTGCGCTGGGGGGCGGGATCGCCGCCGCCGTCGGCGTGCCCGTGGTGCGGATGCTGGCAGATCCCGCCAGCAAGATCACGGTGACCGGGCCCTCCGCTCCCATCGATCTGGGCCCGCTCGATCGGCTCAAGATCGGCGCGGACCCGGTGAGCGTCCCGGTGGTGGCCAAGGAGATCCGCGACGGCTGGAACGCCGTGCAACAAGTGGTGCTGGGCTCGGCGTACTTGACCCGCACCAGCGCCGGCGACTGCACCGCGCTGTCGTCGGTGTGCCCGCACCTGGCCTGCACCATCGGCTGGGACCCGGGCAAGCGGCACTACGTGTGCCCGTGCCACGAGAGCCTCTTCGATCCGTCGGGCGAGCGGGTCACCGGCCCCTCGGAGCGTGGGCTAGATCCGCTCCCCGTGACGATCAAGGACGGTCGCATCTACCTGACGTGGACCCGCTACCGCATGGGCGGCAGCAAGCGGGAACCGGTGTAGCGCGTGGGCCTCTTGCAAGAGCTACGCACGGCGCTGCAGGTTCGCCTGACCGCCTCCGCGACGCCGGGACAGGTGCCCGGCGGGCCCTCGCTGGCCTACGTGCTCGGCGCGGTGGTGACCTTCTTCCTCGTGCTCTCGGCGGTCACTGGCCTGGCGCTGAGCTTCTTCTATGCGCCCTCGGTGACCGACGCCTGGGCCTCCGTCGCCTACCTCGAAGATCAGGTGACCTGGGGCTGGCTGGTCCGCGGCCTGCACCTGCACGGCGCCTCCGCGCTGGTGATCGCGTGCGGCCTGCACCTGGCGCAGACCGCGTGGCTTGGCGCGTACCGCCGGCCGCGTGAGCTGACCTGGTTTGCGGGCCTGGGGCTCATGCTCCTGGTGCTTGGGTTCACCATCACCGGCTTTGTCCTGCGCTGGGATCAGGCCGGGTACTGGGCCAGCAAAGTGGAGGTGGGGATTGCCGCGGCCACGCCGGTTGTCGGCGACCTGGTGCAGAAGCTGGCGCAGGGCGGCAACGACTACGGCAACCTGACCCTGACCCGCTTCCACGCGCTGCACGTGGGCCTCTTGCCAGCGCTCACCCTGGGGCTGGTCGGCGCGCACGTCTGGCTGGCTCGCCGCCACGGGGTCACGCCGAGGCGGCGCCAGGGCGCCGGGGCTAGCCCATGGTGGCCCGCGCAGACCGTACGGAACCTCGTCGCGGTGGCGCTGGCCTTCGCGGCGCTCCTGGCCGTGGTGGTGAGCACCGGCGGCGCGGGCCTCGAAGCGCCAGCAGATCCGACCGCCGCCTACGACGCGCGCCCGCTGTGGTACTTCCGCTGGCTGTTCCTGTTGCGCAAGCTGATGGGCCCGTGGGAGACGGTCGCCGCACTCATCATCCCGGGCCTGGTGCTGGGCTTTCTGGTGGCGATGCCGCTGCTCGACCGCACGCCAGCCCAAGGCCAGGGCTCGCCCAGGCGGCGTCGCCTGGTGCTGGCCACGTTCTTCGCGCTGTGCGCCGGCATCACCGCGCTCACCGCGGCGTCACTGGCGCGAGACGCTGGCGACGCGGAGCACGGCAAGCAAGTGGCCAAGGCCGAGGCGCAGGCGACGCGAGCGCGCCGCCTGGCCAGGACCTACGGGGTGCCGCCAGCGGGTGGGCTGGCGGTGTACCAGACCGTCCCCATGTGGCGCGGGCGCGCGCTGTGGGAGACGCAGTGCAAGGACTGCCACCAGGGCAAGGACCGCAAGGGGCCGCTCATCGAAGCCGGCTACGGCAGCCGAGCCTGGATCGCGCGCTTCTTCGCCGACCCAGGCGGCGACGAGTTCTACGGCCGCAACAAGGTCGCCAAGAGCGAGGGCGCGATGAAGCCGGTGGAGCTAACGGGCGAGCCGCTGGCCGAGATGGTGGAGCTGGTGTACGCCGAGAGCGGGGCCGCCGACGCTGACCGCGGGCGCGCGCAGAAGGCCTTGCCGGCGTTCGAAGAGCAATGCTCGGACTGCCACAGCCGGGAAGAGGGCGTGTCCTCCTCCGGGCCGGCGCTGGCTCGCCGCGGCAGCCTCGATCACCTCGTGCAGTTCATCGGCAACCCGACCGCGCCCATCCACCTGGGAGAGGCGGCGGAGATGCCGCGCTTCGACAAGGACTTGTCGATGGTCGACCGAGAGGCGCTCGCGCAGTACCTCTTGTGGCTGCGCACCGCGACCGCCGCCGACGTGGCTGGGCTCGAGCCGCTGTGAGGCCCTGAGCCCGGCGCGCCAGCTCGGGCGCGCCAGCTCCGCGGCTCGCCGTCAGCCGTCGAGGAGCAGGGTGACCAGCGCCTGCAGCGCGGGGCTCTGCGCCAGCTCCTCGGCGGTCGCGTGCCCGACCTTGACCACGGGGATGGCGCGAGTCAGCGCGCGGCGGGCGAGCTCCTGCTCGTTATGGCCCACCGAGACGTCGCGGGTGCGGGCGTTTACGCGACCCGAGGCCTCCACGCGGCCCGGGGCCTCCACGCCGCCCGGCGCTTCGGGATCGGGCGCCTCGGGATCCGGGACCTCGGCCCCCGCCCGCTCGTGGGAGATCGCCGACAGCACGATGGTCGCGGGCGCGAGCCCGAGCCCCGCGGCGGCGCGGCACGCCGCCGAGACGTCGTGCAGGACGCCGAGCCGGTCTGGCGCCACCAGCACGAGGCGCAGCTCGCCGCGCAGCGCCGACGGCAAGGCCGCGAGCCACTCGGCGTTGTCGAGCTCGTCGTCGAGCGGAGAGAACAGGCCCCCGGCGAGCTCGAGCAAGAGGCACGGCCAGCGCGCGGACAGCTCCCCCAGCATCGTCGCGAGCGCGCGGGAGTCCAGCGTCACGCCAGCGAGCCGGGCCGCCAGGTTGGGCGCCAGCGCCGCGCGCAGCCGCAGCGTGGGAGTGACCTCGCCGGTGGCAAGGGCGAGCAACCGCTCATCCTCGCCCTGGGCTCCGGTGACGCCGCTCTCGACCGGCTTCCAGCCCACCGCCGCCTGCCCGCGCGCGCGCAGCGCGGTCAAGAGCGCGGTCGCCACGTGCGTCTTGCCAACTCCGGTGCCGGTGCCAACCACCGCGATGATCATGCCACCAGGCTAGCAGGCGTCTTCGGCCGAGTCTCACGACCGTCCAGGCAGTCACGCCGACGGCCGACGAGCGCCGCGGCGCGGCCCGCGCGCGCTCGCCGTGGACACGGCGCCTGTAACTTCCCGGCAGAGCGCTCGTAGGCTGCGCAGGAGAATTGCATGTCATCCATCTCGCTTGCTCGTCACCTCTCGACCGTCGGGTTCTTTGCGCTCGGCCTCGCCGCTTGCGGCGACTCCGACAGCGCCGACTCGATCTTCACGGGCGCAGAGTCCGCCGCGCTCGGCGCTGCACAAAATGGCGCCGCGTGCGTCACCTGTCACGGCAACGAGCCAGACGCCAAGGGCACCTCTGGCAACAGCATGATCGATATCGCGTACCGCACGAGCTTCAAGGGCGGCGGCGCGCCCAACCTGCTGGCCGGCTCCAACGCCTGCGTCACCGGGTGGATGGGCGGCACCGCGCTCACCGCGGATGATCCGCGATGGAAGAAGCTGGAGGCGTACCTGCAGTCCATCTCCGACCCGACGGTGACCACGCCCAACGCGCTGGCGCCAGAGGTGCTGATGAACGCCGCCGCGTACGAGGCCGCCTATGCCGGCGGCGACGCCGCCGCGGGCGCGGCCAAGTACGAGGCCACCTGCGCCCGCTGCCACTCTTCGGGGCTGCGCCTGGGCGCGGTGGTGACGCCAGGCCTGGCCACGCTCAAGACCCGCGCGATCGGCGCCATCGCACAGAAGGTGCGCACGTCCGGCCCGCCGCCGTCGGCCATGACCGACAGCGTCGACGCGACCCCGGGCCCGATGCCGTTCTACGAGCCCAAGGACCTGTCCGCGACCGATCTCAAGGACATCATCGCGTTCGTGCGCAAGTAGCGGCCAGGCGCCCGGCCAGGCACCGGAGCGCCCGCTCGATCGCCTGCTCGATCGGCTACTCGATCGCCTGCTCGGTCAGTCGCTCCGCCGCCTGCGCGTCAAGCGACCGGTCACGCGATCTGTCACTCGATCGGATCGCCGACGCAGGACGCGATGTCGAACATCATGAACGCCAGGACCTTCTCCTGCGGCGTCAGCGTGGCGACGTCAGAGGTGCAGCCGCCAGACGGGTACAGCAGGTTGCTGGCGGAGCGATCGGCCCCTGACACGTGGATGTCCGAGAACACCAGGCGCCCGCACTTCTCGGCGGCGGGCTTCTCGAGCGGGGTGGTCAGCGAGGCGTACTGCACAGACGGGCGCCGCGCGCCGGCTGCTGGATAGTGGATCCAGCGCTCGGTGTAGGCTGGGTTGAACCCGATCGCGGTGTGCTGGGCGTCGCGTAGAGGGATCATGCCGCGCACGGTGGAGGCGCCCACGTTGACCAGCCACTTGCTCAGCGCGTCCGACTTGGGGAAGCTCACGTCGAGATCGGCGGTGATGCTGCCCAGGTCCGGCAACCTCGACTCTCCCGGGGCGTGACCGTTGAAATAGAACGTGATGGCGTTGTCCCACGGCGGCGTGTTGCCAGCGAGCCATTCGAGGTGCCAGTGCGAGGTGAACACCTTGCCGCCCTTGTCAGCGTACGCGCGCATCGCCGCCTTGGCCGCGGTCGTCTTGCCAACCGTACGGTTGCCCTCGCCCTCGCACGAAAGGAACACCACGTCGTAGGCCGAGAGCTTGGCCTCGGTGTCCCACAGCGTGGTCGCCGCGCCGGTGAACGTGGCGCCGCCGCGGGCGGCGTCGAACTGGCCGGTGCCCCCGGCGCCCTGGAACAGGTGGACCCTGCCGGTGCCTGCGGAGTTGGTGATCTCGCTTTCGTCGATGCCGATCTTGCGCAGCATGCACTCGAGCGCGTCCGCCTCGCCGGTGGCCAGCGCCATGCGGGGCATGTCGCCCTCGGTCTTGTTCTTGGGCAACCGGGTCATGCCGGTGGCCACCGCCGTGTCGGTACACTCCGGCACCGCGGGCACGGTGATCACGCGCCGCCACTTGCCGACCTGGATCACCACGGGGACGTCGGTGGTGGCAGGCACGTTGGTCAGCGTGAAGCGGCCTTGCTCGTCGGTGGTGGTGCGGACCAGCGGGTTGCCAGAGAGCTCGGCGCAGCGATCACAGGAGGCGCCAGAGACGATCGGGTCCAGCGGCCGCAGCGGCACGTACACCGTGGCGTTGTAGATCGGCAGCGTGCCGTTGGGCGCGAACACGGTGCCGCTGATCGAGGTGGTGCCGCCCCCGGTACACTGCACCTGCTTGCAGCCGATGCCCTCGCACGTCGGCGAGTCAGGCGCAGCATCGGGGTTCCCCTTCCCGCCGCCGTCGTGGTTGCCGCAGCCCAAGGCGGCGAACACAAGCAAGGATGACCAGAGCAATCGCATATATGCCTCCGGCGCCAGAGTACCTCATGCCGCGCTCGGAAGTGCAGAGATTTGCCCCATCCTCGACGGTCAAGTGGGCGCAAACATGCCACACCGGCGCTCCGCGACCACGGATGTACGCGCGCACCGCCAGCACAGCATAAATAATCGCAGGGTGTTTGCGCATCGAGCCTGACGTTCCGCGCAAGCGCCAAGCGGTCCCAGGCTGACTCCGCTGCGGTCCCCGCGAGCTGTGGCACGTTCGCTTGCCGAACGTGATCTCTGTGGCGCCGGATAACGCGGCGCGTTGTCGTCTGATTGACAGGCTTTTGCGGCTGGCGCAATACTCCCTTGAAGCTACGCGCGACTTGGCCGTCCATCTGCTGCGCGCGGCCTACCCCGCGGCACCGCTATTCGGTAAGGAGACTGGAATATGACGCTGAAACGAGTTCTTTCCGCCTTTGTGCTCGCGACCGCGGTGGCTGCCGTGGCGCCAGCCTGCATTGTCACAGGCACGGCCGGCATGCGCGGCACGGTGGCGTACAGCCAGCCGCCCCCTCCGCAAGAAGAGGTCGTCGAGGTCCGCACCGGCCAGGTCTGGATCCGAGGACGCTGGGACTATCAGGGTGGCCAGTGGGTCTGGATCAACGGGCGCTGGGAGCAAGACCGCAGCGGCTACCGCTACAATGACGGCCAGTGGGTCCAGCGCGGCAGCTCATGGCACTGGGTCGAGGGTCAGTGGGTGGCGGTGGGCTCGACCGGTGACGGCAGCGTGGTGGTCAGCGACGGGCGAAACAACGTCATCGTCGGCGATGCGTCGGAGGCACCGGGCGGCGTGGTCGTGCATACCCGCCCCACCGTCACCGCCCCGCCCCCGGCGAACAACGGCATGTACCCCACGGCGCCTCCCCCGACCCCGCGCGCGGAGACCTACCAGGCCCGCCCCGGCTTTCTCTGGATCAACGGGCGCTGGGACTGGGTCGGCGGGCGCTGGGAGTGGATCGATGGCCACTGGGAGCGCGAGCGCGCCAACCAGCAGTGGTCGGCCGGACGCTGGGAGCTGCGCGGCAACTACTACGTCTGGATCGAAGGCTCCTGGCGCTAGCCGTCAGCGGGTCAGCGCGCTGGTAGCGACCAGGTCAGCGCGCTGATAGCGACCAGGTCAGCTCGCTGGTAGCGACCGGGCCAGCGCGCACAGCGCCGCAGCGGCGTCGACGCGGACGGTGCCCGAAGGATCTGCCAGCGCGCCCACCAGCTCCGGCGTGATCCGGCGCGCCAGGCGGTGCGCGGTCGCAGCCTGGGCGCGCAGCGCCGGGTCCTGGGAGCGCAGCGCGCCGCCGAGCGCCTGCGCGCCGCGAGGATCGTCCTCGTGCGCGAGATCCACCGCCGCGTCGAGCGCGACCTGGAGCTGCTCGGCGTCAGCGCCCTCGACCGGCGAGGACAAGAGCGGCGCGGCGACCGCCGCCGCCACGGCCACCGCCTCGGCCAGCTCGGCCTGGCCCCCAGAAGAGGCGAGCACCCGCGCCGCGGCGAGCCGCACCGCGGGCGCTGGATCGGCCAGGAGCGCGCGCGCGCGCCGGCGCCGCCGCGCCCAAGACGGCGCCGAGCTGGTTGAGCGTGGCCGCGCGATCCGTCCAGCGCGACGAGGCCAGGCCGCGCGCGACCACCTGCCCCGCCACCGCCTCCGAGGCGCCGAGAGCGCGCGCCGCGCCGAGCGCCACGGTGAGGTCTGGGTCCACGAGCAGCGGCTCGAGCGCGGCTCGAGCGCCCAGCGCCGCCGCCAGCGCGACGGCCGCCAGCCGCGCTGGCAACGCAGGGTCCCGCAGCGCCGCGGCCAGGACCGGCGCCAGCTCCGCGCGCGTTTGCGCGCCAAGCCGCGGGACATCGAGCGCCGCGAGCCCGTGCAACGCCGCGGCGCGAACCCCCGCGTCGCGGTCCCTGGCGCGCTGCTGAAACAGCGCCGCGTGGGACGGATCTCGCAGGCTCGCCAGGTGGCGCAGGGCGGTGCGTCGCACCGAGGGGTCCGGATCCGCGGCGCCGGCCGTGAGCTCGGCCCGCGCGTGCTTGGCCACCTTGCGGCCCAGGCCGTCGAGCGCGATCCGCCGCGCCTCTTCGTCCTCGGAGCGCAGCATGTCATCGAGCGCCTCGACCGCGTCCGGGTAGCCGCGCAAGACCGCCGCCGCCGCGGTGGCCACCACGCGATCATCTGGGTCCGTCATCCGCTCGGCGACGGCGTCCGCGAGCCCGCGCAGCTCGCTCTCCTCCACCGCGCGGATCGAGGCCAGGCGCAGCGCGGTCGACGGAGAACGCAGCCCCTGCCCGAGCGTCGCCTCGGCCAGCTCGAGCACCAGCGCCGCGTCGTCGTTGCCCGCGCGCGCCAGCTTGTGGCGATGATAGCTCCGGGCGACCTCGGCGCCGTCGCCCAGCGCGAGCTGCGCGCGCACGTGCATCCGCGAAGCGTCTTCGTCGTCCGGGGCGGTGGCCAGGCCGCGCTCCGCCGCCGCCCGGGCGCCTCGGTAGTCGCCTGACTCGTACAGCGAGACCGATTGCTTGGTCGCCCCGGACGCACAGCCCAGGAGGTAGAGCGACATCCCTGCACCCAGCCATCGCTTGCGCATTCGCATGCGGTTCTTGTAGCGGAGATTGGCCGGCGCTGCCGGTGCATTTTGCATCAAGTGCGCGCGTCCCCCCGGTCGCCTGCGTTTCGGGCTACAACGCCGGCAAACCTTGCCGGTGAGACCGTATGCCCCTGGCCGCTGTTCTGTTCGATCTTGATGGCACGCTCGTCGACTCGGAGCGGGAGTCCGCCGAGGCCATGGCGCGCGCGCTGCGCGACCACGGCGTGCAGATCGAGCAGGAAGATCGCGACTTCATCGTCGGCCGCTCGTGGGTGGCGATCTACGACCGCCTGCGCGCGCGCTACCCGATCCGGTGGTCGCGTGATGAGCTCATCGCCGCCACCTCCGAGCACCGAGATCGCGTCTTCGACGAGGTCGGCATCACCACCCTGCCCGGCGCGCTCCGGCTGCTCGAGCTGACGCGCGAGGTGCCACGCGCGCTGGTCACCGGCAGCTCGCGCCGCGAGGCGCGCTCGGCCCTCGCCCACCTGGGCGCGCTCGACGCTTTCGGCGCGGTCGTCGCGTCCGAGGACGTGGAGCGCAGCAAGCCGGCGCCTGATGGCTACCAGGCCGCCATGCGCCAGCTCGGCGTGCCGCCCGAGCGCTGCGTGGTGATCGAGGACTCCGCCCCCGGGATCGCCGCCGGCAAGGCCGCGGGCTGCGTGGTGATCGCGGTGGCCGCCGGCAACTTCCACGGCTGGGACCAATCCGCGGCCGACCACCTGGTGGCCACGCTCGAGGAGCTGGATCTCGAGCGGCTCCGCCAGCTCATGCGCTGACCGAGGCGTTGACGAGGCGCTGACCGAGGCGTTGACGAGGCGCTGACCGAGGCGCTGACCGAGGCGCTGACCGAGGCGCTGACCGAGGCGCTGACCGAGGCGCTGACCGAGGCGCTGACCGAGGCGCTGACCGAGGCGCTGACCGAGGCGCTGACCGAGGCGTTGACCGAGGCGAGACGACGGCGCGAGACCGCGAGACCGCGAAGCAGCGAGCCGTCGCCCGCGACGCCCGCGCTACCCCTGCTCGGCGCGGCGACGCGCGCGCGCCTGCTTGCCCAGGTGCGCCTTGAGGTACTTCGAGGGCAGGTCATGGCCGACGAACGAGGCGGCCAGGCGCGACGCCTCGACGAGCTTGTCCAGATCGATGCCGGTCTCGATGCCCATGGCGTGCAGCATGGCCACCAGGTCGTCGGTGGCCAGGTTGCCTGCCGCGCCGGGCGCGTACGGGCAGCCGCCCAGCCCGCCGGCCGAAGAGTCGATGGTGGTGATGCCCATGGTCATCGACACCAAGCAGTTGGCGAGCGCGGTGCCCTGGGTGTCATGAAAGTGGACCGCCAGCCGATCGGCAGGGTGGCGCGCCAGGAGCTGCCCCAGCACGTCCTCCACCTGCCGCGGGTTCGCCACCCCGATGGTGTCGCCCAGCGAGATCTGATAGACGCCCATCTCCAGGAGCCGCGCCGACA
This sequence comes from Myxococcales bacterium, assembly GCA_016706545.1. GTDB lineage: Bacteria > Myxococcota_A > Polyangia > Haliangiales > Haliangiaceae > JABFXX01. The sequence continues at coordinate 221,328 of JADJJK010000011.1, forward strand.
GGTGCAGCACCGCGGACGGCGCGACGTCCCCCTCGTAAGGGCAGCCAAACACCGTCGAGACATAGGCGCGGACCTGCAGCCCCAGCGCGAGCGCAGGCGGCACCACCTCTTCGAAGGCGGTCAGGGTGTCGTCGATCGTCTTGTTGACGTTCTGCTTGTTGTGCGTCTCGGAGGCGGACAGGAACACCGCCACCTCCTTCATGCCGGCGGCCACCGCGTTGTCGAGCCCGCGCCGGTTGGGCACCAGCGCGGACATGCGCACGCCCGCTGGCCGCCGCACGCCGCGCGCCACCTCCACCGAGTCGGCGAGCTGCGGGATCCACTTGGGGCTCACGAAGCTCGTGATCTCGAGGTGCCGCAGCCCAGCGTCGATGAGCGCGTCGATGAAGCGCAGCTTGTCCGCGGTGGGGACCTGCCGGGCCTCGTTCTGCAGCCCATCGCGCGGTCCCACTTCGTAGACCGTGACTCGTTCCGGGAGCTTCATCGGAGGCCTTCCGCGTACACGAGCTGACCTTAGTCTGCCAGCCGCGGTCTATCAACCTACCGTACCGCGGGCGGCGTCCTTCCTCGCCAGATCTGCGCTTGGACCGATGCGCCGCGGCCCAGGGCCACGGCCGCGCCACAGCGGCTGCATCGCCACGGCGTCGTCGCTGCATCCGCGGCGTATCCGTGGCGCATCGGCGGGCGACGCGGTACCACAGGGTCATGAACCGCGCCGGACCGGGTCTAGCACTACTGCGTCAGTCCACCATCGGCTGCGACCGTCGCGGCGCGGGCACCTCGCGACGTACGTCCGGTGCTCGCTCCTCGTGTGGAACCACCACACTCGTCGCTGCGCTCCGGGCGTGCGCCGCGATCTGCCTCCCGCCGCTTGGTCTCGCTCGACGTTGCACTGACGCAGTAGTGCTAGCCACCCTGCTCGCCACCTCTCCTGCGAGGACGACGCCGCCCAGCCGAGCCGCCGTGGCGCTGGTCTTGCTGCTCGCCGCCTGTGGCGGCAAGAGCCCCGCGGCGGGAGCGCCGTCGACCCCGCCCGGCTCGTCTGTGGCGCCCAGGACTGGCACCCCGGCCTCCCCCGAAGCCCCCGCCGCTCCCAAGGACCGCGCGATCACCGAGCGCGAGTGCGAACAGCTCGCGGACCACCTGGTGGAGCTGAGCCTCGCCGAGCCGCGCGCGCCACGCGCCGAGCCCTACACCGCCGAGGACGCCGAGGCCGCCAAGCGCGAGCTGCGGGCATCGATGAAGCCGGCGTGCGCCACGCTGTCCCGCGGCGCCCTGGATTGTGCGCTACGCGCGCCGAGCAGCGCCGCGCTGGCAGCTTGCCAGTGAATCAACGCCGCCCGCGGGTGGCATCGGCGAGCACCGGCGAGCATCAAGCGGCATCAGCGGCATCGGCGGCATCGGCGGACATCGGTGGGCTTCCGCGACCGCGCCGCCGGTTCAGCGCCCGCTGTACTGCGGCTTTCTGCCCTCGGCGAACGCCGCCAGCCCCTCGTTGCGATCATCGCTGTAGAGCGTGGTCTCGTAACATTGCCCCTCGATGGTGAGGCCCTCTTCCACGCCGACCTCCAGCGCGCGCTCCACGGAGGTCTTGGCCGCCCGCACCGACAGCGGCGCGCAGCCCGCCAGCTCGGCCAGCAGGCTCTCCATCTCCGCGGCTAGCCGCTCGCGTGGCACCACCGCGTTGACCAGCCCGATCTCGTAGGCGCGCTGCGCGGAGATCCGGCGGCCCAGGAGGATCATCTCCTTGGCGCGCGCCTCGCCGATGAGCCGCGGCAACCGCACGGTGCCGCCGGCGCCCGGCATGATCCCCAGGCGGACCTCGGTGAGCCCAAGCTCGGCGCCCTCGACGAGGATGCGCAGGTCGCAGGCCAGCGCCAGCTCCAGCCCGCCGCCGAACGCAGAGCCGTTCATCAGCGCCACGGTCAGCGCCCGGATCTTGGACCACTGGTTGATCGCGTTGCCGATGGCGTTGACGTAAGGCCCCGTCTCCGACGCCGACACGCCCTTGCGCTCCTTGAGGTCGGCCCCGGCGGAGAACGCCTTGTCCCCGGCGCCGGTTATCACCACCAGCCGCAGGTCAGAGTCCCCTTCCAGCTCGGCGCCCAGATCATAGAGCTCAAGATTGAGCGCCATGGACAGCGCGTTGCGCGCCTCCGGCCGGTTCAGCGTGACCCACACCACGCCATCGTCCCGACGATCGACCTGCAAGAACTCGCTCATGCGGTGAACCATACAACCGAAGCGCAGGCCATGGAAACCACCAGGCTCCATGTCGGTTGACAGCCCACGCTCGGGGTCGCCAATTGGCGACGGCCCGCTCGCGCGCGCCACGGCGAACCTGCTAGCGTGCGCGCATGGTGCTGTGGTTCGCCGCGCTGCTGGGCGTCGTGCAGGGTCTGACAGAGTTCATTCCAGTCTCCTCGTCGGCACATCTGCGCCTGGTGGCGGCGTGGTTGGGCCAGCCCGATGCTGGCGCCGCCTACACTGCAGTGCTGCAGCTCGGCACCCTGCTGGCGGTGATCACGTACTTCGCCAAGGACCTGTGGGCCCTGGCGGGAGCGGTGATGCGAAACCCCACCGGCGAGCAGGCCCGCCTGGTGTGGAAGCTGGGGCTGGCCTCGGTGCCGCTGGCCTTGGCCGGCATCTCGCTCGAGTCCTACATCACCGGGGATCTGCGCCGCCTCGAGATCGTCGCCAGCGCCCTGCTCGTGGTCGGCTTCTTGCTGATCGTCATCGACCGGCGCGGCGGCGCTGACCGCTCGGCCGCCGCGCTGACCTGGACCGACGTCCTGCTCATCGGCTGTGCCCAGGCGGCGGCGCTGGTCCCCGGCGTGTCACGCTCCGGCTCGACGATCTGCATGGCGCTCCTGCTCGGGATGTCTCGCGTCGAGGCCGCGCGGTTCTCGTTCTTGCTGTCGATCCCGGCGGTGGCCGGCAGCGGCGCGTTCGAGCTGCGCGCAGCGGTCGGGCAGATCCAGGCGATGGGCGGCAACCCGGTGCCCGCGCTGGTGCTGGGCACGGTGATCTCCGGGGTGGTTGGATATGCGTCCATCGCCTGGTTCCTGCGATGGCTCGGCACCCGGCCCATGGCGGTGTTTGGCATCTATCGCATGGCGCTGGGCGCCCTTGTGCTGGCCGCGCTCGCTGTGGGCTGGCTGCACAATGAGCCGGCTTCTGACACACGTGCGCAATCGCACGTGAAAAACGCCCCTCCCACAGCGGCAGCGCCGTGAGAGTCCTGGTACGTTCTGCTCTGCTGTCCTGGGAGGAATGTCCGATGAAGATCGCTAGTTTCATCTGCCGCGTGGCCGTATGGGTCCTCGCGCTGACGTTGTCCTTCGGGGCGAGTTTGGCTGCTGCACAAACCTGCCCTCAGGCCAAGGCCGGCCGGAAATACAAGGTCAAGGTGGACTCCGCGCCGCCGGGGGCCACCGTGTACGTAAACAGCAAGGAGTGCGGCCCCGCTGGCGTCACGCCGTGGGCCGGCACCCTGACCGCGGGGTCCTACACCGTGATCGTGGAGCTGGAAGGCTACACGCCAGCGAGCAAGCCCTTCACCGTCAAGCGCGCGCGCGCGGTGCAAGAGCTGTTCGTCCCGCTGGTCAAGAAGGCGGATCCGCCGCGGATCGACGTTCGCGCGGACGCTGACAAGAACCTGTTTGGCGCCCAGCTCTACGTGGACGGCGAGCTGCAGGGCCAGATCCCGATGCTGGTCAACGTGGAGCCAGGCCGGCACCAGGTGGAGATCCGCAAGGAGGGCTTCGAGACCTTGACCCAGTGGATCACCGCTCGCGAGAACGACAAGATCACCTTGGCGCCCTCGCTGCGCGAGCTGGCCAAGGCCAAGTACGGCACCGTGGTGGTGGAGGCAGATGTCCCTGACGCCGAGGTCCTCATCGACGGCAACAAGCACCCGGACAAGACGCCGGCGGTGATCAGCAACGTCATCGAAGGCATCCATGTGATCGAGGTGCGCAAGGAGCCCGCGGTGCCGTGGAAGCAGACCATCCAGGTCAAAGCCAACGAGCAGACCAAGGTGCGCGCCGAGCTCAAGGCCGGCATGGGCGGCGCGGTCGGCACCATCAGCGTGCTGTCCAACATCTCCGGCGCCAAGGTCTTCCTGGACGGCCGCGAGGTCGGCGTGGTGCCGTTCGACATCAAGGACGTCAAGCCAGGTGAGCACGTGGTGGAGGTCAAGGCGGCCGGATACCAGACCCGCGAGGAGCGGGTGGTCATCAACGCCGGCAGCACGGAGATCCGCAAGATGGACCTCACGCCGGAGATGTCGCCCAACCAGGGCACGATCAAGGTGGTCTCGCCGGTCCCGGAGGCGGAGGTCTTCATTGACGGCGCGGGCGTCGGCAAGGTTCCGCAAGAGAAGCGGGCCGCCGCTGGCGAGCACTTCGTGGTGGTCAAGCTGCCGGGGTACAAGTCCTTCGAGCAGAAGGTTCGCCTGGAAGCCGGTCAGTCGCTGACGGTGTCCGCCGAGCTCAAGGCGGTGGGCCGCCTGCGCATCCTGTCCAACCCGCTGGGCGCCAGCGTGATGATTAACGGTATGGAGAACGGCAAGACCCCGCTCGACACCGAGGTCGAGGTGGGCGAGACCGTGGTCCGCATCGAGAAGCCGGGCTACAACGGCACCGAGCGTACGGTCACCATCGAGGGCGGCAAGACCGAGACCATCTCTGCCGACCTGATGGTGTCCGGGCCGTCGGAGGCGGAGTCCAGCTCGGAGCAGCGCGGCCTGTCCTCGTACAGCGCGCGCACGCTGCCGCGCAACCGCGCCACGATCGACATGATCTCCGGCTACCCGTACTACATGGAGGGCCGCATCAACGTGGGCTTTGGCCGGATGAAGCAGTTCGGCTTCGACGCCGGCGTTGGCGTGCGCACCTTGTTCGCGCGCTCCGAGATCGGCCTTGGCGCTCGCCTGCAGTTCATCGACAGCAACCCGCTGTCGGTGGGCGCGTTCACGGATCTGTGGTGGGGCAGCGCGCTGCTCGACGACAGCAAGCGCAACGGCGTGACCTGGAACCTGGGCGCCGCCGCCTCGCTGACCGCGCTGAGCAAGGTGACCATCACCGGCCGCCTGTACGCCAACATCTGGAGCGACCGGCACTGCCCGGAGCTGAACGGCAACACCTTCGACGGCGAGCCCATCGAGACCTGTGAGCGCTACCTCAGCCGCGCCATCAACAACCAGACGCCCAATGACTTCACGCAGGAAGATCGGCTGCGCGCCGAGGCGCTCACCGAGCTGTCCGGACGAGACTTCTTCAACAGCCGGGAGAGCGGCGCGCGGATGATGGTGTCCATCGCTGGCGAAGTGGCGCTGTACCAGCACTGGAACTTGCTTGGCATCCTGGAGATCGCGCCGTTCCAGGACGAACGCGCGCTGTTCACCAACCTGTTCTCGCGGTCGATGCCAGAGAGCGACCTGGGCATCTACCTGCGCCTGGGCGCGACGTACAAGTTCTAGAACACCGAGGCGGGCGCACGCCCGAAGCGCAGCGAGGAGCGTAGTCGCCCTACGTGACGAGCGAGCATCGGACGTACGCCCGAAGGAGCCCGCAAGGTCTCGTCGCAGCAGGCCTTCAACCGTTCGGTGTTCCAGGGTCGCCCAGCTACCAGCGCCGGACCAGCGCTGCCAGCCGGTGGCGCAAGCCGCGAGCTGGACCGGCCAGCTCCTCGCTGACCTTGGGCGCGCCGGACCGCGCGGAGGCCGCCGCCGCCGCGGTCGGCGTGATCTCCGCCACCGGCGTCACCGCCGATGGATCATCCGCGCGCAGCCCAAGGCCCATCGCGCGGCGGGCCTCCACGACCGAGCGCGCCAGCAGCCCATGCAGATCCTTGCCGCTGTGGGCGCGGCGGATCACCATCGATAGCTCGCGGCCCATGTCGCGCACGCTCGGGAAGCGCTCTGCGCTCTGCGCGGACAGCGCGCGCTGGATGACGGTGACCAGGCCGGGCGGCACATCGGGGCGCAGCGCGCGCAAAGGCGGGACCCGGCACTCGCGCAGCTTGACGAAGGTCTCGTAGTCCGTTTGCCCGTCAAACAACTTGCGGCCCACCAGCGACTCCCACAGCACCGAGCCGCTCGCGAACTGATCGGACGACGGCATCGGCCGGCCGCCGGAGACGATCTCCGGCGCCAGATACGACATCTTGCCTTTGACCACGCCCGCGTCCGTCGTCTCCTCTGGCCGGTCCGCGGTGAGCGCGAGCCCGAAATCGATCACCTTGACCACGCCGCGCGTGGTGAGGAGCACGTTGTGCGGCGAGACGTCGCGATGCACCACCGGGACCACCGCGCCATCCGCGGTCTGGCGCTCGTGAGCCGAGCCGAGCCCGCGCGCGATGCCCACGCCGATGGCGGCCACCAGCTCCCAGCCGGTGGACTCGCCCCGCTGCGCGTGCCACTTGATCCAGGTCCCGAGATCGATGCCGTCGATCCACTCCATGATCATGAAGTAGTTGCCGTCCTCGGCGACGAAGTCGTGGACCTCGGCCAGGTTTGGCGACTGCAACGCCGCGCCCACCCGCGCCTCCTCGACGAACATCTTGACGTACGGGGTCTGCAGCGCGAGCGCGGCGTGCATGCGCTTGATGGCGATGGGTCGAGAGAAGCCCCAGTCGCCGCAGACCCGGCCGCGCCAGACATCTGCCATGCCGCCGCGCCCTGCCACCTCCACCAGCTCGTAGCGGCCAGCGATGACCGTGCCAGGCTGGGGTTCGGGCACCATGGCCCGCTATGATGGCACGAGTGGCCGGTGCCCGATACTGCGACCTCTCGCGCAGCAGGGCGTGTCACGAGCCGCTACTAACAGACCGAGACCCGAGGCCATGGGGTCAGGGCTTCCCAGCGCGGGGCCGCGACAGAACGTCCACAGAGAGTCCGTCGACGTCCGTCGACGGACGTCCACGTTCAGAGTTCCGACGCGAAGCGCAAGACCAGCTCAGAACAGCCGGCCCTGGCCGCCCTGGCCCTGGCCCCCGCTTGGCGCCTTGGCCGGTGGCGCCAGGCCCAGGTGAGCGAAGCCGGCGGCGGTGGCCACCCGGCCGCGCGGCGTGCGGGTGACAAGGCCCACCTGCAGGAGGAACGGCTCCACCACCTCCTCCAGCGTGCCGCGCTCCTCCGACAGCGAGGCGGCGACCGCCTCGATCCCGACCGGCCCGCCATCGAAGCGCTCGCAGATCACCGAGAGGAACGCGCGATCCAGCGCGTCGAGGCCGGCGTGATCCACCGCCAGGCGGTCGAGCGCCGAGGCCGCGATCTGCCCGGTGACGGTGCCGTCTCCCTCCACGGCGGCGAAGTCACGCACGCGGCGCAGGAGCCGGTTGGCGATGCGCGGCGTACCGCGCGCGCGGCGCGCGATCTCATCCGCGCCGTCGTCGTCCACCGGCACGGCGATGAGCGCGGCAGAGCGCCGGACGATGGCGGTCATGTCGGCCAGGTCGTAGTACCGGAGCTGCCAGTGGAAGCCGAAGCGATCCAGGAGCGGCGCCGAGAGCAGGCCCATCCGGGTGGTGGCGCCCAGCAGCGTGAAGCGCGGCAGCTTCATGGTGACCGCCTTGGCGTGCGGGCCATCGCCGATGAACAGATCGAACTTGAAGTCCTCCATCGCCGGGTAGAGGTTCTCCTCGACGATCGGCGACAGCCGGTGGATCTCGTCGATGAACAGGGCGTCGCCCTCGCCCAGCGAGGTCAAGAGCGAGGCCAGCATGCCCTTGTGATCGATCGCCGGCCCCGAGGTCACGTGCAGGTTCACCCCCAGCTCGTTGGCGATGACGTGGGCGAGCGTGGTCTTGCCGAGGCCCGGCGGCCCCGCGAACAAGAAGTGATCCAGCGGCCAGCCTTGCTCCTTGGCGGCGCGCACCGAGACCCGCAGGTTGTCGATGAGGTCGCGCTGGCCGATGTAGTCCTCGAACGTGCGCGGGCGCAGCGCCGCCTGCCAGGCGCGCTCGCCCTGCCGCTCCACCGGCGCGATGTCTCCGGAGCGCCCCGCGGGCTCGGGCGGCGCCTCGACGACGGCGGGGGGTTCTTGATGCTTCTTGCGGGACATCGGGCTCACCGTGGCTGCGCGATCACCGTGGCATGCTGCGCAGCGCCTGTCGTAGCAGCCCTTCGAGGGTGTCGCCAGGCGTGGCGGGGATTTCGGCCACCGCCTGCTCGGCCTCGGAGGCGCGCCAGCCCATGCTGACCAGCGCCGAGATGACCTCCGCGCGCAGCGGGTGGAGGGTGCGCGGGCTGCCCGAGGCCGCCGCCGCCGGGCGCACCGCGCCCTCGGCGTTCCACGACAAGAGCAGCATCTCGCACTTCTCCCGCAGCTCCACCACCAGGAGCTCCGCGGTCTTCTTGCCGACGCCGCGGATGCGGGTCAGGCCTCCGACATCGCCGCGCGCGATCAGCTCTCCGAGATCTCGAGGCGACGAGCCGGACAGGATGGCGCTGGCGGTGGACGGACCGACGTTCTTCACCGTGATCAGGAGATCGAACAGGCGGCGCTCGGCGGCGTCGATGAAGCCGTACAGCGAGATCTTGTTCTCCTGCGCCTGGGTGAACACCCGCAGGGACACGCGCTCCCCCAGCGCCGGGAGCTGCGCCAGGGTGTACGCGGAGCACGCCACCTCGTACCCGACGCCGCCGCAGTCGATGACCACGTCGGTGCCGTCCCGGTCGATGAGCGTCCCGGTCAGCCGCGCGATCATGGCGCCGCTCTCCGGGAGCGCGGCGCCACCACGGCGTCCTCCAGCCGCGCCGCGGTGGGTCGCGACATGCGCGCGTGGGTGATGGCCACCGCCAGCGCGTCCGTGGCGTCCACCCGCGGCAGGCTCCGCAGCCCGATGGACATTTGCACCAGGCGGGCCACTTGATCCTTCTCCGCGCGACCCGAGCCGGTGATGGTCTTTTTCACCGAGGCCGGCGGATACGACGCCACCGACAGGCCACACAGCCCGAGCACCGCGAGCGCCATGCCGCGCCCTTGCGCCAGCGCCAGCGCGGTGCGCGGGTTCATCTGGCTGAACACGTCTTCCACCGCCGCCACCTGGGGAGCCAGCTCCTGGATGACCTCGCGCAGCCCCTGGGCGATCTCGCCGAGCCGCGCCTCCATGGCGTGATCTTCGGGCGCGGTGATGACCCCGCACTCGACATAGGACAGCACCTCGCCCCGGCAATCGATGACGCCGTAGCCACAGATGCGAGTGCCGGGATCCAGGCCGAGGATGCGCACGCCGGGGCACGTTACCCCATCCCTCCGACAAGGTCAGCCCGGTCAGGCGGGTCAGCCCGGGCGCGGGCGCTCGCCGAAGATCGCGGTGCCCACGCGCACGTGGGTGGCGCCCTCGGAGATCGCCACCTCGAAATCACCGCTCATGCCCATCGACAGCGACGGCAGCGGCTGCGCCAGCTCGTCTTGCAGCCGGCGGCGCAGCTCGGCCAGCGCGCGAAAGACCGGCCGCACCTGCTCCGGATCCTCGACCGGTGGCGGCATCGTCATCAGGCCGTCGAGGCGAAGGTTGGGCAAGCGCGCGATCTCCGCGCACACCCTGGCGGCGTCCAGCGGGGAGACGCCAGCCTTGGTGGCCTCGCCGGCGAGGTTCACCGCCACCAGCACGGGCTGCACCGCGGCGGCCCGCCGGCTCAGCTCCACCGCCAGCTCCAGCGAGTCCACCGCATGAATGAGCGCCACCTTGCCTGCGACGAACCTGGCCTTGTTGCGCTGCAGCCGGCCGATGTAGTGCCAGCGCACGTCCGCCGCTGGCGCTGGCTCTTGCTGCTTGTCCACCAGCTCCTGCACGTAGTTCTCGCCGAAGTCGCGGGCGCCCGCGGCCACCGCCGCCACGATGGCCGACATGGGGTGGGTCTTGGACACCGCCACCAGCGTGACCGCGGCCGGCTCACGGCCCGCCTGCGCGGCGGCGGCGCGCACCCGGGCGCTGACCTGGTGCCAGCGCTCGGCGATGGTCGCGCCAGGCGCGGCGCTCACTCGGCTTGCCCCTGCGTGAAGCACGGCCCTGGGCCGCCGAGGCGCGCGAGCTGCGCCACCACCTCGGCCAGCGGCAGCCCGATGACGTTGGTCACCGAGCCGCGCACCCCGGCGACCAGCGCCGCGCCGATGCCCTGGATCGCGTACGCGCCGGCCTTGCCGCGCCACTCGCCGCACGCCACGTACTGCTCCATCAGGTCCTCGGAGAACGCCACCACGTCGACCTCGGTGACCACCACGTCGGCGAAGGCCGCGGCGCTCGCCGCCGGCCCGCGCAGCGCGAACGCGGTCAGCACCTGGTGCGCGCGACCACGCAGGAGGCGCAACATGCTGCGCGCCTCGGCGGCGTCCGCGGCCTTGCCCAGGATCTGGCCGTCGATGGTGACGGTGGTGTCCGCCGCGAGCACCCAGCGGTCCGGCGCGATGATCGCGGCCAGCTTGGCGGCGGCGACCCGCCGCACATAGGCCGCAGGCGCCTCGCCCGCGTGGCAGCTCTCGTCCACCTCCGCGGGGCGCACCTCGATGGGCACGCCGAGCCGCAGGAGGAGCTCGCGCCGCCGCGGGGACGCCGAGGCCAGGATCAGCGGATCGATCAGCGGATCTGAGATGGCGCGAGGCTGCATGCGGGCGGCGCGCAGAATTCCACGCGCGCTTTGCCGGGTCAACCGCGAGCGCGCCGACGCAACCTGGCCACGATGAGCGCCGCGCCGCCGGCGAGCGCCAGCGCCAGGACGCCCAGGCCGCCGATGCCCCCGGCCCCGCCGATCGACGCCGGTCCCGCCCCGGCGCCGCGCCCCGATGACGGCGGCGGGCACGACACCCCGCCCGCCGCGCCGGCGTCGATCGCCACCTCCAGCGCCAGCCCGGGCTCGCCGAGCGCTGGCACCGGCCCGGCGAAGCGAAAGGCGTTGCCCTTGGCCCGCACGCCGCCGATCGATGCAGACGTCACGGTGATCCCCGGGCCCGGCTCCAGGTGCAGCTCGGTCTCGCCGGGGCGCGGCACCGCGAACCGGTCGCGCAAGACCACGCGCCGCGCGCCGGCAGGGGGCAGACAGAAGCTCGCCACCAGGTCCACCGAGAACGCGCCCGCGGTGCCCGCCGCTGCGCCACCCACCGAGCGCTGCGCGAACTCCACCGGCAGCGCCACGCCGTCGGCGCTCACCTGGACCTGCGCCGTCACCTCATCGGCCAGGCGCCGCGCGAAGGAGTCCGTCTCGTCGTCCGAGAGCACGCCATCGCGGTTCGCGTCGATGGCGCGGCGCTGGGCGGCGCCGGGCACCTGCCCGAAGAACACGGTGTAGACCAGGCGTAGACCATCGGCGAACACCGACAGCTTGAGGTGCCGGTGGTTGTCATCGAGCGCCGGCGCCACGTGGGCCGGGGCCGGCACAGCGACCAGGAGCCAGGGCCCCAGCGCCGCGCACGCGAGCGCCCACCGCCACCACCGACGCCACCACCGACCGCCGCCGTGGCGCGCGCCCGACGACGGGTGGGTGGGCTCAGAACGTGAGGGTGTACGCAAACCCCATCCCGCGCTGGGTCTTGGGGAAGCTGGCGCCGCGCAGCGCCGAGGCGACGCACGACCCGAGCGCGTCATCCGGCGACGACAGCACGTCCACCGAGCCGACCTTGCCCTCCGGGGTGGCCTTGATGCGGACCTTCACCGCGCCCTTGGCAGACGACTTGTTGCCGCAGGCCTGAGCGCGGCCTTTGACCTTGTCGATGCCGGCCTTGATCATGCTCGAATCGAGCTGCTCCGGCAGGCTGCTGTCCGGCTTGGCGCCCGAAGAGCCGCTGCTGGGCTTGGCGCCGCCGCTCTTCTTGCAGCAGGGCTGGCTGGGATCGACCAGGCAGGCCACGGCGTCGCAATCGCCGCCGCCGTCGCCCTTGGCGGGCTTGGAAGGCTTGGAAGGAGGATCCTCCACCACGGCCCTGGTGGGCGTGGAGCTCTTGGTCGGCGTCGACTTCTTGGGGTCGGTGCGGTCGGTGGAGCGCTCGGTGGTCCGCTCGGGGCGCTTGGTCGCAGCCGCTGGATCCTTGGCTGCCACCGGCGGCGCCGACTCGGGCTGCGCGGCGCTGCCCGCCGCCGGTACCCCCGGATCGCTTGCGCCGGCAGGAGCTGGGTCTGCCGAGGTCTTTCCGTCCGTCGCGGCGGTGCCGCTCGCCGGCGTGCCAGCGCCCGGCGTGGCGCTCGGCTCCCCTGGGCCACCAGCGACCGCGCCGGCGGTGTTCACGGCCACCTGCGCGGGCTTGGAATCACCGCCGCGGAGCACCACCACGACCATCACCACCGCCACCACCGCCAGCAAGCCAACCACCCCAACGAGCCCGTAGAGCAGCCGGTTGTTGTTGGCGGCCGTGCTGCGCACGATGGGCACCATCACCGCCGGCTCACCAAAGCCGGTGCTGGTGAACACCGGCAGATCCGCCGGCGAGCCGAGGCTCGGAGAGGCGGTCTTGGGGCTGCCCTTGTCTCCCAGATAAGCGCTGGCCATCGACCGGATGTCGATGAGCCCGGAGCCCTCGCCACCGCCGTGCTGCGCAGCGCCGGAGGACGAAGCGGCAGAGGAGGAAGAAGACTGCTGCGGCCGGGGCGCGTCGCTGGCGAGCTGCGCCAGGTTGCTGAGCGAGAACAGGACGGAGTTCTCGCCGCGCTCGCCGCGCAGCTTCGACGGATTGTCAGCCGCCGCCGGCCGGCGCGCGGCAAAGACATCGCCGTCATCATCCGCGGCGGCGCCAGCCGCCGGGCCGCCGCCGAACAGATCGCTGACCGCCGCAGCCCCTGAGGACTGGCCCTTGCTGTCGGGCAAGCTTGCGGCGGCAGCCACGAACCCCGCGCTGTCGTCGGTGGCCGCGCCCTGATCGGCGAACATCGCCGAGAACTGCTCGACCTGGCTCACCGGCAGCCAGTCGGCAAAGCCCTCGCGCCAGATATAGGTCTCGGCGTCGATCTCGCCGGCGCGGAAGCGGCTCTGCACGTCAGCCGCCGTCATCGGACCCACCTGATCCTGCTCGATGACCACGTGCCACACGGCCTCACCGCCGGCCTGGTCGTCATAGCCGTAGTCAAACACGCGGGTGCTCTTGTCGAGCTGCGTGGACTCTGCCGGCGCCGCCCCTCCAGCGTTTCCTCGGACAACAATGATGTTGCTGCACTTCTTGCAGCGGATCTTGAAGACCTTGCCCTGCACCTTGTCGTCGGAGATCGAGTACTTGGCTGAGCAAGCGTCGCAGACGATCTTCATGGCGTTTCCCTAGCGTTTCCGGGTCGAAGGAAGTCGACTGCCGGGTGCGTCCTTTCACAAGCTAGGACCCCAACCTGGCAGCAAACCTTAGCGAAAAGCGACGGTAGCAAACCCAGGGTAGCTAACTCCACAGGAACAAGCGAGTTTTCGGCCAGCCATCCAAGGAAGATCCTGGGCTTGTGGAGAGCTGAGCCCTGGTTGCCGGAGGCGCAGCGTGAAATCTCTACGTGATACGAGGTAGGTCTCGCGGCGCGCCCGAGGGCCGCCGCGCCGCGGTCAGGAGAACGGGTCCGAGATCCGGATCGTCTGGTTGCGGTCTGGCCCCACCGAGACCAGCGTGAGCGCCACGCCAGCGAGCCGCTCGATCGCGGCCACGTAGTCGCGCGCCGCGGCAGGCAGGTCCGCGAGCTCTCGAACATCGCGCGGCAACTCGCCCCAGCCTGGGTACCGCGCGTAGATCGGCTCCAGGCGGGAGACGAGGTCCGGATCTCCTGGAGGCTCGTCGTACTCGGTGCCCTCGACGCGATAGCCCACGCACACGAGCACCTCTGGCATCGACGACAGCACGTCCAGCTTGGTGAGCGCCAGGCCGCTCATCCCCGACAGGCGCACGCCCATGCGCAGCGCCGGCAGATCCAGCCAGCCGCAGCGCCGGGGCCGCCCGGTGGTGGCGCCAAACTCGCCGCCGGCCTGGCGCAGGCTCTCGCCCGCCGCGCCGTGCAGCTCGGTGGGGAACGGCCCGCCGCCCACCCTCGTCGCGTAGGCCTTGGTGATGCCGATGACCGAGTCGACCTCGGTCGGGCCGATGCCCGCGCTCTGGCAGGCCCCGGCGGCGATGGTGGACGACGAGGTGACGAACGGATAGGTGCCGTGATCGAGATCGAGCAGGCAGCCCTGCGCGCCCTCGAACAGCACGTGCCGCTGCTCCTTGATCGCCTGGTATACGTGACGCCCCGCGTCCCCGATGCTGGGCGCCAGGCGAGCGCCCGCGGCGAGCGCGTCGCTCGTCCAGCGCTCGATCTCGGCGGCCCCTGGCGCCGCGCCACCCAGGTGCTGGATGAGCGGCAAGAGCTCCTCCATGTTGGCGGCCACCAGCTCGCGCAGCCGCGCCGGCACCAGCAGATCCCGCACCCGCACGCCACGGCGCGCCGCCTTGGCCTCGTACGCTGGGCCAATCCCGCGCCGGGTCGTGCCGATGGCGCGGGCCGTGGCGGCGTGACGGTCCTCGCGCAGGCCATCGATCAGCTTGTGGTACGGCAAGATCACGTGGGCCCCGGCGCCGATCAGCAGCTCGCCACGCGCCAGCAGGCCGCGCGCCTGACACGCCGAGATCTCCTCGAGCAGCGTGTGCGGATCGATCACCATGCCATCGCCCAGCACGCAGCGCTTGCCAGGGTGCAGCACGCCCGAGGGCACCAGGTGAGTGACCAGCTTCTGGCCATCGATCACCAGGGTGTGACCGGCGTTGGCGCCGCCGCCATAGCGCACGACCACCTCCGCTTGCTCGGTGAGCAGATCCACCACCTTGCCCTTGCCCTCGTCGCCCCACTGGGCACCGACAACTATGACGACAGACATGCGAACTCCTTGCGATCAAGACACGCGAGCTGAGATCAGCTCGAGCAGAGGTTGAGCGTGGCCGAGGCGCAGCGCCGCCAGCGCGCTGGCGAGCCCTTCCCCCAGCGGATCGAGCGCCTCGGTCTCCCGGGCGGCCGGCCACTGCAGCGTGGCCGCCGACTCGCCGTCGAGCACCAGCGCCACATCCAGATTGGCGCCGCGAAGGAACAGCGGCCAGCTCGCCTGCGGCGGCGTCAGCGCGACCTTGGCGCCCGCCGCGCGCAGCGTGCGCGCGAGCTGCGCGGCCTCGGCCAGCCCGCGCGCGTCCCGCGCGTCCGAGGACGCTCCGCACAGCGCCAGCCACACCCCGCGGCGGCTCGGCGCCATCCCGAGCGCGCGCTGCGCCAGCGCCACCGCCTCGATGTCCACCGAGAACCCGGTGGCCGGCGCGTCGCGCCCGTAGCGAGCCAGCAGCGTGTCGTAGCGCCCGCCGCTGAGCACCGCCTCCGGCGCGCCGCCGACGTAGCCAGCGATGCGCAGGCCGGTGTAGTACTCGAAGCCGCGCACGTCGCCGAGATCGATCCCCAGCTCATCGTCGCGGAGCGCCTGCGCGCCGGCGATCACGCGGTAGCTCTCGATGACGTGGCGCAGGTGCGCCAGCGCCAGCGCAGCCTCCGGCGGCCACGGCAGCGCCGCGGCGCGGGTCAGCACCTCCTGCGCTGGCCCCCACAGCTCCACCAGCTCCTCGGCCAGCGGTCGCAGCTCGGGCGGCAACGCCGCGGCGTGCCGCGCCACTGCGCGCCGGTCTTTGCGCGCCAGCGCGGTGCGCAGCCGCGCCCGCGCTTCGTCGTCCGGCGCGCCGGCGAGCACGCAGCGCACCAGCGCCACGTGCCCGAGATCCAGATGCCGCTCGGCGAGCCCCATCGCGTCCATCGCCGCGGTGGCCACCGCCACGAGCTCCGCGTCGCCAAGCGATGCGTCCAGATCGACGAGCTCGATGCCGGCTTGCAAGATCTCGCGCTGCCCCGCGCCGGAGGTCAGCCGCGTGACCGCGCCCTCGTAGCACAGGCGCAGCGGCCCGGGCGCGTCGGCCAGCCGCGACGCGACCACCCGCGCCACCTGCGGCGTGATATCCGGCCGCAGCGCCACCACCTCGCCGCTCGCTGGCTCGACGAAGCGGATCGCCGCGGCGCGCGCGTCGGCGCCCAGCCCGCGCTCCAGGACGTCTGCGCACTCGTAGGCCGGCGTGATGATGCGGGCGTAGCCCCAGGACTCGAACACCGCGAGCAGCCGCTCCGCGAGCTCGCGCCGCCGCGCCGCCGCGCGGGGCAGAAAGTCGCGTACGCCGAGAGGCAGCCGAACCGCAGGGGTGTCCATGACGGCCGCTACTCTACACAAGGACGCGCGCGGACGCTTCCGACCGCGGGTAGGGAAGCGTCACCATTTCGTCAGCCCCCAAGGCCGTGGACACCGTGAAGATCGCCCCGGGCAGCGCAGCGGCCTGGCCAGCGCAGCGGCCTGGCCAGTCACACCAGTCACACCAGTCACAAGGGACAAGGCATGGGCACAAACGACACCGCGAGCTGGGGAAACTCTTTGCGCAGCTCGGCGGCCAGCCGCATCGGCCCGAAAACCTCGGTGGCGTAGTGCCCCGCCGCGACCAAGGTGATCTGCAGCTCGCGCGCCAGCTCGCCGGCGCGCTCCGCGAGCTCGCCGGTCACGAACAGATCGCAGCCAGCGCGGGCGGCGTCCTCGAGGAGATCGGACGCCGCGCCGGTGCAGAGGCCAACCCGGCGCACCACCTCGGGGCCGTGCGGGAACACGAAGCGCGGCAGCTCGCCACCGCACACCCCGGCGCCGATCTGGTTCACCGCCTGCTCGCGCGACAGCGGCGCGGCGAAGGCGCCGGCGAGGCCGAGCGCGACGCCGCGAACGTCGCCAAACCAGGTGTGCTCGCCGACGAGCCCGATGGCTTCGGCCAGGCCCACGTTGTTGCCGAGCCGCGCGTGCTTGTCGAGCGGCAGGTGATACGCCGCCAGCCCCATGTCGTGAGAAAGGAGCAGCTTGAGCCGGCGCGCCAGGGGCCCCTCGATGCGGCCGATGCCGCCGCCCCAGATGAGGCCGTGATGGACGATCACCAGGTCAGCGTCCAGCTCGATCGCGCGCTCCAGCAACGCCGCCGAAGCGGACACGCCGGTCACCACGGTCTCGATCTCGGGCACCCCCGCGATCTGCAGCCCGTTGGGCGCATAGTCACGAAAGCGGTCGATCTCCAGCGTGGTGTCCAGGTAGGACAGGACGTCGCGCACGTGGGCTGGCATGGGCGCACCTTTCCCTCAGTGACCGCCGGTTGCAAGCGCCCAAGTCGCGCAGTTCGGCCGCTCCCCAAAGATGCATCGTCCGGAGAGCTCGGCGGCGCGGACGGGCGCGACGGGCGGACGGGCGCAGACGGGCGCAGACGGGCGCAGACGGGCGCAGGCGCCTGCCGCGGACGCCCCTCGCCTGCCCGCGGTCGTCGCCTCGGCGGCCGCGAAACCGTGGTAGAGGTTGGTCATGCCGGTCAAGAAGCCCGAGCCCACCGACGTCGACAGCCGCACCATGTCCGGGATTCCGCTCAAGGTCAGCTATGGACCTGCGGACCTCACCGACCGCGGCTGGAAGTACGAGGAGCAGCTCGGCGACGCCGGCAGCTATCCGTTCACCCGCGGCCCGCACGCCACCATGTACCGTGGCAAGCCGTGGACCATGCGCATGTTCGCCGGCTTCGGCACGCCGGAGGACACCAACCGCCGCTTCAAGTTCCTGCTGGAGAACGGGCAGACGGGGCTGTCCACCGCGTTCGACATGCCCACGCTCATGGGCTACGACCCCGACCACCCGCGCTCGCTCGGCGAGGTCGGTCGCGAGGGCGTCAGCGTGGCGTGTCTCGACGACATGATGCGCCTTTTCGGCGACATCCCGCTCGACAAGGTCTCGACGTCGATGACCATCAACGCGCCGGCCGCCGTGCTGCTGGCGCTGTACGTGGCGGTGGCGGAGAAGCAAGGCGTCTCGCCAGATCGCCTGGGCGGCACCCTGCAGAACGACATGCTCAAGGAGTACATCGCGCAGAAGGAGTGGATCTCTCCGATCCGCGCCCACATGCGGATCATCCGCGACATGCTGGCCTGGTGTACGGAGACCATGCCGCAGTGGAACACCATCTCGATCAGCGGCTATCACATCCGCGAGGCCGGGGCCACCGCGGTGCAGGAGCTGGCGTTCACCCTCGCTGACGGCATCGGCTACGTGCAGCTCGGCGTCGACGCTGGCCTCGACGTGGACGCCTTCGCGCCGCGCCTGTCGTTCTTCTTCGACGTCCACAACGACTTCTTCGAGGAGATCGCCAAGTTCCGCGCCGCCCGCCGCATGTGGGCCAAGATGCTGCGCGAGCGCTTCGGCGCCAAGAACCCCAAGTCCTGGCTCCTGCGCACGCACGCCCAGACCGCCGGGGTGTCCTTGATGGCGCAGCAACCGCTCAACAACGTCGTGCGCACCACCATGCAGGCTTTGGCCGCGGTGCTCGGCGGCACCCAGTCCCTGCACACCAACAGCTTCGACGAGACCTACGCGCTGCCCACCGAGTCCGCGGCGGAGCTCGCGCTGCGCACGCAGCAGGTGATCTACGAGGAGTCCGGCGTGGCCGCGGTCGCCGATCCGCTGGCCGGTAGCTACTTCATCGAGACCCTCACCGATCAGGTGGAGGCCGCCGCCTGGGAGTACATCCACAAGATCGACGCCATGGGCGGGATCGTCCGCGCCGTCGAGGAGGGCTATCCGCAGCGCGAGATCTCGCGCTCCGCCTTCGAGTTCCAGCGCGAGATCGACACCAAGCGCCGCTCCGTCGTCGGCGTCAACAAGTACGTCACGCCGGACGAAGGCGACAACATCCCCACCCTCAAGATCGAGCACGAGGTGGAGCACGGCCAGGTCGCCCGCATCAAGGAGACGCGCGCGCGCCGCGATGACGCTGCGGTCACCTCCGCCCTGGCCACCGTCCGCGCGGCGCTCAAGGACCCGCAGGCCAACGTCATGCCGCCCATCCTCGCCGCCGTCCGCGTCAACGTCACGCTCGGCGAGATCTGCGACCTGTTCCGTGCCGAGCTAGGCGAGTACCGCGACCCCGCGTATCTGTAAGCGAGCGCGCCGCCCAGATCACTCGCAGGCTAGCTGACAACGCAAGTCCTGGACCTGGGTCGCTTCGCCGCAGGGGGTGCGAAAAAGTGGCTCAGGCGAGATCCTTGACGCACCTGCTCATCGTGCAAATATTGGCAGGATGCGGCCGGCACCACGACGCACTGCCAGCGCCTCGCGCCTCGCGCGTGGGGTGCGTTCGGCCTGTGCGACGCTCGCCCTCCTGGCAGCGATGGTGCTTGTCATCGCGCAGCCCCTGACCGCGCTGGCGAGCGCGGGCTGGCAAGAGGACAGTCGCTGCTGCTGCCCGAGCCCGGCGGAGTGCCACTGCCCTGGGCACGATGGATCGGGAGACCAGGAAGACCTGCGCAAGTGCGGCAACAGCGGGCAGGTCGCCTCGCCGGCGTTGCCGTCACTGCTCTTGCCGCTCCGCGGAGCCTTGCCGGTGCGTGGGCTGGTGACCATCGAGGTCTGCGCCGCGCTGCCGGTGTGCGTCGCCCAGCTCATCCTCGAGCCTGAAACTCCGCCGTTCTAGCGGCAGGGCCGCGCGAGGCGCAGCGAGCTTCCGGCTAACTTCCGGCGAGCTTCCGGCGAGCCGAGATCCATCGGCAGGCGCTCTGGCGTCTGCAGGCGGCGACGGAGTGTCCGTCGATCGTGTCATCGGTGGTCTCGAACGACGGTCGTGATCGACGGTCGTGATCGACGGTCGTGATCGACGGTCGTGATCGACGGAAGGCTCGTCAGCAGCGCCCGCTCGCCAGCGGCACCTGCGCGCTACGTGGCCGCGTCGCACACCTCGGTCCTGCGTGTTTCCACGCCGGCCTGGGCACGGCGCGCGGCAAGTGGGCGTGGGAGCTGACGCGGCGTCCTCGCGCGAACCTCGTCGCCTCGATTTTCCGTCGTTCTCTCGTCGTCCCTCGTCGTTCTCTCGCGGTCTTCTCACCATCGGATCCACGTCTGGATCCTCATCGTTTGGCCCCTTCAAAGGTTTTAGATCTCATGCAGCTTCGCTCTGGCTTTGTCTCTCTCTTCGCTTGCGCCGCTCTGACCGCCGCCTGTGGCGACAACGACGATCGCGACGTCGCGCTCGCGTTCCGCGCGGTGGTCGGCAACCAGGCCGCCGCGTGCGGCACCACCTACCAAGGGATCGGCACCACGCAGAGCACCTTTGGCCTGCGCGATCTCAAGATGTACGTCTCTGACGTCGCCCTGGTCGGGCGCGACGGCAAGGAGCACCCCGTGACGCTGGAGCAAGATGGCGTCTGGCAGCGAGACACCATGGCGCTCCTCGACTTCGAGAACGCCACCGGAGACTGCTCGCAGGGCACCGCGGAGACCAACCTGACCGTTCGCGGCACGGTGGCGGGCAGCGAGTTCACCAGCGTCCGCTTCACCATCGGCTTGCCCGAGGAGGTCAACCACCTCGACGCGGCCACCGCCCCCGCTCCGCTCAACGCCCCGGGCATGTGGTGGAGCTGGAAGGGTGGCTACAAGTTCCTCCGGCTCGACGCCAAGACCCGCGGCAACCCGGCGTACTTCCTCCACCTGGGCTCGGCCGCGTGCCAGGGTGACTCGACCACCGGCTACACCTGCAGCAAGGGCAACGCGCCGCGCATCACCGTCGGCAGCTTCGATCCAGACCGGTCTGCCGTCATCTTCGACCTCGCCAAGCTGTGGGCCGACGTCGACCTCGACCGCCAGATCGACATGCGGACGGACTTCGTCCAGGGCTGCATGGCCGGCCCCACCGATCCCGAGTGCCCGCCGGTGTTCGCGCGGCTCGGACTCTCCGCCGAGGGCACCGGCGGAGAGCTGCAGAGCGTGTTTAGCTCCGGTGCGAACTGATGCGCGCTGCCGTCTTCGCTGTCGCGACCACGCTGCTCGCTGCCACCGCCGGATGCCTCGGCGACGAAGAAGACGCCGCACCCGCGCCGGGTGATCCAGCGTTCGTGCGCAGCCCCGCGCTCGACGTGGACAACCGCTCTGCTCATGGCCAGATGCGCAGCCACAACGCTGGGCAAAACTGCATGCACTGTCATCAGGCGCGCGGCCCGGGGCTTGGCCGCTTCACGGTGGGCGTCACGGTGCTCGGCCCCGACGGGAAGCCGCACGCCAACCCGGTGCTCGAGCTCTACGGCGCGCCGCCTGGCACCGGCGCGCCGGTGCTGGTGAGCCTGCCGGGCGATGCGCTCGGCAACATCTTCTCCACGGATCCGCAGCCGTTTCCCGATCAGGCCCGGTTCGTGGTCGTCCGATCCCAGGATGGTACCCTGCGTAACCAGATGCCGTTTCCAACCGAGTCGGGAGCCTGCAACCAATGTCACCGGCCAGGCTTCGGGGTGACCTTGAAGAGGATGATGTGAGCGCGCGCGCCGATCGACGCGCGCGCGGCGCGCACACGGTGGCCGCGCTGCTCGCGCTGGTCGCGGGCGGCGCAGGCGGCGCGTGCGGGGACGATGGGCTCGACGACACCGGCGACTTTGCCTGGGAGCTGCCCAGGGGCTTCCCGGTGCCGGCGGTGCCGCGCGACAACCCCATGTCGGTCGCCAAGGTCGAGCTGGGGCGACATCTGTTCTACGATCGGCGGCTCTCGATCAACAACACCATGTCGTGCGCGAGCTGCCACCTTCCGGAGCAGGCGTTCGCCGATGGCAAGCGCGTCCCCGAGGGCGCCACCGGCACGTTGCTGCTGCGCAACTCACCGGGCCTGCAGAACGTGGCCTACCTCTCCACCTACACCTGGGGCAACCCCGTGCTCGAGACCCTCGAGCAGCAGGTGGTGGTGCCGCTCTTTGGCGACAACCCCATCGAGCTCGGCACCGGCGAAGACCTCGCCGGGATCCTGGCCCGGCTGGCCGCGGATCCGGTGTACCCCGCGCTGTTCTCCGAGGCGTTCCCAGGCCAGGTCGAGCCGATCAGCCGCGCCGCGATCATCTACGCGGTGGCGTCGTTCACGCGCTCCATGATCAGCGGCGACTCGCCGTACGATCGCTATGCCTACGGCAAGGACTCCGCGGCGCTCAGCGACTCCGCCAAGCGCGGCATGGAGCTGTTCTTCTCCGAGCGCGCCGAGTGCTACCACTGCCACAGCGGGGTCAACCTGACCAACGCCTTTCGCGCGCGCGACAGCGCCTCCATCGAGCGGGTGTTCGAGAACAACGGCCTCTACAACGTGGGCAACGCGGGCACCTACCCTGCCAACAACCCCGGCCTGTACGAGTTCACCGGCAAGCCGGAGGACCATGGCAAGTTCCGGGTGCCGCCGCTGCGCAACCTGAGCTTCACCGCGCCGTACATGCACGACGGCAGCGTCGCCACGCTCGAGGAGCTCGTGGACATGTACGCCCGCGGCGGTCGCCGCATCACCGAGGGGCCGCTCGCTGGCGACGGCGCGCTCAATCCTCACAAGAGCTCGCTGGTGCGGGGCTTCAACCTGTCGGCACAAGACCGCGCAGATCTCCTGGCGTGGCTGCGCAGCCTCGATGACCCCGGGTTCGGCGCCAACCCGCGCTTCGCGGATCCCTGGGTTGCGCGCTAGCGCTTCGTCCTCGGGCGCCCAGTGCGCCCAGTGCGCCCGTCCGGAGGGCTTGCCCAACCGTGACGCTAGCTCCAATGCCGATCGGTTAGCGCCAAGCATTTGAGGTTGCTCCGGAATTCAGGCATCTGTCCGGAGGTCTGGTTTCGGTCGGTCCGGAGGATCATGCTCGACGGATCATGAGCGATCTTGACGTGTGTGTTTCGCCGAAGCGTTGGCCCGCACAGCCTCGATGACCCCAGGGGCTATCCGACGTTTCAGCGGCATCTCGATCCATCATGGATTGAGGAGGCGCTGGCGACGACCGGAACCGCGACGTTGCGCAAGCGTCGCCTGCCAGCGGAGCGAGTCGTGTGGCTTGTCATCGGGATGGCGTTGCTGCGCGATCGGCCGATTGCCGAGGTGGTGCGGCAGCTCGATCTGGCCATGCCCAGCGGAGACGTAGCCGGACCGTCGCCTCGAGGCTCGGTCAGCCAGGCGCGCACACGGCTGGGCCCAGGATCCAGTGGAGTGGCTGCAGAGCGCACGGCGACCTTTGCGGGCAGATGCGAGCGCCGATCGCAGTCGGTGGCGCGGGCTGGCGCTGTACGGGCTCGATGGCACCACTGTTCGCGTGCCAGACAGCGAGGCGTAGAACGGGCCCACTTCGGGGGGCAGGAGGCGGCGTCGATCGAGGAGGAAAAGAACCGAGGCGCCAGCGGTACCCACTGGTGAGGCTCCTGACGGTGATGGCGTTGGTTCACGCGGTCTCCGGCGACCTGCTTTGGCCCCTATGCGACCGACGAGCGCCAGTACGCCAAGGCGTTGTATGCCTCGATCCCTGCCAACTCCCTGGTGTTGATGGATCGCGCGTACCTCGACGCGGCCGTGTTCCATGAGCTGTCCGCGGCAAATCGACACTGGCTCACGCCCGCAAAATCGACGATGACGTGGCGGGTGATCGAGGACCTCGGCAAGGGCGACCAACTGGTCGAAATGGGACCAGCTCGGAGGCGCGTCGGAAGCACCCAGCTCTTCCAACGCATTTCGACGTGCGCGCCATCCGCACGCAGCGCAAGGGCTATCAACCGCGCATCCGCAGACCTCTCTCTCGTCGACGTGAAGCAGTACCAGCGGAATGAGGCTCCGCGCGCTCTATCACGAGCGATGGGGAGGTCGAGTTGGCTTCGGCGGATCAAGACTGACATGCTCCAGCGCCTCGGAGGCGATCGGAGCAAGACCCCCGATGAAGTGGCCCAGGAGTTGTGGGGCTTGCTACTTGCCTACAACCCCATCCGGCTCG
>JADJJK010000012.1 GCA_016706545.1 Myxococcales bacterium
GGGCTGTATGGCAGGTGTGGGAAGGCGCGCCGACCTGCAGGCATGCATGTCTCGCCCTGGCCGTCCTGCGCCTTGCCAAGGGCTGTGGTCAACCGCGCCGCGTGGCGCGCATCGCGGCTGCCTTCGCTCGACGGGCGCGGTTGTCCATAGCCCGCCACCGTCCACAGCCCCGCCCATGACTCTCTCTCTCTGGTTCTGGTTCTGGTACCAAAACCAAAAAAGATCTGGGTTCAGGTCTCTGGGTCTCTGGGTCCGTCGTAGGGGCTGTGCGGCGGTGTGGGAAGGCGCGCCGACCTGCCTGGAATGCCTGTCTCGCTCTGGCCGTCCTGCGCCTTGCCAAGGGCTGTGGTCAACCGCGCGGCTGGCGCGCATCGCGGCTGCCCTCGCTCGACGGGCGGTTGTCCATAGCCCGCCACCGTCCACAGCCCCGCCCACACTCCCTCGCTGCCACTCGTCGCCATGAATGCATATGTGAATGATATTCACATCGCATCATGCATTGCTAATGCGCCTCATGATTGCTAATCTCTGCCGGCAATCAATGGCCCCTTCGCAGCACCAGCGCAGCCGTGAATCGCGGCAGCTCACGCTCGACGACGCGCGAGCACCCTCCGGCCGCGGCGGCTGGCGCTCGGGGCTGGCAGGCCGCGCGGTCGCAAGACGGTGAGCCCGATGACGCCCGCGAGCGCTTCGCCGCGCGCCACCCGCTGCACGTCACGCTGCGGATCCGTCCGGGCGTACAGAGCCTTCGCCGCGGCAAGGTGTGCGCCGCCGTCCGCGCCGCGCTCACCGCGGGTGGCCACAAGGCCACGTTCCGCGTCGTCGAGTTCAACGTGCTGCGCAATCACCTGCACCTCCTCGTCGAGGCGGAGGGGCCCGGCGCCCTCGCCCGCGGCATGCAGGGCCTCGCCGTCCGGCTCGCGCGCCGGACGAACCGCCTCCTTGGCCGCACCGGCTCGCTGTTCGCCGCTCGCTATCACGCACGCGCATTGCGCACACCGCGCGAGGTGCGCAATGCCCTTCGCTACGTCCTGCTCAACGCCCGCCACCACGCCGCCGAGCACGGCCGCCAGCTCGCCCGCGACTGGATCGATCCGTACTCCAGCGCGCCCTGGTTCGAGGGCTTTCACATCAGCCCGCGCTCGCGCGGGCTGATGTGCGGGCAATACTGGCTCACCTCCCTGCAGCGCCAGCCGCGCCCCACCGCCGCCCCGCGCACCTGGCTCTTGGCCACCGGCTGGCGCCGCCACGGCCTGCTCTTGCCCACCGAGGTCCCCGGCCGCATCAGGCCAGCCCGAGGGTGATCCCTTGGAGCTTGGCCACACACGTCTCGCTGGTGAACCTGACCACCACGTTCGGCGCGCCAGCGAAGCAGAAGCCGCTCGGCGAGTGAGCCGACCTGCGCGAGGGCCGGTCCTCGTCCGCGCACCGGACGATGAGCGGCGGCGTGCGACGCGGCGCGTCTGGGGAAATCGACATGGGGGGTGCAAGATTTGCGCTCGAGATTTGCGCTGTGGTGGGTCGTCGCAACCCTTGGCGAGCGCGAGTCGCGGTGCGACTGTGGACGCATGAGGAGCCTACTATCTCTGGGGTTGGTGTTTGTCAGCGTCAATGCGTGGGCCCAACCGGCGCCAGCGGCGCCAGCGGCGCCAGCGGCCCAGCCGGCCCCGGCGCCAGCGGCGCAGCCCGCGCCACCGGATCCAGCGGCGCAGCCGGCGCCCGCAGATCCGGCGGCGCAGCCCGCGCCCGCGGATCCAGCGGCGCAGCCCGCGCCACCGGCGCCCGCCCCGTACGTCCCGCCGCCGATGCCGGCCCAGGAGCCCGAGGATCCGGGGCTCGATGCCGGCGTCCTGCAGGACGCCAACGCCACCACCAACATGTTCATGCCCACCGCGCTCACCCCACCCGGTGGCACGTTTGGCCTACACAGCTACGAGCTGTTCTTCGTTGGCGCCTCGTTCTCCCCGACAGATCGGCTGCTCTTGTCCATCACCTCGCTGGTGCCGCTGGTCTCAGGCCAGGGCTTCTATGGCTTGCTCTCGGCCAAGTACCAGGTGGTGCGGAGCTCGAACCTGAAGGTGGCGCTACACGGCACCACCTCGATCCTCGGCGGTGACGCAGACTTCACCGCCGGGCTCGTCGGCGGCGTGGCCACGCTGTGCCTCAACTACGATTGCACCACCCACGCCAGCGGGTACGCCGGGGTGGGCCTTGCCGCCAACGATCAGTCTTCGTTCCCCATCGCGTTCTCGGGCGGGCTGGTGGTGCGCATGAGCCGGGCGCTGCGGCTGCTGGTGGAGCTAGACAGCGCGCTCATCGCGGGCGAGATCAACGACGTCGCCAACGGCGGGCTCTTGTGGTACGGCGTACGCTTCGCCTCGCCCTCGATCAGCGGCGACGTGGGCTTTGTGCGGCCCTTCTCCACCGACGACGACTGGGACACCGAGGTCTTCCCCATCGGCTTGCCGGTGGTGAGCATCACCTTCCGCTCCGGAGACTGACGCCCCCCAGCGGCCGGGCGCGCTTCTCGGGCGCGCACGGCAACCAGGGCGAGCGTAGCTGGACGCCGAGCCCGATCTTTAGTCGCGCTCGCTCCTTCAGTCGCGTCCGACGACAAAGACGCACGACGTGGTGCCCGAGCCGCCGATGTTGAGCATGGCGAAGCGCTGCGCGCCGGGGACCTGATAGTCGCCGGCCTGGCCGTTGACCTGGAGCGTACAGTCGAGCATCTGCCGGACGCCGGTGGCGCCCACCGGGTGACCGGCGCCGATGAGCCCGCCGGACGGGTTGATGGGCAGCTTGCCGTCGAAGTCGATGACGCGCTCCTCGATGGCGCGCCACGACTGGCCGGGCGCGGTCAGGCCGAAGTGGTCGATGGCCATGTACTCGGACGTGGTGAAGCAGTCGTGGGTCTCGATGCCGGAGAGCGCCCAGCAATCGGCGATGCCGGCGCGACGATAGGCGTCGGTGATGGCGCGCCGGGTGTGCGGCAAGACGTACGGACCGTCTTTGCTCTCGGCGACCTTGTCGTGGAAGGCCAGCGGCGCGGTGGCGTGGCCCCAGCCCTGGATGCGCGGCACCTGCGACAGCGTGAGGCCGCGCCGCTTGGCCCACGGCTCGGCGAAGCGCGCGGACGCCAGCACCAGGCCCACCGCGCCGTCGGTGACCTGCGAGCAATCGCTGACCTTGATGCGGCCGCCGATGACGGCGTTGTACTTGTCGGCGCGGCAAGCGTGCGCCTCGGTCATGTACCAGGACCGGGTCTGCGCCTTGGGGTTGCGCTTGGCGTTGTCGTAGTTGACCGCGGCGATGTGCGCCAGGTGCTCATCGCGCAGGCCGTAGCGGCGGTCGTACTCGTCGCCCAGCTTGCCAAACAGCTTGGGGAACGGAAACTCCACGCCCTTGGCCTCCAGCTCGTACCAGGCCGCGGTGCCCAAAAAGTCGCCGCCGACCGCCGGGCTCACCGTCTTCATCTGCTCCACGCCGAGGACCAGCGCGGTGTCATAGCGGCCGGCCTCGATCTCCGCGCTGGCCGCCAGGAGCGCGATCGATCCAGAAGCGCAGGCCGCCTCGTGCCGCCCGGTGGGCAGGCCAGAGAGCGCGGGATCCACGTCGATGAGGAACGCGCCAAGGTGGCCCTGCATGGCGTACAGCTCGGCGGCGAAGTTGCCGACATGGCCGGTGCCAAGCTCCGCGGGCGCGACCCCGGTGGCCTCCAGCGTGCCCTGCGCGGCCTCGCGGATCATCGCCGAGATGTGCTTGCCCTCCTTGGTCCAGTTGCGGGCAAAGTCGGTCTGATATCCACCCAGGATGAACACCGGTTGCGTCATGGCGAAGCTCCTTGTGTGCGACGTTGCGCGAGGGCAAGGCACGGCGAGGCGAGCGGCGCGCGCCGCCGCGGTTTCAGGCGAACAGAAAGCGACCGCGGTCGGCGTGCGGCTCGGTGAACAGCGGCGCGCCGCTGGCGGCGGCGGCGGTCAGGACGCCGGGCACCATCAGGCCCGCTCGCTCGAGCAGGTTCACCGCGCGCGCCGGGCCGATCAGATCTGCGAGCAGCCCCGGCGGCGCCCAGTTGAAGCCCCAGCCCATGATGCGGTCCACGTCGCGCACCTGGCGCACCACCGAGCCCACCAGCCCAAGGCCGTAGCTCAGGTAGCCCAGGATGACCTTGCGCATCAGCTCTGCGTCGGCGCCTTGGGCCTCGCAGAACACGTCCCAGGCGCGCGCGTAGCGGCCCACGCGCAGCGCCTGCTTCATCTCGCGCACGAACGCCGGCAGCTCGTACGCGAGCTCCGCCACCGGCCGGTACGTGCCGGGCTGCGACGCGCGCGGATCCAGCGCCAGCGCGCGCGCCTCCTTGCCCTTGCCCTCGGTGCGGAAGAAGCCGCCCTTGGCTGGCGTCTTGGCGCCCAGGTGCCCCGCGTCGATCAGCCGCTGCATGTACGCGGGCAAGGCGAAGGCGGCGTGCGCCTCGTCGTCGGTGTGCGCGTGCAAGTTGTCGACGATGGCCTTGTGGACGTCCCAGCCGACGAAGTCGATGGTGGCCAGCGGCGGCATGGCCCGTCCGGTGTGCGGACCCAGGAGCGCGTCCAGCTTGACCGGGCCGTGCTCCTGGGCGAGCTGCGCCACCTCGCCCAGCACGCGAAAGCCGATGCGGTTGCCGGCGAACGCCGGGGTGTCGGTGGTCTCGATCAACATGCGCCCGCAGCGGGCGTTGAGCAGCTCGCGCACCGCGGCGGTGACCTCGGGGCTCGTGCCCGCGTGCGGGATCAGCTCCATGCCGGTTATCACCGTGGGCGGGTTGAAGAAGTGCATGCCCAGGAAGTGCGCGCGAAAATCGTCGGAGCGGCCCTCGCACATCTGGGCGATGGACAGGCCGGACGACACGGTGGCCACGATCGAGCCCGGCGCGCGCACCGCGTCCACCCGCGCGAACAGCTCGCGCTTGAGGGAGAGCTCTTCTCCGACCGCCTCGAAGATCAGATCTGCCGCGGCCACCGTACGATCGAAGTCGTCGTCGTAGCTGCCGGCTTCGATGAACGCGCGCAGCGCCGTGGACTTGACGGCCCCTTCGGCCTTGGCCACGCCAGCCTCGGCTTTCTCGCGGCTGCGCGCCAGAAAGACCGTCTGCAGGCCGGCCGCGGCGAACACCGCACCGGAGCCTGCGCCCATGGCGCCGTTGGCGCCGAGCACTACCACCTGTCGAATCGTTCGCGCCATGACTTCACTTCAACGCAACGCAGCGTCGCTGTCAAAGCATTAATTTCGCAAACGATTTGGGGATTTGCTGCGGCGATTTGCCATCTCCTCCTGCGCTGGAACTGGCCCCATCGTGACGAATGGTGCCCGCTCGCTTGCGACGAGGTTGCTGCTCGCTGCGCGGCTGGCGCTCGCTCCAGGAGTCAAGCCAGCGCGGGACCGCGGGAGTCGCGGCGCTGGCGTAGCTCAGCTCACCGGCGCGCGCGCGTGTGCGTGCCAGGCTGCTGTTCACCTGTTCTTGTAAGGCGCTTGCAGTGACTGTGAACTTCTCTGCGGATTTGTGTAACCGGTAGCAGCCCGCTTCCCACTGGAGTCCTTGCCGCGCGTGGTGCGCGGCAAGAAACGAAAGTATGGGGATCCACAAACATGCGTAAGAACTTCACACGATATTCGCTGCTTGGCATCGTGCTCGCTTCGGCCTGTGCTGACGAATCCGCGCCCGCGCCGGCTCCTGCCGAGACGCTGACCTCTGCAGGCGCGCGTATCGTACGAAGTGATCAGCCGCTCACCTTGCCCTCGCGAGCGAGCGCGCAGGCGGTCGCCCAGGCCTTCGTGCGTTCCCAGAAGGCTGGCGCCGAGCTGGCAGCAACCTCCCAGGCGCCAGGCCGTGGCGGCGTCACGCACGTGCGCATGGAGCAGGTCGCGGGCGGGCTGCGGGTGCATGGCGCGTATGCCAAGGTGGCGGTGTCGGCGCGCGGGGAAGTGCTGCAGCTCATCGACAACCTGGCGCCCGCCGGGGCGGTTGCGTCAGCCAAGATCGACGAGCGCCAGGCGCTCGCCGCGGTGATGACCAAGCTCGGCCTCGCCGGGGAGATCGGCCCGCACGCGACGCGCACCGGCAACCGGACCGAGCTGGCGGTGGTCGGCGATCTCTACCGCGCGCCCACCGTGGAGCGCGTGGCGTACGCCGCCGGTGCGGGCCTGGCCGAGGGCTTCCTCGTCGAGACCTGGACCGCCAAGGACAACCTGCTCGACCACACGCTGGTGGGCGGCGATGGCGCGATCCTGTCGATCGAGCGCCGCACCGCCTCGGACAGCTACAACATCTATGCGGAGGATCCGGGCAAGGGTCCCCAGACCGTGACCGCCGGCCCCGGCGCTGGCAACGCGCAGTCCCCGGCCGGCTGGCTCGCAGGCGCGCAGACCACGATCAACCTCACCGGCAACAACGCCCACGCCTATCTCGACGCCGACGCCAACAACGCGCCGGACGCGGGCGGCGCCGCGGTGACCAGCGGCAACTTCCTGACCGCCGCCAACCTGACCGCCGCGCCGTCGACGACGAGCAACCGCGAGGTGGCGGTGCAGAACCTGTTCTACCTCAACAACGTGGCGCACGACGTGCTGCATCGTCACGGCTTCAATGAGGCCAACGCCAACTTCCAGACCAACAACTTTGGCCTGGGCGGCGCGGGCGGAGATCCAGTGCAGGCCGAGGCGCAAGACGGCAGCGGCACCGACAACGCCAACTTCTCCACGCCGGCCGACGGCAGCGCGCCGCGCATGCAGATGTACCTGTGGTCCGGCGCAGCTCCGGACGCGCTGGTCACGGTGGCTGGCACCGACTACGGCGCCTACGGCGCTGCGTTTGGTCCGGCGCTGACGGCCACCGGGGTCAGCGGCGCGCTCGCGCTGTACAACGACGGCACCGGCACCACCAGCGATGCGTGCGAGGCCAGCTCCGCCTCGCTGACCGGCAAGGTGGCCATCGTCGATCGCGGCACCTGCGACTTCACCATCAAGGTTGCCAACGCGCAGGCCGCCGGCGCGGTCGCCGTGCTCATCGCCAACAACGCGCCAGGCGATGCCTTTGGCCCCGGCGGCACCAACCGCAAGATCAAGATCCCCTCCGCCATGGTGACCCAGGCAGACGGCGCCACCCTGCGCGCGCAGCAGGGCACCTCCGCCACCCTGCGCAAGAACCCGGTGCCGGCGCTGCAGATCGACGGAGATCTGGACGCCGACGTGGTGTTCCACGAGTACGGCCACGGCCTGACCTGGCGCATGATCGGCAGCATGAGCGGCGCGCTGTCCGGCGCCATCGGCGAGGGCGCCAGCGACACCCTGGCGTTCTTGCTCAACGGCGACGACCGCATCGGCGAGTACTCCGCCAGCAGCGCCACCGGCATCCGCCGCTATGTCTACGCCGGCTACCCGCTGTCGTACAATGATGTCGTCGGCACCAGCGTCCACAACGACGGCGAGATCTACGCCGGCGCGATGTGGCGCGTCCTCGAGAACTACCTGGCCGCCGGCCTCACCGCCGACGACCTGCTGGGCGACTGGGTCGACGGCATGAACTTCACCCCCGCCGCCCCCGCCTACGAGGACATGCGCGACGGCATGCTGCAAGCCGTGGCCGGCACCGGCCGCGAGTGCCTGATCTGGCGCGGCTTCGCCACCGGCGGCATCGGCGTGGGCGCCGACGGCACCATCAGCCGCCGCGGCGTGCTCACCATCACCGAGTCGTTCACCCTGCCGGCGAGCTGCCAGTAGGCGCGGCGCGCAGGGCGGTCAGCGCCGCCAAGGCTCAGGTCAGCATGGCGGCGAATAGCTCTTGCAACTCCGTGGGTACCGGCGCGGGGCCGGGGCCCACTCGCGCCAGCTCCACGGACAGCAGCAGGTCTTCCAGCGTGGCCCGGATCCGGTTTGCTGCCGGGCCAGGCAGGGACGCCCGGACCTTGCCCAGCACGAACTTCATCCGATCCTTGCCGTGCTGCCAGACTTCCGGTGATGCGGAGACGTCTTTGCTAGCTTGCTCCAGCGCAGCCTTGTAGTTGACGTTGCCTTCCTTGTCGGCTCTGGCCAGGTGCTTGGTGCGCTCGCCTCGGGCCCAGTCGTTGAGGCCAGGGTCCAGGTTCGCTACCTGGATCGCCGAGGCGATGGTTCGTTGCAGGTCGTCCCTCGATACCCCCAGCTCCAGCCCGCCAAGCCAAAGGCTCAGGATCTCGGGTTCGATGAACAGCGACTCGATGGAGTACCGAGACCAGGTGGTCTCGATGGACTCCAGGTGAGGCTTGGTGGTGGTCAGCGCGGCGGTGACGGGGCTGCGGTGCGCGTCCCGGTCCAGCACGAGCGCCGCCCGGAACGGACGAGCGGCGCCTGCGTCGCTCTCGAACATGCCGGGCGTGAGGAGCTTCTCAAGCACACCCTTGACGGAGACGTTGCCCGTGCCGTCGAGGCTTACCCCGACGTATTCCTTCCACTGCTCCAGCTTCTGGGCGTCCACGCGGTAGAGGTAGTGAGCGCAGGTCGACAGGATGGCCCAGTCTGATCTGCCCTCGTGAAACACCACGCGGCGCGAGCGGAGGAAGTTGAGCGACGTGTACGGGGTCAGGTCGCAGAACTCATCAAGCGCCCGCAGCAGCTCGTTCTCGGAGCTGATGCGGATGGCCGAGGCGCTTCGGCGATCGATGCTGGCCAGGACGGCGTCTCGTCGTCGGCCGATGCGGTTGGTCAGCTCCACCGAGTGGGTCGCGATGAGCGTCTGGACGCCAAACTCCACCGCGGTGGACGCGATGGCTTCACCGACCTGACCTTGCAGGCGGGGGTGAAGGTGGGCCTCGGGCTCGTCGAGTAGCAGCAGGGCGGAGCGCGCGCCTGTCGAGCCTCGTCCTCGCCGCAGGTAGTCCAGCGAGGCGTACAGCGCGACCGCGCTGGTCAGTCCGGTGCCGGCCGAGGACAGCTCGAGCTCGCCGTTGGAATCCTGGTAGGTGACCTCCAGGTGCTCGATCTTCTCGAAGTCGATCGCCGAGGTGCTCCGGACGATGCGGGCGCCGATCGTTGAGCTCAGGAACTGATTGAGGCGGTTCAAGCCGGCGGAGTCCAGGCGGGCGATCAGGTTTCGCACGATGTGGCTCTGGTCGCTGCTGCCCAGCGCTCGGTCGATGATCTTGGCAGTGCGGAACTCCTCGTGCCGGGTGACGCCATAAAACGCAGGAGTGAAGACGGCCAGCGGCAGGGTCTGTGCGACCGACGTCCGGAAGCGAGCTGCGCGGTCGCGGGTTCGCGGCGGCAGCGCCGCGTTGGCCGCGTTCGGCAACGGGCCCTTGAGCCAGGTCGACAGGACGAGCTTCTCGTTGCGCCCATAGCCCAGGGACGTCCGGATACCCTGCACCGGGTCGGTCTCGTCAAACGTCAGCTCGATCTCTGCCTGGACCTTGTCGCCGCCCTGGGAGTCCACGAATAGCTGGCGCCAGTCCATCAGCGGCAAGAGCGACGCCGGCTCGGCGACCCCGACGCGATCGGCGATGATGATCCAGTCTCCGTCCTCTCGGGGATCTGCGTCGGAGTGCTCCAGCGCCTGCTCCGTGGCGAAGCAGCCGATCCGCACCGCTTGCAGAAGCGAGGTCTTCCCGGAGCTGTTGCCGCCCAGCAGCGCCGCGATGGGGCCGTCCAGGTCCAGCGAGAAGTCGCGGAAGCCCCTGAATCGCTTGAGGCGTACGTTTCTGAGCACGAGCCATGGTACCCGGCCCGGAGGGCGCGGACTAGAGCCACACCAACCGCGCATGATCCAAGTCAATCGCTCGAAGGTCGACGCCGCCCCGGGCGCGCCGGGCCGCCAGCCGGCGTATGGTGCGTCCATGTCGACCTCTGCGCTCGCTGCGTCGCTGACCTTGCCCTGCGGGGCCACGCTGCCCAACCGGCTGGCCAAGGCCGCCATGAGCGAGGTGCTGGCGGACCCGGACACCGGCGCGCCGACGGCGGCGCTGGAGCGGCTGTATGAGCGGTGGGGGCAGGGCGGCGCGGGGCTGCTCATCACCGGGCACGTCATCGTCGATCCGGGCGGGCGCGGCGAGCCGGGCAACGTGCTCATCACCGACGAGCGGCACCTGGAGGGGCTGACGCGGTGGGCGCAGGCGGCGCAGCGGCACGGGGCGCGGCTGTGGATGCAGCTCAACCACGCCGGGCGGCAGAGCCCGCGCCGGCTGGTGGGCCAGGCGGTGGCGCCCTCCGAGATCAAGCTGCGGGGCTTTGGCGGCGCGTTCGGGCAGCCGCGCGCGCTCACCGGCGACGAGATCGCCGCGCTGATCGCGCGCTTCGCGACCGCGGCCAGGGTGGCGAAGACGGCGGGCTTCGCCGGGGTGCAGGTCCACGGCGCGCACGGCTACCTGGTGAGCCAGTTCCTGTCGCCGCGCAGCAACCAGCGCACGGACGAGTGGGGCGGCGATGCGGCGCGTCGCGCGCGCTTCCTCCTGGAGGTGGTGCGCGCCATCCGCGGCGCGGTGGGCGCGGGCTTCCCCGTCGGCGTCAAGCTCAACTCGGCGGACTTCCAGCGCGGCGGCTTCTCCATCGAGGAGTCCATGGAGGTGGCGCGCCAGCTCGAGGCGGCCGGGGTGGACCTGCTGGAGATCTCCGGCGGCAACTACGAGAGCCCGGCGATGGCGGGCGCCGGCGAGCTGCCGGCGGAGCAGCGCGCCAGCTCGCGCGAGCGCGAGGCCTACTTCCTCGACTACGCGCGGCGTATCCGCGCGGTGACCCGCCTGCCGCTGATGCTGACCGGCGGCTTGCGTACGCGCGCGGTGATGGAGCAGGTGCTGGCCGAGGGCGCGGTGGACGTGCTGGGCCTGGCGCGGCCGCTGGCGCACGCGCCGGATCTGCCGCGCGCGTTGCTGGATGGCAGCGCGGACGCGGCGCCGGTGGTGCGCGTGCGCAGCGCGGTGCGCAGCGTGGACAACGCGCTGCAGGTGTTCTGGTTCCAGGAGCAGCTCCACCGGATGGCGCGCGGGCAAGAGCCAGATCCCAAGCTGTCGCGCTACGGCGCGCTGTGGCGCGGGATGCGCGCGCTGATGTTCCCGGTGGGGCGAGCGTCCAAGCTTCAGAGCTCGGGCTCGCCGCCTGCGTGAGCCCCGGGGCCTCTCGTGCCTACTCCACCGGGAACGGGCCGCCGCCGCAGTCCTGATCGATGCACGACCACGTGCAGAGGTTCTGCATGCTGGGGTTGCCGGGGTACAGGCGGATGCACTTGATGCGACAGAGCTCGTGGCACGTGTACGCATCCTCGGTGGGCACGCTGGTGGCCGAGGCGCGCGGCGAGGCAACGGCGAAGGTGAGAACCGAGGCGAGGATCGCGGCAAACTTGATGGCTTTCACGAGTCACTTTCCTTTGGTGGTGAACAGGTCATCTGCCCACGCTCGAGATCGAGACGCTATCACCGATGCTGCGACGCCATCGCGCCAACGAGCCGTGACGCGAGATGCCCCCTCCTTTCTCAGCACGCGGTCCACACCTCGACGTAGATCGCCTTACGTCATTGGTGGCCAGGCGTACATGCACAGGACGCGCAGTAGCCGCTGGACGAAGGAGGCCGCAGGTGGAAGCCTTGCGCGATGCACCTGCTCGCGCTGTCCGGAAGCCTGCGCTCCCGCTCCAAGAACTCGACAATGCTGCGCGCGATGGCGCTGCTCGCGCCTGCGGGGGTGACCCTGCAGCTCGCGCCCAGCGTGGGCGAGCTGCCGCACTTCAACCCGGAGCTCGATGACCTCGATCGTGGGCAGGCACCTGCGCCGGTGCTGGCGCTGCGGCGCCTCTTGCGCGAGGCCGACGGCGTGATGATCTGCAGCCCGGAGTACGCGCACGGGGTGGCGGGCGCCATGAAGAACGCGCTCGACTGGCTGGTGGGCAGCGGCGAGCTGGTGGACAAGCCGGTGGTGGTGATGAACCTGTCGCCGACCTCGTTTCATGCACAGGCCGCGCTGGTGGAGACGCTGCGCGTGATGAGCGCCGTCGTGATGGAGACCCGCGTGGAGGTGCCGATCTCCGGCCAGGAGGTCACCGAGGCGCAGGCGCTGGAGAACCCCGCCACCGCGGCGCTCTTGCGGGCGTCGCTGGCCGCGGTGATGGCGGCGGTGGAGCAGCAGCGGCTCGCGCAGGGGGCGTGACGGCGCGTGCGCGCCGCCCGGGGTCAACTTCTGCGCGGAGGTCTTCGGCGACGGGCCGCACCCGCGCGGCATCTGCTGCCGGCACTCGTGTCTGGCGATCATGGCGCCCTTCCGATGCTCCTTGCCTCCAATCGGCTGGCTGCGTTAGCGTGGATGGTCACTTCAGCTGGCCAGTACCTGCGCGGGAGAAGCATGATGTTGAGTCGCTCGTGTACGTGGAGTGGTAGCGTCGCAGCGGCCTGGCAAGGTCAGTAGAAGAGCAGGGGCTGCTGCTTCATGAGCACGAGCGCGCCTCGCGCCTCCGCGATCCAGTCGGCGAGCGCCGCGAGAGACCTCCCGCCGATGCGCATCCGACGTGCGGTCGACTCGGCGGCGATCAGACTCGTGCGGAGGGCCGAGAGTCGCTTCTCGGCTAGCGTGAGGACCATCGCCTCGGTTGGGGCACGGGCACCGGTGACCATCGATTGGTAGACGCCAACGCCTAGTGCGTCTGCGAGGGCCTCGCGCCCTGCCTCAGCAGGAGACCGAGTGTACTGCTGCCGATCGTGAAAGAGAGGAAGGCAAGCCCGAACTACCCTGGCTCCGCGAGCTCGGGCGTCAATTGCCCACGTCGTATCGGCACGGCGCGAAACGAGCGAGCCGTGCTTCACATACCGGAACCGCGCGTCTAGCGCTCGCTCAGAGAGGAGCACGGTGTTACCGCCAGCCACAGTCGCATGGTCCTGTGTGGCCCACACACTGGGCGGGTGACACAGCGGCATTGCAAGCGCAGGGCGAGTGACCGGCAGCCCTGCTTGAAGCCGGTCGACGAGTTCCGTGGTGTCGACCACTCCGTCCTCGCGCCACCATGCCCGTGCAAGTGGAACGCGCAGGTCGGAGCAACGGACCTCCGCGAGATCGTAGTATGCGTCAGCCAACTGCGACAGCCGCCTCAGAGGCTCTCCCACGTCGTCGACCGGAGCGATGTCTGTTGTCAGGTCCCCCAGCTGCCCGAGTAAGAGGCCAAGCGCGGGAACAGGGGCCGCGCCCGTGTTTCCCCCGACGATCACATCCACCCCCAGGGGCGCG
This sequence comes from Myxococcales bacterium, assembly GCA_016706545.1. Classification (GTDB taxonomy): domain Bacteria; phylum Myxococcota_A; class Polyangia; order Haliangiales; family Haliangiaceae; genus JABFXX01. The sequence continues at coordinate 13,210 of JADJJK010000012.1, forward strand.
AGCCGAGCCACGAGCGCATCCAGACGATGTAACAATGGCCCGCCTGAGCGTCTCACGAACATCCCACGCAGCGAGGGAATCAGCGTCTGGAACCGAAAGTCTTCATCGAGCGACCACACCGGCGCACTGGGCGACGGAGTCCACCCAAGCTCGCGCACACAGCGGAAGGCGAACTGCCGCGCCTCCACCAACGGAAGTGGTCGACGCGCGGTGGCGGTTTCCACCACCTGGATCTTGATCCCCACGGCTGTGACCATCCGGTGCGTCGCGTCTATCGATAGGTCAGCGTCGTTGGCGACCCGCAGCACTTCGATGTCTGGACCCTGCCCGGGCCGCCATCCGGCGTCGTCAAGCGCTTCACGCAAAGACTGCACCCATGCTGCGAATGACCCTGCAGAGTTCGTGGTGATCGTCACCAATCGTAGGCGGACTACCCGGGGCCGCGAAGCGCGCGCGGCTGCGCGTGCGATCTCCCACATTGCCTCCGCACCGTGGTCGTCCTTGGCAGCGAGGTGTTGATGCTGGGTCTGGGCCTCGTGACCAACGTCCTCTGCATGTGTCCCGGTTCGCTCTCGAAGCCAGTTGATGCGGCGCTCGTGGTTGCTCTTCATGGTGTGCGAGCCCGCCACCACTCGATGAGCGCCCTGGCAATCGGTCTGGCACCCGGGACGCCGAGTGCATTGACGAACTCCTGACGGCGTTGGGTAAGATCTGCGGGCACCGGTAGTTGCGCTCGTACCGCGTCCGCCATGGCTTCAAGCTGGCTCGCGGATGAAGCGACCCGCTCAAGTGCCGCGATCACCTCGCCAGTGAGTGCCTGCTCATCGGTGACTCGCTCGGGAATCGCAAGGTCGACATACCGATCAAGCTCAATACCTGATGCGCCCACGCCAGCTTGCTGGTAGCGACGGAGCTGAAGACACTGCGACGCATTGAGGGCAGGGAGAAAAGCGAGTGGGATCTCTGCAGCCATGCCCTCGAGAACAGCGTTCAACCCCGGGACCGTGAGAAGGAGCGCTGAGCTCTGAAGGCAAGCGTCATACTCGGCCGGTGGCAGAGCCCCGACGCGCATCGACGAAGGTAGCAGTGGTCGAATCACCGCTGCGGCATCAGCCCCGCAGGCGATGATGATCTCTCCAGGTGGCAGAGCGTGCTCGGTTGATCGAAGGGCGTGCGCGACGATCGCGAGCCCTGCGCGCGCTCGATCCGGAGTAACGAATACAGACCTCACGCCACCGAGGTTGACCAGAGTTCCGTGCGGCGCTTTGGCGCGCGCTGGCAGGCCACGAAGTAGCGGCCCCACGACAGTGGGCGGCCTCCCCCAGCCAAGAGCGTCGATGCGGCTCCTGACGCCGGGAAAGTCGAGGGCGAATCCTTGCTCGAAGCGCGCCCAGAGCGCTTCGTCCTTGTGCTCGCCATACCAGAAGAGTACATCGACGAAGAACACGGGGACCTTCGCGTCCGCGTACGCCCGAAGGTTGGAGTGGTTCGAGATGACCAGCGCGGCGTCGGGCTTCTCTTGCAACAGCACCGCGCCGACCTCGCGCGGGTCCTTCACGTTCACATCGATAACCCGCGCGTTGACGGCTGTTGCTCGCAAGAACTCGAGGCTGACGTCTCGCCCAAGCGCGACCGGGTCGGCGTGTGCTTCGGTCTCCGTTAGGATCGCCGCAAGGGACGCCGCCGAGCCGTAGGCCATCGGGTTGGCATCACAGAGGAGCCGTAGGGGTCTCATCTATGGACGCTCCTGGAACCGACGGTCCACGTCGTTGTCTCGAGGCACCAGCCAGCCGCTGATCCAGGCGAAGTCCAGCTCGGTGGTGTCGAGCGCCTCGATCGCAGCACTTGCTCGCTGCAGCAGCGGCCGTGAGCGCACGTTGAACGAGGTGTTGAGCACGCAAGGTGGCGCTCCGCTGCGCTCGAGCGCCACCAGCAGCGCGCCGAGCACGCTGGTTGGGTCGCTGACAGTCTGGACTCTCACGGTGCCATCCACGTGAAGGGCGCCTGCAAGCAGGGGCCTGGCTGAGTCACGAACCGGGAGGGCGAAGGACATATACGGGGATGACGGTGCATCCTCGAAGAACCGGGATGCGGCGCTGGCGAGGATGGCTGGCGCAACGGGGCGGTACCACTCCCGCGACTTGATTCTCGCGTTGATGCGTTCTCGTAGCTGGGGCTGGTCGGCGGCTGCAACGATAGACCGATGCCCGAGCGCGCGGGGGCCGAGCTCAGCCCGGCCCTGCGCGATCCCCACGATGGCGCCGCGCCGGACCAGGCTCGCGATCTCAACGGCGGAGGCCCTGCGCCCCCCGCGCCTTCGCAACGTCTCCTCGTCAACGTCGCCTTGAAGTTCAAGGCCCACAAACGGCCTCAGCTCCCCGACCGGAGGATCCACCGACCACAGCGCTCCAACACTGATGCCCCCGTCGTTGGGAGCCGGCGGCACATGAACGGGAACTCCGAAGGTCCTGCGTACTCGCTCGTTGGCCACAACGTTCAACGCGCAGCCACCCGTGAGTACGAGACCATCGACGCTGGCACCCTGAAGAACGCTTGCGATGGTTTCGAGCAGCAGCGTCTCGAACGCGGTCTGGCTCGTTGCGGCGAGAGATCTCGCGTCGTCCTGGGAGAGTGCGTCCGGTTCGAGCTCGAGGTGGAGCGCCTCGCCGAGCGAGAATAGCGCCTGAGCCGGTTCTTGGTACGTGCGATAGTACTCGACAACAGGATTGAGCCAGTCGTGGCGTGGGGGCGACAGCGCCGCGTACGCCATGACCTTCCCTGCTAGCGACAAGTGGCCCGCACGCGGCTGAGGCCGTCTCCCGGTCACCTCCGGCATGGCGGTCGCCAGGAGACGGTATGGGGTGCCCAGGTTAAGCGGAATCCGCGCGATAGGGTGCAGGGTTCCTTCCCGCCGCGAGCCCCGAAATACACGGAACGTACCGTCATTGCCTCCACCGTCGAAGGACACTACGATAGGGGCCTCGAAGGGTGCGTCGTGGAGGCCGTGGAGCGCGTGTGCGACGTGATGATCGACCTCTCGCCAGTCCGACGCTTTGACGAGCTGCTTCAGGATTCGACGCTTCGATGGCGGAACCCAGCTCGTCACGGCTACATCGAAGCGCTCAATGCCGGTCTCCTGGCGAACAACCTCGAGGGCGCGCTGCCACTGCGCGCGAAATTCACCTTCTGCGGCGGCGCACCCGAAATACCTCTCCTCAAAAAGTCGCTCAAGCTCCAGCGCGATGAGAAGTTGTCCGGAGTCAGCCACCGATACTCCTGCGTCGTGCTGAACGTGAAAGGCGATGACCTTCATGGCGTCTCCCTCGCGACGAACGCATCGAGCAGCTCCTCGAATTGATGCATCGAGAGCCCAATTGTGTTCAGTGGGAGCGACTCGCGCTCTCCATGGACATCGGAGCTGTCGTCATTTGGGCCAAGTGCAAGGTACGGAGTGCCTCGGAAGAGGGCTTCAACGCTGAAGCCAGCGTTGGATACGATGCGTCGGAGGCGGCGCGGTTCCACCCGCGTTTCTCGCCCCGTCGTCGTGGCCAATTCGGCGCATCTCCTGACGATGTGGTCCGTGCGCTCGTCGGCTTCGACGGCGAGGATGCGTTGCATGCCGTCGAAGCCGAAGTATCCGGTCTCGTCCAGCCACAGATCCGCTTTGACATCACTGGTCTTATCTATCCACTCTGCGAGCGCGCGGGATCCGATCTCCTCGCCGGGCTCTATGATCCAGAGGAGGTTGGGGCGGCAGCGGTACCGTTCAAGGACCGAGAGCCGGAGGGTGAGCGGTCCCAGGTTATCTCCGACCCCTCGGCCGAAGACGCGGTCGTCTGCCACCACCATCGTCGTCTTTCCGCCGGGCGCGACGTCGTAGTGGCCGTACATGCCGAGCAGCGGGCCCGGGCCGGGGCCTCGCGCTACAAGGAGGTCGCCGCTGAGGTGTGCGTATCGTGTGACCGCGAGCCCGCATGCCGTCAACGCAGCGGTGAGTTCTTCAGCGACCTGCCTGTGCGCATGGCTACCCGCCACCGGGTGCAGGCGAACCCACCGCCCAAGGCGGGCCAACCACGAGGTCACGTAGTCAGTCATGCGCTGCTCCGATCAGCGCTGGCGCAAGCACACACTTCACCCAGTTCGGATCGTCCGGCACGAGGAATCGCGGCTGCACCTCAGCACCAACAGCGCACGCTGCGTTGCCCAGCCCCAAGACACAGTCGTATCCGACACTTCTGAGTGCGTCGATATGTGCGAGTGCGCCGTCGGGCAGCGCGATCGAGCGAATTCTTCCAAGAGCGTTGAGCGCCTGTCGCGAAGTCAGGCCTTCATTCCGGACTTCGTCAGCGCTGAGCGAGTCGAAGGGCGTGTGAGTAACCCCGTGAGAACCAACGCTCCATCCGGTATCCACCATGGTGCGCAGCTCCGATTCATCCAGGTACAGGTTGTCAGGGGCCGTGTTTGCATCGAGCTGCCGCGCGAGTTCGTTCATGGTGGCGTCTTGCGTCGTGAGGCTCGCACGAAGGAACGACCGCCGCTCTGGTCCGTTGACCAGCCGGGCTCGTCCTGCAGGGATCGATAGATCGAACTCGAACGGCCCGAAGCCCAGGTCGAGGTCCCCGTGTGTTCGATGTGCGGAGAGGAGCGCCGCATACCAGGCGTCTGCCGGCAGAGGGCGCGTGGACGTGATCGTCGACCAGAATACCGTGCCCGTCTGGGCGAGCAGCGCGGCCCGCTTCACGTCGGCATAGCCGTCGTCGAACGTGAGCCAGATGCTGGAGCGCTCCAGACGTTGACGTTGCGCAAGGACCTCGAGCACGACATCCTCACTGATGATGTCGGCAATGTGAGCGATGTCGGCTAGCTGTGCTTCGAGGGTCCGTGCTCGAACTGCGGTCCCTCGCTCAAGGTATGGCCACGCTTTGTTATCGGTGTCTTCGACAATGCGGTGATAGCTCAGGACGGCAAGGGACGGCATCACGTGTACTCCCGTGATGAGCCCAGGCTGCCGATCAGCTCTTTCGCTAGCTGCGCGGCTTCACGTGGTGGGAGGGGGCCATGGACCATGTCGGTGCGTCTATCGTCGAGCGCCCGCCCCGCGAGCTCCATCGCCCAGCCAGCCGACGTGCCGACGGCGACGATCGGACGCGACAGCTCCCACGCCAGCGCCATCTCTGTGAGGGTCCCGGCACGTCCGCCAATCGCGAGGACCACATCCGCACTCGCGATCATCACGACATTGCGCGCGTGCTGCAGCCCCGTGCGAAGCACGATGTCGGCGGCGGGGCTTGCACCGGCATCCCCATATCCCGGAAGGAAGGCGACCGTGTCCCCCTGGTGATACCGATTCGATGTGCGAGCGCCTTGAAGTGCAGCGTCCATGACGCCTCCAAGCCCACCGGTGGCGACGCGGAACCCAATGTCCACGAGAGCACGCCCAACCTCACTCGCCTCACCCAGTGTGGCAGCGTGGGCCCGCGCGCTCCCGATGACGACCGCAAGCGGGCGACGAGTCGTCGTCATTCGGCCCCTGCGCTTGCCGCGCGTGCGCCTGTTCCAAAGCGCGTGGTCCAATGAGCGTGCTCTCGAACCTGCTGCTCGTCAACGAATCCCTCTCGCTTCTCTAGCTGCGCGCGCCAGCGCGCCTCCGAGGGCACGATGGCGACGATGTGCTCAAAGCTTTGGGGCGGTCCAAGATCTTCTGGCCCAAAGTAGCTAGTCGTCACGAAAAGTCGACGGTCACCTTCCGGTCGCTGCGACTCGGTCGCCCGGATTGCCGCGGAGATGTGGCGCTTGGCGGTGCGTACACCGAGATCCGCTCCGTCTAGCCACGGCATCGCCTCGCCGAACTCGAAGACCCGGTCGCGACCTCGCATACACCGCGTCACCCAGGTGGTCTTGCCTGCGCCGGGCGGACCGAGCACCCAGACAAGCTGCGGGACCGGGCCAGGGTCGACACCGAAGAGCGCAGTGACGCGTTCGCGGAACGCTTGTACCTGCGTCGCCGACATCCGCGATCCATGCGCTGCCAGGAAGGTTCGGTGCGCATGGCGGTGCCGTTGGTCAGGCGACGTGATTCGGGGCCCTGAGTGCGCGTGATATGTGACGGTTGGCGTCTCACTCATCGCGTAGCGAACACCGTTGTCCGCGCAGCGGATCGCGAAGTCCATATCCTCACCGCACCACAGCAGCTCATCGAACCCCATCAGGTTCAGGAACACGTTGCGGCGAATCGCGAGGTTCGAACCCTGGATGCCCTGGTTCTGAATGAGCCACTCCGAAGCGTTGAGAGTCGGCGGCGGCGGTCTGATCTTGACATCGCCGGTGCGCGCGTGCTTTCGGAGCGCGGTTGCAGCGACCTCTCCGTGGGCAAGTAGCGCAGAAACAGTCGCGACGTGGTCGGGCGACCACTCATCGTCATCATCGAGGAATACAAGGTTGTCGGCGGTCGCCGCGTGCGCGCCTGCGTTCCTCGCTGCGCCTGGGCCCGCGTGCGGACCGATTCGCAGCACTCGAGCACCGGTGACGCGAACGTCGCTTACGCCGTCGTTGACAACGATGATCTCATCGACGACAAGACCCTGTCGACGAACACTCTCCAGGGCGCGCCCGAGCATCTCAGGGCGGTCGCAGGTAGCAATGATCGCAGCTATCGTCATCAACGCCCTCCGCGGTCGATGGTCGTGCAACCTGGCGGAAATGTAAACCACCCAGTAGCAGATCGATCCGAGCGCAGTCGCACGGGACGAGGTCGGGAACGCTCCTTCATTCGGCTAGCTGCTTGGAGCGGGATCTGCGTCCAGGCGGCGTGTCAGGCTTGTCATCAGCGACCACAGCAACGAAGACCTCGAGGCGCCCGCTACGTGGGTCAGCTACACTTCGCCAGGAGGACCAGGCGCGCGGCGCGGCTCGTCACGCCAAGCGCCGACTCACAGCACGCGGAGCTCGCCCTTGCCGTCGATGGCCTGGGTGACGCTGGGCGGCTTGCCATGCACCTCGATCACGCCCTCGCCGGAGATGGCGGCGGTGACCGCGCGCGTGGCGTGCAGGCGGACGGCGCCGGCGCCCTGCAGGCCCACCGAGGCCGAGGCCGCGACCAGCTCCGTGGCCTCGATGCGCCCGCTGCCCTCCAGGCCGAGCTGCAGCTTGTCCGCGGTGCCGGACAGTCGAACGCGGCCCGCTCCGGATAGGCCCAGGGAGAACGTCCTGGCCGCAAGCCCGGTGACCTCGGCGTCGCCGCTGCCATCGACGCTCAGCGCGGTGAGCTTTGGCACCACGATGATGGCGCGCAGCGGAGTGGACGGACGCGCGGCCCCGACGCCAGAGGCCAGGCGCAACTTCAGGCTGCGCTTGCTCACGGTGGTCTCCACCAGCGGCAGCAGGTTGTCGTCGCCGCGGAGCTGCACGCTGGCCACCGGGCCGATGCGCACGCTCAGCTCGATGCCGTCCTCGACGCCGATGCTGTCGAAGGCGGCGACGCTGCGCGTGACGGTGGCGATCTTGCCGCTGCCAGCGACCGCGACCTGGGCGAAGGCGGCCTGGTGCAGCGTCAAGGAGGCAAGCACCGCCAGGGCGGCGACCAGGAGCGAGCGGAGAGGCGAGCGGAGAGGCGAGCGGAGGTGCCGGGGCGAGCGGAGGTGCATGCAACCAGGACCCGCGAGCGTCGCCCGCGGTGGACACGCTGGCGAAAAGAGCCGTGCAGGGGCCGAGCAAGCGCCGCGCGAGCCCCCGCGCCGCGGTCGCCTCACTTGCGCGGGGCGTACCCTTCCTTGCGCTTCTGCGCCGCGCGCTTCTCGGCGTCGCTCCTGGCCGCCTCTGGGCTGCCCAGCTCCGTCACCCGGGTCTGGCCGGCGTGGCCTTCCTTGCCAAAGTGGAGGTGTTGCGTGGCGCCGCGGACCTCCATCGTCCAGAACTTGTGCTCGGTGGGGTGGGTGAGCTCGATGACCAGCTCGGCCATGAGGTCATGCCCCCGCGCCGCCGCCGGTGCGGCGCTGGTCGCGGGCTTGTCCGCCGTCACCGCCGCGGCCTTCGCGGCCTTCGCGGCCTTCGCGGCCTTCGCGGCCACGTCGGCAGACGCCGCCTTGGCCGCCACGGCGACAGACGCGGCCTTGGCCACCGCGCCCGCTACCTCCCGCACGGGCCGCGCCTGCGAGCGCGGGGGCCACTCGGCGTCGATGCGCACGCCCACCCAGCTCGGGAAGCGCGGGATGCCGTCGTCGGTGAGCTCCTGATAGCGGAAGGTCACCACCGCGCCGACGGGCGGCGGCGCCTTGCGCTCCGCGTCGGAGAAGCCGGTGCCGATGTTGAAGGTGGCGCCGCTGGGCAGCTCGCAGATCAGCGCGCCCATGCGGCCCTTGTGCTTGCCGGCGCCGGGCACGTGGCCGATGACGCGGCCCTCCGCGTCGTGGAAGGTCTTGACCTTGAGCAGCGAGGTGGAGCGGCCGATCTCGTAGCGCGATTTGGGCTGGCGCAGCATCAGGCCCTCGCCACCGAGGCCCTCGACCCGCAGCAGCTCCTCGTGCAGGTGCGAGAGCCCTTCGCACACCACGTGTTCGTGCGCGGCGGCGTGCGGCGCGCCGGCCTTCTTGAGCACGCGGTCCACGTGCGCCAGCCGATCTTCGAAGCCGCCGCGCGCGTTGGGCGCGTCGAACACCACGTAGCGCACGTGCTTCCACTCCTTGTCGCTGGCGCCGGAGCGCACGATGCTGATGGTGCGCGAGAACATCTTGCGGCCCACCCACAGCTCGCCATCGAGCGTGTCCGCGGGCAGGTCGGCGATGAACCAGTCGGGCGCGAAGAAGCGGTTGCCCAGGCGCGAGACGAAGGCCTCGCCGTCCCAGTACGCGCGCACGCCGTCGAGCTTCTCGCTCATCCACCAGCCGGTGGGGTCATGGTCGGTCTCCCACTTGTGCGCGAGCAAGATCGGCGGCGCGTTGTCGGCCGCCTCACCCTCGGCGTCGCCGCCGGCGCCCGATGAGGCGGCGGCGCGCTTGGCCACCGGCGTCGACGCAGGGGCCCCGACGCGCGCGGTCTCCTCGGCGTCGCCCAGGTACGCGCGCAGGTGCTTGCAGGTGCGGCGATCCAGCGTGGCGCCCTGGTTGCGCCACGCCGGACAGGTGCAGGACAGCACGGTGCCGCGCCGGGCCAGCGTGTACGTGGCGCTGGAGCCCTTGACCTGCGTGCTCTGGCCATCTTCGAGAGTGCGTGCAGACATCTCGCGGCATTGTACGCCGTTGCGGATGGCGTGCGCCATGCGGTGCGGCCCTCGCCGACTTGACGACGGCTGCGCAACCCGGGTCTCATGCGGGCATGGGGCACCAGGGTATGAAGGTTCATCCAAAGCGCGCGGCGTTGATCGCCGGCCTGGCCGCGGCGGCGGTGGTCTTTGGCTGCTACGGCGTCTGGCAAGTACCGGATCGCGTCGTGAGGCTGGTCGGCGGCGCCACCGGCGTGGAGCGCATGGGCGGCGTGTACGTGCGCTATCAGCCGCCGCCGGGCCAGGAGACCGAGATCGCGCGGCGCCTGGGTGAAGAAGTGCGCGGGCGCGACGGCCAGCTCTTGCTGCTTGCGTACCCGGGGCTGGCCGCCGCCGATGAGCCCCAGCTCCGCGCCCTGCTGGAGCAGGGCGGGCTGCGCCTGCGCGAGGTGCTCAATGACACCCCGTACGTCACGTCGCTGTACACTCATTACAGTGACGGGACGCACGGCGGCCTGGTGACCCCAGAGGTGGATCAGTGGGGCTCCGACGTCGACAGCAGACGCCGGACAGACTTCTACCTGTCTGCGCCCACCCGGCAGGCGCTGGAGCAGGCGGTGACCGCCGCTGCCGCGCAGGGGCTCACGCCGCCAGAGGACAGCGAGGTCGGCTACGAAGAAGTCGAGGCTACGCCGCCTTCCGAGTGGAGCCCTGACGGCGTCCCGGCGCACTGGCGCACGTACGTACTTCGCCAACGCGACGAACTCGACGGCTCCATGGTCCAGCACGCGCGGATGTCCTACGATCCCAACACCAACCTGCCCCTGGTGCTCATCGAGCTCACGGACGTCGGAGGTCGGCGGCTCTGCGACGTCACCAGGGAGATCCAAGGGAGCAAGCTGGCCATCCTGCAGGGGGACAAGATCGTCTCGGCGCCCATCGTCAACGCGGCCATCTGCGGCGGCATCTTCACGATCACCTCCGGCAGCCACGACCTGGCGCAGCAGGAGCGCCAGGCCCAGACGCTCGCTCACCTGATGACCCGCCCCGCGTTGCCTCGAGGTGGCCGCGTGGTGAGCATCGACGAGGTGCGCCCAGCCTCGCAAGGCGGCACGCTGCTGCTGGCGCGCGGGCTGCTGGCGCTGGCTGGCGGCGTGCTGGCTGGCTTGACGGTGCTGGCATTGCTGCGATGGGTCAGGCCGCGCTGGCTCGTGCGCACGCCGCGCGGGCCTGGTCGCTTTCCCTGGAAGCGCCTGGGCATCACCCTGCTGGCCCCGCTGGCGCTGCAGCTCGGCGCCAGAGTGCCGCTGCCGGGAGTCAGCATCGAGGCGCTGCTCGAGAACCTGGGCGTTTCCGTGGGGGTGCTGCGTCAGCTCCCGGCGATGCACGCCACCATGCTGGGCATTGTTCCGTTGATGAGCGCCTTTCTCCTGGTGGAGGTGGCTGCGCTGGCGGTGCCGGGGCTGCGCTGGCGGCGGCACGATCCACGAGGCCGTCTCGGGCTGAGCATGGGAGTGGCCGCGGCGACCATCACGCTGGCCCTGGTGCAGGGGTGGTTCGTCGCGCGATACCTGACGTCGCTCATCGAGCAGACAGGCGCGCATCCGGGGATGCTGTTTCACCTGGGCGTCGCGGCGTCGCTGACCTGCGGGACGCTGCTCCTGGCGCTGGTGGCAGGCGTCATCAGCGAGCATGGGCTCGGCAACGGCTACGGCGTGCTGATCGCGAGCGCCGCGCTGCTGGGGCTGGGAACGCTGGCGCAGGACGACAAGCTGACGAGCTCATCCGTGCCCGCTGGCCTGGCGCTGGCGTCGACCGTCGCGATCACCTGGGTGCTGCTGCGCTGGTGGGTCGATGACAGCAACGACGAGGAGGGTGCCGCGCGCGTGGCGCTCCGCGTCCCCACCTCGGGCCTGTCGCCGCTGGCGCAGGGTGGCGGGCTCTTGCTCGCGCTCGGCGCGCTGGGCAGCGTTGGCCTGCGTGGCCTGACCCTGACGGTGACGATGGATCGCCTCGAGCGCGCGCTGGCCTCGCCGTGGGCGGCGCTGGCGCTGACCCTGGGCTTGACCGTGCTGTGGTCCTGGCTGCAAGCGCGGCCGACGCTGCTCGCTCCGCAGGCGGCGGCGGCCGGCCTGCCGCCGCCCAGCCAGCTCGCCTGGAAGCGGGCCACGCTGCTGTCTGCGGCGGCGAGCGGGACGGTGGCGCTGCTCTACGGGGCGGCGCCGGGCGCCACAGAGCTTGCCAGCGTCGGCGCCACGATGATCGCCACCGCGACGGTGATGGACGTGATCGCCGACGCGCGCGCGCTGCGCACCAAGCTGGTGCCCGCGGCGGTGCTGCACCAGGTGCAGCGCAGCAGCATGGCGGAGCATCTGCTCGAGCAGGCCGGCATCCCCTGCTACCTGCGCGGCGCGCACCTGCGCACGCTGCTGGCGTTCGTTGGCCCCTACGTGCCAGTGATCGTGCTGGTGCCCGAAGCGCACGGCGAGCGGGCACGCGCGCTGCTGGCCCCGTTGACCGCACGGCCCGGCGCGCAGTCCGGCGAGACAGGCTCAGCCACCGGCTCGGCGACCGCGACGGCC
>JADJJK010000013.1 GCA_016706545.1 Myxococcales bacterium
GCGCGCGGCGCGCGATCTCCCGGCCCACGCTGTCCTGGCCCTCGAGCCGCACGGCGTCGCGGTCGTCGTTGACCTGGAGCTGCACGTTGCTGACCTTCTCCAGCGCCGCGTGCAGGGCGCCGCCCTGCTCGAGCAGCACCCCGACCAGCTCGGGCCCCAGGCGCAGCGTGGACACGTTGCGCTCGGTCAGGAAGTGGATCTGGTAGCGCGAGGCGGCGATCTCCATCAGCCGCTTGGCCTCCCGGTCATGCGCCGGATCCTGCGCCGCCGCCTCCACCTCGCGCAGGCGCGCCGAGGCCTGCGCCCGGGCCTCCTCCAGCCACGACTGTTTCATGGACCGCGCCAGCTCGCTGCCGGCGATCTCGGCGATGCGCTCCAGCTCGCCGCGCACCCCGCCCAGCCGGCGCTCGGTGTCGCGCACCAGCCCCGAGGCTCGATCCCGACGAGACTGCACCTCGCGTTGCTCGGCCTCCAGGGTGGCGCTCCGCTGCTCCAGGGTCTCCTGCTCCGCCTCCAGCGCCGCGTCGGCCCGCTGCACCGCCGCCTGCCGCTCCTCGAGCGCGGCCTCCTGGGCGCGCAGCGCGTCCAGGGCCGCCGTCCGCGCCGCCAGGATCTCTTCCCGGTGCGCCGTGTCCAGGCGGACGCGCTCGGCGCCGGTCTCCAAGGTCGCGGTGGCGACCAGCGCCGCCGCCTGCGAGCGCGCGTGCTCGATCACCTCCTGCGCGGCGCGGCCGTGCCTGCGCGCGCGCTGCACCATGACCAGCGCGCTGGTCGCCGCGGCGACGGCGGCCCCAGCGAACACGGAGAGCACGGACAGCGCAGAGAGAGAGGACATCGCCCGCAGCATCGCCGATGACGCGCCGCCACACAAGCTGCACCCGCGCTGGTCGGCCCGGGCCCGGCGCGCCCTGTCATCAGGGGCGCATCAGTCAGGGGCGCATCAGATCGTTGGCCGGCGGCCTGGGTCGCTGCTCGCCGCGCCGGGCCTTCTGCAGGTTGAGCTGCAGCGACATCTTGCCGGCGAGCTCGATGGTCTGGCGCTTGGTGACGTAGCCAGGCTTGCGCGCCTCCACCGTGAGCCTGGTCGTGGAGGCGTCAAAGCGCAGCGTCAACGGGGCCTCGCCGCGCAGCGCGCCCGCGACCCAGATCGACGCGCCCGGCGGCACGGTGTCGATCTGCACCTCGGGCCCAGCGGCCACCGCGCTGGGCGCGTCCCCCGGGGCGGCCGCGTCCGCCGCCGTGCGGCTCGCGGCGTCGGGCGCTTGGGCGGCGTCCGGCGGCGGGCTGGCGGCGGCGGCGTCGGGGGGCAAGCCCGCGGCGAGCGCGGCGTCCGCGCCGCGGGGGCCGGCGTCCGGGATCGCCGCGCGCGGCGTACCGCGCGCTCCGCCCTCTCGCAGAGCCACCAGCGCGACCGCGCCGGTCACCAGCGCCAGCGCGGCGGCCAGCGTGATGAGCCGCCACCGCGGTCGCGGCGAGGAGCGATACCCGACGGGCGTGGCGATGATCATGGTGCGGTTCTCGATCACCGGCGGGATCAGCACCACGCCCGACTCGCGCGAGGCGTCGCCGCCGAAGCCAGGCCCACCAGGCCCACCAGGCCCACCGGGACCGCCGGGCGCCATGATCCCGGGCGCCATCATGGTCCGGGCGTCGGACAAGGCTCGGTCCACGCCCGCGACCACCGGCGCCGTCGGCGGCCGCGCGGCGGCCCCCGCCATCATCGTCGGCGCCGCGGCCGGCCCGGCGGCTGGCCCCGCGGCCCCCGCCATCATCGTCGGCGCGGCTCCCGCCATCATCGTCGGCGCCACGGCCGGCCCCGCCGCTGCCCCGTACGTCGGCGCGCGCAGCCCGCCGGGGCGCTGCGGCGCGGTCGCCGCCTGCGCCGCCGTCGGCGCCAGCCCCATCGCCTGGTCGGTGCCCGGCCGCGGGAACGGATCCGAGGTGCGGGCGCGCGCCGCGGCGTGGGCCAGCACGGCCTGCGCGCTGGGCGCCTCCCCGGGCGCGAGCGAGCGCGCCGCCGCCATGGGCGGCGAGCTGGCCAGATACGCATCCGGCGACAGCAGCGCGTCGCGCAGCGCGGTCATCAGCGGGAAGCGCCCGTCCGCGGACTTGGCCAGGCAGCGCAGCACGATCTGCTCCACCGACGGCGGGATGTCCGGGTTGAAGCCGCGGGGCGCCGGCGGGAGCTGCGTGACCTGCTTGACCAGCACCTCCCCCATCGACGCGCCGTCGAAGGGCAACACGCCGGTGAGCATCTGGAAGAGCAGCACGCCGACCGCGTAGATGTCGGTGCGATGATCGACGCTGCGCTTGCTCTCGCAGGCCTCCGGCGACATGTACTGCGGGGTGCCGAGGATCACGCCCAGCGCGGTCAGCGGCGCTTCTCCGGTGGCGAACATCTTGGCCAGGCCGAAGTCCAGGATCTTCACGAAGTCCGGGTTCCCCGGCCGGGCCAGCAGCATCACGTTGTCGGGCTTGAGATCGCGGTGGATCACGCCGCAGGCGTGCGCCGCCGCCAGCCCGTTGCAGAGCTGCGCCGCGATGTGCAGCGCGCGCCGCACCTCGAGCTGGCGCTCGCGCGAGATGACCTGCGCCAGCGTGCGGCCGTCGAGGAACTCCATGATGTAGAAGTGGTCACCCTCGGGCGTGTGGCCAAAGTCATGGATCTCGACGATGTTCTCGTGGCCGATCGTGTTGACCGCGCGCGCCTCCTGGAAGAACCGCGCCACCACCTCGCGGTTGCCGGCGAGCTCGCGGTGGATGACCTTGAGCGCGACCTTCTTGCCAATGAGCGGGTGCTCGGCGAGATACACCGCCCCCATCCCACCGGTTCCGAGCTTCGACAGAATCCGGTAGTTGCCAACGATTTGACCAGCCGAAAACACGTTCGATCAAGTCTCCCCTCGCCGGAGGCGTTCGGTCAAGCCGCGCCGGCCGCTCCGCTGGGAGCCCCACCGCCGCGACAGAGTTCAACGTAGTCGATGAGCGGAATCGCCGACCGGTCGACGCCCGGCCCGCAGGTCGGACAGCTCGCGTCGGCCCGCAGCTTGAGCTCGCGAAAGCGCATGGACAGCGCGTCATACACGAGGAGGCGCCCCGCCATGGTGGTGCCGATCCCCAGGAGCACCTTGATCGCCTCGGTGGCCTGCAGCACCCCGACGACGCCTGGCAAGACCCCCAGCACGCCAGCCTCGGAGCACGAGGGCGCGTGCTCGGGCGGCGGCGGCTGCGGGTACAGGCAGCGGTAGCAGGGGCCGCCCTCGCCGCGGAACACGGTGAGCTGGCCCTCGAAGCGGAAGATCGATGCGTGGATCACCGGCTTGCCCAGCTTGAGCGCGACGTCGTTGAGCAGGTAGCGGGTGGGGAAGTTATCAGCGCCGTCAATCACCAGGTCATAGCCGGCGATGATCTGCTCGGCGTTGCTGGTGTCGAGCCGGGTGCGGTGCGCGATCACCTCCACGTCCGGGTTGAGCGCGCGCAGCGTGGTGGCCGCGCTCTCGACCTTGGGCGTCCCCACGCGATCCGTGGTGTGCATGATCTGCCGCTGCAGGTTGGACGCATCCACCACGTCGTCATCGACGATGCCGATGGTGCCCACCCCGGCCGCGGCCAGGTAGATCGCCGCCGGCGAGCCCAGGCCGCCGGCGCCCAGGCAGAGCACCTTGGAGTCGAGCAGCCGAAGCTGACCGCACAGCGCCACGTCCGGCAGCAGCAGGTGGCGAGAGTACCGCAGCTCCTGATCGCGGCGCAGCATGCGCGGCATGACCCACGGATGTCCGCCGGCCTTCCACCCCGAGAACCCGCCAGCGAGCGACGCCACCGAGCGGTAGCCCAGGAGCGACAGGCTGTGCGCCCCGAGGATCGAGCGGGTGCCGCCGGCGCAGTACACGAGGATGGACCGCCCGTGATCGGGCGCCGCGGCCTCGATGCGCATCTCGAGGAGGCCGCGGGGAATCCACACCGCCCCAGGGAGATGGCCCTGCTCGTACTCGTCCGCCTCGCGGATGTCCAAGATCAGCGCGCTGCCATCATCCACCTGCGCTCGCGCGGCCAGGGGCTCGATCTCGGCGACGCTCTGCCGCAGTTCCTGTAGATAACTTTGAAAGGTCGACATACCCTGACGCCACCGTATCCGTTCTCGGGCCGTCCCGGCGGCTCTTTGACCGCAAGGCTGCGCAAGGCGCCTGGCTACCCGCGACAGGAAGCTCCTGGCCGGATCACTTGGCATAACCCTTTCGTAAGGGTAAGCTTGCCGGCATTCGACCTTCCTTCACGCGCAGGCCCATGCCTGCCCGAGGTACTCATGAGCGAACTTGCATCCCAACCGTCTGGAACTTCTGAAACTTCCGGAATGCCAGTCTCGATGGCCGAGATCGGCGGCCCCGAATCGATGGTGTCCTTCACCGAGATCGCCGCGGCCAAGGTGAACGAGATCCGCAAGTCCGAGGGCATCGAGGACAACATGGCCTTGCGCCTGCGGGTGGTGGGTGGCGGCTGCGCCGGCTTCCAGTACGACCTGTATTTTGACGAGCCAGCGGAGGTCGACCGCCAGGTCGACATGTCTGGGGTCCGCGTGGTGGTGGACGAGATGAGCCTCATGTACCTGGTCGGCACGCAGATCGACTACGTCGAGGGCCTGCAGGGCGCCGGCTTCAAGTTCAACAACCCCAACGTCAAGTCCACCTGCGGCTGCGGCTCCAGCTTCAGCGTGTAGCGCAGGTCGCTGCGAGCCCGCTGCGGCAGAGTGTCGCCACGGCACCGACGCGCGCGTTTTTTCGCCGGACTGCGCGTCGCCCCGCGCCTTTCCTGAGCCAGTCAGGTCTGATAAGCACCTGGGGTGATCGACATCGGTGAGATCCTGCGCCGCGAGCTTGGGTCCGAGCGGGTGCTCTTGCGCGGCGACGACCGGCTCGAGCCGTACGGGCGAGACGAGAGCCCGCTGCCGCAGGTCTTTCCGCCGGACTGCGCCGCGCTGTGCGACGACGCCGAGCAGGTGGCCACGGTCTTGCGCCTGTGCGCCGAGCACCGCGTCCCGGTGACCCCGCGCGGCGCCGGCAGCGGCATGTGCGGTGGCGCCCTGCCGGTCCGCGGCGGCGTGGTGCTGTCCACCGAGAAGATGCAGCGCATCCTCGAGGTGGACGCGGACGACATGGTCGCGGTCGTCGAGCCCGGCGTGGTCACCGGCAACCTGGCCGAGGCCGCGTCCGCCGCCGGGCTATTCTATCCGCCGGATCCTGCCTCGCTCGAGTACTGCTCCATCGGCGGCAACGCGGCCACCAACGCCGGCGGCCCGCGCGCTTTCAAGTACGGCGTCACCCGCGAGTACATCCTGGGCCTGGAGGTCGCGCTCATGGGCGGAGAGCGGCTGCGCTGTGGCCGCCGCACCGCCAAGGGCGTCACCGGGTATGACCTGGTGGCCGGGTTCGTCGGCACCGAGGGCACCTTCGGCGTGATCACGGAGCTGGTGGTCAAGCTCCTGCCCAAGCCGCAAGGCGCGGCCACCGCGCTCGCCGTGTTCGCGGACGTCGCCGGAGCCGGCGCCTGCATCTCGGCGCTCCTGCGCAGCGGCCTGCGGCCCAGCGTGCTCGAGCTGGCGGACCGCGCGTCGATCGACCACGTCCGACACAAGAGCCGGTACCGCTTTCCGGCCAGCGCCGGGGCGGTGGTGCTCATCGAGATCGACGGAGATCCCGAAGATCTGCAGACCCAGATCGAGCGCATCGGCATGGCGTGCGACGAGCAAGGGGCGGTGGACGTGCTGGTGGCCTCCGACGCCGCGGAGCGCCGCGGCCTGTGGGAGGCGCGCCGGCTGATCTCGCCGTGCCTCAAGGAGGCGCACACCATCAAGGTCAACGAAGACGTGTGCGTGCCGCGCGGCCGCATCGTCGAGATGCTTCGCCGCGTCGACCGCATCTCCGCCGACACCGGCATCGACGTCGCCGTGTTCGGCCACGCCGGGGATGGCAACCTGCACGTCAACCTCCTGTCCAACGACGACCCTGGGGACCCGGCGGTGCGCGCGCACGTGATGGCGGCGGCCCACCGGCTGTTCGTCGAGACCATCGAGCTGCGCGGCACCCTGTCCGGCGAGCACGGCATCGGGACCTCCAAGCGGGACTTTCTGCCCATGGAGCAGAGCGAGGCCTTGCTGGAGTGGCAGCGCAAGTGGAAGCGGATGTGGGATCCGCTGGAGCTGCTCAACCCGGGCAAGGTCATCCCCGACGGCGTGTCGCGCTGCAGCGAGTAGCCCGGCCTGGCAAGCACGACGATCGCTCGAGGGCCGCGGGAAGATCCGCCGGCGGCTCCGTCATGGAGGACAAGACGCACTGATGCGCTTGCCCCCCTGGGGAAGTGAAGGCTCTGGCTCGCGCGATCACGCTCGCGGCGCGGTCGGCCCGGGTCACGCGAGGTCAGCATCGAGCCCGATGCCAGGCCACCGGTGCGACGACTCTCATGGAAGGTGATTTTGTATGAAGCACATGACATCGCTCTGCTGTGTTCTTTCGTTGATGTTGCCGGTGGTGGGCTGCGGCCTGGACGCCGGAGATGACGAGCTCCTGGAGGCGACCGAGGACGCCCCGGGCGAGGCCGCCACGATCGAGGTGGCGCCGGCCGCGCCGCCGCAGGCGACCTCGCGCAAGGCAGAGAGCGCCCCGACGCGGCAGTTCCTGGGGCCCGCGTTCACCGAGGCGCCGCTGTGGCCCCACGGCGGCGCGGGCGGCACCTACACCGGGCACGTCACGCCGCCCGCGGTCATCTACGCCGTGCGGGTGCGCTCGGGCTCGTACGTGGACGCCATGGGCTTTGCCTGGTACCAGCCCACCCGCTGGGACAACCTGTATCAAGCGGGCGACGCCTGGGGCAACACCCCGCTCTATGGCGGCTCCGGCGGCGGCGACAACGGCTGGTGGTACTGTCCCGCCGGCAAGGGCGTGATCGGGATCCGCGGCAACAGCGGCAGCTACCTCGACCGCGTGGGCGTGATCTGCGGCGACGTCACCAACCCCGACCCGTACAGCCCGTACAACACGTACTCGCCGTTGTGGGGCGCTGGCGGCGGCGGCTGGTTCGGCGAGGATCGCTGCGGCGCGGGTCGCCTGGTGGACTCGTTCAACGTGCGGTCCGGCACCTTGATCGACAACCTGCAGGCCATCTGCATCAACGCGCACTGACGCCGCGATGCGCCCGTGACGCCAGCGACGCCAGCGACGCCAGCGACGTTCACGCCCCGGCGAGCCGACGGGGCAAGCCGGTGTGGCGCTGCGCTGAGCGCGCGCAGCCCTTGAGAAAGATCTGGCGCGCGCCGACGATGGCGGCGCCGCGCCGGGCACGGGTCAGGCCGGTGTAGATGAGCTCGCGGGTCAGGAGCGGGAGATCGTCCACCGGCAGGATCAGCGCCGCGGCGTCCATCTCGGAGCCCTGGCTCTTGTGGACGGTCATGGCCCACGACAGCTCGAGGCGATCGCGGATGGCCTCCAGCGAGAACGGCGTCAGCTTGCCGGCGACGCGGAACAGGGCCCGGAAGCGGTGCCCAGCGCGCGGCTCCTCGACCCGCGCGACGATGCCTTGGTCGCCGTTGAACAGGCCGCGCTGGTAGTCGTTGGCGGTGATCATCACGGGCTCGCCGGGCACCCAGTCCGGCCGTCCGCCCACCGACAGCCGCGCCAGCATCTGGTCGTGCAGGTGCCGGTTCATCGCGACCGAGCCGGTGGCCTGGCCGCGGGTGACGGTCAAGAGCCGCGCCGACGACAGCCGCTGCGCCAGCGCCTCCAGGAGCGGCGCTTGCTCCGGCGCGATCTCGCCGTCCTCGAAGCGAAACACCAGGTCGGCCAGCGCCGCGGTCTCTCGATCGAACACGCGCCGCCACAGCGCCTCCGCCACCGCCTCCTGATCTCGCCCGCGGCCCTTGCTGTCGAGCCACTCCACCCCCTCGAACGTCAACGACCGCGCGTCGCGACGCACGGTCGCGATGCGCCCCGGCGCGTCGATGACCTTGCGCGGCTCGTCCGCGTCGATGGCGTTGGCGGCGGCCAGCACCGCGGCGCCGCGAGGATCCGAGGCGTCCATGCGGAAGCTGTGGGTCAGCCGCGCCACCCGCTGGCCCTGCGCCACCAGGTCCGCCATCACCTGGCCGGCGTCCACCGCCGGGAGCTGCCGCGCGTCGCCGATCAGGATGAGCCGCGCCCGCGGCGGCAACGCATCGAGCAACCCGTCCATCAGCTCGAGGTCGAGCATCGAGGCCTCGTCCACGATCACCGCGTCCACGCCCAGCGGGCTGCGCGCGTGATGGCGCGCCCCGTCCTCGCCCACGCCCAGCAAGCGATGCACGGTCTGCCCGGTGGCGAACGTGGTCGACGTCGGCCGGCCAAAGAGCGGGTCGCTGCCCCCGAGCTGCGCGCCGATGACCTCGCCCAGGCGCTGCGCCGCCTTGCCGGTGGGCGCGGTCAGCGCGATCGAGCGCGCGCCCTGCGCGATGAGGCCGCGCACGATGGCCGCGGCCACCGCGGTCTTGCCGGTGCCGGGCCCGCCGGTGATGATCGCCAGCGAGCCAGAGAGCGCCATCGCCACCGCCTGGCGCTGCTCTTCGGTGAGCGCCAGCGTCGCGGCGCCGCCGGGCTCGGCCAGCACCTGGGCCAGCGCGCGCTCGGCGGCGTCGATGTCGCGCGGCTCGCGCAGGCGCGCGCACAGCGCCGCCGCCACCCGCTCCTCGAGCCACAGCGCGCGCTCGGTGTAGAGCGCGCCAGCGTCCACCACCAGCGGCAGGCGAGCGTGGCCCAGGCCGATGACCGAGCTGAAGTGCCCGCTGGTCAGGTTGGAGATGATGCGAAGGGTCGCCTCCAGCGCGCGGACGTGCCCGCGCCCGTCGCCCTCGCCGCCGGCCAGCGCCAGGATCTCGCCGAGCAGCTTGCGCAGCGGGCCCTGCGGATCCAGCGGCAGGCAGGTGGAGCCCTGGCGCTGCGCCACCATGAGCGCCAGGATGAGCGCCCCCAGCGCCTGCCGTGACGCGGGATCCACGATCCACTCATCGGCGTCCACCAGCTCCTCGGCCAGGTACAGGCTCTCGTCGCCGAGGTCGCAGCGCCGCGCGCCGATCCCCAGCCGACGAAACACGTCGTCGCCGCGCCCGGCCTCGCCGAGCGCCGCCACCACCGCCCCGCGCGGGTGCAGGCGCAGCGTCACGGCGACACCTCCAGCGCAGACAACCAGCCGTGCCAGGCGGCCAGCGACGACGGCGGCGTGGCCAGGCCGATGGCGAGCTGATGCCGCACGAACAGAAACGCCAGCCCTGCGAGCCGGCACCCCGGCGGCACCAGGCGCTGCGCCGCCACCGCGTACAGCCGCGCCTGCAAGAGATACTTCTCCTCCACGCGCTGCCGACCGGCCGCCTCGGTCGGCTCGCTCAGCAGATCGCTCTTGTAGTCGAGCACCCACAGCTCATCGCCGTAGCGCGCGACCACGTCGATGAAGCCCTTCACGAAGCCGCGCGCGCCGACCGTCTCGGGATCGGCGGCGGTCTCCGGATCCGTGGACGCGCGGCGCGGCAGCGGGAACAGAAACTCCACCTCTCGGGCGAGCCGCGCCTCGAGGAGCGGCGGACGCTCGGCGACCAGCTCGCCCACCGTACGCAGCGGCGACGTCATCGTGCGATGCACCAGCTCCGCCGCCGCCAGCGCGCGGCTCGGCTCGATCCGACGTTGCCGCGCCGCCGCCAAGAACAGCTCGCGCACCGAGGGCGTGGCCGCCCACTCGCTGGCGCTGGCGCCGCGCGCGTGCGCCCGGCGCAGCTCGTCCAGCTCCAGGCGCTCGAACACATCATGCAGGAACAGGCCGGAGTCCGCACCGGGCAGCAGCGCGTGGCCCGGCACCACCTCCGGCTCGACGACCACCGGCTCCTCGTCGAGCGGCAGCTCCGGCGCGTTGGCCGCGAGGCCCACCGCGCCCTCCGCCACCAGCCGCGAGTACGAGACCAGGGCCACGCCGCGCTGCCACGCCGACAGCGCCGAGGGGCTGACCGGCGCCGGCGCCGGCGGGGGGCAAAAGCCATCGAGCGCGGCGGGCAGAAACGGCGCGCCGCCGCCGAAGGCCGGGACCTCGATCTCCGACATCAGGCCGCGCTCCGCGCCGTGCGGATGGAGCCGCCGCAGGTGGCGCTGGATCGCGAAGATGGCGCAGCCCTCCTTGGTCTTGTCCTCGGGCAGAAGCGGCAAGTACAGCCGGAGCTGGGCGCGGGTCATCGCCACGTAGCACAGGCGCTCGTTCTCGCGCCGCGCCTCGTCCTTGATGGCGGCCGCGTCCGCCGGCTCCTGCGGCCCCACCGCCAGGAAGCGCCGCTCCCCCTTGTGGTACGTGCGTACCGCCTCGCGGCCGCTGGGCGGCTGGCCGTCGCCGCCGTAGACGAACACCACCGGCGCCTCCAGGCCCTTGGCGCGGTGGATGGTCTGGATCACCACCGCGTCGCCATCGCTCTCGATGCGCTGCACGTCCGCGTCGTCGGGCCGCACCACGTCATCGGAGATCCAGCGCCGCAGCTCGAACACCAGGTCGTGGACGTCGCAGCGGGTGATGGCCACGTGCGCCGCGCACAGCTCGAGCAGGTGCTGGGTGTTGACCAGCGAGCGCGGCGCCGAGCCAAGGACCAGCGCGCGCTCGGCGTAGCGCGAGTCGTCGAGCAGGTGATGAAACAGCCGCTCGTACAGCCGGTCCTTGGCCAGCCGGTGCCAGTCATAGAGCGCGCGCAGCATGGGGTGGTGATCCGACGCATCGACGATCTCCATGAGCTGCGCCCACGGCACATCGAAGAAGCGGGTGCGCAGCGCGCGCAGCCGCGCCGAGCGATCGCGCGGGGTGGCGATCGCGGCCATGACGTCGGCGAGCTCCTTGGCCTCGCGGGTGTCAAACAGGTGCTCGTTCTGCACCAGCGCGCACGGGATGCCGCGGCTGCGCAAGGTCTGCGCCACGTCCTGCCCCTCGCGCGCGGTCCGCGTCAGCACGAAGATGTCGGACAGCCCGATCGTGCGCACGACGCCGTCCTTGCTCCACACCAGCGGCCGGCGCCGCAGCGCCTCGATCTCGGTGGCGATGGCCTCGCGCAGCGCGTAGCGAACGGCGTCCACGCTGGCCTTGTCGTCGGACACCGACAGGACCGCCATGGCGGACACGCCCTCGGTGTGCAGCGCGACCCGACCGCTGGCGGTGACCGGGTGGTCGTAGCGGATGTCGCCGTCGAAGAACGGCGAGAACGGGTCGCCGAGCAGGAGGAAGTTGGTCGCCTCCACCAGCTCCGCGGTGGCGCGATGGTTCTGCGTCAGCACGACCTGCGCGGCGCCGTCCGCTACCAGCTCCGCGGTGGCGCGCAGGTACGTCGCCACGTCGGCGCCTCGGAACGAGTAGATCGACTGCTTGGGATCGCCCACCACCGTGAGCCCGCCGCCGGTCTCCGCCAGCCACACCGTGCGAAAGATCTCCCACTGCACGTCGTCGGTGTCCTGGAACTCGTCGATCAACGCCCACGGCGTGCGCCCGCGCAGCCGCCCGATGATGTCAGCGCCGCGCGGGCCGCGCAGCGCGTCGCGCACCAGCACCAGCATGTCCTGGTAGTCGAGCTGGCCGCGCACCGCCTTGTCGCGCTCCACCCGCGCGCGCACGTCGGGCAAGAACTGCTCGATCACCAGCTCCTCGAGAGACGGCAGCGCCGCGAGCTGCTCCAGCGCCTGGCCAAGCGCAGCCCAGGAGCCGCCGCGCGCCGCCGTGAGCTTAGGCGCCAGCTTGCTCGCGGCCTCTCGCGCCGGCTCGAGCGCGGCCACCATCTCGGCCACGTTGCGAAGCGACCGCGCCTGCGCCACCGGCCCCATGACCTGCGGCAGCCATCGCTCGACGTGGCTCCTGCTGCGGCTCATCGACGGATCGGCCACGATCCGGCTCGCCAGGCCGCCATCGGACAGCGCAGAGAGCGCCACCAGGAGGGCGCGCAGCGAGACCTCGCCGATGCGCGGGCGCGGCTCAGCCTGCGCGCGCATCGCCGCCAGGAGCAGCTCCTCGAGCCGCTCCACCGCGGTCTTGCCGCCGCTGCCGGTGTGCTGGCGCAGGTAGGTCTCCAGCGTCTCGGCGTGATCCTCGTTCACCGCCAGGGTGTCGCGCAGCACCTCGTAGAACGCGGCGCGGAACGCCACCTCGTCGGCCACCTGGACCTGCTCGAACAGCCGGTTGGCCGCGAACGCATCCTCGAGCAGCACGCGGTGACAGAAGCCGTGGATGGTGAAGATCGCCGATTGCGAGAACGCCTGCGCCGCCGCCCGCAGGCGCGCCCGCGCCGCGGCGTCGATCTGCCAGAAGGCGGCAGGATCGGCGGGCGGCGCCTCGTCCTGCCCGGGCGCCGCCGCTTCCACGCGGGCCAGCCGATCCACCAGATCGTGGATGCGGCGCCGCAGCTCGGTGGTCGCCTTCTCGGTGAAGGTCACCACCAGGATCTGCGGCAGCTCGGCGCCGGCTTGCAGGATCAGATCCACCACGCGGTGCTCGAGGAAGTAGGTCTTGCCGGTGCCGGCGGACGCCTCCACCACCACCAGGCGGTGATGGGGAGCCGGGAGCACCGCCGGCCGCGGGTGCCACACCACGCCGCTCACCGCGCCTCCGAAAACGGGTGCTCGCCTTGCATCCGCTCCACCAGCGGGCCCAGGCGGCGCCGCGCCAGCTCCTCGACGGAGGGCGGCTCGCCCAGGCCATCGCCGCGGCGGATGGGGCCGTAGCCGAGCACCTGCTCATCGCGCTTGCCGCCGGTGAGCCGGCTCGCCCGCACGGTTCGCCCGCGCAGCGACTCGCGCAGATCTTTGAGCGTCAGCACGTAGCCGTGCGGCGAGCCGAACAGATCGGCGGCCAGCTCGGTCAGGTAGGCGCGCGCCTCGTCGGCGGTCCAGGCGGCGTGGCTCACGCGCTGCGTCTTGCCCTCGCCATCGATGATGAGGTGAGCGTGCCCGCCGCGGCTCAGCTCCGCCGCCGCCAAGATGACGTTGTCAAAGGCGCCGCGCAGGTGCTCGCGGTCCTTGGCCTCGCCGGCCTTGAAGATCACCGAGCCGTGCCGACCCACGATCATCTCGGTCTGGCCCATCAGGCGAAGCTGCTGCACCTCCCCGCCCACCTCCACCTGCAGCTCGAGGGCGTCATGCAGCGTGCTGTGCGGCGCGAACGCGCGGCCAAAGCCGTGGCGGACGACCGCGCCGTGGCCGGTCACCTCCAGCGGCCCCAGCGCCTGCCGCCACACCTCCAGCACCTGCAGATCCACCTTCTCCACCGCCCGGCCAAACACCCCCACCGGGAACTTGCTGCGCATGCGGCGCGTCTGGACCTGGGTCTCGTACAGCTCGGCCAGCGGGCGCGACGGCTCGCGCAGATGCGCGGCCATGACCTCGCGCAAGAGCATCGCGCGCTCGGCCGCGCCCACCGCGAACGGCTCGTCGGACTTCTCCAGCAAGATCTCGTCCGCCAGCTCCTCGAGCCCCAGCACCGCGCGCGCCCACGCCTGCACCGGGAACTCCAGGAAGTCGCGCAGCGTCGCGATGCCGAGCGAGCGCGCCCCGCCGGCCCGCCGCCGCGCGCCGCTCCCCTGCAGCGCGCCGGGGCCGGCCGGGCCGTGCGCCGCGGACCACGCGTCCGATGACCTGATGGCGGTCCGATCCGGTCCCGCGACCGGTGCCGCGACCGGCGCCGCGGCCGGCGCCGCGGCCCCAGGCGATGCGGGCGCCGGAGCGGAGGCGGCCGAGGCCGCCGCGGCGGCCGAGGCGTCGGCTCGCACCTCGGCTCGCACCTCGGTTCTCACCTCGGGCCGCGCTCCGGGGCCCTCCCCGACGCGCTCTTTGCCGCTCGGTGCAGCGCCCTCTGGCACCAGCACGCCGAGCTGCTGCGCCAGGTGGGCAAGCGTCGGCTGAGCGCTGACCGCCAGGAGCTGCTGCAGGCGATCTTCGTCGGGGATGCCGCTGCCCTTGCCGCGCAGGTGCGCCACCAGCTCCTCGCGAACCTGCCGGGCCCAGGCCTCGCGCGCCGTGCCGGTCGCCGCGCTCGTGGTGAGCCCGGGGCCACGGACGTGGGCAAGCGCGGCCGCCTGGTAGCGGCCGTCGAAGCGATGCAGCGGATGGACGCGCGTGAGCTGCGCCAGCGCCTCGGCGCCGCTGCCGCAGCCAAGATACGGCGCCAGCGCGTCCGCCAGCTCGACGATCACCGCCGACGGCTCCGCGCGGTCGCCGCTCTTGGCCTTGAGCGCCACGTACGACAGCCACACGCCCTCGGTGGCCGACAGCATCGCGTCGAAGAACGAGTGCCGGTCGCGGTCGCGCGGCGAGACATCGCCAAAGCGCATCTCCTGCCGCAGGTCGAGCGCGTGCCGGCCCTCCGAAGCCGGGAACGTCTCATCGCCCAGGCCGGCGATGAACACGTGGCGAAACGGCATCGCGCGAAACGACGACAGCGGCGCGACCATCACGCCGGCCGCCAGCGCCTCGCCGCGGTCCGTGGTGAGGCGCGACAGCCGCCGCACCACCAGCTCGCGCACCTCGCGCAGCTCCACCGCGCGGCCGTCCAGATCATGCTCGGCGAGCTGGGCCAGCATCTTGCGGGTCCGCTCGATCTCGTGCACCGCCGAGTCATCGATGGGCTCGAGGTAGGCGTCCACCAGCGCGATCAGCACCTCGGCCCAGCCGGCCCACGGCCGCACCGCGTCGCGCATCCAGGTGGCGTCGCCGATGAGCGAGCGGGCCAAGAGCGCGAACGTCGCCGCGCTGGCCTGCGCGTCGGAGCGCAGCTCCTCGGGCACCAGCACCCGCTTGCCGATCTTGGCCGGCGGTCGCTCTGACCGCTCGCCCACCATGAACGCGCCCATGGCCAGCCGGCGAATGCCCTGGTCCCAGTGAAACAGCTCGCCGTGCTTCTCGAGGTAGGTGTGGCGATGCGAGCTGGCGTCGGCGCCGCGCGCCACGCCCAGCCGCTCGGTCCACGCCACCCACTGCTCCGCGTCGGCGTGCGGATAGCGCGCGATCACCGCCGGGTGGGTCATCACCCGCAGCAGATCGCGCCGCGTCATCTTCGAGTGCGGCAGCTCCAGGAGCGCCACCAGCCCGTCGACGACGCGCCCGCTCTCGGCCAGCGGCGCGTCCACCAGATGGCACGGCACCGGCCCCACCGCCTCCAGCGCCGCCGCCGCCTGCTCCAGGTAAGAGTCCGCCTCGCGCCCGGCCACCAGGACCGCGATCTGGTGCGCGCGCAGCGTCGGATCTGCGGCCAGCAGGCGCAGCACCTCGCTGCCGATGACCTCCAGCTCGCGCCGCAGCGAGGGGCACGCCAGCACGGTCACCCCCGCGGGGATCGCGGCGGCCGCCGGCTCGTCAGGCTGGCTCGGCTCGGCGCTCGGCTCGCCGGCCGGCTCGCCTGGCTGGCTCGCCGGCTGGCTCGCTGGCCAGCTCCTCGGGTCGCGCCCTGGCGGCGCTGGCCGCCGGCGACGCGCTGGTGCGAGAGGTCCGGCGCATGACATCGCCCAGCAGCGCGGCCAGCGCCGTGCCCTGCGTGTCCGAAGGATCGACGAAGCGCTCGTCGAAGTTGCCGCCCGCGCGATCGATCAGCGCGGACACCGTGTCGCGGATGGGCCGGCCCCACAAGACCAGCGGCGCCGGCTCGCTGGCGAGCTGCCCCGCCGCCACGTCGTCCCACAGCTCCTGGCACGGGTTGACGAGAAACAGGGTGATGTCGCTGCCCACCGACAGATCACTCAGCGCGTCCAGGTATGCCCTCGTCAGGTACGGGAAGCCGATCACCGCCAGCTTGCCGAGCCGCGGCACCGGCAGCGCCAGCTCGCGGCGCAAGGCCGGCAACAGCGGCGCGATCGTGAAGCGCGCGCCGCGCCGGCCGCGCCCCGCGCCCTGGGCCACCCGCTCGAGCATCCGCGCCCACAGCTCGGCCTGCCACGCCGCCGCCGGATCCTGCGCGAGCTCCGCCACCGGCGCGCGCTTCTCCCAGGCGGTCAACCACTGCGGGCGCGACAGCGCGTAGGACCAGTACAGATCGGCCAGCCGCTCTGCGAGCTGAACCCGACGCGCCACGTCCAGCACGTCCCCGCCGTCGAGGTACGCGCGCACCGGATCGAGCGCCACCCCCAGGTGGCCCTCCGAGCCACTCGAAGCAGCCCGGCCCAGCTCCGCCAGCACCGAGGCCAGCGCCTGCGGCAGCGCCACCCGGTCGAGCACCGCCAGCCGATGCGCGCGCGCGGACTCCTCGCCGACGTACGCCGAGATCAGCAGCGACTCGAAGCTCTGCCAGTTCACGCCGGCGGCGATGCCGTGTCGCTCCGCGAGCTGCCGCATCAGCGAGCGCTCCAGCAAGCGCCCTGCCACCACCACGCGCGCTGGCGCAAAAGGATCCGGGCGCGGCCCGATCGTCTCGATCAGCGCGTCCGCCAGCGCGGCGCTGCGGTTGGAATGGACGACTCGCAACATCGGAAAAGATCCACGTACCGACGACGGGCCTGACGGCCGGTCAGCCCCGCCACGCCCTCTGTTATCACGCTCCCTGCGCGGCGTGGGCCGGCGCCGCCATCCAGACCGCGGCCGGCACCAGCTCGAAGCGCGCGGGCAGCCGTCCGAGATTCTCTCCATCCACGTCCAGCTCCACGACCGATCCCGGATCCAGCGGCGCGGCCTCCACCACGTGGGCCCGCCGGTGGCTCACCTTGTCCATCGTCAGGTGGCTGCCGCGATACAGCCGTCGCCCGCTGCGCAGCAGATCTCCAAAGCCAAAGTCCCCCATCGCCACCACGTCGAAGCGCCCGTCATCGACCTCGGCGCCCGGCGCCACCATCATGCCGCCGCCGAAGTAGCGGCCGTTGGCCACCGCCACCGTGTTGATGGTCAGCTCCACGCGCGACGACGCCTCGCCGTCGAAGACTAGCTCCACCCGCTGGTTCTTGTACGACCAGGCCGCGCGCGCGGTGGCCAGGGCAAAGGACAGCTTGCCGCCCAGCTTCTTGCCGGATTCATTGACCAGGCGATCGACCACGCCGGAGACGCCGAACGAGGCGATGTTCGCGAACATGCGCACCCGCGCGACGCCCGCGCTGTCGCGATAGGACAGCCGTCCCACGTCGATCTTGCGCCGCTGGCCGGAGGTGATGACCCGCGCCGCCTCCGCCAGCGCGCGCGGGATGTTCATGGTGCGGCGAAAGTCGCCGCCGGTGCCATACGGCAAGAGGCCAAAGGTCGCCTCCGGCGCGATCGGCTGCCCTTGCTCGTCGAAGAACCCGCTGATGACCTCGTTGACCGTGCCGTCGCCGCCGAGCGCGATGATGCGGTCGGCGCCGGACGCCAGCGCGCGCCGGGCCAGCACGGTGGCGTCGCCAGGGCCGGTGGTCTGCACGTCATCAAACGGCATGACTCGTGCAATGGCTTCAGCGATCTCTGGCCAGCGTCTTCCCACCGCGCCGCCTTGCGACTTGGGGTTGACGATGACCACGGCGTGCGGGGTCGACATGTGGCCGGGAGTATACTCGGCCGATCCCGGGATCGGCTCGATGCGACAACCGGAGCGCCGCAGATCTGTCGCGGAGATCTCTCCCGAGCCGTCTGGTCGTCACAAAGCTCTTGGTCGAGGCCTGGCGGAAGGCCCGACGAATGATGCGAGAGCCTGGTGTTTGACACCACGCTCCTGGCGTTCTGACGAAGCGCACGGGATGCTGTGCGAGCCCGCGGCTTGGTCCGAGCCATTGTCTCCTTCCCGCGCTGCGTGGTCCTCCTGCATGCTCCCCGCCGTCGACCCCTTGCACCTCCTCGGAGAGGCGCTCGCGCGAGCGACGCTGCCCACCACGGCCGCTGAGCCTGATCGCGACCGTCGCCGGGCGCGAGGTGTGGTCTACACGCCGCCGCCCCTGGTGCAGTTCGTCGTGGAGCAGACGCTCACGCCGCTGCTCGCGACCGCGCCGCCATCGCTCACGGTGCTCGACCCGGCCTGCGGTGATGGGCGCTTTCTCCTGGCCGCCGCGCGCCTGCTGGCGAACGTCCACCCCGCCGCCACGCTCCGCTTGATCGGCATCGAACGAGATCCGCGCGCCGCCGCCGTGGCCCGCGCCGCGCTCGACGCTGCGCTGGCGCCCGCCGTGCCCGGCTCCCCGGACGCCGCCGCCGCGCCCGCGTCCGCGTCCGCCGTGATTCTCGAGGGCGAGGCGCTGCTCGGCGTGTCCATCGAAGCGTCCGTCGACGCGCCGATCGACGCCGTGATCGGCAACCCGCCCTACGTCCGCGCGGTTCACCTGCGAGCGCATGACAGGGCGCTGTGGCAGGCGCTGCGCCACCGCTTCGCCGCGACCTCGCACGGCGAGTGGGACCTCTACGCCGCGTTCCTCGAGCGATCGCTTGGCTGGGTGCGCCGCGGCGGGCGCGTGGGCCTGGTGGTGCCGTCGCGCTGGCTCACCGCCGCGTTCGCGGCGAGGCTGCGCGCCGCAATCGCCGCAGAGGTGACGGCGATCGTCGACTTCGGCGCCCACCAGGTGTTCCCTGGCGCCACCACGTATGCCTCGGTGGTCTTGCTGGAGTCCGGGCGCGCCGCAGGTCCCGCCACCTTCGCGCGCCACACGCCGCGCGGGTGGACCCGCTGCGAGCAGGTGCTCCCTGCGGGACAGCCCGGCCCCTGGATCTTGCGCGCCGGCCCCGCGCGGACGTTGCCAGACGCCGGCGCGGGCACGGTGGGAGATCACCTGCAGGTCGCCAAGGGCTGCGGCACCAACGCCGACAAGATCTTCGTCGTGCGCGGGCGCATCGATGGCGAGCACCTCGTGGGCCAAAACGGGCTCGGGCAGTCGGTCCGCGTGGAGGCCGCCGCCGCGCGCCCGTGCCTGCGCGGGCGCGACGTCGAGGCCGCGCAGCCGGGCGCCGAGCGTGACTTCTGCCTCTTGCCCTATCGCGTCAACGCGGCGCGCCCGGACGAGACAGCCTCGGCCAAGCTGCGTCCCCTGGCCGAGCTCTGGGACGAGCAGCCAGGCCTCGCCGCCTATCTGGCCGGTCACCGCGCGGCCCTCGAGGCGCGCGAGCGCGGTCGCTTCGCCGGCGCGCAGTTTCACCGCTTCGGCCGGCCGCAGAACCTGGCGTTCCTGCTCGATCCCACCCCCAAGCTCGTCATCCCCGACGTCACCGCGCGCGGTCGCGCCATGATCGACGTGGGCTCGCTGGTGCTCGACTCGGCGTACGCGCTGCGCCCGCGCGCCACCGCGCCCGCGCCCTGGCAGTCCTTGCCCCTGCTGGCCGCGCTCCTGCGCTCGCCTGCCGTCCGGCTATGGCTCAACATGGTGGGCGTCCCCTTGCGCGGCGACTACATGCGCATGAAGACAGCGTTCCTCGCGCCGATGCCCCTGCCACCGGATGGCCCGGCGCTGCGCCGCGCCGCCGCCGCCGCGAGCGCCGGCGAAAGTGCCCTGACCAGCGAGGCGCTGCGCGAGGCGTATGGGATCGCGCATTCCACCTGGGCCAGCGCACTGCCAACGTGATGACGCAAACAGATCCACCGCCGCGCTCGCGGGGCCGAGGAGCCAGGTGCTCGGCGGGTTGGTGGGTGCCAGCGCCCGGCGATGTCCGCGCTGCGTGACTGCGCGTAGCGTGGAGCCTGCGCCTGTGCCGCATCGACTCGCGACCAGCGCGCGCAAAGGAGCCGTATGTCCGCTGTGTCCCGAACCCTCGTTCCCATCCTGCTCGTCCCACTGCTCGCCCCCGCGCTCTTCGCCGGGTGCGCGCCCGTCGAAGATCCTGCCCAGAGCGCCAGCGCCCAACCGCTGACCGCCAGCTCCCGCACCCCGCTGGTCAGTCCGCATGCGGTGCTCACCGCTGGCGACGCGCTCGCGCTCCCCAGCCTCGCGACGTCGCGTTCGCGGCCGGCGGATCCGCTGTTCGCGCGCGCTCAGGGACGCTGGGTCGGCGCGTGCGACATCATCATCCCAGGTCGCGCTGAGCCGGTGGCCAGCGTGGAGATGGAGCGCATCACCGAGCCCACCGACACGCCGGGGACCTATACCTGGACGATCATCTACCGCACCCCGGATGGCGAGCAAGTGCGTCCATACGTGATGAGCGCCGATCCTGCCCGTCCTGGCCGCTATCTCCTGGATGAAGGCGGCTTGATCCTCACCAACTACCTCATCGGCGACGTGCTCTACTCCGACTTCGACGTCCCGGGCGCGCGCCTGCTCTCGCGCGATGACATCCGCGGCAATCGGTACCAGTTCGAGATCCAGGTATCCGGAACCAACCCGGAGCTGGTCAATGATCTGGGCGGCGGCTTCCTGGTCAACGCGTATCGCATGAACAGCATCCAGCGCTGCAGCCTGCGCAGAGTGGGCCACGGCCACGGCCACGACCACGACCACGACGACTAGCGCCCTGCGCGGAAGTCTGCCGCCGGCGCGCGCGGCGCGAGCTTGGGCGGGTCGTGCCGCGATGGGCCGGCCCGGCGAGTCCACGCCGATTCGGCATGCCCCCGCTGCCGGTACGCCACCCTGCGCGCTAAAGTCGACGCGCGAGGCCATGGAAGACAACTTGAGGCGGCAGCTCGCGCGGCACCAGTGGGTTCGCCGCCGCGGCACGCCGCGGGTCACGATTCTCGTTGGCGGTGAGCGAGCGAGCGCGACCTGGCGAACCTGGGTAGCGACGGCCCAGGCCACGGCGTCGCTGCTGGAGGCGTCCACCGTCGCGGAGTTCGACCAGTGCGTGCGCGAAGCGGTGGCGCGCGCCGAGCAGGATCCGGCGCTCGCGATCGCCGTCGTGACCACCCCCGTGGTGCTGGCGCGCTGGCGCCGCGGTCGTCGCGACCGAATGCAGGCACTGGTCGAGGAAGGGCTCGTCGAGGTCGAGCGGCGGGCACCTGCGCGCGTTCGCCAGCCGCGCGCCAAGCGCGCGACGCCAACGCATCCCGCGCAGCCTACCGCGACCGCCCCGACCGCCGCCCGCGCTCCGTCGCCTCCTCGCACCGCCGCGGCGACCGCCGCGACCGATGCCCGCTCCCTCGCCAGGCCGCGCGCGGCGCGCTTTGTCGCCACCGCACAGGAGCTGCAGGCGCGCAGCGCCGCAGAGCTGGCGATGCTGCGCGCGCTGGAGGCGACCCCGGCGACCGCCGGGCGCTTCGAGCTAAACGCCCGCTTGTCCGTGCGCTTCGGCGGCACCGCGGCCGAGGTCGATCTACTGGCGCGCGCGGAGGGCGTGGCTGTCGAGATCGACGGCGTGTTTCACTTCGACGACGCTGGCGACTACCGACGAGATCGACGCAAGGATCTGCTATTGCAGCTCCAGGGGCTCATCGTCGTGCGGGTCCTGGCCGAGGATGTCATGCAAGACCCCACCGCCGCCGTCCGCGCGGTGTGTTAGGCCCTCGCCGTCCGACAGCTCCGCCCCGGCGAGCCTGGGGATCCCGGTGCGGCGCATCGACGCAAAGCGCGCGGCTAGCGCACGTTTGCGCCACGCGGAGCTCGCCTGACGCGGCGCCCCCTCGCGCCCGACTTGGCCGAGCGTCGCTTGCCCGCGGCCAGGCGCTGAGCGATGCTTCGACTCCGTGCCATCGCCCACCACGCCCCTGTCTTCGCTGGCGCTGGTGGTGCTGGCTCGCCTCCACGCAAGCCCGACGCAGCGAACCCGCGGCAAGCTCACGGCCGCGCTGGCGAGGTTCGCGCCTGATCGCGAGGCCGACGCCGCCTGGCGCGACCAGATCGCGCGCGCGCTCGCCGAGCTCACGAGCGCCGGGCTGCTGGGGCCGGGGCTGGAGGTGCGGGACGTGGCGCCGCTGCGCGTGGCTGGGCGAAGATCTGGAGCGCCCCTGGACCCAGCTCGTCGACCTGGTGTGGCCCGCGCGCGCGCTGGGGCTCGACGCGGATGGCCGGCGCCGCCTGCGCACTCGGGACGACTGGGCGGCCGCCATCGCGGCGCGGGCGCTCGGCCTGTGGACGGCGGGGCCACCGCCGAGCCCCGCTGCCTTCTGCGATCTCCTCGCCTGGCGCGAGCTCGATCTACGTGGCGCCCCCAAGCGCCTGCCCGCCGAGGTGCGAGCGCTGTTCCTGCAGCGCCTCTTGCACACGACCTCAGGCGCCCCGGACCGTCTGCTGCGCCTGCTGGCGGCCCGCGAGCTCGCCACGCCACGCACCGAGCTGCGCGCCCTGCGCGACGCCCTGGTGCGCCGATGGCTCTCGCCACCGCCCGCGCCGCCTGCGGCGCCTGCGGCGCCCGCGGCGCCCGCGGCGCCCGAGGACCTGCCGGCCTCGCTAGCCCCCGCGGCGACGCCCGCCGACGGCGCGGCGCTCGACGCGCGCTTCCTCGCCGACCTGACCCAGGCGGCAGCGCACGCCGCCGGGTTTGGACCGCGCAAGGTCTTCTTGTCGTCGCTCTTCGACCAGCTCCGCCGCTTGGCGGCCTGGCACGAGCTGGAGCGAAGCACCTTCGACACCCGCCTGCTGGCGGCCCACCGACGCGGCGAGGTGCAGCTCGCCCGCGCGGATCTGACGGGCGCCATGGACCAGGCGCTGGTCTCGAGTTCGACGATCTCCGTTGGTGGCGCGACCTTTCACTTTCTGGTCCGGGGGGAAACCTGATGAAGGGAACGAGTGTTGGAGGGGAAGAGCTCAGGGTCTGGCTGACCCGAACCACCCAGACGATCGATCGTAGCTTGCGAGAGCTCCCGCGCGCGCAGGCCATCTCGGTCCTGTCCGAAGGGCTCTCCGGATCGCGCGCGCCCCTCTTGGTCCTGGCCCAGCTAGCGCTGCTCGACGACTGCCTCCGCGTCGCCGCGCTGGCCATTGACGCGGATGGCCACGAGGCGCTCACCGAGCTGGCCAGCGTCGCCGCCTTGGTGGACCTGGCCGCCCACAAGTACTTCACCCTGCTGCCGCGCTACGAGACCTTTGACGAAGGCGCCAGCGCCGCGCGCGAGGTCAAGCGCTTCTTCGAGGTCTACCGCGGCGACGACGGCGCGTTCGGCCATCTCGACCCGACGCCATGGCGCGGCATCGCGCTGGTACAGACCGTCGAGCGGACGACCCACAACGCCTCGCCGCTGCGCGATCACGAGCACATGCTGGCGCGCATCATGGAGGGGGTCTTCGAGGGCCGCGCCGGCACCACCGAAGCGACGGCCCGCCGAAAGCTGCGCGCGCGCTTCGAGCCGCCTCCCCTCTTGGGCCCCGATCCGCGAGCGGTGGCCTTCTGCCGTCCGGATGGCCCCGAGGTGTTCTCCACGGTGGCGCACGGCTCGCAGATCCACGTCCGCGATCCGTTCGATGTCGAGTCCATCCACGCCGAGGCCCGCGCCATCTTCCACCGCCACGTCGAGCGCGCCACGACGCCCTCTCAGCACCAGCTCGGGCACGGCCGCACGCTGCTCATCCTGGGCGAGTCCGGCAGCGGCAAGACTCACCTCTTGCGAGCGCTTCGCCACCAGCTCCACGCCCAGCGTCGCGGCTACGCCGGCTACTTGCAGATGAGCACCGAGGCCGGCGACTACACCCGCTACGTGCTGCGCAACTTCATCGACTCGCTGGAGCAGCCGTACGACGCGCCCGCGCTGTCTGACTCCGGCCTCCTGTGCCTGTCCACCGGGCTCGTGGAGGGCAGCGTGGAGCACCCCGCGGAGGAGCTGGTCGCGCTGCGCACCAGCGACCAGCTCAGCGGCGAGGCGCTCCACGAGCTGGTCAGCGGCATGGTCGATCGCATCTTGCGCACCGAGCACCTGCAGGGGCTCGAGCCGGCCCTCCTGCACGTGCTGTTGCTGCTGCAGCGCCGGGACGCCGCCATCCAGCGCCGGGTCATCCAGTTCCTGCGCTGTGAGCCGCTCACCGCGCATGAGCAGCGCCTCCTCGGCGGCCAGGCGCCGCGGCTGCACGCCGACGATCCCATGCGCACCCTGCGCCAGCTCGCCGCCATCGCGTTCGAGCTGCAGCTCGCCGCCATGGTGCTCCTGGTCGACCAGGTGGAGGACGCGGTGCCCGACGGCGCCGGCGCGTCCAACCTGCAGCAGGCGTTCGATGTGTTGCGCGCGCTCGCCGACGCGATCCCCTCGGCGGTGGTGGTGGTGACCTGCCTCGACGACGTCTACAGTCGAGTACGCCCGCGCCTGAGCCAGCCGCTCGTCGACCGGCTCGAGCGCGAGCCGCCGCTGCAGCTCGCCCACCAGCGCCTGCGGCCCGAGATCGAGGAGATGCTGATCCGCCGCCTCGACCACCTGTACGCGACCTTCGAGGTTGCGTGGCGAGACGACGACCCCGTGTACCCCTTCGCGCCCGCGCAGCTCGACGCCGTGCTGCACTTTCGCAGCCGAGATTGCCTGGCCATGGCGCAGCGCTTTCACCGCGCCTGCATCGCGGCCGGCCGCCTCCTGGACGCGACCGACGCCAGGGACCCGGCCGGCGCGCCGGTCGGCGAGCCTGGCCACAGCCAGCCAGGCCAGGCCGCCAGCGACGCCCGCGAGGGCACCACGCCGGGCGAAGGCCATGAAGACCTCGACAAGGCCTCACCCATCGACCAGCTCTGGAACGACGCGGTGGTCGCCGCGGACACGATCGGCGACGGAGATGACCGCGCGCTGCTGTCGCTCGTCGACGAGGCGCTGCGCGAAGCCTGCGCCGAGCAGAACATCGACGTCACGCTCAGCCCCGGCGTCCGCGACGGAGTAGCCCAGCTCCTCGTCGATGTCCCTGGCCTGCCGCGTCGCGTGCTGGAGGTCTGCGACCGCGGGCCGCAGGGCGGCCACCTCGCCGCGCACTTGCATGATCTCACCACGCTCGCGCGCACCGGCGTGGTCGCCGTCGCGCTGCGCCGCTCCGGCTTCGAGTTTGGCGCGCGCAGCTTGACCAGCCGGCGAGTCGGCGAGCTGACCGCGGCCGGAGGCGTCCCCGTGACGGTGCAAGAGCGCGAGCTGCGCGCCGTGATGGCGGCCCGGACGGTGTCCCGCGCGGATCTCCCCGGGTTCGCGTCGTGGAAGCGGCGAACTCGGCCCATGAGCCGCCTGGCGCTGACCCGCGCCGTGCTCGGCCTCGACGGCCCCGGCGGCGTCCCGCGCCGGCAGCAGACCCTCACCGGGCTCGCGGATCCGGTGTTCACTCGTCCCCCCGCGCCAGAGCCCGACGACAACGGCGGCGACAGCGGCGGCGACAAGGGCGCCGACAACGCCCCGCCGACGTCGACCGGCGTGGCCGCGGTCCCACCGCGCGAGGAAGCCGCCCAGGCGACGCAGCTCCCGCCGGAGCCTGCCAGCGCGGAGGCCGCGCGCGCCGCGCGCGCCGCGCGCACCAGCGGGCAACCTCCGACGGTCCCGTTCCCTGCCCGCCCAGCGCGCAGCGCCACCGAGGATGAGCGGACCGCCGATGCGGCGCGGCCTGCGCCTGCCGCGCCAGCGAGCGCGGTGCGAATCGGGGTCACCGCCACGCTGCGCGCGGACCCGGTCTACCTGCCGATCGAGCAGATGAAGACCCACGTCGCGTTTCTCGGCGGCACCGGCAGCGGCAAGACCACCGCCGCGCTGGCGGTGATCGAGCGGCTCCTCGAGGCTGGCGTGTCCGCCCTGCTGGTCGACCGCAAGGGCGATCTGGCGCGCTACGCCAGCGAGGCCTGGTGGAACGAAGAGCTCGCCGATCCGGCGCAGCGCCAGCGCCGGCGAGACCTGCGCGCGCGCATCGACGTGAGCCTGTACACCCCCGGGCAGGCGAGCGGGCGACCGCTGCGACTGCCGGTGGTGCCGAGCCTGGCGCGGGCCAACCAGCACGATCGCGATCAGCTCGCCACCTTCTCCGCCAGCAGCCTGGCAGCGATGATGGGCTACGGCCGCGGCACCACGATGACGCACAAGCAGTCCGTGCTCAAGCGCGCCATCGAGCTACAAGCAGACGAGGACGAGATCACGGTGGAGATGCTGCATAGCTGCGTCTCGTTCCCCGATCCCGAGCTGCTGTCTTCCGTGGGGGCGCTCAAGCGCTTCTTTGCGCCGCTGGCCGAGGACCTGCAGTCGCTGCTCATCCAGCGCGGCGCCCTCCTGGCCGGCACCGGCGAGGCGCTGGATCTCGACACCCTGCTGCCGCCGCCTGAACATGGCCGCGCCCGCCTCACCATCATCCACACCGGGGGCCTGGGCGACGCTGCCATGCTGCAGTTCTGGGTGTCGCGCCTGCTGGTGGAGCTGGACCGCCTGGCCGCGCGGCGCCCGCGCTCGGTGCTGCAGGCGGTGACGTTCTTCGACGAGGCAGATGTCTACCTGCCGGCGACGAGCCAGCCCGCCACCAAGGACCCCATGTTCGCGCTGCTGCGGCGCGCCCGCGCCCGCGGCCTGGGCGTCCTTTTGGCCACGCAGAGCCCGGGCGACCTGGACTACAAGGCGCGGGAGAACATCCTCACCTGGCTGGTGGGGAAGATCTCGCAGGAGCGCGCGCTGGAGAAGATGGGCGCGCTGCTCGGCGACTATCCAAGCGTCGCCAACCGCCTGGCCAGCCAGGCCATGGGCCACTTCTTCTTGCTCGGCGGCCTAGCCGGCCGCACCGCCGCGGAGATCCGGACCGACCGCTCCATGATGGTGACCGAGCCGATGTCGGAGGCCGAGGTCTGCGCGCTCGCGAACCAGAGCGCAGCCGCGGCGCGACGAGGAACCTGAAGGTCGGCGAGCTTTCGTCCAGCTCCGGCGAGCTTTCGTCCAGCTCCGGCGCTAGTACTCGTCGTCGCCAGCCACCACCGCCACGGTCGGCGGCTGGTACGCGGTGCCGGTGAGCTGCGCCACCGCCGTCGACAGGTCGGCCACCTCCACGGCGGCCGGCGCGTTGCGCTTGAGCATGAACGTGCAGGTCGCGCACGAGGTCACCACCATGCCGCCGCCGCGCGCTTGCACCTCGGAGAGCCGTCGCTTGGCCATCTGGTCAGCCAGCAACGGCGAGGTCTTGGGCAAGAGCCCGCCGCCGCCGCAGCACTCGGTGTCCTTGCCATGCCACGAGAACTCGCGCACCTCTGCCACCGCCGAGAGCACGGCTCGCGGCTCGGCGGCGATCCCACAATACCGCGCGTGGTGGCACGGGTCGTGGAAGTACACCGAGCGCCGGCGCACCGCCTTGGGCAAGGTGCGAACCCGTCGCGCCAGCGCCTCGCCCACCGAGAGGATCTCCGCGCCAGGCCGCACGCCCTCCGCCGGGAACTGCGCGCGCACGGCGTGCAGGCACGCCGAACAGTTGATGACCACCGTGCGAAACCCGCGCATCGCCGCCGCCACCTTGCGCGCATGCCAGCGGAACAGCTCCGAGTAGCCTGCAGCCAGCAGCGGATAGCCGGCGCAGGCCTGCGGCGAGTCGATGATGGGCAGGTCCACGCC
Organism: Myxococcales bacterium; assembly: GCA_016706545.1. GTDB lineage: Bacteria > Myxococcota_A > Polyangia > Haliangiales > Haliangiaceae > JABFXX01. The sequence continues at coordinate 27,340 of JADJJK010000013.1, forward strand.
GACGGCGGAGAACACCGCCAGCGCGGCGGCGATGTCAGCGCTGTTCTTGTCCAGCGCGTCGCAGCCCGGCCAGAAGCCGATCTCGCCCTCGGTGGCGAGCTGCCCCGGAAAGCTCTGCCGCGCGGTCTGCGCCAGCCGCTCATCCCGGGCCGCGAACCTGTCCGCGTAGCGCGCCAGGACCGGCGGCACCGCGCCGCGCCGCACCGCCTCTGCCCGCCCAGCCAGGAGCACGAGCCCAGGCTCGTTGCCGTGGTCGCAGTACATCGTGCAGTGACGACAGCCGGTGCAGGCCCAGAGCGACTCCGTGCTCTCCTCGCTCCACTCGCTGCGGCCCAGCCGAAGCTGGTTTAGCTGATCCATCTTCGCCTGCGGGATGTGGGACTCACGCCCGCTGGTGGCAGACACCGGGCAGGCGTGGCGACACATCTTGGGGCAGAACGTGCAGTCATCGAGCTGCCGGACGACCGACGAGGATGAGAACGGTTCCCTCACGTGGCCGGCACTATAGCCCACGCCTCGCCCATGGACGCAGGAGCCACCGCCGGTTCACCTCGAGAAATCGCCCAGCGCCAAGCCCTGCGCCGGGCCAGCGAGGGCGGCCGGCCCAGCGGATCTGCTACAGTGCGCCGCTTCCTGGAGAACCGTCGTGATCAAGCCTCGCACCATGCCCGGTGTCATGGAGCTTCTGCCCCGTGACCAGCTCGCCTTTCAGCGGATGATGGACGTCATCCGGCGCAACTACGAGCGTTTCGGCTTCTTGCCCATCGAGACTCCCGTGATGGAGCTGTCCGAGGTCCTGCTGACCAAGAGCGGAGGAGAGACCGAGCGCCAGGTCTACTTCGTGCAGTCCACCGGCAGCCTGGCGCAGGGCAGCGCGCCTGAGCTTGCGCTGCGCTTCGATCTGACCGTGCCCCTGGCCCGCTACGTGGCCGAGCACGAGCACGAGCTGACCTTCCCGTTCCGCCGCTATCAGATCCAGCGCGTGTACCGCGGTGAGCGCAACCAGCGCGGTCGCTTCCGCGAGTTCTACCAGTGCGACATCGACGTCATCGGCAAGGACGCGCTGTCGCCGCGCTACGACGCGGAGATCCCGGCCGTCATCCACGCGGTGTTCTCCGAGCTCGGCATCGGGCCGTTCACCATCCACCTCAACAACCGCAAGCTGATGCGCGGGTTCTTCGAGGGCATCGGCATCGCGGACGCCGAGCGCCAGGCCGCGGTCCTGCGCGAGGTGGACAAGCTGGACAAGCAAGGCGCTGACGCCGTGCGCGCCGCCCTCACCGGCAAGCTCGAGGTGGCGGCGGACGCGGCCGAGCGAATCCTGACCCTGGTGGGCACGCGCTCGCAGAGCCACACGGACGCGCTGGCCAAGCTGGCCGCGCTCGACGAGGGGCCGCCGGCGCAGCGCGAGGGCGTGGCCGAGCTGCGCGCCGTGCTGGAGCTGGTGCATGCGCTGGGCGTGCCCGAGCGCGCCTACACGCTGAACCTGTCGGTGGCGCGCGGGCTCGACTACTACACCGGCACCGTGTACGAGACCCTGCTCGACGACTACCCGCAGATCGGCTCGATCTGTTCAGGCGGCCGATACGAGAACCTGGCCGGTCACTACACCAAGTCGCACTTGCCAGGCGTCGGCATCTCCATCGGCGCCACCCGGCTCTTCTACCAGCTCCAGGAGGCCAAGCTCCTGCCGGCCGCCACCAGCACCACCGCGGTGCTGGTGGCGCTGTTCGACGACGCCGGTCTGCCCACCGCGGTGGCGCTGGCGACCGAGCTGCGGGCCGCCGGGATCAACACCGAGACCACGGTGGAGCCGCGAAAGCTGGCCAAGCAGATGCAGTACGCCGACCGCGCCGGCATCCGCTTCGTGGCCATGTGCGGCGACAACGAGGCCGCGCGCGGCATCGTCGCGGTCAAGGACCTGCGCGACGGCAGCCAGCGGGAGATCCCGCGCGCTGAGCTTGCCGCCGCGCTGCTCGCGGCCATGGCCTGACATGCGCGCCGTGCGCGCCGTGCGCGCCGTGCGCGCCGTGGCCTGACGTGCGCGCCGGCGCTGGCGCACCGCAGCACCGCGCGGTCAGCGCTTGGGCTTGTCGAGCGACAGCGGCTCCACCGTCAGGTCGGCGGTGGAGATCTCGATGGTGACGGACTCCTCGACCGCCGGAGACGGTGACGCGGGCGGTGACGCGGGCGGTGACGCGGGCGGCGACGCTGACGCCGGCGCCGCCTCTGGCCCCGCGGCCGGGACCACCGAACGAGCGCCCATCGCGCGCTGTCGAGCCTCGGCGAGCAAGGTCCGGACCTCCTGCACCGAGCGCCCCAGCAGGTCTTCCACGTCGGCGGCCGCGCCCTCCGCGGCGGCCACGCGCACCAGGTCCGCCACCATCTCGCTGGCGCTGGCGTAGCGGTCCTTGGGGGCAAGGGAGGTCGCCTTGGAGATCACCGCGCCCAGCGCCTCCGGAGCGTCGGGCCGAAAGGTGCGGACCGGCGGCACCACGCACGCGCGGATCTTCTTGAAGACCTCCAGGTCGTTGCGCGCATCGAACAAGCGCTGGCCACACAGCACCTCCCACATCACCACGCCCATCGAGAACAGATCTGACGCCACGGAGTTGGCCTTGCCCAACGTCACCTCCGGCGCCAGATACGAGAGCTTGCCCTTGACCGTACCAGGCACGGTCAGCGAGTTGGCGCGATCACGGGCCCGCGACAGCCCGAAGTCGGTGAGCTTCACCACGCCGCTGGCGCCGATGAGGATGTTCTGCGGCGACACGTCGCGGTGGATGACGGGCGCCAGCTCGCCGTTGGCGGTGCGCCGCTCGTGGGCGGCGCCCAGCCCGCGCAAGGTGCCGATGGACACCGCCAGGACCAGCGGCCAGGACAGGTGCTTGCCAGCGCGCGCCAGCGTGCCCTGCAGCGTGCCCAGGTCCACGCCGTCCACCCACTCCATGATGAGGTAGTACGCGCCGTCGGAGCTGCAGAAGTCATGGACCTGCACGATGTTCGGGTGCGCCAGCTCCGATCCGACCCGCGCCTCCTCGATGAACATGTCGATGTAGTGGCGGACCGACCGGTACTCCGGGCGGATGCGCTTTATCGCGACGGTCCGCTGAAAGCCGGCGGCGCCGCGCACCACCGCGCGAAACACCGTGGCCATTCCGCCCTCCCCCGCGACCTCGACGAGCTCGTACTTACCGTCGATCAGGGGGCCAGCCACCACGTACGTAGTATCGATGAGATGCGCGCAAAGGACAACTCGCACCGGACAGGACTGGCGACAGGACCTGGCGACAGGACCTGGCGACAGGACCTGGCGCCGCGCGACGTTCGCCGGGCCGGGGCCCCGGCACCGGCTCCGGCCCCGGCATCGGTCAGTTCAGCTCGGCCTTGGCCTTCTCGAGCTCGGCCATCGCAGACTCCCAGCGCGAGGTCAGCTCTTCCAGCTTCTCCTGCCCGCTCTGGTACTCCCCGAGCAGGCGCCGACGACGCGCGTCATCTGCGTACACCGCAGGATCGGCCAGCTCGGTCGAGCGCGCCGCCTGGGCGACCTCCAGCTCCGAGATGCGCGCCTCCAGCGTCTCCACCTGCTTCTCCAGCGGGCCCAGCTTCTGGGTGCGCCGCGCCCGCTCCTGGGCCTCGCGCCGCTTGCGCGCCTTGTCCTCTTCGCGCGTCTTGGCGGGCGCCGCCGCCGCGGTCGGAGAGGCGGCCAGCGCGCTCTCTGCTTGCTCCTGCGCGAGCCGGCGCTGCGCCATGGAGTACAGGTACTCGTCCAGCGTCCCGGCGTAGTTCTCCACCGTGCCGCCCTCCACGTTCCAGATCCGGGTGGCGAGCTTGCGCACCAGGCTGCGGTTGTGGCTGACGAAGAGGATCGATCCGTCGTACGTGGTCAAGGACTGGCTCAAGCTCTCCGAAGAGTCCAGATCCAGGTGGTTGGTGGGCTCGTCCATCATCAGCAGGTTGCCGGGCGCCACCAGGAGCCGCGCCAGCGCCACGCGAGCGCGCTCGCCACCGGAGAGCACCTTGGCCGGCTTGTCGATGTCGTCTCCCGAGAACATGAACGCGCCGAGGATCGAGCGGAGCCGCGCCGGGGAGGCCTCCGGGTTCGCGCGCGCGACGATCTCGTAGATGGTGGCGGACATGTCCAGGGTGTCGGCGTGGTGCTGCGCGTAGTAGCCCACGGTGACGCCCGAGCCGAGCTTGATGGTGCCCGCGTCCGGCGGCAGCTCCTGGGCCAGCATCTTGAGCAGCGTGGTCTTGCCGGCGCCGTTGACGCCGATGATGCCGATCTTCTCGCCACGCCGGATGGTGAGGTCCACGCCGCTTAGCACCTTGCGCTCGCCGTAGGCCTTGGCGAGCCCCTCCACGCGCACCACCTCGTTGACGCTGCGCGCGGTGGGCGGGAACGAGAAGCGCATGACGCCGCGCTTCTGGAACGTCTCCACCGACTCCATCTTCTCCAGCGCCTTGATCCGGCTCTGCACCGCGCGCGCCTTGTTGGCCTGCGCGCGAAACCGGTCCACGAACTTGCTCAAGCGCTCGCGCTCGCGCTCCAGGTTCTTGGCCTTGCCGGCCAGGATCTGCTCCTCCTCCGCGCGCTGCACCAGGTAGCGCTCGTAGTTGCCGGTGTAGCTGCGCACGCCCTCCAGCTCCAGCGCGACCACGCGGTTGACCTGCTCGTTGAGGAACTCCCGATCGTGGCTGATCAGCACGAAGCAGTGGCGATACCTGCGCAAGAAATCGGAGAACCAGGCCACCGACGGCATGTCGAGGTGGTTGGTGGGCTCGTCGAGGAGCAGCACGTCGGGCCGCTGGAACAGCAGCGCCGCCAGCACGCCGCGCATCTTCCAGCCGCCAGACAGCTCGCCGATATCGCGGTGCTCGTCCCCCGGCGCGAAGCCGAGGCCCGCCAGGATGCCCAGCGCCTCGTGCTCGCTGAAGAAGCGATCGAAGTGGTCGATGCGCTCGTGCAGCTCCGCGATCTCCTGCGCGCGCTCCATCAGCTCTTCGTCTCCGGCGCCGCGCGCCTGCAGCGCCTCCAGGTCCGCCTCCACCGCGGCCAGGTCGTCGCGCAGCCGCGCCCGCCCCGGCACCGACGACAGGATCATGTCGATGAGGGTCTTGCCGGGCGAGATCGCCAGATCCTGCGGCAGCCAGCCCACCCGGATGCCGCGGGCCCGGGTGACCTTGCCATCATCGATCTCTTGCTCTTGGGCTATCACCTTGAGCAGGGTGGTCTTTCCGGAGCCGTTGGGGCCGATGAGGCCCACCCGGTCCTGGGGGCCCAGGCGCAGCGACACCGCATCGAAGATCATCCGATCGGCGAAAAACAGGGTCACGTCCTCGAGAATGACGGAGCTCACGGCGAGCCCTCTTACCACGGCCGGGCGGCGACGGGGCGTCCGCCCGGCCGCCTCCCGGCGGGCCTTTGGCCCCCCGCCCGATCTGGAAACCACGCGATCGGCGGCGCGACCTCCGGTTTGGCGCTACGCTGAGCGCGTGTCGCGCGAGGATGCCACGGAGCGCCTGCGGAGGCTGGTGGAGGCCCAAGAGCAAGACCCGAGCGCGCCGCCGGACCCAGACGAAGGCCGCCTGCTGGCGGCCGCGGTTGGCGGCGACCTGGCCTTCCGCTGGCGCGTGCTGGAGCTGCGCGGCCTGCTCCTGGCGCCGCCGCAAGACGACACCGTCGCGGAGCGCTACGGCGAGCTGCTGGAGGAAGCGCGCAATGACCCAGACCGGCTGGCGCAGGTGCGGCCGCTCGGAGAGCGGCTACGGGCGATGCAGGACGCGGGCGAGCTACCGCGGGTGATGCTGGCGCGTGCGCCGCGCCGCCATCGTCCGCAGTGACCTACCCCGGCGCGCGCTTGACCAGGAACGGACCGAAGCCTTGCGCCTCCGGCATGACCTCGATGATGTTCACGTTGACGTGCGCGGGGCGGGTGACCGCGAACACCACCAGGTCCGCGATGTCGTCCGCGGTCAAAGGCTGCATGCCCTGGTACACCTTGTCGGCGCGCTCGCGATCGCCAGCGAAGCGCACCACCGAGAACTCGGTCTCGACCATGCCCGGCTCGATGCAGGTCACCCGCACCCCGGTCCCGGCGAGATCTGACTTCATCGCCTGCGAGAACTGATGCACGAAGGCCTTGGTGGCCCCGTACACGTGGCCCGCGGGATAGGGATACGTGCCGGCCACCGAGCCGATGTGGACCACGTGGCCGCGGCGTCGCTCCACCATGCCGGGCACCATGGCCCGGGTGACGTGGACGAGCGCCTTGCAGTTGGTCTCGATCATCGTGTCCCAGTCGACGAGCGACGCCTGGGCCACCGGATCGAGCCCCAGCGCGAGGCCAGCGGCGTTGATCACCAGCGCGACCTCGCGGAGCTGCGGGTGGTCCGCCAGCGCCGCCACCGCCGCCGGATCGCGCACGTCCAGCACCAGCGCGGTCGCGCGCTCGCCCAGCGCGGCCACCAGCTCGTCCAGCCGCTCCTGCCGCCGCGACACCAGCACCACGTGGGCGCCCAGGCGATGCAAGGCCGTGGCGGTGGCGCGGCCGATGCCCGAGGAGGCGCCAGTGACCAGCGCCGTCAGTCCATGAAGATCCATGCCGTCACATACCGCAGGTCTGGCGCCCCGTGCCAGCGGGCAAGCGACCCGGCTAGGAGCCGAGCGTGGTGCGGTAGTACGAGGGCTTGCGCTCGTCGACCACCACGTCGAAGGTCTTGCGCAGCCCGGTGAGCGGATTGACCAGGAGCAGGCGCTGCTTGCCGACCGGCAACACCAGCCCTTGCACCGGGGCGCGCCCCAGCTTGCGCCGGTTGAGAAAGATCTCGGCCCAGCCATCGGTGATGTAGAGGTCGACCTTGCCGTACTTGGTGCCGGGCCGCAGGATCTCGCGGACGCTGGTGGCCTGGCCTGGCCGCAGGGTGACCTTCTGGCTGGCGGTGACAAACCCCTCGTGGGCGATGGAGAGGGTGACGTCCGCGGCGGCCTCGAGGTTGCGCAGCTCCAGCGGCGTGGTGCCCACCTGCCTGCCGCCCAGCGTGACCTGCGCGCCAGCGGGATCCGAGGACACGAGCAGGCGCGCGGGCGCGGGGGTCAAGACCGGCCGCATGCGCACGGTCTGCCCCGGCGGCACCTCGACGTGATCATCTCGGTACGCCTCATGGCCAGCCTTCTCCACCACCACCTTGAGCGCGACGCCGGCTGGGACCACCACCTTCGAGGGCGTGGGGCCAAACGGCACGCCGTCCACCGCGCCGGTCGCGCCGCTGGGATCGGAGTCGATGTCGAGCACGCCGGTGAGCGAGACCGCCGCCACCGGGCTGGGCACCACCTGCACGGCGGGCGCGTCGTGATGCCAGGGCCGCCACAGCGCCAGCGCGAACGCCAACCCGAGCGTGCCCACCGCGCTCACCCACAGCGCCCGCCCACGCCGGGCGCCGGGCTGCGGGCGCGTCGGGGCCACAGGGGAAGGGCCTCGATCAACGGGGTTGTCTTCGCGGCTCTGCGGCGTGGCGCCGACCTCGGTGCGGCGAAACCGCTCGCTGACGTCGCCGGTCTGGCGCTGCGCGACCCGGGCGCCGTCGCGCGTCCGCGGCGCTCCCGGGTCATCTCCGGCGCGCGCGCCCTCGCCCAGGTCTTGCAGCCGGCTCGTGCCATCCTCGTCCACGTGGTGCAGCCACAGCCCGGTGGTCTCGCCCTTGTCGCCGCTCGAGGAGAGCGACCCGGTCTTGGCGGGCTGCCCCGAGGTCACCGCGGTGCGCCGCATCGAGCTCTCACCGAGCTGCACCATCTCCTTGCGCAGCACGTCGTCGATGGCGCTGCGCGGCGTGCCCTCGCGCGGCGGCAGCACCGAGTTGACGGTCTCCGCCACGTCCAGGGCGGTGGCGACGATGCTCGATTCGTAGGACAGCTCGATGAGCGAACGCAGGGTCAGCGCCGGTCGGTTGGGCCGCTCGAGCGGCCGACGCGCCAGCGGCCCGCTCAAGATCTCATCGAGCCGCGACGGCAGGCCGGGGCGGACCGAGCCCACCTTGGGGATCGCCATCTCATTGATGTTCTTTATGATCTCGTCTGACTCGACGCCGGGGAACAGCTTGGCCCCAGTGAACAGCTCGAAGATCACCGAGGCGGCGGAGAACAGGTCCGAGCGAGTGTCGAGCCGGTCCCCGCGCGCCTGCTCCGGCGACATGTAGCGCCACTTGCCCATGACCTTCCGCGGCCCCGTGCCCGTGGACTGCCGACCGCGAGCGGCGACCGCGATGCCGAAATCGGCGATCTTCACCTCGCCGGCCCGCGACAGCAGGATGTTCGAGGGCGACACGTCGCGGTGGACCACGCCGTGCTGGTGCGCGAAGTCGAGGCCACGCATGATCTCGATGGAGATGTGGAACGCCGCCGGCAGCGGCACCTGCCTGCCCTCATCCCGGATCCGGCGCAAGAGCGCGGCCAGATCCAGGCCATCGACGTACTCCATGGCGATGAAGAGCGACTCCTCGAAGCGCCCAAAATCAAATACCTGGACGACGTTGGCGTGCGAAAGCCGCACCGCGACCTTGGCCTCCGCGATGAAGCGTTCCTCGAACTCGGGATCTCTGGCAAGCTCGGGGAGGATCCGCTTGATCGCCAGCGTCTTCTCGAAGCCATGCGCGCCGTACGCCTTCGCCAGAAACACCTCCGCCATGCCGCCGATCGCGATGCGATCGAGGACGTCATAGCGTTCGAGGCTGCGCTGAAGATCTTCGGTCACGTGAAACGCAACTTGGTGAAAAAATGGGGTTGGGCGACTATACTATGCGGATGAGGAGTCCCACGCACCCCTCTTGGCAGATGCGGTCGCAGATCGCGGCGCTCGCGGTCGCCATCGCCGCGCTGGCGACCGCGCCGCGGGCGCTCGCGGCCCCGGCCGGCGGGGCACCTGGCTCGGCGGCGCCCAAGGCGGCGGCCACCGCGGTGCCGCCGGGGCTGGCGGTGGTCACCGTGGACCGGCGACAGGTCGCCATCGTCGACCTCACCGGGGATGAAGACGCCACCGCGGCGGCGCGCGGCCTCGCCGAGCGCCTGGTCCGCCACAGCTCGCTCGCGCCGCTCTCGGATCCAGCCGCGGCGGCGGCGCTCCTTGGCCCGCTGCGCGAAGAAGATCAGCTCGCGCTCGAGGGCGCCAAGCGAGCCCTCGCCGAGGCCAACGACGCCCTGGCCCGCTTCGAGCTCGCGGTGGCCGCCGCGCGCGCCGCCGCCGGACAGATCGAGCTGCACGACGTCGACCCGACGCCCACGTCGATCGCCCTGTACGCCGATCTGGCGTTCGTGCATGGCCTGGCCAAGCTGGCCGACAGCGACGGGCCGGCCGCGCGCTCGAGCTTCCTCTTGACCCAGCGGCTGGACCCCGACCGGGTGCTGGACCCGGCTCGCTACTTGCCAGACGTCATCGCCGCATACCGGCAAGCGCGCCGCGGCGGCGGCGGCCGGATGCAGATCCAGGTCCGCGGCCAGGGCACCGTCTCCATCGACGGCACCGAGGTCGGCGCGGCGCCGGTCACCGTCGAGGTCGCCACCGGGCCGCACGTGGTGCAGCTCACCGGGCCAAGCCGCCTGGCGCGCGGCGCCCGCATCGAGGTCACGCCCACCTCTTCGACGGTGGTGACCGTGCCGGAGGCGCGCGCCGCAGCGGCGGTGGTGCTCGGCCGCGCGCGCCGCGCCGTGGCCACCGGGCGCGACGACGCCGCCCGCGCCACCGCGATGGCGGAGCTGGCGCGGCTCATCAACGTCGGCGACGCCATCCTGGTGCGCCGCGGGCCCGCCGGCCTGACCGCGCAGGTGTGGAGAGACCGAGCGCCTGGCGCAGGTCCCATCCATGCCATGCAGAGCGCGTTGCTCGCCGGGGACCTCTTGGCCGAGCTGGCGCCTGACACCATCGTCTCCCCCAGCCTGCCCACCGTGCCTCGGACCGCGGAGCCCAAGCGCTGGTACCAGAAGCGCTGGGTCCAGGCGTCGATGGTCACCGGCGCGGTCGCCATGCTCACCGCCGCGGTGGTGCTGGGGACCGTCGACTTCGACGAGGGCACAGTCTCCATCAACCCCGATCCGTCCTTCTGATCACCATGCAGCGCCTTGCCCCCCCCACATCGTTGTCCTCGATCACGTCCTCGGCCACGTCCTCGATCACCTCCTCGGCCACGTCCTCGGCGAACCGATCGTCGATCCTCACCTTGGGCGTCACCGTGGGCCTCACCTTCGGCCTCATCTTCGGCGCCTTGACCGGGTGCGCCGACGAGCCGCCGCTGCGGCTCCGCTACAAGCTCACCGCGGGGGCGGCGCAGAAGTGCCCGGCGGCGTGCGAGAGCGTGGACATGTACTGCGCGTCCGTGCTGAGCATCCGCATCGTCGATCCCAGAGAGCCAGACAAAGCGCTGGCCACCGTGTGCGACCGGCTGGAGGCGTCGCCCTCGCTGTGCTCGATCAGCCGGGTGCGCCTGCCCTCCGACGTGCGCCTTCCGGAGCGCCGGCTGGCCGTGCAGGTGGCGCTCTACAACGCCGACCACGTCCCGAAGGTCAACGGCAAGCTGGCCTGCCCGGCGGACCAGCCGTTCGATGGCAACAACTTCGCCGCTCCCAGCGAGTATCAGCCCGCGGTGGCGGGGGTGGGGTACTACGATCCCGGCGACGACGAGACCGTGGTCGAGCTTGGCTGCGCGGACCTGACCGTCATCAACACGCCAGTGTGCCGTGGACAAGATCGCGTGCGCATCACCGCGTCCGTGGAGGACTTTGACAACGGCGCTCACCTGCCCCCGGCGCTGGCCGATCGCATGGAGCTCTCCATCGGCGAGCCGTCGCCGCGCATCAACCCGGTGACCCAGCAGCCAGAGTACGTGTTGCCCATCGACGCGACCCGAGATCTGGCGCGGGTGCCAGAAACCATCCGGCCGGCATGGACCGCCGAGGTGTCGCTGCGCTTCGCGGAGGCGGCCTGCATCGAGGTCTTCGAGGACGCGGCGCAGACGACCAAGTCGCTGTCCTGCAAGCAGGTCACGGTGGGCGACACCGCCGTCGATCTGCCGGCGGTGCGGCTGTCGCGACAGACGCTGGAGGACGTGATCAAGGCGCTCGGCAAGACCTCCTTCCCCGAGGATGGCCTGGTGGTCGGCAAGGTGGTCGACCGGGTCGGCAACCCGCTCAAGAACGTGGCGGTGCGGCCTTCGACCGGCACGGTGCAGTACCTGTCCACCGGACGTGACGGGCTCATCGGCGACGTCACCTCGGAGACCGGGATCTTCGTGTCGCGAGACGCGCCGTTTAACAGCTCCTGGTCCGCCGCCGGGACCTCCGGCGGGTACGGCGGACTGGTGGTCGGGCGCGTCACCATCGTGATGCTGCAGGCAGACGTCAGCCCGTGACGCAGCGCGCTCGCGCCTCGGCGATCGTCGGCGCCGTGGCGCTGGCCGTGCTCGCGCGTGGGCCATCTGACGCGGGTGCCCAGCCGGCGTCGGCCCCCCCGCCCGCCGGCGCGCCAGCCACCGAGGCGCGGCTCACGCTCGAGGCGCTGATCATCGTCGGCCGCGCCGCCCCCGAGGCCCCCTGGAGCGATCGTCCCACCGAGGCCACCAGCGGCCAGCGCCCCGAGCTGGCGGTGATCGCGCGCGGTCGGATCGGCAAGCGCTCCGTCATCGTGGCCGACCCGGAGCTTGTGCCCTTGTCCTTGGCCGGGCGCGCGGTGCCGACCAACCGGCGGGTGACCTGGGACCTCGTGGGCGACGTCGCGGTGCAATGGCGCGCGGTGGAGGCGAGGGGCTTTCGGACCACGCCCGCCGCCAACGGCGCCACCAGCCGGTACTACAGCAACGTCGCCACCGAGCCGGACACGTTTGGCAAGTGGCTGGGCTACGACACCATCGAGTACTTCGAGACCACGCGCGCCCAGGCCGCCGCCACCCCGCAGGCCCGCCGCCACACGCCCGAGATCAGCAGCGTCGACGAGCCACTCGAGCCCAAGGACAAGCAAGCGCTGGGCACCGCGGGGCTCGGCACCCTGCGCTTCCGCGCGCTCGCCACGTTGCCCGATGGTCGCACGCTGGCCACCGCCGGCGCGGACGCCACCGACACCGCTGGCGCCTTGCCCTCGGTGCATCGGGTGTCGGTGCGCGCAGCCGACGACTTCCTGGGCCACCTGGCAGGCTACCTGCTCGTCCCCGAGGTGTTCGGCTCGGCGGGCGCCGGCCGCCAGCACCAGACCGAGCGCTTCACCGGCGCAGACTGCGCGGACGTGATGGTCGGCGCGCTGCGCCGCAGCGGGCGCACCGACGTGCCGTACACCAGCGTGGCCGGCCTGCCGCGGTACGCCAAGATCGTCGAGGAGCAGGTCGCGCTGGATGAGCACGGGCAGCCTGCGCGCGCGCTGGGCCAGGCCAAGGTTGGAGACCTCATTCGCATCGACTACGGCGGCAGCTTGACCGGGCACACCCCGCGGAGCTGGGATCACGTGGCGGCCTTCTGGCGGGACCGAAGCGATCCGGCTGGCCCGTGGCGCGGCGCACCCGATGGCCAGCTCGATGGCTTCGATCTGGTGATCCACATGGGGCACCCGCGCCTGGTGGTCGAGCCCCTGGCGGCGCAGTCGCCAGCTACCATCGACGTGCTGCGCTGGCACGCGCCGGTCACCGCCGCGCGTCGAGCGCCGCGCCCCGCGAGGTGACCCGCCCAGGCCGGCCCTCGGTCGCCGCCCGCGCTTGCCGCGCCGCGTCGGCCCCGCGCGCTTGCGCCCAGCGCCCAGCGCAGCGCCGCATCCGGCCGCAGGCGCGCTGCCAAGCCCAGCGTCCCGGCGTATGCTGGCCCGCCGCCAAGCGCGGGCTGCCACCGGAGGACTCATGTACGGCCTGATGATGGATCGACCGCTGCTCATCTCCAGCATTCTCGACTTCGCCGAACGCTTCCATTCGGCCACCGAGGTGATCAGCCGCGAGGTCGACGGCTCTATCCACCGCACCACCTGGGGCGGCATCGCGCGCCGCGCGCGGCAGCTCGCCAACGCCCTCGCCGCGCTGGGCGTCCGCGCCGGCGATCGGGTGGCCACGATCGCGTGGAACAATCACCGCCACCTCGAGCTGTACTTCGCGGTCTCGGGCATGGGCGCGATCCTTCACACCATCAACCCGCGGCTGTCACCGGAGCAGCTCCGCTACGTGGTGCATCACGCCGAGGACACCGTGCTGGTGTTCGACAGCACCTTTACCAAGCTGGCTGCGCTGGCCGCCAGCTTCGGCGTCGTCAAGCACTTCGTCGCGCTGAGCGAGCACGCCGCCGCCAGCGCCGAGCCAGGCCTCGCCGGCGCGCTCGACTACGACACCATCGTGCAGGCCGCTTCCGCCGACTACGAGTGGCCGACCTTCGACGAGCGCACCGCGTCGTCGCTCTGCTACACCTCCGGCACCTCGGGCGATCCCAAGGGCGTCCTGTACTCGCACCGCTCGACGGTCTTGCACTGCTACGCGGTGGCGCAGGCCGACACGCTGGGGCTGTCCGCGCGGGACGTCACCTTGCCGGTGGTGCCCATGTTTCACGTCAACGCCTGGGGCGTGCCTTACGCCATCGCCAGCGTCGGCGGCAAGCTGGTGCTGCCAGGTCCAGGGCTAGACGGCAAGAGCCTGCTGGAGCTGATCGAGCACGAGCAGGTGTCCTGCCTCCTAGGGGTGCCCACGGTGTGGATGAACCTGCTGGGCCACCTGCACGCGGTGGGCAAGCGCCTCACCACGGTCCAGAAGATCACCATCGGTGGATCGGCCTGCCCGCCCAGCATGATCGAGGCGCTGGAGAAGGAGCACGGAGCCCGCGTGATCCACGCCTGGGGCATGACCGAGACCAGCCCCGTGGGAACCGTCAACATGCTGCTGCCCAAGCACGCGCTGCTCGACGACGCGGCCCAGCTCGCCATCAAGGCCAAGCAAGGGCGGCCGGTGTTCGGGATCGAGCTGCGCCTGATCGACGAAGACGGCGAGGTGCTGCCGCACGACGGCCAGCGCTCCGGCCACCTGCAGGTGCGCGGGCCGTGGGTCGCCAGCGCGTACTTCCGGAGAGAAGACGCGCACGACCCGGCGTTCACCGACGGCTGGTTTGACACCGGCGACATCGCCACCATCGACCCCGACAGCTACATGCAGATCACCGACCGCGCCAAGGACGTCATCAAGTCCGGCGGCGAGTGGATAAGCAGCATCGATCTGGAGAACGCGGCCATGAGCTTCCCCGGGGTGGCGCAGGCCGCGGCGATCGGCGTGGCGCACGACAAGTGGCAGGAGCGGCCGCTCTTGCTGGTGGTGCCCGCGCCAGGCAAGACCTTGGCGCTCGAGGCGCTGCGGCAGCACCTGGAGACCAAGCTGGTCAAGTGGTGGATGCCAGACGCCATCGAGATCATCGAGGCCCTGCCGCTGGGGGCCACCGGCAAGGTGCTCAAGCGCGAGCTGCGCAAGCGCTTCGCCAGCTACCAGCTCCCCCAGTAGCGGCCGGCGGTTTCCCTCCTGGCAGCCGCGCTGGCAATGGAGTAGGAAAGCACATGCTCGACGAAGCCCGCCGACTGGAGAAGCTCCTCTACCGACAGATCAAGGAGACCTCGGAGAGCTATTCCTTGCTGGCCCCCGGTGACCGCATCCTGGTGGCGATGTCGGGAGGCAAGGACAGCTACGTGCTGTTTCACCTCCTGACCAAGCTTGTCCCTCGCCTGCCCTTCGCGGTGGAGCTGGTCGCCGTCCACCTGGATCAGCGGCAGCCTGGATACGACGGCAGCGGCCTGCGCCGCTTCCTCGAATCCTCCGGCTGGCCGTTCGAGATCCTGTCCGAGGACACCTACAGCGTGGTGACCTCCCACCTCGACGACGCGCAGACCTACTGCTCGCTGTGCTCTCGCCTGCGCCGCGGGATCCTCTACACCGCCGCGGAGCGCCTGGGCTGCAACAAGCTCGCGCTGGGACACCACCGCGATGACTCGCTGGAGACGTTTCTGCTCAACCTGTTCTACAGCGGCAAGCTGCAGGCGATGCCCGCCGGCTACCGCACTGACGACGATCGCTTCGACGTGATCCGCCCGATGATCGAGTGCGCCGAGAAGGACATCGGCCAGCTCGCCGCGGCCCTGGGGTTTCCGATCATCCCGTGCAACCTGTGCGGCTCGCAGGACGGCCTGCGGCGCGACGCCATGACGCGCCTCCTGTCAGAGCTGGAGCGCGACCACCCCCACCTGCGCTCGATCATGCTCAACGCCCTGCGCAACGTGCGCCCCACCCACCTGCTAGACCGCGACGTCGCCCACGCCTGGGCCGAGCGCCCCGACGGCGTGCGCCCCAAGGAAGTGGTGCCGGCGCGACCAGCGCGCGCCCCGGCCCTCCCCATCGCCAGCCGATCCTTCGATGAGGTCCCGCGGGTGAGGCTCAAGGTGGTGACGGACTAGCGCTCCGACCATGTGATTCTGACCACGGTCGAAGCGCGGAGCGCCCATGCTCACCGACCGCGGCGCCTCTCTGCCGGTGGCCCTCACCGTCGAGTCGAGGAGCGCTACAGGCGTCCGTACACGCCAGCGGAGGGCACGAAGGCGTTGGCGAACACCGTCATCGGCGCGTCGAACACGTGCTCTCCGCCAACCTCGACGAACACCGACAAGTTGCGGCTCACCGAGACCTCGAGCCCGAGCGCGCCGCGCGCCGCGAACCGCGGTCCATCGTCTACCACCAGCAGCACGCCGGCGGCGGCGAGCGGACGAAGGCGGCCCGGCAGGATCGCGAAGCTACCGCCGAGATAGCCGCCGCGGAAGCGGCCCACCAGGGCGCCGATGTTGACCTCGATCCGCGAGGTGACATCCATCGTGGGCCCAACCAACGCCGCCGCGCCGGCCGGCTCGGTGACGTGGAAGTGGCCGCGCAACATCAGGCCAAACCGGCTCCGTGGCTGCTGCGCGCCCGCGCGCGCATGCACCCCGGGCTGATCCTCCAGCGGCTCGGCGCCTGGACGCGGCAGGAGATCCCCGGAGCCCACGTCCGCAGGCGCCACCACCTGGGCGACCAGCGCCAGGTCGACCACCGCCTGCTCTCCCGCGCCAACGCCGCCGTTGACCTCCACCGGCGTGAACCCGTCGCGACGCGCCGCGACCTTGTAGGGGCCCGGGTCCACTCGCACCACCGCCGCTTGCGCGAGCGGGAGCCACTCTCCGCCGTTGACGGAGACGCTCGCGTCCTTGGGGCTGCCGGGACCAGCAGCGAGCTGCAACCTGCCCAGCACGCGATCGAGCGTCGACAGCACGTCGGCGACCTCGGCGCGCCGCGCAGGGTCTGCCTGAGGATCGTCGAGGTACCGCTGGTAAGCGTTCGCCGCCTCGGCGTTGCGGCCCAAGAGCTTGAGCGTGGTGCCGATGTTGAGCAGCAGCTTGACGCTGGGAAAGCGCTGGTAGGCGTCACGGAACACCGCGAGCGCGCCCAGGTAGTCCTTTTGCTTGAGGAGCCTGACGCCAGACTGCACCAGCGCCTTGGCGTCGACCTTGCCGTCCGCCGCTGGCTCAGCGGCCGTCGGGTCCCCTTCGGCGGCTGGCGCAGGTTTGGGACGACGACGCGCCTTGCCGGCAGGCGAAGCCGGGGCCGCGTCGGTCGCCGGCTGAGCGTGCGCCCCGCGCGCCTCGATCAGCGCGCCCCCGGCGGACAGGACAAGGACCACACCAACCAGCGCTGCCCGTCGCATGATCATCAGATGTCATCCTCGATGAGGGTGGGGACCTCTCCACCGGGCTTGGCCTTGGGACGAGGCTTGGCTCCTCGTGGGCGCGGTGGCTTGCCAGGCGCGCCGGCCTTCTTGACCGGATCTCCAGCAGGGGTGGCGCCGCTCCCCGCGCCCTCGAGCGCAGGAGCCGCCGAGCCAGCGCCCTCTGCATCGACGACAGGAGGCTCCGAGCCGGCAGCAGGCTCCGAGCCGGCGCAGCAGGCACCGCAGGAGCAGCAGGCACCGCAGGCACCGCAGGCACCGCAGGAGCAACCGCCGCAGGCTCCGCAGGCGCGCTCACGTCGCCCGTGCCGCTCACGGCAGGCGGGCTCGGTGACGCCGCGGGCGTGACACCGGTCGCGCCGGCCTGCCCCGCAGCCCCCGACGACGCGCCGTCGCCCTTGCCCCCCGTCGCGACGATCACCGCGACCGCCGCGGCCGACGCCAGCGCCGCGGTGCTCAACCACAGCCACGCGCGCGAGCGGCGCGGTCCGGCGGCGGCTAGCCCGGTGGCGCCGGTCGCACCGCTGAGCGTCGTCGGCCCGAGGCCCGACGAGCTAGCGGTGGGCGGGCGCTGCAGTGAGTACGGGGTGGCCACCGTGGGCGCGTCGGGAGCCCGCGACACGTGCCCCGAGGCGGGCGCCGGCGTGCGGGACGGAACCGGCGTGGGCCACCTGCCCTCGGGGCCAGGCCCGGTGCCGTGCTGCACCAGGTTCTGCCCCTGGCCGGCCAGGTCGTACACGACGCCGGAGAGCTGCCCGCTGCGGGCCAGATCATCAAAACGCTGCACCAGCTCCGCCGCGCTCTGCGGCCGCTCCGCCGGGTTCTTCGCCAGCAGCGACAGGATCAACCCCTCCAGCGCTGGCGAGATCTCCGGCGCGTACCTCCGCGGCGAGTCCGGCGTGACATACAGATGAGCGCCGATGAGCTCGCCAGCCCCCTGGCTGATGAACGGCGGGCGGCCGCACACCAGCTCGTAGAGCACGCAGCCAAGCGAATACAGGTCGGCGCGATGATCCACCTCGCCGGTGCCGCGGCACTGCTCGGGCGACATATACGTGGGCGTCCCCATCACCGCGCCGGTCCGGGTGGCCGAGGCCGAGATCCCCGCATCGGTGAGCTTGGCGATCCCGAAATCCAGGACCTTGGAGCGCACCCCAAAGGGCGCGTCTGGATCGGCGACCAGGAAGATATTGTCCGGCTTGAGATCGCGATGGACGATGCCCTTGGCGTGCGCGGCGGTCAGCGCGCTGCACACCCCGCGCAGCAGCGCCGCCGCAGCAGTCTGGCCGAAACGCCCACGCCGAATCGCCGCTGACAGCGGCTCCCCTTCGAGGAGCTCCATCACCAGGTAGGCGTGGCCGGATTCCAGGTAGCCGAAATCGAACACCTCGACGATGCCGACGTGGCGGATGGAGGTGGTGGCCTTGGCCTCGTTGAAGAACCGGTTGACGATGTCCCGGTTGGTCGAGAACTCCGAATGCAGCACCTTGACCGCCGCGAGCTTGCCCAGCAGCGTGTGCTCCGCGCGATACACCACGCCCATGCCACCCGCGGCGAGCCGCGCCGTGACGCGGTAGTGGCCGACCACGGTACCGATCATGCCCTGCGATGATGTGGGCTTACGTCGCGAGAGTCAAACGCGAAACGCATCCGCCTGGGCCTTGCTTGGGCCCGGATGCGCCGCGCGTGGGGCGCGCTCCTGCCGCCAGGGCCAAAGGCCCTGCCCTTGCCCTGGCGCGCGCGTCGAAGATCGCCCAGGCGCGGCGGGGTCCTGTGGCTACCGGCGGTCTGCCAGCGGTCTACCGGCGGTCTACCAACGGTCTACCAACGGTCTTGGATCTGCTTGAGAAACTGGTACGGGTAGCCCAGGTCGAACGCCGAGGCTTCGTCGAGGCGTCGCGCCTGATCGGCGCTGAGCTTGACCTCCACCGCCTTGGCGTTCTCGTCGACCTGCTCCACCGTGCGCGCGCCGAAGATCACGCTCGAGACCGTGGGCTGCGCCAGGAGCCACGCCAGCGCGACCTCGGCCACGGTGACCCCAAGCTCCCCGGCCACCGCGCTGACCGCGTCCAGGATCGCCCAGTTGCGCTCGTTGTCAAAGCGCGCGTAGCGGTCCTTCCACTGGGCGAGCCGAGAGCCCTCGGGCGCCTTGGCGCCGCGCTGGTACTTGCCGGTCAGAAATCCGCCGGCCAGCGGTGACCACGGCAGGATGCCGAGCCCGTGCGCGCGACACAGCGGCACGTGCTCGCGCTCGAGGTCGCGCACCACCAGGCTGTACTGCGCCTGCAGCGTCACGAACGCCGTGCCGTGCGCGGCGCGCGCCTTCCAGAGGCTGTCCACCAGGCGATAGGCGGCGTAGTTGCTGCACCCGGCATAGAGGATCTTGCCAGCGCGCACCAGATCATCGAGCGCGCGCAGCGTCTCTTCTTCCGGCGTGGCCAGGTCCTGCATGTGGATCTGGTACAGGTCGATGCGGTCGGTGCGGAGACGTCGCAGGCTGTCCTCGCAGCACTTGATGATGCGGTACCGCGAGGCGCCGCTCTTGTTGGGCCCCTGGCCCATGGTGAAGCGAAACTTGGTGGCGACCACGAGCTGATCGCGGTTGCCGCGCGCGGTGAGGTAGCTGCCCAGCACCCGCTCCGACAGCCCATCCTGGCCGTACACGTCGGCGGTGTCGATGAAGTTCACCCCGTGCTCGATCGCGCGATCGAGGATGGCGTGCGAGGTGGCCTCGTCGGCGCCGACCTTGTGCATGAACGACTTCTCGTCGGCCTCGCCGAACGTCATCGCGCCCAGGCACAGGCTCGAGACGCGCAGGCCGCTGGTCCCCAGATTTCGGTATTCCATGCGGCAAAGCTACCGCAAGATGGGTTGGCCTCCATGTCGCCGTTGCGGTAGACACGATCCATGCGCTCCGCTCCGCCGCTCGACCAGGTCGCACCTGCGGCGCCCGAAACGCACGCAACGCACGCGGCGCACGCGGCGCCTGAACCCGGCGCCGACAGCGGTCCCCCGACCGACGGCGCGCGACCAGGACCCGATGAGCAGCGGATGGTGGCCGCGCAGGCCAAGAGCTGGCGCGCCACCTACGCCAACGCCATGGCCATCCCGTTCTGGGGCATCCACGTTGGCGCCGCCGTCGGGGTGATCTGGTTGGGCTGGTCCTGGCAAGGCTTGGCCCTGGCGCTCGCCAGCTACCTCCCTCGCATGTTCTTTGTCACCGCGGCCTATCACCGGTACTTCTCCCACCGCGCCTTCAAGACCTCGCGCGGGGTTCAGCTAGCGCTGGCGCTGGGCGCGATGGCGACCACCCAGAAGGGGGTGCTGTGGTGGGCCGCGCACCACCGAACCCACCACAAGCTGTCCGATCAGCCCGGCGACTTGCACTCGGTGCGACAGTCTGGCTTCTGGTGGGCGCACATGGGCTGGATCCTCTGCCGTGAGCTAGAAGACACGGATCTGCGGCGGGTGCGCGACCTGGCGCGTTTTCCAGAGCTGCGGTGGCTCGATCGCTACTGGTTCACCGTCCCCGTCGCGGTGGCGGTCGCCACCTTCGCCGCGGGCGGATGGTTCGCGCTGGTGTGGGCGTTCGCGGTCACCCAGGTGCTGACCTGGCATGGCACCTTCACCATCAACTCGCTGTCTCACCTCTTTGGATCCCGCCGCTATCCGACCTCGGATGACTCGCGCAACAACCTCGGCCTGGCGCTGCTCACCCTCGGTGAGGGATGGCACAACAACCACCATCACTACCAGGTGGCGGCGCGCCAGGGCTTCGGTGGTGGGAGGTTGACCTCACGTACTACGTCCTGCGCGCGCTGGCCATGGTGGGGCTCATCTGGGACTTGCACGGCGTGCCACCGCACATCCGCGACGGCGTGGCTGCCTCGCCACCTGACCGCTTGCCTGGCGTGGACCAGCTCGGCGCGATGAGGCCTGGCCCGTGACGCGCGTGCGCAAAGCGCTGACCGCGGTCCGCTTCCCGCCGGCCAACATCCAGCTCCGCCGCGCGCAGCTCGTGCTCATCTTGGTGGTGCTGGTGCCCACGGTGCTGCTCGAGGTGGTGGGCGTGCTGCTCACCGCCCTGGGCGACGGCGGGCTGTCCGTGGTGCTCGGCATCCTGGTCTTGACCCTGTGTACCACCGGCATCACCGGCTACGTCCTGGGCTCGATCTTCGTCAACAAGGGCGCGTCCCTGGCGCGCATCCAGAACGACTACGTGTCGTCCGTGTCGCACGAGCTGCGCACCCCGCTGACCTCCATCCGCCTGCTGATCGAAGGGCTCGCCAGCGACAAGCTCGCCAACGAGGAGAAGCAGCACGTGCTGAAGCTCCTGGGGCAGGAGACCGATCGGCTCGAGAAGCTGGTCGTGCGCGTGCTCGAGCTGTCGCGCATCGAGAGCGGCGCGCAATCGCTGCACCAGGATGAAGTATTGATCTCCGACGTGGTGGCTGACGCCATGACCACGTTCAACGCGGCGACGATCGGGACCCCGCAGCCCATCCGCATCGAGCTGGAGCCAGACCTGGTGGTGGTCGGCGACCGCGAGACCCTGGCGCGCGCCATCGCCAACTTGCTCATCAACGCCTGGAAGTACTCGGGAGACCAGAAGGACATCGCCATCGTCGGGGCGCGCGCGCGACGCTGGGTCGAGCTCGCGGTGATCGACAACGGCCCCGGGATCGCCCGCGATGAGCAGGGGATGGTGTTCGAGCAGTTCGCGCGCGGGCGCTCGGCCGAGCATCACCCGAGCACCGGCTACGGGCTGGGGCTGGCCTTTGTCCGCGCCATCGTCCGCGCGCATCGCGGAAAGATCGACGTGAACTCTCGACCAGGCCGCACGGAGATGAAGCTCCGGCTGCGGCCACCGCGCAAACCGCGCCCACCCGCCACCACGTCGCAAGCCGCGGTCGCAGGCCCCGCCACCACGCGCTCCTCCCACTCCTAGCTCTCACCATGAACCAGAAGATCTTGATCGTCGAAGACGACGACGCCATCGCCACCGGCCTCTCGCTGAACCTGCGGCTCGCCGGGCTCACCCCCTCGATCGCGCGAGATGGGGAAGAGGCGCTCGAGATCATCGCCTCCACCGATCTGGACCTGGTCCTCCTCGACATCAACCTGCCGCGGCGCAACGGCCTCGAGGTCCTCTCGGAGCTGCGCGCCCGGGACGAGCTGGTGCCGGTGATCGTGCTCTCCGCGCGGGTCGGCGAGTTCGACAAGGTCGCTGCGCTGCGGCTGGGCGCCGATGACTACGTCACCAAGCCGTTCGCGCTCGCCGAGCTGCTGGCGCGGATCGACGCGGTGCTGCGCCGCGCCTCACAGGCTGCAGCGCAGACCGCCGCGCAGGCCACCGGCGCCGCCAGCCCGGCCTTGCCGGGACAGCCGGGGGCAGATCCGGTCGAAGGTCCGCTGTCCTTCTCCGACGTCACCATCGATCGCCAGCAGCGCACCGTGACCAAGGCCGGGCTTGCCGTGCGCTTGACCCACCTCGAGTACGAGCTCCTGCTCTTCTTCGTGGAGCACCCAAACCAGGTGTTTGCGCGCAAAGACCTGTTCGCCCGCGTCTGGGGGCAGAGCGCAGGATCGGTGCGCACCATCGACAACTTCGTGGGCCAGCTCCGCAAGCACTTCGAAGCAGCCCCTGAGGCCCCGCTCCACTTCATCACCGTGCGCGGCTCGGGGTATCGCTTCAGCCCCTGACCTGCATAGCCTGCATGGCTGGCCTGCGTGGTACGTTCGCGCCATGTCCCAGACGGTGTTCTCCAAGATCCTGCGCGGCGAGGTGCCCTGTCACAAGGTCTATGAAGACGACCATGTGCTGGCCTTCCTGGACATCAACCCGCTGTCGCGCGGCCACACGCTGGTCATCCCCAAGGAGCCCGCGGTCACCCTGGACCAGCTCTCCGACGACGCGGCGGCGGCCCTCGGCCGCGCGCTGCCCAAGATCAGCCGAGCGGTGCTGGCGGCCACCGGGACCCGCGCCTTCAACCTCTTGCAGAACAACGGCAGCGCCGCCCACCAGGTGGTGATGCACGTCCACTTCCACATCATCCCCAAGCACCCCGACGGCAGCGGCCTCGGCATCGGCTGGGAGCCGGGCTCGCTGGCGGACGGCGCCAACCTGGCGGCCGCCATCGCGAGCAAGCTGACATGAGCTCCGGCACCGCCAGCCGCGCGCTGCTCCTTGGCGCCCTCGCGACGCTCACGCTCGGCCCCACCGGGTGCCTGATGACGCGCTACCTGGCCCAGGCGGGGCACGGGCAGTTCGAGCTGATGGCCAAGGCGCGCCCCATCGAGCAGGTGGTCGCCGATCCGGACACGCCGCTCCGCACCGCCATGCTGCTGGCGGAGATCCCGGCGATCAAGGCCTACGGCGCGGCGTTCGGCTTGTCGGTCAAGCGCAACTACCGGACCTACTCCGACCTGGGCCGCCCAGCCGCGGTGTGGTTCGTCGGCGGCGCGGATCCGCTCGCCTTTCGACCCCGCAAGTGGTGCTTCCCCATCGTCGGCTGCTTCGCTGGGCTTGGCTGGTTCGATGAGGACGACGCCCTGCGCCACCGCCGCGCGCTCGAGGCCCGCGGCCTCGACGTGATCGCGCGCCCCGCCGCGGCATACTCGACGGGCGGCTGGTTTCCGGACCCGGTGCTCTCGACGATGCTCGGCGGCGGCGACGACGCCTTCCCCGGGCTGGCCAACGTGATCTTGCATGAGTCCGTGCACGCCACCGTGCTGGTGCCCGATCAGCCCTTCTTCAACGAGAGCTTCGCCGAGTACGTGGGCGATGTCATGACCGACCGCTGGGTCATCGACCGCTTCGGCGCCGGCGCGCCTGAGCAGCTCGCGTGGCTCATCTCGCAGGCCACCGGGGCCGTCCGGGTCGCGCGCATGTTCGCCACCTACAACCAGCTCGACGCGCTGTACAAGTCCAGCGCCAGCGCGACGGACAAGCTGGCCAAGAAGAAGGCGATCATCGATCAGCTCGTCGCCGAGCTGCGCCTGCGCCGGCGTCCCAACAACGCATCGCTGGTGGAGCTGCGCGTGTACCGCGCTGGCGGCAGCACGCTGACCGACGCGCACCGCGCCTGCGGCGACCTGCGCAACCTCATCGCCGCCGCCAAGACCTTGCGCCGCGGCGACTTCAATAAGGACTTACAGGAAGACCTGGCGCCGGTGGGCGAGACCCTCGCCAAGCGCTGCCGGACGCTGCCGAGCGCCACCACGGTCGCCAGCGGCACGCGCTGACCGCGAACGCGGCGCGGCGTGGCGCGGGTCGCGCCGCAGGTGGTCGCTGGTGCGTGCAGCACGCCGTGGCGCGCGCCACGCTGCCGCCATTGAAAACTGGCGAGCCGGCGCGATCAGCGCGACCATGGTGTCCTGGAGGCACGGTGCGAGCACTCGCGATCCTAGCTGGACTGGCGCTCAGCCTGTTGTTGTCCGTCGTCAACCCGACGCCGGCGACCGCGGGCAAGGCGATCTTTCGACGCCACGTCGTCAAGCGTGGCGACACGTTGCATGAGCTGGCGCAGCGATATGGCTGCACGGTCGAGGTGCTTCGCCGAGCCAACCAGCTTGGCGACGTGTTGCCGCTCGGCAAGATCCTGCAGGTCCCGGCGTGCGGACAGGTGACGCACGAGGCGCGGCTCGACCCGCGCAGCCGGCGCGGCGCGGAGCCTCGGGCGAGCATGACGTCGAAGCCCCTCGCCACGACGAGCCCCGAGCAGAAGCCCGAAAGGGCACGCCAGCGCGCCGCCGCGCCTCGACAAGCGGAGGAGCTGCGGCGTCGAGATGAGCGACGGCGCGTGGTGCCGCCGGGCCGCAGCGTGCAGGCGCTGACGAAGCAGCCCCGCCACGACGACCAGAAGCGTCACACCGTCAGCGAGGGCCCGGTGCTCTTGCCCCAGCAGCTCGAAGCCGAGCTGGCCGAGCCCACCCAGGTCCCCGCGGTCTCCGTCGATCCGCCCGACGATCTGCCAGTCCTGGCCATCCAGCCCGCCGTTGCGGCGCCGGCGCCAAAGGCCCGCGAGGCCCGCGACGCCAACGAGGCCCGCGACGCCAGCGACGCCAGCGAAGCCAACGACGTCCGCGACGCCAGCGACCTGCCCGAGGTCCCCGACCACGCGCGCCCGGACGTGGTGCTCAACACTCGCTCGCTGGAGGCGCTCACGCCGTCGGTGACCGCCCCTTCCGGCCAGAGCCTGGGGCTGCCGTGGCGAGGCCGGCTTCAGCAGCCCAGCCGCTTGCAGACCGGAGAGGGCTACGTGCTGCGCCGCCAGCATCGGACCTGGGGCACCGAGACCACCGTCGCCCATGTCCGTGACGCCCTCGCCGCGTTCCGCCAGCAGGTGCCGTCCGCGCACGAGCTGGCCATCGGGGACCTGTCCGCCGAGAGCGGCGGTCCGATCAGCGATCATCGTTCGCACCAATCAGGGCGGGACATCGATGTGGGCCTGGTGTTCGTGGACAAGCCCCCGGGCTATCCCGAGTCCTTCGTCGTCGCGACCGAGAGCAACCTGGACGCCGCCGCCACCTGGGCGCTCATCACCGCGTTCGCGAAGACCGCCAAGGCCGACGGCGGCGTGTCCCTCATCCTGCTGGACTTCGAGGTGCAAGGCATCGTCTACGACTGGGCGCTGAAGCAAGGCGTGGACGAGACGGTCCTGCATCGCGTGTTCCAGTACCCGCACGGCAAGCGCGCGGCCAAGGGGCTGGTGCGACACGCGCCCAACCACGCCGATCACCTGCACGTCCGCTTTGCATGCGGCGCCGCTGACGTGGGCTGCCTCTAGCCAGGCCGGCTTTGGCGGGCGCGCCAAGTGCATGGACTGCATCGTCAAGCGCTCGACGCGCAAGCTTGCCGCTGGCACCCAGCGTTCCCTGGGCCCGGCGCCGCGCGGATGCCGCCGGGCGCCGCCGAGCACGCGCGATAGAAGGCGCTCGCTCGTCAGCTCGCGGGCTTGGAGGCCAAGGTCAGCGCGATCATCAAGCCCACCGCGACCACCACCACGATCAGCACGAGCAAGATCACCCATCGGTACTTGAACGCCGACGGCGGCTCTGGCTCAACAGAGGCGCCATGCGGCAGCGGCGACATCGCGCCCGAGGGATCCGCGCGCTGCCCCGACGAGCCAACCAACGAGCCAACCAACGAACCAGCCGACGAGACGGTCGACGAGCCGAACGACGAACCGTACGACGAGCCAGCCGACGACCCGCTGTCTGCCCTGGGCAACGGCGCCATCACGGAAGACTGCACCCGGACTAGCCCATCCTCGGACAGCGACCGCGGCGCCGTCGGCTCCGTCGGCACTGGCGAAGGCCCGGTGGCGTTGGTGACCAACGCCGCCATCTGCGTCGCGCCCGAGAGGCCCGACGACGACAGCGGCGCCATCGCGCTCGGAACCGACGGCGTCATGGTGCGCGGCGGCACCAGCGGGATCGACAGCGGCCCCGACATCATCGCGCTGGGCCCGGAGCGCCCCGCTCCCAGCGCCGGCACCGCCGCACGAGAGGTGGGGAGCTGCAGCGGGGTGGGCTGCCCGTGTGGAGCCGGCGCCCCAAACAGCTCCGCTGGCGAACGGCGAGCCGCAGCCGACATGGAGCCGCTGTGGGGCGAACGCACCACAGCCTCAGGCACCCCCGACTCGGGGTTGGAGGGACCGCTCTGCCCCAGAGGGGGCGGGGTCGACGGAGAGAGCGGTCGCCGCTCCATGGTCTGCGGGCGCAAGGGCGGCGGCGTGGTGGGGCCTGCGCGACGCGACGCCGGCAGCCCCGCGGAGCTGGAGGCCGCGGAGGTCTGCGACCGTGACGGCGGCGGGGTCGTCGGCGTGTGGACACGACCGCCCGAGACCGAGGGCGCGGAAGACACGGAGGGCGTCCGGGTGCGCACCACCGCCTGAGAGTTGCCCGCGCTCGAAGATGGCGAAGCGCTGCGCGCGCTCGGCGCGCCGGGGACGTTGGGCGCGGTCGGGGCGTGGGCGCGCCCGGCCCGGGCCAGCGCCCCCGCGCTGCCGTTATGCAGCGTCGGCAGGTCGTCGCTATCGAACTCCTCGCCATCGTTGACGCTGGTGCTGACGCTCGCGCTCGCGTCCGGCGACGACGACAGGGCCCGCCGCGAGTCCGCCGGCAGCGTCTCCCAGGGCTCCCTCGGCTCGCCAAAGAGCTGCACCATGAACCGCGCCATCGCTGTGTTGGTGCAGGTCAGCTTGGCGCGCTGGGTGAATGCATCAAGCGCCTCGATCAGATCCTGCGCGGTCGCGTACCGGATGTCAGGATCGCTCGCCAGCGTCTTTAGAATGATCGCCTCGAGCTCCGGTGGGTACGAGGGCACCAGAGAAGACGGCAGCACCAGCTCGCTGCCGACGATGCGCTTCATCGTGTCGAAGTCGTCGCGGCCCTTGAACGCGCGGCGCTGGGTGGTCAGCTCGTAGAGCACGATGCCGAGCGCGAAGATGTCGCTGCGTCGGTCGATGGCCTTGCCCTTGCACTGCTCGGGCGACATGTAGCCGTACTTGCCCTTGATGGTGGAGCCGACGGTCTGGGTGTACCGCTCCTCGGCCTTGGCGATGCCAAAGTCGAGGACCTTCACGGACCCGTCGTAGCCCACCATGATGTTCGCCGGAGACACGTCGCGGTGAACGATGTTGAGCGCCTGGCCGGTCTTGCCCTTGCGCTCATGCGCGTGGTGGAGCCCTGCGGCGGCGCTGCTGACGATGAGCAGCGCGCACTCCATCGGGATCTGAATCCCCTGCCGGATGCTGGTCTCCAGGATGGCGCGGCAGTTCTCGCCATGGACGTACTCCATGGCCATGAAGTAGGCGCCGTCTGCCTGGTCGATCTCGTAAACCTGAGCGATGTTCTGATGGTTGAGCGTCGCCGCCAGCTTCGCTTCATCCAGGAACATGTTGATGAAGCGGCGATCATTGGCGCGATTGGCCAAGATCGTCTTGAGCACCACGTGGCGCTCGAAGTCAGCCATCCCACCCATGCGGGCAAGGTAAATCTGCGCCATACCGCCCGTCGCTAGGTGCCGAATCACCTGGTATCGGCCGATTTGCGGGGGATCTGAGTCAGGCCCCGTCGAGCGCACCATGGCAGCATCGACTGCACATGGGCATGCTGTCAAGGAGACTTCACCTCTGCCTCCTCGGCTGCCTGCCGAGAGACCAGGCGCAGGACCTTGGTCACCTCCTCTTCACTCATCAGCAAGCTTACGCCCACCACCGGACCTGTAGTCTTCGCTTCAAATGATTCCGCCATTGAATCGAAGCCTTGCGAAGCCAGGAGCTGCTTGACGGCACCGATCTGGCCAACCAGCAGGGTCGAGATCTCGGCGGCGGCGGCCTCGGAGTCGGTGCCGGCGCGGAGCTCCACCGCCACGCCCTTGTTGGTGGCTGCCCACACGCCCATCCACGACAGCTTGAGCCCCGCCGGCAGCGCCTCTTTGATCGCGGCGCCGGTGATCACCATCCAGGCATCCCCTCTGGGATCGAGGCCCGCGAGCCCTGACCGCAGCGACGTCGCGCGCCGCGACGTCCTGGCGCTCACGCGCTTTCTCAGGATCGTCGCGACCACGTCGTCCAGCATCGACGTCGAGCACACGATCAGCCGCTTGTCGACGACGAGCGACGCCAGGCTCTTGGCGGCGTCGACGCGCACGGCGACCCCGCGATGCAGCGTGACCGGGTTGTGGTGAAAGATGGTCTGCAGCCCGCTCAGCCTGCCCTCGAACACCGCCACGAACCGCTCCGTGGCCTGCCCCCCCGAGTAGCTCCCGGCCACCAGCAAGGTGTCGAGGTCCTTGGCCAGGTCAAACTTGGCGTCGCGCAGGGTCTGCCAGATGTCCTTCGCCTCCACCTTCAAGATCTCCAGCGACCGGCGAAACAGCGGCGTCGAGCGCGCCCCGGAGATGTCGAGCGACATCACCATCTCCACGTCGTCAGGCACGTACTTGAGCAGCGAGGTCCCGCGGCCGGCCTGGGCCGGCGCCGCCCAAAGCGCCACTAGCAAGACCACCGCGACTCGCAAACTTGGCATGATGGCAAGGATGCAAGCCGTGCCGCGCCAGCGCAACCGGAATCCCTTGCCCGTCTCGTCGCCATGTTGCGCGGTCGACGTCAGAGGGCGGCGGTGAACGCAAACCTCGCCTTGACCGGGGTGATCCCCGGCATCGTGGCCATGTGGTACGTGGACCGGCTCGACGCCAAGCGCCCTGAGCCGGCGCGGCTGCGACGCTGGGTGGCTGTGCTCGGCGCGCTCTCCGTGATCCCGGCGGTCATGCTCGGGTCGCTGCTGGAGAGCACGGTGGGCGAGCGCATCGGCCCGGCCTTCACCTACAACGGCGCGTTCTACCGGGCGTTCATGCTGGCGGCCATCGTCGAGGAGGCCTGCAAGATCGCGGTCGTGTACTGGCTGGTGTGGCGACGGCCAGAGTTTGACGAGCGCATGGACGGCATCGTCTACGCGACGCGCGCCGGGCTTGGCTTTGCCATGGTCGAGAACTTCTTCTATCTGCTCAACGAGCAAGCCGTGGACTCGTTCGTCACCACGTGGATCTTGCGCGCCATCCTGGCGGTGCCCGGACACGCCATGTGGACGGGGATGATCGGCGCGCTGGCCGCGCGTCGGCGCTTCGATGGCAAGGGCATCGGCCTCCTGGGCGGCTTCTTTCTCGCCGTGCTGTTTCACGGGGCCTATGACGCCTGCATCTTTCTGGGCACGCCGCTGACCATGGAAGGCCAGGGCGCGCTGGCCACCGTGCTGCTCGGCGGCCCGCTCTTGCTCACCGTGGCGGCGGCCTTGCTGATGCGGCGCCTGTCGAAGGCCGCGGCGCATCTCGACGACCAGGACGCCGTCATCCGCGAGCGCGCGGCGCAACACGCGGCGCCGACCTGGCCCCAGGCCGTCGCCGCCATGCCTGCGCACTCGCCGTACGGCCCCCCGCAGCAGCACCAGTATCCTCCATATCCGCCCGCTCCGCCTCCCGGCGCCGCGCCCTCGCCGTACGCACAACCGCAGCACCAGTATCCGCCAGCCCCACCGCAGCACCAGCCCTATCCGCCCGCGGCGGCGCCCTCGCCGTACGCGCAACAGCCGCAGCACCAGTATCCGCCCGCGGCTTCGCCCTCGCCGTACGCACAACAGCCCCAGCACCAGTATCCGCCAGCCCCGCCTGCGGCGCCCTCGCCGTACGCTCCGCCCCAGCACCACACCCCGGCGCAACAGCCGCAGCACCAGTATCCGCCAGACCCACCTGCGGCGCCCTCGCCGTACGCACCACCGCAGCACCAGTATCCGCCAGCCCCACCGGCGGCGCCCTCGCCGTACGCTCCGCCCCAGCACCAGTATCCGCCAGCCCCACCTGCGGCGCCCTCGCCGTACGCTCCGCCCCAGCACCAGTATCCGCCCGCCCCACCTGCGGCGCCCTCGCCGTACGCTCCACCGCCGCAGCCCTCTCCTTATCGGCCCTCGCCGCCCCCGGGCGCCGCGCCCTACCCGCCAGCGCCGCCCCCACCAGCGGCGCCCTCGCCCTACGCCCCGCCAGCGCCCTGGCCACCACCGGGCCGCGGCCCCAGCTCCGACGGCTCAAAGCCATGACAGCGCCCTCGCCCGGCGGCGCCCCCCAGGGCGCTGGCTCGTGCCAGCACCTGGCCAGGCACGAGGGGCTCTGTCCCGACTGCGGCGCTTGCGATCATGACGTGATCCTCAACGGCGCGTGCCTGGCGTGCGGCACCACCGACCTCGATCCGCTCGCGATGTCGCCCAAGAAGCTCTCTCCGAGCCTGGTCCCAGTGGCCCGGCTGCTGCGACGCTAGGAGACCCTGGGGCTAGCACTACTGCGTCAGTCCACCATCGGCTGCGACCGTCGCGGCGCGGGCACCTCGCGACGTACGCCCGGTGCTCGCTCCTCGTGTGGAACCACCACACTCGTCGCTGCGCTCCGGGCGTGCGCCGCGATCTGCCTCCCGCCGCTTGGTCTCGCTCGACGTTGCACTGACGCAGGAGTGCTAGAACAGCCCAGCCTCGGCGGAGCCCTCGCGGTCGTCGTCCGCTGGGTGCCCCGCGAAGTACACGTCATCGTAGGGCACCGTGCAGTCGCGCAGCCGCGGCTGCGGATACTCCACCACCGCGCCGCGGTAGGTGCGCACGAGCAAGCGCTCCGCCGTGTGCTCGACGATGTAGCTGGGCATGATCGGCACCTTGCCGCCGCCGCCGGGCGCATCCAGCACGAGCTGGGGCACCGCCATGCCCGTCATCCATCCGCGCATGCCCTGCCACAGCTCCATGGCGGTCTCCACTGGCACGCGCAGGTGGTCGGTGCCCAGCACCGTGTCGCCCTGGAACAGGTAGTACGGCCGAACGCGCGTGCGCAGCAGGCCTCGCATCAGCGCGCGCAGGCTGCGCACCGACGAGTTGACCCCGCGTAGCAGGACCGCCTGGTTGCCAACCGGGATCCCGGCGTCGACCAGGCGCTGACACGCCGCCGATGACTGCTCCGTCAACTCCTTGGCGTGGTTGAAGTGCGTGTTGACGAACACCGGGTGATGGCGCCGCAGCATGGCGCACAGCTCGTCGTCGATGCGCATGGGGCACACCACCGGCAATCGCGTCCCGAAGCGGATGGTCTCGACATGCGCGATGGCGCGTAGCCTGGTGAGCAGCTCATCGAGCCGGGCCGTGGAGAGCAGGAGCGGGTCTCCGCCGGAGATCAGCACATCGCGGATCCGCGGGGTCCGCCTGATGTACTCGAGCCCTGCGTCCAGCTCCGCGTGCGTTGGCGGGTCGTCGCCCCCCACCAGCCGGCGACGGTTGCAGTGCCGGCAGTAGATGCCGCAGCGATCCACCACCAAGAGGAGCACGCGATCGGGGTACTTGTGGACGATGGTCGGGACGGGACGATGCGAGTCCTCGCCCAGCGGATCCGCGAGCTCCTCGGCGCGGACCTCAGCCTCCGCCATGCGCGGGATGGCCTGCATCCGCACCGGGCAGCTATCTCGATCTGGATCCATCAGGCTCGCGTAGTACGGCG
The DNA here is from genome assembly GCA_016706545.1 of Myxococcales bacterium. Classification (GTDB taxonomy): domain Bacteria; phylum Myxococcota_A; class Polyangia; order Haliangiales; family Haliangiaceae; genus JABFXX01. The sequence goes on from JADJJK010000013.1 coordinate 59,103, forward strand.
TCACGCCGACCCGAAAGAGGTGGCTGCTGCCGGCCAGGCCGGCGCGCTCGTCGTCCGACAAGTGAACGAAGCGCGCGAGCTCGTCCGCGGTGGTCATCATGTGGCGGAGCTGCCAGCGCCAGTTCAGCCACTGCGCGGTGTCCATGTCGGCGCGGCCAGGCGACGCCTCGGCGGGCGTCTTCTCTGCTGGCGCTGGCGCGCGGCCAGCGCCGAGCACAGCGAGGCCCGGGACGTGTCGAGAGAGCATCGGGTCAGTTACCGCAACCCGCACGCCATGGCAAGCTGACGGCCCCGCGCTGTCACGAACCAGGCGACGAGCCACCAGGCGACTCCGACGCCGCCCACAGCGCCCGGCCGCGCGCGAGCACCGGCAAGAGCCCCTCGGTCAGCGGAAGGGCTCCCAGCTCCTCGATGGTAAAGAACCGGGCCTGCCTGGCGTCACTGCCGGCGCGCAGCACGCCGCCGCGCTGCCGCGCCAGGTAGTCGAGGATCACGTAGTGGTAGGCGCCGGGAGCCGCGCCGGAAGCCGCGCCGGGAGCCCAGCTGGAGCAACGCTCCACCACCGCCACCAGCTCTCCAACCTCGACCACCAGCCCCGTCTCCTCCTCGATCTCGCGCCGCACCGCCGCCTCCAGCGCCTCGCCGAACTCGAGGCGTCCCCCTGGCACCGTCCACAGCCCGGCCCCAGGCGCGTGGGCTCGCTCGATCAACAGCACCCGGCCGGTGTCATCAAAGACCAGCGCGGCCACCGCGATCTTGGGCGCGAGCGCTGCTCCCGGTGCCGGCGCGACTGCCCCCCGTGCCGGCGCGGCTGCCCCCGGTTCCGGCGCGGCTGCCCCCGGTTCCGACGACTCCGACGACGCAGGATCTCGGGTCACGGCCAGCCTATCCCGCGGCGGTCCCGTGCGCCGGCAACTCCGCCGCTGGGCACAGCGCGGCCAGCGCGCAGGTCTCGCACGCCGGCTTCTTGGCGAAGCACACTCGACGACCATGCCAGATCAGCCGATTGGGAAAGCTCACCCACTCGCTGCGCGGCAGCAGCGCCTGCAAGTCGAGCTCGATCTTCACCGGGTCGGTCTCGCTGGTGAGGCCCAGCCGCGCAGCCAGCCTGGTGACGTGCGTGTCGACGACCACGCCCTCTGCCTTCCCGAAGGCGGTGCCCAGCACCACGTTGGCGGTCTTGCGGGCCACCCCAGGCAGCGCCACCAGCTCCGCCATGGTGCTGGGGATCTGTCCGCCATGGCGCTCCACCACCGCGCGCGCCATCCCCAGCAGGTGCTTGGCCTTCATACGGAAAAAGCCCGTGGAGTGAATCAGCGTCTCGAGCTCCGCCGGCTCGGCGGCGGCCAGCGCGGTGGCGTCTGGAAAGCGGGCAAACAGCGTCGGCGTCACCGTGTTGATGAGCTTGTCCGTGGACTGCGCGGCCAGGATCGTGGCCACCAGGAGTTGATACGGATTCTGATGATCCAGCTCGCAGGTGGCCTCGGGCCACTGCTCGGCGAGCGCCTTGGCGAGCGCGGTCGGGTCAGGCGGCGTCGCGCTGGCGCGTGCCGCCGGCGCAGCGGCACTCGCGCGTGCCGCCGGCTTCGCGGCGCGCGAGCGTTGCGCCGGCTGCGCGGAGCGCGCGCGCGGAGGCTGAGCTGTGCTATTCCGTGTTCGAGCACCCATGTCCGGTCGCGCCCAACCTATCATTTCTCTCGCCTCCCCGCTGCGCTGGCTGCGGGGGCAGATCTCGGTCACCTCGATGATCGGGATCCTCTTGTGCCCGGCGCTCCTCGCCGGCTGTCTCTCCAAGAAGGACATCGAAGAGGCCAAGGTCTCGAGCTACGACACCGAGTTCGCCGTGGTGTTCGACGCCACCGCGCAGGCGGTGCGTGAGCCGTACCCAAACCTCACCGAGACTCCACAGAAGGGGCTCATCGCCACCTCGTGGCACCAGGTCTATCTCGCGGGGGACGCAACCGATCCACACGGCGCGCAGGCGGCCTCGCGCGCCACCGGCGGCAGCGCCATGCCAGCGCCCGGGCTCCCCGGCGACACCGCGCTCAAGCGCTACTTCATCCGCTTCGACGTCAACGTTTCTGGTGGGCGGCCCTGGCGCATCCGGCTGACCGGCCGCGCTGCGCAGTGGGACGCTGGCAACGCGGTGCCCACCGAGCTTCGCGGCGCGGCCCGGCCCCCGTGGCTCGAGAACCGCACGGATGCCTTGCTGGTCGCCATCCACCGCCGCCTCAAGAAGTTCGCGGTCAACACAGGCCCCGCTCAGACCACGGCCGCGCCGGCCGATGACGGCCCGCGCTCGGATCCCAAGACCTTCGCGGGCGTCCCGCCCGACGCCGCGTCGCAGCTCGCCGGCCTGCGCGACGAGATCTTGCGCCGCGACTGGCCGCGGCTGCGCAGCCGCTTCGCGGCCGACGTGGTGTGGAGCCTCGGCGCCGAACCCGGGCTCGACGCAGCGCTGGCGCTGTGGCAGGCGGATCCGTCTGCGCTCGATGAGATGCAGAAGGCCCTCGACGCCGGCTGCGCGCTGGCCGACACCACCGTCGTCTGCCCCAAGGCCGCCGTCGCCGCCAGCTTCGACGGCTACCGCCTCCACCTCGCGCAGCGCCAGGGCGGGTGGAAGGTCGTCTCGTTCGTCCAGGGGCTGTGACCGAGCCTGCGGCGCCCGCGGACCTGACCGCGATCATCTCCGCGCAAGCGCGCGCGCTGGGGTTTCACCGCGCCGCGGTGGTGCCCATCGATCCGCCCATCCCCATCCACGCATATGAGCAGTGGCTGCAGGCCGGCCACGCGGGCGAGATGACGTATCTGGCCGCGCCCGAGCACCTGGCGTGCCGCGCAGATCCTCGCCTGCTGCTGGCCGAGGCGCGCAGCATGGTGGTGGTGGCGCTCGCTCACCAGCGCAGCGATCCGGCGCCGCCGCCAGGCCTGGTGTCCGTCGACAGGCTGCGCGGTCGCATCGCCCGCTACGCGAGGTCCGAGGACTATCACCTGGTGATGCGCGATCGGCTGGTCCTGCTGGCGGACCGCCTGCGACAGGCGCTGGGCCGGCCGGTGCTGGCCAGGTCGTGCGTGGACGCCGCGCCGGTGCTGGAGCGCGCGTGGGCGGAGCGCGCCGGCCTCGGCTTCGTGGCCAAGAACACCATGCTCATCGCCCCGGGGCTCGGCTCGCACGTGATGCTGGGCGAGCTGCTCCTGGATCTTCCGCTGCCGGCGGCGGCGGAGCCGGACGCCGCGCGCGGGGCCAAGCGCCGCTGCGGCGACTGCCGGTCCTGCCTGGATGCGTGCCCCACCGGCGCCTTTGTCGACGCCTATGTGCTCGACGCCAGGCGGTGCATCTCGTACCTCACCATCGAGCACCGCGGCGCCATCCCGCGCGAGCTGCGGGCCGCGATCGGCGGCTGGATCTTCGGCTGCGATGTGTGCCAGGACGTGTGCCCGTTCAACGCTGGCGGCGGTGAGCCGCATGATCCGGCGCTGGCGGCGCGAGATCTGGACCACGCCCTGCCTGACCTCCTGGAGCTGGCGGGCCACCACTCGAACCAGCTCCGCCGCTTCGTCAAGCGCACCTCCATGCGGCGGGTCACCCGCGATCAGCTCTTGCGCAACGTCGCGGTGGCGCTGGGCAACAGCGGCGACCTGCGCGCGGTGGCGGCGCTGGTGCCGCTCTTGGCCCACCGAGCCCCGCTGGTGCGCAGCCACGCGGCGTGGGCGCTGGGGCGCCTTTGCCCCCAGCCCGGCGCGCGCGCGGCGCTCGAGCAGCGGCTCGCCGTCGAGGACGACGCGGAGGTCAGCGCGGAGCTCGAGCTGGCGCTCGCCGACGCGGCGGCCGCCGGCGGCTGACGTCGTCAGGGCGGCGTCAGGATGACTTTCTTGCCCGAGACCTGCTCTGCGGTGAGCCCGCCGATGATGCCGCGGCAGTTGCGCTCGGTGACGTTGGTGACCCGGAAGTTCGAGCCCTTGACGCCCGCGACTACGCCTTTCCAGCCATCGGCCACGCCGGCGCTGGCGCCAGCGCTGACGATGAGGATCGTCGACTGGTCGTTCATGGTCGCGCGCAGCACCGTCGCGGTGACCGTGGTGGACGGCGGCTTCTCTTCTTCCGGCTTGGGTGGCCGCGGCCGCGGCTGGCCAGGCGTGCGGCGGACCACCACGGTCTTGCCGCGGCTGCCTGAGCCAGGCGTGTCGTCGATGACCGGCACCAGCGCCAGCGGGCGGAGGTACTGGACCTGGGCGGGAAAGTCAGAGGCCGCCTCGGTGAACTTGGGGGAGAACCTGACCTTCACCTCGTAGTCGGAGTTGTCGAGCCGGCCCTGCAGGTACAGGTGAATCAGGTACCGGCCAGCGAGCAGCCCCGCCGCCGAGCGCGTCTTGGTGAGCTCGCGAGCGTCCTCGTCGTCGGGGTCGGTGCCGGCCAGCACGCGGTTGCCAGGGCCGACGAGCTCGATCCCCAGATCGAAGTCGCCGGTGTCGTTCGCGGGGTTGGCCTCGACGGTGACCTGCAGATCGCCGCTGCTTGGCAGGTCGACCGCGTACCACTTGGCTCGCTTCTGCGAGGCGTAGTCCAGCTCGCCGTCGGCTTTGCCTTCCTGCTTCTCGTCGAGCTTTATCGCCTTGGGGCTGCGCCATGGCGTGGCCTTGGCGGACTTGTACCCGTTGTGCTCGGGAATTGTCGGCCCACACGCGGTCACCGCGAGTGCGAGCCCGAACGTCAGCAACGTCAAGAGAAGGGTTGTGCGCCCACGCAGCATGCCGAGAACATAGCACGAGCCCTGTTGCCCCCGCCGATTGGACATGGCACACGGTTCTAGATGTCGGTCCCCCGATGGCTGCTCGCCCTGGCCCTTGGAACGAGCGCCCCTGCGTGCTCGCAGAAGGTGGCCGGCGGCTCGGTGGATGGCCGAGCGCTGTTTGACACCGCCTGCGCCACCTGTCACGGCGAGCGCGGCACGCCTCCCCCCTCCATGGTGGCCCAGCTCGGCGTCCGCGATCTTCGCGCCGCGGAGTTCCGGCGTCGCGCCACCGTGGCGACGGTGGAGAACCAGATCCGGCGGGGCTCCGCCAACAAGCTCATGCCAGCGTTCGCGGGGGCCCTCGCGGAGGAGCAGATCACCGCCCTGGCCCGGTACGTCATCGAGCAGCTCGGCAAGGAATGACCGCGGGTCGGCCAAGTGGCCGGACATCGTGCGGAACCCGCGCACTTTCCTGGCCTTGCGGGTTGTGACTTGGGTTTGTCTTGTGTGGTAGGCTAACGCCAGGGTTATGCTCGGGAAATCGGCGGCACCCTGGGGAGGACTTCCTTTGCGCAACAGGCTCTTCGCGTTTGCATTGCTTGCCCTGGTTCTGCTTTGTTCGGGATGCCCCCGGAACATCTCCGGAGATCTTTCCACCGGGGAAGACGGGAAGACCAAAGGCGCCAAGGCCATGGTCCTCGAGAACGGCGAGGCTCGTTCATCCGGCATCGTCACCTACCCCGGTGGCGACCGCGTGGACTGGAAGAGCATCGAGGTGCCCAAGGACAAGGCCGGGATGCTCGAGCTCAAGCTGTCCTGGCAGTCGCCTCGGCCTGGCCTCCAGCTCTCGTTCGAGGTCTTCGACGAATACAACTACCCGGTGGCCACGCCCGGCCGCAGCCGCCGCGGCAAGACCCGCAAGGTCGAGATCGAGAACGCGCGCGGCACCTATTTCATCCGCGTGTACGCGCAGCAGCGCGGCGACGCCGGCAAGTACAGGCTGGTGGCCACGTACTCCGAGAAGTCCGCGGGCCCGCAGTTTGACCCCGCCGCGCTCGATCTGCCCAACCCGCCAAACCTCGCGTCGATCCCCGACGCCATCGTCCCCTGTGACGAGATCTCGTTCGACGTCAAGAACCCGCAGTGCCGCAGCGTGTGCCCGCTCACCCCTGGCGCGGCGCCGCCGGGCTGGCCGGGCTGCGCCGGCAGGTGCCCAAGCCCGCCGACCGTCGACAACCCGGCCTGCTGGGCCACCATGCCGTGCCCGACCCCACCGGATCGCCGCGTCAAGTCCTGCAAGTTCCCCAAGTGCGACGCCGCGAACATCGATCCGGACAACCCCAACTGCGATCCGACGTACGCCACCGTGCTGCGCACCGAGGCCATCGGCGAGGGCTCGCGGATCGTCGTGTCGGCTGGCGCCGAGAAGGGCGTCAAGCCCGGCTGGATCGGCGAGGTGCTAAAGGGAGGCTCGGACTCGCCGCTGGAGGGTGGCCGGTTCAAGGTGGCGAGCGTTCGCACCCGAGAGTCCATCGGGACCGTCACGTTGACGCCTGACACGCTCAAAGCCAACCCGCGCGTCCGCCTGAGCGCCCCGAGCCCGTAACGTCACGCAAAGCGAGCCCATCGTGAACCACGATCCATTCGTTGGCAAAGTCATCGACGGCCGCTACGAGATCCAAGCCAGAGTTGGCGAGGGTGGGATGGGCGTCGTCTATCGCGCGCGCCAGGTCTCCATCGACCGCGTGATCGCGCTCAAGATGTTGAACCCGCAGATGGCGACGGACCCAACCTGGGTCCAGCGCTTCTACAACGAGGCCAAGGCCTGCTCGCGCCTGCAGCACCCCAACACCATCCGCATGTTCGACTTCGGCCAGACCGCCGAGGGTCGCCTGTTCATGACGATGGAGTTTCTCGACGGGATCGGCCTGCGCCAGGCGATCCAGCAGGGCCCCTTCCCCGCCCAGCGCGTGATCAAGATCTTGATCCAGTGCTGCGCCTCCCTCGCCGAGGCGCACGCCATCGGCATCATCCACCGCGACATCAAGCCCGACAACGTGTTCCTGCTGAACATGCCGGGCTCGCCGGACTTCGTGAAGCTGCTCGATTTCTCGGTCGCCAAGCTCCTGCAGGAGGGCGACAAGAACAGCACCCAGGCGGGCGTCGTGTTTGGGACGCCGCAGTACATGTCGCCAGAGCAAGGCCGCGGGCTGCCGCTCGACGCGCGCTCCGACCTGTACGCGCTGGGCATCCTGGCCTACGAGATGCTCACCGGCAGGGTGCCGTACAACGACGAGAACCCGATGACGGTGATCCAGATGCACCTGCGCTCGGAGATCCCGCCGATGCCGGCGCACATCCCGTATCCAGTGCAGCAGGTGGTCCGCAAGGCGCTGGAGAAGGACCCCGCGCGCCGCTTTCAATCGGCGGGCGAGATGATGCAGCACTGCCAGCAGGTCTTCTCCGAGCTCAACCACGGCGGCCCGGTGCCGGGCGGTGGAGGACAGATGCGGACCGCGATCGCGCCGGGGATCGGCGCGAATCCCGGGATGCAACAAGGCATGCCCAACATGCAGGTCGGCCCGCCCATCGCAGCCGGCGCCGGAGCGCAAGCGAGCGGCGGATATGTCGCGGCTGCGCCGCAGCAGAAGACCATGATGGCGATGCCAGCCGCCAACCCGTTCCCGCAGGGCGGAGCCCAGGCAGGCTATCCGCAGCCAGGAGCCCAAGCGGGGTACCCGCAGGCAGGAGGCCAGCCAGGCTATCCGCAGGCCGGCGGGTTTGGCGGGTCGGCGGGCGGCCAGTCCCCCAACGGGGCGCCTCGCCCCGCCGCTGGCGGCGCGGGGTTTGTCGCGTCGCCGCTGCAGAAGACGATGGTCGCGGGGCTGCCACCCCCGCAGCTCACCAACCCGCAAGGCCAGCCGCAGCAGGGACAGGGACCGGCGGCGGGGCCCAACAAGACCGTCGTCATCAACCCGAGCGAGGGCGTGGTGTCGATGGCGCAGCAGGGCGGCATGCCGGGCATGCAAGGCATGCAGGGCATGCCGGGCATGCAAGGCATGCAGGGCATGCAGGGCATGGGAGCGAGGCCGGTGGAGGCCATGCCGCCGCCCTCGCAAGGCGCGTCGGCGGCGTACTGGACGGTGTGCCTCCTCGGCGGCATCGCCGCCGGGGTCGGCGCTTATCTGATCGTGCGATTCATCTAGCCGACCCAGCTCGAGCCCCAAGCCACCCTTTTCCATCGATTTCCCGGCCCCACGATGAGCCAAGAACCACCCTCGAGTCAGCGGCCTGCCGACGAGCCGACCGTCAAGCAGCTCCTGGAGGACCCGCAAGCGCACAGCGAGGCGCTCGACGCCGCCACGCTCGCGGAGCTGCACCGCTGGTTTGGCAAGCCCTCCGCCATGGACCTCCCGCCGGAGGAGCCGCCGCCGCCGGAGTACGAGGTTCGCCGAGCTGCCGCGCTGGCGGCGGTGGAGCCATGGTTCCTGACGTACTTGAACCGCCACGAAGACCGCCTGGCCTTCATGTTCGAGCCGCCTTCCCACGACTCGGTCATCAAGGAAGCGCTGCTGACTGTTCCCGAGTCCTTCAGTGGCGTTGGCCGCCTGGGTGAGCCTCGAGAGATCGAGATCTCCTACCTGCTGGAGGACGACCTCAAGGAGCGCGTGCCGCAGGCGCTGCTGCGAGATCTCCACCGGCCGGAGCAGTACTTCGGCCGAACCATGGAGCTGACCTTGGTCGCCGAGGCCATCCCTGATGTGCGGAGGCAGATCGCCGAAGCCATCGCCAGCGGTGAAGCCGAGCGACAGCCGGTGTCGACTCGGCTGCTGATGGACCAGGCCATCGCCGAACGACTCGATGCCAGGCGCATCGTGCCCTGGGAAACGCTGAGCCGTGCGGTACAATCCGACGTCGCCGATGCTGCCGATGTCGAGAGAGATCCCTCGTCGTGATGCGGACACCGCGATCACCTCGTCGCGCCCCTCGTCGCCTGGCCACCCGGAGGCGCCATGACTGAACCGCGCCAGGTCCCTGTGGATCGCTTCCTCCTGCGAACGGTGGGTCGGACGGACGTTGGTGCGCAGCGGACGCAGAATGAAGACGCGATGTACTTCGACGACTTCCTGGGGGTGTTCCTGGTGTGCGACGGCATGGGAGGGCACGCCTCCGGCCAGGTAGCCTCGGACATCGCCATTCGCACGGTCGTCCACGCGCTCAAGACCGGAGATCCTCCGGTCAGTCCAGGGCAAGAGCCGCTGGTGGCCGCCATGCGCGCCGCCAACGCGGCGGTGTACCAGCGCTCGGTCGCAGATCCTGCATGTCACGGCATGGGCACCACCAGCGTCGGCCTGCGCTTCGAGGAGAACGTGGTCCACGTCTGCCACTGCGGCGACTCTCGGGCATACCTCCTGCGGCAGGGGCAGTTTCACCAGCTCACGCGCGATCACTCCTTGCGCAACCTGTACCAGGATCGCCCCGACCTCATCGGCACGCTCGGCCCCGCCACCTCCAACGTGATCATCCGCGCCATCGGGCTCGATGCCAACGTGGAGATCGAGCACAACGTCATGAGCCCCGAGCATGGCGACATCTTCCTCTTGTGCTGCGACGGCCTGTCGGATCTGGTCGACGACTGGATGGTGCGTGAGATCATGACCTCCGGCGATTCGCTGGAGACCATCGCCGACAACCTCATCCGCGCCGCCAACAACAACGGCGGCACCGACAACATCACGGTGGTGCTGACGCAGACGTTCGCTGACCCGCTCTGGCTGCCGCCAGAGTACGGGCCGCCATCGATGTACTGACCGCCAACGCGGTCGGCGCCCGGCAGCCCGGTCAGTGCCCGGGCAGCTCTCTGGCAGCGTCTACGACGTGCGCCTACGATGTGCGCGGTGACGACGGCGACGACGACGGACCGGCGGCGGCGTCAGCCGCGGGGGGCCGCGCGCCGGCCGCCGCGCTGCCGCGCGCGGCGGTGCGCAGCGCCTGCACCATCTGCGGCAGGCGCGCCGTCCGCGCGTACACCCGCGCCAGCCCGGACGCCGCGCGGACCTCAAAGCCCGGCACCTTGCCAGCGTTGCCAAAGGCCTCCTCGGCACCGAGGAAGTCCCCGCCCAGCGTCAGCACGTCTCCCAGGGTCGCCCACATCGCGGCCGAGGTCACCGGCGAGGTGGCGCGGCCCAGCCCAGCGCGAATCACCGACGCCGCGCGAGGGCAGTCTCCGGCGCGAGCCAGCGAGGGAGTACGCGATGCGGGCGTCGTTGAACCCTGGGGCCAGGTCGATGGCAGCCCGCAGCGCCTCCTGCGCGTTCTCCAGATCGCCTTGCTGCAGCGACATGGTGCCGCGCTCATAGTATCGACGAGCGACCGCTGACATCAGTCCAGCTCCAGGAGCGAGAACCGCGCCGAGGCGTCGTCTCCGCTCTCCTTGGGCTTGTCACCGGCGGGCGCGGCGGCCGGGGCGGAAGGGGCGGAAGGCGCGGAAGGCGCAGCGCCGGGCGCCGCAGCAGCCGGCGCGGAAGGCGCGGCCTGCGCGGGCGGCGGCGCGCCCTCGCCTGACGGGCGCCCGCGCACGGACAGCCCCTGGGCCGGCCGAGGAGCAGCGGCGGGCGTGGAACCTGGCACCACCACAGGAGGCGCAGAGGCAGGCCGCGGCAAGGTCGGGGTCTCAACGACGTGAACCCCGGCGGAGGGACGAGGCAACTCGACGGTCGCGGGCGCCCCAGCGCGCGCCATCATCAGCGGGTGCATCACGCCGCCGATGCGGACCGAGACCTGGTCGCCATCCACCGCGAACAGCGACAGCTCCGGCGCCTCCAGGCGGGTCTGCAGCGTGGACACGAGCTGCGCGAAGCTCAGGTGCGCCAGATCGGCGAGCTTCTCGGCCTGGTGCATGAGCATCGGCGGCGGGCCCTCCACGACGTACTCCTGCACCACGAACGTGAGCACGTCGAGCAGAGTGTCGCGGTCAGCATCGGCAAAGGCCTCGCGCACCGAGGTGACCAGGTCGCGCAGATCAGGACGTGACGGCATGGGACTCCTACCAGGTGGCTCCATCGAGATCGACGCCGTTGGTCTTGCAGCCAACCAGGCGAGCTCCCGCGAGATCGACGCCGCTCAAGTTGGCGCCCGACAGATCACAACGAATCAGCGACGCGCGACGAAAGCTCGCGCTGTACAGGTTGGCTCGCCGGAAGTCCACCTCGAGCAGCGTGGCCCCGGCGAAGTCCGTGCGCGACAGCGACACCGTCGCCCCGGAGTACCCCTCGAACACGACCTTGCGCAGGTACGCCTCGCGAAAGTCAGCGGAGTACAGCTCCGAGTCTCGGAACGTGGTCTGCGAGATGCGGGCGCGGTGGAAGCTCGCCCGCGGCAGGCGCACCGGCCCCAGCTCGCATCGCAGGAGGGTGGCGCCGGCGAAGCAGATCTCGGTGAGATCACAGTCGCCCGCGCGCACCCGGTTCCACAGAGCGCCCCGCCAGGTCGACTTGCGACCATCGAGCTGCCGGAGCTCCGCGCGCTCGAGGCGAGCTTCGTCGCCGTCCGCCTCTCGGACATCGACGCGCTCGAAGATCGTGCTGTCGAGGTCCATGCCGCGCAGCCCAACCGAGATGGCGGCGAAGCCCGCGATGGTGCGCCCGGCCAGCTCGTTGGCCGTGATCAGTCGCTCGAGCTGCGACCGCGACTGCACGACCCCGGCATCAGCGCTGGTATCACTCACGCGGCTTAGCCTACTACGGATCGGCGGCAGCGGGGAGCACGGCGCGCCTTCCGCGCGGCGTCGCGGACCGAACCGCCGAGGCCCCGCCGGCCATGACGTCGCCGCCGCGGGCCCCCCCAAGCAAGCGACCATGGCCGACCATGGCCGAACGAGGCGACTAAGGCCGCCGCGAGCCGCCGTTGCGCATCATCTGGCTGCGCCAGCTCTCGTCAGCCATCTCCAGCACGCGCTGCCGGATCGACTCGAGCATGGCTTCCTTGGACTTCTCGGAGGCCATGGCGTTGACGCCGGCGTTGGCCGCGGCCTCGGTGGACTCGCTGTCCTGCTCCTGAGAGCCGCCCTCCGCCTCCGCCTGCACCTCGGCCTCCACCTGCTCGGCTTCCATCTCGTGCGCCGTGGGCATGCCGCCGTCTGCGCCCTTGAAGTGCAAGCCGCGGGCTTGCTGGGCGACGTGCGTCAGCTCGTGGGCCAAGAGGCTCTGGCCCGCCGCGCTGTGCAGCGCGCGGTCCGGAGAGCCGCCCATCAAGATCACGCCGGTCCCGCCCACCGTCACCGCGAACGAGTTGCGCTGACGGTTGAACTGCTCCGCGAACTCGTTGGTGTACACGCGCACGTGCGACAGATCGACGCCGAAGCGCCGCTCGTAGCGCATGCGCAAGCTGTGATCGAGCGACGCACCGCGCCCGGCCCGCTTGGCGATGACGCGCAGCAGGCGCTCGGGGTCGTACTTCTTGGCGAGCTCGTCGGAGAGGCGATCGGCCTCGGAGGTCTCGCCTGCAGAATCCGCTGGTGGCTCGGTAGACACGGTGGTCTCCTTTCTACGCTGCTACTCGTCCTTGCCTTCCCCTGCCCACGTCGACACGTAACCCTCTGATTGTTCGTAAAATTCAGAGGTTCGCTGCTGGTCCACCACCGCCGCTGCACCGCCCAGCGCCGCCTCGAGGAACTTGGTCTCATCCATGCAACTCCCGCCCTTGACACCCTTGACCTCGAACGTGACCTCGCCCTTGGGGTTGATGACGATCTCGATATCCTGCTTGCGCATCGCTACCTCCGAAAGATTGCAGAGAGGCTACTCGGAAACCCACTTGCGGACGACCAGGCGGATCGAGCCGTCTTCTTCGTTGAGCTCCTCCTCGACGGAGTAGCCCTTGTCTTCGCAGGCCTGCTTGACGTTGTGGTACTGGTACTTCTGCGACAGGGCGTGCTGGAACTCTTCCTCGCTGACGCCCTTGGTGGTCTCCACGCCCCACCAGTCCGCGGTCAGATCATACGTCCCATCCGCGTTGGCGACCACGCCAATGTCGTAGCGCCCCATGTCGATCGACATCGCGGCCTGCAGGGTGTCACCCCGGTAGCCCCGGACGGTGACGGTCTGGCTCTCGGTGGCCTCGGTGAACTTGAGCTGCAGATCGGCGAGCGCCTTCTTGAGCGCTGCCAGGTTGGTCATCTTGAGAGCGCACTTGGTGAAGTGAGACATGACTTCCTTTGTACGGGCCGGGGCCCCGCGGGCCTCCCGCCTGCTTGCCTGACGGACCCCACCCACCTGGAAGGAGGGTGGCTAACGCTACAGCTCGAGCTTGCGCTCGCCATCCCCAACGTCGGGGCTCTTGTCGCCCAGGTTCTGAGCGGGCGCGCCGTAGCGGGCCATCCAGCCGTCCTTCTTGGGCGCCTGGCGGCCACGCGCAGACGCCGGCCGCGCGCGGGTCCGCGCCCACTCACGCATGCCCTCGATCTGCTCGCGCATGGTGACCGCCAGCGGCACGATGTCCCGCAAGGTGTGGACGAGGCCCTCGGTGGAGAGATCGTTTCCGGAATCGAACGCATCGTAGAGCGCGGCGATGACGGCCTGCTCGAGCTCGGCGCCCGAGTAGTCCACCGTCGCGTCCACCAGCTTGTCCAGATCGAACCTCGACGGGTCGCGCCCCTTCTTGCGGAGGTGGATCTCCATGATCGAGCTGCGATCTTCACGGTCAGGGAGGTCGCAGAAGAAGATCTCGTCGAAGCGCCCCTTGCGCAGCAGCTCCGGCGGTAGCTGCTGCACGTTGTTGGCGGTGGCGATGACGAACACGGGCGTGGTCTTCTCCTGCAGCCAGGTGATGAACGAGCCGAACACGCGAGACGTGGTGCCGCCATCGGTCTGGCCGGAAGAGCCGGTGCCAGAGAAGCCCTTCTCCAGCTCGTCGATCCACAGGATCGCAGGCGCGATGGCCTCGGCCGTCTTGATGACCGTGCGCATGTTCTCCTCGGAGGAGCCCACCAGGCCCGCGAAGATCTTGCCCACGTCCAGGCGCAAGAGCGGCATCTGCCACAGCGCGCCCACCGCCTTGGCGGTCAGCGACTTGCCAGTGCCCGGCACGCCGATGAGCAGGATGCCCTTGGGCAGCGGTAGCCCGAAATCGCGGGCTCGCGAGGAGAAGGCGTTGCGGCGCTTCACCAGCCAGTCCTTCAAGATCTCCATGCCGCCGACGTCGGAGAACTCCTCGCGGTGCTCGTAGTACTCGAGCATGCCGCTCTTGCGGATGATCTGCTTCTTCTCCTCGAGGATCGTCTCCAGATCGAACGTGTGCGTGCGCACCATCGACTTGGCGAACACGTTGGCGGCCTCCACCAGCGTGAGACCAAGCGCGCCCTCGACCACCCGCTCCATGAACGTGGGATCTGACTCGATCATCTGCTGGGTGGCCGGCGGCGCGTTGGGCAGGAGCCGGCGGGCGGTCTCCTCGATCTCCTGGCGGTTGGGCAGCTCCCAGTCCACCACCGCGGCCACGGACTTCTCCAGCTCCGGGGGGATCTTAGTCACCGGCGAGAGCATCAGCACGCTCTTCTTCGTCTTGCGCAGCTCGTGCGCCACGTCGCGCAGGCGACGGACCACGGCGGGCTCCTTGAGAAAAGGATGAAAGTCGCGCAGCACGAACAAGGCTCGACCCTCGGCGCGCACCACGTGATCGAGCGCCTTCATCGGATCCTTGACGTCGCGGGTCCCCGAGCCGTTGGCCACGACCTTGAAGCCTTCCGTCACCGACCAGACCTCGAGCCGCATCTCTCTCTCCACGCACAGCTTGCGCACGGATTCTTCGACGCGCTCTTCCTCGTGAGAGGTGACGTAGATGAGCGAGTATCTGGCCTTGATGAGATCTTCGATCTCACCCTTGGAGCTCCGCTTGTGGTCGGGAACGGTCATTTGGTCTCCGCTAGATCGCGCAGGCTGCGCAACGCGCCCTTGGCGGTCTCGGCATTGTCGACGAGGGAATCCACGGCTTCACTGACGGCCTTGAGGGTCGCCTCGTCACTCTTGAGATTGGGCAGCTCGCCCTGCACGAGCACCATGTTGTTGCGCATTGCTGAGAGGATGTCGTTGATGTTCTCGTAAACCTCGATCACGGCCTTGGCCATCTCGGGCGGGGGTGCGCTGGCCGCCTCGGGTGGCGGCGCGGCCTCGGCCGCGGCCTTGACGCGCGCGGCCTCCGCCTTGGCCTTGTTCGCGTCGGTCCGCGCGGCCTCGAGCTCTGCCTGCAGCGCCTTCATCGAGCGCTCGGCGGCGGCCGCGCGATCGCCGGCCTCCCGCACCTTGCGCTCCAGGTTCTCGCGCTCGAGCTGCTGCTCCTTGCTCTCGCCCGTGGGGGCCTGGCCGGACTTGGCCTCGAGCTCGGTGAGCTTCTTGCGCAGCTTGTCGAACTCGCGCCGGGCCTCGTCGGTGGCCGTCATTGCCTGATCGCGAGCCTGCGCTGCGCCCAGCGCGGCCTCGGCGGCCCGGTGCCGGGCGACCTCGGCCTTGGCCAGCGCGTCCTGCGCCACGTTCTTCGCGCTGTCTGCGGCGATCTTCGAGTGGATCGCCTCCTGCAAGTCGACCTCGAGCTGAGCCAGCCGGCTCTCCACTTTCTCTCGCTCGCGCACCGAGCGATCGAGCTGCTCGGTGAGGCGGTCGCGATCGGACTCCACCTTGCGCAGATCGACTCGCAGATCCTTGGCTTCGTTGGTCAAGCGCAGCGTGTGCTCCCCGCTGGTGCTGGCGCGACCGCCGCTGGTCTGCGCCTCGACCATCAGCCGGCCCAGCCGCTTGTTCTCTTCTTCCAGCGCCATGATCTGCGCGCTGGTGCGAGACACCGAGGTCAGCGACTCGTCGCGCTCGGCCTTGAGCCCCGCGACGAGCTTGATGTTCTTCTCCTTGTCCGCGCGCAGCTCCTTGATGACCTCTTCTTGCGAGATGAGTCCGACCCGGCGCTCCTCGAGCATGCGCTCCTGCTCGTTGATGACCTCGCGCAGGTGCTCGATCTCGGTGAGCTGCTCGTTGAGCTTCTTCCAGCCTTCGTCCTTGGTGCGCGACAGCTCCATGAGCTGCCGCTGCAGATCCTCGATGTCGTCCTTGAGCTTGGAGATGTCCTCATGCGAGCGCATCACCTGCCGCTCGCGCGCGACCATCGACTCTGCCATCTCCGCCATCTCGGAGCGCAGCTTGGACATCTCCTCGCGGGTCTGCCCCAGCTCGTCACGCAGCTCGTCGGCCACGCGGTCGTGCGCCGCCGCCTGCTCCTCCCGGTCCTTGACCTGATCCTTGAGCTCGTCGATGCGGTCGCGCAGGCCCATCGCCTCGGCGCGCAGCCGCTTGCCGTCCGCTACTTCGCGCTCGTAGTTGGTGTTGGCCTTGTCCAGCTCGCCGCGCAGCGAGCGCAGCTCGGACACGACCCGCTGGGGATCGTGCTCGATGCCGAGATCCACCAGCACGTTGGCCTCTGGATCTGCTGCATTTGCGCTCGAAGGAGGACGCCCGCCCACGCCGGACATGGGGCCACCCTGCTGGAACATGCTGGGTCCCTGGCCGCCACCGCCGCCGGGCATCGCCGGCGGACCGCCGTAGGGCCCGCCACCGCCGCCACCGCCACCGCCACCGCCGGGCATCGCTGGCGGACCACCATAGGGGCCGCCGCCGCCGCCGCCCGGCATCGCGGGCGGACCGCCGTCCGCGCTCCCCGCGCCCCCCGGGATCCCCGGAGGACCACCGTACGGAAGCGCGCCACCGCCACCGCCGCCGCTGCCACCACCGCCAGGCATCGCGGGCGGACCACCGCCGGGGAGGCCAGGTGGACCTCCGTACGGAAGGTTGCCGCCGGCGGCAGGGTTCGCAAACATGCTGGGCGCCGCGCCTGCGCCGCCTGCGCCACCTGCCGGTCGGCCAGCGCCGCCCGCAGGACTCGCCGCGCCACCAAACCCAGCGCCGCCACCGGCCGCGCCGCCAAACCCGGCACCGGGATTCGCGCCAAAGCCTCCGCCGGCTGCGCCGCCAAACCCAGCGGCTCCGGCGCCGCCACTTGCCCCGGCCGCACCACCCGCCCCGGCTGCGCCACCTGCCCCCGCGGCACCGCTCCCACCGGCTGATCCTGCGCCGCCGGCTGATCCTGCACCACCTGCTGAACCATGACCGCCTCCGGTCCCTCCTGCCCCGTACCCGCCGCCTGCTCCACCAGCTCCGGCCGCAGCACCGCCGTACCCGGCTCCGCCTGCCGCGCCACCGCCTGCCGCGCCACCGCCTGCCGCGCCACCATAGCCTCCGCCGCTGCCGCCGCCTGCTGCGCCGCCATACCCTCCGCCGCTGGCTCCGCCGCTGCCGCCTGCCGCCCGCCATACCCTCCGCCGCTGCTCCGCCTGCTGCGCCGCCGCCTCGCCGCTGTCGCCGCCTGCCGCGCCGCCATACCCTCCGCCGCTGGCTCCGCCGCTGCCGCCGCCTGCCGCGCCGCCATACCCTCCACCGCTGGCTCCGCCGCTGCCGCCGCCTGCCGCGCCGCCATACCCTCCGCCGCTGGCTCCGCCGCTGCCGCCGCCTGCCGCGCCGCCATACCCTCCACCGCTGGCTCCGCCGCTACCGCCGCCTGCTGCGCCGCCATACCCTCCGCCGCTGCCGCCGCCTGCTGCGCCGCCATACCCTCCGCCGCTGCCGCCGCCTGCTGCGCCGCCATAGCCGCTGCCCGCCGCCCCGCCATGCCCTCCGCCGCTGCCGCCGCCCGCCGCTCCGCCGTAGCTTCCACCGGATACACCCGAGTGGCCGCTGCCTGTCCCGGTCGTCGCGGAGCCACCATAACTTCCGCCGCTGGAGGCTCCGCCATAGCCGCCTGCGCCCCGCGAGCTAGCACCGCCGACGCCGCCAGCGCCCGGCATGGAGGGAGGCCCGCCAAAAGCGCTCGGCGGTTGGCCATAAGGAGTCGACGGGATGGACGGGGGCGAGCCATAGGAGCCGCCACCGCTGCCGCCGGAGAGCCCGGAGGGCATCGCCGGCGCAGATGACGCAGACCCAGCCGAGGGCAGCCCGGCCACATCGGCCTTGTCGAGCACCATGGTGCCGCCCTTCTTGGGGGGCGGCGCGCCAGCGCTGGGGATCGACTGTGGGAGGACGTTCGGCGAGCCTTCGTCGACGAACCGGATGATCAGGGAGCCGCACTGGATCACGTCAGCGTGTCCAAGCGCCTGCTTCTGCACCCGCACGCTGTTGAGCAGCGTCCCGTTGGAGCTGCCGAGATCCTCCACCACGAAGCGCCCACCCTCCATGCGGATCTGCGAATGGCGCCGAGACACCATCCCGTCGTCGGTCCGTATGGCGCACTCGAGCCCGCGGCCGACATACACGGTGTCGCTGGCCGACAGTTCGACCGTACCCTCACGGCCCTGGCTATCTCGATAGATGAGGCGTCCCCCCATGTAGAGGCCATCGTAGCCGACGGCGAAAGCCGCGTCTATCATGGCGCGCCCGCGTGGTGTAGCCTTTCAACTGGCGCCTGGCCCTCTGGCGTGCGCACCGGACCTACCCGCCGACGGTGGACACCTGCACCACGGCCGCCTGGCAGCGGTCGCTGCGGCGGTCAGTCCCGTCGAAAGACGGCTTCGGAGTTGCCGACCCGCACGATATCGCCAGGCGACAGCGTCTTCTTTGGCAACTTCTGCCCGTTGACGTAGATCCCGTTGGTCGAGCCGAGGTCGGCCAGCTCGAACTGGCCGTCGACTCTCCGGATCCCGGCGTGCTTGCGCGAGACCGCTGGGTCAGCGAGCACCACCGTGTTGCCCGCCACCGAGCCAATCGTCGTCACCTCTTCGCCCAAGGTGGTGGTTTGCCCGGCCATGGGCCCGAGGATGAAGTCCAGCCGCGCCGCTGGGGTCCAGCCGCAAAACAGACACTTCGGCCACTGCGGCATCATGGCTCGCTGACAGCCGCCGCACACTCTGCCCACCGCTACCGGCTTGGTCGCCCGCTTGGCCATGAGGACGATCACCAGCAGCACCAGGATGGCACTGCCTATGATGACTGCGATCAACGCGCCGGAGGACATCGGAGCACACTACGTGATCGACTTGAACTTGAAGTTGGTCTTGCCCAGCGTGATCATATCGTTGTCGACGAGGTCATGCCGATCGACTCGCCGGTCGTTGACATAGCAGCCATTGGTTGACTTGTTGTCCTGGAGCTGAAAGCCCTGCGGCGAGCAAACGATCTGGCAGTGCTCGGTGCTCATGAAGCCGTCGTTGACCACGATGTGCGAGGGCTGCGCGGTGCCGATCTTGGTCGAACCCTGCTGCAGCTTGAAGGTCTGAAACTGGGCCGCGCCGTTGAGCGGCACCAGCCACCCGACCACCGGGAAGCCATCGGTGTCACCACCGACGGTGAACATCGCCGTCTTCCCCAGACGCCACCACCGGCTTGGGAGCCTCGGCCTGCACCACGGGCATGGGCGCAGACATGGGGATCGGCGCCGCTGGCTTGGACGAGAACAGCTTCACGCCCAGGCCGATGAGCAGCAGGCCACCCACCGGGATGACCACCGCCAGCCACCACGGGAACCCGCCGCCGCTCTTGATCTTCCAGATCGGCGTCAGCACCACCGTCGCCGGTTCGATGCCAGCGATCTCTTTGTTGTCCACCTGGACCTCGAGCTCGTGCTCCTGGCCATCCCAGGTGAAGCCAGCCTTGAGCTTCGGGTCATACCCCGGAAAGACCACGTAGAAGCGATTGCTGATCTTCGAGACCACGCCGCTTATCTCGTTGCGAATGGTGTCGCCGGAGTTGGCGGCCTTGGTGCCAGGGATGAGCACGGGCAACACGATGCTCTCGGGGTCCGGCAAGATCTCCGGCTGGTAGGTGAAGCCATACAGCTCCACGCGGTCGGTGTCCGCCTGCTTCTTGAGCTCCTTGAGCTCCGCGCGCGCGCGGTCTGGCGCCGTGTCCGTGCCGGAGCCGATCACCAGCAACGCCTTGCGCGGCGTCGGCACCTTGCGAAGCTGCGCCAGCGCCTCGGTGACTCCGCTGGTCAGGTTAGTGGTCTGCTTGCCGTAGTAGTCCTTCTGGGTGCCGAGCGACGCCCCGTTGAGCTGCGCGAGCGGCCCCATCGGCTGCCGGATATCGACCTTGTCGTTGTACGTCATGATGGCGCCCAGCGACTGTGGCGGGCCCGCCTTGCCGAGCGGCTCGAGCGCGGTCACCAGGTGCTCGAGCGCGCCGCGGTACTTGTCGTTGTCCGACACCGGCTGCTGCGTCGCGGGATCCACGTCCACCTTGTCGGTGCCAATCCAGATCTGCTGGCCCTCGATCAACACCACGATCGCGATCGGATCGGGGCCCTGGATGTACGACTTGAGGCTCAGCGCCTTCATCGGCGGGATCGGCGCTCGGCTGTCCTTCTGGATCAGCGTGAACTTCTCCGCCGGAACGCCGCCAGGTCCATCGATGACCGTCGCCTCGATGTCGGGCGGCAACCCCTTGCGCTTGGGCTCCTTGAGCGGGTCGATGGGACGAACGGTGTAGGTTACCTTGGGCTCGGCAACAGCCTGGCGGTGCGCGACCAGCGCAAACGCGAGCGCGATTGCCGCCCCAAGACGAAGCGCCTGGAAGAGTGTGGTCTTGGTCATAGGCTCTTGAACTTCACCATGGCGCCGCCGAACTTGATGAAGTCGTTGTCCACCAGCTCGTGGCGCTCGACGCGGCGGTTGTTCACGTAGGTGCCGTTGGTGGATCCAAGATCCTTGAGCACCCAGATTCCATTCTCGGCTTTGATCTCTGCATGCTTTCCGGACATGAAGCGATCATGGAGGACCACCGTACACGCCGGATCGTTGCCGATGGTGCTGGTGGGTGACAGGGTGAAGAGCTGACCGCGCTGCGCCCCTGACAACGGCACCACCCAACCAATGAGCTGGAGCTGGCCGGGGACGCCGTTGGCGTCCATGACGAAGGCCTGCGTCTTGTTGGAGCCCGCCACCGGCGCGCGCGGCGCCGCTGCTTGCACAGCGATCTGCGCGCAGTACGGGCAGCGATCCCAGCTATTGTCGAGCTGGGTATTGCACTGCGTGCAAAACTTTTTCTTGAAGATCCAGAACCCGGTGGTCCGGATCGGCGGTCCAGGATTGACGCCGGGGGCGCCTGGCGCACCGGGCGGCTGCCCGGGCTGTCCCGGCATCCCGGGCATCCCGGGCATCTGTGGAGCGCCCTGCGGCATCTGCGGCATCTGGCCTGGCATTGGCGGCATCTGCGACTGCATCGCTTGACCTCCCGGCTGGGGTTGTTGTGGCTGGCCGACCAGCTTGGACTGTACGGAGCCCATCGCACTTTGGCCGCGCTCTCCCAGCGCTTTTAACCGCCTCGCCTCAGCTTGGATGTTGCCCTTCATCGTCCGGACGCCAATCCACTTCGCGTGCATTTGGCGAAACGGGACAAAAATGAAATCGATGTACTTTAGGAACATGGTGCGCCCGAAGGCCTAGGTCCCTGTGGCCGCTGTCATCATAACACTGAGCCTCTCCTCGACAATCCCTTGCTGTCAGTCCCCTGGCAAGCGAAGGCGAATCCTGTCGCCCTGCAACTGCGGATTTCGCTGGATCCCAGGGTGGTTCGGGCGTCGCGCCCCCCGGCGGGGGACACCGGGGCGCAAAGAGCACGGACCGCGTGGACGGCACGGACGGCGTGGACCTCATAAACCTCATAGGAGCGCGAGGTGGGAGAGGAGCGCGAGGTCGCAGCGCACGCCCCCACCCAAGCGACAGTCCTCGCCAGCCCCCCTGCGCTGTCCTCGCCACTTCGTGCAACGTCCCGCTACTTGGGCTGGTACACCCAGATGTGGAACATGTTGATGTCACGGCCGGCGGTGATCGACCGCTGACGCACCGTGACCTGCGTGTCGGTGATGGCCTCGGCCGGGATCAGCACCGGCCAGTTCCGCCACCGGTTGACGCGGTCCGTGCCCTGACACGTGGAGATCCCGGCGGGCTTGCCGTTGACCGCCATCTCCAGCTCGTAGTCGCCGTACACGTAGTCCATGCGGCGCAAGATGATGACCGGACGGTTTGGCGTCAGGTTCAAGATGCGGAACTCGCTGTAGCCATCGACGTGCGCGCGACCGCCATCGTCGACCACGGTGCCGTCGGGGTACTTGAGCTTCTGCCGCGAACGGTAGTTGTCCTTGGCGTCTTTGATCTGGAAGAGGTGCTTGTCCTCGGATTCCTTGTTGAGGATCTCGATCTCGTCAACCAGCACCCAAGAGAGGCCCTCCAGCTCCATGATCGGCTTGGGCGTGGGCATCGTCTTGACGCCCTCCCAGTCCTTGACGTCGGCGAGCTTGGGCTTGTCGTCCTTCTTCTCCGGCGCCTCGATCTGGGGCTTCTCGCCAGCCACCGCGGAGTTGGCGATGTCCATCGCCTTGGCCTCGTAGGCCAGGAGGTTGGTGAAGGTCTCCAGGTTGTTCTTGCCCTCGCCCAGGAGGCCGCGCAGGATCTCCACCTGCTTGCGATACTCGGCGAACTCCTTCTTCTGAGCGATCGTCGGGTGGTGAACATCCACGTCGAGCGCCATCTCGCCCTGGCTCTCCACCACCAGGCGGAAGATCTCGAACACCGAGATGAGATCGACGAGCCCCACCGCCAGCAGCATCAGCGCGGTGTTCGCCGCCTGCACCACGTCGTGCGCCGCCAGGACGCCGCGGCGGGTGTACTCCAGCGCGCCCTTGCGGATCTGCCACAGCAGCGCCTCGAGCCGCAGCCGCAGTTGCGGCGACATCTTGGAGCCGGCCTGGCCAGCGCGGGGCACATAGCGCAGGTCCAGCTCGTTGTTGACGGGGTGCGCCGGGTCACGAGCGTCGCGAACGCGGTTGGCGCCCTTCTCGATGTGGACGCGCGCCAGCTCGACCTCGCGCATGATGTCGGGCTCGGTCTGCGAGACCTCGACCTTGCAGCTCTCGAGGACGCGGCGGTGGCCCTTGTACTCGAGGTTCTCCTTGTAGGCGATGAAGTCCGTGAGCTCCTCGTAGTAGCGGAGCACCACATAGACGGTCTGCGGCAAGCGCAGCTCATCGAGGTTGATCGACTTGATGACCGCGTGCGGCACATGCAGGTCGTTGCCGGCCCCGTCCACGGCGTAGCCCGGCTGCACTTCGATGGACAGGTCCCCGCGCGCGCGGGCCGTCACCTTGAGATCGCCCTGATAGCCAAACACCACACCGGGAGCGTGCAGCATGCGGTTCTGCAGCTTGCGCTTGTCGATGTGGTACTGCTCGGCGTCGTTCCAGTCCTTCTCGGTGGTGAGAAACCCCTTGAAGAAGTTGATTCGCTTGAATCCCTGCTGCTCGCTCATCGATGACCTGTGGGATCTTGGGGGGTTCTGGGGGGGCTCGGTGGTGATCTGTGGAGAGATGGTGCGGGCACCATCTTATGGTCCGTCTTTTGGAGGCGTACCAGACGATTCCTCGCCGGGCAGCGCCGCCACGACCTCCGCCCCGATGCCGATACCGGAGCGTAGGCCAATCGCAAAGAACTCGCGTAGCTCGGCGTCGCCTTTTTCTTCCGCGAAGCGAAGGTAGTAGTGGGTGTGCGCCGGCTTCTCCGACTGGATGATCCGGTGGATGCGGATCACCATGTCCGGCGTCACGTCCTCGAACTTCATGGGCATCGTGACGATGAAGCAGTGGGCCAGCTCCATCGGCGGCAGGATCACGGAATCGAGCCCGATCCGCGCCTCCACCTCCACCCGAAACCCCTTGAATGGCCAGGCATTTTCCAGGATGTCCGGCTCATGGTCGGTGAACAGCTTGAGAAACAGCGCCAGCCCGCGCCGGGTGCCCCGCAGCCGGTAGAGATCGACCGAGCGCTTGATGAGCGCTCGCTTCTTCTCGAGCGGCCAGTCCAGCTCGGTGGCGAAGGCCGTCCAGTTGGCCAGCCAGTCGAGAAACTCCACCGGCGCGATGTGCGGATCGTAGTAGCGGTGCCCATCGGCGAGCTTGTCGTCGATCGAGCCGAACATGTGCTCGAAGACAAAGCAGATGTCCCGGACGATGTTGCGCCCCACCGCGTCGGAGCGCCGGTAGATCGCCGGCAGGTGCTCCAGGTAGCCACGGCGGGCGATCCAGAGGATCACCTCGGACCCTTCGTAGACCATCTGGCCGCGCGCCGGCTTCTGCTCGAGCACCACGTCGCGGTCCTCGTAGCTCTCGCGGTAGAGCACGACGACGTTGCCGACGCCGGCGTCCTCCATGAGGATGCGAGCCTTGTCCAGCGCCTTGCCGTTGACGTCAGGGACGCGGATGACGCGGCGATTGTGAAGATCAGCTGCCATGGTTACCTGATGTCGTCGCGAACCTTCTCGGTGACATGGACGTGCAGGAGGAAGGGAAGCTCATCGTCGTCCAGCCGCACATGCTCGACCATGACGTTTCGGCTCTCATCTCGGATCTCCAGGGCGTCAACACCCTCGACGCCGGGTACTTCCTCGACCACGCGCACCAGCTCGGACTTGAGCAGCGGCCGGCCGAACTCCCAGCCCTTGCCATCGCGTCCGCCCAGCAACGAGTGGAGATGCCGTCGCAGCTTGATCTCGATCTCCTTGCGCAGGCGATCGGAGGTCCCCAGGCTGCGGCGAATCAAGACCACTCGTAGCGAGACGTCCTGGTAGCGCGGCGGGATCACGTTTAGCACGGTGCCCACCAGCTTGCGCTCGTCGAGGTAGCGCTTCACGTAGCGCAGGACCTCGCTGGACGGCACCAGCCGACGCGCCATCTCCTCACCGCGCAGCTCGCCCTTGGGCACCACCACCAGGGTGACGTGCCCGCGGTTGCTCCGGTCAGGGACGCAGCGGGAGCGCGCCAGGTTGGTGGACGCCCGCAGCGCCAGCATCTCGTAGTCCTCGGAGGTGACTGCGCGATCGCGGCTCTTGATGGTGAAGGGCGCGCGCGCCTTGGCCTCGTCCACGGTCTCTCGATCCGTGCCGCCCATGCCGGCGACCGGGTTGACCACGCTATCAACGTACGCGAGCGACCGGCCGAGCGAGGTCAAGGTCCCCGGGTTGACGTTGCCGATCGCGCCGCCGCCGACGCGATACGACACGGCGACGATGCTGTCTCGGTTCTCCGGTGGCACCATGCCGCGTCGCCCATCGCCGAACTGCACCACCCCGGTGACGTAGTCGAGCATGTAGTGGCGGCTGCGTGAGCTGGACGCAAAGAAGCTGTCCACGCGCCGCCAGCGCACCCAGCACTCCTGGGTCTGGCTGCTCTCGGCGTCGAGCGCGCGCACCGCGTCGTCTGCGAGGTCCGCGATCTCCTCTGCGGCAGGGCGCTGCCGCTCGCGGACTTCGATCACCTCTTCTTCGAGCAGCGGCCCCCGCAGGAACTTGAAGGTCTGCATGGGAGAGCCATCCGATGACCCGAGGGTCTCGTTGCGGACGGTCTCGTGGTTGTACGCATCGATGCAGTTCGAGTAGATGCGCCGGACCTTGGGCGACTTGACGTATCCACCCATCTCCAGCCGCGCGCGGAGCCAGAAGCGCTCCTCGGTGAACTTGGACGAGCTGAGCCAGTCATCAGGGGGCAGCATGGAGACGAACCCGGAGCCGGTGAAGCCGTGGGTCTCGTCGTCCACCGACAGCGGCTCCCACTCGCGCCCGTCCCAGTACTCCCAGACCACCTGGTGGCCGGACTCCCAGGACAGCTTGCGCATCGCCTCGTACTTGGTGAGCTCCACCGTGGCCACCGCCGCTTCGTCGGTGGGCAGCGAGCCGATGCCAAGCTCTTCTTCCAGGTTGAAGAAGAGGCCCATCTTGTCGTTGGGGGGTCGCGCGGGGAAGCCCAGGTACAGCGCCGGGGACTCGTCCGCCTTGGGCGTGAACGGCTGGAAGATGGTGTACTCGGTGCGCGCGACGTCGGTGACGTCCTTGAACTCGAAGTCGTTGAACGTCATCACGTAACGAACTTCGCGATAGTCCTCGCGATAGTGAAAGGTCAGGTTCCGCAGCGCAGGCGGTCGCAGCGCGCGGTCATCCTTGAAGATCCACTTGTCGTTCTCGAGGGTGTAGGTGCCTTGCTCGCCGTAGTCGCCCTTCTCCACCCGGATGCGCAGCCAGCGGTGGGTCTCACCGTTTAGCTCGAGCATCTCCATGTCCTTGGGCCGACGAAAGCTGACCGTGCCCGCTCTGCGACAGCGCCTTGGTCTCGTCGTGAAAGCCGTACTCGTCGCCGGCGCCGGGCAGGATGCCGCGCGGGCTCGAGCGGCCCAGGAAGCGCCAGCGCTTGCCGTCCCAGAACTCCCACGCGAGCACCAGCGACTCGGAAGGGTTGGGCTTGGGGAGATGAGCGCGTCCGCGAGCTGCATCTCCACGCTGACGTAGGCGTCGGCGGTGGCTAGCAGCTCGTCGCAGACGAGGTAGAGGGTGCTGTCGACCTTGGGGTCTTTGCCAAACGGGTAGATGTTCTTGCCGAGGTCGAGCGGCAAGTACGCGTTGTTGTCGAGGTTGGCGTAGGCCTTGGTCGGCCAGATGCCCTCGCCCACCACCTCGACGCGGGATCGAATGACGTCAAGCTCGGTCTCCGCGGGCGTCTCCGGCACCTCGGCCAGGCGCGCGCGCAGCCACAGGCCCTCGACGTCGTTGACCGCGACCGGCGCGAACGCCATCGGGCCGAAGAACGCGACCTCGCCGCGATCGACCTCGATCGGCGCCTGGGTCATCTCCTTCCACCGCTCGCCGTTCCAGTACGACCACTCGAGCATGCGCGCGAGGTCGCGGCCGCCGCGCTCGGGGCAGCCCAGGTACACGCGCATCACCGCCGAGTCGCCGACGCCGGCGAAGCGCGGGTCCGACAGGTACAGGAAGCGGTCGATGCGCTGCGCGCCGGCGAACACCTCGAACGAGCCGTCGCCGGCCTGGTTGGTGTAGCGCGAGTTGTCGGTGTACGTGTCGTCGAAGTACGAGAAGCAACGATCGAGCGGGATGCCGCAGGATCACAGCGTCGCGCGCGGTCTCGAAGGTGACGGTCTGCTCCTCGCCGGCCCTGGGGCGTGGACACCTGGGTCCCCGCCGGCACCTTCTGTTCTGCGCGCCCTCGACCAGGCGGAACTGCAGCAGCGCCTTGGCCGACCGCGGCGGGCGCAGCTTGATACCCAGCAGGTTGAGGAACGCGACATAGTTTTTGTCGGGGACCTGGTTGAGCCGGTAGATGATGAGATCCGTCATCCAGGCCGCCAGCTCTATGAGCGTGACGCCAGGATCCGAGGGATTGTGGTTGGTCCATTCCGGCGCGTAGCGCGGGATCATGCTGATCGCCTCTGCCACGATGTCGTGGAAGGAGCGGTCGTCGAGCTTCGGGGGGGTGGGATCATGAAGGACTCGGCCTCTTAGCTGGACTCTTCGTTGCGCAGGTAGAACGGAAAGACCAAGTTGCGCTTGTCGTTCTTGCCGGCGATCACGTACTCGACGCGGATATCGAGCCGATTGGGCTCGTCGGGGTTGGGCCCGGCGAAGCACTGCACGTAGGAGACGCGCGGCTCGTACTTGTAGATGGCTTCCTCGCAATACACCCCCGCGCGCGCGGCGGTGATGGCGTGGTTTGGCGCGAACATCAAATCGTGGATGCGACAGCCAAAGTCAGGGCGCATCAGGCGTTCCCCCGGCGCAGTGCCGAGGATGATGAAGATGCACTGCCGGACGTTCTCCTCCAGCGCCGAGCTGGAGAGCCCGCCGTTGAGGCTCAGCGAGACTGGAAACCGGAACCCTCGTCCAAGATAGCTGCGATCACTCATGAGCCTTGCACCTGTAATTGCACGGAACTCACGGGGCGAACTTGCCCTGGATGAACTTCTTGCACTTGCTGCAGGAAATCCGGGTTGAGAAGTCGACTTCTTCGATGGTCATTGGACGGTGTCCGCAGAACGGACACGAGGCCTCCCCTGGGCGCCCTGCCGCGACCATGTCCAACACATCTTGCCAAGCCATCAGCGCTTCCTCATCCACGCGATGTCCTTTCGTTTCGCCCCCTTTAGGCTTGAGGGTGATCCTAGGGAACCCGCCTAGCTGCGGTCAACGCAGCGACCCAGGAAAACGGAAGCGTCGGCCAAACTTCGCGCTAGAGGATCCGCATTGGAGGCAAGCTCAGGCGGCTCCACCGACGCATGTCGCTGGAACCATTGATCGCGACGCCTCGAGGTTCCCTCCGGAGGAGGCAACGCACGGTGAGCCGACGGGCGAGCGCGCGACCGCGTCGCGCCCCCTTTGCAGCTCGGCTTACTTCTTCGGTGGCTCGGACTCGACCTTCACCGACGCCTCGGCGCTCACGGTCGTGCTCGCCGTGGACTCGACCTTGCTCGTAGCCGCAGCCTCGGCGGCCCCGGACGGATCTTCCATCACCGCCTCGGCGTCCCGCACCTTGCCGGCGGTGTCATCCATCTTGGCCTTGGCGGTGCCCACCTCGCTGCCCGAGATGGCGGCCTCGGCTCGCGCTCGTCCCATCCCGCTGACCTCGCTGGTCGCCGCGCCAGTGGGATCGGCGGCGACGGACTGGACCTGCGCGTGGGTGTCCTGCGCCTCGCCGACCTTGCCCTCTGCGGTCGAGCGAGCGTTCTGCACCTCGCCTGCCGTCGCTTCGGCGTCGGCGACGCCCGAGCCGGCCTTGGCATCCGCCACGACGGAGGCCTGCAGCCCGGCGCCCTGGTTGCCCATGGCCTTGACCTGCTCTGCCTGCCCCTGGACATCTGGCACCTGACCGTCGACCACGCCGGTGTCCCCGTGCATGACCGCAGCGCCCTCGGCGCCCATGGCGCCCTCCACCTGACCTTCGGCACGAACGCCGCCGGTTGGATCCTGCGCTTGTTGCTTGATCTGCTCCGTGCCCTGCATGACCTCAGGGCTACCGCCCGGGGCACCGGACACCGAGCCGGTCACCCCGGAGGTGCCCACTGACGCCCCAGCGGTGACAGAGCCGGCAGAGCCGCTCGCGCCTGCGCCCGCAGAGCCGCTTGCGCCTGCGCCTGCAGAGCCGCTCGCGCCTGCTCCGGCAGAGCCGCTCGCGCCTGCGCCGGCAGAGCCGCTCGCGCCTGCGCCGGCAGAGCCGCTCGCGCCTGCTCCGGCATCAGCAGAGCCACCAGCGCCGGCTCCCGCAGAGCCGCTCGCGCCTGATCCCGCAGAGCCGCTCGCGCCTGCTCCGGCAGAGCCGCTCGCGCCTGCTCCCGCAGAGCCGCTCGCGCCTGCTCCGGCAGAGCCGCTCGCGCCTGCTCCAGCAGACCCGCTCGCGCCTGCTCCAGCAGACCCGCTCGCGCCTGCTCCCGCGCCAGCCGATCCGCCTGCGCCTGCTCCAGCAGAGCCCACCAGCGCCTGCTCCCGCAGAGCCGCTCGCGCCTGCTCCCGCAGAGCCGCTCGCGCCTGCTCCCGCAGACCCGCTCGCGCCTGCTCCCGCAGACCCGCTCGCGCCTGCTCCTGCAGACCCGCTCGCGCCCGCGCCAGCAGATCCGCTCGCGCCTGCTCCCGCATCAGCCGAACCACCAGCGCCTGCTCCCGCAGACCCGCTCGCGCCCGCTCCCGCAGAGCCGCTCGCGCCGGCGCCGGCCAGAGAGCCCGCCGCGCCTGCGCCAGCAGACCGCTTGCGCCTGCTCCCGCAGGCCCGCTCGCGCCTGGCCGGCATCAGCAGAGCCACCAGCGCCTGCTCCAGCCGATCCACTCGCGCCTGCTCCCGCCGACCCGCTCGCGCTCCCGCAGAGCCGCTCGCACCTGCTCCTGCAGAGCCGCTCGCACCTGCTCCTGCAGACCCGCTCGCGCCTGCGCCAGCAGAACCGCTCGCGCCTGCTCCGGCAGAGCCGCTCGCGCCCGCTCCTGCGGAGCCGCCTCGCGCCCGCTCCGGCAGACCCGCTCGCGCCCGCTCCGGCAGAACCGCTCGCGCCTGCGCCAGCACAGCCGCTCGCGCCTGCGCCAGCCGAACCGCTCGCGCCCGCGCCAGCAGACCCGTTCGCGCCTGCTCCTGCGGAGCCGCTCGCGCCTGCTCCGGCAGACCCGCTCGCGCCCGCGCCGGCAGAACCGCTCGCGCCCGCGCCGGCAGACCCGCTCGCGCCCGCGCCGGCAGAACCGCTCGCGCCCGCTCCGGCAGATCCGCTCGCGCCCGCTCCGGCAGAACCGCTCGCGCCCGCGCCGGCAGAACCGCTCGCGCCCGCGCCGGCAGAGCCGCTCGCGCCCGCGCCGGCAGAGCCGCTCGCGCCTGCTCCGGCAGATCCGCTCGCGCCGGCTCCCGCAGATCCGCTCGCGCCGGCTCCCGCAGAGCCGCTCGCGCCGGCGCCCGCAGAGCCGCTCGCGCCGGCTCCCGCAGAGCCGCTCGCGCCGGCTCCCGCAGAGCCGCTCGCGCCGGCTCCCGCAGAGCCGCTCGCGCCTGCGCCGGCAGATCCGCTGCGCGCCTGCTGCAGAGCCGCTCGCGCCGCTCCGGCGATCCCTCGCGCCTGCTCCCGCAGAGCCGCTCGCGCCGGCTCCCGCAGATCCGCTCGCGCCTGCTCCGGCAGAGCCGCTCGCGCCTGCGCCGGCAGAGCCGCTCGCGCCCGCTCCTGCAGATCCGCTCGCACCGGCTCCTGCAGATCCGCTCGCGCCGGCTCCCGCAGAGCCGCTCGCGCCGGCTCCCGCAGAGCCGCTCGCGCCGGCTCCCGCAGAGCCGCTCGCACCGGCTCCCGCAGAGCCGCTCGCACCTGCTCCCGCAGAACCGCTCGCACCTGCTCCTGCAGACCCGCTCGCGCCGGCTCCCGCAGAGCCGCTCGCACCGGCTCCCGCAGAGCCGCTCGCACCTGCTCCTGCAGAGCCGCTCGCACCGGCTCCCGCAGAGCCGCTGCACCGGCTCCTGCAGAGCCGCTCGCACCGGCTCCCGCAGAGCCGCTCGCGCCGGCTCCACCGCCACCACCACCGCCGCCGCCACCGCCACCGCCGCCACCTGCGCCGCCGCCACCGCCACCGCCACCGCCTGCACCGCCGCCACCTGCGCCGCCCTGCTGGCCGGTGACCTGGTCCTTGGGCTGCGCTTTCGCACCAGCGCCACCGAGCGAGCCTGCCGGGCTGCCAGAGACGGTGGTCGCAGCTCCGCCGTTGATGTTCTGCGTAACGTTGGAGCCAATCGTCAACGTCCCCGAGGCCACCACGTTGAGCGTGCCCACGGCATGGCTCAGCACGGTCTGCCCTTTTCCGGAGATGTTGGAGGCCCCGACCTTGAGCGTCTTCGAGTGGACGATCAGGTTGTCCTTGGCGTCGATCAGCAGCTCACCGCCGCTATGGATCTTCACCACCTTGTTGGCCGAGTCGAAGACGATCTTGTTCTTCTTCGTCTTGTCGACGATGACGATGCGCTCGGCGCCGTCCTTGTCGTCGAAGATCACCCGGTGCCCGGCCCTGGACTTGATGAGCTTGGTGTTGTTCTTGCCAGTCGTGTTGTTCTCGACGGGTTCCTGCTGCTTGTTCCACACCGCGCCGACCATGATCGGACGATCGATGTCGCCGTGCTCGAACACCACCAGAATCTGATCATCGAGCTCAGGCAGAAAGTAGGCCCCGCGCTCGGCGCCGGCCATGGGCGTCGCGATTCGCGCCCAGAACGTCTTCTCGTCGTCCTTGAGCCAGGGGAACTTGACCTTGACGCGAAAGCCAGGATTGCCCTCGCCATCCTTGTTGTCGATGACGATCGCCAGATGAACGCCACGCAGCTTGCCGGCGCCATGCGCCTCTGCCATGGGATTTGCGATTCGGATGAGGGACACGGGCTTTCCGTTTCAGACCGTTCGTTGGTCGCGTGAGGGAACCCTTAGCAAACGTTGGCAGGCTTCCCGACGTAGTTGGAGTCGCTGCCAGAGTTCATCTTCAGCGAGTTGCCATCCAGCTTGAGCTCCGAGTCGGCCTTGACATCCACCGTCTCGGTCGCGTTCATCTTCACGTTCTGGCCGGCCTTGAAGGTGATCTTGCCGGTGGCGACCACCTCCATCTTGCCCTCCATGGTGGAGAGCGAGATGCCTTTCTCACCAGCCATGCCGGGCTTGAACACCGCGCTCTTGTTCTGCCCCGTGCCGTCCTCGGCAAAGTCGCCGAGACCGAGCACGTTCTTGGCGGTCATGTCGGCGATCACGACCTTGGGCTTCTTGCTGTCATCGAGGATGAGGCGATGGCCGGTGCGGCTGCGGTAGCCGCGAAAGTTGTTCTTGCCGTCCTCGTTGAGCTCCGGCGGCGCGTCGGTCTTGCTCCACACGCCGCCCACCAGGACCGGCTGCCGGATATCGCCGGCCATGAACATCACCAGCACCGCGTCTTCGATGTCGGGCAGCGTGTACCAACCGAACTTCTTGCCCTCCATCGGGGTAGAGAGCTGGGCCCAGTGCGTCTGGTCCACGTCGCCCTTGTCGAGCCAGGGCAAGCGAACCTTGATGCGGTTGAGGTTCTCCGGGTCCTTGTTCTGCGTGACGATGCCGTAGTAGACCCCGGGCAGGGTCATATCTCCGATATCACGCCGCGGCCCGCCCGGCCTCATGAGTCCTGTCCGTCGCGAGCCAGCCGCAGGTCAGTCACGAAGCCGTCCTTGGCCTCCTGACTGTACCGGTGGGTGAGGCCGGTGATGAAGTACTTGCCGTTGAAGCGATCTTGACCGTTGGGGTTGATCACGAACTTGGCGATGGTCGCCAGATCGAAGTCCGCGGTGCCGATCGTCTCGGCGGTGCCGGTCATGTAGGAGAGCGAGTGCTGGGTGAGGCGAGCCTTGGCCAGCGCCTTGGCCTCTTCGGGCGTCCACACCGGCGTGTCGACCTCGAACGTCTCCACCTTGCCGTAGTCACCGGCCGCGGCGGCGGCGCCCTGGCTGCCAAGCGAGCTGCCACCGGCTTCTGCCTCGCCGGTGATGAGCTCCTTCTTCTCCGGGTTCCAGCCTTTGACGACCACCTTCTTCACGACGCCAGCCGAGCCCAGCCGCGGGTTGAACACCCGAAGCTGGTTGTCCTGCCCCTGCTGCTTGACCTCGAGCGTCGCGACCTCGGAGCCGTCGAGCTTGGGGACCTTGCAATACAGCTTGGTGTCCACGCACCAGAGGAAACAGCCCACGCGAGAAGCGCGGGTGCGACAGAACTCGAGGTCCGTCTGGTTGTGCTGATACACCAGCTTGTGGCTTATCTCCGGGCCCTCCCACTCGACGGTGAGGCCGTGCTTGGTCGCCACCTCGGAGATGATCTGCTTGTCCGTCTTGTCGCTGAAGGTCATCGACTTGCGACCACGCAGCATGCGGTGCATCTTGTTGTAGCCGCGCACCGCGATCGTCGTCGGCGCCATGCCCTTGTACATCGGCTCGAGCCCGACGATCTCGCCCTTGAACAAGACCTTCCCTGAGTCCTTGTGCTTGACCTCGAGCGACTTGCTGATCTCTGCGGATTTCGTGTAGCTGTGGTCCTGGTTTCCAAGCACCACCAAGCACTCGTCCGGCTGGTTCAGATCGCGGCTGATGACCAGCGAACGGAGGTGCTCAGAGGGACACTCGGTCCCGGCGACCACCGCGGTGATTTCGACTGCGCCTGCTTTGGAAATAGCCACAAGTCACGTCCTGGGAGAAAGAGCCGAGCTGCCGTGAAGAATCCCGCACCACACCGGCGTTGCTAAGCAGCGGGGGGGGTACCGCCGGTACCGCCGGTACCGCCGGTTCCGCCGGTACCGCCCGTGCCACCGGCCGCCCCTTCCTTCTTCATCATCACCGAATCGGCTTCCTTGAGCTTGAGGTTCACCGTGGCGCGAATGGGGACGCCCTTGGAGCTGAACATCGTGAACTTGGTCGACAGCGACTCGATCACGCACTTGAACGGGCGGTTGGGGTAGGCCGCACCAAAGACCAGCACGCAGTGATGAGGGCGCTTCTCCTCGTCCTTCTGCGAACCGGGCACGCGGATCGTCGCGAGCTGCTCCAGGAGCTCGATGTTGCCGAGCACCGAACCGCCTGGTGTCTCCGAATCATCGAAGAACAGCTCCAGGCTGGCGCTGCGACCATCGGCGCCCGAGAACTCGAGCTGCAAGCCTTGCTCGTTGCTCTTGTTGGTGTGCTTGGTCCACGGGACCGAGCGGTCCACCTGCAGCTCTTTGGGGTTGTACTGCGCGATAACGGTGATCCCCGGCTTGTCGAGGCTCCCGATGGACACGGTAAATGGCTTGCTCGAGATCATAGATACGGCTCCCCGTTTCGCTGACGTGCAGATTCAATGATGTGCAGGAAGGCGGTGTAGACCTCACGCGCCACTTTTTCGACATCGATCTTCTGGCCCTTGTCGCCCTTGCCGTCCGACGAGGCTTGCTTGGGCGGCGCGGCGGCAGGTGTGTCGCGGCCAGCGGCCGCGATCTGGGTCTGCGGTGGAGCCGCGATGAGGGTCAGCTCGGCCAGGGACATCCCCTCGACGTCGCGCTGATCTTCGAACATCTTGCGAGCCGCTGCTTCGAACCAGCTCGGGATCTCGACCTCGCCACCACCAAAGCGGCCGGAGCGCCACGAGCCGCGACCGCTCTCTGGCGGCGCCGACGCGGCCGGCGCTCCCGCGGCCTGGGGCCGCGGCGCCTCGGTCGGCGATGCGGTCACGAACGAGCCCAGCGCCTCTCCTGCGCGCGCGGACAGCGAGCCGAGACCTGGCCGCATCTCGGCGCCTGGGCGCCCGACCACGGGTGCTACAAACGCGCTGGGCGCCACCGAGGTCAGCTCCGGGCGTCCCCCAGCGCGCTCGCTGCGCATCGCAGGTCCCGTCGTGGCGGCACCGGCGCCGCCGGTGGCCGCGCTCGCCTCGCCGTTGAGCACCACAGGGAAGATCTGCCACGCCAGCGCGGCGCGCTCGCGGGATGAGAGCGTCGGCGACTCCTCGTCGCGGTTGGCCAGCGCCAGCGCCCGCGCGGCCCTGGCCGCCGGTGACATGGTGCGGCCCGACGAGGTCTCCGCCAGCGCCACATACAGCGCCTCAAAGCGGGCGCGACGCGCAGCGCCCACCGAGGCCGCCGCGCTCGAGAACACCGCCGCCTCACCGGCTTCCTCGGCCGCCGCGGTGGCGCCGCCAGCGGCCATCGAGGCGCCGCCTGGCATGACCACCGGCTGATCGAGGGTTGCCCGACCGCGAGGGCTGTCGCCTGCGGCCCCGGCCGCGGCGGGCTCCTGCATCGGGCTCGCGTAGCTGCCGAGCTCAGCGACCATCTTGGCCGCCAGGATCTCCAGCGCGGCGATGGGCATCGCGTACTCGCCGTCCGGTAGCGCCGCCGACAGCCCCATGGCCGCGACGCTCGCCGAGGGCAACAAGAAGGCACCGCGCGGAGTGCGGCGCGCCACGCCAAAGGAGCCGTCGCCGCCCGCAGCCGGCGACGTGGCGGCCGACGGCGCCGCGTAGCCCATCGCCTGGGCTGCGGCTTGCCCCGCGGGCTGGGCCGACGCTGCCGTGCCGAGGAGCTCGGGCGCTCCGCCTCGTGCCTCCCGTGAGGCCTGGCTCGCCAGGCTGGCGAGCGCCACGAAGCGAAGATCGACGGCGCCAGCCATCGCTGACAACCCCGTCTGTCCACCCATCGTCAACCGCAGCGCTTGCGCCGCCTCGGCGGCGCCAAAGCCGTACACACGCGCCGCCAGCACCAGCTCTGGCGGCACGAAGTCGAACGAGAGATCCGCGGCCTGCGTCGACTGCGTCGCGCCAAAGCCCAGCGCGCGCTGCGCGGTCATGCCCGGCAGATGAGCGCCCCGCTCCATCGAACCAGAGAGGCTCTGCGACACCAGCGAGGACGCCAGATCGTCGGAGGACCAGCCGCCGCTTGGGCCGGCGGCCCAGGCAGGCGCCACGACGTTGCCGCGCCACGCGCTCGTCACCACGTCGTCATCAGTGGTCGCCGAACCCGGCTCTTGCGCCGCGGCGCTCGTGCCGCGCGCCTGCACAGCGCCGCTGGCGCCCGGCAGCGCAGCGCCGGCCAGCGCCGGCCACGACGTGGCGAAAGACAGCGGCGCGGTCATCCCGCCCACACCCGAGGCGGCGGCGTTGCCGAGCAGCGCCGGCAAGACCACCATGGGCAACTCGAAGCTCCGCGTCCACGACGCTGGCGCAGCCCCCGCTACGTCCAGCTCCGGCGCGAAGGCCGCCGAGCCAGCGAAAGCGCCGAGGTCGGTGCCAGCCGCTGCGCTGCCCTCACCGGCCATCGCGAGGCCAGACATGCCGCCAGCGCCGACCACCGAGAGGATCTCCCCGAGCGTCTGATACGCCACCGGCATCGCGTCGCCGGCGTCCTGATTGGCCCAGCTCACGCTGGTGCCGTAGCTCGCAGCAAGGCGCTGCTGGCGAGGCGAGGCCGGCGCGAGCAGCGTCGACCGGACGGTGACGATGCCATCGTCCACGCCAGAGACAAACGGCGAAGGTGCGATGGGCTCGGCAGCGCCAGGCGCCAAGGCGCCAACATCAGCAGCGCGGGGAATCCCGCCAGCCGCCGGGCGAGCCGACGTGAACAGCTCCCGCCCAGCGCTCGGCGCCCCGCCATCTCCGACCTGCGGCGACTGGCGCGGCGAGGAGGCGAGCGCCGCCGGCCGCACGAGCTCAGGGGCCCACTGCGCAGACCACTGCTGCCAGGCGGACATGGGCGCCACGACATCGCCGGCCACGCCGGCGTCGCTCGATCCGACCTGGGCCGCGGCCCCGCCAAACGAGCGCTGCGTGACGATCGGCGCGGTGACCGCGCCAGAGAGGAAGGCCGCTGCCAGCTCGGCACCAGCGAGCGCGCGAGTATCAAACACCGCGGCGCGCGGCAAGGGCAGGACGTGAGCCAGAGCCGGCGCCATCGGCGACGCGGCGAGCGACGGCGACAACCCAGCGTCCACCGGGGCGCCGGGCGCGGTCAGCGCCACGACGTCCGCCGCGGAGGCGTGCGGAGCGCCGACGACCTTCGTCGCCGCAGCAGCCGCGGTCGCAGCAGCCGCGGTCGCGGCAGCCGCAGCAGCCGCTGGCGTCACCGCCGCGGCGGCGGGGGCGCGAGAGGGGCCGCGGGGGCCCGCGACGATCGCAGCCAGCATCTCATCGGGGACGATGTCGTCATCGGCAAAGCGCAGCGCCTCTGGCGCGGCCTCGGGGCGGCGCGCCGCAGCCGGCGCGGCCACCGGCGCCGCGACCGGCGCCAAGGTCTCGCTTCGCGGCGCCGTCGCCTGCGGCCTGGCCGCGGCGGCCGGCGCCGACATCACGACCGGCAAGGTCGAGCGCGTCGGCGACTCCATGGCGGCCCGCTCCGTCACCGCGCTCGGCGCCGCGATCGGCGCGACGAAGTGCTGGGCAGGAGCCAGGCGAGAGCGCATCGCCACGGTGTTCATCACCTCGAGCGAGGACTCCGAGGCGCCAGCGAACCGACCAAGCCAGCGATCACTCCAGGCGATGTGCGCCAGGGCAGCGGGGCGCTGCGCGGCGATCGCCCCGAGCGCCGACTCGGCGGGGGCAGCGGTGTGACGGGCACCTGAGGTGTCCGGACCCGCTTCACCTGCCGCGGAGATGGGCCCCTGGGCCGACGCGAAGGCCGGCGTGAACGCAGACGGGAACACCGACTGGAAGGAGAACGCCCGCGAAGGCGGCGTCAACGCCGCCACCGGCATCGCCTGCGGCATCGGGAGCATCGGCTCACGCGGCGCCATGGCGAACATGGGCGACGTGCGCTCACGCTCGATGGCCGAGGCCGTGTTCACGGCGGCCACCAGGCCGCCGAGGCCGGTGGGCAACGCCAGACGGGGCCCCGCAGCCGGCGCCAGCGCGGACGGCCCGATGGCCGCGGTGTGGGCCATCAGCTCGGCGAAGCGCAGCGCCTGCACCAAGGTCTGCTGCTCGCCAGCATCGAGCGCTGCGGGCTCGGCGCTGGCGCTCGACGCGCCGGCGCTGGCGGGCTCGAGCTGAGCCATCCGCTCGGCGACGATGGCGTCGATGCGAGCCTGCTGCCGAGCAGAAGACTGCACGCGGGAGCGTCCCTCGCGTGCGCCCTCGCCTCGCGCCGCCTCGATGCGAACTGCCTCGCGCACGGCTTCCAGGCGCGCGGTCTCGCGGGCGAGCTCTTGCGCAGCCTGGGCCGAGTGGCCGGCCTGGCCGGCCTGGCCTCCGAAAGCCCCCTGCGCACCTTGCCCGCCCTGCCTTTGCGCGTCTGTCCCCAGCTCTGTCCCCAGCAAGGACGCGGCCTGCTCGCGCTGCCGGGCCTGCTCGCGCTGCGAGACATGGAGGCGCTCGCGCTCCTGCGCGAAGAGCTGCGCCATGACGCGAGACTGCTCGGCGGCGCGGCTGCGCGCTTCCTGCACCGCGTGCTCGTCCACCGGGCGGCTGACAGGCCGCGTCGCAGACGAGGAATCTGCATCCCCACGAGGCGCGGGCGGAGTCACCAGCGCGGGCGCGCGCAGGGAGACCGCCGACGGCGAGGCCTGGCCGGCCCGGCTCGCGTAGCCGTGGCTCTCCGGGATGAGCGCGCTCACCAGCGGGGCCAGCGACGAGAAGCTGGCCAGCGACCGCGCCGCGCTCTCACCGCTCGCCACCGAGGCTGCAGAGGAGCCCGGCGCCGCTGCGCCAGCGGCCGCGTCGAAGCCCAGGTCCGCCGCCGAGGCAGGCGCAGCGCTTGGCACGCCGCGCACCATGGCGCCAGCGGCCTGGATGGCGCGCATCGACTGCGCGACGATGGACGCCGCGGAGTAGGAGGACTGCGAGACCAGCGGCGAGTACGCCGACGACGGCCCGGCCCCTTGCGCCGCCGAGAACGAGCGTGACTCACCGGATGCAAACGACGGCGCCACGTACTCGTAGAGCGCCGCGGGGAGGCTGCGCTCGGAGGCGCTCTGCGCAGGCGCCTGCGCGCCGGCCTGGGCGTAGGTGCCGCGCGTGGTGAAGATCGTGCTCCGGCCCGAGCCCGAGGACGACGCGCGCGAGGCGGCGATCCAGTCGAGCTCGTCCTGGTACCAGGGCCGCGGGAACACCCACGACACGCCGTCGACCGTGCGCTCGCCGGCGCTCGACGAAGCGTACTGCGAGAACATGCGGAGCCCCGCGGAGCGCTGCGAGGTGGTCACCCACGGCGACACCGTGCGATCGACGAAGGACAAGCTCCGCATCGAGCGCGGCTGGTCCTCGGCGGACTCCGGGGCCCACCGACGGGTGGCGCGGTCGGCCGCTCCCAGGGCGCTCTCCCCGGTGCGCGTGGAAAACACCGGCTGAGACATCGCGGCGGCGATGCCCCTGGGCTCCATGGAAGCGGTAGGTGCGGTCATGATTTCAGCTCAATCCGTGATGCGCGATCTCAAGGGTCTCGATGGCGAGCTCGGTCTTGGAGGCATCGAACTCCGAGATCTCCCACTTGCAGGGCCAGCCGTCGACGAACCTCCAGGTGCGCTGCGACTTGCCAGCCGAGTCCATCAGCTCGATGCTGCCGCTGGCGCGGCTGCCCGAGCCGGCGAGCCACTTGTTGCGCCATTCAAGAAGCTTCGAGCTGGCGGTGAAGCCTTGCTTGAAGACCAGGTTGGCCCACTTGGTAGCGCCGACCAGACGGAAGGTGGAGTTGTTGACCCCGCCTGCCTTCACGTCCACGACCTCTGTCTCGTAGCGCAGGCCGCTGACGCTCTTGAAGAAGATGGCGTCCTTGTTCACGTCGAACCCCGGGATGTCGAGGTTGACCCGGAAGCAGAATACCGGCAGCGGCCGAGTGTCGTTGTTAGCCATTGGTTTCTTCCTTACGTCGGCGGCGAGTCCATCGTCTGGACCAACGAGATCATGATGAATTCAGCGGGAGCTACGGGGGCAACCCCAATTTCGCAGACGAGCTGGCCACTGGCCACATGTTCCGGGGAGTTGGTCTCAGCGTCGCATTTTACGAAGAAGGCATCCCCTGGATTCCCTCCAACCAGCATGCCACGTGCATGTAGGCTGGTCAGGAAGGACTCGGTCCGGTTCCGTACGACCTCCCAGGTCCGGTCGTTGTTGGGCTCGAAAGATATCCAAGCATATCCGGATTCTAGCGAGCGTCGCAGCATGATGAACAGGCGGCGGACCGGCACGTAGCGCCAGTCGGGATCGCTTGACGCGGTCCGGGCGCCCCAGGGACGCACCCCTCGCTGCAGCCGAAACGTGTTTACGGCATCACTATTTAGGATGCCGATGTGGTCCTCGCTGACGCGCAGCGACAGATCCTGCGCGCCGATGATCTCCAGGTTGGCCGGCGCGTGGTGGACGCCCTCGTCATCTCGCCGCCCATACACCCCGGCCAGGAAGGCGGAAGGTGGGACGTCTCGCTCGGCCCCGGTCACGCCCTTGACCTTGAGCCAGGGCCAGTAGTAGGCGGCATAGGACGAGTCCACCCGGCGACGCCATCGGCGGACCCACTCGATGTCCTTGCTCTGCGGGATGTCGAGGATGGCGAAGCGGTCCTTGAGCAGCTCGCACATGGACACCATGACGTCCTGGATGCGCTGCGCCCGCAGCTCGCCGGCCGGGCCGCGCTCGCGCTCGTAGAACAGCATGGTATCCGGACACGCCAGGAGCGCGACCTCGTCGATGGAGGCCAGCGCCGAGAGCCCGGCGCGGTCATCGGGGCCGAGATCGTGCCCCACGAAGTCCTCCGGGGTCATCGCCTCGATGCCATCGCGCCCACCCTCCAGGCGGATGAGCGAGGTCTCTTCGGGGAGGTTGTGCGGCACCGGTGACTTGGTGCCCATGTCCTCGAGCCGGATGAGGCGCGAGCGCTGCGCCACCACCCGGGGGCCGTAGTGGCGCGACATCGGGTTCATCTGGAGGTTCTTGAAGACCTCGCGGCGCTCGCGGAGCGCCACGTGGATCTCGAACTCCATCACCTCGAGGTGGGTGGGCGCGGCGGCCTTGTGGCGGCGGTTCACCGGGGTCTCCACCGACCAGCGCACGATCTTGTCGCCCACCTCGGTGATGATCACGTAGTCGGAGTTGTCGCGGTCGCTGATGCGGACCAGCGAGCCGACCTCGAACCCGCGCACCGAGTTGACCTGCGCCTCGCCGGCGCCGATGTCCAGGTCGCGCGTCAGCAGGGCGGACGCGCCGGTCGTGTGAATGCACTTGAACCAGATGGAGTTGCCCCACGTGCCCTCGTTGAGCGCGCGGACCTTGAGCGAGGGCTTGGCCCAGTCGTCGATCTGGACCTGCTCGGCGCAGGCGGCGTGTTCCATCTTGGGCAGCGTGTCAGGCGGCGCGCAATGAGCGACCCGCACCACCCAGCAGGAGCGACCGCCGTTGCTGAAGTAGCCGAACACGCTGTCGCTGAGATACGACTCCCCGCTCACCCCGAAGGTCTCGACGAACTCGTCCCAGTTCGAGAGCTTGACGGGCAGGTTCATCGGCCCCTTCTGCGAGACGCCGACGAACCCGGTGATCCGGGTGTCGGCGATGCTCAGCGGGGGCGCAGCGGCAGCATCGAAGGTCTGGTAGATACCAGGAGCGCGAATGTCTGCGGACGGTCGAATGCGCATGAGCTCCTCAATGAACGGCGGCCGGCGAAGGCAAGCACTTGCGGCGGTCTGTTGCCCACATGGCAGGCTGCCCCAGGCCGCGATGCATGGGGTGGGTCACCGACCGCGTGCCTCGTTGATCTCGCGGTTGATGCGCGCGATCTCCTTGAGCCACACATGTCGTTCTTCGTGTTCCATGTCGAGGATCTGGTCGATGGACCAATGGAAGTGATACGCGATGTATGCGATCTCTTGATATAGCTGCTCACGCGGGTAGCTAGCGACCGCCGCCCAGGTTACCCCGGGCCGGTGCGGCCACTACCTCCTTCGCCGCCTTCCGACAGCAGCGTGCCCGTGACCATGTCCACGTCCATCTCGTGGCTGCACTTGGGACAGGTGATGTGGTGCTTGGGAGCGCCGCCCTCTTCGTTGATCTTGCGATAGAACTCCTGGAGGTAGGCAAGATCCGTCGAGAACAGGCCCTCGACCGTGTCGACGTTGACGCGAGACAGCTCGCCGAGCTTGGTGATCACTCGCGACAGCAAGATGATCACCAGGTACGCGCGGTTGCCCTGCACGCGATAGTCCTGCAGCGGGACGATCTCGTCTCTGGCAGTCGCGAGCCGCATGACGCCGTCGCGGTGGACCTTGCCCTCCTCGTCGACGAAGCCCCGTGGGAGGCGAAATGAGTACTCTGTCTTGAACATGGACTCCCCTGAAAAGATCAGACTCGAAGGTCGTCCCTCAGGCGCCAGCCGCGGGGTCGGAACGACCGCGGCCCGCCACAAAGGACGGGCCGCAGAATACCATAGATGCCAGGCAGGGGTGCCTGGTACCCAGACGGATTCCTACGAGTTGTAGGAGTTGATGTCGAACGTGTACTTCTCGGTGTACAGCGAGACGTCGAAGGTGCTGATCGCGTCCTTGTTGGCCTCGAGCGCCGCGAACACGAACTCCTTCATGCCGCAGTTCTCGAAGCCGATGCGGCCGATGACTTCCTTGGCGTCCTGCGCCAGGATGTCGAGGCCCATGGCGAGCTCGTCGCCCTCGGTCTTCTTGCCCTCGAAGAACCACGCCTTGGCCTTGTCGTACCAGGGCTTGTAGCTGATGGTCGCCATGGTCAGCTTGAGATCGCCACACTCGGCCGCGGTGGCCTCGTACTGCGACTCGATGAACTCACCGACCGCGTGCTCCTGGATCTTCTGGGTCCACTTGAGCGCGTCCACCTTCTTGAGGTGCTTGGTGTCCATGCCAGCGGCGTCGAAGCGGAAGTTGTTCGAGACCCACTTCTTCTGGTTCTCGCCGATCTTGACCGCGCCGATGTTGCCGCCGCCGTCCGCGAAGCGGACCGTCTCCGGCTGCAGCTTCACGGTGAAGTACAGGGCTTCCTTGCCGGCCGCGTCCATCGCCGGCACGCCGACTTCGGACACCAGGGCGTTGACGAACTCCATGCGCCGCATGACCTTGTAGTCGTGGTCGGCGATCAGCACTTCGCCGTCCATGCGGGTGTGCTTGTTGTCAAAGGAGTTCTTGATCCAGGTGTAGAGCTCCTTGCCCATGCCGATGCCGACCTCGAGGGTGATCGGGTCGTGCTTCATCTTGCCGGCGTGCTTCTTCTGGCGGATGGTGCCGCCCAGGTTCTCCGTGATGATCTCGTTGGAGAGCTTGCCCATGTCGACCTTCCGGACGTAGCCGGGGGCCGAACCGCCGATGGTGATCGCAAATGCGCCTGCGCGATATGAACGTGAGTCCAGTGCCATGATGAATCTCCTGTGTCCTGAGCTGACTTTTGGCTCGGCACAGACTGCCTCGAGCGCTCCATAGCCCCTGAATAGTCCCGCCTACTGTCCCTACGCTTTGGAGCCCGCGAAGAGGTCCGTGACTTCGGCAATCCTGAAACGATTCGATTGTTGGATTGGAGCCTCCTGGGGTGGGACGGAAGTGTCCGCGCCCAGGTTTTTCACCGTCTTCTACCAGCGGGGGGGGCGAAAGCTTCCCAGTGGGGGAGCCAAAGTCCCACCCCGCTTGGCCACTACTCGTCGACGCCGCCGCCGGAGGCCATCTGGCCGATCCGGAAGATGACGAATTCCGCGGGCTTGACCGGGGCGAGGCCGATCTCCACCACGAGCTGACCTGCGTCGATCACCTCGGGCGGGTTGGTCTCGTCGTCGCACTTGACGTAGAACGCCTGCTCCGGCGCCGTGCCCATGAGCGCGCCGTTGCGCCACAGCAGGGTCAGGAACGAGCTGATCGTCCGCTGCACGCGCTTCCAGAGGCGATGGTCGTTGGGCTCGAACACCACCCACTGGGTGGCGCGCTCGATCGACGACTCCACCATGATGAACAGGCGGCGGACGTTGATGTAACGCCACGACGGATCCGTCGACAGGGTGCGCGCGCCCCAGATGCGGATCGCGCCGTTCATGAAGCGAATCGCGTTGATGCCCTTGGGGTTGAGCAGATCCTGCTCGCCCTTGGACACGTTGTACTTGAGGCCGAGCGCGCCACGGATGATCTCGTTGGCCGGGGCCTTGTGGACGCCGCGCTCGCTGTCGACGCGCGAGTAGACGCCAGCGATGTGGCCAGACGGCGGCACGAAGATGTTGCCGTGGTCGGCGTCATACACCTGGATCCACGGGAAGTAGTAGGCGCCGTACTTGGAGTCACGCGGCTTGGGCAGCTTGTCGATGCCGCCGGAGATCGTCTCCGGGGAGTCCAGGATCGCGAAGCGGTCCTGCGCGTCTCGCAGTGCGAGAGCAGCGCGTCCTGGATGGCTGGCGAGATCTGGCCAGGCGCGGCGACGATGGCGATCTCGTCGATCTCATCGAAGCACTTGAGGCCGGTGCGCGCACCGGGACCACCATCGCGACCGATGAACAGGCCGTCGCGGCCGCCGCCCGGGGTCGGGGCAGCCACCGGCGCCTTCTCATCCTTCTTGTCGCCTGCGGCAACCGGCTTGACCGCGGCTGCGTCCGCCGGGGCGCCGACGTTCACCACGAAGCAGCGGGAGCCGCCGTTCTGGAAGAAGCCGTACACGCCGTGCGCGAAGTGCTGCGAGCACTCCTTGAAATCGCCGAACGTCTTGACGAACTGCGACCAGTTGGTGATGAGGACAGACTCGTTGAGCGGGCCCTTGGAGGACTCGCCGAGGAAGCCGACGGTGTTGGTGCCGACGGCCTCGATGGGCTTGCTTCCGCGATCAACTTCTTCGACGTATACGCCTGGAGACAGGTAGCTAGTAGCCATTCGCGATTCTCCCTTTTTGGTTGTCGATGGCGGTATTCTTTGCCCGCCCATCTCTTACGCCGTGCGCCGCTGGCGCCCGGCAAAAACGAGACCTACTTCGGAGGGCGACCGCCTCCGAGATCGAGCCGCCGCGAGAACGGATTGGGGGTTGGCCCCGTCTCCGACACTCGGGGATCGGTGATCGACTTGTACTCAATCTGACGGGTCTGGACGCGCCTGAACTCGGACAGGTTCTCCGGCAGGATCGGGATCGCGCTCCAGGCCTGCACCGCGGGGCGCACCGGCTGATTGAGGCTGCCCCAGAAGCGGGCCAGCGTGCCCTCATCCAGGCGAGCCGAGAGCTGCAGGTTGAGCGTGAAGTCATCCTCGAAGCTGCCGCCCTTGAGGCGATCTCTTGGGATGTCCGGGTTCTCCATCACCGTGCGGATGATGAGCCCCAGGAGGAGCTGCTCGTCCTCCGGGGTCTGTGCCCAGGCCGAGAACAGGTAGTCGAGCCGCACCCACATGCGGCGACGGCGCATGAACTCTTTCATCGTGCCGTCGGGCTGCTCGACCTCGATGATCTCGTGGTGG
The DNA here is from genome assembly GCA_016706545.1 of Myxococcales bacterium. Classification (GTDB taxonomy): domain Bacteria; phylum Myxococcota_A; class Polyangia; order Haliangiales; family Haliangiaceae; genus JABFXX01. The sequence continues at coordinate 104,078 of JADJJK010000013.1, forward strand.
AGGTTCGCGTCGAAGCCGTCAGGATCGATCGAGAGCTGGTACAGGTACACCGACACCGCGGGCAGCTTGCCCTCGATGGCGTCGGGCTTGGGGGCCTGCTCGACGATATGCACGCGCTTGTAGCCGTTGCGCTTGAACTCGTCCTGCAGAAGACGCGACAGCGTCTCCGACGTTTCCTTGATGATGTGATGCTGTGGCGTCGTCATCAGCCCTTACCGGGTCCCGTCGTTGCGCAAAAAACGCGCCCCCACTTCGTCGCCAGCATGGTCCTTCAACCCCGGCGATGCCTCAAGGGACGGAAGGGGGAAAAAGGAGCTTTGGCCAAAATTCACGTGCGAGCGACGACGAGGCGAGCTGCCCGAGCCGCTGGGGGAGTGATTCCTCATTAGATCCAATCAAGTCGCTGGTTCTGTAACGCGCGACCACGGCGGGGTGCGTCAGCAGGTCAAGAGGTCATCGAGGTGTGCGCGCTCCCACTCCCGGGCCCGCGCGTAGTGAGCAAACCGCATCTCCTCGGTCAAGAATTCCTTCGAGTGGAACTCGCGGCGGCCGTTCTTGACCTGGATGTCGTGGACCTGATGCAGCATCTCGTGGAACACGATCCAGTCCACGAAGAACGCCGGCACGAAGGCGCGGTCCAGCGAGCGGTGGATCCGGATCAGGCGGTCCTCGACGGCGTAGCTCCCCATCTTGATGCTGCTGCGGCGACGGACCTTGCCGGTGCGAGCGCCCCACGTGATCGCGGCTTCGATCTTGTTGTCGAAGTACAGCGCGTTGAGCCGGTCGAAGGTGGCGCGTAGATCGTGGTGCTCTCCGGCGGTCAGGATCACCTGGGTCGGGGTGCGCCGAGACTTGCCGCGGACGTAGTCGTTGTTGTTGTCGATGAAGTCGCCGAGCACGCGCGAGGCGTCGCGATCGTTGTCCGCGACGTAGCGCGCCAGCGCCCGGACGATCACCGGATCTGCGTCGGCGAACATGAGGTGGAGGCGGACGTCGTAGCGCTGCTCGCGCCGCATCCGACGCACCGAGATCATGGTGTACCGGTTGTCGGTCAGGGTCACGCGCACCTCGCCGGCGGGCAGGTGCGCGCGGATCCGACGCTCGAGCCGGAGCTGGGCGGCGGCGATCTGCGGAGACTCCTCGGAGCAGCGCTCCTTGCGCAGGGCCTCCACGAGACCGAGCGCGCGGTCAGCCGCCTGGTGGCTGGCCAGAGAACGAGCGGAGGCGCGAGAGGCGGGCGGCATCGGCAGGTCACATCCAAAGGACATGGGTGCAGGCGGCCCTTCGGCCCAGAACGATTGACTCACGCAGACTCCTCATAATTGGACGCAGATCCAGAGAACCCAGGACACAACAGTAGGGAGGCATACCTTCGGCGCGCATCGCCGGCCCCTTCAGCACGGCTCGCAAGCGTCGATGGTGGATGTCCCCTGCCCCGCCGCCACCCACGAAAAAAATGCTAACAAGCCCGCGTACAGCGGATCAAATTCTCGGATCCGATCGGGATCGGATCTGATCGCAACCCTTGAGAATTTCGGCGTTCCTGAGAGGAGCCGGGATCGTCTCAAGCCCGCGAGAAGTGGGCCCGAAGGGCGGAAGCAGCGCCGAAGACGCGCCGAAGACGCGCGATTTGCAGCGGCCAGCGCCCGGTTTGCCCCGCTCGCCACGTCGAAACCCGCAAAGTTGGGCCCGCGCGGGCCGCGACAACCGGCGCCGCACCTTGGCTCCCCGTCGAGAACTAGCTATCGTCGGCGGCCTCATGAGCGCTTTCCTCGCTTCTCATTCTCGAACGCATAGCTGCGGAGCTCTCCGCGCCAACGACGCTGGCAAGCGCGCCTCCGTGATGGGCTGGGTGCAGTCGTACCGAGATCACGGCGGCTGCGTGTTCATCGATCTGCGGGACCGAGAAGGCATCACGCAGATCTTCTTCGACCCGTCGTTTCATCCAGGCGCGCACCAGATCGCCCGCGATCTGCGCTCGGAGTGGTGCATCGGCGTCAGCGGCGAGGTGCGCGCCCGCGGCGGCAACATCAACGACAAGATCCCCACCGGCGCCATCGAGATCTGGGCCGACACCATCGAGGTGTTCTCGCAGGCCGAGACCCCGCCGTTTGCCATCGAAGACGGCACCGACACCAACGAGGCCTTGCGCCTGCGCTACCGCTACCTCGACCTGCGCCGCCCGCGCTTGCAGAAGAACCTGATCGCGCGCTCGCAGATCACCCGCAGCACGCGCGACTACCTGTCGAAGAACGGCTTCCTCGAGATGGAGACGCCGTTCATGGCCAAGTACACGCCAGGCGGCGCGCGCAACTTCCTGGTGCCCTCGCGCCTGAACCCAGGCTCCTTCTACGCGCTGGCCGAGTCGCCGCAGATCTTCAAGCAGCTCCTCATGGTGGCAGGGTACGAGCGGTACTTCCAGATCGTCCGCTGCTTCCGCGACGAAGACCTCCGCCAGGACCGGCAGCCGGAGTTCACCCAGATCGACATCGAGATGTCGTTCATCAACGAGGCAGTGCTGCAGTCGATGATGGAGGGGCTCATCGCCACGCTGTGGCGTGAGGTCCTCGGCGTCGAGGTCACGCTGCCGCTGCGCCGCATGACCTTCGCCGAGGCGATGGACAAGTACGGGGTCGACAAGCCGGATCTGCGGCTCGATCTGGTGCTCTGCGACGTGACCGCTGCGTGCCAGGGCTCTGGCTTCCGCGTGTTCGACGCCGCGATCGCCGCCGGCTCCATCGTCAAGTGCTTGCGGATCCCCGAGGGCGACCGCCTGAGCCGGTCCGCGCTGGACGGCCTGACCGACTTCGCCAAGTCCTACGGCGTCAAGGGCGTGGCGTTTGCCCGCGTGCAGGAAGGCGGCGCCTGGCAGGCGCCGTTCGCCAAGAGCTTCGCCGACGCGGCCCGCGCCGAGGTCAACCGCGTCGCCGGCGCCGGCCCAGGCGACGTGCTCATCTTCGTGGCGGACAAGCCCAAGGTGGCCAACACCTGCATGGGCGCGATCCGGCTGCACCTGGGCGACAAGCTCGGCATGATCCGCAAGGGCGAGTTCCAGTTCATGTGGCTCGTCGATCCGCCGCTGTTCGAGATCGACGACGACACCAAGCACGTGGCGGCGTCGCACCACCCGTTCACCTCGCCGCGCGTGGAGGACGAGCCCCTGCTCGAGACCGATCCTGGCAAGGTGCTGGCGCGCGCCTACGACCTGGTGCTCAACGGCGTCGAGGTGGGCGGCGGCTCCATCCGTATCCACCGCAGCGATCTGCAGGCGCGCGTGTTTCGAACCCTGGGCATCAGCGACGAGGACGCCCGCGCCAAGTTCGGCTTCCTGCTCGACGCGCTCAAGATGGGCGCGCCGCCGCACGGCGGCATCGCGTTCGGGCTCGACCGCCTGGTCATGCTGATGACCGGCGCCGAGTCGCTGCGAGAGGTCATCGCGTTCCCCAAGACCCAGCGCGGCTCGGACATGATGACCGACTGCCCGACCCCGGTGTCCGCCAAGCAGCTCGAGGAGCTGTTCATCCAGCTTCGACCAGATCTGCCGACCAAGGGCTAGCCTGGCGTCGAGCTCGCTAGCTCAGGCGAAGGTGCCTCGCGCGGCGTGATCTCCACCGCCTGGCGCTGGCCGCGGCGCAAGACGACGAGCGGCGCGACGCGCCCCGGCTGCCAGTCCCGGAGCAGGCGGTGCAGATCATCGACGCTGGTCACCGGCGCCTCCGCGAAGGCAACCACCAGGTCGCCGTCGCGCAGGCCGGCCCTGGCCGCGGGGCCCTCTGGTTGCACGGACTGCACCTCCACCGCGCTGGCGCCGATGCCGTGCGCCAGCGCGAGCCGCCGATCCAGCGGCCGGCGCCGAGCGCCGATCCCCAGGTGACAGCGCCGCACCCGCCCGGTGGCGAGGAGCTGCGACAGCACCCAGGCCGCGGTCTCGGCGCTGACCGCAAACCCAAGCCCCTGGGAGCGCGCGATGATCGCGGTGTTGACGCCCAGCAGGCGACCGCCTGCGTCCAGGAGCGGCCCGCCCGAGTTGCCGGGGTTGAGCGGCGCGGTGTGCTGCAAGACGTCGTCGATGAGGCGACCGCCTCGTCCGCGCAAGGAGCGGCCGAGCGCGGACACCACGCCGGTCGAGACCGTGGACTCAAAGCCCAGCGGATTGCCGATGGCGATGGCGACCTGGCCGGGGCGAGGCCGCGCGCCCTGCCCCAGCGGCACGTACGCGATGCGCGGCGCCTGGTCGCCCTCGCGCATCGGCGCAGCGGAGAGGCAGGTGGGGTCGATCTGCACGACCGCGAGATCGGTGGCCGGGTCATCGCCCACCAGCCGCCCCTCCGAGACCGCGCCGCTGGACGTGCGCACGCGGAGGCTCGCGCCGCCGTCCTTGCCCGCCACCACGTGGCTGTTGGTGAGCAGGTAGCCGTCCGGCGTCACCAGGAAGCCCGAGCCCGCCCCCGCCGCCGCGCCGGCGTGGCGGCCCCGGCGGACCCGCAGCTCGAGGCTCACCACCGCGGGCGCGAGCCGCTCCACCACGGACACCACCGCGCGCGAGTACGAGTCGAGCAGCGCCGCGTCGTCGGGTGGCGAGCCATGAGCGGCTTGCGCCAGGTGCGCCAGGTGAGCGACGTGCGCGACGTGCGCGACGTGCTCCCCCGTCGGGTCGACGTCGCGCCGCGCACCAGCGGCGCTGCTCACGGCCGCGTCCCCAGCTTCACGCTCAGCGTCTGCGCGACGCCGCCGCGCACCAGCGTCAGCTCCACCTGGGCCTGCGGCCGCTGACTCACCAGCTCGCGCAGCTCCAGCGGGCCCGGCACCGGGTGGCCGTCCAGCGTGAGGACGATGTCGCCCTGGCGAACCCCGCCCACCTCCGCCGGGCCTCCCTCATCGAGCGCGGCCACCAGGACCCCGCGCTCGTGGCCGACGGACTCGGCCAGCTTGCGGGCCAGCGCGACCGGGGTGACCCCAAGGCCAAGGTAGCCGCGAGGGATGACGCCGTGATCCAGGAGCTGCGCGATGCTGCGCTCGAGATCGCCAGCGGGGATCGCCAGATCGTGCCCGCGCAGCAGCGTGCGAGTGCTCATGCCGATCACGTGCCCGCTCACGTCGATCAGCGGTCCGCCCGCGAAGCCTCGCGGCAGCAAGCGATCGGTCTCCACGTACGATCGCAGGACGCCTCCTGCCGGCGTGCGCACCTCCTGGCCGAGCACGCCGATCATGCGCAGCGAGGCGCGCACCGAGCGGCCAGGCCGCCCGAGCGCCACCGCCAGGTTGCCCACCGCCAGCGTGCCGGCGTCGCGGTAGGCCGGCGCGACCAGCGCGCCGTCGAGCCGCAGCAGCGCCAGATCCAGGCCCGGATCGCGCCCGACCACGGTGGCCCGGCGCGACGACAGGTCGCCATCCGGCGTCGCCACCATGACCTCGGGCTCATCTGGGCAGTGAAAGCTGGAGGTGACCGCGAGGTCGTCCTTCCACACGAGCGCGGTGCCGCCGCCGTGGGACCTCGCCAGATGCAAGACGGAGGGAGAGACCGCGGCCACCGCGGCAGAGAGGGATTGATCGAGAGGGACAAGCTCTTCACGCTGAACAACGGCCATGACGCGCTCCTTTGGGTTCGCGCTCCATCGTGCGGCGCCTGACGTTTCGTGCCCATCGGACGATCGGATAGCCAAGCGGTGGTCTTTCGGCCAGGTCAGCGCTCCCCAGGTGTCGGTTTGAGATGCAGTGTCGGTTTGGCTTACGGTCCAGCGCCGCCCATTTGGTGAGCTAGCCAAAGATCTCCGGCGTCCGCCCAGCGATTCGAGGTGGATATCCGACCAGCCCTTGACGGACCTCGATCGGGGCCGCAGCTTGCATCAAGCTTTTGTCTCCTGCTCGCCAAGGCACGCCATGACCCGTAATCCCGACCTCGCGATCCCCGCTCAAACCACCGCCGTCCGCGTGGCGCTCCACACGGATGACGCGCTCTTGCGAGCAGGGCTCACCAGCCTGTTCGAGGCCGAAAAGTTCGTCGAGATCGTCGATCCCGACCAGGCCGAGGTTGCCCTGTGGGACACCGGGACGGACCCGGCCGCCGCGCTGACCCGCATCAGCGCGCTCGCGACGGTCCAGCGCATCCCGGTCCTGGCGGTGGTGAGCGATCCCTCCCACGTGGCGCCAGCGATCGCGGCCGGCGCACGCGGCGTGGTGCTGCGAGACCAGGTGCAAGGCGGGCTCTACCCTGCCCTCGCCGCGGTGCGCAGCGGGCTCACCGTGCTGGACACGGAGCTCGCCGCCCACCTGGTCACCGGCAAGGGCACGCGCCCGGCGCCCGACACCACCAGGCCCGCGGCGTCGCGCGGAGAGCTCACCGCGCGCGAGCGGCAGGTGGTGCAGCTCCTCGCCGAGGGCTTGTCGAACAAGCTCATCGCCGACCGGCTCGGCATCAGCGATCACACCGCCAAGTTTCACGTCAACGGCGTGATGATGAAGCTCGGCGCGTCCACCCGCACCGAGGCGGTCGTCGAGGCAGTGCGCCGCGGCGTCGTCCATCTGTAGCCCCGCGCATCTGCTCTGAGAGGGTGCTAGGGCCCAAGGCCCACCCACTCCGCGCCGTCGGTGCTGACCTCTTTTTTCCAGATCGGCACCCGCTCCTTGAGCCGATCGATCATGGCGCGGCAGGCGGTGAAGGCCTCGGCGCGGTGCGGCGCAGAGGCCGCGATCACCACGGCCAGCTCGCCGATCTCCAGCCGGCCAACGCGGTGCTCCACCGCCAGGCGCACGCCGGGGATCTCGCCCTCGAGCTCCGCGATGAGCCGCTCCATCTCCTTGCGCGCCATCTCGCCGTAGGCCTCGTACTCGAGGTGATCTATCTGCTGGCCGCGGCTCTGGCGCCGCACCATGCCGGTGAAGGTGACGATGCCACCGGCGTCTGGCGACGCGACCTGGGCCAGGCAACGATCCAGCGACAACGGCTCCGCGCACACCCGCACGTACGGCGCGTGGCCGCCCGCGACCGGGGGGATGAGCGCCAGCTCGTCGCCGTCGGTTAGCGCCTCGTCCTGCTCGGCGAACGCCTGGTTCCGCGCCACCCGGAAGTGACCGCGCAGCGTCGCGATGCCGGGGTGCCGCGCCAGCAGCGTGGACACCGCGGTGGCCACGGTGGCGCCGGGGGGCACGTCGAGCAGCTCGGAGTCCTTCCCCAGCCGCTCGCGAAAGACCGCAAAGTACAGCACCTGGATCTGCATGCCCTGTTGACGTAGCCTGCCTGCATCCGTTCGTCCAGTCGCACCCGCCCCTTGGCCGCGCGCCGAGCGCGTCACGCTCCCGAGCTTGACGACGACGCCACGCATCGCGCGCGCAGCGCCCACACCGCGGCGCTGTTTCGCGCCATGTACGCGGTGGTCCGCAAGATCCCGCGCGGCCAGGTGATCACGTATGGCCAGCTCGCGGAGCTGGCCGGATCGCCCGGCGGGGCCCGGCTGGCCGGCGCAGCGATGAAGGCCAGCGACGGGCTGCCGTGGCAACGCGTGGTCGCCCGCGCCGGCCCGCGCCGCGGCCGGATCGCGATCCACGATCCGATCGGCGCGGCGGTGCAGCGCCAGCGGCTGGCCGCCGAGGGCGTGACCGTCACCGCGGCGGGGACCATCGATCTGTCGCGCCACGGCTGGCTGGGCGTCGAGGAGCCCGTCCGGCTCCCCCGCGGGCGGAGCCGCAACGGAGCGCGCAGCACCCCCCGGTAGTGCTTCGACCGGATGATAGTGATCCACCAGCGGAGTGGAGGCGCGCCGAACGGCAAGGCGCCGCGACGAAGCGTTCCTGGACGGCCCGCGAGGAGCGGCAGCGCAGTGATCGGCGATGCATCCGCTCGGTTGGTGTGGTCAGAATCATCCGGGCGGAGCACTGGAGTCGGCGGGCGGCGAGCTAGCCGGCGCCGCCACGTCGCGCTCTGCCGACCGCGCGGCCGCCACGCTGGCGAAGAAGCCGGCGAGCTGCGCGCGATGCGCAGGTGGCATGTACTCGAAGTTTCGCCCGCGATCGATGATCTCCCAGAACTCCTTGGAGTCCACCGCCAGGAGCTGGTCGTGGATGGCGCGCAGGCGCTGCGGCTCTTCCCCGGCCATGTCCGCCGCGATGAGCCCCGCGCGCTCGGACTCGCCCTGGCTCAGGTAGTAGCAGGCGAGCTTGACCTGCGCCTTGCGGATGCCCTGGAGCGCGGACTCCTGGCGCTTGGCGCGCAGCGGCTGATCCAGCTCCAGGAGCAGCGCCAGCATCTGGCCGTCGAGCTGGAGCTCGTGACGATCGGCCCCGCCGCCCTGCTGGCTAGCCTGCTGCCTGGCGTGCGCGAACTCGCACAGCGCCGACACGTCGTAGGCCACCGTCTCGGTGACGAAGCCAAGCTGCATGTCGAAGCTGGTGCGCCCGTAGTAGACCATGTGCCGGACCGCGGCCAGCGCGGAGCCTGGCTCCCCGGCTTGCACCATCGTCTCCACCAGCAGGCGGTACTGGTTGAGCACGTTGTAGGCGGTGCGCACCGCCCGCGCGTTGAGCGAGGCGCGCAGGTACGAGTTCAAGAACCGAAACGCCAGCTCGACCAGCGGCCGGTCGCCCCTGGCGAGCGCGGCCTCGCCGATGTACCGGGTGTCGATGGCGATGAGGTAGTTGATGTCAGGCATGGCGCTCTGCGCCTCGGCGGAGATGCCCAGGTACTGGCGCAGCGCCTTCCACTCGAACCAGGTGCGCTCGCCCTCCAGCGCGGCCAAGGACTCCGGGTCCATGGCCACGAAGTCAGGGTTGCCGCGGATGCCCTCGCCGATCTGGAACCACCGCGGCTCGAGGCGTGCCTTGGCGTCCAGGTACTCGAGCACGTAGTCCTTGATGGCGTCGACCGCGCGGCTGGCGATGATCTTGTCCTTGCCGGAGATCGAGTTGGAGGTGATGTCGGTCAGCTCTTCCATCGCGTCGAGCGCGCGCACCTGAGCATCGGAGATCGCGCTGGTGTCTTGCGCGGTGGCGCCTTGCTCGAGCTCGCGGGTGGCCTCCTGCCGGATGCGGGCGATGAGGTTGGTCGGCTCGAGAAAGCGAAACACGTACGCGAAGTACGGCAGCATGACCACCAGGCCCAGCGCGGTGGCCGCCATCATCGCCAGCACCGCCGCGCGCGGCACGAAGTCCTCGCGCACCGACAGGCTCAAGAACACCCCGCACACGCACGCGACGACGAAGTACGCCATCACCAGGACGTTGACGCGATCGCGCAGGAACATGCGCGCGACCCCGGTGTAGCGCTCCGAGGAGAGCTGCACCACGATGCTGACCACGGTGATGACGATGCCCAGGACCGCCGCCGTCATCGCCGCCAGCGACGGCAGCGCGTCGGTGATCATCGACGGCTCGAACATGACGTAGCGACGCAGCGCGCCGCCTGGGTCCGCGACGTGGCCGCCGCCGGTCACGAAGATGTCGAGCAGATAGAAGCCAGCGAACCCCACCAGCGCGATGCTGGCGAGCACCGCGATGGGCACGAGCCAGAGCCGCTTGGCTAGCGCACGGGGGCGCCGCGCGGATGCCGCGGAGAACATGGCCGCGAGCATACCGCGTCTGGCCGACCAACGTGGAGCGCCACCGCGCTCGACACAGGCCGGATCCGGTGTATGTTCACGGCCCCTTACCAAGGAGCATGTTCCGTGAGCAACGCCCTCGAGGAGCGCGGTCGGGCGCTCGAAGACGAATTCTTTCATAAAGAGAACACCGCAAAGCTCGCGGCGATGAAGACCAAGCTCGAGAACCAGAGCAACAAGGAGGAGCTGCGCAAGGCCTCCGGCATGACGGACGAGGACGTCCTTGATCGCCTGGTCGTGTTGGGCATGCGCGCCAACACCATCGCCGCGCTGTCGTTGGTGCCGCTGGTGGCGGTGGCCTGGGCGGACGGAGAGATCCAGGACGACGAGCGGGTCGCCATCCTGCAAGGCGCCCAGGGCAAGGGCCTCGACGAGTCCTCGCCGGGGCATGAGCTGCTGTCGGGCTGGCTGGCCAAGCGGCCCAACGACACCCTGCTGGAGGCCTGGGAGACCTACATCAAGGCGCTCAGCTCCCAGCTCAACGACGAGCAGGCCCGGCTGCTCAAGAGCCAGATCGTCGGCTTCGCCAAGATGGTGGCCACCGCCGCTGGCGGCATCCTCGGCTTTGGCAAGGTGTCAGCGAAAGAAGAAGCGGTCCTCGAGCGCATCGAGAAGGCGTTCGCGCGCTAGCATCGGCGCATGAAGACTGCACTGCTGGGCAAGACCGGGGTCAAGGTATCGAGGATCGCCCTTGGCACCATGTCCTTTGGCGGCGAGGCGGATGAGCACGCAGCGGCGGACATCTTCCACCGCGCGCGCGAGCTCGGGGTGACGTTCTTCGACACCGCGGACGTCTACAACCAGGGCCGCTCCGAGGAGATCCTCGGACGGCTCATCGGCCCGTGTCGCGATCAGGTGGTGCTCGCCACCAAGGGATACTTCCCGACCGGCGCCGATGACAACGCCAGCGGCGCCTCGCGCTATCACCTGGTGCGCGCGGTGGAGGCCAGCCTGCGACGGCTCGGCACCGACCGGATCGACCTGTACTACGTGCATCGCTTCGACGACACCGCGGATCTGGACGAGACCTTGCGCTGCCTCGACGATCTGGTCAGCCAGGGCAAGATCCTGTACCCGGCGTGCTCGAACTTCGCCGCCTGGCAGGTGGCGCACGCGCTCGGGCGGTGCGGCGCCAGTGGATGGGCGCCGCTGGTGGCGATCCAGCCCATGTACAACCTGCTCAAGCGCCAGGCCGAGGTCGAGATCTTGCCAATGGCGCAGGCCCTGGGCGTGGCCGTGGTCCCGTACAGTCCCACCGGCGGCGGCCTCCTGACCGGCAAGTACAGCGGGACCACACCGCCCGAGCGCGGGCGGCTGGTGGAGAACAAGATGTACCAGGCCAGGTACCAGAGCCCGCAGACGCTGACCACCGCCCAGGGGCTCAGCACCCTGGCCGCAGAGCTGGAGCAGTCCCCGGCGACCTTGGCGGTGGCGTGGGTGCTGGGCCACCCGGGAGTCACCTCGGTGCTGGTGGGTGGACGCTCCGTCGCACAGCTCGAGCCGACGCTCGCCGCTGGCGCGCTGGAGCTGTCCGGCGAGACCTACGCGCGCATCTCCGCGCTGGCCGCCGAGCCGCCGCCGGCCACCGACCGCACCGAAGAGCGGACGGACGTCCACTACGGCGTGCGCCGCGCCCCGCCCCGTTAGCGCCAGGGACGCTTCGTCACGGCGCCTTGGCCTCGACGCAGCTCACCTCGACCGACGCAGCTCGCCTGCGCCGGCGCTGCTCACATCGGATTGATGATGCCGAAGTAGAACAGCAACCAGACCAGCGACGCGACGATGCCGGCGAGCCCGATGATGATCTGAAAGCCGGAGATCTTCGCCGACAGCTCTGCCGCCTTCTGCTCCGCTGACGACTCGCCAGGGATGAGCTTGACGATGAGCGGCATGCCAAAGAGCAGGCCCAGCAAGATCGACGCGCCCACCACGGTGAAGATGGTCGCCGCGAACAGCGGCGCGCGGCCCAGCATCTCGAGCACGCGGATCGCGCTGAAGAGCCGGAGCACGCCAAACACCAGGAGCGCGATGCCGATGGCGCCCTGGAAGGGCACCAGCTTGTTGATCATCTCCTGCGCATCGGGCCGCTTGGCCACGATGAGGTTCGAGATTGCAAGAATGCCGCCGAGAATCAGCAAAATGGGCGCAATAAGTTCCATGGGTTCCTCATCTTTGCGCAGGTGTGCGCTTCCCTGCATCCACTGTAGTCGTGATGTTTCCCTCATTGCAATCAGAACCTCCACCCCACGCGATTCGAGGTAGCGCCGTTCGCGGGCGAGGATCCGAAGGAAACATTTGGCCCCGGGCACCGTTATAGGGGGCACACGCCCTTTCCCATGCGCTTTTTGCCTTCTGGTTCACAAGAGCCTCCGCGCGCGGTTTTCGCGCGTAGCGCGCGACCGAGGCGGCGGACCTCGTGTACTGTCAGCGAGCTGATTGACTCGGGAAGCCAGAAAGGCGGAGATGAATCTCGTGAGCAGTGACGAGGTGGTGCTGCAACGCCCGGAGGACCTGCGCTTCCAGTTGCCAGTGTTCCACACGGAGTCGGCTTGCGCCGGGGCGGCCACGTCGTACCTGCTGCGCCGCATCGCGTACCGGGCGGGGGCCTATGCCCCGGGCATTCAGGAGTTCATGTTTCATGAGCTCAACACCGGCCGGCACGGCGCCGATCTGGAGAGCGTGCAGCGCTGGTTTGCGATCCGCTCCGGAGACCTGCACAGCCTGGGATATCGCCTGTACTGCCGTCGCATCAACGAGCGGACGCCCAGCATCCTCGACTGGGTGTCCGAGGGCCGAGGGCACCGCGGGGCGATGCTGCCGACCTCGTGGGATCGGCTTCACCCGGGACAGCTTACCTATAGCGAGATCGCCCACGCGGTGGGGATCACCGTCGACCGCGTGGACGCCAAGGCGGACGCCAAAGAAGATCTCGTGATGATCGACGCCTGGCCGGGCCCGGTGACCGCGGACGGCGGCGGCGTGGATCGCGGCCCGGTGTCCAAGCAACTCGAGGCGGCGCACCGCGATCGTAACTTTCACGCGCTCATTTATTACTGGGTCGGCTGGTCGTAGCCCGTCGGACCGTCGTCGCCCGTCGTCGCTCGTCAGGGCTCGTCAGGGCCCGTTGGGGCCCACCGGATCCCCAGGTGCCGTCAGCCAGCCCGACCAGGCCGGCCCGCCCTGGGCTCGACTCGCACCACGTCGCCTCCGTCGACCAGCTCGACGCCGCTGCCGCTGGTGACGATGGCCAGCTCGCCAGCCATCCAGCCGGCGCAGAGGTCGCCCAGGAGCTCACGCCGCCAGCCAAGCATCGCCGGGTGGCCAGCGGCCCCGGCAGCCCCACCCTCGTCGAACGCGCGCGCCAGCGACTCCACCTCGGCGCGGGTGGCCAGGAGTCGCGGCGCGATGCGCTCGCGCGCCGCCACGCTGTCGACGATGAGCAAGAGGCCGGGCACCCAGGCCTCGGCGCGACGACTGGGCTGCCCCTTGTGGCCGCGCGCAGGGGCTGGCCGGCGCTCGGAGTCCTGCAGCGCCGCGAAGAGCTCCTCGGCGCGATCGCGACCGGTGGCCGACTCGCAGCGGCGGCGCAGCGCGCTGACATCGCGCGGCGGACGACGCGCCAGCTCCACGAGCACCTTGTCGGTCAGCACGTGCCCGAGCGGCTTGTCGAGGAGCCGCGCCGTGGCCAGCCGCCACGCGGCGAGCGCCATCACCGCGGAGGTCGCGCGCGGCGTCAGCCCGCCGCTGCCTGCGACGTCCTCCCAGGCGTCCTCCTCGCGCACCTCGGCGGCGGCCCTCGCCACCTCGGCCAGGCGCTGGCACTCCGCGGCCACCCACCCAAGCCGCGGGCCAAGCCGGCTCACCAGCTCGCGGTGCAGCGGCAACAAGTGCAAGACGTCGCTGCAGGCGTAGCGAAGCTGCGCCGCGGACAGCGGACGGGCGGCCCAGTCGGTCCACTGCGAGTCCTTGGTCAGCTCCACCCCCAAAAGCTCCGCCACCAGCCGCGAATACCCCACCTGATCACCGAGCCCCAGGAACGCCGCGGCGGTCTGCGGATCGAACACGCGCGGCATCGAGATCTGGAAGCGCGCGGCCAGGAGCTGCAGGTCCTGGCGCGGCGCGTGCGCCACCGGCAGCGGGTGCTCCTGCAACGCCAGCGCCAGCGGCCGCACGTCCACCGCCAGCGCATCCACCAGCGCCACCTGCGGCCCGCTGGCGTCCTCGTAGCAGAGCTGCAGCAGGCAGAGCTGCGGAATCAGCCGATCTTGCGAAAGAAACTCGCAATCAAAGCCCACCACCGGCGCGCCCGCGATGGCCAGCGCCAGGCGGCCGGCGTCCGCCGCGTCGGTGACAAGCTCCATGCCGCCATTGTCCTCCAAGGGGCGCCCCGGCGAGCCCAAAAGCGCCACAAAACGCCCGCCGCAGAGCGCACGATCGCGGGGCGTCCTGGTAGTCTTCGCGCCATGAGCACGGTCGATAGCTTCTCCAGTAAAGCCCAGATCACCGTCGGAGATCGCCGCGTAGAGCTGTACCGCCTGGACGCGGTCACCAAGGCCGGCGTTGGCGATGTCGCCACGCTCCCCTACTCGCTGCGCATCCTGCTTGAGAACCTGCTGCGCTTCGAAGACGGCAAGACCGTCACCAAGGCCGACATCGAAGCCGTCGCGACGTGGAACCCGCGCGAGCGCGTGGAGCACGAGGTGCAGCTCCGCCCGGCGCGCGTCCTCATGCAGGACTTCACCGGCGTGCCCGCGGTCTGCGACCTGGCGGCCATGCGCGACGCCTTCGTCAAGCTGGGGCAGCCAGCCACGTCGATCAACCCGCTGCGCCCCGCGGATCTCGTCATCGACCACTCCGTCCAGGTCGACGTCTACGGCTCACCGGTGGCGTTCGGCAAGAACGTGGATCTCGAGTACAGCCGCAACCAGGAGCGTTACCTGTTTCTGCGCTGGGGCCAGCAGGCGTTCCGCGACATGAAGGTCGTGCCGCCCGGCACCGGCATCTGCCACCAGGTCAACTGCGAGTACCTCGCCAAGGTGGTGTGGACCGAGGACAAGAAGGGGCACGACGGCGTCATCGTCGCGTATCCGGACTCGCTGGTGGGCACGGACTCGCACACCACCATGGTCAACGGCCTGGGCGTCATGGGCTGGGGCGTGGGCGGCATCGAGGCCGAGGCGGTCATGCTCGACCAGCCCATGGCGATGCTCATCCCGGAGGTCGTGGGCTTCGAGCTCACCGGCAAGCTGCCCGAAGGCGCCACCGCCACCGACCTCGTGCTCACCGTCACCGAGATGCTGCGCAAGAAGGGCGTGGTCGGCAAGTTCGTCGAGTTCTACGGCCCCGGCATCAGCGCCCTGGCGCTGACCGACCGCGCCACCATCGCCAACATGGCGCCGGAGTACGGCGCCACCATGGGCTTCTTCCCGGTCGACGACGAGACCCTGACCTACCTGCGCCTGACCGGCCGGTCGCCGGAGCAGGTCGAGCTGGTCGAGCGCTACTGCAAGGAGAACCTGCTCTGGCGCGATGACGCCGCCAAGCTGCGCTTCTCCGATACGCTGCACCTGGACCTGGGCGGCGTGGTGCCTTCGATCGCCGGGCCCAAGCGCCCGCAAGATCGCGTGCAGCTCTCGCAGTCTCGCAGGTCGTGGCGGCGCGCGCTCGGCGGCCTCCTGGGCGACAAGGCCGGCGCCGACACCGCCGCCATCGATGCGTGGACGAGCCCCGGCTCCGACGCGGCGCCCGGCAAGCTCGGCACCAAGCGCACGGTCACCACCGATCGCGGCACCTTCGAGCTCGCCCACGGCAGCGTGGTCATCGCCGCCATCACGAGCTGCACCAACACCTCCAACCCCGCGGTGATGCTGGCCGCCGGGCTGCTGGCGAAGAACGCCCTCGCCAAGGGCCTGAGCGTCAAGCCTTGGGTCAAGACCTCGCTGGCGCCCGGCTCGCAGGTGGTCACGGACTACCTCGCCGCCGCCGGCGTCAACACCGCCCTCGACGCGCTGGGCTTCCACCTGGTCGGCTATGGCTGCACGACTTGCATCGGCAACTCCGGGCCCGTCCACGACGACATCGCCGCGGCCATCAAGGACGGCGACCTGGTGGTCACCTCGGTCCTGTCCGGCAACCGCAACTTCGAGGGCCGCGTCAACCCGGTGGTGCGCGCCAACTACCTCGCCTCGCCGCCGCTGGTGGTGGCCTACGCGCTGGCGGGCACCATGAACATCGACTTCGAGGTCGAGCCGCTCGGCACCGATGGCCAGGGCGCGCCGGTGTTCTTGCGCGACATCTGGCCAAGCTCCACCGAGGTCGGCGTCACCATGGCCGCCAGCGTCCGGCGCGAGCAGTTCGTGGAGCGCTACTCCCGCGTGCTCGAGGGCGACGCCGGCTGGCGCGCGCTGTCGGTGCCCGAGGGCGACACCTTCGCGTGGGACGACTCGTCCACGTACATCCGCAAGCCCAGCTTCTTCGACAACCTCGGCCCGACCCCGGCCCCGCTGGTCGACATCAAGGGCGCCCGACCGCTCGCCATCCTGGGCGACTCCGTCACCACGGACCACATCTCGCCGGCGGGAAACATCGCCAAGAACAGCCCGGCCGCTCGCTACCTGGACGCGCACGGCGTCAAGCCGGCGGACTACAACCAGTACGGCGCGCGCCGCGGCAACCACGAGGTCATGGTGCGCGGCACCTTCGCCAACATCCGGCTCAAGAACCTGATGCTCGGCGGGGTCGAGGGCGGGTTCACCAAGTACTTCGCGGCGGACGGCTCGAGCGAGCAGCTCGCCATCTATGACGCCGCCATGAAGTACGAAGCGGACGGCGTGCCGCTGGTCGTGCTGGCCGGCGAGGAGTACGGCACTGGCAGCTCGCGCGACTGGGCCGCCAAGGGCACCTTCCTGCTAGGGGTGCGCGCGGTGATCGCCAAGAGCTTCGAGCGCATCCATCGCTCCAACCTGATCGGCATGGGCGTGGTGCCGCTCGAGTTCGAGAAGGGCCAGGACGCGCAGTCGCTGGGTCTCACCGGCGACGAGCGCTTCGACATCGAGGGCATCGCCGCTGGCCTGGCGCCCAAGAAGAAGCTGACCGTGCGCGCTGGCGGCAAGACGTTCACGGTCATCGCGCGCGTCGACACCCCGCAAGAGGTGGAGTACGTGGTGCATGGCGGCATCCTGCAGTACGTGCTGCGCCAGCGCGCCGCCGCGCACTGAGCGCGCTGAGCGACTAGCGAGCTCCCAGCATTTCTCGTAGGGAGCTCGGTACCCCACCGCTAGTCCAGCGCGCCCTGAGGAAGCCCTCATCGCCGCTTTCCACACCTTGAGCCGGGCAGTATCGTGCCCGCCCATGGCACACCAATGGCATTTCTTCCGCGCTGGCGGCGTCGATCAGGTCAGCCTGCGCGACGGCGCAGATATCCTCGCGCTCGACCAGCTCGACCAGAAGCTCTGGGTGGCGCTCGCGATGCCAACCCGCGACGTCGACATTGACCCGGCCACCCTCGACGGACTCGATGTCGACAAGGATGGGCGCATCCGCGTGCAGGACATCCTGCAAGCGGTGGCGTGGATCAAGACCACGTTCAAGGACGCCGGCAAGCTCCTGACCAGCGCCGACTCGGTCGCGCTGGCGCAGCTCGCAGACGCCAAGATCCTCGCGACCGCCAAGCGCATGCTCTCCGATCTCGGCAAGAAGGACGCCACCTCGGTCTCCATCGAGGACGCCACCGCCATCACCAAGGCGTTCTCCGACACCGTGCTCAACGGCGACGGCGTGGTCATCCCCGCGTCGTCCTCGGACGCCGACCTCACCAAGGCCATCGAGGACGTCGTCGCCACCCACGGCGGCGTCCCGGACCGCAGCGGCAAGTCCGGCGTGGACAAGGACAAGGCCACCGCGTTCTTTGCAGAGATCGACAAGATGGCGGAGTGGATGAGCAAGCCGGCGGCCGACGCCGCTCTGCGGCCGCTGGGCGAGGGCACCGCCGCCGCCGCCGAGGCGCTGACCGCCGTCGCCGCCAAGCTCGAGGACTACTTCACGCGCTGTCGCCTGGCCGCCTACGATGGCCGCGCCACCGCCGCGCTCGCCGGACAGGACGCTGACTACCAGGCGATGGCGCCTCCTCAGCTCAGCATGGAGGCCGCGGAGATCGCCCGGCTGCCGCTGGCCGCGATCGACGCCAAGGGCCGCCTGCCGCTGACCACCGGCGTGAACCCGGCGTGGGCCGCCAAGCTCGCCACCTTCGTGGAGGCCGCGGTCAAGCCCATCCTCGGCGCGCGCGATTCGCTGTCGGCGCCGGAGCTGGCGGAGGTCACCGCCAAGCTCGGCGCGTACCAGGCCTGGCTCGCCGCCAAGCCCGCCACCGCGGTGGGCGGCCTGGACGCGGCGTGGATCGGCAAGCTCGCGTCCGGCGACCTGCGCAAGCAGCTCGACGAGCTGATCGCCTCGGACGCCGCGCTCGCCGGCGACTACGCGGAGATCGCGTCGGTGGAGAAGGCGGTGCGCCTGCAGCGCGACTTCGGGCGCATCCTGCGCAACTTCGTCAACTTCTCGGACTTCTACGGCAAGCAAGACGCGGTGTTCCAGGCCGGCACGCTGTACTTCGACGCCCGCGCCGCCCGCCTGTGCGTGTGGGTGGCCGACGAGGCCAAGCACGGCGCCCTGGCCGGCGCCGCCGGGGCCTACCTGGCGTACTGCTCGATCACCCGCGGCGGCGAGACCAAGCACATCGCGTGCGCGCTCACCAACGGCGACAGCGACAACGTCTTCGTCGGTCGCAACGGCATCTTCTACGATCGCCAGGGCCAGGACTGGGACGCCACGGTCACCAAGGTCGTGTCCAACCCGATCAGCGTGCGCGAGGCGTTCTGGTCGCCCTACAAGAAGCTCATCCGAACGGTGGAGGAGATGGTCGGCAAGCGCGCCGAGGCCGCCCAGGCCGCGTCCGACGCCAAGATGAGCTCGGCCGGCACCGCCATCGCCAACGTGGACGCCACCAAGCCGCCGGAGCCCAAGGCCGAGCCCAAGAAGATCGACGTCGGCACCGTGGCCGCCATCGGCGTGGCCATCGGCGGCATCGGCGCCATGCTGGGCGGCATCTTCGGCACCGTGCTGGGCCTGGGCAAGTGGCTGCCGCTGGGCATCCTTGGCCTGCTCCTGGCGATCAGCGGCCCATCCATGGCCATCGCCTGGCTCAAGCTGCGCAAGCGCAACCTTGGGCCCATCCTCGACGCCAACAACTGGGCGGTCAACGGCAGCGCGCGCATCAACGTGAGCTTTGGCGCCGCCATGACGTCGCTGGCCGAGCTGCCCTCGGGCTCGAGCCGCTCGTTGCAGGATCCGTTCGCCGACAAGCGCTCGCCGTGGAAGCTGTACCTGGCGCTGGCGTTGCTGCTGGCCATCCCGGTGAGCTGGTACTTCGGCAAGCTCGACAACCTGGTGCCGCAGGCGGTGCAGAGCACCACGGTGCTAGGGGAGCGCGCGCCGCGCTGGGAGCAGTTCCAGAAGGCGCAGAAGGCCAAGGCGGACGCGCCGGCCGCAGCAGGCGCGCCGGCGGCCCCGGCGGCAGACGCCCCCGCGGCGGCGCCCGCCCCCGTCGAGACGCCCAAGCCGTAGGGCCAAAGGGCCCAAGCGGCGAACGAAATCTCACCGGTAAGGAGCCCCACCGGCGAGATGTTCGCAACCTGCGCCGAGGAGTTCTCCACTGATCGGAGAATATGACTCGTGTCGCCCCCACCTGCTCCCTTGGGTCACAAGCCAACGCGGCCTTGGTGACCGCGCTGCTCCTCGCTGCCGGTTGCAGGGCCAACTTCGACGCGCAACCTGACGCAACTCCGCCCGACGTTGCCTCGGCCTTGGTCGGCTGCGAGCTGCACCTGCGCATGGAGGAGCCGAGGTGGAGCGACACGGCGCCAGACGTGCTGGACGCCTGCGGTCAGGACGACCGAGGGCTCGCCATCGGCGAGGTGACGACCGAGCTCGACGCTGAACGTGGGCGGGTCGGGTTCTTCTACGGACAAGGCTACGTCATGGTCGCTGACTCCGCGCGCCTGCGCGGCGGGCGCGGCGTCACGGTCTCGGCCTGGGTCCGGCCCCTGGCACCGGTGGGGACGCCGCCTGCGGGGCTGGTGGCCAAGCGAGCAGCCACTGGCGCGAAGGCCGCGTACTCCCTGTTCCTCTCGCGCAACGCGCACCTGTCGAGCGACATCGACTCGCAAAACGATCGCATCGAGGTCCCGACCGCTGTACTGCCGGATCGCTGGACCCACCTGACGCTGGTGTACGACGGCAGCGCGCCCAAGCCCAAGCGGGTCCACACCTACCAGGACGGCGAGACCACCGGCCAATGGTCCGAATCCAGCTCTCAGATCCCTGCCGACTTCGACGCGCCGCTGACCATCGGATACCTGCCCGACGAGGCGGCCCCAGACCAGTACTTCCGTGGCCGCATCGATGATGTCGTCCTGTGGAGCCGCGCGCTCGGCGACGACGAGGTCGCCGCCTGGCACGCCGCGACCCGGCGCTAACGACGACAGCGCGACGACCGCGCGACGACCGCGCGACGACCGCGCGACGACAGCGCGACGACCGCGCACCGACCGCGCACCGACCGCGCACCGACCGCGCGCCGACCGCGCGACGACCGCGCGCACCGACAGCGAGCAGACAGCACACCGGCCGCGCAGCGACCGCGCACCGGTCACAGGCGGCCGAGGAAGGCCAGCAGCGCCTCGCGATCGACGCGCGGCGCCAGACGGAAGGCCTCGCGGGCGCGCTCGGCCTCGCCGCCGTGCCACAAGATGGCCTCCGCCAGCGTGCGCGCGCGCCCGTCGTGCAGGAAGCCCGCGCCGGGCGTGACCGTCTGCGCCAGGCCCACGCCCCACAGCGGCGCGGTCCGCCAGTGCCGCCCGCTGGCGGCGAAGTCCGGTCGGCCATCCGCCAGCTCGTCGCCCAGGTCGTGCAGCAGCAGATCGGAGTACGGCCAGATCTCCTGGTGCGCCAGCGCGGCGACCGGATGCTCCCCGGTCTGTAGCTGCGGCACGTGGCAGCCGGCGCAACCTAGCTGCGCGAACAGCGCCTCTCCCCGCTCCGCCGCGGGCGACGATGGGCCGCGCGCCGGCACGCCCAGCGTGGCGGAGTACAGCGTCACCGCGTCCACCGTGGCGTCGTCGAGCTCGCTGCGCCCATCCGCGTCGGGGAACATGGGGCTGGAGACGCCCATGTCGTTGGCGTACGCGGCCGCCACCTGCTGCCGCAGGCCCGGCGTGTTGCCCTTGTGGCCAAAGCGGCCCGCGGCCGCCTGGTGCCGCGCCACGTCCCACGGCGTGTTGAGCCGACCCGCCAGGCCATCGCCGTCGGCGTCGTGGGGATCCTCCAGCGCCTCCAGCGCCGCCGCCGGCACCGCCTCGAGCAGCCCGCGCCCGACCATCGGCGGCGCGACGCGCAGCGAGGTCAGGATCTCGGCGGCCAGCGGCTGCCCGGCGCGCGCGCCGCGGGCATGCACCAGCGTCAGCCGCGGCCGGCGCAGCGAGTACGCCAGGCCGTCGCCGTAGCGGCCCTCCTGCTCGACGAACTCGAGCATCACGCGCACCTCCGGCTCGACGCCGAAGATCGCGTGATCCTGGAGCTGCGTGCCCAGGCCCGGCACGGCCACCGCGCCGCCTGGCACCTCCGGCGTGCCCGTCGGCAAGCTCACCCGCACCAGCGCCTGCGAGGTGGGCCCCTGCCCCAGGAGCGGCAGCCCGCGCCCGTCGCGCAGGTGACAGCCCACGCACGAGGTGTGGTTGTACAGCGGCCCCAGCCCCGGGTTCACCGGCGCCGGCGCGGTGACGAACGCGGCCTCGAACGCGGCGTCGCCCACCAGGTGCAGCTCCAGCTCGGCGGCGGTCAGCCCCGGCGCCGGCAGCGAGTAGGCGTTGGAGGTGCGATCCCAGACGGTGGTGTCGCCGCCCGGACGGAGCTCGCGCGCCGCGTCGTCGCCGCAGCCCAGCGCCAGCGCGCCCAGCGCCAGCGCCGCCGCGCCGAGGCGACGTGAGCGACGTGACGTGGGCGACGACGTTGGCGACGTGAGCGCCGTGAGCGCACGCAGCCGAGCGCCAACCGCCGCCGGCTCACTGCAGCACGACCCGGGTCAGCTCGCCGTCGATGGTCTCCTGCACCTCGCGGATCGCCGCCTGCGCCGCCTCGATGGCCGGGTACGAAGACGGCGTGGTGATCGCGGTGCGAAACGGCGCCGGGATCGCGCCGATCGCGTCGATCGCCGCCTGGAGCTCGGCGCGCAGTCGAGCGTCCAGCTCCGGCGCGCGCGCGGCCACGAAGTCCGCCAGCCCGCGCCCGGTGGTGCCCGCGGCCTGCGCGTCGCCGGTGTAGGCGTTGAGGACGCCGCGCAGGTTGTCGGCGAAGTCGGAGAGCGAGTTGTAGCTGAACTGGCTCTCCACCTTCTGCGGATCATGCGCGTCGTACGGATCGGCGATCTTGCCGTTGGCGACCTCGTCGCAGATGCCGCTCATGCCGCCCAGGATCTCCTGCGCCGCGGCGCCCTGCGAAGGATACGCCGTGTTGCCGGCGAGCCCCGCGTCCACGAACACCGTGCGGTACGGCGTCGCGCCGCGCACGCCGGCGGTCCAGCTCGTGGCCAGCTCGCCGGTCACCGTCACCAGCTCGGCGGCCAGCGCGCGCGCGTACGCGAGCTCGCGCGCGGTCAGCGCCGCGGCGGGCTTGTCGCTGCTCTCCCCCCACAGCAAGTATTCCAGCGTATGAAAGCCCTTCTGCTCCTCGGGCAGCGCGCTCACGTAGGCCTGGGTGAGCGCGTTGCCAGAGGCCAGCACGGCGTCCAGATCCGTGCGGTTGACCGGCCAGCTATCCATCGCCGGGTCGTAGCCGCTGGCCGACACCGGACCAAACAGGTGCGCCTCGCTCTGCTCCCAGGGCACCCGGGTGGCCACCCAGGCCTGGCGCGCCGCGGTCAAGCTGGCCTGGCTCGGCGTCGCGGCCAGCGCGGCGATCGCAGCGTCGAGCGCCTGCGCGCGCTGCGCCAGGAGCTGGTAGGTGGGGATGACCACGCGGTCGGCGTAGTCGGTGATGATCTCGCGATCGTCGAACGCGGCGCCGGCGCTGTCGTCGTCGCTGCAGGCGGACAGCGCCAAGGTGACGGCGCAGAGGGGGAGGAAGATGGACTTGCGCATGAAGAGCTCCTGAGAGAAGGACCAAGGGAAGAGGCGAGCGCGGAGAAGGCAGCGGCGGCGCACCTGCGCCGGCGCGCGCTGGAAGAGGTCAGTACACGAAGCCAAGCGAAGCCTGCACCTCGTGCTCGAGCCGCAGCGCCGAGGTGGCGAAGCTGCGGCGGCGCAGCTCGAGCTTGCCCACCCACGCGCGCTCGTACGTGTACGCCACGCCGGCGCCCAGCACCGTGCGCGCGAAGCGCGGGTTGTCGAACAGGTCGGCGCGCGGCTCGAACATGGTGTCGTAGTAGTCGAGGCGCACGAACGGCTCGATCGCGCCGCAGGTGCCAAGCAGCGGCGCCACGTCGTAGCCAGCCTCGGCGGCCAGCGCCAGCGCGTGATCTGCCACCGGTGTCCGGTCCACGCCGAGCTCGTTGGACAGCCGGTCATTGCGGCGCGAGATGGCCGCGGCGTTGGACAGCGAGCCCAGGACGCCCAGCGCCTGGCCGCGCAAGCCGTGCCAGCGCCAGCGCGCGTCGACCGCGCCGATGGCCACCACGGAGCGCACGTAGCCGCAGGG
Source organism: Myxococcales bacterium (assembly GCA_016706545.1). Taxonomy (GTDB): domain Bacteria; phylum Myxococcota_A; class Polyangia; order Haliangiales; family Haliangiaceae; genus JABFXX01. The sequence goes on from JADJJK010000013.1 coordinate 127,411, forward strand.
CGCCACGTCGCTCGCCGCGCCGTCGTCTGTGCCTCCGCACTCTTTCACCAGGTCCGCCTGCGGCCGGTTGCGGTTGGCGCCGCCGACGTAGCCGGAGAGGCCCAGGGTGACGCCTCGCAGCTCCAGCTCCACCCGCGCCACCGCCGCCAGATCGCGAGCGCGGATCTTCTCGAAGCGCCCCTGGTGTCCGGAGGCCACCCACGCCGCCGAGGAGAAGCCGGTGGAGTCGAGGCCGTTGACCACCTGCGCGGTCATCGTCAGCGCGGGCCAGCGCGCGGTGAAGGACAGCCCCATCTCGTCCCACTGCCCGGGGAAGATCGCCGTCTCGGCCTCCGAGCGCTGCGCGCCGAGGTAGTCCGTGGGCCGATAGCGCGAGTGCAGATGGCCCATCGCCACGTAGAAGCGACCCGCGGCGAGCTGGTACCGGCCGAAGCTGCGCTTCAAGTACAGCTCCTCGAGCTGCACCTCGCCGCCCTTCTCCACCTCGGTCTCCAGCTCGCCGAACTCCTCGTACTCCACCTCCTTGGCCACCCCCACGCCGCCGTGCTCGAGCTCCAGCTCGGCCTCGAACTCGAAGCCGCCGGGCATCGTGCCCTCCAGCGCGGCCACGAAGCGCGTCAGGTCCAGCTCGAGCCGCCGATCGCGCAGCGCCCCACCCTGCCGCGTGCGGTCCTCGCCGTACGTGTAGTAGCCAAGCCCAAACTCGGCGTAGCCGCCGAGCTCCAGCTTCCACGGATGCGGGCCCATGCCGTCGGCGCGGGCCGACGCGGCCAGCGCGCACAGGAGCCAGAGCGCGCACGCGAGCGCGCACACGAAGGCGCAGGAACAACGGCGTAGACCGGAGCGAAGCACGGCCCCAATACAAACGAATTACATTTTCAATTCAACCCCGGCCGAATAGTTTTTGACATCCATTTTCAATTTTTGTCAGGTGGCTGCAGGCGCCACGGCCGGGGCCTCCATCGTCCTGCGGGGTCCTATCGTCGGAGCCTGCGGGCTCGCTTGAACCACAAGACGCGGGCGATCGCCGGCCGCCTCACCGCGGCGATCGCGGCCCCGGGAAGCTGAGCGTTCCGCATCCAGCGGAGCGCCGGGCAGCGCGGATCGGGTCGTTCACGAAGCGGCGTCGAGCTCCAGCTCGGGCGGCTGGTCTTCCAGCAGTGGCAGCCGCGGCAAGCCCAGCTCGTCGGCCAGGTCGTCCAGCGTCAGCTGCGATCCGTCCTCCATCACCAGGTCCCCGCGCACCCAGTACTGCAGGCCCCACGACAGCACGCCCTCTCGCTGCTCGGGGTGGCGCGCCAGCGACTCCAGCAGCGCGCGATCCTCGGCGGTGGAGCGGCGCGCGACGTGGCGGGCCAGCGCGGGCCAGAGGGGCTCGTCGCCGGGGTGCTCTTGCAGCGCGTGAGTGAGCGCAGCGGCGGCGGCGGGGTCGTCGGGGCGGAGGGATGCGCGGCAGGCGCGGTGGAAGAGAGACATTAGTCCGGGCTCGGCGGACTTCATGGCGTCGCTGCCCAGCACCGCACGCACGCCGGCACGGCCGAAGACAGAAGCTAGCTCGACGGCCACGAAGTCGCGTGTGTGAGGGTCGGCGGCCAGAGCTTCATCGAGCCGCCAAGCCTTCAGCCCCCTGTCAACCGCGGAACCCCGCCCAAAATCCCGCACAAAATCCCGCACAAAATCCCGCACAAGATCCCACCCAAAATCCCGCACAAAATACAGCCCAAAATCCCGCACAAAATCCCGCACAAAATACAGCCCAAAATCTCGCCCAAAGCCCCGCCCAAAATCTCGCCCAAAATCTCGCCCAAAATACAGCCCAAAGTCCCGCCAAAAGTCCCGCCCAAAATCTCGCCCGAAATCACGCCCGAAATCACGCCCGAAATCTCGCCCGAAATCTCGCCCGAAATCTCGCCCGAAATCTCGCCCGAAATCTCGCACAAAAGCCCGGCCAAAATCCCGCCCAAAATCCCGCCCAAGACCCTTCACCTCCGGGTCCGGTTCGGACCGCGACCACAGCGACTGCGCGAGCCGCACCAATCCCTCTCGGCTCCCACCCAGCTCCTGCCAGCTTTGCAGGAACAGCGCCATCCTGGCCCGCCACGACGGCCACAGCCGGAGCAGGACCACCTCGCCGTGCCCCGGCATCATCCAGCTCGCGCCGGCCAGCGCGCGCGACCGCGCCAGCGCAAGTGCACTAGCGGTTGGCGCCTCCACCCACGACAGCTGGTCTGGCAACGCAAGCTCGATACCGGCAGATTGCGCCCATTCGAGGAGCGCCGTCGCGCCCAACCACTGCTCCGCCGCCAGGCGCTGCGACAGCATCTGCGCCAACGCAGCGCGGCGCGGGTCCTGCCGGCTGGCACGCCAGGCCGCGCCGCAGCGGGTGGCCTCGTTCGCCTGGCGCACTGCTCGACCGTCGAGTTGACCAGCCCACCGCTCCAGATCCACATCACCGCCAGCCCCATCGGCCAAGATCGAACCGGCCAACCACCGTAGCTCCGAGTCCTGCAGGCCCGCCAGCACCGGACGCAGCCACTCCGGGTTCTGATCCGCCAGGAGCGCAGCCCACTGCCGCAAGCTCTCCCACCAGCCCGTCGAGGCCCCCAGCTCGCGCATCTGCGTCAGCCGTGCTTCACCCTCGGTGGTGCGGAACAGGTGATCGGCGGCCAGGTGTTCCTGGAAGCTCAGGTGCGCAAAGCTCACCGAGCCGTCGCTGCGATCCACCAGCACCCCGGCGCTGTTCACCAGCCAGATCAGGAAGCCCTCGCGCTGCTCCAAAGTCCAGCCCACAGGCAAGAGGCGCGCTGCCTCGCGCCAGGCGCGCACCAGCGGCGCCCGCCCCAGTGCGTTGGCGCCCTCGTGTTGCATGCGGTACGCCACTGCCACCCACCCTCCCACTGGACAAAGGCTGGCCACCTGCTCACGCAGATCCGTCCGGCATGCAGCAACCCTCGATGCACGCGAGTACAGCCGGTGCCGCGGTCCGGCAGCGGCTGCCCGGCTAGCAGCAGATCATGGTGAGCCAGGGCGGTGCGGGCGGGAGCGCGGCCCGGCACGGCCGCGCTCCAGGGGCCAGTTCGCCGCATCCTCCTCTTGCCCGTACACCCGGCGATGAAAGCGCTGCACGAGCGCGCGCATCTGATCATCGTGCAGCGGCTGGATCTCCAGCGTCGCGAAGCCCTCGCAGCCAGCCGGCCGGTGCTCGCCGTATGGCCGGCTGGACACCAGCACCTGCGCGCGCGGCCAAGCGGCGTGCAGCTCGGTCAGGCGCGCTCGCAGCTCCTCTCCTAGCTCGCCCAGCTCGTCCCAGCCATCCACCAGCACCACCGGACGCGGCCCGCTCTCGTCCTGAAGCAGGGCGCGCACTGCAGCGCGGGGCTCACCTGCACCACTGCGCGCGATCTCCTCTTCCAGCAGCGCCAGGAAGGTGCGCCGCTCGGGCTCGCGATCTCCCCAGTCCTTGGCGATGGCCCGCAGTTCGAAAAAGAACGGCACTGCTGCGTCCCTGCGCAGGAGCTGGCGGAAGGTCCACCGCATCCAGGTGGTCTTGCCGGTGCCAGCGTTGCCCAGCAACACCACGGGGGATTCCAACGCCAGCAACGACTTGACCGAAAGCACGCCCCCAAGTCAGATGTCCGCGGCGACTCGCCCCCCGATCACCGCCCGCGTGCTGGTCTTCGCAAAGCGAAGCGGCACGTACATGTCCTCCAGGTCGACCTCGCTCGGCCGGGCCCTGGCTCCGCCGCCGGCCACACCCATCACGCGCATGTCCCAGCGCGTGAACGCGTTGGCCTTGCTGCGGCGATACGCGCCCACCGCGCCAGCCCTCCCCGCGCCGCCGCCGGGGCGACAGCACCGCCTGGGGCCGAGGTGCCCGCGGTCGCCCCTGCCCCGGCAACGAGCCGCGACGCCTCCGGGATGGACAACTGCAGCGGGGCAAGCCTGCGCGTCGCCTCGTCGAGCACGAAGGCTCCGGGCTCGATGTGCCCGTCGCTGCGCGCGCGGGGTTCGTAACGCAGGAGCACAGGCTGCACCTGGGCCTCGGTGACGCGGACCAGTTGCATCACCACCGGCTGGTCGCGAGGCAGCTTCTGGGCAGCCAGGCCCCAGCTGCCGGCAGAGATCACGCGTGCATCCCCGCTGGCGCCCTGACCTCGCCAGGCCCAGGCCTGAACGGCATCCGCGACGTGATGGTGGCCATGAAACACCAGGGACACCTGCGCGTCGCTGACCAGCGCCTGCAGGCGATCCGTGCCCTCGAAGCCCGCCACGTCCGCGGCGAAGATCTCGAAAAGGCCTGGCTCCGTTTGCTGACGCAGCCACTCCGCCCACTCCTTCACCACGTCCGGCGGAGAGGGCACCGGGTTGTGATGCACGGCCAGGAGCCGGAGCCGATCCGGCGGCGCGCTGCGCCAGTGATCGAGCACGGCCTGCGCCTGCGCCCCGCTCACCATGCCGCGGTGATCTTCTGGCCGGTGCGACTCCAGCTCGCACGAGTTGAGCGCCGCCACCGAGAGCTGCAGCGCCGGGAAGTCATGCACGTAGGCGCCGCGCGCCAGCGCGGTGACCGCGCCAGCCTCGGGCGGCCGCGCCGGGCCCTGGCCACCGGGCCGAAGTGGCCACACCGCCAGCGGCTCGGTGGGCGCGTAGTCGGCGTAGAAGTGATGCACCATGGCGTCGAAGCGCTCGAGCTTGGCGGCGTCGAGCCGGTCGCGCAGCTCTTCGCCCAGAAACTCCTCGTCCCGCAGCGCGCCTTCCACCCGCTCGCAGCTGGTCCATGACACGTCATGGTTGCCAAGGAGAAACACGAACGAAGCGCGAGGCAACGCCAGGGCGTCGGCTAGCGCGGCAAAGAACAGCCTCGCCGTCTCGTACTCCTTGGGGCGCGCCGCCTCGGCGATGTCGGGCTCTCCGGCGCGACGATGCAGCAGGTCAGCGCGCGCGGCCGGGGACCTCGGTGGGCAAGAGCAGGCCGTGGCGGCGCCAGCCGGTGGCCAAGAGCCAGGTGCGCGGGGCGGCGGTGGGGCGCGGCTGACGCTGCAGGGAGGTGAGCCAGTCTTGCCCGCACATCAGCCTGCGCGAGCGCGGGCTGATGTGGAACCCGTCGAACCAGGGCGCGCTGGAGTACGGATCGATCCAGTCGCGGGCGAGCTGGCGGCCGTGCTGGGCGGCGTGGTGGCGAGCGTTGAGCAGGACGTAGCGGAGGGCATTGCGCACCTCGCGCGGGGTGCGCAGGGCGCGGGCGTGATAGCGAACGGCAAACAGCGAGCCGGTGCGGCCAAGAAGTCGGTTGATCCGGCGCGCGAGCCGGACGGAGAGGCCCTGCATGCCACGAGCGAGGGCGGCGGGCCCCTCCGCCTCGACGAGGAGGTGCAGGTGATTGCGCAGCACGTTGAACTCGACGACGCGGAACGTGGCCTTGTGGCCGCCCGCGGTGAGCGCGGCGCGGACGGCGGCGCACACCTTGCCGCGGCGCAGGCTCTGCACGCCCGCCTTGATACGCAGCGTGACGTGCAGCGGGTGGCGCGCGGCGAAGGGCTCGCGGGCGTCATGGCTCACCGTCTTGCGACCGCGCGGCCGGCCAGCCCCGGGGCGCCAGCCGCCGCGGCCGGAGGGCTTACGCGCGTCGTCGAGCGTGAGCTGCCGCGATGCGCGGCTGCGCTGGTGCTGCGAAGGGGCCATTGATTCCCGGCAGAGATTAGCAATCATGAAGTGAAGTGACAAGATCATATGCAGTGTGAATATGATTCATATATACGATCATGGCGGCGAGTTGGAAGTGAGAGAGTGCGTATGTGAGCGGCGTGGGCGGGGCTGTGGACGGTGGCGGGCTATGGACAACCGCGCCCGTCGAGCGAGGGCAGCCGCGATGCGCGCCAGCGGCGCGGTTGACCACAGCCCTTGGCAAGGCGCAGGACGGCCAGAGCGAGACAGGCATTCCTGGTGGGTCGGCGCGCCTTACCACACCGCCGCACAGCCCCTACGACTGACCAAGAGACCCAGAACCCAGAGACCCGGATCTTTTGTTTTGGTACCAGAACCAGAGAGGGGCTGTGGACGGTGGCGGGCTATGGACAACCGCGCCGGTCGAGAGAAGGCAGCCGCGATGCGCGCCAGCGGCGCGGTTGACCACAGCCCTTGGCAAGGCGCAGGACGGCCAGAGCGAGACAGGCATTCCTGGTGGGTCGGCGCGCCTTACCACACCGCCGCACAGCCCCGCGGCGGACAGAGAACCCCAGAACGCAGAGTCCCAGATGTTGGGGCAAGAAGTGAGAGACCCGGGCGCGTACGGTGGGGCGAGAGAATTCCTGTATTTCAGCGGTTGTCCTGGTGTCCGTTTTTCGCACAGGGGCCCGAGACGAAATGACGCGGCGTGGATGGGGTAGCTTTTGGGGGGGCGCTGCGAAATAGTCAGGTGGGCTGACCAGGGGCGAGCGGTCACCACTTCACCGTCAGCGCAAGAAGAGAGAGGACGGTATGTCCAACACCTCGAGTGCCTATGACACGCGAAAGCCGGCCACCGATCAGTCAAGCGACGTGGGGGCGGGGAGGCCTGCGGCGGGGAAGCAGACGCTGAGCGGCACAGGGCCTGCTGGCGGAGAGAGCACGAGCGGAGGCGCGGGGGGCGCTGGCGGGGAGGCGCTGCACGCGGACGACTGGGCGATGACGCCGGAGCTGTCCTCGGCGATGGGGCTTGGGCAGGGCGCGGGGGCGGCGAATGACCCGTTCAAGGTCAACCAGGGTCAGCTCACGTTCGACGCGGAGGGGACGGAGGGCGGGAAGTTCCACACGCGCACTGCGCACTGGCCGGGCGGGGTCTCGGGCGTCACCATCGGGCGCGGCTACGATCTGGGACAGCACAAGCAAGACGACATCATCGGCGACCTGACCGCGGCTGGGATCTCCGAGGCAGACGCGGCGAAGTTCGCGGCGGCCGCGGGGAAGAAAGGCGCAGAGGCCAAGACGTGGCTTGGCGCCAACCGCAGCGGCTTGCCGGAGATCACCGCCGAGCAGCAAGAGGCGCTGTTCGAGACCACCTACGCCGAGCACCTGCAGGACGTCAAGCGCATCTCCGGCAACTACGCCAAGACCAAGGGCAAGGAAGCCGGCACGGATGGCGCGGAGTTTCAGCTCGACCTCGAGGCCTTGCACCCCGCGATCAAAGACATCCTGGTGGACCTGCGCTACCGCGGCGACTACACGCCAGCATCGCGGGTCCACGTGCAGCCGCTGGCCATCGCCAACGATCTGGCCGGCATGGCGGCCTTGATGGCAGACCGCGAGAAATGGAAGTCGGTGCCGCCGGACCGCTTCGAGCGCCGCAAGAAGTACATGGCCGACGCGGTGACCGCGTCTCAGCGCGGCGGCGCCACCAAGCCGGACGCGGAGGCGACCACGGCGGCGGGCGCGGGCACCGGCTCGAGCGGGGCCTCGACGACGAGCGGCGCGACGACCACCGCAACCACCGCGACCACGACCACCGCGACCACGTCGAGCGCGACCACCGCGACCGCAGGCACCGCTGGAGCCGCTGGCGGCGCAGCGGCGGCGGGCACCGTGGTCAACGGCACTGCCACGCTCAAGGCCAACGTCAACGTCCGAGACAAGGCGTCGATGAACGGCAAGATCCTCGAGGTCGCCAAGGCTGGCACGACGTTCAAGGTCGTCGCCAACACGGGCTCGTGGTACCAGGTCGAGCACGCTGGCGGCACCGCCTACGTCACCACCAGGACCGAGTACGTGACGTTCCAGCCGGCGCCTGCCCCGGCAGCCAAGCCGGCGGCGGCGCCGCCGTCGCCGAGCAGCGCGCCTGCAGCGCAAGAGCCAAGCTGGCTCGACCAGGCGTGGAGCGCGGCGGCCCAGCTCGTCGACGTGGTGAAGTCGTTCTTCGAGGGCTCGGCGGACGAGCAGCTCCAGGCCGAGGGCGAGCCGGCTGGCGCAGGCGGCGCGGCTGGCGCAGGCGGCGCGGCTGGCGCAGGCGGCGCGGGCGGCGCGGCCACCGGGGTGGGCTCCGGCGCCACCACCGGCACCGAGTCCAGGACCACCGGCTCCGGCGCCACCACCGGCACCGAGTCCAAGACCACCGGCTCCGGTGCAGGCGCCGGCGCCACCGCGGGCACCGGCGCCACCATCGCCACCGCCCCCACGGGCAACCTCTTGTTTCGCGACTCGTTCGAGGTGGTGGACGGCAACGCCAAGCTGCGAGACGCCAAGCTGGTGGCCAACGGCAAGACCGTCGCCAAGGGCACCAAGGTCTTCGTGGTCAAGGCCGAGCGCACCTACGTGCAGATCGTCACCGCCGCTGGCGCCGAGCCGCAGATCGCGGAGGCCGATCAGATCTGGACCGCGTTCTCCAACCTGGGCGGCACCGGCGCCAACGTCGGCCTCGGCAACGAGGCCACCGACGCCGACGACAAGACCAAGGCGGACACGCTGCGAGCGGGCCTGCCGGCCGGCCGCAACGCTGGCCAGAGCTCGTTCAAGTGGCAGTTCAGCAACTACTTCCAGCCAAGCCTCGAGGGCAAGGCCCTGCAGAGCACGCTGATGGCCAAGGTGCAGCGGCTGATGCAGTGGGCCATCGAGAACGACATGGTCACCGGCGACATCATCATCGGCGACGGCGTGCGCGGCCCCAAGACGGCGCACAAGATGTGCGTGTCCTGGAACATCCAGTACCGCTGGGGCACCATCATCACGCTCGACGCGCTCAAGAAGCTCCCGGGCGGCAAGGACGAAGACGGCACCACCTGGTACCAGGAGGGCTGGGGCGAGACCGAGGCCAAGGCCAACGCCTACGCGATCCGGTCGAGCAACAAGATCGCCGCCGCGGGCTACGAGTACAACGACGAGAAGCGCCTGCCGCTGCCGCTGAGCAGCAAGCCCGGCGTCTCGCGTCACTGCACCGGGCGCGCGGTGGACGTGACCATCCCCTGGCGCAAGCCCGGCAAGGATGCGTCCACCGGTGACACCGACGTCTGGGCGTGGGAGGACATCTACAAGCAGTTTGGCCTGCACCGTCCGCTGCACAAGACCCTGGTGTCGGACGCCAACCTGCAAGAGAACTGGCACATCGAAGAGACCGGCAAGGAGCTTGATGGCGACGACGGGACCGACGGATAACCTGTCCGCGCGCGCCAAGGGCTCCCCAAGGCGCATCCATGCGCATCCTCCCTCGCCCGCGGTGATCTCATGACCTCCTCCACATCCTCCGGTTTCCGCTCGAAGGTGGCCTCGCACCTCCGCCCCGCGCTGCTCGCGCTGCTCGCGCTGGCGGTCGCCGCTGCCGCCTGCCGGCGAGAGCCTGCCAAGGCGCAAGGCGAGCTGCCCACGGCGACGCCAGCAGCCCCGCCCACGGAGCCGGCCGCGACCGCCGCTGCGCCGACGCCTGCCGCGCCGACGCCTGCCGCCACGCCCGCGGCGACGGTAGCAGCGGCCGCGGCGCCGACGCCGAAGGCCGCGGCGAGCTGTGGCGACACCATGGCGACGCTGGCCGCGGGCAGCTTTGCCTCCAAGCGAGGCGGCGCTGCCACGATCACCGGGTTCTGCCTGGACCTCACCGAGGTCACGGTGGCCGCGTATCAGGCGTGCGTGGACGCCGGCAAGTGTACCGAGCCCGATCCCGAGGCCGGTGAGGCGTGCAACTGGGGCGCCAGCGGAGATCCGCCGGAGGTCAAGCGAGGGCAACACCCGATCAACTGCGTGGACCAGCGCCAGGCCGCCGCGTACTGCGCGTGGCGCGACGCCCGGCTGCCCACCGCCGAGGAGTTCGAGTGGGCCCAGCGCGGGGGCAGCGCCGGCACCCCCTACCCCTGGGGCGACGACGAGCTGCCGCGCCGCGTGTGCTCGCGCGCCAACAAGAACCCCGACTACCACCGCGCGCCGGTCACCTGCCCGGTCGGCTCGTGCCCCTACGGCGACAGCCCCGAGCGCGTCCACGATCTGTCCGGCAACCTGGCCGAGTGGACCGCCACCGGGCCTGCGGCCGGCGCCGAGCAGCGCTTCGTCTGCGGCGGCCAGACGAGCTGCCAGGCCGGCAGCGTCAACCGCGTGGACAAGACGCTGGCCGCCGGCTTCTGTCTGGCGCAGGCAGCTAGCCAGAAGTTCGAGGGCGTTGGGTTTCGCTGCGCGCGCACGCCGTAGCCGCCAGAGCGTCCGGCGCGCGGACGCTCAGGGCAGCGCGAAGACGCTGTCGGCCAGGAGCGGAGACACGCGGACGATCTCCTCGGCGGTCCAGCCGGCGTTGTAGCCCCCCTGCTCGCCGCAATCGCCGTTGGTGTGAACGCCCACGAGCTGGCCCTCGGTGTTGAGCACGCCGCCTCCAGAGCCACCGACGAGCGTGTCCAGGTCCACGTAGCGCAGCTCGCCCTGCTGGACCTGCAAGAAGCGGCCCTCCGCGATCACCTTGGGCAGCCCCTGGGGATGCTGGATGATCGCCAGCTCGCTGGTCATCAACCGGCTCAGCGGCGTGGGCAGGACCCCGGCCTTGCCGTCGAAGGTCACCAGCGCGTAGTCGGGCGCGAGCGAGCGCTCAAGGACCCGGCCAGTCACCGTGGTCGTGGGGCCGTCCGCGCAGTCCTCGTGGTTGAACGCCACCAGCACGTCCTCGTTCGCGGCGACGCAGTGGCCCGCGGTCAACACCAGGTTCAGCGAGGTCCCGCTCTCGATCAGCGTCCCGGTGCAGTTGCCGTTGACCAGGACCACCGCCTCCTCGCGCACCTGGACGCGCGGAAACTCCCCGGCGTACGAGTTGATGCGCTGGAAATCGAGCGTGGGGCCGCAGCGCGACCTGGTGTGGCTCACCGGGGGCGGCAGGTCGCACGTGCCGCTGTCGAGCTGCCCCAGGTCGCACGCACCAAGCCACGCCCCCAGCGCCGCCGCGAGCCAGCAGCGCCTCACAGCCCGTAGCCCAGGCGCAGCGCGACGATGTCTCCCTGCGCAAACTCACCAGTCTCCTGGGCGCGGAAGCACGAGTTCATGAGCGAGCCTCCGGCCTCCGCGTCGGTCGGCGTCCCCGGGATGTGGATCGCCCCCACGTCGTCCTGCCCTTCATCGACCGAGGCGCCGCCGCAGCTGATCGAGCGATCATAGAAGTCCGAATGGCGAAACCCCACCGCGTGGCCAAGCTCATGGGTGATCACATGCTCCGCGACATCCACGCCGAAGCTCGCCAAGCCGATGCCGATCTCGATGTTGCCAAACGGCAAGCCGTTCTCGGGGAAGCCCGCCACGCCGCCAAAGCCGTCGACCACCGTGGCCTCGATGATCGCGTCACAGCCCGCGGTGCTCTGGCCCTCCCCGACGAAGCGCATGGTGAACACCAGGTTCAGCTCGTTGTAGTTGGCCATGGCCAGGTTCGCCCCTTGCGCCAGGACACCGACCGCTGCGCCATCGAAGCGCGCGTCGGCGTGACCGCGGATGCAGATCGAGCGCACGTTCCGGCTGACCAGGTTGCTGGTCCGGTACTGCTCCCGGCTCCCCGCCGCCACGCTCGAGCGGATCATCTCCCGCGAGGCCGCGAGGCTCACCTTCGCGTCGTTGCCAACGTACGCTGCGCCCTCGTGGATCCGGATGTCGGCCCGGGGAAACCCAGCCTTGACGAGGTTGTCGACGGTCTCGTCAAGCTCCGGGTCTCCGACCTCGCCGACACAAGCGCCACCCAGGACAGCGCAACCCAAGACTGCAATGATCGTGTTCGTGGTTGTGTTCATGACTCGACGGTATCAAGCCCGCCGAGCGTTCCCGACATCAGCCAGACATCAGCCAGGCATCACGAGGCACCTGGCATCAGCCAGGAGCAGGTGATGAGCTCATGGACACAGGAAGCGAACGCGATAGTCCATGCACGAGCCATCGGGCTGGCTTGCGTTCACGCACACGCCACCTGTCGCAGGCGTACAGCTATAGACCTCGCCGGTCTGCGTCCAGTCCACGCCGGCTACGGTCTGACACTGGATGCTGATGGGGCTCGCGCACACCGCAGGCACGAAATCCGCTCGGGTCTCGTAGTCTCCGGCGCCGCTCGGCACATCTCGATTGAGCCACGAGGTCCAGGTTCCACCGGTGACGCTGATGTTGCGGGTCGTGGACTTGTTGAAGCTCCGACCGTGCGCGTCGCTCTGCGCGGTGAGGGCTACCGCCTTGGTGCCCGCGGTAGACCAGGCATGGCTGGCGCTGGCGAAGGACTGTGGCGCGCCGCTCGTCGAGCTCGACGTCGAGTCGCCCCAGGTCAGGCCATAGCTCACGTTGTCGGTCCATGGATAGCAGGGCCGCATCTTCGCGGTGTACGCCTGCGAGACGCCGGGCGTCGCCGTCGAGGAACCGCCGAGCATGGGCTGCAGCGCCTCCGAGCCGATCAGATCCCAGAACCCCAGGTGATAGCGCGGGGTGTGCCACAGGTCGTTCCACTGCGTCGGGGTGGCCCCGAACGCGCGCGCTTGCGCGGTGAGGTGGACTTGCAGGTCCAGGTCCAGCGCGAGCGCGTCGACGGTCTCGAAGAGGCCATCCGCGTTGGCGTCCCCGCAGCCATTGCCGTAGTAGCCCCAGAGATCGCCGCGGACGTACGGGCGCACGCCGATCTGCGCGTAGGCCAGCCACTCATCATACAGATAGCCGCGAATCGCCACCTGCACCCAGACGTTGGGCAAGATCCGGCCGGACACGCCGGCCGTGCCGATCTGCGGCGACACGGGGTTGGTCTGCGTGTAGCCCGCGGTCCCGGAGCAGCCGCTGAGGGTGCAGGAGTAGTTGAAGTTGCCGGCCGCGCTCTGCGAGCCGGTGTACGTGACGGTGCCGGTCGCGCTGGCCTGCAGATCCAGCCCGTAGTTGATGGGCAGGTTGAAGCCGATGTGAACGGGGATCGGACCGATCCAGAAGTTCAACGAGAACAGCGGGATCTTGGTGAGCTCCCAGGCCCAGGAGTTCGAGTAGTTGATGGTCCCCGTGATCGTCGAGCCGTATCCGACGGTGGCGTTGCCGAACGCGCGCGCATAGTTGAGACGCACGCCATAGGGAATGCACCACCACAGCACCTTGGCGCGCTTGAGCGCGATCTCCATCTCGCCGGTGGCGTTGGCCTGGATGCTGCCAGTGGCCGAGAGCGTTCCAGAGAAGCCGCCGCCGGGGTTGGTGGACAAGGAGAGCGGCGTGTTCACGTTGAAGCTCTTGGCCTTGTTGATGATGCGATCCGAGCAGGAGCCAAGCGTGCCCAGCTCCCCGCCAAAGCCCTTGGGCAGCGGCCCGGACACCGGGAGCGGTCCGCCGTCCGCGGTCTCGGCGATGGCCGCCAGCTCTGGCGTCAGGTACCCCTGGGCCAGCGAGGTGTCGATGCCCGCGATGATGCTCGCGCTGAGCGTCAGCACCGCGTTCGGATCGCCGACCTGGTCCGCCAGCTCCTGCTTGATGGTGGCAGACAACGGCGCCTGCTGGAGGCCCGAGGGATGGATGACCCAGTACGTCTGATCAAACGACTTCATCTGACCGGTCGACTCGTCCAGCGCGCTGCCGCGGATGCTCTTGATCTGCCAGGTGCCGCCGTCCTGCACCACCGACTCCTGGAAGGACGGGTCCTGCGGGAGCGCGCAATCGAGCGCGCAGCTCGACACGGTCTCGCGCCCGTTGCACACACCGTCCCCGCACCGGGTGCCGCAATCCTGCGGACAGGTCGTGGTGGCCTCGGAGCCGTTGCAGACACCATCCCCACAGACCGGCGCGACATAACAATCTTGCGGACAGGTCGACGAACTCTCCGGCCAGGTACATAGGCCGTCTCCACACACCGTGCAGTCATTCGAGCACGACCCGGCGGTCTCGGGATACTGACAGACCCCGTCGCCGCACACCGCGCACTCTGGAATGAGCGCGGCAAACGGCTCGGGGCAGATCGGCACCAGCGCTTCGCGAGGTGGCACGACGATCGCCTCCGACACCTCGTCGCCGAGAAGCTCCTCTGGAGCCTCCGAGCCGCAGGCGACCAGCGACATCGCGGCGAGACAAGAAACAACCCAGCTCCTGACAATACCATGCACGGCGTATCCTCCTACCAACGGGCTACCAACGGGTGGTGTTCAAGACCAAGCGAGCGCCTTGCGGCAGCGCCACGCTGCACCAACACAACCACAAGTTCAACAATCGATTGGGGAGATATTCAATCAATCGCGATATCTCACAAAGAGCAACTCCGCGCCGGTGTCGTCCCTTCACTGACCATCTTCCAGATCTCGCCGCCAGCGTGTTCCAGCTTGCAGCCGTGCGATAGCCACCGACAACAGGCAGGGTTTGGCAGGCGACCGCTTCTCACCGGCGCCAGACCGACGTAGGCTCGTGCGCCACATGAGTCCGCCTGGCTCCAGCTTGCAGCCCATCGTCGATTTCATCCTGGAGATCGACAAGCTCAAAAACGTCGCGCGGAAGATCCGGCTGCGCGGGCAGGCACGTTTCGAGAACTCCGCCGAGCATAGCTGGCAGATCTCGCTGCTGGCCATGTCGCTGGCTGACCACCTCGAGGAGCCGGTGGAGCTAAGCCGCGTGGTCAGCATGCTGCTCGTGCATGACCTGGGGGAGATCGACACCGGCGATACGCTGTTCTTCGTGGAAGGCGGCTGGGAAGAGCGCAAGGCGGCCGAGCGAGCAGCGGTCACGCGCATCTTCGGCCTCCTGCCGGCGGCGCGCGCACAGGCGATGATGGAGCTGTGGCTCGAGTTCGATCAGGGCGAGACCGCCGAGGCGCGCTTTGCGAACGCCGTAGATCGCGCCATGCCCGTGCTGCTGAACCTCGCCAACCACGGCCAGAGCTGGCGCGACCACGGGGTCAGCCATGAGCAGGTGGTGCGGCGCGTCGCGCCCCAGGTGCAGGCCGGGTTCCCCGCCCTCTGGAGCTATCTGCTCGCGCGGCTCGACGAGGCCCAACGCCAGGGCTGGTTCGGCGCCTGACGCCAGCGGGCGTGCGCGAGCTTGCCAGCGGGCGGCGTTTTCCGGCAACGAGCAGCATTCGACGGACGCCGTGCGCCAGATCACCGCCGCAGCCTGACCGCGCGCTGTACAGTGGCCGGATGTCTTCGCGACGCTTCGTGCTCCCTGGTGACCCGCGGGGCCCGGCTCCAGCGCTCCTGCTTGGCCTGATAGGGTTGACCCTTGGCTCCGCCTGCGGCGGCTCCGCGGACAGCCCGCCCGACGCAGCGCCTCCTGACGCCCCAGCCGCCGCGGTCTGCGCTGAGACCTGGATGCCGCCGCCGGCCTGCGCCGCCACCGACCTCGAGGGCAAGCTGCGCTGCATCCCTGGCCTCACGGTCACGCCCCGCCCCGACGCGCCGCTGCCCGGCTACACTCGCTACGATCTCAGCTTCACGCAGCCCGTGGACCACACGCGCCCGGAGGCAGGCACCTTTCAGCAGCGCCTCATCTTGATGCACGCATCCGCCGAGCGGCCGATGGTGCTGGCCACCAGCGGCTACGACCTGTCGCAGCGCAGCAGGATCGATGAGGTGGCCACGTTGTTTGGCGCCAACGAGCTCTGGTACGAGCACCGCTTCTTCGACGTGTCCACGCCGAGCCCGGCGGACTACAGCAAGCTCGATATCCGGCAGGCCGCGGGCGACGCCCACCGCATCGCCCTGGCGCTGCACTGGCTCTACCCCAAGGCCTGGGTCAACACCGGCATCAGCAAGGGCGGGATGACGAGCGTCTATCACCGGCGGTTCTACCCTTGCGATGTCGACGCCACCGTGGCCTACGTGGCCCCTTCGTCCCGCGGCGCTGGAGATCCGGCGTACCTCGATTTCTTGGCCAACGTCGGCGGCGCGGCCTATGCCACGTGCCGGGCCGACCTGCGCGACGTGCAGCGCCGCATGCTGACCCAGCGCGAGGCCATCGTCCCGCTCCTCGACGGCCAGTACACACAGCTCGCCGTGGACAAGGTCTTCGAGATGGCGGTGATCGAGCTGCCGTTTGCGTTCTGGCAGTACACCTCGCCGCAAGACCCGACCGCCGGCTGCGGGGCCATCCCGGCGCAGGGCGCGACGCCGGCCGCGCTGCTGGCGTTCCTCCAGCTTCACTCGTCGCCAGCCACCCTCGGAGGAGACGCGAGCCTTGTCCGCTACCGCGCCTACTACCATCAGGCCGCGGCGCAGCTCGGCTTCCCGTCGCCGCTCGAGACCGGCCTGACCGATCTGCTGCGGTACCCCGGGCTCGACGTCGCCGCCACGTTTCTCCCTGCGGGCACCGCGCCCGCGTTCGACGCCACCGTGATGCCCGAGATCGAGGCGTGGGTGAAGGCCGAGGGCAAGCAGCTCCTGTTCATCTACGGCGAGTACGACCCCTGGTCGACGCGCCTCTTTGACCCGACCTCCAGCAATGACTCCCACCTCTATGTGCAGGCCGGCGGCAGTCACCGGGCCAAGATCTCGCTCCTGTCCGCCACCGACCGCGCCGGGGCGCTCGGGGCGCTGGGTCGCTGGATCGGGCAGGCGCCGGTCGTGACCGCTCGCAGCGCGGCGTCCGACCTCGACGACCTGGAGCGGCGACCGCGCTGATCTCTCGGCGCGGCGCCTCGAGGCCCAAGCCATGGCCGCGCAGCGGCTCGCGCCTAGGCTGCGCAGCCGCTCGCGCCGAGGCCGATCACCGTCGGAGAGTGGCCTCGGCGCTGCCCTGCCGGAGCATGCGGCGGCGACGCGGCGGCCACCCAGATCGCGCGCCGGAAACCAGAGAGATCCCCGGTTGGCTGGGGGTTGGCTGGGGCTCCCACCTCACGATTGCCTTGGAATCTGGGCGCTTTCCCTCGACATATGGCCGCGTGAGGCCCAAAGTGCAGGAGATCCGGACGATCTCGTGGGCTGACGATTTGTTGACTCGTCGTCTAGATCATTTTGCTACCAGGAGCGGCGACATGTCTGAAGGTACGATCAAGCGTTTGACTGACAAGGGTTTCGGTTTCATCGAGAATGGTTCGGGCACCGACCTGTTCTTCCACATGTCCGCCGTCGAGGGCGTACGGTTCGAGGAGCTTCGCGAGGGACAGCACGTGTCCTACAACGAAGGTCGCGGACCGAAGGGCCCCCGCGCTGAGAACGTTCGCGTTCGTTAGTTCGCGCTCTACGGAAGACGTAGAAAAAGACCCGGCATCCGCCGGGTCTTTTTTTTGTCCCGAGTCTGGCTCGGGGCTGGCTCGAGTCTGGCTCGCGGCTGGGGCTCCGGGTCTGGGCTCAAGTCTGGCTCGGGGCCAGCCTCGGGGCTGGCTCGCGGCAGCCGCCAAGGCCGGGCGCGGGAGCTGCCGCGCTCTTTTCTTAGTCCCGCCGGTACAGCGTGACCACGCAGGCGCCGCCGAGGCCAAGGTTGTGCTGCAGCGCGATCTTGGCGCCCTCGACCTGCCGCTTCTCGGCCTGCCCGCGGAGCTGCCAGACCAGCTCGGTACACTGCGCCAGGCCGGTCGCGCCCAGCGGGTGGCCCTTGGAGAGCAGGCCACCTGACGGGTTGGTGACAAACCGGCCGCCGTAGGTGTTGTCGCCGTCCCAGATGAACTTCTCCGCCTCGCCCTCGCCGCACAGGCCCAGCGCCTCGTAGGTCAAGAGCTCGTTGGCGGTGAAGCAATCATGGAGCTCCACCACGTCCACGTCCTTGGGCCCAAGACCAGCCTGCTCGTAGACCTTGGTCGCCGCCGCCTTGGCCATGTCGAAGCCGACCATCTTGATCATCGAGTGCTCCTCGAAGCTCGAGGCGTAGTCGGTGGTCATCGCCTGCGCGGCGATCACCACCGGGTGCGAGATGCCATGCTTGCGCGCGAACGCCTCGGAGCAGAGCACCGCCGCCGCTGCGCCGCAGGTGGGCGGACAGCACTGGTAGCGGGTCAGCGGATCGAACACCTCCGGCGAGGCCATCACCTCCTCCACCGACAGCACGTCCCGAAACAGCGCGAACGGATTGCGAGCGGCGTGCTGGCGCGCCTTGACCGAGATCTTGGCGAAGGTCTCGCGCTTGGTGCCGTGCTTCCAGCGGTACTCGCGGCCGGCGCCGCCGAACATCTGCGCCGCCGGGGGCGCCTGTCCAAAGCCCTGCTCCTCGTTCATCACGCCGACAAACCGATCCAGCGGGTTGGCGCGATCCGTCCACTTGGCCGACAGCGCGCCGGCCTCCATCTGCTCGAACCCCACGACGAGGACGCAGTCGACCAGGCCGCCGGCCACCGCCTGGGCGCCGAGCATGAGCGCCGACGATCCGGTGGAGCAGTTGTTGTTGACGTTGAACACCGGGATGCCGGTGAGGCCCAGCTCGTAGATCGCGCGCTGGCCGCAGGTGGAGTCGCCGAACACGTAGCCGGCGTAGGCCTGCTCGACCTCGTCAAAGGCGACCCCGGCGTCCGCCAGCGCGGCGCGCGCGGCCTTGGCCGCCATCACGTAGTACTCCTCGCTCTTGCCTGGCTTGGCGAAGGGCACCATGCCGACGCCGATGACGTTGATCTTGTGAGTCATTGCGCTCTCCTGGCGGTGGGGGGAAACAGGGGAAAAGACGGCGAGACCAGCGCGACAGGCGCGCGCCCCGCGGTGGCGGTGCGTCCGCTCGCGCGCAGCGCGGCAGCGTGGGCGATCACAGCAGCCCCTTTAGCAACCCCAGCCGGTGCGCCGACGACACGTCGCCGTCGACCCGCAGGGTGCCGCGCTGATAGAGCTGCTGGGCGGTGACCGCGCCGCTGGCCAGCGCGGCCAGCTCGGCGTCGGCGAGCGTGATGGTGGTCGCGGGCGCCGGCAGCCGGCCGGGCTCGATGCGCGGCACCGCGCCGTGCAGATCCACCATCCACTCCGCGGCCGGGGCGGTGATCACGAACTGCACCGCGGCGCCAAGCTCCTGGGCCAGGTTGGGCTGCGCGGCGACCCGCTTGGCCAGCGCAGCGAACACCGCGGCGGCCCTGGGCGCCGCCGCCGCAGCAGCAGCGGCGGGCGCCTCGCCCGGCGAGGTTTGGGCCGCGCTCCCAGCGCTGGCCGCTGGGGCCGCGCCGCGCAGCTTGGCCACCACCGCGGCGCCGCGCGCCGGATCCAGCTTGCGCAGGAACTCCAGCTTCTGCGAGGCCATGACGTTGCCGGAGATCTTGAGCTTGCCGGTGGTGAAGAGCTTCATCGCGTCGGACTTGCCGGCGGTCATGTCGGCGAAGTCCCGCTCGGCGATCTCCAGCGTGCAGTCGGCCGGGCCGCTCGCCGCCGTGACGCTGCCCGCGCCGTTCTTGAGATCGAGCAGCCAGGTGCTCTCGGGGGAGGTGATCTTCCATTGAAAGACGTACCCGACCCTGGCGACCACGTCGGGGTGCTGCTGCACGTGGTCGGCGATCACGGCGAACACCTCGGCGGTGGTGGGCGGCGCGTCGGCGCCGGGGGGGCCCGCGCCGCGGCCAGCGGCCCGCCGCCGCTGCCCTGGCGCGCGCTGGTCTGCGCCGCCACCATCTGGGGGCTGAGGTTCTTGAGGAAGCTCAGCTTCTGCGAGGCCATGACGTCCCCGGAGATCTTGAGCTTGCCGGTCGAGAACAGCTTCATGGCGTCGGCCGCGCCGGTGGCCATGGCCAGGAAGTCCGCGTCGCTCATCTCCAGCGTACACTGCGGCTTGCGCTCGCCGTCCGGCGCCACGGCGCCTGGCGCGGACGAAAGATCGATCGTCCACACCGCCGCAGGGCTCGACAGGCGGAACTGGAACACGGTCTTGACCTTCTCGGCGATCGCCGGCTGCTCCTTGAGCATCGCGCCGATGGCCAGGAACACGTCGGCGCTGCTGGTGGCCTGCGAGACGTCCGCGGTCGCGACCTCGGGCGCCTTGGCCTTGGGGCTGGGCAGCTCCGCGAACAGCTCGATGGCCGCGTTGCTGATGACCACGTCGTTCTCGGTGCGGCCAGCCACCCTGCAGCGAAACACGATCTTGTGCTCGCTGACCTTCCACATCTCCGTCACCAGCGTCTCGCCGGGGAACACGGTGGCGGCGAAGCGCACCTGGATGCTGCGAAAGAAGTCAGGATCCCCGCCGGGTGCGAACGCGGCCAGCACGTGGCGCGTGGCGAAGCCGAAGCTGCACAGGCCGTGCAGGATGGGGCGCGCAAAGCCCATGTCCTTGGCGAAGCCCGGGTCCGCGTGCAGCGGGTTCCAGTCACCCGAGAGCCGGTAGAGCAAGGCCTGATTTCGCGGGATCACCTGCTCGGTGACCTTGTCCGGCGCGCGCGCGGGCGGGACGTTGACGTCCGACGACGGTCCGCGATCCCCGCCCCAGCCGCCAGCGCCGCGCACCAGCGTGGTGATGAGGTTGCGGATGAGCGGCTCGCCGCTGTCGTCGTACGAGGTGATCTCGGTGACCACCAACGCATTCTTGCCCTTGTCGAAGATGTCCTTGATGCGAGCGCGGTTGGTGAGCCGAGCGTGGGTGGGAAGCGGGCGCAGGAGCTCGGTCACCTGCTCGCCGTGCAGCACCCGGTCAAGCCCATAGTGCAGGCCAGGCGCCTGCTCGCCGCGCCTGCCGAGCGTCAACAGCGTGTTGATGGCCGGGATGACGCCGTAGCTCGGCAGCGCCTTCATGCCGCTGCGGTGCAGCTCGTAGACGAGCTGCAGCTCGCCTTGATCGCTCGGCTCCTCGGCGGCGCCCACCCCCAGCGCGTAGATCGCGAGATCTCGCTCGTCGTAGCTGGAGGTGAAGTCCGGGAAGCGGTGGCCAAGCGCGGCGTCGACGTCGATGAGCGAGTTGCCGCCCTTGCTGGGGCCGGCCTCCACGTTCTCCATGATCGGCTGCATGGACACCGCCAGGTTCTCCGGATGCGTGCTCGTGGAGAAGCTGCAGATGTCCGACCACGCGCGGTCGACGTCCTCGATGGACACCGCGCGGCCCAGCCGGAAGGTCTTGCCGCTGCTGCGCTCCCAGCGCAGCTTGGAGAAGAACCCGCCGCCGACCTCATACAAGCCGCCGGTGTCCTCGTTGGTGTCATGGCACAGCCGCGCCACCAGCGGCGTCACCAGCTCGGGCTGGAGCGCGGCCAAAAGCTCCGGGGGCAACACGGTCTCGGTCATGCGCGAGCCAGCGATGGGCGCGATGGTGTTGACCACGATGTTGCGCTTGCGGCCCTCGATGGCGAGGGTGCTGGCGAAGCCGACCAGGCCGAGCTTGGCCATGGAGTAGTTGGCCTGCCCGAAGTTGCCGTAGATCCCCGCGGCCGACGAGGTCATGATGATCCGGCCATAGCCGGCGTCGCGCATGTGCGGCCAGGCGGCGTACGTGGTCCGAAACGCGCCGAGCACGTGGACCCGGTAGATGAGGTCCCAGTCGTCCTGGGTCATCTTGGGGAACGAGACGTCGCGCAGGATGCCCGCGTTGTTGATGAGGATATCGAGGCGCCCCCAGCGCTCGACGGCGGTGGCGACGATGCGCTCGCCGTCCTCGACGGAGTCGTAGTTCGCCACCGCCTCGCCGCCGGCGGCCTGGATCTCGGCGACGACCTTGTCCGCGGCGGCGCTGGACCTGCCGCCGCCGGTGTGGGCGCCGCCCAGATCGTTGACCACCACCTTGGCGCCCCGGCTTGCCAGAAGGAGGGCATGGGACCGGCCAAGGCCACCGCCAGCGCCGGTGACGATGGCGACTCGACCGTCGAAACGAAGCTCATTGCTCATGGGTGTACCTGCGGGTGCAAAGGACAGACAGAGACGGTCGCCGAGGGCCCGCGCCCGTCCCCGGCGGCGACCACGGTGGGGAAGAGCCGCTTCCAGTCGGTGAGCAGCTCCGCGATGCGAGGCGCGGAGAACTCCGCGGACGGCGGATCCGAGCCGTGCAGCATGGCGGTCATCGCCAGCCCGATCATGAGCTGCAGCGTGAGGTCGATCGCGCGCTCGAACCCTGGCTGGTCGCCAAGCCCCGGGCCAAACAGCGCGCGCGCCTGCTGGACGATGCGCTCGCGCAGGCCGCGCTCCGCGGACACCAGGGCCACCCGCAGCTCGTCATCGGTGCGGGCCCAGGCGCGCAGCTCCACCGCGACCTGAAACAGCGCGCCGCCGAAGCACTCCCAGAGCAGATCGAGCACGGCGTCCACGCGCTGCCCGTCCGCTGGCAGCGAGGCCGCGCGCGCCTTCAGCTCGCGCCCGCGCATCTCCGCCAGGTGATCGATGGCCGCGGTCAGGAGCAGCGCCTTGGAGGGGAAGTGATGCAGCAGGGCGCCTCGTGACACGCTGGCCCGCCGCTGCACCTCGAGGGTCGTGGTCCGCGCAAACCCCACCTCGATCAGGCTCTCCACGGCGGCGTCGAGCAGCGCCCTGCGGGTGCCGTCCCGGCGCTCCTGCTGGGTGCGCGTCCTGGGGGGGGGCAAGACCGGAGACGACACCCAGCATTCCTAGCCGGCAACAAACAGTCAGTCAAGACGGTTTGTTTCTTCTCGAGCCGTCGGCCACCTGGGCCGATGATAATTTCATATTTGATTTCAAATGATTAAGACTCCCCAACGAGGCTGACTCAGGATTTCTCGCGAGACCTCGCAACGCTTCGGGGCTGGCTGCGATAGGGCCGCGACAACGCCGCGACGTCATGAGGAGCCATGCAGCTTCAAGGTCAACGTACCCAGTCCATTCTCCCTCCGTTCCCCACCCCGCAGCTCGTCATCGCCCTGCGGTCCTCGACCGGCGTGCTCTATCCGCTCGAGCCCACCGAGCGGCGCTGGACCATCGGCAGCCAGCCCGCGTGTGATCTCGTGATCGAGGATCGCTGCGTCTCGTCGCTGCACTGCCTGATCGAGCGGGTCTCGCACGGCAGCCTGATCGTGCGCGACCGCGGCTCGCGCAACGGCACCTTCCTCGATGGCCACGCCATCGAAGGGGCGATCTTGACCCCGGGCGCTCGGCTGCTCGTCGGCCGCACCACCCTGGTGGCGCTCGGGGAGGAGCAAGCCACCCCCGCCTCGGCGTGGGCGCTGCTCCGCGGCACGCACCCGGCGTTTCAGCAGGCGCTCGCCTCGGCGGCCAAGGCGGCGCTCTCGGACTGCAGCGTGCTGGTGGTGGGCGAGACCGGAACCGGCAAAGACCTGCTGGCGAGGGCGATCCACGAGCGCTCGCCGCGCGCCAGCGGGCCGTTCGTCGCCGTCAACTGCGGAGCCATCCCGCGCGAGCTGGTGGCCTCCGAGCTGTTTGGCCACGTGCGGGGCGCCTTCACCGGCGCGTCGACGGACCGCGACGGCTACTTCATGCAGGCCGACGGCGGGACGCTGTTTCTCGACGAGCTTGGCGAGCTACCGCTCGAGCTACAACCCCACCTCCTGCGGGTGCTCGAGACCCGCAAGGTGCGCCGCGTGGGCGACGCCGCCGAGCAGCCATTTGACGTGCGCGTGATCGCCGCGACCAACCGGCTCGAGGGGCTCGGGACCGAGAGCTCGCGCTTGCGCCTCGACCTGTTCCACCGGGTGGCCACGGTGGTCATCTCCATGCCGCCGCTGCGCGACCGGCTCGACGATCTGCGGCTCATGGTCAACCACTTCCTGGAAGAGACCGAGGCCGGCAGAAGCAAGTCGCTCTCCGAGGAGGCCTGGGCCGCGCTCGCCGCGTACGACTGGCCAGGCAACGCCCGCGAGCTCCGCCACGCGGTGGCCCGCGCGGTCACGCTCGGCGAGAGCGTGCTCGAGCCAGCAGACTTCTTCTCAGACCTGGGGTGGAAAAAGAGCGACCGGGGGCGGCGCTCTGGAAACGGCGCCTTGCTCCTGCGGTATGAAGCGCCGGTCTACGACGAGATGATGCGGGCCCTGGCGGCCCACGGCTCGATCCGCGCCGCCGCGGCGGCGATCGGGATGCCCAAGTCGACCTTCGCCGACCGGGCCCTCAAGTGGGGCCTCTCGACCCAGCGCTTTCCGACGCGGCGCGCGCCTCCCCGGCCGTGACCTTCGACCACCTGGCCCGTCGCGCGGCGGCCCCGCCCCACCGCTCGGCGCCCGCTGCGCCCGCCGCGCCGCGGGCACCCCGCCGGACATGCGTAAGCCGTCGTAGCGACCACGCGCGTGCCGTAGGTGACCTGACAGGAGCCCTCCCCGGAAGGTACGATCTCTGCACTTCCCCTGCACTTCCGCGGCCTCGGTGGCCGATCCCCGAGCGCCAGGGTTCACCAAGGTTCTATGCAGTTGCGTCAAGCGCTGTGGTGTCTCGCGCTTCTTTGTGTAGACTGCCGGGGTGACCGCCGTCGGCGGTATTCGTTTCGGAAACTTCACGCTGTTCCGCCGCCTGGCCCGCGGCGGTATGGCGGAGGTGTTTCTTGCCCGCCAGGTCGGCCTCGAGGGCTTCGATCGGCGCGTGGCGGTCAAGCGCATCCTGCCGCACCTGGCGGACTCGAGCGAGTTCATCTCGATGTTCCTGCGCGAGGCGCGGCTCGCGGCGCGGCTGTCGCACCCGAACATCGTCCACATCTACGACTTCGGCAAGGTCGGGCTCGACTACTTCATCGCGATGGAGTTCGTCGATGGCGTCACGGCGGGGGAGCTGATCGCGCGCACCGCCAAGGACCCGATGCCGGCCGCGCTGGTGGCGAGGATCGGCGCCGACGCCTCCACCGCGCTGCACTACGCGCACGAGCTGCGCGGCGACAACGGCAAGCCGCTGGGCCTCGTCCACCGCGACGTCTCGCCGGCCAACGTGATGGTGTCGTACGACGGCATCGTCAAGGTCGTGGACTTCGGGATCGCCAAGGCGGTGGAGCTCACGGGCGACAAGACCAACCCCGGCACGGTGAAGGGGAAGTACGCGTACATGTCTCCGGAGCAGACCATCGCCGCGCAGCTAGATGGTCGCTCCGACGTGTTCTCGCTGTCGATCGTGCTCTGGGAGCTGGTGGTGGGCCGCCCCATCGTCGAGCGCGGCGACCGGGTGGCGGCCATGCGCGCCATCCGCGATGGCCGGCTGCCGAGCCTTAGCCGGGTGGCGCCGGCCACCCCCAAGGCGCTGACCGACGCCATCGGCGCGGGCCTGTCACGGCGGCGAGAGGACCGCCCCAACGCCGCCGAGTTCGCGCAAGCGCTGGAGTCCTTCATCAAGGCCTCGCCGGAGCTCGCCACGGCGATGCACGTGGCCGCGTGGCTACGACCGCGCTTCAGCCCGCCTGGCGATCATGTGTCCGAGAGCGGGGTCATGAGCACGGCGGTTGGCACCTCGCCCGGCGGCGCCAGCACGCAAGCTGGCCACACCGAAGAGGATCTGGCCGCCACGATCCCGGTGCAGCGGATGACCGCGGCGTCCATGCGCGCGCGGGCCATGCACGCTCGCTCCATGGAGCGGCCGGCGCGCGCCGACGAGACCACCGAGGCGTCGCTCATGGTGCGCCGACGCATCGCGGTGGCGGTGGTGGCCGCCGCGATCATCGCCACCGCCTTCGCCATCACCCGCTTCGTGGTGCAGCCGTGGCTTGGCGGCCCGCCGTCAAAGCCGCCGGCCTCGAGCCCGGGGAGCAAGCCCGTGGTCAACCCCATTGGCCCCACCAGCTCGGCCGGCTCGGCGGGCGGCGCGGGCAGCGTGCGCCTGGCCCACATCACCGAGGCCGTCACCGAGCCCATCACCGAGCCCGAGGCCCCCTTGGCGCAGGGGGGCGCGAGCGGCGCCCAGGGCGCCCTGGGCGCGCTGGACGAGCCATCACGAGGCGCCCCGCCGCCTGGCGCCGTGGCGGAGCCAGGCCCGAGCGACCCCAGCATCGCTGGCGCGGAGCCCGGCCCGACGCGCGCCGATGATGATGCCACCAACGCCATGAGCACCGGCTGGCTGTCGGTGCGCACCACGCCAAGCGCCGAGGTCTACCTGGGCTCCCGCTTCCTTGGGCAGACGCCGACCGCCGACATCGAGCTGACCGCGGGCACCCACCAGCTCACCTTCAAGCAAGCAGGGCGCCCGCCGGTGTCGCGCAAGATCTCCATCCGGCCCGACGAGAAGCTCAGCCTCAACGTCGACCTGTAGCAAAGGACGCGGCGGTCCTCGCCGGCTACAGGCTCTTCCAGTACTCGGGCTTGGTGTCGAAGTGGTGGGTCGCGTCGATGACCCGCAACGTGCCGGACTTGGAGCGCATGACGATCGACTGGGTGGTCGCGCCGCCACCGAAAAAGCGCACGCCGGCGAGCAGGTAGCCCTGCGTCACGCCGGTGGCCGCGAACATGACGTTGCCCTGCGCCAGATCGTGCGTCTGATAGATGTGGCCCTCGGCGGCCACGCCCATCTTGGCGGCGCGAGCGCGCTCCTCTTCCGAGCGGAACTTCAGGCGCGCCTGGATCTCCCCGCCCATGCAGCGCAGCGCGGCGGCGGCGAGGACGCCCTCCGGGGCGCCGCCGATGCCAAAGAGCACGTCGATGCCAGAGTCCGGCCGGCAGGTCATCACCGCCGCGGACACGTCGCCATCGCCGATGAGCCGGATGCGCGCCCCGGCGGCGCGGACCTCTTCGATGAGCTTGTGGTGGCGCTCGCGCTCGAGGATGACCGCGGTCACGTCCTCGATGCGCTTGTTCTTGGCGGCGGCGATGCGCTCCAGGTTCCAGGTCGCGGACTCGCGGAGATCGATGACGCCGCGGCACTCCGGCCCGACCGCGATCTTCTCCATGTACGTGTCTGGTGCGTTGAGAAACTGTCCATCATCCGCCAGCGCGATGACCGAGATGGCGTCGGGCGCGCCGGTGGCGCACAGGTTCGTGCCCTCCAGCGGATCGACCGCGATGTCGACCTTGGGCGAGTGCGGGTCGTTGTCGGCCCAGCCCGCGCCCACGCGCTCGCCGATATAGAGCATCGGCGCCTCATCGCGCTCGCCTTCGCCGATGACCACGGTGCCACGGATATCGATGGCGTCGAACGCCTTGCGCATCGCCTCCACGGCGACGTGATCGGCGACCTTGCGATCGCCGCGTCCCATCAGGCGGGCCGAAGCGAGCGCGGCCGCCTCGGTGATGCGAATCGCTTCAAGGGCCAGGTTGCGATCTTGCATGCCTCATCAAACCACGGCCGCCCGGCTGTTGTCACGGCGCCGCTCGCCGCGTTGTCACGGCTCGCGCAGAGAAGTCGGAGGCCGCGCCTCCAGCGCGTCCCTCAGCTCCTGGGGCAGCGCCCGCACTCGCCCGTCGCCGGAGTGGATCACGGCGTGCCTGGTGTAGCCCTCGGCTAGCAGCCGGCCTTCGCATCGCACCTTGTACGCAAAGCGCATGGAGGCCGCGCGGAGCTCCACCACGTCGACCTCGATCGCAAGGAGATCTTCGTAGCGCGCGGGGGCGCGGTAGTCGCAGTGCGCGGTGACCACTGGCAGCGCCACGTTCCAGGCGTCCAGATCCTTGTGGGTCCGCCCCAGGTCTCTCCAGAACGCCGCGCGCGCGCCTTCGAAGAAGCGCAAGTAGTTGGCGTAGTAGACGACCCCCATCTGGTCAGTGTCGCCGAAGATCACCCGCAGCTCGTGGATCACTCGAGTCTCCAAGGAAGTCGTTGCAAAGCAGCGGACCCGCAGGCCTGCGCGCGAGGGAAGCGGCGCCCGGCCTCCGCCCCTACCCCGCCGGCGTGGAGCCGACGATGCGCAAGAAGCGCGACTTGCTGGTCACCACCGCCAGCGTATCGATGGCGCCCAGCGCCTCGCGGAGGTTGCCCTCCCGCACTTCGTGGGTGAGCACCACGATCTGCGTGTCCTGCCCTGGCCGCTGCACCACCTGCGCGATCGAGATGCCGTGGTACCCAAGCACGGTGGTGACCTGGCCGAGCACGCCAGGCCGATCGGCGACGCCGATGCGGATGTAGTAGCGCGAGCGGACCTCTTCGATGGGCATGATCGGCCGCGGCTCGGAGACCTGGGTCCGCATGGGCGGCGCGCCGGCGGCGCGGGCCGAGATGTTGCGGCTGATCTCGATGGCGTCGGACACCACCGCCATCGCGGTGGGCAGCATGCCGGCGCCAGCGCCGTAGTACATGCTGGGGCCCAGCGCATACGAGTGAACGTAGAGCGCGTTCTTGGCGCCCGACACGTCGGCCAAAAGCCAGTTGGCCGGCACCAGCGCCGGGTGGACGCGCGCCTCGATGGCGGTGCCGTGGTCGCGCGCCACCGCCAGCGGCTTGATGACGTAGCCAAACCGCTCGGCGTACTCGAAGTCGATCGGATCGATCTGCGTGATGCCCTCGCGGTGGATGCGCGAGCCGTCCATGGTGGTGGCAAAGCACAGGCCGACCAGGATCGCCAGCTTGTCGGCGGCGTCGTCGCCGCCGACGTCGAGGCTCGGGTCGGCCTCCGCGTAGCCCAGCGCCTGCGCCTCGGCCAGGACATCCGCGAACGGACGCCCGGTCTCGGCCATGGTGGACAGCACGTAGTTGGAGGTGCCGTTGACGATGCCCATCAGGTGCTCGATGCGGTCGGAGGCGAGCCCCTCGCGCAGCGCCCGGATGATGGGCACGCCACCGCACACCGCGGCCTCGTAGTACACGTCCACGCCGCGCTCGGTGGCGGCAGCGAAGATCTCGCTGCCATGAGTGGCCAGGAGCGCCTTGTTGGCGGTGACGACGTGGCGCCCCACCCGGATGGCGGCCAGCACCGCGGTGCGCGCCAGGGTGGTGCCGCCCATCAGCTCGCAGACGATGTCGACGTCGTCGCGGATGATGGCGGCGGTGATATCGGTCGTGAGCAAGGATGGATCGACGGCGACGAGCCGCTGCTTCTTCTCCAGCTCACGCACCACGATGGTGCGCACCACCAGCCGCGCGCCGAGCCGCGCCGTGATCGCGGCGGCGTTCTCCTCGAGCAGCTTGATGACGCCAGAGCCGACGTTGCCCAGGCCCAAGAGGGCGATGCCAATTTCGCGGGGTTCGCTCATCGCACAGGGTACGAGTAGTGTTGAGAGATGATGGCCCAGGTCTGGCCAGCCTGGCGCAATGCCAAGGTCAGCGTGCCGTCCTCGTTGACGGTGGTCACGCCATCGGAGATCTCGCGGGTCATGCGGGCGACCACCGTGGCGCCTTGCGCGCCGATCGGCGCGATGGAGAGATCGTGCAGGCGAACGCGGACCGCCGTGGCCTTGCCAAGGCGGGCTTCGAGCAGGGCAGCCGCGTCGGGCCAGCCGCGCGTGATCTCGCCCTGCTGCACGAGCACGAGCCCGGCGTCCTGCGCGTACAGCTTGGCCAGCGCGTCCAGGCTGCGCACCTCATACGCCTGTCGCCACTGCTCCATCGTGCCGCGCACCGCGGCGTCCAGGTCTGAGGGCATCGTGGGCGCCACCGCTGCGGCAGGGCCCGGACGAGCACATGCCCCGGCGGCAGCCAACGCTGTCCCCAGGGCAAGGCAGAACACGGAGCGGAGCATATCCGGGGTGTTACCACGGGCCACCGCCGCGCCCCTCCTCACTCAAGAGAAAATCGGCGCGCCAGCGGGGACGCCCCGGTCTCCGCGGGCATCAAGACGTCATCCCGATGCCCGCCGCGAGTGCGCTGGGCCACAGGTTTGTGTAGGCTCGCCGCGATGAGCGAAATCGTATGGGTCAGCGCCCGTGAAATCCTCGACTCCCGCGGCAATCCCACCGTCGAAGCTGAAATCGGCTTGGAAGATGGGTCCTTCGCCCGCGCCATCGTGCCCTCGGGCGCCTCCACCGGCGAGCACGAAGCGCTCGAGCTGCGAGATGGCGACCCGAGCCGTTATCTGGGCAAGGGCGTGCAGCACGCGGTGGCCAACATCTGCGATGTGATCGCGCCCGCCCTGGTGGGCATGGACGCCTCGGACCAGGCGGAGATCGACACCGCGCTGCTGGAGCTGGACGGCACGCCGACCAAGTCCAAGCTCGGCGCCAACGCGATCCTCGCGGTGTCGATGGCGTCGGCCCGGGCCGCCGCAGCAGCCCATGACCTGCCGCTGTTTCGCTACCTCGGCGGCGTCGGGGCGCTGACCTTGCCAGTGCCGCTCATGAACATCATCAACGGCGGCGCCCACGCCGACAACAACCTGGACATCCAGGAGTTCATGATCGCGCCCGCTGGCTTCGACCTGTTTGGCGACGCGCTGCGCGCTGGCGTGGAGGTGTTCCACCACCTAAAGAAGCTCCTGTCCTCGCGGGGCAAGGCCACCAACGTCGGCGACGAGGGCGGCTTCGCGCCCAGCCTCGACTCTGCCGACGAGGCGATGTCGCTCATCCTCGAGGCCATCGCCAAGGCCGGCTACAAGGCCGGCGAGCAGATCTTCCTCGCCCTCGACGTCGCCGCCTCCGAGTTCTTCGACAAAGAGAAGGGCGTCTACGACTACGAGGGCCAGGCCCGCAGCGCCGCCGACATGGCGGACCTGTACGCTGGCTGGGCCGCCAAGTACCCGCTCGTGTCCATCGAAGACGGCCTGGCCGAAGACGACTGGGCCGGCTGGAAGGCGCTCTCCGACAAGCTCGGCGGCTCCCTGCAGCTCGTGGGAGACGACCTCTTCGTCACCCAGACCGCGCGCCTGCGCCGCGGCATCGACGAGGGCATCGCCAACTCGATCCTGGTCAAGGTCAACCAGATCGGGACGCTCAGCGAGACGCTCGACGCGGTGCGCACCGCGCAGCACGCCCGCTACACCGCGATCATCTCGCACCGCT
Source organism: Myxococcales bacterium (assembly GCA_016706545.1). Lineage (GTDB taxonomy): Bacteria > Myxococcota_A > Polyangia > Haliangiales > Haliangiaceae > JABFXX01. The sequence goes on from JADJJK010000013.1 coordinate 157,934, forward strand.
CCGGCGAGAGCGAGGACTCGTTCATCGCCGATCTGGCGGTGGCCACCAACGCCGGGCAGATCAAGACCGGCTCGGCGTCGCGCTCGGACCGCATCGCCAAGTACAACCAGCTCCTGCGCATCTCCGACCAGCTCGGCAACGAGGCGCGGTTCGCCGGCCGCGCGGTGTTCCGCCGCTAGCGGCTGCGGCCTGGCAGGCGCCGGCCCAACGAGAAGGCGCCGGCAAAACCTGATAGCTTCGCGCCATGGGAACAGGCGCCACCACGGACGAAGAACGGCTACGGCGCGTGGCCGAGGCGCTGGCTGATGCGGCCAGCGCGCGCGCCGCTGGACAGCGCCGCCGGCTGCCAGTGGTGCAGCCAGCGGACGTCGCTGGGCTGGTGGCGATGCTGCACGAGCAGCTCGAGTACGTCATCGACATGCGCAACAGCGAGGCCACCGCGGCCGGCGCGGTCATCGCCTGCGGCCGGGGCTGCAACGCCTGCTGCATGCTGCCGGTGGTGGTCGGCGAGCACGAGGCGGTGGCCATCGCGCTGTGGCTGACCCAGCCGGAGAACGCCGCCGTGCGCGAGCGCTTCCTCGGTGGCTATCAGGCGTGGCGCGGCAAGCTCGGAGATCGCATCGAGCGGGTGCCCACCGCGGTGAGCTCGGAGCTCGAGCGCGTGGCGTTCGAATACTTCCAGCAGCGGGCGATGTGCCCCTTCAACACCGACGAGGGCACCTGCTCGGTCTACCCGGTGCGCCCCGGCGTGTGCCGCACCACCCACGCCCTCGACACCAACGAGAAGTGCCAGGGCCAGTCCGACACCATCCACGAGATCAAGCACCCCGCGGTGGAGAGCACCATCGCCGGCCAGCAGGCCATGCGCGAGATCTTGCACGAGACCCAGCGCCCAGGCGCCGGCTCCGACATCATGCCCAAGGCGGTGATGCGGCACCTGGCCAAGGCCACCGCCTTCCCCAACCAGCCCTGCCCCTGCGGCTCCGGGCTCAAGTTCAAGCGCTGCTGCGGCGCGTAGGCGCCGCGCGGGGGGCGACGGAGCGACCGGCCGAAGCACCCAAGCGGGCGCCAGGGCTTTCGGCAACATGCGGCCGCAGGGGCTGGTTTTTCCGCCCGGCTAGACCCGGTGCGTCTCCTTGTGCGTTGGGGCAAAGAGCACACCTGAGCCGGCGCGATCCGCGGACCGGTGGCTCACGCTAGACGTCGAACCACGCTCGTTCCCGTTTCGCATCGTCCTCGTCCTCGTTCGTTCTCGTTCGTCCTCGTCCTCGTTTTGTTCTCGTTTGTTCCCGTTCTCGTTGAGGAGCACTTGCCATGAAATTGCGCCATCTGTCGCTGGCGGCGGGCTCTGCGCTCGCCGCTTTTGCTTGCGGCACCACCTCGAACCCGCCCTCGAGCCTGCCGCCCACCGCCGCCACGGGATCCGCCACCTCGGCGCCCGCGCTGGCCGAGACCGCGCTGCAGGCCAGCCTGCGGGCGGCGCCGCGGCAAGCGCCGATGCCGGCCCCTGACGATCTGCGCCAGCTCGAGGCGCTGATCGACAGCTACTACCAGCGAAGCCCGAGCTTCCGCGGCTACGTGATGGTGGACAAGCCGCTGTACCAGCCCGGCGAGACCATCTGGATGCGCGCCGACCTGCGGCACGCCACCACGATGGCGCTGCAACCTGGCGGCGGCACGCTCAAGCTCCTCGATCCCAAGGGCGGCCAGGTGGTGCAGCGCTACCTGGCGCTGCAAGGCGGCGTGGCCGCAGCCGACCTGGCGCTGCCCGAGGACGCCGCCGGCGGCGAGTACACGATCGAGCTCGCCACCGGCACCGGCGCGGTGATCAAGCGCGCGGTGATCGTGGCCGCGTACGAGCCGCCGCGGCTCAAGAAGACGCTCGAGCTGCTGCGCAAGGCCTACGGCCCCGGCGACACCGCCGCCGCCGCGGTGGAGATCCACCGCACCACTGGCGAGCCCTTCGCGCGCCAGAAGCTGACGGCGATGGTCACGCTCGACGACGCGGAGCTGGTCCGCCTGCCGGTGACCACGGACGACCAGGGCCGGGCCACGGTGCGCTTCGAGCTGCCCAAGCGCATCGAGCGCGGCGACGCGCTGCTCACCATCCTGGCGGATGACGCCGGCTTCACCGAGTCCATCCAGAAGCGCGTGCCCATCGTGCTGTCCGCGCTACGCCTGTCCATGTTTCCGGAGGGCGGCGAGCTGGTCGCTGGCGTGCCGGGGCGGGTGTACGTGGCGGCGGAGAACCTGCTGGGCAAGCCCGCCGACATCGAGGCGGTGGTGCTCGATGATCAGGGCCGACAGCTCGGCGCGTTCTCGTCGGTGCGCGACGGCATGGGCCGGTTCGAGCTGACGCCGCAGCGCGGCCGCAGCTACAAGGTCGCCATCGTCAAGCCCGCAGGGATCAGCCAGACCTTCGACGTCCCCGCCGCGGCCGAGTCCGGCTGCGCGCTCACCACCATCGACGACTTCGCCTCGCGCGCCGACACGCTCGACGTGGCGGCCACCTGCCATGAGGCGCAGACGGTGTACGCGGTGGCCTCGCTGCGCGGCAAGCGCGTGGCCTCGGCGGCCATCGAGGTGGCGGCCGGCAAGCCGTCCGTGCTGGCGTTGCCGGTGGACAAGAACACGCAAGGCGCCGTGCGGGTGACCTTGTTCACCGCGGCCAGGACCGCCGGCGGCAAGGCGCAGCCCGATCCGTGGCAGCCGCAGCTCGCCTCGCCCATCGCCGAGCGGCTGGTGTATCGAGGCCGCGGTCAAGATCTGAAGATCGAGATCACGCCTGACCGCGCCAGCTACACGCCGCGCGAGAAGGTCTCGCTCAAGATCAAGGCCAGCGATCTGGCGGGCAAGCCGGTGGCGGCGAGCCTGGGAGTGTCGGTGGTGGACGACACCGTGCTGGCGCTGGCCGACGACAAGACCGCCAAGCTCACCGCGCACCTGTTCCTGGAAGAGGAGCTGCCGGCGACCCCGATCGAGGACCCCAACTTCTACTTCTCCGACAAGCCGGAGGCCGCCGCGGCGCTGGACCTCTTGATGGGCACCAAGGGCTACCGCCGCTTTGACTGGCAGGCCGCGCTCACCCCACCGCGCCCTGTGACCACGGAGGTCGCAGGGATGCCCATGCCCGACACGGTGGCCCCGATGGCGCCGATGGCGCAGCCGGCGCCACCGCCGATGCCCGAACCGCGCCCAGGCGCCAAGAAGCCGGCCCCGCTGCGGGCCAAAGGCGGCGTGGCCAAGCAAGACCTGGCGGCGCGCGCGCCAGCGCAGCCGATGGAGCAGGCCAAGGTGGCCAAGGCCAAGGACTTCGACCGCGCCGACGCCAAGCGCGCCGAGCGGGTCCGCCGCGCCGGCCCGGCGGCTGGCCGCGCGGTGGCCGAGGACAAGGAAGAGTGGGATGGCCGCTTCGACGACGAGCTGGGTGAGAACATGGCCGGCGAGATGATGGTCGCCCGCGTGTTCCCGGTGCCGGACTACCCGCGCAACTACGACGGCCCGCGCAGCGACTTCCGCGAGACCATCTTCTGGGCGCCGGACGTGCGCACCGGCGCCGACGGCACCGCGACCGTGACCTTCCCGACCTCGGACGCCGTGACCTCGTTCCGCGTGGTCGCCGAGGGCGCCTCGCTGGGCGGGCTGCCCGGCCATGGCGAGGCGCTCATCAAGAGCGAGCTGCCGCTGTCGCTCGACACCAAGCTGCCGCTGGAGGTGTCCGCCGGCGACAAGATCTCGCTGCCGGTGTCCCTGACCAACAAGACCGACCACGCGCTCACCGCCACGCTGGACGCGCGCTTTGGCGCGGCGTTCAAGCTGACCGCGGCGCCGTCGGGCAAGCTCACGCTGGCCGCCGGCGAGAAGAAGACGCTGATGTTTCCGCTGGAGGTGGTGGCCAAGGGCGCGGGCGAAGGCGACGTGGCCATCTCGGTCACCACCGCCGGGCTCAAGGACTCCGTCGAGAAGAAGATCAAGGTGGTGCCGCTGGGCTTCCCCATCGAGGCGGCCGCCTCTGGCACCGCGAAGAAGGGCATCGCGCGCCACGTGTTTGACACCAGCGGCGCCCTGCCCGGCACGTTGACCGCGCAGGTGATCCTGTATCCCTCGCCCCTGGCCTCGATGACGCGCGGCACCGAGGCCATCCTGCGCGAGCCCAGCGGCTGCTTCGAGCAGACGTCCTCGTCCAACTACCCCAACGTGATGGCCATGCAGTACATGGCCACCGGCGATGTCGATCCGCAGGTGCTGCAGCGCGCCCAGGACCTCATGGGCCGAGGGTACAAGCTCCTGGCCGGCTACGAGACCAAGGACAAGGGCTACGAGTGGTTCGGGCAGAGCCCCGGCCACGAGGCGCTGACCGCCTATGGCCTGATGGAGTTCGAGGACATGGCCTCGGTGCATGACGAGGTGGACCGCAAGATGATCGAGCGCACCGCGGCGTGGCTGATGTCGCGCCGCGACGGCAAGGGCGGCTTCACCCGCAACCCGCGCGCGCTGGACTCGTTTGGCGCCGCCGGCCCCGCCACTACCAACGGCTACATCGTGTGGGCGCTGACCGAGGCCAAGCGCAAGGACATCGCGGGCGAGCTCGAGGCCCAGGCCAAGCTCGGCCTCGCGTCCTCCGACCCGTACCTGGTGGCGCTGGCCGCCAACTCGCTGATGAACGCGGAGCCCAAGGGCCGCGGCCCGGCCATCGCCAAGCGACTGGCCAGCCTGCAGGACAAGGCCGGCCACTTCCCCGGCGCCAAGGAGACCATCACCATGTCGGGCGGCGAGAGCCTGGACATCGAGACCGCCTCGCTGGCTGCGCTCGCCCTGATGAAGGCGTCCCCCGCCGGCGAACACGAGGCCGCGATCCGCAGCGCGGTGGCGTGGCTCAACAGCAAGCGCGACGGCTACGGATCCTTTGGCTCCACCCAGGGCACCGTGCTCGCCCTCAAGGCGCTCACCCGCTACGCCGACTACTCGCGCCGCACCTCCGCCTCCGGCGTGGTCATCCTGCGCATCAACGGCAAGCAGGTCGCGCGCCGCGCCTTTGACAAGGGCGAGAAGAACGCCATCGACCTGACCGACCTGGCGTCCGCGCTGACCACCGGCCAGAACACGCTCGAGATCGAGCTGGAGGGCGAGGCCCAGCTCCCCTACTCGGTGGCGCTGTCGTACCGCTCGCAGAAGCCGGCCTCCAGCCCGGACGCCAAGGTGGCGGTGACCACCCAGCTCGCCAAGGACAAGGTGGCGCTTGGTGAGGGCGTGCGCCTGACCGCGGAGCTCGTCAACCGCAGCAAGGACGGCATCCCCATGACCCTGGCGCGCGTGGGCATCCCCGGCGGCCTGACCTTCCAGACCTGGCAGCTCAAGGAGCTCAAGGACAAGGGCGTCATCGACTTCTATGAGACCGGGGCCCGCGAGGTCGTCGTGTACCTGCGCGCCATGGCGCCAGGCGCGCGCAAGACCATCGAGCTTGACCTGCTGGCCAGCCTGCCCGGCAGCTACGTCGCGCCGGCAACCTCGGCGTACCTGTACTACACCGACGAGCTCAAGACCTGGGTCGCGCCGGTGACCGTGACGGTGACGAAGTAGGCGGCGCGTGGAAAGCGGGGCGCCGCCTAGCTTGGCGAGGCGCCCCGTTGCGACCGGAGATCGCGGAGCCGACCGCATGAAAATGTGGTTGTGTGCGGCGATGAGCGAACTGCCGGCGAACCTCGACCTCAATCTCCTGCGGCCGCTCGAGGCGCTGCTCGAGACCTCCTCGGTCACCAAGGCGGCTGCCCGCCTGTCGTTGACGCAGGCTGCCACCAGCAATGCGTTGCAGCGGCTCCGCGCGACGCTCGGCGACCCCCTGCTGGTGCGCGCCGGGAACGCCATGCAGCTCACGCCGCGAGCCGAGGCGCTGCGAGGTCTCGTTCGCGATGCAGTGGAGGCGCTCGCGCGGCTGATGCATCCCGGGTCGTTCGACCCCGCGGCGGCGCAGGGCTGCATCGCCATCGCCACCTCGGACCACGTCGATCTGTTGCTGCTTGGCCAGCTCGAGCGAACCCTGCGACGACTGGCGCCGGATCTGTCGCTGCACGTCGAGGCGTTTGGCCCCGAGAGCTTCTCGCGGCTCGAGCATGGCAGGCTGAGCCTCGTCATCGCGCCACGCCACCGCATGCCGCCCACGCTCAAGGGCACGGCGCTGTTCGAGGACCGCCTCGTGCTCGTCGGGCGCGGGAAGCAGCCCGGGCTGCGAGGTCGACTGACGGTCGAGCGGCTCGCGCAGCTACCATTTCTGATGGTGTCGCCGCTGGGTGGCGTACGCGGTGCCATCGACGAGGCGCTGGAGAAGCGAGGCCTGCAGCGACGGGTGGTGCGGTCCGTGCCGCAGTTCACGGTGGCGAGCCTCATCCTCAAGCGCGCCGACCTGGTCGCCCTGTTGCCCGAGACGTTCGCGCGGTCCTCGGCCTGCCGAGGGCTGCGCGTGATGCAGCTCCCGCTCGAGTTGCCGCCCATCTCGATGCACGCGGCGTGGTCCCCCCGCTACGACGCGGACCTGCGTCACCAGTGGCTGCGCGGACTGCTGCGGCCCACTGTCGACGCCGTCCTGCGCGCGCTGGGGATGGCTCGATGACGGCGCACTCCGCCGCTTGGCGGTGTCAGTCGACCGCCTGGCGCAGCTCCATCGCGCGCTTCACCAGCCCCTCCGTATTGATGTACACGCGGTAGGTCTTGAACTTGAGCTTCCCGTTCTCGCGCGTGTAGCGGATGAAGTTCGAGTACGGGACGCTCAAGGTTTCATTGTTGGGCAGCGTGTAGATGACGTTGGCCTGAAACGAGATCTCCTCCGGTAGCTCGAGGACGTGCAGCAGCTCGTGCTCGAGCGTCTTGAAACCCCTGGGTGAAGAAGCCGGCCAGGAACCCCGCGATGGCCTTGGGCCCGACGACCGGCGGAAAGTCGCCGATCTGAAACGTGCCATCGACGGCCCAGGCTTCGCTCTGGCTGGGGTCGAGGGTGCGATCACCCTCCTGGACGGTTCGCTGGAGCTGGGCTTTCTCGGCGTCTTGGATGAAACGGGACATGGTTCACTTCCTGATGCGGCGGGCGTGAGGGGACTCCCCCGAGCTTGAGGTGACTCGTTGGCGGGAGGCGCAGGGAGGCGCGGGGAGGCGCAATGAAACGCGATGGAACCTCCGTCGCCCACAGAGCCTACCGACCGTGGCGCCTCCTGGCCACGAGGCCCTCTTTGTAGGCGATATTCACCGCGTGAATGGGCGCGAAGGCCACACTCGCCCACAACCAGGTGGTCCCGACAAGCTCCGAGCCAACGGGAACGAGGACGAGGACGGGAACGAGACCGGTCGCTTGCCACGAGGCGACGGTGACATGACAATGACGTGGCGATGACGAGGGAGTGCCGCCGCGGCGGCCAAGCCGGGTCGCGAGCTTCTGAGAGAACTCGTCAGTCCTGACCCAAGAGAGGGCCAGTCGCGGGGTCAAAAGACCACAACGGTCGAGGAGAGGCACATGAAATTCGCGTTCAGGGCGTTGCTGTCATTGGGTGGTTCTTTGTGGGTCTTTTGTGCTCCCGGGTTCGCGGTGGCCGATGAGGAGTCAGGCGGCCGCCCAGCGGAGAAGCCGCTCGAGCGGCGCTCCAGCGCCACCGCCGGGCACGTCGAGTTACAGCGGGAGCTGGACGAGCTCCTCGTCACGATCCGCGACCTCGTCAAGGACGTCCAGTCCCACCGCGGGACCAGCTACCTGAGCGCGGCGCTGGACCTGACGACGGACGTCGAGAGTCAGCTCCAGCGGCTCGAGCGCGCGAGCGATGGTGCAGAGGCCAAGCGCATCGTGTTCCGGCAGCTCAACTGGGTGCGCGAGCTGCGCCTCGCGCTCAAGGCGCTGCGGGAGATGAAGGCCGTCCAGGATCAGGCCGACGAGGGCGCGGGTGAGTGCGCAGCCCTGGAGAACACGCTCCAGGACAGGATCCACGCTTACGTTGAAGCCCCCACGCAAGAGGAGCGCGCCCTGCGGGCCCTGCTCTCCGAAGCCAACCAGACCGGCGCGCAGGTGAGGGCCCGCATGGACGCCGCAGCGGAGACCGCGCGTCTGCTCAGCGCCTGGCGCGCCACCGCCAGGTCCTTCAGCCCGTCCGAAGGCGCCTGGGGGCGCATCTCGGCTCATACCAGGGAATCGGCCGACCAGATCCACGCTCACTGGCAGGAAAAGCACGCGGCCCTGAGCAAGGCCTGCGAGCGCTTGACGCGCGGCCAGGAGCACCCCGACGTCCAGATGGCCCGCGCAGGGATCAGCCGCGACTCCACCGACCAGGACTATCGCTCGCTGGGTGATGAGTTCAGCCGCTGGAAGGCTGAGCTGGACGCGCTACGTGACGGAACCGATCATCCCTGTAACACTTTCTGGCTCAAGCAACTTCGCGCGGCGTGCGTGCGACAGCACCTGAGAGGCCTATCCCTGGCGGCATCCACTACCCTCCCGTCCACGATGGGGGCTCGGGTGCCAGAGGCCCCGGCGGCGACGGCCTTGGTGGCGGCGCCGTCGCCGGCCCGGGCTGTCCACTTCATCCTCCGCCTCGGCTTCGACGCCGGCGGCGACTCCCTCGCCACCGTCCAGTTCACGGACGGGAGCACCGAGGGCCTCACGGCCGGCGGTGGGGTCACCGTCGCGGGTGGGCTCCTCTACGTGCCGACGAGCATACCGATCGCCATCGAGTCCACCATCGGAGTCAAGGTGGACACTGCCGGCGCCTCCAACGGGGAGGTCCAGTTCGAGCGCCTGGTCCTCGATGTCCTGGCGTCCGTCCAGGAACAGGGCCACCGGCTCGGCGGCGGGCTGACCTTCCACCTCGCGACCACCTTCAGCTGCACCGGCGCCATCCGATGCCCCGACGTGACCTCGAAGAACGCCGTCGGAGGCATCATGCAGTACGCCTACGGCGGCTACTCCAGCGGGTTCGTCTGGGAAGTCGGGGCGAGGCTGACGTTCATCGAATACGAGTTCCCCGGCGGCTCCATCAACGGCTCCTCCCTGGGCGTGTTGACGAGCATCGGGTACTGACCCAGAGCTTGCCCGAGCTCGCCCCGATTGCGCACAGCGTGAGATGCGAGGCCGAGGCGCTGATACCGGGCGCGTGACCGGCACGTGTGCGCCATTGGTGTGGACAGTTCGTCCAGGCATCCCGGGAAGGCGAAGCCCGGCGGCAGGCGTCCGCGGCGGCTCGCCGCAAGGTCCCGCGGGGCGGCGGGCTGGCTCGCCCGCGGCGTAGCTACGCGAGACCGCTGGCGATGCGCCGCGAGCGTGAGGCGGAGAGCCGCGGAAGAGCCACGGGAGAGCCGCGGGACAAGAGAGTGCTTCGCGGCGCCGGTGACGCGGATTCCACAGGTTGCGAGCAGCCTTGGACTCGGCCCGCGAGTTGCTTTGCAAAGGAGCTGTCCGGCCACGAGCCATCCCATCCCTTCCTTGCCTGGTGAGTCTCCCCATGAAGTTCTTGCATCGTCTCCTTGCCCCTGCCCTGCTCTGCACCTTGTCCTTGTCCGGCTGCGCGGAGCTATCCGACGAGGAGGACGCCCTGCTCGAGAGCGACGAGCAATCGCTGAGCGTGTCCAACTGGTCGCCGCCGCAGTACACGAGCCAGTCGTACCGCAGCGCGCAGGTGGCCAACCTAAGTGGCATCACCTACAAGGTGGAGTCCGGGCGCTGCGGGGTGTGGACCTGCGGCGACAGCGGCGAATCCAACGAGCTGTGGTGGAGCAAGATGAACAGCGACGGCACCTGGACCGCCAAGCAGCGCATCGCCGGGCAGTACTCGGGCTACAAGACCAGCCTGGCGCCGTTCAACGGCTACCTGTACATGGTGCATAGCGGCTACGGCAGCGGCGCGACCAACGTGTGGCTGACCCGCTTCAACCCGACGACGCAGACCTGGTCCACCAACATCCAGCTCTCGTATCGAAGCAAGGGCGGGCCGCCGGCCATCGCGGCCTTCAATGGCCGGCTGTACTTCGCTGGCGTGGACCCGACCACCGATCAGGTGTGGGCGGCCAACATGACCACCGGGGAGATCTTCTCGGCCAGCCAGCCGCTTGGCACCGACATCTCCACCTCGCGCGTGTCGCTGGCCGTGCTGCCAGGGACCAAGACCCAGGCTGCTCGCCTGTACGTGGCGCATCGCCACGGCATCAGCACCAACGTGGTGGTCGCCTCGTTCGACGGCACGAGCTGGGCGCCATGGCAGTATGTCTTCGCTGGCCCCAACGGCGAGGCGCTGCAGAGCACCGAGCCGGTGATCGCGGGCTACAACGGCTACCTGCACATGGCGTTCAAGCGGCCGGACTCGAGCTACGTGTGGTGGACGTACTTCAATGGCGCGAGCTGGCCCACCGCGATCACGATCAACAACCTGACCACCACCTACGACCCCTCCATCGGCAACACCACCAACGGCGTGTCCGTCATCACCACCACCAACGACAACTGGAACGGGGTGACCGAGTCGCGCAACGTGTACATGTCCACGTACACGTCGCCGTACCTGCCGTATCCGCTGTGAGCGCGCGGCGCGAGCGCCAGGCTACCGGCTCGTGGCGGAGCGGCGGCGAGTCGCCCGGCCAAGCCGGCGCAGGACGTCGTCGAGCTGAGCGGGGCTCGGCACCACCTCGCGCACGCCCCGGCGCAAGAGCGCGGCGACGGCGTCGAAGTCGAGCGCGGCGGCCTCGCACACCACGGGCACGCCGCGGGCGAGCGCGGCCTCCAGCGCCGGCTCGTTGGTGCCGAGCACCAGCACCGCGCTCAGCTCCGGCTCCTCGGGCGTCACGACCACGAAGCCCGCCTGCGTCAGGGCCTGCCGCAGCGCCGGATCGCCGCCGGAGACGCCGATGCGCGGCGCCGTCGTCGCGGCTGGCGCGGCGCCGGGCATGCCAGCCGACGAGCCCACCGACGAGCCCGCAGCCGAGCCCACCGACGAGCCCGCAGCCGAGCCCGCCAGCGCGCCAGCAGCCGATGATCCCGGGGCAACGCCGGTGGACGAGCCCCGCGCCGTCCCCCCGACGGCCGCAAGCTGGGGCAAAGACGCCGGGGGCGGCGAGGTCTTCGACAGCGCGCGCTCGGCGCGCGGCGCAGCCGACTCGCGCGGCGGGCTCTCGGCGGCCAGGCGCGAGGCAGCCAGCCGGGCGCCCACCTCGGCCGCGCTGGGGCGCGCCGCCGGATCTTTCTGCAGCATCTGCAGCACCAGTTCGTCGAGCATGGCTGGCAACGCCGGGTGGTGGCCGCGAAGCTGCGGCACCGGCACGTACAGATGTCCGTTCTGCACCTCTGCAACGCTGCCGATGAACGGCGGTGCGCCGACGAGCACCTCGTGCAGCACGCAACCGAGCGCGTAGACATCCGCGGCGCCGCCGGGCTCGCCGCCAGCGTGGAGCTCCGGCGCCGCGTAGGCCAGCGTGGCCAGCGCCTGCCCCGCCGCGGTGACCCGTCCAAGCCCTCGCTCCTCGGCGCCCTCGCCCAGCATGCGCGCCAGACCGAAATCCACCACCCGCGCCACCGGCGGCTCGCCCTCGATCACCAGCACGTTCTCCGGCTTGATGTCGCGATGCACGAGCCCGAGCGCGTGCGCCGCCGCCAGCACCGAGGCGATCTGCTCGACGAGGTGGACGCCGTGCGCCAGCGGCAGCGGCCTGGCCAGACGATCCCGCAAGGACTCGCCCTCGAGCCACTCCATCACCAGGTATGGCCGCGCGTCCGGCTCCCGCGGCGAAGCTGCGCGCTGTTCCGCGCTCACGTCGCGGCTCACCGTCGCGCCGATGCCCCAGTCGAGCACGCACACCGCCGCGGGATGCACGAGCTGCCCGGTGACGCGGGCCTCGCGGACAAAGCGACGTCGAGCCTCCGGATCCGCGGTCAGCTCGGCGTGCAAGATCTTGATGGCCACGAGCCGCTCGAGCGCCGTGTCGCGGGCGCGGTACACCGCCCCCGTCGCCCCTTGCCCGACCAGGGCGAGGAGGAGATATCGATCGGCGATGAGCGTCCCCAGCTCCACGGCAAGAGCCTAGCAGCATTCGCGCGTGGCCAGGGCGCTGCCCCGCGCGCTCGCCGGCAGGAAGCCCAAAGCCTGCCGCCGCTCGCACCTGGGCGGTCAGGTCGCGCCGCGCTTACAGATCGCGGGCCAGCCGGAAGGTCACGTCCGGGTGGGCCTGGTCTTTGCGCGCCGCCTCGGCGCCGTGCTTCTTGACGGTGCGCTTGGCGCCCGCAGACTCCACCCACTCGTAGAGCCCGTCGGCCACCGCGAACCCGGCCATGGTCGAGGCTTGTTCCCACTCGGCCGCAGACAAGAGGCGCGCCTTCACGGTCTTGGCGTACGAGCGCGCCTCGGTGTACGACACCGCCAACACCGGGCCATCGCCTGGGCCCTTCTGCGCATGGTCGGCGAACACCGAGCGAAACGCTTCGGAGGTGACCGGCCGCGCATCCACGTAGAACCACGGCTTGCCGTCGCGATCCAAGATCAGCATCATGCCCGGCGGCACCTCGCCCGCGGCCGCGGCGGCGTCCGGCGGCGTCCTCGGCTGCGCGGCGTCGACCGGGGGCAGCTCCGGCCCACCTGCGGCAGGGGCGGAGCCCCGGTTGAGGAACACCGCCAGGCCGGCGATGAACAGCGCCACGCTCAGCAGCGTGACCGCGATCGACCAGCGCGGAAACCGCGGCGGCGGCAGCCGGCTTAGCCCTGCGTCGTCGGCGTCGTAGCGCGGGGCTCCGCCCAGCGGCCCGGCAGGCTGCGCGAAGGGGCCGCCCGGCTCGGCGGGCCCGCCACCGGCCGCGCGCCGGGCATCTCCGTAGGCTGGGTAGGCAGGCGCGCCAGGGCCAGCGGGCCCAGCTTGCCCTGGGCTGCCTGGGCCGCCAGGCGTCGCAGGCATCGCAGACATCGCAGGCGTCGCAGACATCGCAGGCATCGCAGGCGTTCGCGGCGCGACCGACTGCACCGCCGGTGATTGGCTCGTCGGCGCGACCGCCAGGCTCGCTGGCGACAGCGGCGGCTGGCTCGTCGGCGACATGAGCGAGGCGTTGGCCGGCGGGCGGGTCCCCGGCGGCCGTGACGCCATCGCGGCGGACAGCGCGCGCGAGCCGCGGGTCCCCGAGGCCTCGCTCTGCGGGTCGAGCCGCGCGGCGATGAGGAGCAGCCGCTGCTGCACCTCCGGATACGCGGGCCGCTCGTCCCGCTTCTTGGCCATCATCTGCTGGGCCAGCGCTGACAGCTCGGCGTCCGCCGACGGGTTGCGCTCGCACGCCGAGGGCGCGGGCTGCCGCAGGTGGCGCGCCACCACCTTCAGGTACTTGTCCTCTCCCGGCTTGCCGGTGCGAAACGGCGGCACGCCGGTGAGCAAGAAGAACATCGAGCCGCCCAGGGCATAGATGTCCACCCGCTCGTCGATGGGCTCGCCCCGAGCCTGCTCCGGAGCGATGTAGTCCGGGGTGCCCACCACCACGCCCATCGCCGTCAGCGCGGGCTCGGTGCCGGGATCCACGGGCTTGGCCAGGCCGAAATCGGTGACCTTGACCGCGCCGTCGACGACCCGCACCAGGTTGGTGGGCTTGACGTCGCGGTGGATGAGGCCGGCGCGGCTCGCGGCCTCCAGGCCGCAGGCCGCGTCGTAGGCCGCGCGCGCGGTCGCCAGCGAGTCCAAAGGCCCCTGCTTCTCGACCAGGCTCCCCAGATCGGTGCCGTCGAGGAACTCCATCGCGATGTACGGCCGCTCGTCGAACGTGCCGGTGGCGAAGACCTGGACCACGTTGGGGTGGCTCACCGCCGCCACCGCGCGTCCCTCGCGCACGAACCGGGCGCGGAGCTCGGGGCTATCTCGATGCTTCTCGGACAGGATCTTGATGGCGACTCGTCGATTCAGGCCGACGTCGACGCACCGGTACACCTCGCCCATCGATCCGCTGCCCAGGAGGCCCTCGACGCGATAGGCGCCAAGCAGCGTTCCCACGGAAGGTGTTGGCACCGCGACATCATAAAACAACCGGCCGCGAGCCCAAGCGCCAGCCGGCGCCAACTCGCAGTGCCCGCGAGCGATTTTGGCCGGCGGGCGGCCGGCGGCGTTCCGGCCGCACCCCTGGCCAGGTATAGTCACCGACATGGCATCCGAGGTCGACCGCCTGGTCGAGATCATCACCCAGCGGGTCGCGGCCCGGCTCGGCAACGCGAGCTCCCCTGGCTCCCCTGCGCTGGCCGTTCTCCCCCGAGATCGCGGCGACTGCACCAACGACAGCGCCCCCGGCGAAGACTGCACCAGCTGCGGGGTCTGCGTCGTGCGACGGCCGTGGTCTGTCCGCGCCATGGAGGGCGCCGGCGCCATGCGGGTGGGAGCGCCCGCCGGGGTCGGGGCGGTGCCCGCCGATCTGGCCAAGCTCATCGATCACACCTTGCTCAAGCCAGAGGCCACCCGGGACGAGGTGGTCAAGCTGTGCGAGGAGGCCCGCAAGCACCGCTTCGCGTCGGTGTGTGTCAACACCACGTGGGTGCCGCTGTGCAAGGCCATGCTGGCCGGGACCACGGTCATGGTGTGCGCGGTGGTCGGCTTCCCGCTCGGCGCCATGACGCCGGCCGCCAAGGCGTACGAGGCGCGCGAGGCGGTGCGCCAGGGCGCGCGCGAGATCGACATGGTCATCAACATCGGCGCGCTCAAGTCGCGCGACTACGAGACCGTGTTCGAGGACATCTGCCGCGTGGTCAAGGCGTCGGCGCCGGCCGGGGTCAAGGTCATCCTCGAGACCTCGGCGCTGACCCAGGACGAGAAGATCATCTCGTGCGCGCTGTCCAAGCTGGCCGGCGCGGCCTTCGTCAAGACGTCTACGGGCTTTGGCAAGGGCGGCGCCACCGTCGAAGACGTGGCGCTGATGCGCTCGCTGGTGGGCCAGGACCTGGGGGTCAAGGCGTCCGGCGGGGTGCGCACCGCCGAGGACGTGATCAAGATGGCCACCGCGGGCGCCAACCGCATCGGCGCCTCGGCCTCGGTGGCCATCGTCAGCGGCACCTCGGGCGAGGGCCAGAGCGGCCAGAGCAACAAGAGCAAGGGCTACTAGCCATGATCCCAGCCCAGCTCATCTGCAAGAAGCGCGACGGCGGCGAGCTATCCGCCGACGAGATCCGCGCGTTCATCGCCGGCGTCACCGACGGCACCCTGCGCGACTACCAGATCGCCGCCATGCTGATGGCGATCTTCTTCCGCGGCCTCTCCGGCGCCGAGCTCGCGACCTGGGCCGACGCGATGACCCGCTCCGGCGACGTGCTGGACCTGTCCAGCATCCCGCGCGCCAAGGTGGACAAGCACTCCACCGGCGGGGTCGGCGACAAGATCTCCATCCCGCTGGCCCCCGCGGTGGCGGCCTGCGGCGTGGCGGTGCCCATGGTGTCTGGCCGGGGCCTTGGCCACACCGGCGGCACGCTCGACAAGCTCGAGTCCATCCCCGGCTTCTCGGTCAACCTGTCCATCGAGCGCTTCATCGAGCAGACCGGGCGCCTGGGCACCTGCCTCATCGGCCAGACCGAGCGCATCGCCCCGGCCGACAAGAGCCTGTACGCGCTGCGCGACGTCACCGGCACCGTCGAGTCGGTGCCGCTCATCGCCTCCTCGATCATGTCCAAGAAGCTGGCCGAGGGCATCGACGGCCTGGTGCTCGACTGCAAGGTCGGGCGCGGCGCCTTCATGAAGACGGTCGATCGCGCCAAGGAGCTGTGCGCGGCCATCGCCCAGATCGGCCACGCCGCCGGCAAGCGCGTGACCTGCGTGCTCACCGCGATGGACGAGCCCATCGGCCGCACCATCGGCAACGCGCTGGAGATCCGCGAGTCCATCGAGGTCCTGCGCGGCGGCGGCCCGGCCGACACCCGCGAGCTGACCTGCGTGCTGGGCGGCGAGATGCTGGTGCTCGGCGGGGTGGCGCCCGACGCCGCGGCCGGCGCGGCGCGCATCGCCGAGGTGCTGGCCAACGGCGCCGCGCTCGAGGTGTTCCGCCAGGTGGTGGCGGCGCAAGGCGGCAACCCGGAGGTCTGCGACTCGCCGGGGCGCGTGCTACCCAAGGCCGCGCACCGGCAGGAGCTGTGCCTGCCGCCCGGCACCATCACCGCCATCGACAGCGAGAAGCTCGGCCTGGCCGCGCTCCTTTTGGGCGCGGGCCGGGTGCGCAAGGAAGATGTCATCGACCCGGCCGCCGGCCTGGTGGTGGATGCGTACGTCGGCGAGGTCATCGGCAAGGACGCCCCGCCCTCGGTGCTCCTGCACCACAACCTGCCCGAGGGCGACGCGCGCGTGACGAATGCCCGCGCCTTGATCCTGGAAGCCTTCTTCCTGTCCCCTGACGCGCCAGCCGCCCCGCCCGCCAAGACCCGCATCCTCGAAGTGCTGCGATGACCGCCCAATCCCCCGCCCTGTTTGAAGCCATCGCCGCTGCGCGCGACACCATCACCGCCCGCCTCGCCGAGGCCGCTGCCAGGACCGGCCGCGCGCCGCTGGCGCCGCGGGTGGGCCTCATCCTGGGCTCTGGCCTGGGCGGCTACGCCGGCGGCCTGGCCGACGCGGTCACCATCGACTACGGCGACATCCCGGGCTTCGCCGCCTCCGGCGTGCATGGCCACCAGGGCAAGCTCGTCCTGGGCACGCGCCACGGCGTGCCGTGCGTGGCCATGGCCGGGCGCATCCACGTCTACGAGGGCCACAGCGCGGCGCAGGCCGCGTTCCCCGCGCGCGTGCTCATCGCGCTGGGCGCGCGCACCTTGCTCATCACCAACGCCGCTGGCGGCATCAACCCGGACTGGCCGCCGGGCACGCTGATGCTCATCCGCGATCACATCGACCTCCTGCGCGATCACCCGCTGCGCGGCCCCAACGATGACCGGGTGGGACCGCGCTTTCCGGACATGACCACCGCGTATGCCCCGGCGCTGCGCGAGCTGGCGCGCGGCGTGGCCGAGCGCGCGGGCATCGAGCTGCGCGAGGGCGTGTACGTGGCGATGCCGGGCCCGACCTACGAGACCCCGGCGGAGGTCCGCATGCTGCGCGCGCTGGGCGCCGACGCCACCGGCATGTCCACCGTGCCCGAGGTGATCGTCGCCGCGCACATGGGGGCCCGCGTGCTGGGCCTGTCCTGCATCACCAACCTGGCCGCCGGCATCACCGGCGCCGCGCTGTCGCACGACGAGGTCACCGAGACCGCGACGCGCGTCCGCGCCACCTTCGAGCGCTTGCTCGACGGCATCCTGTCCGAACTGGCGAGGCAAGGGGAGCGTACGTGAGCACACCGGACAAGGAAGCGTCGTCGCAGCAAGCAGATCTGGAGGCGCTGGTGGCACAGGCCATCGCGATCCAGCCGCGCGCCTGGGCTCCGTACTCGCGCTTCTTCGTGGGCGCCGCGGTGTGGGGCGAGGGCCAGGTGTTCTCCGGGGTCAACGTGGAGAACGCGTCCTTTGGGCTCACCATCTGCGCCGAGCGCGCGGCGATCACCGCGGCGGTGGCCAGCGGCGTGACCCAGCTGACCGCGGTGGCGGTGTGTACGCAGACGCAAGCCAGCCCCCCGTCGTCGCCGTGCGGCGCGTGCCGGCAGGTGCTGCGCGAGTTCGCCGCGGATCCGCGCACGTTCCGCGTGATCGCGGTGAACCCCGACGGCGCGCGACGAGAATGGACGCTGGCCGAGCTGCTGCCGGACTCGTTCTCCGGCGCGGAGCTCCCATGACCGCGCGCGGCGAGCTGGTGTTCCGCGGCGGCACCATCGTCACCGTCGACGATCAGCACACCATCGCGGTGGGCGACCTGGCCTGTCGCGACGGCCGCATCGTACAGGTCGGCGGAAGCTACACGCCCCAGACCCGTGACTACCAGGTCCTCGACTGCACCGACATGCTGGTGATGCCGGGCCTGGTGCAGGCGCACACCCACCTGTGCCAGACCCTGGCCCGCGGCCGCGCCGATGACCTGGAGCTGCTCGACTGGTTGCGCACGGTGGTCTGGCCCTACGAGGGCAAGCTCGACGCCGCGGCGATGACCGCCGCCGCCGAGCTGGCGTGCGCCGAGCTGCTCGCTGGCGGCACCACCGCGATCCTCGACATGGGCACCGTGCATCACACCGGCGCCCTGTTCGAGGCGGCGGAGCGCGCCGGCATCCGCGCCACCATCGGCAAGGCGATGATGGACCTGGCGGACCCGCAGATCCCGCCGGGGCTGCGCGAGACCACCGCGGCGTCGCTGGACGAGAGCGAGGCGCTCATCACCCGCTGGCACGGCGCCGCGGGCGACCGCCTCCGCTATGCCTACGCGCCGCGCTTCGCGCTGTCGTGCACCGACGAGCTCTTGCGCGAGGTCGGGCGCCGCTCCGCGCAGAGCGGCGTGCGCATCCACACCCACGCCAGCGAGAACCGCGGCGAGATCGAGCTGGTGCGCCAGCGCTTTGGCAAGGAGAACCTGGTCTATCTGGCCGAGGTCGGCATCCTCAGCCCGCGCAGCGGCATCGCGCACTGCATCCATGTGTCCGCCGCGGAGCGCGCGCTGTTGCGGGACACCCGCACCACCGTGCTGCACTGCCCCTCCTCCAACCTCAAGCTCGCCTCGGGCGTGTGCGAGGTGCCAGAGCTCCTGGAGGCCGGCATCGCGGTGGGCATCGGCGCCGATGGCGCGCCGTGCAACAACAACCTCGACGGCTTCCTGGAGCTGCGCCTGGCCGCGCTGCTGCAGAAGCCACGGCTGGGGCCGCGCACGTTGCCGGCCGCCCAGGCGGTGGCGCTGGCCACCCGCGGCGGCGCTCACGCGCTGGGCCTTGGCGATGAGCTCGGCACGTTGGAGCTCGGCAAGCGCGCGGACGTGATCGCGCTCGACGTCGGCGCGCTGCACACCGTGCCGGCCGAGTCGCCGTACTCGGTGATCGCCTACGCCGCCAAGGCCAGCGACGTGTGCCACGTGGCGGTGGACGGCGCGGTGGTGGTGCAAGATCGCCAGCTCACCACCCTGGACCGCCGCGCCGTGATAAGCCGCGCCCGCGCCGCCGCCCGCCGGCTGTTCGCCGCGCAGACCTGACCTGGAGCCTTGACGGCGAGCGGCCCGGCCGTGCGCCCTCAGGGCGCGCCGGCCTTCAGCATGTACTCGGCGATGGCGCGCAAGTTGGCGTCGCCCACCGCGGCCATCGCAGGCATCGGCGGCATGTCCGCGCGCTTCTTTCCGGGCGCCTTGGCCCACGCCACGATGCCCGCGGGGTTGCCCTGATAAACCTGCGCGATCTCGGTGAGCGGCGGGCCCACCAGCCGCGTGTCCTTGGCGTGGCAGCCGCTGCAGCTCGACGCGAACAGCGCAGCGCCGTCCGGCGCCGCGCCCGCCGCCGGCACCCCCGTGCGCGCCTGCACCCGCGCGGCCTCCGAGGCGAGCTGCCAGGCCGCGGTCTCGCGCGCCACCGCGCGCCGGTGCTCGCGCAGCGCCACGTAGCGGTAGTTGTGGCGCCCCAGCGCCATCATCAGCACGGTCACCGTCAAGAGGCCCACGATCTTGAAGAACCGTCGGCCGGACTCGGGGTCCACCATCTCCTTCCACAGCATCCAGACCGCCGGAATGGCCAGCGCCACCCCCGCGCCGATCTCCGCCAGCACCACCGCGTTGATGCCGCGCGACGGCAAGGTCAGGAGCACCACCGGGCCGATCACGAACTGCGCGAGCGAGACGACGAAGGCCACGCTGTAGAACATGCGCCGTAGCTGCGGTCGGGTCAGCCGCTCGAACACCTCCTCGACCGGATAGCTGGCGCGGCCAAACCAGGCCACGCAAAACAGGCTGGTCAGCACCAGCGACGCCCCCAGGAAGTGCAGGTAGCGCGGCAGCACGTTGGGCAAGGTCAGCGCATCGAGGAAGCCGCGCACGGCGGTCCAGCGATCCGGAAACGTCATCAGGTTGACGTTGGTCAAAAACACCAGCGGGATGAACAGCAAGAGCGCCACCGCGATGCCGAGGATGCCCAGGTGCGTGCCCTTGGCGTCCTGCAGCCGGTCCCAGCTGTACTTGTGCAGGTACAGGAGCACGAAGGTCACCGTGATGCCCGGGATGAGGCCGATCCACGCGGTGCCGGTGAGCGCGTTGGCGGTGTAGAACTGCATGGTGTAGAGCACACTGATGATCAGCAGCGGCGCCACCCCCAGCACCACCGCCAGGCTCTTGTTGACGGTGAGAGTGGTGGCCAGCGCGCGCGCGAGCCTGTCGAAGTCGCGGTCCTTGCGACCGCGCAGCTCGAGCCCGAACACCAGGAGGGAGCTGCCCACCAGCAGGTTGACGAACACGATGTGCGCCACGAAGGCCACGACCAGCAGCGGCTCGAGGTAGAAGGCGCTGGCCGGCAACGGCAACGGGAGATCACGAGGGATAGGGGTCATCATCATCATCATGAGGAGGCCTTTCACAGAGGGCGAGCGGAGCTCGCGGTGATGGGACGGGGGAGCGTGGGCACGCCGCTGACCTGCGCGCCCTCGAGGGACTCCGGATGCGCTTGCAGCCAGGCCAGGTAGGTGGCGAGGGCCTTGCGCTCGGCCAGCGAGCCGGGGAACGGCGGCATGAAGGACCGCGCCTGGTGCATCACGCCGAGGTAGCGATCGATGACCGCGGGATCCCAGCGCTGGCCGGCGTACAGCCGGCTCAGGGCGACGCGGACGCCGTTGATGCCGTCCACGGTGTGGCAGCGCGTGCAGGCGAGCATGAACACCTCGCGCCCCGCGTCGACCTGGTTGTCAGGGGTGAGCTCGCGGACCTGCGCGTAGGTCGCGGTGGCCAGCAGGCCGTCGCGCTGCAAGAGCGGGTAGTCATCAGGGCGCAGGCCGTTGGAGTACAGGTACCCGGCGATCGCGTACGGCTTGCGGACGAACTCGCGGACCCGCTCGAACGTGCCGATCAAGGCGATGGTCGCGAGCGCCGGCAGCACCACCGCCCAGCGCCGCAGCCCCGCCGGACGAACCGCTGCCCACAGCGCCACCGCGGCGATCATCCCCGCCGCTGCCCACATGGCCGTGGTCGCCATCCCCGCCCACTGGGTCAGGTTCTGGGTGACCATGGCCACTGGCAGAAGCGCCCGCATGCCCTCGGGGACACCCTGCGCGTACCAGATGCCGCCGGCCACGGTGAACGGCAGCCAGGCCAGCATCCAGCGCCCGATGGCGCGGGTCGCCGCGTGCCGCAGCGCCAGATCCTGCCGGGTCGAGGCGCGCGTGATGATGAGGCCCGCTGCGCCAGCCATCACCATCGCCAGCGGCGTGCGGAAGGCGAGCTGCGGCAGGTACAGCGGGTTGAACATGCCGGAGAAGAGGGTGCGGTCGCCGTGCCAGGAGCCCGGATCCATCATGAAGCTCAAGATGGAGACGATGAGCGCCATGGTCGCCCACGACGCCAGCGCCAGGCCGAACCCCAGCTTGACGTGCGCGCGCTTGCGCGGACCGCGCCAGCGCTTCCACGTCAGGTAGTAGAGGAGGATCAAGGCGACCTCGGTGACGAACACCAGCCACTCGGTGAACCAGGTCCAGAAGAAGACCCTCAGCAAGCTGCCGATGGCGATGGGGTTGACCAGCCCCGCGGAGAACCAGATCCCGACGCCGGTGAGGGCGCCGAGCGTGGTGGTGGTGACGAAGAAGACGGTCAGGATGCGGAAGGCCAGCGCGTCCCAGCCACGGTCGGGATCCAGCATCCCGCGGCGCTCCAGGTACGCGACCAGCGGGATGCCACCAACCGCCATGGCGTGGTTGATGAGGACATGGGTCACCGCGATGATCGCGATGAGCATCCGGTTGTTGAGGAAGTCCAGGTGGAAGATCGGAAGGTCCATGCCGGCCTTCTACATCGCGCGCCACCGGGAGGCCGCGTGGCCACGAGCGCTCGCGACAACCGACCGCGTGGTGAAACCACGCGCGCAATTGCGCCGCGCGGCGATCTTGCACCAGACGCCCGCGCACATCGCTGCATCGCTGCATCGCGCGCTGGCGAACCCTGAGCTTCGTCGCCGCGACGACCGAGCGACGCCCACGCGCCCGCGCGGCGCCCACTCGACGCCCACGCGCCCGAGCGAGGACCACGCCGCGCCGCGACCCTCGTCAGTCCACGACAGACAGATCGTCGTCGAGCCGCGCTTCATACTGCGCGGCGCTCGCCTGCGGAGCGGCGCCGCCGGCCGCCGGTCACGCTCGACGGCGACAGCTCAGACACCAGCACCGTGCGCGGGTGCAACACCCGCCACAGCGCGAACAGACCGGCGCCCGCCAGCGCGGCGAAGGCTGCCACGATCATCCAGCGCGGATCGCCGTTGGCCGGCAGCGCGCGAATGCGCTCGCCGTACCGGCGCACCAGATCCGCCTCGATGGCGGCCGAGCTCTCGCCGGCGGCCAGGCGCTGCCGCAGCTCTGCGCGCAGGGCGCTGGCCAGCTCCGAGACGTGATCGCGCAGCGGATCGCGCCAGCAGCACGGCGCCAGCACCCGGTCCTCCAGCGCGTGAACCACCGCCTCGTCGTCGTGCGCTCGCCCGGCGCAGGCCACCGCGACCACGGCCAGCACGGCGAGCACCAGGGCGCGGATCGCCGCGCGCCCCACGATAGCGGCGCGCCACCACCGCGGCTGGAACAAGG
This sequence comes from Myxococcales bacterium, assembly GCA_016706545.1. Taxonomy (GTDB): domain Bacteria; phylum Myxococcota_A; class Polyangia; order Haliangiales; family Haliangiaceae; genus JABFXX01. The sequence goes on from JADJJK010000013.1 coordinate 180,553, forward strand.
CAAGACGGTTGCTCATGGGTCCTTGTACCTGCGAAGTAGCACCTCGCATTTCCGCGCGCAGTGCGGCGCTTTTTCGCATCTCGCCGTGGTGGCGGCGCGCGTACGAGCGCAGCGCGGCGGCATGTCGCAGCTCACTCGCGACGCTGGCAACTCGTCCCGAGGAGATGATCGGTGACAGGGCGACGCGCCGCAGAAGCTACGCCGAGGAGCGCTGGGAGGTCGTCGGGTTCGCAGGATCGCCTTCGGGCGCCGACTCGTGCCACACCTCCAGCGGCGGCGCCGCCTCAGCGACCCCGGGCAGCTCCGCGAAGCGACGAGCCAGCCGCGCCTGCGCCAGCGCGACGGCCTCGCGCGCTCGATCTGCGGTGACGAAGCGCCGGCCCAGGCGCTGCGCCACCGCGGCGGTGGTGGCGGAGCCGCAGAACCAGTCAGCCACCCAGTCCCCGGCGACGGTGGTGGCGCCAAGCAGCCGCTCGAGCAGGCGCTCGGGCTTCTGGGAGGGCCACCCGGTGCGCTCACGGTCCGAGTGATTGAGGGTCTCGATGTCGGTCCACCAGTCCTCGGGGATCTTGCCGGCCGCCACCGGGTAGCGGTAGACGCGCCCGGTCTTGCGATCCGTCTTCTCCTGGACTTGCTGGCCGTGCTCGTCGAGCACCACCCGCATGTGCGAGCCGCCGCGTCGCGCGATGCGCACGGCTTCCGGATAGAACGCCCAGTCCTTGCCGCGCGCATACCAGAGGATGGTGTCGTGCTTGCGGCCAAAGCCGCGCCGGCTCTTGCCGCCGACCGAGTAGCACCACACCAGCTCGTTCACCAGGTGATCACGGCCAAAGATGCGGTCGAGCGCCACCTTGACGTAGTGCACGGCGCGGTAGTCCAGATGCACGAACAGCGAGCCGGTGGCGCACAGGCAGTCCCGGCTGGCAGCGAGCCACGGCGAGAGCCACTGCACGAACGGCTCCGGGTCGTCCTCGACATCCCGATAGTCGTGGCCTCGCCCGCGCCGCACCGTGCCCGTGCCGAACGGCGGATCGATGTACACACAGGACAGCGAGCCCGGCGTCCACGCCTGCGCCAGGCGCAGCGAGTCGCCAGCCACCAGGAGGTCCGCCGGGGCCGCTCGCGCTGGCGGATCCGCGTAGGACGCGGACGTCTCGACGGCACTCGCGAGGCGCGGCCCCTCCAGCCGCTGCACGAGCTGCCACCGCGGCGGCGCGAGCGGGCTGCCGCCCCACGCGAGCGGAGCGACCTGGCGGGAGCTTGGCATCGGGAGGCGCACCTTAGCATCCCGGCCGGGCCATCCTCGAGCGGCGCGCTCGCGCGTGGTCAACCTTCGCGCCGCGCGCGCCAGCGGAGCTGCTACCATGAGCGCGTGCGGTTCTGTCCCTGGTACCCTCTCGACGAAGCGAGCCAGCGCACGCCGGCCGCGCCCAACGTCTTGCAGGTCCGGGTGGCCATCGGCCTGTGCCCGTATCCCCGCGGCAAGAGCGCCATGGTCCACTATCAGGTCGCCGACGACGCCCGCGCCGCCGCGGTGACGCTGGCCGCGCGCTTTCGCGGCCAGGCGGGCGGCCAGGCGCTGTGGTGTCGCCATCTCACCGAGCTCGAGGCAGAGCTCGAGGCCGATCTCCCAGCTCACCTCCACGCCCACTACACTAAGCTGCTGGGCGACTTTGTCCGCCGGTTCGGCGCCGCGCCGAGCTACCCGGAGGAGCTGCCCGCCGGCTGAGCGAGCGAGCCGGCGCCTGGCGATCCGTGCCGGGTTCTGGGGTGGCTGCACCGCCCGACAGGGGTGGTGCGATGCCGTCAAAAGTCGATGTCGAAGGCCGCGCGCACGCCGAGCTTGACCTGCCACAGCGGGTCCTCCGAGAACACGCGCTCCACCGCCAACCCGACGGCGGCGCCGGGGAAGAAGAAGCGGGTGCGCAAGGCGCGCGCGCCCAGGCTGACGCCGAGATGAATCCGTGCGCGACCGCGCCCAGGTCATCCTCGGTGGTGCGACCAAGCCACCCCGCCTCCAGCTCCAGGTAGCTGTTGACATGCGACAGGCGCACGACCACCGGCACCACCAGATCTGCCGCCAGCAAGAGCTTGCTGCGCTCGCCCAGCGCGTCCTTGGGAAAGGAGGCGCTGGCGCCAAGCTCTGCGCCAAGGTACAGGCCACGGCCTGCCGTCCCGGTCCGCCCAAAGAGGATCCTGCCGGCGCCACCAAAGAGCAGATCGGTGTGGCCCCGGTGGTGGACCGCGATGCCCTTGCCGCCGCCGCCAAACGTGAGCTGCCAGCGATCGTGCGAGATCTGGCGGCCGGCAAAGCCAGGCGAGGGCTCGAGCCAGAACGGACAATCCTCGACGGCGACCTGGTCGGCGCGCCGCAACAGCAGGCGCACGCGCTCAACCACCAGCTCATCCGCGACGGCGTCGAGATCCTTGCCGCGAGCCCGCCACGCCGCCGCCGCCGAGCCGCCGGCAGCAGCGAGGCGCTCGTCGAGCCAGGACGCGAGCACCCGCCGATCGAGCGGCGGCACGCGACACACCGAGTCGAGCGCTTGATCGAGCAGCTCCTCCACCTCCACACGGTCGATGCCCCACCCGGCCGCGGCCGAGACGGTGACCTGGCGCTCCAGATCTCGAAACAGCGCGGCGGTGGAGGGATCTCGAGGCGCCGGCCGAGAGGCACAGCCAGCGAGCGCGACGGTCAAGGAGAGGGCGAGGCCCGGTGGAAAGCCAGGCCGAGCCGACGCGAAGGATGCGGGGTTTCCCACGGCGCATGCTAGCAGCAATGCCGCTCACGTAGCGCGGCTCCTCGAGGAAGAAACCGAGGGGCGCTTGCGGCAACCTGAAGTGCTTGGCGGTGACCTATCGGCATTGGCGCTAACGCGAGGTGAGCGGATGGGTCGACGGACGTCACGACCGGCGCTGCGAGGGGCGCTGTGACGGGTGCTGCAGGTGGTCCGGCAAGGGGCGGCCAATGGAGAGCGGGTCGACGCCGGTTGCGTCCATCTCGGCGAGGACCCAGCGCTCGATGGCGCTGTGACGGTCGAGGTCGTCCCACAGGCCACGCGGTGGCCATCGGGGTCGAGCGGGGATCGGCGAGAGATGGGAGCAGTGAGGGTGGCGATGGTGGCGATGGTGTGCGGGGAACGTGGGCGGCGGGGACGCGGCTGGTGCTGCGATGGGGGCCGAAGGGGCAGCGTCGGCGCGGTGCTGGATGCGCGCGATGGTGGCGGCGGCGTCCCAGCTATCGATGCGTTCGCCGCGCCAGCGGCTCTGGCCGGTGGTGGCTGTCAGCGGCAAGGCGGCGTTGGCGGCGCGCAGCGCCGGCCAGCCGATCAGCGGCGGCGCGGGGCGCGGCGGCAGCGGGACGACGGCGCGGCCCTGCGGATCTTCGAAGGCGAGCGCGCCAGTGGCAGACTGCGTGATGCGATAGCCGCGCTCGTGGACATACGAGTGGTGGAGTGAGCAGGAGCAGCGCCAGGTTGGGCAGGCTGGTCTCGCCGCCGTCGGCCCAGTGCTGCAGGTGGTGGCCCTCGAGGAAGAGTCGGTGATCGCAGCCGGGGAAGCGGCAGGTGCGATCGCGCAGCAGCAGGGCGCGCTTGAGGGCGGCGGGGATGGTGCGGGTCTTGCGGCCGACGGAGAGCGGGGTGGCGTCGGTGGCGGCGGCGCCGGAGCCGACGGTGGCCCCGATGTTGGCGACGACCAGACCGCAGTCGCAGGCCAGGCGGCGGGTGGCTTGCGGAGAGAGCGCGAGGTCGGACTCGACGGTGAGGGCGACTGGCAGCGAGGCGCCACGGTCGGTGAAGGAGGCGGGGGCGAGGGCCACATCGGTGGTCGCGGAGATGTCGTTGGCGGAGTCGGCGGTGCCGGTGGCTGAGTCGGTAGTCGCGGCGGACTGCTGCAGCAGCGCCACGGGCACGGTGACGATCAGCTCGACGGGCGAACGCGCTGCGCAGCTGCCCCGGGCGGAGGGGGGGACCAGGGCCATCAGGCCATCGGCGCGGTTGTACGGGCGGCGCGTGGTGGTGGTGGTGTGCTCCGTGTCTCCGCGGAAACGCCCGCCGCTCGCTCGGCAGGTGCGGACGCTTCCGCGGAAACGTCAGCAACCTCTGCGGAGACGTCCGCCGGCTCGCGCGTGCAATCCACCGCGGCTTGCTGCAGCACTTGCAAGAGCAGCGCGGCCTCGTCGGGGCGCAGGCAGGCCTTGATGCACACCATGCCAGAGGCCGTCGTGGTGTGCGCCACGTAGCGCTCGCT
>JADJJK010000014.1 GCA_016706545.1 Myxococcales bacterium
GGCACAATCGCCGCCCCACACGGTGACGCTGGCCCACATCGAGGGTGGCAAGGTACCGGCGAGCAAGCGCTGGGCGGCGGCCAGGCGCTCGGGTGGCGGCAGGCGATCGGGCTGGGCGTTGTAGGCGTGCATTGCCGTGGCCGCGCCCTCGTCTAACACCGAGCGCAGGTGGCAATGACGTAGCGCGAGCCGGCCGCCAGGAAGCCGGCGACGAGGCTATCCCAGGGCTCCGGTGAAACGTTCTGCGCGGTGGCGCAGCCGCTGAGCACCACTTCCTGGGGCGCGGCGCCCTCCGAACTGCTCGACCACCATGGCGGCGGTGAGCGTGATGCCGTTGGCCAGCACCAGGGCGCGCCCGGTCTCGGTGGCTTCGCCATGCGTGGCAACATACAAGAGCCGTGCGTTGAGGGCCTCTCACGCGAGCGAGCGTGGCTTGCGCGCCGGTATAGGCTTGGTGCCGAGCTTGGTCGCGAGGTGCTGCACCTCTCGCCTGGCAGTAGCAGAGATCGCCGCGCGCGTCGGCCAGAGCACAGAGCGGGCGGGCGAAGTCGCGATGGTGCAGCGACGGCGGGGCGCGGCTGAGTCCGCGCATGATTGTGCGAGAGGCGATGAGCGGGCGTCCGCGCCAGGGCAGCGCAGCGAAGGGCAACAATGCCATTCGTTGGCTGTTGGCGATGATATGCAGAAGCCCTGGGCTATTCGATAGATCGTCCGGAAGCAGGTAACTGGCTGTGAGAGCCAGGGCTTGCGGGTCGTCACTGGCGGTGGTGAGTTTCGCGAGGACCTCTGCGGTATCTGGCGGGAGGCGCTCAAGGCTGAGGGAGCCGCCATCGAGGTGGGCGCGCCAAAACTGGCTGCCTACCTCGAAGTAGAACAACACCCGTCGTGCGGCTGCGACGAGCTGACGCACGTGTTTGAAAGCGCTTACCAAAGCCCACTGCTACGAATGCGTGCTCTGGCCCGATCCTTCGTCTGTAGATCCGAGCACCTTGTCCTTACGCGTGCTGGCATCCAGGTGCTCTGCGACGCCAGCGCCTCGCGGTGCCGGCCGTGCGCGAACAGCAGCAAGAATCGCTCCTCGTAGGGCCGGCGCCGACGCTCCAGCACCCATGGGCGCAGCTCGAGCTTGTCGTGCTGGTGCGCAGGACCGTCCGATGTACCTCCTCGTTCAGCGCGGCGAGTTGCTCGGTTGGACGTCCGGCCTTCTGGAACGCGCCGGCGAGCGCGAACTGCATCTCCCAGGCGTAGTCGCCATCGAGGGCGCCAAGTCGAGTGGCTTCACCGAAGAGCGATGTGGCGCGCTCCACATCGCCGCGATGTGCGGCCAGGTACCCGGCGACCAGCTCAAGCCGGCTGAGCTGGCCAGTGTTTTGTGTGAGCCCGCCTGTGCGAGAGCCTGCGCGGCCTGGTCGAACTAACCAGCCCGCTGAGCGCGAACACGCGGTTGAGCCAGATCGAAAGAGGTCGTCCCGGCTGGGGCCTTGCGCGCCGGATTCACGGTGGTAGACGGCGCTCGCTTCAGATCTCTCTGCGAGCCGTGGTCCAAAGGAAGCTGCCGCGCTTGAGGTAGGTGTGCGCCAGGTCCGCACGCGAGCCAGCCAATCGCTCTTCGGCTTCGAGAAAGGCCTTGTCCGCGGCGTCGGCCATGCCGACAATGTCGTAGGTCTCGGCCAGCGAGCGCTGGGCTCGGCCGATGCCCGCTGCGTTCCCGCTCTTGCGCGCCTCTTCTGCCGCCTGCTTGGCCCAGTACATACGTTTCTCGAAGTCATGCTCGTGTATGCGGGATAGCGCGTCAGTAGCCCTGGAGGCCTGGATGTGATCCCCGCTTCGCTGGTGGCCTTCGAACGCGCGCAGCAGCAAACGCTGGGACTCGGTCTTGTCCTCAGCTTGCCGTTGGAAGAGCCGAGGAGGTAGCCCGCGAGGTAGGCGGCGTGAGCATCCACGTCGCTCCCTATCAGGGAGGGCACGCTTCAGCGCTACCGCGGTCTTCGTCCTTCGCTTCCGAGTAGCCTGCGCAAGCTCGCGCCAGGTGGCCCAGCGCGCACCGATGCACGTATCTTGAATCTCGACCCAAAAAGCCGCCTTCTTGCGACCTCGCAGGAGACTCTGAGCAGGCTCCCAAGACTGCTATTGCGGCAGCCAGTTCAAGCCAGGAGCAAGCGACCGGTTCGTTGACTCCCGCATCTTGCCATTGTGGGGCACGTTAACACGCGCCGCGACTAGCGTGGAGAATCTGCTTTGAGCGCGCAGGGGTTACGCAAATCGCGTGTTCGCCATGACGATCCTCATGCTCGGATCTGAGGAATCGGACGCCTTAGCTGGGTGAGTCTAGACGAAGGAAGTAGCATGCGCGCGTGGATGACGACGACATTCGAGAGGTGTTGCGGCGGGGTGAGACCCGGAAGGCCATGGGTATGGTCGCCGAGCGCTATCAGCGAGAGGTCTACGGTCGATGCTGGCAGTTTCTTCGGAACTCCGAGGACGCGCGCGATGCCAGGCAGCAAACGTGGACCGCGATGTTGCGTCACGGCGACAAGCTGCTGGGGGGAAGATCAAACCATGGCTCCTGCGGATCGCGAGTAGAAAGTGTCTCGACATGCTGCGAAAGGGTGATCGTGTGCAGCGCCTGACGCAGAAGCTCCAGGGAGAGTCAGTGGCGGACGTCCACATCGAGAAGCTGCTGCACGAAGCCCAGGAACGACACGTGTTGCAGGACTGCTTGGCAGCGCTAGATCCGGAGGACCAGTTCGCGGTCATGTCTCGCTTCATCGATGAGTGTTCATGGGAGGAGGTGGGACGTGAGCTGGGCGTCGCTCCAGACACGATTCGCATGCGAGTGGGGCGTGTGGTGCTCAAGCACCTGATTGAGTGCTTGGCAAAAGCGAGATCCGATCATGACGGGCCCGTTCAAAAAGGAAGCCGAGTGGCGCGCATTCGACCGCCTCGATCAAGGTTTGCCTGCGGCCGATGAGGAAGATGCCAAGGTGCGTGCTCCCTACGAGCGGTTGATCAAGCGGCTGCGTGAGGCCGATGAGATGTGCGAGGCGCCCGCAGGCTGGGAGAACGACCTCGATGCGTGCTGGGAGGCCGAGCGTCGCAGGATCCGTCGGCGGAACATCGGAGGTGGCGTTGCAGCGGCGGCGATCGCCTTGAGCCTGCTCGTACTCTGCTTCCGTGCAGGGGCGGTCTGCTGGCGGTGATCCCGGCTGAAGCAATCGCGCCGTGGCGAAGCCGCGGTCGGCGAGCGCACTCCGCGCGCGCGCGCGTGGAGGTAGTACAGTGACGTTGTTGGTTTATCGGCAACAAGAGCTGGTGGCCGCATGTCCGGGCAACGAGCGCTGTCGGCGCGACAGCGAGGGCTGGGTCCTCGAACTACCGCTGCGCCATGACGGAACGTATCAGGTGGTTCGGGCGCAAGGCCAGACCGATCCGTTCTTGCCCGCACGGGGCGGCTCGATGCTCATTCGCTGGAAGCGCGCAAGCTCAGCGTGGCATGGGAGCGCAAGGAGCAACTAGTCTCGCCGTAGCCGGTGCGGTCGAGCGCAGCGCGATGAGTGGGAGACGAACCACGAGGTGGCGCACGTTTTCTTGTGCGTCGTGTTCGATCTGCTCGCTGGCCGGCGTCTTTCCTTGCAAGGAGGATTGCCATGAAGCCAGTTGCGAAGCTACTGCTTGGGGTGCGCGCCAACAAAGACGCAGCCATTACCGTGAAGGTGGACAAGAGTTCGCACTCGTTGCCGGTGCTGCAAGTCCACTCGCCAGGCAAAGCCTGTCGGTAGTCGAGCCGGTGGGTCATGCGTGGACAGTGCTGCTGGGCGCGGCGACCATGTGCTGTTCCTGCCTATGCACCAGAACGAGCCCTTCGAGGGCAAGCTGCAGTTTGCCTTTGATCGTGAGGCCTCGACATTTCTCGCTGGGGGCTCTGCCGGCGAGATTCCCGGTGGCACCTCCCCGGTAGGAGTGGCTGGCGATCCCAAGAATCCATGGCCACCGCCAGCACCCAGTCGGACGTGCGGCAGGCCGAGGCGCCGCAGATCACCCACGAGCTCGACAAGTAGCTCGCCCTCGAGCTCGCGCGGCGCACTGGAGGTGATCAGTACCGCGCCCCGGCCGTCTCCTTCGGCAGGCGGCTTCGGATCTCCGCCAGCTCCTCGGCGGTGAGCTCTACGCTCCCGGCGCCCAGGTTCTCGCGCAGGCGTTCGATGCGCCGCGTGCCCGGGATCACGAAGATGTCCTCGCCTTGCGCCAGCACCCAGGCCAGCGCCACCTGGGCCTGGGTCGCCTTCTTGCGGGCCGCGAGCTCCTGGAGCAACTCCACGAAGCGAGCGTTCTGCGCCAGCGCGTCCTCGCTGAAGCGCGGGTTGCTGCGCCGCCAGTCGTGCTCGTCGAGCGCCTCGCGGTTCGGGATCCCGCCGGTGAGGAAGCCCCGGCCCAGCGGCGAATATGCGACGAGCGAGATGCCCAGCTCGCGGCACGTCCCCAGGATCCCGTCCTCCACGTTGCGGGTCCACAGCGAGTACTCGCTCTGCAGCGCGGTGATCGGATGAACCGCGTGGGCCGCGCGGAGCTGCTCGGCGGTGCATTCGCTGAGCCCGATGAAGCGCACCTTCCCTGCCGCCACCAGCTCCTTCATCGCTCCCACGCTGTCTTCCAGCGGCACGTTCGGGTCCGGGCGATGCTGATAGTAGAGGTCGATCGTCTCGACGCCGAGGCGCTTGAGGCTCTTCTCGCAGGCCTCCTTCACGTACTCGGGGCGTCCGCAGATCCCCAGCCACTCACCGCCGGGCCCCCGCTGCACCCCGAACTTCGTCGCCACGGTCACCTTGCCCCAGCGGTCCGCGAAGGCCTTGGCGATCAGCTCCTCGTTGTGCCCGACGCCGTACATGTCGGCGGTGTCGAAGTGGGTGACACCGAGCTCGACCGCCGCGTGCAGGACCTTGATGCAGGCGGCCTCGTCGCGCGCGCCGCCGTAGAACTCCGACATGCCCATGCATCCAAGCCCGATGCGGCCAACTTCAAGCGTGCTGCTACCTAGCGTCTTGCGAGGGTTCGTCATGGAGTGACCCTAGCCAACCAAGGCCCGCCGGCGCCTGCCAGTTCCTCCAGAGCGCTTGCCTGATCCTGCAAACGCCCAGACAAGAGTACCGCGCTCGGGATACGCTCGCCCCCAGCAGATACCAAAGGCCAACGCATGCACCTGGAAGAGCTCACCGAGCAGGTCTCTCGCCATGTCTCCGCGCCGAGGCTCGGTCGCCAGCGGGCCGACCAGCCGATGCCGGGGCTCTGGCTGCTGTGGAGGGCCGCTCCCAGCTCGCTGGAGACCTCGCTGTACGAGGCCGTCATCTGCCTGATCCTCCGCGGCCGCAAGCAGGTGTCGGTGGGCGAACAGACCCTGTCGTTTGGCCCGGGCGAGTGCCTCCTCGTGAGTCACGACCTGCCCGTGCGCTCGCAGATCACGGTGGCGCCGTACCTGGCGCTGGTGTTCGCCGTCGACCTCGCCACCATCCGGGGCCTGCACGATGAGCTCACAGAGAAGGATCTCGAGCGCGAGGCCGAGAGCCAAGGCGAGAGCGACGGCGCGGGAGACGGCGCGCGCGCGACCGCGACCTGTCGCGCCGACCCAGGACTGCTCGAGGCCTTGCGTCGTTACCTCGCGCTCTCCGACTCGCCCGCCGACGCGAAGGTGCTCGGTCCGCTGGTCTCCAAGGAGCTCCACTACCGCCTGCTGACAGCCCCGTTTGGCGGAATGCTACGCAACCTCATTCGCCACGACAGCAACGCGAGCGCGATCACCCGGGCCATCGCGCACATCCGCGGCGACCTCCGCTCGCCCGTCGCCGTTCCAGAGCTCGCGCGCAAGGTCGGCATGAGCGCGTCATCGTTCCACAAGTACTTCAAGGCGATCACCGCCACCACGCCCCTGCAGTATCAGAAGGAGCTCCGCCTGCTCGAGGCGAGGCGCCTCCTCAAGACCTCCGCCGCCTCGGTCTCCACCGCGGCGTTCGAGGTCGGGTACGAGAGCCCAAGCCAGTTCAGCCGCGAGTACGCGCGCAAGTTTGGAGTCCCACCAAGCCGAGACCTGTCGAGCGAGTGCGGCTAGGCCGAGACGCTCGCCGAGCCCATCGGCCTGCTCGGCTGCGCCTGGCGCCGCTCGTCGTGCCTCGACGACAGGTGAGCCCAGGAGGCCCACCGCTCATCGATACAGGGTCGCGACCGGCAGCAGCGCGCCGAACACCACACGCAGGCGGCCGACCAGATCGCGGACTCGCTCGGCATCCACGACGGGGCTCGCGCCGCCCGGGATCAGCAGCGACGAGCTCACGACGCCTTCCACGATCTCCAGATCCACGATGTCCTCCGGCCAGCCCGTGACCAGCTCGACGAGCCGCGCGGGCGCGCCCGTGGCCAGGATGTCGCGCGCCGGCCTCGCCAAGCGAAGCTCGAGCTGGCCGACATGCTCGCCGTCGGTCGTCAGGTGTCCGACGGCGACCTGCACGCTTGTCGGGCCTTCCTTGCTCCAGGGTTGGACGTCCGAGCGATCACCTTGGTGTGGCCGCTGCCGCTGCCGCATCGCCGATCTGCATGGCCTCTGTGATCACGGCGCCATAAAGTGATTCAACGTCTCCGACGGATTTGAACTCGGACTCACTCATCCATGCTCCACCGCGAGGTTCGGCGCAAGCGATGGCGACTTTTGCGACGGAATCGGCGCTCTTCAGCTCGGCGTCCATCTTCTCGCCCTTCATCAGGCTATCCATGAACGCCGCAGAGTCTTCAGGTCGAAGCGCCGCTTCAGCGAGAGAAACCGGCGCCAGCGCAGCGGAGAGCCTCTTGCACTCACGGCTGACGAGAGCTTTGCCCCTTCGGACAAGCTCAGGATCGTGGAACAGCCCGATGTAGGCTTCTCCAGCACGGATGTAGTTATACGAATCGTCCCCCTCCGCAAATCGCAGATGAAGGCGCGTTGTCATTCCAGTTCGGTTGTAGAGACTGATCCGGAGTTGAAGATAGGCTGGGCTTGCACTGGCCACCACTGAGCCTGAGGCACGGGGCTCGCTCTTTGAACATCCGATCAACGCGAGCAACCCCAGCAGAGTGCGGTTCCATGCCTTGAGCTTCATAGCCGCCTTATCGCTCACGCTTCCGTCGACTTTCAAGGACATCTGAAAGAGAACCCACCAGAGGTTACTTTCCGGGGAGAACACGCACAGCTTGCCGGCAGCATCTGACGGCTCTTCGACGAACGAGACAACTCGTGGCGAGCTGCGTACAGGAACGTGCAGCTTAACGCGAGGTGGGCGGATGCTTTCGACGGGTGTCACGAACGACGCTGCGATGGGCGCTGTGACGGGTGCTGCAGGTGGTCCGGCAAGGGGCGGCCGATGGAGAGCGGGTCGACGCCGGTCGCTTCCATCTCGGCGAGGACCCAGCGCTCGATGGCGCTGTGGCGGTCGAGGTCGTCCCACAGGCCGCGCAGCGGGAGGCCGTCGGGGTCGAGCGGGGATCGGCGAGAGCGGGGCGGCGAGGGTGGTGCCGATGTGCGGGGGGATGAGGGCGGAGGGGTCGCTGCTGGTGCGGCGGTGTGGCGCGGTGGGGCGGAGGGTGCGGGGGCTGCTGCCGCGTCGGCGCGGCGCTGGATGCGCGTGATGGTGGCGGCGGCGTCCCAGCTATCGACGCGCTCGCCCCGCCAGCGGCAGTGGCCGGTGGTTGCGGTCAGCGGCAAGGCGGCGTTGGCGGCATCTGGATCGCAGGCCAGCCGAGCAGCGGCGGCGCCGGGCGCGGCGGCAGCGGGACGACGGCGCGGCCCTTGCGGATCTTCGAAGGCGAGCGCGCCGGTGGCAGATTGCGTGATGCGATAGCCGCGCTCGTGGACGTAGGCGTGATGGAGCGAGCAGAGCAGCGCGAGGTTGGGCAGGCTGGTCTCGCCGCCGTCGGCCCAGTGCTGCAGGTGGTGGCCCTCGAGGAACAGGCGGTGATCGCAGCCGGGGAAGCGGCAGGTGCGATCGCGCAGCAGCAAGGCGCGCTTGAGGGCGGCGGGGATGGTGCGGGTCTTGCGGCCGATGGAGAGCGGGGCTGCGTCGGCGGCGACGGTGGCGACGACCAGGCCGCAGTCGCAGGCCAGGCGGCGGGTGGCTTGCGGAGAGAGCGCAAGGTCGGTCTCGACGGTGAGGGCAACTGGCAGCGAGGCGCCGCGATCGGTGAAGGAGACGGGCGCGAGGGCTACATCGGTGGTGGCGGAGATATCGGCGGCGGAGTCGGTGGTGCCGGTGGCTGAGTCGGTAGTCGCGGCGGTCTGCTGCAGCAGCGCCACGGGCACGGTGACGATCAGCTCGACGGGCGAACGCTCTGCGCTGCTGCCTCGTGCGTAAGTGTGGACCAGGGCCATCAGGCCATCGGCGCGGTTGTACGGGCGGCGCGTGGTGGTCGTGGTGGGGAGGCTCCGCGTCTCCGCGGAAGCGCCCGTCGCTCGCTCAGATGCTGGCGCTTCCGCGGAAACGTCCGTCGCTCGCTCGGCAGGTGCTGGCGCTTCCGCGGAAACGTCCGGAACCTTCGCGGAAGCCTCCGCCGGCTCGCGCGTGCAGTCCACCGCCGCTTGCTGCAGTACTTGAAGCAGCAGCGCGGCCTCGTCGGGGCGCAGGCAGGCCTTCACGCACACCATGCCCGAGGCCGTCGTGGTGTGGGCCACGTAGCGCTCGCTGTCGTGCGGGCGCGCGGCCTTGCTCGCGGCGTCGGCGCCGAGCACACCGACCTTGCGGCACACCGTCTCGAGCTGGCTGGCGGTGCAGTGCTGGGCGTAGCCCAACAGCACCGCTTCGGTGGCGGCGGTGGCCACGCGCGTGATGGCACGAGTCTTGGAATACGAGATCTGCCCGGCAGACAAGGCCTCTGATACTCGCGGCAAGGTGTGCAGCGCCCTGGCCACGCGCAGGTGCTCGCGCGCAGTGCCGAGGTCCCAGCCGACGCGCCAGCTCAGCCAGTGGGCGCAGGTGCCAAAGCCCTGGCGGTACCAGCCGCCGGCCGCGTCGAACGTCCGCAGGTCAGCGAGCAGGCGATGCATGGCGGCGTCCAGGTGGACCGCTTGCTCGGCGATGTGTTCGCCGAGGGCTTGAACTTCCTCGACGGAGAGTGGCTCGCGCATGCGTTCTTGTAGCACGCTGATTTTCGGCGCTGGACTTGGCGCCTGGCGTGCTCCAGGTGCCGCGGAAGCGCGGGTGGCGCGATTTTTCGTGGGGTGCGCAGGTAGACGAGGATGTAGCGCGCGTGCGGGCCTCTGGTGGAGAGAACGCGGCGGGTTGGCGGCAAGGCGGGTGCGCTGACGCGGGAGGTGTCAAGAGGAATGTTGGTATTTGGATGGATATTGGATAATAGATCTGGAGTTGGTGAGTGCGTCCGGCAGGCGGACGCGAGCGAGCCGGGACCTGAGATCGAGATCGCGGAAACCTCCGCGGAAACGTGGCGTGATCCAGGTCGCAGCGCGTTTCCGCGGAAGCCCCGGGGCTGTGGACGGTGTCGGGTTGTGGACAACCGCGCCCGTCGAGCGCGGGCAGGCGAGATGCGCGTACGCGGCGCGGTTGACCACAGCCCTTGGAGAGGCGCAGGAGGGCCAGGTGCAGCAGGCGGGCCTGAGGGGCAAGCGCGCCTCTCCACACCGCCGCACAGCCCCTGCTGTTTTCAGAACCTGAGTTTTTTTGATTTGTACCAGAACCCAGAACCCGGAAAGGATCGCCAGGTAGCGACAAGGGTGAGCGCGTGGGAGGTGGGTGGGTAGGTCGAGCACCCTTCGACGGCGCTCCTTCGCGTGGCCACGATGGGCGCCCGGTTCGCGCTCGTGCGATCGGTCCGTCTATTCCCGCGCAGCGAAGCTGCCGGCTGCGGAGCACGGCCTGCAGCGCCCTGTGATACGGTCACGGGCCATGCGGGTAGAGCGGGAGTTCTGGGCAGCGATGGAGGCGGGGATGGACGAGGTGCAGCGTCGCCTTGGGTCCGACGACAGGGCGCTCCGGCTCGGCGCCGCGTGGCTCTTGTGCGCGAGGTCCTTTGGCAGCCCGGAGCTGCCGACCTCAGGGCAGCGGCAGGTGTCGCTCATCGGCCTCATCTTGACGCACGAGGTCCGTGGCCTCGAGGTGTTGGCGCAAGACGACCCCGCGCCGAACGTACGCGCCGAGGCGGTCTCGAGCTTGGCGCGCCTCGTCGAGCACGACCACCCGAGCGTGACGCTGCTCCTGGCGAAGCTGTCCATCGACGACGACGAGGAGCGCGTCCGGATAGCAGCCATCGAGGCGATGGCTGCGCGATGTCCAGGTCAGCGGCATACGCCGGTTGCTCGCGCCTGGTTGTGGGACCGCTCCGACAAGGTGCGCTGCGCGGCGATAGCTGCCCATCGGACCTGGGGCACTCCCTTCGCGGAGCTGATGAACTGGCTCGCCTCGGACGGGGAGGACGCCCTCGCGCTCGGCCTCGAGTGTCTGGAGACGCAAGGAGCGCAACTGCGGTGGCGCGAGGTCCCATCCTCGGTCCTGCGAGGAGCCATCGCGATCCGAGCGAAGCTCTTGCGCGTGTTTGCGGAACCCGATGAGGTGCCCCTGCACTTCTGGCTCGGATGCGCGTGCGAGTGTCACTGGCTGCACGAGCACGCGGCGGTCGAGTTCGCGCGGGTCGCCGACCGGCTCGGGCTTTGTGCTGCACGGCGCGACGCGGTCGATCCCGCGGACGTCCCTCAGGTGACCTCGGCTCGTGAGGTCGCCGGCCAGCTCGTTCGCGCCATAGGGCCCCGTGCATGGGTGGGACGTCGTTCGGTGTACTACTGTGAGGCCGACCCGATGAAGAAGATCGGCTTCGAGGTGTTCTCTGATCTTGCGGCCAGGTTGTGGCAGGCGCTCACGGAGCTGGACCCGACCTTCGACCCGGAGGGTGACGAGGTGGTCGAACACCTTCGCCGCCACATGCTGGATGACGACTGGGACTACCCCAGCGGCGCCGATTGGCTCATCCGCGACGTTCTGGAGTGATCGCACCCGGTGCGCCAGCTCCATGTCGTGCGTCTGCGGTGGGCCTGGTGCGGGACGCGCTGGCGAACCAGGCGCGGACCACCGACGGCAGCAGGTGGACCTGCAGGTGCCAGACGCCATACGGGCGGGCGGGCGCTGGATCGAAGCCGTAGCGCAAGGGGGAGGTCTTGACCTGATAGGTGCCAAAGAGGCGGTCCCACACGATCAGCAGGCCGCCCAGGTTGCAGACGGTGTGCGCGGGATCCGCGCTGTGGTGGACTTCGTGGTGGGCGGGGGAGTTGAAGAGCGCGTCGATGACGGGCAGTCGGCAGGCATAGCCGCTGTGGCACATGAACGACCAGACCTGCGTCACGGCGATCACGACCCCCAGTTGTACGGGGTGAAACCCCAAGAAAGAGGCGGGCAGCAAGAACACCCAGTCCAGATAGCCGCTGAACCAGGAGTTGCGCATGCCGAGGCTGAGGTTGAAGTTGCGCGAGCTGTGATGGGTCGAGTGGAGAGCCCAGAACAACGGGACGGTGTGGTTGAGTCGATGCGACCAGTAATCGAAGAAGTCCACCACCACCACCGCGACCAGCCAGCTCCCCGGATGCGCCTCATCCCAGCGCCACGGCGACGCGGCGTACACAGCGAGGAAGACGCCGCCCAGCACGAGGTTGCGCAGGAGCGAGACCCCCAGGTACACCCCCCCGGTGATCACTGACGTGACGGTGTCGCGCAGGTGATAGACCTGATCGCGCAGGAGCCAGCGGCTGATCACGAACTCCAGCACGAACGCCGCGGTCATGCTCGCGGCCAGGACGTTGGGTACGCTCGAGAACTCCACGAGGCAGGCCTATCAGCGCCTACGGCTGGGCGTCCGCGGTGGGCTTGGGCGCAGGAGCGGCGCCGGAGAACCAGGCGCGGACCACCGACGGCAGCAGGTAGAACTGCAGGTACCAGATGCCATAAGGGTGGGCGGGCTCTGGATCGATGCCGTAGCGCAGGGGGGCGGTCTTGACCGGATAAGCGCGATAGGTGCCAAAGAGGCGGTCCCACACGATCAACATCCCACCCAGGTTGCAGCGGTTGTGCGCCGGATCCACGCTGTGGTGGACGGCGTGATTGGTGGGGGAGTTGAAGAGCGCGTCGATGACGGGCAACCGGCCGACATAGCCGGTGTGGCACATGAAGTCCCAGAGCTGCATCACGGCGATCACCACCGCCACCTGCAAGGGATGAAATCCCAGGAGCGGCGCTGGCAGCACGAACACCCAGTCCAGATAGCCGCCCAGCCAGGAGTTGCGCATGCCGAGGCTGAGGTTGAACTTGCGCGAGCTGTGGTGCGCGGCGTGGAAGGCCCAGAACAGGGGGCTGGTGTGGCTCAGGCGGTGCGACCAGTAATAGAAGAAGTCCACCACCACCAGCGCGACCAGCCAGCTCCCCGGGTGCGCTTCATCCCACCGCCACGGCGACGCGGCGTACGCGGCGAGGAAGACGCCGCCCAGCACGAGGTTGCGAAGGAGCGAGGCCACCAGGTACCCGCCCCCGGTGGCGACCGCGGTGACGGTGTCGCGCAGGTGATAGGCCTGATCGCGCAGGAACCAGCGGCTGATCACGAACTCCAGGACGAACGCCGCGGTCATCCCCGCCGCCAGGAGGTTGGGCACGCTCGAGAGGTCCACGACCGAAACCTATCAGAGCCCGGCGCGGCGCCGCACGTGCAATCGAGCGCATCGTGCAGCAAGATGTGGCAATGCAAGAGTTCGCGGGCAAGCGCGCCCTCATCACTGGCGGATCCGGAATGATCGGCCGCGCGGTCTGCGTGGCCCTGGCGGAGGCCGGCGCCGACATCGCCTTGACCTACTTCTCGGACCGCGACGGCGCCGAGGAGACCGCGGCGCGGGTGCGCGAGCATGGGGTGGGCGTCACCGTGCTGCGGGTCAACTTCGCCGACGACAAGAACACCGGCGAGTTCCTCGCCGCGCTCACCCAGCAGCCGCCGATCGACTTTCTCATCAGCAACGCCGCCTCTGGCGTGGTGCGGCCGACCGCCGAGCTGACCGACCGGCACTGGAGCTGGTCGATGGCGGTCAACGCGACGTCGCTGTTTCGGGTGATGCAGTGCCTGACCGCGGCGCGCAGCGACGGCGCCCTGCTGCGCGACCACGGCCGGGTGCTGGCCATCAGCTCGCTGGGCGCGAGCCGCGCCATCCCGCAATACGCCGCGGTCGCGGCGAGCAAGGCCGCGATGGAGGCGCTGATCCGCAACCTGTGCGTCGATCTGGGGCCACGCGGCATCACCGCGAACGTGATCAGCCCCGGCCTGGTGATGACGCGCGCGCTCGAGAGCTTCCCCAACAAGGCGCAGCTCGTGGAGGTGGCCCGGGCCAAGACCCCGGCGCCGCGGCTGGTCACCCCCGAGGACGTCGCGCACGTGGTGCGCTTTCTGTGCTCGCCAAAGGCGGCGATGATCAGCGGCCAGACGCTGCACGTCGACGGCGGCTACGCCGCGGTCGCGTGAGCGTGAGCGTGCGCCCGGGGCGGCGCGTGCGCCGCGAGGCCGCGCGTGCGCCGCGAGGCCCTCGGCCGGCGCCGCGCTCACGCCATCTTGAAGCCGCCGTCCACCGGGATGACGGCGCCGGTGATGTACGACGCGCCCGGGCTCGCCAGAAACCCGACCACCGACGCCACCTCCTCGGCGGTGCCCACCCGCCCCAAGAGGATGCGGCGCGCCACCTCGTCGGGGGCGAGCGCGCGCACCTCCTGGCTCATCTCGGTGTCGATGACGCCCGGCGCCACCGCGTTGACGGTGATCTGGCGCGGCGCCAGCTCCACGGCCAGCGCGCGGGTCATGCCCTCGATCGCGGCCTTGCTCGCGGCGTAGTTGACCTGGCCGCGGCCGCCCTTCTGCCCGGCGACCGAGGACACGAAGATGATCGAGCCGCGGCGCGCCATCATCATGGGGCGGCACGCCGCGCGGGCCAGCGCGAAGCTGCCGCGGACGTTGACGTCGAACACCAGGTTCCACTCCTCGTCGGTCATCGCGGCCACCAGGTTGTCGGCCAGGACCCCGGCGTTGCACACCAGGAGGTCGAGCCGGCGCTCGCGCGCCACCACGGAGTCGACCACGCGCCGGGCCTCCGCCGGATCGCGCAGCTCGGCGGCCAAGCTCCAGGCGACGCCGCCTGCGCTCGTGATCTGCGCGACCACCGCCTCGGCGGCCGCGGCCTGGGTGTGATAGCAGACGGCGACCCGGAAGCCGCGGCGCCCAAGCTCACGCGCGATCGCCGCGCCGATGCCGCGCGAGGCGCCGGTGACCAGCGCCACCGGGGCGAGAGCCGAGGCCGGCGCCGAGGCCGGCTGCGGCGGCGTGGCCGGCGGCGGCCCGGCGCTGGCGCTCACACCGCTCCGTCGAGCACCACCGTGGCGCCGTTCATGTACGTGTTGCGCTCCGAGATCATCATGGCCGCGAACTCGGCGCACTCGGCGAACGTGCCCACCCGCCCCAGCGCGCAGTTCGCCAGGTACTCGCGCAGCTTGGCGGCCGGCAAGTTGACGCTGACGCCGGCCTGCAGGATGCCGGGCGCCAGGCAGTTCACGGTGATGCCGTAGCGGCCGATCTCCTTGGCCAGCGCCTCGGTGAAGCCGCGCAGCGCCGCCTTGGTGGCGCAGTAGTGAACCGGCGCGTTCATCATCTTGACGCCGGCCAGCGACGACACGTTGAGGATCTTGCCGCGCCGTCGTTTGATCATCCCGCGCATGACCGCCTGGCTGCACAAAAACGCGCCCTTGACGTTGGTGGTCATCATGTTGTCCCAGTCCTCCTCCTCCATCAACGCCAGCGGCACCACCTGGCCGATGCCGGCGTTGTTGACCAGCACATCGATGGCGGCCTCGCTCTCGAGGCTCTTCACCATGTCGCGCACGGAGGCCTTGTCGCTGACCGAGCCCTTGAAGCTCCAGGCGCGCCGACCGTGCGCGCGGATGGCCTCGCTGGTGGCGGCGGCGTCCTCGTCCGAGCGCGCGTAGCTGAAGGCGACATCTGCGCCCTCGCGCGCGAACACCTCGCAGAAGGCGCGGCCGAGGCCGCGTGAGCCGCCGGTGACCAGCACGGTGGCGCCGGTGAGCAGTCCCATCGCCGCGGTCACTATCGCAGGACCTTGAGCTTGGCGCTGGCGGTGCCGGCGCCCTGCGGAGAGGCCACCGACCACGACGGGACCGCCGTGTCAGGCCCCTTGGCGGCGCCGCGGTGGAACATGTTGAACCCGCAGGCCGGCATGACCCGGCCGTCCACCGTGGCGTAGTGGTGGCAGCACTTGCGCAGCCGCTCCAGATCGAAGTCGTGGCGGTCCATGTAGTGATGCAGGAAGATCGACTTGGCCTGCGCCTCGCCGATGCGCAGCGCCTCGTGCGGCGTCAGCGCGCGATCGGGGAACATGACGTCGAG
The DNA here is from genome assembly GCA_016706545.1 of Myxococcales bacterium. Taxonomy (GTDB): domain Bacteria; phylum Myxococcota_A; class Polyangia; order Haliangiales; family Haliangiaceae; genus JABFXX01. The sequence goes on from JADJJK010000014.1 coordinate 15,439, forward strand.
CGTGCGGCGCAGCGCCGCCAGGATCTCGTCGCCGCGATCGACCTCGGACTCGCTGGCGAACACATCGTGGATGATGTCATGCAGCGCGTCGTGGACCTCCGGCGAGGCCGGCAAGGTCGCCGACGACCGCAGCAGGCTGCCGTTGCGGGTGAAGTCGACGAAGCGCGAGAACGGCAGGTAGGTGCCGTCGTTCATGCGCAAGACATAGGTCAGCGACACGCACTGCGGGTGCGAGCACGGCAGCGGCGAGAAGTCGCTCTTGCGCAGGGCGCCGCCGGACTGCTCGGCGATGCGGTCGATGATGCCGGGGATGGTCAGGCGGTTCCCGGCGTCGTGCGCGAACTGACCGCCGCCGCGGCCGGTGTACGCCATCGGCTGGAAGTTGAGCGAGAGGATGTGGTCCTCGGTGAACAGGAGCTGCACCGCCTGACCGATCTGATGATCGTTGATCCCCAGCGTGGCCACGAAGATGAGCTGGGTCGGGATCTGCAGCTCGCGCAGCGCGGCCAGCGCGGCGTTCTTCTCCTCGGTGAGATCGCGCCCGCGGATGGCCTGGTGCGTGTCGGCGGTGAAGCCGTCGAGCTGCAGCGCCACGTACGCGCCGGAGGCCTTGAGCGCCTTGGCGAAGGCGCGGTCTCGACCGAGGCGCAGGCCGTTGGTGATGACCACCACGCGGCCGATCTCGGGCCGGCTGGCGCGCCGCACCAGCTCGAGGATCTGCGGGTGGCTGGTGGGCTCGCCGCCGCTGAGCGCGACCGATTCGCACTGGCCCTCGCGCGCCACCAGGTTGTCGATCACGCGATCGAAGGCGTCCAGATCGATGTGCGTGGAGTACTGGTTGTCGACGATGCAGACCGGGCACTCGAGGTTGCAGTGGTCGGTGATCTCGACGATGGGCAGGCAGGTGTGCTGCTCGTGGTCGCTGCAGTGCCCGCAGTCCGTGGGGCACCCGTGCTTGGCCTCTTGCACGTACTGCAGCGGCTGCGTGCCGGCGCGAGCGTAGCCATACGCGCGGACATAGTACGCGGCGTCCTCGCTGACCAGCGCCTGCGACGGGCCGCAGCGCGCGCAGTCCTTCTTGAAGTAGACGCGGCCGTCGCGGATCACCACCTCGGCGGGCAACAGCGAGAGGCAGCCCGGGCAGGTCGAGGTGGTCTGCTTGAACGTCCAGTCGCCGACGTGGCCCGGCGGCGGGCTGCCGCGCAGGAGGAAGGCCTCCTTGTAGCCCTCGACGTCGCTCGACACGTGTCGCTCGGTGGCGCCGCAGCGCGGGCACAAGAAGAGCTGCACGACGTCGCCGCCGCGGAACACGATGCGCCCCTCCACCGGCGGAGCGTCCGCGGGGCAGCTTGGGCACTGTCCGAACTCGTGCGCGAAGAACGTGTGAGGACGATCCGGACGGAGACCTGGCGTTTGGCACGGCGTGCAGTCCATGCGCTACAGATACCGCGGACGCAGAGACCACCGCAACGCTGGCGATCGCACCGTCGGCGCATTGCCGGACTGTGCCGATGTACCCGACACCGGTTCTGTGTTACCAGATGTCACGTGCGTTATGTCTTGCTGGACCGCATCACCCGGCTGGCACCACCGACCAGCGCCGAGGGCGTCAAGTGCGTGTCGATGTCTGACGACATCTTCGAGCACCACTTCCCCGGACACCCGATCTTCCCCGGCGCGCTGCTGATCGAAGCCATGGCGCAGCTCGGCGGCGTGCTGGTCGAGGCGTGCATGCGGCTGCGCGGTCGGCAGGATCTGCACGCGCTGCTGGTGATGAGCGACCGCGCGCGCTTTCGTAAGGGCGTATACCCGGGAGACAAGGTCGTGCTCTCCAGTACCGTGCTGCAGGTCAGCGAACATGGAGGGCGGGTCGCCGCGACCGCGCAGGTCGAGGGCGAGAAGGTCGCGGAGGCAGAGCTGACGTTTGCCTTCGCCGAGGTCACGCACCCGATCCTCCTGCAGCGGCGGCAGGAGATGTTGAACCTGTGGCTGCACGGCTCGGTGGCCGGCGACCTGGGCGCGCCGTCGCGATGAGCCGGCGGGTGTTCGTGCGAGCGGTGGGCGCGTGGACACCGATGCGACCGCAGGGCGCGAGCTGGCGCGAGTCGCTGCCGCTGCTCTTGGCCGGCGAGACCGCGGTGCGCGAGGTCACGCACTTCGACACCGCCGGGTTCCCGTCGCGGGTGGCGGCCTGGATCGGCGACGACGCGGTGGCCGCGGCGTGTGATCGGCGCGCCGCGCTGACCACGCGCGCGCTCGAGGAGATCGAGGCCGAGGTGGAGCTCGCCGCGCTGGCCGGGCCCAAGCTGGGCGTGTTCCTTGGCGCCGAGAGCGGTCGGGCCTCGCCAGCGGCCATCCTGCGGCTCGCCCACGCCGCGGCGCCAGCGGGCACCTTCGATCACGCGGCGTTCGTGGCCCACGCCGCCGCAGCAGCGGGCGCCGCCGCGGCGGTGGCCGCGCGCTCGGTGTCGCCGGCGGCGGTGGCCTCCGCGCTGGCGGCGCGGCTCGGCGCGCTGGGCCCCGTCCACACGGTGTCTTTGGCCTGCGCCTCGGGAGCCAGCGCGATCGTGTCCGCGGTGCGCCAGCTCCGCGCCGGTGCCTGCGACGCGGCGATCGCCGGCGGCGTGGGCGCCGACGTCGATCCCTTCATGCTGGTGGGCTTTGGCAAGCTGGGCGCGCTGTCCGGCAGCGGCCTGTCGCGGCCCTTTGATCGCGCGCGCGATGGCTTCGTGGTGGGCGAAGGCGCCGCCCTGGTCCTGCTCACCACCGAGCCGCCGGACGGCGACGAGGTCTTCGAGATCTCCGGCGTCGGCGCCAGCCTGGACGGCTTTCACCTGACCGCGCCTCATCCGCAGGGAGATGGCGCCGAGCGCGCCATGCGCGCCGCGCTGCGCGAGTCCGGGCGCAGCCAGGTCGACTACGTGCAAGCGCACGGCACCTCGACCGCGCTCAACGACGCCGCCGAGTGCGCCGCGCTGGCGCGGGTGTTCGAGCAACCCGTGCAACCGGGGCGACCGCTGGTGAGCTCCATCAAGGGCGCGGTGGGGCACTGGATCGCGGGCGCGGGGGCCATCGGCTTTCTCTGCGCGGTGGAGGCGCTGCGCGGCAACGTGCTGCCCACCGCCGGGCTCACCCACCCGGACGACACCTGCCCCGGCCAGCACGTGATGGGCGCCGGCCGCACCGGGCTCGCACTACAGAGCGCGCTGTGCAATGCGTTCGCCTTCGGCGGCGCCAACGCCTCGCTGCTGGTGGAGCGGCGATGAGCACGGCGACGCCGCGGGCGGTGGAGGTGGTGGCCCTCGGCTGCGCCGATCCGCGCGCGCCCATCGGCGACGACGTGATGCGCAGCGGCCCGGAGCGGATGGCGCTGCGGCTGATGTCGCGCAGCGCCGTCCTGGCCTATCACGCCGCGCGCGAGGCGCTCGCTGGCGCGGCGTGGCCCGACCTCACCGAGGCGGGGCTGTTCATGGCGGTCGGCGCCTCCGGCAGCGACCTCGAGCAACTGCGACGGATCTTGCTGGCCAGCCAGGGCGAGCGCGGCTTCACCCTGGCGCGCTTTGGCGAGCAAGGGCTGCGCGTCTGCAACCCGCTGTTTGCCTTTCAGCTCATGAACAACTTCACCATGGCCCACACCGCCATCCTCACCGGCACCCGCGGCCCCAACGCGGTGCTGTTCTCCCGCGGCGTGGGCACGCTGGCCGCGCTCGACGAGGCGCTGGCCGCGCTGCGCCACGGCGACTGCGCGCGCGCGCTGGTCGGCGCCGCTGACAGCGCGGTGCATCCGGTGACCGCGCTGGAGCACACCCGCTGGCACGGCGAGCTGGCGGACGCGCCCGCCGGCGAGGGCGCGGCGGTGCTGGCGCTCGCTGCCGTCGATCCACGCGCGGGCGCGCCAGAGCCTGGCGCGGGCCCGAGTCGCTGGCACATCGCCTCGGTCGAGTGGTCCGAGGGGGGCGCGCCAAGGCCCGGCGCACCGTCTCGCGCCGCCCTGGGGATCGCCGACGACGACGCGGTGGTGCTCCACGGCTGGCGCGCCGACGTGGCGGCGGAGCTGGCGACCGCGCTGGCCGGGCGCGCGGCGCCTGCGGTGAGCGTCCTTTCGCTGCCGGACTGCCTCGCCGCGACCGCGCCGCTGGCCTGGGCGGAGGCGCTGTCACGCGCCCCGGCGACCTGCCACGCGCTGGCGGTGGTCACCGCAGATCGAGACGGCGGCGTGGGCGCGGTGCGCTTCGTGCGAGGTGCGCGGTGACCGCCGTGATCACCGGGCTGGGCGTGATCTCGCCGTTTGGCGCGGGCGTCACCGCGTTCTTCGACGGGCTGTGCAGCGGTCGCTCCGCGGTGGCGCCGATCACGAGCTTCGACGCCGCGAGCTTCCCGGTGAGCGTCGCGGCCGAGGTCCCGGCGGCGACCGCCGAGCGCTGGCGAGCGCCCGGCGCGGTCAGCGACGCGCACGCGCGAGATCGCAAGGTGGGCTTTGCGCTCGCCGCCGCCCACCAGGCCCTGGCGCAGGCCGGCCTGGTGGACGCTGGCCCGGGGCCGAGCACAGCGCCGAGCACAGCGCCGAGCCCGGCGCACGGTCTGGAGCCCCGCGCCGGCGGTCACGCCGCGCTCGCCGCTGCGGCGTTGAGCCTGGGGCTTGGGCTCGAGACCGCGCTGCTCGAGGACTTCGCCGTGCTCGGGGATCACATCGACTGGGACACCGAGCGAGCGAGAGCGCTCGCGGCGCACGCCGCGGGCGAACGCACGCCGCGGCTGCGCACGCCCGCCGATCTGGCGGCGCGCGCGCTGCGCGCCCACTTCGGGCTTGGCGGGCCGCAGTACCTGCACATGTCCGCGTGCGCGGCCGGCGCCGCGGCGCTGGCGTGCGCGGCTTCGTTGATCGAACGCGGGCGCGCGCGCACCGTCCTGTGCGGCGGCACCGACTCCATGATCAACCCGCTGGGGCTCGGCGGGATGGCGCGGCTGGGCGCCACCTCGCCGCGCGCCGCCAGCGACGCTTGCCGACCGTTCGACTTGCACCGCGACGGCCTGGCGATGGGCGAGGGCGCGGCCATGTTCGTCGTCGAAGACGCCGCCGCCGCGCGCGACCGCGGCGCCACCGCGCTGGCCGCCATCACCGGCTGGGGCAGCACCCAGGATGCGTACAAGGCCACCGCGCCGCGGCCCGACGGCGCCGCCGCGGTCGCGGCCATGCAGCGCGCGCTCCAGCGCGCCGGCCTCGTCCCCGGCGACCTCGACTACCTCAACGCCCACGGCACCGGCACCCCGCTCAACGACGTCGCCGAGGCGCAGGCCATCGCCGCGGTGTTTGGTCCGCCGCGGCTGCCGGTCAGCTCCATCAAGGGCGCGATCGGCCACGCCATGGCGGCCGCTGGCGCGCTCGAGCTGGCGGCCTGCGTGCTGGCGCTGGCCCAGCAGCGGGCCCCCGGCACCACCGGCCTTCGCGAGCTCGATCCGCTGTGCGCGGTGGTCGCGTTGCCGCCGGGCGCGCACCCGCTGCGCCTGCGCCGCGTGCTGTCGAACTCCTTTGGCTTTGGCGGCCACAACGCCAGCGTGATCCTGGAGGCCGCGTGACCGCGCCGGTCGCGCCGGTCGCGATCGTCGGGGCGGCGCTGCGCACGGCGCGCGGCGACGACCCGGACGCGCTGGCGCGCATGCTGGTGGGCGAGCTGCCGCCGCCAGCGCCGTTCGCCCTGCCCGCGCCGTGGTCGGCGTACCCGGTCCGCGCCGTCGCCGAGATCCCCGGCGCGCCGGCGCGCAGCCCGCACGAGCGCATCCTGCGGCGGATGGGCCTGCACGCGCATCAGGTGGCGACCGAGGCGCTGCGCCGCTCCGGCGTGGCCTGCGGAGATCGGCTCGGGCTCTACACCGGCATCGGCGGCCTGCGCGCGCAGTGGCAGGATCTGATCCCGGCGCTGCGCGACCAGAGCGCGGACTTCAGCGCGAGCTGGAGCCGCGGCCTGCGGCTGCTCCACCCGTACTGGATGCTGCAGCACCTGAGCAACAACACCCACGCGCTGCTGTCCAAGGACGTGTCGGCGCGCGGCGAGGGCTTCACCTTCGGCGGCGCCAACGCTGGCGCGCAGGCGCTGCAGGCCGCGGCGGCCGCGGTGGTAACCGGCGCGATCGACGCCGCGTTGGTGGTGGCGTACGACTCGCTGCTCGAGCCGGAGCTGCTGCTGCACTGGCGCGGCCAAGGCATCCCGTCCGAGGCCGCGGCGGCGCTGGTGCTGGTGGCGGACCCGGCAGCGGCGGCGACAGCGGCGGTGGCGGACCCGGCAGCAGCAGCATCGCCGGCTGCACGCCCCGCTGCGCAGGCCTGGCTGCAGGCGCGCACCGCCGCCGACGCCGCCGAGACCAGCGACGGCGACGCGCAGGCGCTGCCCACCGCCGAGACGGTCGCCGCGGCGTGCGCGGGCTGGGAGCGCTGGAGTCATCTCGACACGGCGCCGTGGATCGCGGCGCCGCCGCCTGGGCCTGCGCGGACACCGCACCGCGCCACCCACGATGTCACCGCGATCCTCGGCGATTGCGGCGCGGCCACCAGCATCGTGCAAGCGATCCTGTGGGCTACCCAACTGTCTCGCGCCGCGTCGACTCCAGACGCTTCCGCACTTTGCCTTTCTGCTGGCTTGCCCGGGCTGCTTGGAGCCGTGCGAGTATCCAGCTCACGATGAGCGCCGCACTGACCTCCTCCTCCCCCGCCGTCCACCACGCAGAGACCGTGCGCCTGGCAGTCGCTGAAGCGCTCAACCTCGATCCCGCCACCGTCGGGCCGGACTCGAACCTGATGGACGATCTCGGCGCGGACTCGCTGGCCTTCCTCGACATCGTGTTTCGCATCGAGCAGGCCTTCTCCATCGAGATCACCCGCGGCGAGATGGAGCGCGCCGCGCGCGGCGACATGAGCGCGGAGGAGTTCGCGCCCGCGGGCGTGATCTCGGAGCGCGGCCTCGAGCGCCTGCGCGAGCTGTTGCCCGAGGGCGGCGCCAAGATCGCGCCCGGCCTGCGCGCCACCCAGATCTTGAGCCTGTTCACGGTGGCGACCTTCGTCAAGATCGCCGAGGGCAAGCTGACCGGCGGAGCCCAGGCGTGAGCGCCGCGGCGGCCGCGCCCGCCAACCCGGACTGGAACGCGGCGGCCTTCGCCAGCGAGGCGCTCATCCACGAGACCACCAGCCTGTGCCGGCAGTGCAAGCACGCCTTGACCGCCCGCGTGGTCGAGCTCGACGGCGAGGTCTGGATGACCAAGTCGTGTCCGACGCACGGCCCCGCCACCGTGAAGCTGTCGACCAGCGCCGCGTGGTACCGCGAGACGCGCGCCGTGGTGCCGCGGCTGCAGCCGCCGCCGCGCGCGCCCAAGCCCATCGAGCACGGCTGCCCGTTCGACTGCGGCGCCTGCGCGGCGCACCAGGCGCGGATCCGGCTGCCGGTGGTCACCATCACCAGCGCGTGCAACCTCGACTGCCCGATCTGCTACGTCCACAACAAGAACGACGACGCCTACAACATGAGCCGGGACGACTTCGCCGCCGTGCTCGATCAGCTCGTGGAGCAGCAGCGCGAGCTCGACATCATCAACATCACCGGCGGCGAGCCGCTGATGCATCCGGAGATCCTCGACTTCATCGAGATGGCGCACGCGCGCGGCATCCACCGCGTCAGCGTGTGCTCCAACGGCCTCAAGCTGGCCAAGAACGAGGCCCTGGTGGAGCGGCTCGGGCAGCTCGGCGCGCGCATCGCCCTGTCGTTTGACTCCTTCGACACCGACGCCGACTTCCTGCTGCAGGGCGCGCACCTCATCAAGGTCAAGCAGCAGGTGCTGGACCTACTCGACAAGCACCACGTCGACTGCACGCTGATCCCGGTGATGACCAAGGGCGTCAACGACCACGAGATCGGGCGCATCATCTCGTACGCGATGGCGCGGAGCTGCGTCCGCCATCTCGAGATCCACACCATCACGTACACCGGCCAGGGCGGCGTCTCGTTCGATCGCAGCGGGCGGATCTCCATCTACGAGGTCCTCCAGCAGATCGAGGCCACCACCGACGGCATGCTCACGGTGGCCGACTTCGTGCCGTCCCCGCAGGCCCACCCGCTGTGCTACCAGGTCGCCTACCTGCTCTGTGATCCGGAAGATCCCAGCGAGCAGCCCATCTCCATCACCCGCCTCATCTCCCGCGAAGAGCTCTACGATTGCCTGTCGGAGCGGCTCTATCTCGAGCCGTCGCCCCGCCTGGAGAGCGCGCTGCAGGACGCGATCAACCGGCTGTGGTCGGCCGATGATGAGGAGCCCGGGCGCGAGCGCACGCTGCAGCTCCTCAAGCGGATGCTCGGCGAGCTGTTCCCGCAGGACCGCGTGCTGACCCCGGAGCAAGCGCTGCGCGTCAGCGAGCGCTGGGCCAAGGCGGTGTACCTGCACTCGCACATGGACGAGGACACCTTCGATGTGGAGCGCGCGGCGCAGTGCTGCGACAGCAACTGTTACGCCGACGGGTCCACGATCCCGGTGTGCAACTACAACGTCTTGCAGCGCGAGACCGAGGAGCACTTCATGATGAAGCCCGTGGTGCGGACGCCGCGAACCGGCGGCAAGCGGCTGCCCGTGGTGCAGCGGTGACCCGCCTGTCCGGGATGCGCTGCGTGATCACCGGCGGCTCGCGAGGACTCGGGCGCGCCATGGTGACGCGCTTCTGCGCCGAGGGCGCGCGCGTGCTGTTCACCTACTCGCGCAACGACGCCGACGCCGAGACCACCCGCGCCGCGGTGGCCGCCGCCGGCGGCGAGGTGCTGGTGCAGAAGGGCGACTGCGCCGACGCCGCCCACGCCAAGGCGGTGCTCGGCCAGGTGATGACCCAGTGGGGCGGCATCGACGTCCTGGTCAACAACGCCGGCACCACCCAGGTCCTGCCCATCGGCCTGCTCGACGAGGCGGACTGGGACCGGGTGATGGACGTCAACGTCAAGGGCGCCTATCTGTTCAGCCGCGCCGCGCTGCGGCCGATGATCCGCGCCCGCGCCGGCGCCATCTTGAACATCGGCACCTTCGCCTCCGAGCGCATGGTCGAGGCGCCGGTCCACTACGCCGCCGCCAAGGCCGCGCTGCGCGGCTTCACCGAAGCGCTGGCGCGCGAGGTGGGCCGGTACAACGTCCGCGTCAACCTGCTGGCGCCTGGCCTGCTCGATGTCGGGCTGGCGCAGACCTTGCCCAAGCACCGGCTCGCCGAGTACACGCGGCAGTCGCCGTCGGGCCGGCTGGGACACGCCGACGAGATCGCCGCGATCGCCGCGTTCCTCGTCAGCCGTGAGAACTCCTTGATGACCGGCGCCAAGCTGGTCGCGGATGGGGGGGCTTTAGTGACCACCAGCGAGCACAGCCAAGGGGCTGGGCCTGTCAACCAGGCCGTTCACCAGGTCGCCAGCGAGGTCGCGAACGACGTCGCCAGCGCGGCCACGACCGCCGCCGCAGCCACCGCGACCGCCGCAGCCGCGACCGCCGCCGCCGGCCTGCGCCTGGCCGAGCACGTCCGCGACGGCGTGGAGGGCTTCCGCTCCTACATCAACGGCATGATCGCGCTGCGCGCCGAGCTCCTGGGCGAGCCGTGGCGCGCGCTGCGGGTCAAGGACGGGCGCCTGTTCGACGACGAGCGCACCTACGAGGAGTTCCACGGCACCCAGAGCTTCGGCCATCGCCACCCGGCGATCGCGGCGGCGCTGCGCGCGTTCCTCGACACCGACCACGTCAACTGGTACCCGGCCCGCGTCAACCCGTACGCCGGCAGCCTGGCGCGGCGGCTGTGCGAGCGCGCGAACCTCGGCACCGCGCCCTACGACGGCGGCCCGCCGACCACGCCCGGCGCGTATCACAGCGTGTTCTTCGCCAACTCCGGCAGCGACGGCGTGGAGGCGGCGATCAAGCTCGCGCGCGCGGCGACCGGCCGCCCCCGCATCCTGTCCATGGCCGGCGCCTACCACGGCTGCACCATGGGGAGCTGCGCGCTGATGCAGCCGGGCATGTTCAAGGATCCGTTCGCGCCGCACTTGCCGGGCGCGGTGGTGCTGCCGTTCGCGGATCTGGACGCGCTGGCGCGTGAGCTGTCCTGCGGCGACGTGGCCAGCGTGGTGGTGGAGCCGATCCAGCTCGAGGGCGGCGTCAACACGCTGCCGCCGGCCTTCGTCGAGGCGCTGTGCGAGCTCACCGCCAAGCACGACGTGGCGCTCATCGCCGACGAGATCCAGACCGGCATGGGCCGCACCGGGCGCTTCTTGGCCAGCGAGGCGTGGCCGCGCCGGCCAGACGCGGTGGTGCTCGGCAAGCACCTGGGCGGCGGCCTCTTGCCGATCTCGGCGATGATGACCACCACCGCCTGGTTCGAGCGCGCCTACACCCGCGACTACGCCGCCGCCGAGGCGCACAACACGACCTTCGGCGGCAACGCGATGGCGTGCGTCGCGGCCCACGCCGCGCTCGATCTGCTCACCGACGCGCAGATCGCGCGCAACGCGGAGCTCGGCGGCTTCGTGCGCGCCGAGCTGCAGCGCGTGATCGGCCAGAGCCCGCTCTACGCCGGTCACCGCGGCGCCGGCATGATGCTCGGCATCGGCCTGCACGACCTGGCCCATCCGTGGCTGTCGTTCGAGCACTTTGGCGTGCCCGGCCTGGCCAACCAGCCGAGCGTGGGCGTCTTGCTGTGCTACCGGATGTACAAGCGCGGCTACTACCCGTTCGTGTGCGGCCACCGGTGGAACACCTTGCGGATCCTCCCGCGCTTCACCATCGACGAGGCCGCGCTCACCGGCTTCGTCACGGCGCTCGGCGAGGAGATGGAGTACCTATGCGAGCAGAGCTAGCAGCCAAGCCGCGAGCCTGGGTGCTCGGCGGCAGCGGCGCCATCGGCGGGGCGGTGGTGCGCGCGCTGCGAGCGCGGCAGATCGACACGGTGATGACCTACCGCAGCCGCAAGGAGCCGGCGCTCGCCCTGGCCGCCGAGACCGGCGCGCGCGCCCTCGAGCTGCAGCTCTCGAGCCGCGACGCGCTCATCCCTCAGCTCGACGCCGAGCTGGCGCTCGGCCGGCCCTCGCTCATCGTCCACTGCGTCGCGCAGTCCGCGGCCCTGCCGCTCGTGGAGCTGAGCGAGGCGCTGTGGCGAGACACCCTGCAGGCCAACGCGGAGTCCGCGCTGTGGCTGGCGCAGTGGGCAGCCGCCCGCGAGCTGTCGCCGCTGGATCTGGTGTTCACCGGCGGCCTCGACCGCAGCCAGAGCCTGCCGCTGCCGGTCCACTACGCGGCTACCCAGGGCATGCTCGCGGCCATGGTGATGGCGCTTGGCCATGAGCTTGGGCCGCGCGGGATCCGCGTCAACATGGTGTCGCTGGGCGTGATGGACGCCGGCTTGTCCGCCACGCTGACCAGCGAGCGCCGCACCGACTACGAGCACTTCTCGGCGCTGCGCCGCGTCGGGCGAGCAGAGGAGGCCGCGCAGGTCATCACCTGGCTTGGGCTCGAGAACTCGTACATCCAGGGCAAGGTGATCGCGGTCAACGGCGGCATCTGATGCGCCCCGCCACCGCGCGCGTATGACCGCCGCCGCGGCCAGAGATCCGCAGATCGAGCGCGCCCGGGCCTGGGCCATCCTCCTGGTGGTGGCGGCGCACGCGCTGATGGCGTACATGCGCACGCCGATCGCCTGGGCGCTGCGCGAGGCGCCCGGCGTGCTGGTGTTCGACGGGCTGGTGTGGATCATCCACTCGTTCGCGATGCCGGCGTTCTGCTTGCTGGCCGGCGCCGCGGCGCGGCAGACCCTGGCGGCGCACGGCCCTCGCGCGTTTCTCCGACGGCGCGCCCGCCGCCTGGTCCTGCCCTTCGCGCTGTGGGTGGTGCCCAACTCGCTGCTCCTCGCGGCGCTGTGGCGCCACGGCGCCGCCTTGCAGGGCGCGCGTGAGGTGACCGCGGACGCCGCGGCGATCCAGCACACCGCGGATCCGATCTCCTTGGGCCACCTGTGGTTCCTCTATTACCTCATCACGTACTCCGCGCTGGCCGCGGCGCTGTGGAGCTGGCCGCTGGCGCGACGCGCCGTGCTGGCGTGCTCGTGGTCGAGGACCGGCGCCACGCTGGCCACCGCGGCGCCGGTGGCGCTGCTCCTGCTCTTCACCCAGCAGACGGAGATCACCACGCCGCAGCGGCTGTGGCCCTCGCCCCAGGTCTGGCTCTTTCACGCGCTGTTCTTCGCGGCGGGGTTCATCGCCCGCCCGGCCGGCCCGCCCGGCCCGGCGCGCCCAGCCGCCGACGGCGACGGCAGCGGCGGCGGCGCCCAGCAAGCCGGCCTCGCCGCCTGGCGCGGGCGGGAGGGCTGGCTCCTGCTCGCCGGCTCGGCGGCGCTGTTCGCCGGCCTGGTGCCGGTGCTGTCAGCTCGTCCGGCCGCCATGCCGGCGCCAGCCAGCGTGGCCACCGCGCTCCTCATGTCCGCGACCAGCGCCGGCGTGCTGCTCGTCCAGCCGCGTGCCCCGGCGCCGCGCGCGCTGCAGCTCCTCGCCGATCGCAGCTACCAGCTCTATCTCTTCCACCTGCCGGTCGTGGTGGCGCTCCAGCTCGCGTTGCTCTCGCTGGGATGGCCCGCGCTGGTAAAGCCTGCGCTGGTGACCGCGGCGACCTTGGCGCTGTGCCTGGGCGCGCTGCAGCTCGGGAGCTGGCTGTCCCGGTGTTGGCGCCGCGCGCGTTCAGCGTGAGCCAACCCAGCGCTGCCCCAGCACCCCGCGCCAGACGCCGATCAAGGGCAGATAGATCACGCCAAACGCGACGTGGGCGTACAGCGTGGCCACGCGGAACCACAGCACGAACGCCACGTCGTCGCCGCGGCCGAAGGTGGAGGCGAAGAAGGCGTGCGCCGCGGCCTCGCCCAGCGCGGTGCCGCCTGGGGTGGGCAAGAGGTGCAAGAAGCCCAGGTACACGAAGCCGCGCATCATCAGCTCGGCGCTGGCCAGCTCGCCACCGCGCGCGACGCCGTGCCCCACCACCACGAAGATCACGCCATAGGCCACGTAGTACGCGACGTGCGAGAGCAACACCGGCCACAGCCAGCGCACGCCGCGGCGGCGCAGCAGCGCCAGCCGCTCCACGGTGTCCTGCGCCACCTGCAGCGCGCGGGCGAGCGCCCGACCACGCCGCCCGCGGCCGAGCCACCCGCGCGCGACCCTGGCCCTGGCCCGCTGGATCGCGGCGATGGACCTGCCCGGCACCATCGCGCCCGCCAGGAGCAGGCCCACCAGGCCGACGAACACCGAGATCCCGCTGACCAGCGACATCGTGAGCACCAGCGGAAACGCCGGGGAGTAGCCCAGGGCGATGCCAGCGCCGGCCAGCGCCAGGATGAAGGCGAAGCTGATGACGAACTTGAGATACGCGACCACGATGCCGCCGTCGAGCGCGACGCCGGCGCGGGCCATCACGTAGGTCGCGGCCGGCTCGCCGAGGAGCCCGCCTGGAGACAGCCACGACATGAAGTTGTTGGCGATGGTGGCGTCGAAGGCCACCCGCCAGCGCATGGGCAGCTCGATGGCCCTGGCGTGGATCACCACCCGCGCCACCTCGACCGCGATGAGCAGCGCGCTGACCAGCGCCACCGCGACGTAGAACCCCACCGACTGCGCGCCCAGCGAGCGCCACAGCGCCCGTCGCGCGCCCGCGCCGCTCGCTCCGGCCGCTTCGGCCGCGTCCCCGCCTGTGGCCCAGACAAAGCCAGCCACGCTCAGAAGCGAGATGCCGGCGAGGAGCCCCAGGAAGCGCAAGGTCGGCCGGCCGGCGCCTCGCAGCGCGGCGGGCGCCGGCGTGTCGTCGGCCGCAGCCGCGCGATCGTCGGCCGCAGTCGTCGGCCGCAGCCGCGCCGCCAGCCCCAGCCTCTCGGTCGCCAGCCGGCAAGCTACGGCTCGGCACGCGCGCGGCCGCGCCGGCCCACGCCGAGCGTGACCAGCGGCGGCGCCGCGGCCTGGCCGGTGAACCGCGGATCCCGCTCGCGGTACAGCACGTTGTACGCGCACGACGGGATGTTGCGGCCGTCGGGTTCGCGGATGCCCACGCAGCACTGGCGGATGCGGTCGGTGTCGAAGGTGTCTTCGTCCATGTGGCTGTGGACGTAGATCGCCTTGGCGCTGCGCTCGGACGCGCGCAGCCGGGTCAGCGCGTCGCTGCGCGGATCGAAGGACTCGTCGAGCACCTTCCGCAGCGCGCGCAGGACGTCGTCGGTGGAGGCGGCGCCTGGCGCACAGGAAAGCTCTCCGGACCACAGCCGCTGGATGACGTCCGTCAACGTCTCCTCCATCCGGGCGCTGGGCTCCAGGTACAGCCCGCCGGCCAGCATGGCGCGCAGCTCGGCGGGCGCCATGAAGCGCGGAAACGGCGTCCACTCTCGCTCCTGCGTCTTCAGCAAGTAGGTCACCTGGTAGCAGAGCGGATGCGCCGCCGGCGAGGGCACGAAGTCGCTCGCCCGCAAGAGGCCGTCCGTCTGCGCCTCCAGATCCCGCAGGACCTCCGAGGGCGTGTAGCGCGCCGCCTTGTCGAACTGCGCGCCGCTCTGGCCGGTGAACGTCATGGTGTGCAGCTCGAGGCTGCGGATGAAGGGGCGCTCGAGCGCGAGCCGCACCAGCGCGCCCAGCTCGTCGGAGTTGACGCCCTTGGCCAGCACCGGCAGGAGGGTGGTGCTGACGTTGTACTTCTCGAGCAGGTCGAGGACGCGCAGCTTACCCTCGAGCAGCCGGCCGCCGAGCATGGCGGCGTTGGTCTCGGGGCGAAACGAGTCAAAGGACAAGACGACGCGCGCGTCCAGCGCGGCCAGCCTCGCCAGGAGCGCCTCGTCCTTGAGGAAGCGCAGGCCGTGCGTGGAGATCGTGATGCGATGGATGCCGTGCTCGACGCACAGCTCCACCAGCCGCTCGAACTGCGGGTGCTGCGTGGGCTCGCCGCCGGTGAGGTTGATGATGCGGCGCTCCGGATCCTGGGCGGCGATGTGGCCGATCACGGCGAGCAGCTCGGCCTCGCTCATGTGATAGGCGCCGTCGTTGCGATTGTGGGTGTAGCAGATCGGGCAATCCAGGTTGCACGCCGACGTGATCGGGACGATCGGCAGCAGGCTCTGCTGCTCATGGGAGGTGCAGGGGCCGCAGTCGAACGGGCAGCCGCGGACCTCTGGCCTGGCGCCAACCGGCGGCGTCAGCTCCGGCGCAAAGCCCATGGTGCGCTGGTACCAGTCGAGCGAGCGCTCGATCAGCGCCTCGCTCTCCCCATGCAGGTCGCAGTGCTTGTGCAGGTAGACCTGCCCGTCGCGGGCCACGACCTTTGCCCCGACGCTGCGCTTGCACACGCCGCACAGCGCGGTGGTTTCACCCAGGATCATGGCCCAAGTGTCGCGCCAGCGGAGATCCGTGACAAGCCCGCACCCGGAAGCGTGCGCCGCTGATCGAGGTTTGCCAGCTCACCGCGTGCCCCGACCGCCCAGGCCCTTCACTTCTGCAGATCACACTGCTGGACCTGCGCGAGCGAGGTCGCGCCCAGCGCGCAGTCCACCAGCTCCTTGGGGGTCTTGTCGACGCAGGACGCCTTGAACCGGGCCGCCACCCCCTCGCTGGTCTCCTGCTTCTGTTTGGCCAGCTCGGCCCGGGCCTCGGTGGTCAACGCCTTGGCCCCCATCGCCACGAACTCCAGCTCCACCAGCTTGTCCCGCAGCCGCTCGCAGTCGGACTCCGAAGGCCCGCTCGAGCATCCCGCCACACCCGCGGCGCCCGCCACTCCCGCGGCGACGACCAGCAGGCACGCCCTCAGCCGGCAAAGCGCGAGGCCCGATGGACGCAGGCCCGGGCCCGGGCGCGGAGGGGGGGGGGGGGGGGGGGGGCGCAGGGCCGGACCTGGCCACGACGCGATAGGTAAGGCGCATGACCGAGCGCGAAGGTAACACCTGATCCGGGCACCGCACCAGCGGGTCGCGATGGCGTCTCGCGCGGGGCTCGTTTGGCGCTCGACGCCAGGGCCGCGCAGCCCTGTCCAAGAATTTCCACCGAAGTTGTGGTTCGGCTGTCGATCTGGCGCCGCTTCATACGACCATCCTGCAGCCGCCGCAGCGCGATGACCGCGCCGCTCGCCGCAAGGACCGTCATGACCAGCATCTTCCACGACCCCGTCTTTCAAGCCTACACCCTCGCCGTCGCCGCCGTCGTCGTCACCTTGTATGCGCTTGGCTTCATCACCGCGCTCCGCCGCGCCAAGCGCAAGATCGTGATCAACGCCGAGGACGCGAGCATCAACGGCGGCGCCACGGTGGCCGACGTCGAGCACCCGGACGTGGCGCGGGCCAAGCGCGCCCACCAGAACCTGATCGAGGCCGCGCTGCCGTTTCTCACGGTGGGCTTTCTCTACACCATGACGGCGCCTGGGCTGACCATGGCGCGCGTGCTGTTCGCGACGTTCGTGGTGGCGCGCGCGCTGCACGCGGTGACCTACCTGGGCGCCAAGCAGCCGCTGCGCACCATGTCGTTTGGCATCGGCACGGTGGTCAACGTGATCATGCTGGTACAGATCCTGCGCACCGTGGTGCCGCTGCTGTAGCGCGGCCCGCGAGGCGCACCAGGCACGTCCGGCGAGCGTCGGCGTCAGTGCGTCGCCAGATACTCCGAGGTCTCCCACATGCGCACGAAGTCCTCGGCGCCCTCGTTCTTGAGCTTGCTGAGATAGCTGGCGCCCAGGCCGATGGTCTGCAGCTCCTTGTGCCACTTCTTCATCATGCCGATGTGCGAGAGGCCCTCGGCGACGTAGCTGCCATACCCGCTGATGTAGTCCGTGACCGGGAGGCTGCAGCCCTCGAAGGTGCGCGAGTGAACGCCCTCGGTGACGGTCGCGAAGTCGAGCGAGTAGCCGACCGAGAGCCCCTCGTCGAGCAGGTAGGCCAGCACCTTGGCCGACTCGGTGCTGGTCTTGGGGCAGTCAGCCGTCACCCCGGAGGCGTTGTACGCCTTGGCGTCGATCGGGCCCAGGCGCACGCCGAAGATGCCGCCGGTGGTGCGGATGTAGTCGCGCTCCACGCGATCGAAGTCGTACTCGTGCGGCGCGGGAGAGCCCTTGGGCGGGCTCTCCGAGAGCATCTCGTTGGGGTTGTTGTGCAGCGCGTTGAGCGGGTAGCCGCCCTGCTCGTTGACCGCGATGGCGTAGATCTCGGCGCGCGCGCGCGTGGACACGTGATCCAGGTTCAGGATCATGCCGAGCTCCATGGCCCGCCGCACCACCCGCTGGCCGTCGAGCGAGAGCCCGAGGTTGTTGCGCTCGATGGCGCCCTCCATGCGCGTGCCGGCGCTTCCGGAGAAGCCGGGCGGCTTGGGGTAGACCTTGAACCCGTTGAACGTGGTGGCGCCCTGGGTGAGGACATAGTCCGCCATGTTGAACTCCGAGATCTCCGAGAGCTTGCTGTTGCAGGCGTCGGTCACCTTCTTGCCTCGCAGCGAGTCCACGCCACACCGGCTGTCGTTGTCACAGTAGTTGAAGGAGCCGTCGACCAGCGGGAACGTGCCCACGTGGTCGTCATAGTAGAAGCAGCCGGACATGGCCTGGGTCGCGCGGATCGCCTTCCCGGCGTCCGTGGTCTTGGGGTAGTAGACGTCGGCGCCCGCCAGCCGACTGTTGAGCTTGTGCGCCAGGTAGAACGTGCGGACGCCCTGGTTGTAGTAGTTCTCCAGGCGGGTCACCGGATCGAACGTGCGGTCCTCGGCGCCAAAGGAGTAGTCGGACTCGATGCCAAGGATCACCGCCAGCTTGTTGGCGGACACGATGCGGCGCACGTCCGCCGCGGAGTACGCGATCTCCATCCACGTCGAGTGCGCCGCGGCCCAGGCCTTGAGGCTGTCGAGCTGACGGGTGAGCGAGGCCAGGCTGTCGCCGCGCGAGCAGGCATAGCCGTCGCCGCCGGGCCCGCCGTTGCCATGGTTCGCGTAGTAGAGCTGCTCGCACATGGCCTCGTTCTCCACCGCGAACGCCACCATGACCTTCATGCGGCTGTCCTGATACCCCACCTCGGTCGGCGAGAAGGCCTCCTTGATCCACTGCGAGCTGTAGCGCAGGTGCGAGTTGCTGTCGTGCAGCGGGCCGGTGTAGCTGCTGTGGTCGCCCATGTCGCGGCCCAGCGAGCCCGTGGCGGCGGTGAAGCTGCCCTTGACCTCCCCGTGGTTGCAGGCCGACAGCGCCGAGCACCCGCCGCAGCTCGCGGTGTAGCCATTCTCCATGATCCCGTTCTGGTAGTTGCCGCTGGCCCCCGCGTGGGCGTAGTTGCCGCCGAAGGCCATGCCGTACGTCGGGTGCTCGTGGGTCATCACGTAGCCCCCGGTGAGCACCGGCAGGCCATGCGGGATGAGCCCGCGGCGCGCGCCGCCGCCTGGCGCCCCGCCCGCCGCTGACCCCGCCGGCTCCGGGCCCGCGGCGCTGTCTAGCTCCACCTCTGCGCTGCACGCGGCGCCGAGCGCCGCCGCCAGCAAACAACCCGCTGCGAACTTGCCTCCGTACATACCATCCGTCCTTGCAAGGCGTCTGTGCCCTGGCGAGCGCCCAGGGGCGCCCTCGGGACGTGCCGGCTGCACGGCCCCAAGGCGCACGGCCATCCTCTTGCCAGAATCGCGCCGCGGCCAGGCCGCCAAGATCACGAGGTTACGATCGCGTCTACGATCGCTTCGGGCGCCCGATGGCGCTGCAGCTCGCGCCGGATGCCAGATCGGCATGCCTTGGCGGCACGCTCACCAGGAGCCGGCCAAGGTCAGGCTCGCGCCGCCCGGCGCCAGCGTCACGGCCGGGTGTGGCCCCTGGCCCCCGGGCCGCAGCACGAACAGGACCGCGGTCGCCACCACCCCTGCGCCGGTGAGGCCAAGGCCGAGGTTGGTGAACAGCGCGCTCGTCTGCGCGCGGTCTCGGGCGCGGACCGCGTCGGCGTAGTCATGCATGGTGGGCTCCGCCAGGATCTCGTCCAGCTCCGCCTGCTGCGAGCGGTACCGCAGGCCAAAGTACAGCGTGGCGCCGCCGGCCAGCACGGTCGGGACCGCGGTCCACAGGTAGTAGCGTGGGGCGGACGAGCTCCTCGGCGCGGGGGCCGGGGCTGGGGTCGGGTCCACCACGGCGCCTGGATCGGGCGGCGGCGGAGGCGGCGGCTCGACTGGCGCGACCTTGCCCACGGTGACCGCCAGCTCCTGGCCGCGCGTCACCTGCACCTCCACCTCCGCGGCGCCCTGCTGCAGCCGATGTGGACCGGGCAGGACTCGCAGAGGACGCACCAGCTCCTCCGCTGGCACCACCAGGCCATCCAGGATCACCTCGCCCTCGCCTGCGGCGGTGAGGATCAGCTTGCCGAGCTCCAGATCGAGCTCCGAGAGCGCTTTTTTCACCGCGCCGAGCCGCGCCGGATCCGCCGCGTCATCTTCCAGGTACTGGGCAAAGAAGTTGGCGGCCTCAGCCAGCCGTCCGAGCTTGCGGGTCACGAGGCCCAGGTTCAAGAGCGTGCGCGCGCGCGGCCACAGCGCGTAAGACTCTCGGTAGTGGGCCAGCGCCTTCTCCAGCGTGCCGGAGTCAAACGCCGCCACGCCCTTGCGAAAGGCCGCCTCGGCCCGCGCGATGCGCTCTTGATCCGAGCCCCGGGGAGCCGGTTGCGCCAGCGCGAGGCGCATGCCCAGCGCCAGCCAGACTGCTGACAATCCTATGATGATTCCGACGGATATCCCGTTTCGGCGACGCACGAGGTCCTTTCTGCGCCACGACCCTATCACAGCGAGCGTCCACGCCGGCACCGCCTCCCTGCCTTGTGGCATCGGCCAAACCGTGGCCCGCCATAGCTCACGCCGACCTGTGTACCCACCGCAGCTACACCAACTCACCATCGAAAAACCTTCTGCGCTGCGACCATGTGCCCTATATTCGCGCGGATGCTTCGGATTGCGGCCTTGTTGACCTTGAGCTTGCTAGTTGGCTGTCAGGTTGCTGGTGAGCTCGAAGGCCAGTTCCGCTGCACCGACAACCCGTCTTGTCCCAGCGGATACCAGTGTGTGGCTGGCCTGTGCATGGGGTTGCAGGCGGGGCTCACGCCATGCGCTGTGCCGGACCTCGTGTCCACCGCGTTCGACGACGCGGCGTGGCTCGGCGGGATGAACAAGAGCGTCCCCAATGGCGGGTCCGCCGAGATCACCGGCGGCGAGCTCGTGTTGATCGTGCCCGCCGACAACAACGCCCAGACCACCGTGGACTCCAAGGCCATGTTCGATCTGCGCGAGCGCGCGTTCGTGGTGGAGGTGTCGGAGGTCGGCGGCCGGTACGCCGAGATCGAGCTGGATGATCCCACCGGCGCCGACGTGTACATGGGCGTAAGCGAGGGCAAGATGTACGCGCACGCCAAGGGTCGGACGCTCGCCGAGCGCCCGTACTCCGCGACCATGGACCGGTGGTGGAGGCTGCGAGACGAAGCCAGCACCCTGTTCTGGGAGACCTCGGCCGACGGGCAGACCTGGGTCCAGCTCGCGCAAGACAAGTCGCCCATCGACCCGGCGTGGGTGGAGTTTGGCCTGGGGATCGGCTCCGGCGGCGCCGCTGGCACCGCGCGCTTCGCCTCCGTCAACCCGGGCGCCGGCCCAGACGCGCGGTGGTGCCCGGCTGCCACCTGGCGAGATACGTTCAGCAACGGAATGGCCGGCCCCGACGCCAAGTCCAGCACCGGCAACTGCACGATCTCCGAGATCGGGGGCACGCTGTCTTTCGCGGTGGCCCCAGGCGAGTCCTATTGCGGGCACTACACCGCGCGACCGCTCGACGTGCGCGACGCGGTGCTGACCTTCGAGGTGACGCCAGCGTCCGCGCCCGCGACCACCACGTTCAGCCTGCTGAGCGCGGACGGCCGCAACCACGTGCAGATCAACGCGCGGAACAACCTGGACTTCGAGGTCCGCGCCGCCGACGTGGACGTGTTCACCGGGAGCGCGGCCCTGGATCTGCCCAACCAGCGCCTCTGGCGGATCTCGCTGGCCGGACAGAACCTGCGCTTTGAGACCTCCGCGGACGGCGCGATCTGGGACCTCAAGGGCTCGACCACGGTGCCCACGCTCGACGCTTCGGCGATGTTCCTCGAGCGCGAGGTCTACATCAACAACTCCAACACCGTCGCTCGCGTGGCTCAGTTCGGGGAGCTGCGGTGATCCCTCAGGCGGCGCCAGGAGACCTGCTACCGCTCCCTCGCGAGCGCGATCAGCTCCTCGCTCGCATCGGCTCCGGCGGCATGGCCGAGGTGTTCCTGGTCCGTCGCACCGGCCCGGGCGGCTTCGAGAAGTTCCTCGCGCTCAAGCGCGTGCGCACGGACCTGGACTCCTCCACGTACGGCCCCATGTTCCTGCAGGAGGCCAAGCTCGTGGCCGCGCTGCACCACCCCAACATCGTCCAGGTCCACGACGCGGGCTCCGACGGCAACGGGCTGTGGTTCCTGATGGAGTACGTCCACGGCAAGAGCGTCAACGCCATCATCAGCCGCGCGCTGCAGCGAGGCATCGAGATCCCCATCGACTGCGCGATGTACATCATCGCCTGCGTCGGGCGCGCGCTGCACTACGCGCACAACGCCGAGAGCGCCACCGAGGGCCGGCTGGCGGTCATCCACCGCGACGTCTCGCCGGGCAACATCCTGGTCAGCTTCGATGGCATCGTCAAGCTCGCCGACTTCGGCATCGCCCGCGGCAACCACCGCCGGTCGGAGACCCAGGACGGATCGTTCAAGGGCAAGTTCGGCTACGCCGCGCCCGAGCACTGCCGCGGCGAGGTGCTCGACAGCGCCAGCGATGTGTTCTCGCTGGGCATCGTGCTGCACGAGACGATCGCCGCGCGCAACCTGTTCCGCGGGGAGTCGCCGAGCCAGATCGTCCACGCGGTGATGGCCGCGCCCATCCCGCGCCTCTGCGACCTGCGCCGCGAGGTGCCCGAGGCGCTCGATGACCTCGTCCACCGGATGCTGGAGCGCGACCGCGCCGCGCGCATCGCCTCGGGCGCCGAGGTGGCCAATCAACTCGATTCCATCGCCCATCAGCATCACCTGAACGCGACCCGCGAGCGAACCGCCGACCTGATGCGCGTCTTGTTCTCGGCGCAGGAGATGCGGCTGCCAGTGGCTAGCGACGCTAGCGACGCCAGCGACGGCAGCGTCGGCAGCGTCGCTGGCGCCTCGCGAAGCCCGGGCTCGCGCAGGCCAAGCTCCACCGGCGGCAGCGCCCTGCCCCTCGCGGAGCACGCGGCCGGCTCGGCGCCGGGCGTCCACGCGCTGGAGACCGCGCGCGTCGACGACCTCAGCCTGCCCTCGCTGGCGGCGCTGCGCTCGGCGTCGCACAGCGGGGAGTCCGCTCCCGAGCTGCGGGTGCCGGCGGCCAGCGAGGAGCCGCCGCTGGCCGCTCCAGCGCCGCGACGTGGGGCGAGAGCCGCGGTGCTGCTGGGCGTGGCCGCCGCCGCCGCCGCGGTGGCGGTCGCCACCACGTGGATCGTGCTGTCGACGAAGAGTCCGGCCGCCGGACAGGAGCGCGCCGCCAGCCCCGCCCCGGCCGCTGCGGCTGCGCCGGCCGCCGCGACCGCGCCGGCCGCGGCCAGCGCCGACGCGACCGCGACGACAGCCGACACGTCGGCCGGGCCGGCGCCGACGCAGCCCTCGCCAGCGGACGCCGCGCGGTCGCCGGGCTCGAGCGCCGATCGGACCGTGATCACCCAGGAGCGCCCCTCGAACGCGACCAGCGCTGACGCAGACAAGGCCGCGGGCACCAAGCCCGGCAAGCGCCGACCCAAGAAGCGCAACCCCAGCGCAGATCCGCTCCTCGAACGCGACTGGTGAGAGGAAGTCCCAGGGGCGCGTCGCAGGGGTGGAGCTACCACTCGCGACTCGCACAGAGAATGCCCCAGGACTTGGCCTCAGCGCCTGGCCTCGAACACCATCACTACCCCACCTGCACCCGGCTCCTCGACGAGCTTGTCTTTGCAGTTCAAGGCGCCGCCCTACAATGCAGCGATGGATCGGTCTGCGCTGGGTTCGATGTTCCTGACGCTCTCCTGGATGACCGCCTGCCAGGTACCGGAGGACCTCCCCGGTCTGTTTCGTTGCGCCGACGACCCGGCGTGTCCCCAGGACCATCGGTGCATCGCCAGCCGCTGCGTCGGCCTCGAGCCGGGCCTGACCCCTTGCGCCACGCCGGCGCTGCTGACGACCTCGTTCGACGATCCGACGTGGCTCGCCCGCACGATGTCTGTCCAGCCCCAGACCATCGCCTCCATCGCCAACGGCACGCTCTCCGTGGGGACCGCGGTCGCAGGGGAGTGGGGATACGTCGCCTCGCACGCGACCTATGATCTGCGGAACCAGGCCATGATCATGGAGCTGTCGCCCCTCGACGAGCGGACCACCGAGATCTCGCTGCACGACGCCAGCGGCTCCGCCGTCTACATGGGGACAAGCCAGGGCGAGCTCTACGTTGACTCCAAGGGCCGGACGCTGGTGCAGATCCCCTACTCCCCCACCCAGCACAGGTGGTGGCGGATCAGCGACGACCAGGGCACCCAGCGCTGGGAGACCTCCGCCGACGCGATGACCTGGGCGCCTCTGGCGCAAGACCACGCCGCGCTCGACGCGAGCTGGACCAGGTTTGGCGTAGCCACCGCTGGCGGCATGCGGATCTCCGAGCTCAACCCGGGAGCAGAGCAAGATCCGCGCTGGTGCGCGGCGCAGTCCTGGCGCGAGTCGTTCACGGACAACCTGCCGCTGCCTGAGTCCACCTTCGATGGCCAGGCCTGTACAGCGGTGGCGCGAGACGGCGTGCTGACGTTTCAGCTCGCCGCCCAGGAAGCGTGGTGTACGTGGCGCTCGACGCGCCCGGTGGACGCCCGAGAGGGCACGTTCTCGTTCGCGGTGACGCCGGCGGCGGCCCCGGCCGCGACCATGTTCGCGCTGGTCAGCCCTGATGGAAGCGGCGCCATCGAGATCCAGGCCAGCGACGAGCTGACCTTCCGCGTGTACGCCAACCATGAAGAGGTGTTCTCGGCCAGCGCCCCCTCGTCGCGCACCAGCCAGCACTGGCGGATCTCGCTGTCCGGCACCGCCGTACGCTTCGAGACCTCGAGCGACGCGGTGACGTGGGAGGTGCGGGGCACCGCCAACGCCCCGACGCTCGACGCCAGCGCGCTGTTCATCTTGCGCGACACGTACGCCGACCCCAGCAACACCCGCGCCTCGACCGCGCAGTTCGGGGAGCTGCAGTGACAGGCGCGGTGACGTCGCAGCTCGCGGTGCTCACGCCGCCTCGCGAGCGCGACCAGGTGGTGACCCGCCTTGGCGCGGGTGGCATGGCGGAGGTGTTCCTGGTCCGCCGCACCGGCCCCGGCGGCTTCGAGAAGTACCTCGCGCTCAAGCGCATCCGTCCGGACCTCGACGCCTTCGAGTACGGCCCCATGTTCCTGCGCGAGGCGCGGCTGGTGGCGGCGCTGCAGCACCCGAACATCGTGCAGGTGCATGACGCCGGCTCGGATGACACCGGCCTGTGGTTCCTGATGGAGTACGTCCACGGTCGCAGCCTCGGCGCCGTGTTGCAGCGCGCGCAGGAGCGCGGGAGCGAGGTCCCCATCGACTGCGCCATGTACCTGGCGGCCTGCGTGGGCCGGGCCCTGCACTATGCGCACAACGCCGAGAACGAGGCCGAGGGCCGCCTCCGCGTCATCCACCGCGACGTGTCACCAGGCAACATCCTCATCAGCTTCGACGGCATCGTCAAGCTCGCCGACTTCGGCATCGCGCGCAGCAATCACCTGGTGCGCGAGACCCAGGACGGGCAGTTCAAGGGCAAGTTCGCGTACTCGGCGCCCGAGCATTGTCGCGGCGAGTCGCTCGACGGCGCCAGCGACCTGTTCTCGCTGGGCGTGGTCCTGCACGAGGTCATCGCCACGCGCAACCTGTTCACCGGGGAGTCGCCGAGCCAGATCGTCCACGCCGTCATGGAGGCGCCGATCCCCTCGCTGTGCGAGCAACGCGAGGAGGTCCCCGCGCCGCTCGAGGCCCTCATCCGCCACATGCTGCAGCGCGAGCGCAAGCAGCGCATCTGCTCTGGCGCCGAGGTCGCAAACCAGCTCGACGCGATCGCCCACGAACACGGGATGGCCGCCACTCGAGAGCGCATGGCCGCGCTCATGCAACGGCTGTTCTCGCCGGTGGAGATGCGGCTTCCAGAGATGGAGTCCGGCGCGAGCAGAGCGCCCGCCGCGCGGCACACGGCGCAGCTCGCGGATGATCGATCGCGCGCCGCCCGCGGATCCCGCCCGTTGATCGCGGACGGCTCCTCGATGCACTCCACGGTCACCACGGTGGTCGAGGGGGACAGCGAAGGAGAGAGCGAACGTGCAGGGGCGTCGCCGCGGCCGAGGCCTGCCGGGGCCAGAGGCAATGCCAGAGGCAAAGCCAGAGGCCAGGCCGACGCTCAAGCTCGAACCCCGGCGCGCCGCGAGCTCGCGGGCGTGGCCGCCGCGGCGGCCGTGACCGCCGTGATCGTCACCTGGCTCGTCACCCGCAGCCCGCCGCAGGCCGCGCAGGTGGCGCCGCCAGCGACGCCAGCGTCGCCGGCGGCGTCGGCCTCGTCGGCTTCCCCAGCGTCCATCGATGCAGGGCCGTCTCTCCCGCGCGCGTCGACGGACGCCGGAGGGCGCCGCGCAGCCCGCCCGGGCGCGCCGTCGGCCCAAGCCAGCCCCGCCCTCGCGGTGGCGCCGCCGCCCGCTGAGCCTGCCATCCGCCCCGAGCCTCGGACCAGGCCGGCCGCGACCGGCCCGCCCGAAGCCAGCGGCGCGCCCTCGCGCAGCGCAGTGCCACCTGGCCCCACGCCGACCGCTGGCACCAGCCCGCGCGCCGCCGCCAGCCCGCGCGCCGCCGCCAGCCCGCGCGCCACGCGCCAGTCGTCGGAGCTATCGCTCGAACGCGACTGGTAGGGCGCCGCGCAGCAGCGCGACGCGATCACGCAGCGTCACTGCGCGGCGATCCCAGCGCGGCGCCCGCGCAGCACGTACTTCTGGATCTTGCCGGTGGCCGTCTTGGGCAGCTCCGTGACGAAGTGAAAGCCACGCGGGCACTTGAAGTGAGCCAGGTGCTCGCGGGTGAACTGCCGCAGCTCGTCGGCCGTGGCGAGGGCGCCCGCGCGCAAGACCACGAACGCATGCGGGGCCTCGCCCCACTTTTCGTCGGGCAGGCCCACCACCGCGACCTCTTGCACCGAGGGATGGCGCAGCAGCATGCCCTCCACCTCCACGGACGAGATGTTCTCGCCGCCGCTGATGATGACGTCCTTGAGGCGATCGCGGATCTCCACGTAGCCATCCGGGTGGACCACGGCGGCATCCCCGGAGTGAAACCTGCCGCCGCGCAGCGCTCTGGCGGAGGCCTCCGGATCGTTGTAGTAGCCGGCCATGACCACGTTGCCGCGCACCGTGATCTCGCCCTGGGTGATGCCGTCATGCGGCACCTCGTGGCCCGCTTCGTCCACCACCAGCAGCTCGCCGGAGGTCAACAGCTCCACGCCCTGACGCGCCTTGAGGATGGCGCGCGCGCCCGCGCCGAGCCCCGCGTGCTCCGGCCGCAGCTCGCACACGGTGATGAGCGGCGCCGTCTCGGTCAGCCCGTAGACATGCGTGAGGTCCCACCCGAGGTCCTCCTCCACCCGCTGGATGGTGGCCGCCGCCGGTGGCGCTCCTGCGGTCACCACTCGCACGCCGCGGCGCACGCCCTGCCGCAGCTCATCCGGCGCGCTGGCGATGGAGATGAGCACGGTGGGCGCGGCGCACAAGAGCGTGACCTGCTCGGCGCGCAGCTCCGCGAAGATCTTCGCCGGCTCCACCTTGCGCAGGCACACGTGGGTCCCGCCCACCGCCGTGATGATCCACACGAAGGTCCAGCCGTTGGCGTGGAACATCGGCAGCGTCCACAGGTAGCGCTCGGTGTTGGCGGCCATCGGCACGTGCAGCATGGTGCCGACCGCGTTCATGTAGGCGTTGCGATGCGTGATCATCACGCCCTTGGGCCGCGCCGTGGTGCCGCTGGTGTAGTTGATGGTCAAGAGGTCCGTCTCGGCGAGCGTCGGGCGCGCGAACGTGACGTCCTCGTCAGCAACCTCGGCCAGCAACGCCTCGTAGGACAGCCAGCCCTCGCGCTCGCCCTCGAGCGCCACGAAGGCCTGCACGTCCGGCAGGCGGTCGCGGATGGAGTCCACCAGCTCCAGATAGTCGACGTGCGCGCAGACGACCTTGGCCCCGCTGTGCCCCAGGATGTACGCGAAGTCGTCGGCGGTGAGCCGGTAGTTGATGGGCACCAGCACCGCGCCGAGCTGCGGCACGGCATAGAAGGCCTCGAGGTGCGCGTGGGTGTTGGGCGCGATGGTGGCCACCCGGTCGCCCTTGCCCACCCCGAGCCGGCCAGCGAGGACCGAGGACCAGCGGTCACAGCGCGCGAAGAACTGCTCGTAGGTCAGCCGCACCGGCCCGTCCACCACCGCCTCGTGCTTGCCATAAAGGCGCCGCGTCCGGCGCATCATCTCCAGCGGACTGAGCGGAGTCTCCATGCGGCGAGCATCGCACGACCGGCGCATCAAGCGCACGGCGCGCGCCCGGGTGATGCAGGCGAGCCGAGACGCGCTTTTTTTCGTGCGAGGACAGCCGGTTACGAGATCGCCCTTGCGATAGTGTAAATCAGACACTATCAAGAGAGCATGAGCTGCTCGAACCGAGTTCCTCGCGTCAAGGCGGTCGCGGTGATGGGCGCGTCGCACCTGCGCGCCGCGCGAAACGGCCAGGACGCCGCCGCGTCCTGGAGCCACGGCGAGCTGGCGGTCGCGGTGGTGTGCGACGGCTGCGGCAGCAGCGAGCGCTCGGAGCTGGGCGCGCAGCTCGTGGCGCGCCGCATGTGCGCCGCGGTGGCGCGTCGGCTACGCGCTGGTGGCAGCGTCGCCGACCCTGCGCTGTGGGGCGCCTGCCGTGACGAGGTGGTCGACGAGCTCGGCCACCTGGCGCGGAGCTTCTGGGTGGCGCCCGAAGCGACACCCAAAGCCACGCCCGAAGCCTGGCCGGCCACGCTGGCAACGACGCCAGCGACAACGCCAGCGACAACGCCAGCGACGTTGCCACGTTGCCCGGCGGCGCCCTCCCCGAGCTCGCGCAGTCCCTGCTCTGCACCGTGCTGGTGGCGGCGCTCGACGAGCGCGACGCCGCGATCTGGGCGCTGGGCGATGGAGCCTTCGTGCTCGGCGACGAGCTGACCGTCCTTGGCCCGTTCCCGGACAACGCGCCGCCGTACCTGGCCTACGATCTGGTGGGCGCGCCGCCGGTGGCGCGCCTCGAGGTGCGCGCGCGCAGCGCCGCTGGCGCCCTGGCGGTGGCCACCGACGGCGCCGCCGCGCTCGAGCACGAGCTCTTGACGCTGGCGTGCGAGCCCCGCTTCGTGGACCACCCGGACGCGCTGCGCCGCCACCTGGCCACGCTGGCGCGCGCCGGCCAGCGCATCCGCTGGAGCGAGCGCCGCGTGGAGCACACGCCCGCGCGGCTGCAGGACGACGCGGCGATCGGGCTCGTGCGCTGGGGGCAGCCGTGACCACCGTCACCCTCGGCGGCAAGGCGGTGCGCCTTGGCCCCGCGACCCTGCTCGGCCAGGGCGGCGAGGCGGAGGTCCATGACCTCTGCGACGGCACCGTGCTCAAGTGGTGGAAGCCGGCGGACCACCCAGACTTCGCTGGCGATCCGCAGGCGCAGGCGATGGCGCAGGCGCGGCTCGACGAGCGGCAGCACAAGCTGCCGGCCTTCCCGGCCGGCTTGCCGCCGCAGGTGGTCACGCCGTGCGAGCTGGCCTTCGCCGACAAGGCCGGCCGCAAGCTCGCCGGCTACCGCATGCGCAAGGTCAGCGGCGTGCCCATGCACCACCTGGGCGAGCCGCGCTGGCGCCGCGAGCAGGCGATGAGCGTGGCCGACGCGCTGGCCCCGGCGCGCGCGCTGGCCGACGCGGTGTCCGCGCTGCACCAGCGCGGCGTGGTGATCGGCGACTTCAACGACCTCAACGTGCTGGTCGACGGCGGCGAGGTGCATCTGATCGACGCCGACAGCTACCAGTTTGGGCCCTACGGCTGCCCGATGTTCTCCGAGCGCTTCCTCGATCCGCGCCTGTGCGCCGGCGCCCCGGCGGGCCAGCTCCTGCCGGCGCAGCCGCACGATCGCGACAGCGACTGGTTCGCGTTCCACGTCATGCTGACGCGCGCGCTCCTGCTGGTCGGGCCCTGGGGCGGCGTCTATCAGCCCGCCGACCCGGCCCGGCGCTGCACCTCGGCGATGCGGGTGCTGCGCCGCATATCGATCTTCGAGCCCGAGGTGGTGCTGCCGCGCGCCGCCGCGCCGCTCGCCACGCTGCCCGAGGAGCTCGGCCAGCACCTGCGCGAGGTGTTCGGCGGCCTGCGCAGCGGCCCGCTGCCAGCGCGGCTGTGGGCGGAGCTGCGCTTCGTGCGCTGCGCGAGCTGCGGGCTCGAACATGCCCGGCGCCGCTGCCCGGCGTGCGCGGTGACGAGCCCGCCGGTGGCGCACCACGGCAAGCTGCGCGTGCAGCCGCTCTCGCGCGCGCAGGTCGCCTGGCTCCCCGCGGAGGTGACGCGGCTTGGCCCCGGCGCAGCCGACGACGCGCGCGGCCCCGCGCTGTGGCTCGACGGCCCGGCGCTGTGGCGCCGCACCGCGCTCGGCCGTGAGCGCGTCGGCGAGGTGCTCGGCGGCCAGACCTGGGCCTTCGCGGGCAGCGCGTTCGGCGCAGGCTTCTACCGGGCGGGCGGCTACTGCGTGGGGTTTGTCTTCGATCCCCGACGCGGCGTGCTCGACGACCGGCTGCGGCTGCCCGCGCTGCAAGGCGAGCTGGTCGCCGTGCACGGCGCGGTGGCCGCGGACCGCGCCTGGCTCTGGCTCACCTTGTCGCGTGCGGGCCGACTCTCGACGGTGGCGCTGGTGCTCGGCGCCGGCCCGCGCGGCGCGACCCTGCTGGCGCACCAGGTGTTCTCTCCGGAACAGCCCCAGCCGCCGTGGCTCGCCGGCGTCGGCGGCGCCTGCGCCGTCGGGCCGCACCTGTTTGTCCCCACGGATCTCGGCGTCGTCCGCCTCGAGCTCGACGGCGGCGAGCTGGTCTCCACCCGCACCTTTCCGGAGACCGCGCCATGGCTGTGCGCCGGTGACCGCCTGGTGCCCGGGCCCTCCGCGCTCGACGTGCTGCGACGGCACGACGCGCTCCGGCTCTTCCTCTCGTGACCCGCGGCTTTGCGCCGCAAGGAGTTCCCATGCCCAAGAGTCCTTCCCCCCTCGCTCGCTCCGCCCGCAACCAACCGCTGCCCCTGCCGCCGTTCTACGACGCTGGCCACGCCGCCCAGTACGCCTACCGGCCCGACGCCGCGGCGCTGGCCGACGCGGCGGGGAGCTGGCGCGCCCAGCACCAGGTGCGGCCGGCGGCCAGCGACGAGACCCGCGTCCACCTCCTGCTCATCGACGTGCAGAAGGACTTCTGCTTCCCCGAGGGCACGCTGTACGTGGGCGGGCGCTCCGGGCGCGGCGCCATCGACGACTCGCGGCGCCTCTCGGAGCTGGTGTACCGGAACCTCGATGTGATCACCGAGATCACGACCACGATGGACACCCACCTCGCCTATCAGATCTTCTTCGCCTCCTTCTGGCTTGGTCGCGATGACCAGCCACTGACCGCGCACCGCGTGGTCACCGCGGAGCAGATCAAGGCCGGCGAGGCGAGGCCCAACCCGGCGATGGCGCGCTGGCTGTGCGGCGGCAACTACACCTGGCTGTGCAAGCAGGTCCTGCACTACTGCCAGGAGCTGGAGCGCGCGGGCAAGTACCAGCTCTACCTGTGGCCACCACACTGCCTGCTGGGCACCGATGGCCACGCGCTCGCTGGCGTCCTGGCCGAGGCGCGCTTGTTCCACAGCTACGTGCGCACGGCGCAGTCCACCGTGGAGGTCAAGGGCGGCAACCCGCTCACCGAGAACTACTCCGTGCTGCGGCCCGAGGTGCTGTCGCGCTTCGACGGCAGCGCGCTGGCCCAGCGCAACACGCAGTTCATCTCCACGCTGCTGGCGGCCGACGCCGTCATCATCGCCGGTCAGGCCGCCAGCCACTGCGTCAAGAGCACCATCGACGACCTGCTGGGCGAGATCGCCGCCGTCGACCGCGCGCTGGCGCGCAAGGTCTACGTCCTGACCGACTGCATGTCGGCGGTGGCCGTGCCCGATGGCCGCGGAGGCTTCGCCGCTGACTTCACGCAGGAGGCGGAGGGCGCGCTGCAGCGCTTCGCCGACGCCGGCATGAACCTCGTCACCTCCACCACCCCGATCGCGAGCTGGCCGGGCCTGCGCTGAGCCGCCCGCTTCGCCACCAAGCATCCCTCGACATCCCCAAAGGAGCGCTCTTCGCCATGTCCAAGTCTTCCAGGTCTTCCAAGTCCGCCGCCACGCCACCGCCCGTCCCCTCCCCCACCACCAAGGCCGCGTCCACGCTGCTGCAAGAGGCCCACGAGCAAGGCGCGCTGTCGGCGGCGGCGCTGACCACCCTCGACGTCGTCGATATCGGCGCCCAGATCCAGGCCGGGCTCGGCGTGCGCGTCGACGACGTGACCGCCTCGGAGGTGGTGCTGCTCACCATGATGCCCGATGACTCGTCTTCCATCGACTCCGCCGGCAACACCGCCGCGGTGCGCGATGGCCACAACCTGGTGCTCGAGGCGCTCGGCGCCTCCAAGCAGAGCGGCGAGGTCCTGGTGCATACCCGGTATCTCAACGGCCACGTGCTGTTCCCGTATGGCGCGCTCGAACACGCGACGCGCATGTCCTCGCAGAACTACCATCCGCGTGGGAGCACGCCGCTCTACGATCAGGCCGTGGTGCTGCTCGGCACGGTGATCGCAAAGGCCCAGGAGCTGTCCGCCGCCGGCATCGCGGTGCGCACCGTGACCTTGCTCATCTCCGACGGTGGCGACTACGGCTCCACGCGCTGCCGCGCCGCCGACGTGCGCACCCTGGTCAAGGATCTGCTGGCGCAGGAGAACCACATCGTCGCCGCGATGGGCATCTCCGATGGCAGCACCGACTTTCGTCGCGTGTTTGGCGAGATGGGCATCGCCGACCGCTGGATCCTCACGCCCTCCGGTAGCGCCGCCGAGATCCGCCGCGCCTTCCAGGTGTTTTCCCGATCAGCGATCTCTGCCGGCGGCATGGTGGGACAGGTGAGTCTCGGCGGCTTCGCCAACTAGCGTGGTGGTTGAAGAGAAAACCCTGCGGGTCCCATGCGGTCCCCGCAGGTTGTTGAAAGTCCTGGTTCGAACCACGACCAGAGGGTCCACGTTGGGGCGCGTCGACGCGCCGTTTTCGCGGCTCCTTTTTGCAGAGTGAGTACTCCAGTTAGATGCCACCAAGACGCACCATGTCAGACGTTGCCTACCATTGCATGGCTGTGAATTCGTTTCCTTGATGCACCTTGTCACCAGGTCTCACGCACCCCGGGCCGTCCGGGCAAGCCAGAAGGAAACACCCAATATGAAGCGAACTCTTGCAAGCCTGTGGCTCTCCGCCGCAGCGGCGCTGGTGAGCGCCGGCGCCGGTTGCGCAACCGGGGACACCCCCGATGACTCTCTCCTGGCCGGCGACGTGCTCGTCTCGGTCCCGCGCGAGGTGGACGCGAAGATCGCGACCGCTCGCAGCGCCACCTTGGCGTCGCGTGGCGCGGCCCAAAGCAGCAGCCGGGGCGAGGACTTCTACCTCGCCATCCGCCGCAGCGCGCTCGAGTCGCAGTGGTTCCTCTCCATGTACCTCAAGGAGCTGAGCCCGTACGGCCCCAACCCGGGCACCCTGGGGACCAAGGTCATCCGCTTCCGCGAGCAGAACGGCAAGCTGTTCGTGTTCGACGCTGACAACCGCCGCGCCACCAGCGACGTGTTCAGCCCCGACCTCATCATCGACGCCTTCCCGATCGTCAACAACAGCGGTCGCTTCAACAGCATGCCGGGCTCCGGTGGGTACATCCTCATCGACCCCGCCGCCGGCCTCAACCGCTTCAGCGCGCTGGCCGACCTGTTCGCCGCCGGCGATCCCGCCAGCGCGGTGCGCCTGGAGACCGAGCTGTCCTTCGTCCAGAAGTTCAAGCGCTTCAATGATGGCGCCTCGTTCGAGCAGATCATCACCACCTACGCCGAGACGCCGATCGGCTCGGACGGCGACGTCGAGGGCAACGAGTTCCGCCTGGCCGCGACCCTGGGCATCAGCCTGCGCCAGTACTCGGAGACGCCGGAGTTCGCCCCGGTGGCCGCGCCGCGCGCCACCCACTACTTCCTGAGCGAGCCGTACAACATCCCCAACACCGGCGACGTGGCGCAAGACCCCGTGCACTGGGGCTTCCACCCGGGCATGGAGCCGGTCAAGTGGTTGATCTCGCCGGTGCTGGCGCAGATCGCCGCGGACCCAGCGCTCGGCGGCGCCGACCTGGTGGCCGCCGCCAAGGCAGGCATCGAGTCGTGGAACGCCGTCCTGGGCTACACCGCGCTGAGCGCGGAGCTCGCCACCGGCGACGAGTCGTTCGCCGAGGACCGCGTCAACTACCTGATCGTGGATCCGGATCTCAGCAAGGGCTACGCCTACGCTGACTGGCGCACCAACCCCAACACCGGCGAGATCCGCGGCGCCAGCGTGTACTTCGGCGGCGGCTTCTTCTCTCCCTTCGAGGACGACGAGGAGGGCGGCGAGCAGAAGATGCCCGCGCCCAAGGCCAAGCAGCGCGTGCGCACCCTGCAGTGGCAGGGCCAGCACCGCGATCCGCTGTGCGTGATGTGGGGCCGCGACTACCAGACCCAGGTCGGCCCACCGGCCAACGCCTCGCTCACCGGCAAGCAGAAGCTCGAGCGCTACATCCAGCACGTGGTGGCGCACGAGATCGGCCACACCCTGGGCCTGCGCCACAACTTCAAGGGCTCGCTGCGCCCGCCCACCTCGTCGATCATGGAGTACAACGCTTCGGCTGCCGCCATCGCCCAGCCAACCCCGGGCGAGTACGACGCGCAGGCCATCAAGTACCTGTACGGACAGACCACCGCGCTGCCCAACCTGCCGTTCTGCACCGACGAGCAGACGCTGACCGATCCCAACTGCGTCCGCTTCGACGACCCCACGCCGACCCCGCTCGCCGACTACCAGATCCCGACGTACTCGCTGTTTAGCGGCCTCATGCTCGACGGGTTCTTCTCGCCCTCGGTGGCGCCGCTGATCGTGCAGTTCTTCGGCACCGAGGTCCTGGCCTACGCGCGCCGCGGCACCGCGGCCGAGGCAGCGGCGGCGTGGACCGCGATGCTCGACGGCGCCCGCGCCCCGCTCTCCGCGGAGGCGCTGGCCGCCAACCCGGCGCTCGGCGCCGCCGCCAACGCGCTCAGCGCCGCGGTCTACGACGAGCTGTATCTCAACATCACCGGCGCGATCTCGAGCTTCCCCAACAACGCCGCGGTCGCCTCCGCGATGGCCACCGACGCCAAGAACATCCTCCTCAACGGCGACCGCGTGCGCACCTTCGCCACCCGGCGCCTGATCGTGGACGCCCTCAAGAAGGCGCAGAACAGCTTCGCGTTCCTGGCGCTCAACGAGGCGCGCTCCGCCATCGCCGGCACCCTGCCGGGGCTGACGCCGACCGAGCGCGCGTTGACCGAGGAGCTGCTGTCCCGCATCGACCGAGCGATCACGCCGTACTTCCAGTAAGTCCCGCACGCGCGCGTACAAGGCGCGCGAGATCGCAGACGAGCCGTCCACCAGGGCGGCTCGTCGCATTTTCGGACCGTCCAGCGCCGGCAGGATCCCGTCCGACGTCCGCTCTGCGATCGTTCTGGGATCGGCGCCGCCAGGTCTGGCGTGCAGCGGTTGCTTCGCTTGCGGCGCATGGTCTACCTCGCGATCGGGGATGCCAAGAAGACATCCCACCACAAAAAGAAGCGGTCGGAAAGACAACGTCATGGTCGTGCTCTGCACACCCTTTCCGGATCTCGTCATCCACCAGCGCGACGTCCGGGCACGACCGTCCGGTGCTCCCCTTGTGGAACCACCACACTCTCGCTGCGCGGCGTGATCCCTCCCGCCGTTGGTTGCTCACGTTGCACTGAATGCTACACGTTCGCCCCCCACCTTCTATGAGGAGCCCCCGAAGCGACGCCAGCGCTCGAGCATCAGCGCCAGCGGGTTGACCCGGCCCAGGACGTTGAGCGGGACCCCGCGGTGGCTGGCGCGGATGATGAGCAGCGCGCGCCCGGTGGCGTGCAGGGCGTCCTGCACCTCGACGTGCTGCTCCACCTTGGCGGCGACCGCCCGCGCGATGAGCGCCGCGTGCTCGGCGGAGCCGACCGTCAGCTCTTTGCCCTGGTAGCCAAACGACGCCGTGTGCAGGCGTCGGGTCAGGCGCCGCGCCTCCCACGCGGTGGCCGCTGCGCACGCCGCGCGCTCGGCGCTGCCCTCCGGCAGCTTCAGGCAGTGATACAGGCTCTCCAGGCTGGCGTAGCGCACGCCGTCGAGGGAGATCGGCGTGCTGGCGCCGCTGATCAGCGGACCGTCGAACGACAGGTGGACGATCTTGCCGTCGGCGATCATCTGCCGCCCGTACTCGAACAGCGCGCTGGCGGAAGACACCCTGGGCTCGCTCGCGACGGGCGGCGGCGGCACCGGCGCGTGCAGCAGGCTGGCGAGCTGCGCTAGCTCGTCCTCGCTGCGCGCGAACACTTGCTCGAGAGGACCACGCAGGACCTGCAACAGCTCCTCGCGCTGACTCACACCGGCCCGCCCTTCACGCTCGCCACTTTGGGAGCCACCGGAAGCTCAAGCCGCGTAGGCCTGTGGAGCGCCGGCCTTGGCCGCGGGGATGGGCAGCTCATGGGCTGGCGGCAAGAGCGCCTCCGCCATCTCGCCCACCGACTCGCCGTGCTGGCTCAGATCGAGCCCCAGCGCCTCCTGCTCCGCGGTCACCCGCAGCGGGACCAGCAGATCCACCACCTTGTACAGGACCCACGCGCCACCAAACGAGAACGTCCCGACGATCCCGAACGCCGCCAGGTGCAACAGGAACGTGCGGGTCTCGCCGTAGAACAGGCCGACGTCCTTGGCGAACACGCCGGTGAGCAGCATGCCCACCGCGCCGCCGATGCCGTGGCAAGGGAAGACATCCAGCGTGTCATCCACCGCGGAGCGGGTCTTGAAGTGGACCGCGGCGCTCGACACCGCGCTGGCCACCATGCCGATGACGATGCTGTGGCCGATGGTGACGAGGCCCGCGGCCGGGGTCACCGCGACCAGGCCCACCACCGCGCCGACACACGCGCCGATGGCAGAGGGCTTGCGGCCGCGCATCCAGTCGATGGCCATCCAGGTCAACATGGCCGCCGCCGAGGCGGTGTTGGTGGTGGCGAAGGCCAAGGTCGCCGTGGACGAAGCCGACAGCGCCGAGCCAGCGTTGAAGCCGAACCAGCCAAACCACAGGAGGCCGGTGCCAAGCAGCACGAACGGCACGTTGGCCGGGGTGTGCGCCTCGTTGTCGCGATGAGCATGGCGCCGCCCCAGAAACAGCGCGCCAGCGAACGCGGCGAAGCCCGCGGACATATGCACCACCGTGCCGCCGGCGAAGTCCAGGACGCCCCACTTGCGCAAGAAGCCCTCCGGGTGCCAGGTCCAGTGCGCCAGCGGCGCGTAGATGACCAGGCTAAAGAGCACCATGAACAGCACGTACGCGCCGAAGCGAACGCGCTCGGCGAAGGCGCCGGTGATGAGCGCCGGGGTGATGATGGCGAACTTGAGCTGAAACAGCGCGAACAGGAGCAACGGGATGGTCGGGGCCAACGAGGCGTGGGTGTCACCGCCGACGCCGTGGAACATGAAGAAGGTGCGCGGATCCCCGATGATGCCGCCCGCGCTGTCGCCGAAGGCGAGGGAGAAGCCCACCACCACCCAGAGCAGGCTGATCACCGCCATGGCCACGAAGCTCTGCAGCAACGTGGACACCACGTTCTTGAGGCGGACCATGCCGCCATAGAAGAAGGAG
Organism: Myxococcales bacterium; assembly: GCA_016706545.1. Lineage (GTDB taxonomy): Bacteria > Myxococcota_A > Polyangia > Haliangiales > Haliangiaceae > JABFXX01. The sequence goes on from JADJJK010000014.1 coordinate 52,576, forward strand.
AGCCCCGGGGTCATGAGCAGCACCATCGCGGTGGCGGTGAGGATCCAGGCGGTGTCGGCGGCGCTGATGGGCGCCGCTGCCTGCCCTGCCTGCCCTGCCTGACTGGCCGCGTCGGTGGAGAACAGCCCCAGCCCGGCCAGGAGCAGCAACCCTGCGGCTCCGAGCGCCAGCTTATTTCTTGAATTCGTCATGTTTACCCCCAGAGAATACAAATTTGACGTTATTCTCTCAGCAATAAGACTTAAACAAGAGACACGAACCAGTCAAGACCTTTTACAACGCATCGCGGCAGCGACCTGGCGAGGCGGGATCGCCGACGCTTGCTTGGGTGCTCACGCTGCGCGTGCTGCCTGGGCCGCTTCCGTGACGGTGAGCCGTGAGCGGACCCGACGTGCTAGCGTGACCGGCGGTGGCCGAGCCTCCTACGTTGTCGCCTGCACCCTCTGCGACCTCACACCCTGACGGGCCCGCCAGGCCCGGCGGGATGGAGCCCTCGGGGTCCGGCCCTGCCAGGAGCTCGGCGCTCGAGGTGCGCGGCCTGTCGGTCGCGTTGCCTGATGGCAGGCTCTTGCTGGATGGCGTGGATCTGTCCGTCGCGCCCGGCGAGGTGGTGGTGCTGCTGGGCGGCTCCGGCGCCGGCAAGTCCACGTTCGCGCGCGTGCTGTTCGAGGCCGAAGAGCTGGCGCGCGCCGGCTACCAGGTGAGCGCGGTGCGGCTCGCGCTCGACCGCGACGCGCTGGGCCTGGTGCCGCAGCGCGGGGCGCTCTTCGATCACCTCGATGTCCGCGGCAACCTGGAGCTGGCCCGGCGCCGCAGCGGCGAGCGAGGCGGCGCGGCCGGCGGCGCGGCCGGCGCGGCCGGCGCGGAAGGCGACGCCAGCATGGCAAGCGCGGCCGACGACGAGGCCGCCGCGTGGCTTGGCCGCGTCGGCCTCGACGCCCAGCTCGCGGTGCCGGGCACCAGCGTCGGCCGCCTGTCCGGCGGGCAGGCCCAGCGCGTGGCGGTGGCGCGCGTGCTGGCCAGCCGCCGCCAGCTCCTGTTCCTCGACGAGCCCTCGGTCGGGCTCGATCCGCACCGGGTGCGCATGCTGGCGCGCCTCATCCGAGAGCAGGTGCGCATGCTCGGGATCTCGGCGATCGTGGTGACCCACGACGTGGCCCTGGCCGGCGGCGTCGCGGACCGCCTGTTTCTCCTGTCGTTGCACAGCCGCAAGCTCGAGCAGCTCTTCGCCGACACCTGGCCTGGCCCGCTCGAGGAGCTGGCCGAGCGCTCGGAGCCGGAGCCGGAGCCGGAGCCGGAGCCCGAGCCGGAGCCCGAGCCCGAGCCCGAGTCCCACGCTCGGGGTCCTCTCTCCAGCTCCGCACGCCGTCGCGCCGCCGAGACCGAGCGCGGCCGCTGGCTCATCGAGCTGGAGGCCGCGCTGGTGACCCACCTCGAGCAGCACGGCGACGCCGCGCCCAGGCAAGGGCCTCGGCCAGCGCGCGCGCTATCGCGAGCGCTGGCCGGCCGCGTCGAGCCCGTGCTCTCCCCGTTTCGCGTCGCGGGCCAAGCGCTGCGCGACTTGCCCGGCCAGCTCCTGCGCCACCCTGGAGATGTCGCGGTGGTGATGGCGCGCACGCTGCGCCAGACCCTGCTGCGCCCCCTGCTCTTCTATGCCGTCGTCTCCACCCTCATCGGCTACACCGTCTTGCTCGTCGTCTCCAAGGTGGGCGGCGCAGGCGTGCGTCCGGACGCGCTCTTGCGCCAGCTCGGCGGCAGCCACGTGGTGGCGCTGGCGCCGGCGCTGTCCGCGCTGCTGTTCGTGGCCGCCTCCGGCAGCGCCACCAACGCCTGGCTCGGCTCGATGAACCTGACCAAGCAGACGCTGGCGCTCGACGCGCTCGGCGTCGATCACAAGAGCTACTTGCTGGCCCCGGCCTGGCTCTCGGTGGCGCTGGCGTACCTGGCGGTGGCCACCCTGTTCGCGCTCGGGATGATCTGCGGCGGCCTGGTGGTGTGCGAGAGCTTCGGCGTGCCCCACGCCTGGGAGCTGCTCACCGCAGACCTGCTGGATCCGCGGCCAGAGCGCGCGGTGTATGCGCAGCGCGCGCTGTTCCTGGTGTGGATGTACGCCTGGGGCATCGCCTCCGACGTGGTGGCCAAGGGCGGCGCCCCCAAGCCAGACGCCGACGCGGTGACGCGCGCGATGACCGCCAGCGTGGTCGCCTGCACGCTGTGGGTGGTGGGCTGGGAGCTGGTGAGCGTCCTCGTGGTGCTGTCGTGAGAGGCGCCGCCGCGCTGGGCGCGGTGCTGGTGGCCGGCCACGCCGCGGCGTTCGTGCAGCTCGTGCAAGAGCCAGCGCCGGCCTTCGAGGTCACCGTGACCTCGGCCCCGGCGAGCGCCCACCGCACGCTGGAGGGTCAGGTGCCGCCGGCGTTGCGCGCGCGGGTGCGCCGCGAGGACGACGGCCGGCCCGCAGACGCCGCCGGCCTGCGACGCACGCGCTGGCGCGCCGAGTATCGCGGCGGCTACGCGCGCGCGGTGGGCGCGACCCAGCTCGTGGGGCCCTTCCAGGATCCGGCGGCGCCGCCGTGCAGCGGGCGCGTCGTCGTCGCCCAGGCCTTGCTCGACGACGGCGCGGCCAGCGCGGGCACCGTCGCGCACGTGGTGCGCCAGCTCCTGCAGCACCAGCTCGCGGACCAGGGCCAGTTCCCCATCGGCGAGTTCGGCGGCGTGCAGGCGCTGACCCTGCGCTGGAGCGAGCTGGCGCGGCATCCGGAAGACGCGACGATGTTCGAGGCCAGGAGCGCGCCGCCTGGACAACCGCTGGGCTATCTGCGCGCCACCGCGCTGCTCACCTTCGAGCGCGTGCAGGTGCCCGTGGTGCTGGCGCTGGTGCCGCGGGTCGAGGACGGACGCCTCGCCGTGTCCGTCTCCGCGCGCGCGCGCCTGGCCTTTGGCAACCGCGTGGCGCAGTGGCTCAGCGATCACCTCGGCGGAGATCGCCTGGCCAGCGCGGTGACCCGGCGTCAGCTCGGCGAGGTGCTACGCACCCAGCTCGAGCCGCCCCCGCCGCTGGAGCTGCCCGGCGGTGGCCAGCTCCGCTTTGCGCCGTGTGGCACCCCCCAGATCGTCGACGGCCAGCACGGCGCGCTGGCGTTCTCGGTGGCGATCTCGCCGCTGCCCGGATACCCGCTGCACCTGCCGCCGCGCCTGTCACCGCCAGGCGCGCGTGCCCCCGGCGCCGAGCTGGCGATGAGCCCGGGCGCCCAGGTGTCGCTGGAGCTGACCCTCGACGCGATGAACGCGCTGCTCTTTGGCGCGTGGCGAGAAGGGCTGCTCGACCGCCAGCTCGCCGCGGCCGGGCTGGTGGAGCGCTTCCATGCAGATCCGCTGGTGGCGACGTACCTGTCGCTGCGCCTGACCCCGCCGCGCCTGACCTTGCCGCCCGTGGTGACCGCGACCGGCGGCGGCTTGCGCCTGGAGTCCGAAGCCGCCACCACGGTGCAGGACGGCGCGCGCCAGACGCTCGGCCGGGTGTGGACGGCGGTGCAGATCTCCGAGGGCTCTCCCGCCACGCCGCTGCGCGCCGAGCTCGCGGAGCTGGAGCTCACGTGTGAGGCTCGCGCCCACGTCCTGACGCCCTGCTACGCCGACCTGGTGCAGGCCATGCGCGCGCGGACGAGCGACTTCACCCAGCCGATGACCGACACCCTGTCCGGCCTCCTCGCGGAGCTGTTCGCTGGCCGCACGCTGAGCACCGAAGGGCTGCCCACCACGCTGCACTTGCTCCGCACCACGCCGCGCTTGCACGTGGAGGCGGCGCAAGGACAGGCCACGCTGCGCCTGGAGTTCGTGGCTGCGCTGCGGCCGTGAGGACGATCCTCGCCCCTTTGGCCTGCGCGCCTCGGCAGGCACCTGGTACGAGCTCGGCGAGGGCGCTACCATCGCCGCATGGCCGTACGCTTGGCAGAGCTCCTTGGCGGGTACGTCGACATCCATGGCAGCGGCGACGTGCAGCCCCGGCAGGCCCACGGCCTCACCGCCCAGGCCCAGGACGATGCGGAGCTGGTGAAGATCTCGCGGCGCATGCACGGCTGGCGCGACCGCTGGCAGCGCAACGCCGGCCGCACGCTTCAGGAGCTGCGCACGTTCTTCTGCGATCCCGACCTGTCGGCGCAGGACGCCAAGGCCTGGATCGACACCTGGGTGTTCGCCTGCGATCACCCAGCGGCGTTCGAGCGCGCCATCGCCCAGGAGGATGGCCCCAGCGCGCTGGCCGGACCTGACGCGCTGGCGCTGTCTGCCAGCGGCTGGTTCGCCGAGCTGCGCGCGTACCTGCGCGTGCCGCCCGCGGTGAGCCGGGAAGAGCGCGTGATCCTCGATCGCCTGCTGACCGCGCACCGCTGGCCGGACCTGGCCCAGCTCAAGGCTCAGCACGGCGTCGACCTCAACCCGAACAACAAGCAGTTCGAGAAGCTCGATCCGTGGTGGCTGGGCGTCGCGGACGAGTCGCTCATCACCAAGCTCGGCCGCTGGCCCAACCTCGAGAAGTTCGTCGCCCACAGCAAGGACGCGCCGTTTGTGTACCAGGCCACCGCCGCCGAGGCCGCCGCGCCCATCGCCCTGCTGGCGGACTTTGGCACCGGCCTCTACCACTCGCGCATGATCGCGCGCCAGCTCACCCGGCGCGCCCCGGCGTACGCCGTGCATCTGGGCGACGTGTACTACGCCGGCCGTCAGCGCGAGTTCGAGCAGTACTACACAGCGCCTCTGCGCGACGTGGTGCAGAAGACCAAGCTCTTTAGCCTGGCCGAGAACCACGAGCTGTACTCCGGCGGCAAGTGGTACCTGGACTTCCTGCGTGATCCGAAGAAGCGCGGCATCAGCCCCCAGCAAGGCAGCTACTTCTGCCTGCGCTTCCCGCGCCACCAGCTCATCGCCATCGACGTCAACTGGCACAAGCGCCAGCGCTTCCTGCACCCCGCCTCGCTGCAGTGGCTCCGGGACCGCCTCGCCGAGGCCGGCGACCGCACGACGATCTTGCTGTCCGGAAGCGGCCCGTATGGATATGGCTCCCGCACCGCTTATACGCTCCTCAGCGACCTCTGGGACACCGTCAAGAGCGACCGCATCGCGGCCTGGATCTGGGGCGATGATCACTATTGTGGCCTGTTCGATCGCGACGATCTGATCGCCCCATTTTATGGGAGCTGCATCGGCCACGGCGGCTACCCCGCCGCGCGACAGGAGCTGGGCAAGCCGAGCTGGTGCAAGCCGCTGTGGGTGGAGGACGAGCCCCGCTTCCCGCGCTGGACCCGCCTGCGCCAGGACGTGATGAACAACGGCTGGTGCCAGCTCCGCCTCGCCCCCGACGGCGGCTTCGCCCTGACCTACCTCGACTGGCTCGGCGCCAGACGCTGCCACGCCGACTTCGCCGTCACCGACGGCCGCTCCCAGCTCCGCGCCCTGAGCCTGTTCCCGCGCCAGCAGACCGCAGAGCAGCCGCCGCCGCTCGAGGATTGACAAGTTCTCCGGCGACCGTCCGGCATGACGCCCCGGCGACCACCAGCGCGCTGAGCAGTCACAGGTCGACGCGGCGAACCGCGAAGGGGAGGTTCGGCGGCTGCGCGGGCATCGCGAACAGGCGGGCGAGCTGGCCCTCGACGACCCAGGCCGAGCCGCGCGCGACGGTGACGCCGGTCGGCTGGTCGAGGTCGGTGGCGAGCGCAGTGGCGGTGGCGGTGACGCCGTCGATCTTGACCTTCGTGAGCCTGCCGCTGCCCTCGGCGACGAGGAGCGTGCGGTGGTCGAGCGCCCGCATGCCGTCAGGGGCGGTCAACGCGGGGGTGACGGTGATCGGCTGCGCGGGGCCCGCCGCGCCGTCAGCGCCGATCGCGATGCGGTAGAGCCCCCCGGTGTCGAACTTGTTGACGAACACTGCGCCGTCGACCACCGCGAGGCCATCGAGTCCAAACCCGCCTCGCATCGCCGGCGCGAGCGCGGCGTTCTCGAGCCACGGCTCCAGCGCGGAGCCGCCCGGGGCCAGCCTGAGGACAGTGCCGTTGAACGAGTCGGTGACGTAGAGTGCGCCCGCGGCGTCGAACGCCAGGTCATTGCAGAACCGGTTCGAGCCGAGCCGGTAGGTGGCGCGCGCGGCGCCTTCGAGCGTGAAGCTGCGCACCTCGGTCTGGCGCTGGAACGCGGTGTCGATCGAGCACAACCACAGCTCGTTGCCGCGGACCGCGACGCCGGCGACGCCGGTGACGCCCGACGACGCTCCCACGACGACCGTGCCTTCGGTCTCGCCGTCCGCGAACGCGACGACCTGGCCCGTGACCAGGCTGCCGACGTAGAGCGTGCCGTCGGCGTCTGCGGACAAGCTCTCGGGGTAGTACGTGGCGCCCGGGAGCATGATCTCATCGGGCTGAGGCGTCACGTCGTCGCCGGTACAGGCGGCGAGCAGTGCGGTGGCGAGAAGACAGAGAGTGTGTAGCTTGCGCATGAAGAGTCCTGGTGGTCGAGAGGTGGAGGTGATGCACACCGTGGTTGGCGCACCACTTGCAAAAAGGCGTGAGGTCGCGAGCAGCACAGCCCATCGGGATTTGGCAACCTGAGGTCGCCGGGGGGCGCGAGAGTCCTGCCGGCTCTGCGCAGGGCTTTCGCTCCGCTCCGCGGGGCGGAAGGTCATCGTCAGCAGCAGAGGTGAGGGTCAGAGCAACATGCCACCCGAGACCTCGATCCGCTGGCCGGTGATCCACGCTGCCTCCGGTGCGAGGAGCAGCGCCACCGCGTCACCGATGTCGTCCGGCACGCCCACTCGTCCGAGCGCGGTCATCCCCGCGATTTGCTGGTTGAGCTGCTTGTTGTCGCGCACGACGCCGCCGCCGAAGTCGGTCTCGATCGCGCCTGGCGCCAGCGTGTTCACGGTGATCTTGCGCGGTCCGAGTTCCTTGGCCATGTAGCGCGTGAGCACCTCGATCCCGCCCTTCATCGCGGCATACGCGGCGTAGCCCGGGAAGGTAAACCGTGCCAGACCAGTCGACACGTTGAGGATGCGACCTCCGTCCTCGATCAGCGGCAGCAAGCGCTGCGTCAGGAACATCGTCGCCTTGAGGTGGACGCGGACGAGCTCGTCGAACTGAGCCTCGGTGGTCTCGGCGAAGCTCGCGTATACGCCGGTGCCGGCGTTGTTGAGGAGCGCATCGAACCGCTCGCGCTGCCAGTGCTTCGCGAGCGCGGACTTCACCGCGTCGGCGAACGCCGGGTACGCGGCGCTGTCGCCGACATCCAGGGGCAACGCGATCGCCTTGCGATCCTTGCGCTCGATCTCCTCGACGACCGCGCGTGCCGCCTCCGCGCTGGACTTGTACGTGAAGATGACGTCGACCCCACGGTCGGCGAGGTGGAGGGCCGAGCTCCGGCCGAGGCCGCGGCTGCCGCCGGTGACGAGTGCGATACGGGTGGTCATGATGCGTTTCCTTTCGAGGGATTGTCTCGACGTCATGTATAAAGACCCCGCGCCCACCGATAAACCGCCACTTTTCTGACACATTGTCCTTGGAGAGAAGACAATGACCATCGATCTCGAAGCGCTGGCCGCATTCCTCAAGGTCGCGGAGCTGGCCAGCTTCACCCGCGCGGCCGAGCAGCTCGCGATGCCGAAAGCACGAGTGTCCGCGCGCGTGCAGGCGCTCGAGGCCGAGCTGGGCGTGCGCCTGCTGCAGCGCACGACGCGCACGGTGCGATTGACGCCCGATGGCGAGCAGTTGATGCCGCGCGCGAAGCAGCTCGTGATCGAGGCTGACGAGCTCGCCACGCTATTTCAGGGCAGTCGGGCGCTGCGCGGGGTGGTGCGCGTCGACCTGCCGGTGTCGATGGCGCGCGACTTCGTGATCCCCCGGCTGCCCGAGTTCCTCGCGGCGCATCCGCAGATCGAGCTCCAGGTCAGCACCACGGATCGTCGCGTCGACGTGGTGCGCGAGGGCTTCGACTGCGTGCTGAGCGTGGGCAACCTGCGCGTCTCGGGCCTCGTCGCGCAGCGGCTCGGCGAGCTGACGATGGTGAACTGCGCGAGCCCTGTGTACCTCAAGAAGTTCGGGCTGCCGGTCGTGCTCGGCGACCTCGACCGCCATCTACTCATCAACTACGAGCCGACGTTCGGCACGGTGCCACCTGCGTTCGAGTATCGCGACGGCCGCCGCTACGCGCTGTACCCGATGCGGAGCGTCGTCACTGTGAACACCGGGGACTCGTACCACACGGCGTGCTTGGCCGGGCTTGGCATCATCCAGGCACCGCGGCTCGGCCTCCGCTCGTTGCTCGAGGACGGCCTGCTAGTCGAGATCCTCCCCGAGCTCGGCTCCGAGCCGATGCCGGTGTCGCTCGTCCACCCGCACGGCCGCAAGGTCCCCAAGCGCGTGCGCGCCGTGATGAGCTGGCTCGTGAACATGATCGTCCCGCGACTGATGTAGCGCCGCCCGCGCCAGCAGACCGCAGAGCAGCCGCCGCCGCTCCAGGATTGCGCCCGCACCCTACTTCATTACGCAGCACCGGCAGGATCCGCGCGCCGCGCCGCCCCGAGCCCCGCTGCGCCGCCCCGGTCCGCGCGCTGCCGCCAATGGTGGACCTGTGCGGTCGTTGAGCGCCGGGCAGACCGGTCTGCTGGGCATCTGGGGAGACGACGCGCTCGGCGAAGCTCACGAGGCGTGAGGAGGCAGCACGCGCAATGCCGCGTCTCGCACCAGGATTCACCCTGCGCCCTGGCCGAGCGCAAGGGTTGCAAGAACCTGCGATGACGCGCCCGTCTTTGGGGTACTCTTTCGACATGTCCGCCGCGGTTCCTCATCACGTCTTCAGTTACCGCGAGTACCTCGAGCGGGAACGTGAGACCGGGCTCAAGCATGAGTTCTTGAACGGGCAGATCTTTGCGATGGCCGGGGGAACGCCAGAGCACGCGCGCTTGATCGCGGCGGTGACCATCGCCCTGGGGCGCATGGTCGATCCGCGAAGATGTCGGGTCTTCTCCAGCGAGCTGAAGATCCGGGTTGCGGCGACCGGCCTCTCGACCTATCCGGACGTCACGGTGGTGTGTGGCGATGCGACGCGCGACGCCGAGGATCCCAATGCCCTCGCCAATCCCAGGCTCGTCGTCGAGGTCCTGTCACCAAGCACCGAGGCCTATGACCGTGGCGAGAAGTGGGCGCACTACCGGCGCCTCGAGTCGCTCGAGGCCTACCTGCTGGTGAGCCAGGTCCCCGAGCGGGTCGAGCTCTACGAGCGCATCCCCGCGGGGCAGGGCGACGCAGGCGCCTTCTCGCATCGCATGGCCGGGCGCGGAGAGGACCTCGCGATCCGTTGCCTCGAGGGAGTGCTGCACGTCGACGACCTGTACCTCGGCGCGCTCTGATCCACCGGCACCTGGGGCTTTCAGCCCCGTCGGCGCCCCTGCCCGGAGCTCCCCGGCGAACGACGGCTCATTGCGCCTCCCGCACGAGGCAACCGCAGGTGACAGGCGCGACCTCGACCGCGACGCGCGCCGGGCCCGCGATGGCCTCCGCGGCGGCGCCCAGGCGCTTCTCATCCAGCGTGGCGCCCGGTGGCGGAGTGGTGCGCGGCGCGGCGCATGAGGCTGGCTCGACCGGCCGCGGCTTGCCGCAGGCGCTGGGGTCGATGCTCAGCGCCTCCCGGCTCGCCCAGCGCTCGAGCAGCTCGAGGGGGAGCCCGCTGGGGCGGCGGTTGGCCTTGCCTCGCACCTGCACGATGCGGCCCCGCACGGGATCGATCTCGATCGTCAGCACCGAGCGCACCTTGTCCTCGCAGAGCCAGCGGTGGCGCAGCGACCAGATGCCCGCGTACCCCGACCGGCAACGCCCGGCGTAGCCGCCGACACAGTGCCGCATCTCGCGCCCCTCGCGGCGCAGCGCCTCGCGGTCGCACAGCTCCACCAGGTCCCACTGCGCCACGCGCGGCTCCGCGGCGCTGCCGTCGATACGCAGGGAGAGCGCTGCCCACCGCGACGCCGGCCACGAGATGGCCCGCCGCGAGCGTCCCCCGTGCCCCACGACTGGCGCCTCCCGCTCGATGTCGCGCAGCAGCGCGACCACGGTCTTGCCCTGCAACGACACCTGCTCGCGGCGCGCGTCGAGATACGCCACCACGCGCGCGACATGCTGCGGCGCCAGCGCGTCGCCGCGCGCCACCATCCAGGTCAGCGCCTTGCGCCACCACGCGCCGTGCTCGATCGAGGCCGCGAGCGGCGTCGCGAGCACGGCCTGCGCCAGCGCCTCGCTGCCGCCAAGCCCCAGCACCTCGGCGCGGCGCAGCGCCGCCGTGAGCTGCACGTGATCGGGCGTCCGCAGCAGCTCGTGCTCCATGCGCCGGGTCAGCGCGATGGGCAGCGGTAGCTGGCGCAAGGCTCGCCCACGCGCGTGCGCGATGAACCACTGTTGCGCCCGGCGGTGCTCCGGCGTCCGTTGCTGCAGCCAGCACCACGCCAGAAAGCGCGGCACCGGATACTCGCCAAAGAGATGACTGGCCAGCGAGTGGGCCACGAGCAGCGGATGCCCCCACGCCCCAGGCCACGACTCGGGCGCGCGGATCACCGCCCGCTCCAGCCACAGCAGGTTGTACAGCAGCGTCGCGCCCACCACCCCGCCGCTCGGCGATGGCGCGTGCCGCAGCAACGAAGATCGCTGGCGCACCACGGCCACGAGCCTGTCGAGAAACCGCCGCCGATGCGGGCGGCCCTCCAGCTCACGATGGAGTTGATGCAAAGCGGTATCGACGCACCGCTGGGTGCGCCGGTGAAACGACTCGGACGACATGACAGCTCCCGAAAGCAAAGAGGCGCTCGCCGAAGCGCGCGCACCAAGCAGCCTCCAGGACGGAGCCACGCTGACCGCCAAGCTGGCAGAACAGCGGCTGCTGACATGCACGCGCGCCGGCAGAGCCGATGCGACCTCGACAGGATCCCGACCGGAGCCTCGCTGGCCCGGCCGGTCTCCTGGCCTTACAGGAACTGCGCAAACATGGCCTCAAGCTGAAGGCAAGAGCGCAGGTTGTCAACTCCGAAGCTCGCGCCGTGGGTGTTTTTCGCGTCTGCTGTGGTTCACGCCCACGGCCATCGTGACCTGCGGCTCAGGCCTCCGTCGAACTCTCCGCTTCATCGGCGGTGGTGGCCGCACCGGCGCCCTCCGTGCGCGACAGCAGGAGCCGACCGAGCGCGAGCGCCAGGATCGCCGCGGTGGCGCTCGCCACGAGCACCCCGAGCTTGGCCGCCGACAGGAGCTGGACATCGGTGAACGCGAGCTGCGCGATGAACAGCGCCATCGTGAAGCCGACCCCCGCGACGACCCCGAGCACCAGCAGGTGCCTCAGCGTCAGCCCGGCCGGCAGCCGTCCGACGCGCAGCCGCAGGGTGAGCCAGCAGGCGAGCATGACCCCCGCGGGCTTTCCGATGACGAGCCCGGCGGCGACCGCGACCAGGACGGTCCACGAAGCGCTGTCGAGCGAGCCGCCCGAGATGTGGACGCCCGCGTTGGCGAGGGCGAAGACGGGCATGATGCCAAACGCAACCCAGGGATGAAGTGCCTCGATCAGGCTCTCGGCCGGCGACATGGCCTCGCGGCGCGCGGCGTCGACCGAGCGCAGCGTCTCTGCGAGTTCGTGAGACGACAGCGTGTTCCGGGGTGCCGCGGCCAGATGGTCGAGCTCCTTTCGGACCCCGGCGACGAAGCCGTCCGGCCCGAGCCACGCCCGCACGGGCGTGATGAGCCCGACGAGGACCCCGGCGATCGTGGGGTGGATGCCGGCCGCGTAGATCCCCGCCCACGCGACCATCGCGGGCGCGATATAGGCGACCTTTGATCGCACCCCGAACCGCTGCATGGCGAAGATCCCCACGAACGCGACGGCTGCGACGAGCAGCCCGGAGAGCGCGACGCCGGATGAGTAGAAGATCGCGATGACAATGATGGCGCCGAGGTCGTCGATGACCGCCAGCGCCAGCAGCAGCACGCGAAGCGCGGCTGGCACGCGCTTGCCCAGCAACGTGAGGATGCCCACGGCGAACGCGATGTCCGTCGCCATCGGGACGCCCCACCCCGAGCGAACGGCCGGCCCGTCGGCGAAGACGAGGTAGAGGGCCGCCGGCGCCACCATGCCGCCCAGCGCTGCGGCGACGGGGAGCGAGGCGCGGCGCCACTCCGACAGCTCGCCGTGATGGATCTCCCGGCGGATCTCCATGCCGACGACGAAGAAGAAGATGACCATCAGGCCGTCGTTGACCACCCACTCCAGAGACCGCTCGAACGTGAAGGTGCCGATGCCGATGCCAACGGGGGTGTGCCAGAGCTGCGCGTAGGTCTCGGCCCAGCGCGAGTTCGCCCAGATGAGCGCGATCGCGGCGGCGACGAGCAGCAGGATGCCACTGGCCGCCTCGATGCGCAGGAACCGCTCCAGCGGGCGACCAGCCAGGCGCGCGAAGCGCAGCAGCGGCTCCCAGGCCTCCGGTGGTGACGATGGCAGCTCGGAGGGCTGCTTGCGATGGGCGTCGCTCATGCCCCGAACTCCGACCAGCGAGGGGAGGCGGCGAACGCCGCGTGGATCATCCCGACGTGGGAGTACGCCTGCGGGAAGTTGCCCCACATCGCGTGCGAGACCGGGTCGAGGTCCTCCGCCAGGAGCCCCAGAGGAGAATTCACCTCGCGGACCCGCTCCATCAACGCTCTCGCCTCCTCGACGCGGCCAAGCCTGGCGAGCGCTTCGACCTGCCAGAACGTGCAGAGCATGAAAGCGACCGCCGGGACCCCGAAGCCGTCGTTCGTCCGGTAGCGCTTGAGCCAGCCATCGTGGGTGAGGTCGAGGCGCACCGCATCCACCGTCGCGTGCAGCCGTTGATCATCGAACGGCAACAGCCGGAGCGTCACGGCCTGCAGGAGCGCTGCGTCGACCTCGCCCCCGCCATAGTCGGCCACCAGACAGCCCCGCGACGGGTCCACGGCCCGGCGCAAGATCTCGTCGCGAATCCTGCCAGCAGCGGCGGCGAACTCCTCCGTGTCGGCCGGCCGGTGCCGCATGGCGACGCGAGCCATGCGGTCGGCGGCCGCCCAGCACATGAGCGAGCTGAAGGTCTGCGGGCGCCACTGAGCTCGGTACTCCCAGATCCCGGCATCAGGCTGTCCCGCCACCGTCACGGCCTTTCGCGCGAGCCGCGTCACCAGGTCGAGCACGGGCGGCGTCACCTGGTCGCGAAACCTGGCATCCAGAAAGAGCGGGGTCAACGCGAGCACCATCTCCCCGAAGACATCGTGTTGCTTGTGGGTGGACGCCCCGTTGCCGATGCGCACGGGCCGCTCCCCCCGATAGCCAGGCCAGTCGTCCAGCACCTGTTCCTCCAGATCATTCCTACCATCGATCCGGTACAGCGGCGCCAGCTCCAGGTCAGGCGCCGAAGCGGCGACGTTGAGCAAGAACTGGAGGAACTGCTCGCGCTCCTCGAAGTGACCGAGCAAGCGGAACGCCCCGAGCGTGTAGTATGCATCGCGGAGCCAGCAGTACCTGTAGTCCCAGGTCCGGCCCGAACCAGGCGCCTCGGGGATCGAGGTCGTCATCGCCGCGACGATGGCCCCGGTGTCCTCGAAGCAGTGCAGCTTCAGCGCGAGGGCGGAGCGGATCACCTCCTCCTGGTAGATCGGCGGGATGTCACAGTGCTTCACCCACTGCTGCCAGTACCTCACCGTCTCGCGGAGGAAGCGCTCGCACAGTGGCTCCAGCGGCTCTTCCACGGGCGCACCCCACGCGAGCACGAAGTGCTTGCGCGCCGACAGCGCGAACGGCTCCCCGTCCAGGTACGACAGCGGCGCGTCGGTGGTCAGGCGCAGCGCGGCATCAAACCCGTGAAAGGAGATGTGATGCGACCCGAACTCACGGCGCGGACGCTCGCGAGTCCAGCCAAGCACGGGGTCACAGGACACCCGGATACGCGGGGTTCCGCTCAATGGTTCGACGATGCGCAAGAGCTTCGTCGGCCGGAAGCTGCGCTCGTACAGGGTGAAGCGCGGCGCGAAGTCGAGGACGCGAAACGCCCCGTCCGGGCTCACGAACCGCGTCTCGAGGACGTTGGTGTTCGGGAGGTAGCGCTGCGTACCCGGCACGCCGTCGGCTGGCCGGATCGAGAACGAGCCACCGTCCTGCTCGTCGAGCAGCGCGCGAAGACCGGGGGCGAGTCGAAGCGCGGCATGCACGACCAGACGATCGAGCCGTCGCGGCTTACCAGCGCTGATAGCTGACAGTTGCCGATGAGACCAAGGTCGGCGAGTGACATGCTGAACGTGTATCACGTATTGCTTTGATATCCAACTATCGCGTGATATTGGATCTCTATGCAACGCGCTGCGCGGTTCCTCCTGGCCCTGCTCATCGCCTTGGCGCTGCTCGCGATCGCCGGGTACTTCGTGCTCGCCCAGACGACCCGTGACTGGTTCGACGCGGACCTCGCGCTCCGATCTCGTCTCGCGGTGTCGTCCGCGCGGCGGAGCTTGGAGCGCAACTGGGGAGCCGCCCCGGAGCGGCTCACGGCGACGCTCGCCGACATCACCCGAGATGAGCGCATCATGGGCGCCGCGGCGTGCTCAACGCTCGGCGAGCTGCTGGCTGCGACGGACTCCTACCCGGCGGAGTTCTCGTGCCATTCGATCCTCGAGCGGATGCGCGTCGACGCCACGCGCGACGAGACCTCGTGGTCGATGACGCCGGAGCTCCCCTCGGGCCGCGTTCATCTGAGCGTCAACACCATCGGAGATGCGACGATGCCGCGCGGCACGGTCGTCCTGGTCCATGACCTGAGCTACCTGAGCCGTCGGGAAGCGACGATGCGCAACATCCTGATCATCGCGTTCTTCGTGCTGTCGCTGGGCGCGTCCCTAGTCACCCTCATCGCTGCGCGGCTGGCGTGGCGACGCTGGACGAGAGAGCTCCGGCGGGCGCTGACCGGCACCCCGATCGCTGAGTTCCAACCGCTCGTTCGAGACGTCCGCGAGCTCGCCGAGCGGCTGGCGAGCGAGCGCGAGCACGAGGCCCGCGGTGGGAGATGGAGCGCCGAGCGGCTCCGCGCGACGCTGACGCAGTACTTGCAAGGTGAGCGCGTGGTGATCCTCGCGAACCGCGAGCCGTACATCCACGAGAAGACCGCAGGTGACATCAGCGTGCTGCACCCCGCGAGCGGGCTGGTGACCGCGCTCGAACCGGTCGCGCGCGCGTGCTCGGGCGTCTGGGTCGCGCACGGCAGCGGCAGCGCCGACCGAGACACGGTCGACAAGCACGATCGCGTGCTCGTCCCGCCGGGCGAAGAGTCGTACGTCGTGCGCCGGGTCTGGCTCACGGAGGAGGAAGAGAACGGTACTACTATGGCTTCTCCAACGAGGGGCTCTGGCCGCTGTGCCACGTGGCCCACACGCGCCCGCTGTTCCGCGTCGAGGACTACGAGCACTACGTCAACGTGAACCGCAAGTTCGCCGACGCTGTCTGCGAAGAGGTCGACTCGGACGACCCCATCGTGCTGGTGCAGGACTACCACTTCGCGCTCGCGCCGAAGATGATCCGCGAGCGCCTGCCGCGCGCGACGATCATCACGTTCTGGCACATCCCCTGGCCCAACGCCGAGCGCGTCGGCATCTGCCCCTGGCGCGAGGAGCTCATCTCGGGGCTCCTCGGCTCGAGCATCGTGGGGTTCCACACCCAGCAGCACTGCAACAACTTCATCGACTCGGTCGACGCGTTCATGGAGAGCCGGATCGACCGCGAGGCGAACGCGGTGATCCAAGGCCAGCGGCGAACCCTGGTGCGGCCATACCCGATCTCGATCGAGTGGCCGGTCCACTGGCTCGACAAGGTCCCGCCCGTGGCCGAGGCGCGCGTCCAGGTCCGCCAGGAGCTTGGGCTGGCGGCGGACGTCTTGCTCGGAGTAGGAATCGACCGACTCGACTACACCAAAGGCATCGAGGAGCGACTGGCAGCCGTGGACCAGCTGCTTGCTCGCCACCCCGAGCTGCGCGGGCACTACACCTTCATCCAGCTCGCGGCCCCGAGCCGCACCAAGATCGCGCGCTACCAGGAGCTCAACGACCAGGTCGAGGCGATCGCCGCGAGATCAACACCAGGTGGGCCACCGGGACCTACCGGCCCATCGTGCTCCTGCGCTCGCACCACGAGCCAGCCACCGTGTTCCGCTACTATCGCGCCGCCGAGGTCTGCTACGTGAGCAGCCTCCACGACGGCATGAACCTGGTCGCCAAGGAGTTCGTCGCGGCCCGCGACGACGAGCGCGGCGTGCTGGTGCTCAGCCAGTTCACCGGCGCCGCGCGAGACCTCACCGAGGCGCTCATCGTCAACCCGTACGACCTGCAGCAGGCGAGCGACGCGCTCGCGGCGGCGCTCCGCATGCCGGACGACGAGCAGCGCGAGCGCATGCGCTCGATGAGGCGTCTCGTGTCGGAGTTCAACGTGTACCGCTGGGCCGGGCGAATGCTGGTGGACGCCGCCGAGCTGCGACGCAAGGAGCGCGTCTCGGTGAGCGGCTGGCCGCCGCTGTCCCAGCCGGCCGAGGCGGCATGAGAGCACCTCCTCTCCCGGGACAACGCCGAGGTCCTGGCGCAGCTCGCCTGGTCCCGGGTGCTGCTGGCCTTCGACTTCGACGGCACCCTCGCGCCGATCGTCGCGGATCGAGACGAGGCGCTGATGCGCCCCCGAACCCGCGCGCTGTTCGCGCGGGTCTGCAGGCGCTACCCCTGTGGCGGTGATCTCCGGGGCGGGCGAAGGGCGACGTGGCGCGCGCCTCGGCGACGCCCCGGTCAATCACGTCATCGGCAACCACGGCCTGGAGCCGGGAGCCAGCCTGGAGGAGTTCGAAGACGAGATCACCCAGGCACGGGGCCTGCTCGCGGAGTCCCTGTCCGGGGTCGCCGGGGTGGACCTGGAGGACAAGCGCTATTCGCTCGCGCTGCACTACCGTCGCTCGAGAAACAAGCGCGTCGCGCGGGCCGCCATCTTGAAGGCGGTCGAGGAGCTGCCCATGGCGATGCGGGTGGTGCCGGGCAAGCTCGTCGTGAACGTGGTCCCGGCGCGAGCCCCCAACAAGGGAGACGCGCTCCTGGAGCTGCGGGCCGCCGAGCAGGCAGACACCGCGCTCTATGTCGGGGACGACGTGACCGATGAAGACGTGTTCAAGCTCGACCAGCCTGGACGGCTGGTGACCGTGCGCGTGGGTGAGGCACGCGCCTCGGGCGCGGCGTATTTCCTCCGGAACCAGCAGGAGATGGATCGCTTGCTTGCAAAGCTCGTGGCGCTCCGAGAAAAGAACGCCACGACATGACCAGACAAGACGCCCCGATCGCGAGCTACCCGCTGGGGCCGGCGCTCGACTTCCTCCAGAAGCTCTGGCAGCTCAATCACGCCCTCGAGAAGGTGTCGAGCGGGATGGAGAAGCGGCTCGGGGTCACGGCGCAGCAGCGGCTCATCCTTCGCTGCCTCGGGAAGTATCCCGGCATGACCGCCGGTCACCTGGCGACGCTGCTCCACGTCGATCCGGGGACCGTGTCCGCCTCGTTGACCCGTCTCGAGATCAAGGGGCTCCTCGAGCGCCGACGAGACCCACGGGACAAGCGCCGGGCGGCGCTCGGCCTCACGGCCAAGGGCCGGGCCCTGGACCGCCCTGCCGCCGGCACCGTCGAGCGCGCGGTGGAGCGCCTGCTGGGGAGCGTGCCGGCCGGCGAGCTCCAGACGATGATGAGCGTGGTCGCCCGGCTCACCATCCTGCTCGGCGAGGAGCTCACCGCGGCCGGTTAGCGATCTCCAGGTGCGGCGCCCCTGGCACCAGCATCCGGAGCGGGAGGAGCGCCGCAGGGCCCCACCGAGAACGTGACGCTCCAAGGTCCCCCGCGGGTCATCGTGACGCGTGGGTGAAGCGAGAGGACCTCGTCCAGGGTGCGCGCGAGGTCCACCTCCGCGGCCGGCAGCCGCCGACCACGCTCGGGCTCGGCAGGCCGGATCACACAGACGCTCATCGCTGCGATTCCGGCGGTCGCCCTCACCGCCGAGGAGACGCGAGCGACAAACGCGAGGTCACCGAAGTCCCGCGTCAGGGCCGTCGCCGGGACATCCACGTCGACGATGGCGACCTCGCGCCCGAGCTCTCGAGAGGCTGCCCGCTGCAACGCCTCCTGGGCCTCCACGGCGACCTTGGGCCCCAAGTGTACGACGCGGATGACGAGAGGGCCCGACTCCGAGGTCCCGAGGTCGACCACGATGGGCGCCCCCGCGCTGCTGGCCGGCCACAGCTCCCCGAGCGTCGCCCCGACCCGGGCGCGTGCCGAGTCGAGCTGCTCATCGGGCGTCGTTGCTGGAGCGGCGGTGGGGGTCTCGACGTGCTGCGGCTTGAGGAGCGTCGACTCGAGGCCGGCGATGGCATTTGCGTCCGGCACGGCGAGGATCTCGAGCCGGGGGGTGACGCCGGAGGCCTGACGGATCTCGACATCCATCCGCGCACGCGAGCGCTCTGCGTCGGCCGACTTCCCCAAGACGACGACCACCACCTCGACCTCATGGCGATCCACACGAACGCGACTCTGGACCACGCGCAGCGGCTCGCGTGCGATGGACTCGCGCACCGCCGCTCTGACCCGTACCTGCCACGCAACCTCGTCGAGCGCATGACGCAACGGGACATACACCACCGCCAGCAGGACGAAGGGCATCAAGAACCGCATCACGGAGCCCCAGCGCGACTCGAACAGGCGCGACAGGCGACGGGCCAGCGCCCGCGCGATGGGGGCCTCTTTCACCTTCTGGTTCAGCTCCTCTCGCTCGAGGACGAGGACATCGACTCGATTGAACCCGGCGGCCACGAACGACACGGTGCCAACGACGATGATGGCGACGAGGTTGGTGAGGAAGAGGAGCGCCGCTCCGCCCGCGACCGACAGCGACTGCGTTCCCAACCCGTAGCCGCAAGCGCAGAGCGGCGGGACCAGCGAGATGCCGATGGAGGTCCCCGCCGCGGTTGTCGTCGTGTCCGAACCGGGTCGGACCGAAGCGTATACACCGGCGAGCGCGCAGAACCCTGCCGTGATCAGATCGAGCACCGTCGGTGACGTGCGGGCCGAGATCTCCGCGTTCAGCTCGTGAAACGGGAGCAGGTGGGTGATCAGCGCGGCGCCCCCCACCGCCACGGCGACGCTCAGCCCGATGCGCCCCGCCGAGCGCAGGACGAGAAACGGCGAGCCCGCGGCGAGGCCCATCGCGAGGCCGACGATCGGCCCCATGAGCGGCGCGACGAGCATAGCGCCGATCACCACCGCCGCGCTGCCCACGACGAGGCCCAGCGTCGCGATGCCGATGGAGACCACTAGCTGGAGCCAGTAGGCGGTGGCCTCGCTGGCGTCACGCCGGAGCATCCCGCTCACGAGCGGCGCCCGCCCCTCCGGCAGGTTCCCGAGGAGCTTGAGCAGGCGGTCCTGCGTGCGGATGACCGCCCGTGGAGCGCCCGCCGTCATACGCCGGGCTCCAGCGGGGCCCCGCTCATCGATGATCCGGCGCCTGCGACGACCGGTCGCGCCGGGATGCGCGGCGCTTCCGGAGATTCGTACGCCGGGAGCGGCGTGTGCATGATGATGCCGGGCACCAGCGTGTTCACGAGCGTGAAGATGATCAGCGCACCGAAGAGCTGATCGTCGAGCCCGAAGCGCTCCTGCAAGATCTCCGCGATGACGATCGTGAACACGAGCGTGGGGAGGACCGCGGTGCCGATCCTCGCGCCGATCCGCCAAGGCTCGTCGAGGACCACCTTGCGGTGGAGCGTGACGCGTGCGACCCGAATCGGCAACACGAGCACCAGGAGGACCGCCGCGATCGCGAGCGCCTGCCAGGTGAAGTGCTCCGCGCGGAGGTGGAGCCCGGCCTTCAAGAAGTAGAACGGGATGAAGAAAGAGGCGAAGAGTTCGACGCCTCCGAGCAGCTTTTCTGAGCTCAGCTCCGGCAGGTCCTTGCGCAGCCGGACCGCGGTGAGCCCTACCACGAAAGCCCCCACAAGATAGTACACGCCCAGCTCGCGAGTGATGAACGCGCACAAGAGCGCCACGATGACGAGGAACGTGAACTCGGTCTTCGGCGCGAACGGCGAGATCACCCGCGCGAAGACGCGAAAGACCGGCGGCAACACGGCGACCATGGCGGTGAGCGCAAGCGCAGACAGGCCCAGGGTCGAGGCGTTGGAGCTCTGAATGGTCACGAACAAGACGCCCAGCGCGACGAGTTCGGAGGCGATCGCCTTGGACTTGACCCAGAAGCGCTCCTCGGGGCTCAGCCCGAGGCTATCGAGCGAGTCGAGGATGAACCCGGTCGACGGCGTGAACAGTGCCAGCGCGAAGAGCAGCGCTGCGCGGGCCTCAAGTTCGAGCGCGAAGTGCAGCACGACCGCGCCAGCCGCGAGCAGGAGCAGCTGAACGGCGACGTGCTGCACGAGCACCTTGCGACCTCGGCGCAGCTCGTCGAAGTCCACCTCGAGCCCCGCGAACAGGAACATCGCGACGATGCCGAGCGTGGCGAGCAGCTTGATCGTGTGGTCGTCGTGGAAGAGATGGAACCCCATGCCGAGCGCGGCGCCGATCCCCACGCACGTGACCGCGCTGGGGAGCCGGAAACGCTGCAGCGCCCTGGGCACGATGAAGAGCCCCAGGACCAGCAACATATACTGGATCTCTGGTGAGAGCGTGCGGCTCATGAGGGCATCCACTCGCGGAGGCGAGCGACGATGCCACGCTCCGCCGGGCACACGTGGTTGCCATCAAGGGAGGGATGTGCATGGAAGCCGTGAGGAATCGGAGGCATGGCCAGTACCTGGGTAGCACTGTGCATGAGGTTAGTACACGCTGAACGGCGGCGGCACCCACCAGGCCAAGGCGCCACCAGCTGTCCGCGGCCGCCTGCGCAGGAGCCGCGTCGCGCGCGAACGACGCTCAGCCCGCGCGCGCTGTCGCCCCTGGAGCCCCGACGTGGGGAGCTTGCCAGCGCGTGACCCGGGCCGGCGACTCGAGTAGGGTTGGAGCCCCGCGCGTTGGTCCGCACCATGGAACCGCCCCGTCCGCCGCAAGATCCCGAGCTCCTGCGCAGGCTGCTGCGGGCCAAGGACCGCATGGACGCGGCGTTTGATGAAGAGTGGCCGGTGGAGCGGCTGGCGCAGGTCAGCGGCGTCTCGGCGGCGCACTTCGCGCGCGCGTTCAAGCAGGCGTTCGGCATCCCCCCACACCGGTACCTGCTCACCCGGCGCATCGAGCGCGCGGTGGCGCTGCTGCGCGAGACCGACCTGCCGATCACGCAGATCGCGCTAGATACCGGCTGGGCGAGCCTGGGCACCTTCGGTCGCACGTTCCGGGACGTCACCGGCGAGAGCCCAGCGGCGCGCCGGCGACGAGAGCGGACGGCGAGCGCGGCGGACGCGACGGTCCCCGGATGTTTCCTGAGCGCGGCGCGGCGACCGGACCTCACAATCGCAGTTTTGGAGAAGCGGCGGCGAGAGGCGGGCGATATGAAGATCCCCAAGCAAAAGGAGGATCCATGAGCCAGGCCATTCAAGTCGTTGGCATCTATGTACGAGACCAGGACGAGGCCCACGCGTTCTATGTCGAGAAGCTGGGGTTTGGCGTCCACACCGACGTGCGCAACGGCGACTACCGGTGGCTCACCGTGCAGGCGCCGGACCAGCCCTCGTTCCAGCTGGGCCTGTTCACGCCCGGGCCGCCCACGCACGACGCTGCCACCGCGCAGGCCGCCCGCGAGCTGGTGGCCAAGGGCGCGATGCCGCCGCTGGTCCTGGTCGTCGACGATTGCCGCGCCGCCTACGAGCGGCTGCGCGGCCTGGGCGTCGAGTTCACGCAGGAGCCGACCACCCGCTACGGCGCGACCGACGCCGGCTTCCGCGACCCCTCCGGCAACGGCTGGAAGCTGATCGAAGCCCGCAAGTAGGCGGCGAGACCGCGCTGTGAGTGTCCAGCGACGACGACCTGACCCCACAGCCAGAAGTCGTCACCGACACGCTGCGGCTCGAGCCGCAGCGCGAGCCACCGGTCCGACGCACAGCGGATGACGACCGGCACGATGCGCCGCACGGCAGCCGGCCGGCAGGTGCTCGCCGTGCCGACCGAGCTGCTTCCACCAGTCCGCGAGCAGGTCGTCCTTGCCGCGCCCGGCGAGACACGCCTCGGTCCGCGCGGCGATCACCTCGACGACGCGCTCGATCTCGGCGTCGCCGAGGAGCGGGATGCCACCGATCGCCGTGGTCAACCGAGCGTCGTGGGGTCGTGGCAGCGTCGGGCGCTCGGCGGCGAAGGTCCGGAACCACGCCACGTCGGCGGGCGTCCGGGCCAGCCCCTCCTTCATCCGCTCGACGGCGCGGCCGTCGTCGCGCTCGCCCTGGAGAAGGAGTCGGGCCGCCTGTTCCACCGCGATCTCGATGGGAAACTTCGCGTCGTGGGAGGCGGTGTGCGGCCACCCGATGCGACGCAGCCCCTCCAGGGATCGATGCAGCGACAGGAACACCTCCATGGCGTCCTTGCCGGGAAGAACCCGACCGGAGAGCCACGAAAGTCAGTGGCCGAGCCCTGTGCGGCACGACCCTACGGCTGACAGCCTGTTATGGTTGGCATCGGCAGGATCAGACCGCCAAGGCCATAGCCCCGCGAGCACCCGACGAGGGTGTAGATGATGTCGATCTGTGGGGCATTGGCACCTTGCCATTCTGCGCACGCCCCAAGATCCATCTTGCAGCCAAAGGCGCAGACATGCCCGGTGACGCAACCGATCGAGCAGTCCAAGGCGATCCCTCCGGCGGGATAGACCACGTTGGCGCGGTCCGGAAGAACGACACAGGTCCGATCCGGGAATTCTGGATATGCATAGTAGGTCGCACTGAACGTCCAGTAACGCGACGGACCGGTCCACCAAGAGGGTTGCCGCAGAACGTAGCGCTGGGAGCGCGGCCCCTCTTCCTCCTCGTCGTTGACCGCGTCATCGTCGCCGCAGGCGACCAACAGCGCCGGAAGGAGCGCGACCAAGAATACGAGGCTGGTGAACCGAGACATGACACCCTCCACCACTCTCCATCAGCATAGCCACGCAGATCGCAAGGGCACTGCGGCAACCAGGCGCACGGGCCGGCGATGGATCCTCGCCTGGCGTGGGCCGCAACGGACGGGGCGGCGCCCTGGCTGCACATTGCCTGAAATGCGCGCCCTGGTCCGCACTCTACCCGAGCGCAAGGGACCGAGGGGCGCGCCGCCGCGCGCGCCCAAGGCCCGGGCCTTGCCCTGCCTCAACCAAGGACGCGCCATGACGCACGCACTCGTCGCTCACGTTGCACTCTCCACCCACCACCGGCCGCGCCGACGCCCTGCCCCGGCCTTGCTCGCCGCCGCCGCGACCCTGGCCCTGGCCACCGGCTGCATGACGGGGCCGCACAACGGCACCGCGGTGTCCGGCGCGGTGCTCGGCAAGTCGCTCACCTTCTCGGGCTACTACAACGAGCCCAGCTACCAGATCAAAGTCCAGGTGCTCAGCGATCCGGGGCAGAACCCGAACGTCAACGCCAACTGGATCACGCTGGCCACCACCAGCACCGGGGCGGCGCCGGCGCTGTACGGCGACACCAACGATCCGCTGTATTCGTGGTCGGTCAACGCGACGCCGGTGCCCAACGCAGGCGCCGCGGCGCGCTGGCCGCAGGGCGGCCTGGTGCGGCTGCGCGCGCTGCACCCGGATCCGGAAGGCGACGTGGTGCTGACCACGTTCGACAGCGTCACGTTCAACGACTGCGCGCTGGAGCAGACGGGCTGGGTGGGCATCGGCACCGTCTGCGTGGGGCTCGGCGCCACCAGCTCCGCGGTGGTGTCCACCAGCAACACGCCGGTCCTGCCGGGCGGGCCGGGCGCGTTCTCGGTGGCCGGGTTCCTGGCCCGCAAGGGCTCCATCTCGGCCGCGGAGACGGCGCAGTACTACGCGCAGATCGGCGCCCCGGCGACGCTCGCCCTGTTCAAGACCGCGTACGGCTTCCCGGGCACCGAGGTCACCGCGACCTACTACAACCACGGCGATCTGGGGCTGGGGCGCGAGATGCACTGCAAGACCTTCGTCACCCCGGCGGCGCAGGTGGGCGTGGCCTGCTACGTGAGCAACTACTCGGGCGCCACCAACGGCGCGGGCGTGGGCATCCCGGCGTTCAATGTCTCCGAGAACACCGTGCTGGCCGACGCGGTGGCGCGCCAGCACGCCTTCGCGACGGTGGCCATGGTGTACGAGCCGACCTTCGCGCCCAACCAGGTCAAGTTCATGGTCTACGACGCGGCCGGCAACCGCGCCAACACGGCGCAGCTCGACAGCACCGGCAACAACGTCTCCATCCCCAACAACTGCCTGTCCTGCCACGGCACCAGCTCCACGTACAACAGCGTCACCAACTCGGTCTCGACGGAGGCGCGCTTTCTGCCCTTCGACCCCGACGCCTTCCACTACTCCGCGGCGCCCGGCTTCACGTACGCGGCACAGGCAGATGCGTTCCGCCGCCTCAACCAGCTCGTCAAGCTGACCAACACCAACGCGGCGATCAACGAGTTCATCGATGGCCTCTATGCGCCCAAGCTGGTCAGCGACCCGACCGCGGTGGCCAACCCGGACTTCGTCCCGGCCGACTGGACAAGCGCCACCGACAACCTCAACGACACGGCGCTGTACCTGGGCGTGGTCAAGCCGGCGTGCCGGACCTGCCACATGTCCTCGAGCAACCCCAACCTCGACTTCGCCGACTACAGCGACTTCATCAACCAGGCCGCCATCATCCGCGCCGACGTCTGCGGCAGCTCGCACATCATGCCGCACGCCGAGCGGGTGATGAAGAACTTCTGGCAGAGCGGCGCCCGCGCCTACCTGATCACCGGGCTGCCGGCCGCGGCCTATCCCGATCCGCTGGGCGCCTGCAAGCCCTGACCTGGGCTGTCGCGGCGCCCGGCGGCGATTGGCCCGGCGGCGCGACCTCTGACGCGGCCCCTCCCTGGTCACTGCGCTGCCGCGAGGCGCGCAGGACAGCGGCGGCTTGGGATACACTGGCGGCTTGCCGCTGGCCCAGGCCAGCGCCGCTCGAGGAGGATCGCCTTGTCGCTCGACTTCACGCTCAACGGACGGCCCGTACACGTCGAGGCCCGCGAAGATGAATCGCTGCTGGAGACGCTGCGGCAGCGCTGCGGCGTCACCTCGCTCAAGGACGGCTGCGCCCCGCAGGGCCAATGTGGCTGCTGCCTGGCGCTGGTGGGTGGTCGGGCCGTCGTGACCTGCGCGATGTCCGCGGACAAGGCGGCGGGCAAGGAGGTGGTCACGCTCGACGGCCTGCCCGAGGCCGAGCGCGCGCAGATGGCGGACGCCTTCGTCGCCGCGGCGGGGCTGCAGTGCGGCTTCTGCATCCCTGGCATCATGCTGCGGGCCAAGCACCTGCTCGACAAGACGCCGGACCCCAGCCGCGAGGACATCGCCAAGGCCATCGACGTCCACCTGTGCCGCTGCACGGGCTACACCAAGATCATCGACGCGGTGCAGCTCCTGGCGCGGGCCCGCCGCGGCGAGGACGTGCCCCGGCCGCTGCGCGACGGCGGTGTGGGCGCGCGCGTCGCCCGCTACCGCGGCGCGGAGCTGGCGCTCGGCACCCGCCCCTACGTGGCCGACCTGCGCCGGCCGGACCTGCTGTTTGGCGCGGTGACGCTGGCCGCGCACCCGCGCGCCAGGGTGCTGCGCATCGACACTGCGCGCGCCGCCGCGCACCCCGGCGTGCTCGCCGTGGCCACCTATCGCGACGTGCCAGGCGATCGCTTCTACGGGCTCATCAAGAAGGACTGGCCGGCCTTCGTCGCCGAGGGCGAAGAGGTCCGCTACGTGGGCGACGTGCTGGCCGCGGTGGCTGCCGTGGACCAGCACACCGCGCGCGAGGCCGCCGCGCTGGTGGACGTGGAGTACGAGCCGCTCCCCGCCGTCACCTCCCCGGCCGCCGCGCTGGCGACCGGCGCGCCGCAGGTCAACCCCGCGTACAGCAACATCCTGTCGCACACCAAGATCCGTCGCGGCGACGTGGACGCGGCGCTGGCCGCCAGCGCCCACGTGGTCACCGGCACCTGGACCACGCAGCGCATCGAGCACCTGTTCCTCGAGCCCGAGAGCGCCATGGTGGAGCCCGGCGAGCGGCCCGGCACCTTCAAGCTCTACAGCCAGGGCCAGGGCGTGTTCGACGATCGCCGGCAGTGCGCCACCTTCCTCGGCATCTCCGAGGACGACCTGGCGGTGGAGCTGGTGCCCAACGGCGGGGCGTTCGGCGGCAAAGAAGACATGTCCGTGCAGGCGCAGACCGCGCTCTTGTGCAAGCTCACCGGCCGGCCGGTGCTCTTGGGCCTGACCCGCGAGCAGTCGATCCGGATGCACCCCAAGCGCCACCCGATCACGATGACCTACACCGTGGGCTGCGACGCGCAGGGGCACCTGACCGCGGTCAAGGCCGACATGATCGGCGACACCGGCGCCTACGCCTCGGTGGGCGCCAAGGTGCTCGAGCGCGCCGCCGGGCACGCCTGCGGGCCGTACCGGGTGGGCAACGTGTTCGTCGACGCGCTCGCGGTGGTCACCAACAACCCGCCGTGCGGCGCCATGCGCGGCTTCGGCGCCAACCAGGCGGCGTTCGCCATCGAGGGCTGCATGGACCTCCTGGCAGAGAAGGTGGGCCTCGACGGCTGGGAGATGCGCTGGCGCAACGCCGTCGAGATCGGCGACACCTTCGCCTCCGGCCAGGTGTACGAGAAGTCGGTCGGCATCAAGAAGACGCTGCTGGCGGTCAAGGACGCCTACTACGCCGCGCGCGCCGCCGGCCGCGCGGTGGGCATCGGCTGCGGCCTCAAGAACAGCGGCATCGGCAACGGCGCCGTGGAGTGGGGCAAGGCCCGGCTGGTGGTGGAGCCTGACGGCACCGTGTCGCTGTACAACGGCTACACCGAGATGGGGCAAGGGCTCCTGACCGTGCTGTCGCAGTTCGCCGCCGAGGTCACCGGGCTCTCGCCCTCGCTGTTTCGGCCCAAGGTGGACTCCACCTTCGCGCTGGGCTGTGGCCAGACGACGGGCTCGCGCGCCACGCTCTTTGGCGGCAACGCGGTCAAGAGCGCCGCGGAGAAGCTGCGCGCCGCGCTCGACGCCGGCCAGACGCTGGCGCAGCTCGCGGGCGAGGTGTTCGCCGCGGACATCAAGGTGGACGACACCACGCCGCCGGAGGCCAAGGTCGACAAGGTCAAGACGCACACCTCGTTTGGCTTTGCCACCCAGCTCTGCATCCTCGACGAGCAGGGCAAGATCGAGCGCTTCGTGGCCGCCCATGACGTGGGCCGCGCGGTCAACCCGGCGCTGTGCGAGGGCCAGATCGAGGGCTCGGTCCACATGGGCCTTGGCTACGCGCTGACCGAAGAGCTGCCGTGCGAGGGAGGCTGGCCGGTGACGTACAAGCTGCGCGAGCTGGGCGTGTTGCGCGCGCGCGACATGCCGCCGGTGGAGGTGCTGATCATCGAAGACCCGGAGCCGGAGGGCCCCTTTGGCGCCAAGGGCGTGGGCGAGATCGGCCTGGTGCCCACCGCGGGCGCCGTGGCAGGAGCGCTGGCCGCGTTCGACGGCATCCGGCGCTATCAGTTGCCGATGAAGGACTCGCCTGCGTCGCGAGCGATGAGCGTCGGCAAGCTCAAGAGCAAGCCCGCGGGCGCCGCGGGCGCCGCGCCCGCCGCGAGTGACGAGCCATGAGCGACCAAAGCAACCCGGGCGACCAAGGCAAACCGCGCGACCGCCTGGTCAACGCCCACACGCACATCTACAGCGGCCTCGCGCCGCTGGGCCTGCCGGCGCCCGCGGTCGCGCCGGAGAACTTCGTGCAGATCCTCGAGCGCATCTGGTGGAAGCTCGACCGCGCGCTCGACGCGGAGTCGCTGGCCGCCAGCGCCGAGCTGTACTGCGCCGACGCGGTGGCGCTGGGCGCCGCGGCGCTCATCGATCACCACGAGTCGCCGTCCTTCATCGAGGGATCGCTGGACGTGCTGGCCGAGGCTTGTGCGCGCTGGGAGCTGCCGGCGGTGCTGTGCTACGGCGCCACCGAGCGCAACGGCGGCCGGGACGAGGCCAAGCGCGGCCTCGCCGAGTGTGCGCGCCTGTGCCGCGACAATCGCCGACCGGGCATCCGCGGCATGGTGGGGCTGCACGCCTCGTTCACCGTGTCCGACGACACCATCCGCGAAGCCGCGGACCTGGCGCGGAGCCTTGGCACCGCGCTGCACGTCCACGTGGCCGAGGACGGCGCCGACGTGGAGGACGCCCGGCGCCGCGGCTACCAGGGCGTGATCGATCGCATGACCAAGCTCGGCGCGATGGTCCCGGGCTCGATCTTCGCGCACGGCGTTCACCTGACCGCCGAGGAGGTGCGCGCGTGTGACGCGGCGGGCATCACCCTGGTGCAGAACCCGCGCTCCAACCGCGGCAACCGCGTGGGCTACCCGGCCGCGCTCTCGGCCTCGAGCCGCGTGGCGCTCGGCACCGACGGCTATCCAGCGGCCATGGCCGACGAGCGCGCCGCGCTCCTGGAAGAGGCCGCGGCGCACGGCGAAGATCCGGCGCGCGTGGCCGCCCGGCCCGACGCTGGCGCCGCGCTCCTGGCCGAGCGCTTCGGTGGCCCGGTGCCACCCCCGAGCGCCGCCGCCGTCGCGCGCGCCACCGCCGCGCTCCCCGATATCCGCGCCCACGTCACCCCCATCGCCCAGGCGCTCTGGGCCAAGATGGCGCTGTTCTAGCGCGCCAGACTCGCCGCAGCCCGCAGGGAAATGCCATGACCAGACCCGCCTTCGAGACCGAGATCGTCAACCGCGCCGTCCGCGACCGCACGGTCGCCTTGTTCCGCGAGCGCAAGATCGCCCTGCCCACGCTGACCGAGCTGGCGCAGCCCGACACCATCCCCGCCAAGGTCATCGACGCGCTGACCGCGGTGGATCCGGACGCGCCGGCGCCGCTGAACCTGTATCGCGTCCACTGGCACAACGGCGCCGACCGCCGCTCGCGGGTGGCGGTGCCAGATCACGTGGTGCTGCCGCCGTCCTTGACCGGCGTCCCGAGCCCGATCATCGTCGCGTTCGGCAACCGCTTCCCGATGATCAACGCGCACAAGGTGCTGGCCGCGTACGGCTGCCTGGTGCCGCGGCTCATGACCGGGCAGTTCGACCCGACGAGCCACCGCGCGGTGTGGCCCTCCACCGGCAACTACTGCCGCGGCGGCGTGGCGATCTCGCGCATCCTGGGCTGCCGCGGCGTGGCCGTGCTGCCCGAGGGCATGAGCGCCGAGCGCTTCCGCTGGCTGGATCACTGGGTCGCCGATCCGGGCGACGTCGTGCGCACCTTTGGCACCGAGAGCAACGTCAAGGAGATCTACGACAAGTGCGCGGAGCTCGACGCGGATCCGGGCAACGTGATCTTCAACCAGTTCTCCGAGTTCGCCAACCACCTGACCCACCTGCACGTCACCGGTCCGGCGCTGGAGCGCGTGTTCCTGGCCGCCAAGGCCGCGCACCCAGGGCTGCGCCTGGCCGGCTTCGTCTCGGCCACCGGCTCCGCCGGCACCATCGCTGCGGGCGACTACCTCAAAGACCAGCACGGCACGCACATCGTCGCCGCCGAGGCGCTGGAGTGCCCGACCATGCTCTACAACGGCTTTGGCGAGCACAACATCCAGGGCATCGGCGACAAGCACATCCCGTTTATCCACAACATCACCAACACCGACGTCGCGGTGGCGGTGTCCGACCGCGCGACCGACGAGCTCAACGTGGTGTTTGGCAGCGACGCAGGTCGCGCCGCCCTGGCCGCGCGCGGCGTGCCGGCGGAGATCATCGCCTCGCTGGCGAACTTCGGCCTGTCTAGCATCTGCAACGTGATCGGCGCGATCAAGACCGCCAAGCAGCTCCGGCTGGGCGCGCATGACGCCATCGTCACGGTGGCCACCGACGGCGCCGCGATGTACGCCACCGAGATCGACAAGGCCCTGGCCAAGCGGTTCCACGGCCGCTACGACCAGCACGTGGCCGAGCACGCGCTCGACCTGCACCTGACCTTTGCCAGCACCGAGCACACGCAGGTGCTCACGCCGGTGGATCGCGACCGCATCTTCAACCTGGGGTACTTCACCTGGGTGGAGCAGCAGGGCGTGTCCGTGCCGGAGTTCGAGCGCCGACGCAGCCAGTCGTTCTGGCGTGACCTGCGCGGCGCCATCCCGGTGTGGGATGACCTCATCCGAGCCTTCAACGCCGACACCGGCGTCGGCCCGGCGTCGTGACCGCGCCCGAGACCGCGTTGCGATGCACCGGCTGCGGCGCGCTGGCGACGCCCCCGCCGCTGCCGTTTCGCTGCGCCGCGGCTGGCGACCGCGGCGACCACGTGCTGGCGCGCTCGGCGCCGCCGCCGGACGCCGTCATGCCCACCGGCGGCACCCGCGACGAGACGCTCAACGAGAAGCTCGCGGATGAGCCCAACCCGTTCATCCGCTACCGGCAGCTCGGATATCCCTGGCAGCTCGCGCGCGCCGGCGGGATGACCGACGAGCAGTACCGCGCGCTGGTGCGTGAGCTCGACGCCGCGGTCGCGGAGGTGGACGGCCATGGCTTCGTGGTCACGCCGTACCTGAACGTGCCGGCGCTGGCGCAGTCGCTGGGCCTGGCCGCCGACGGCCTGTGGCTCAAGGACGAGACCACGCACGTGGCCGGCTCGCACAAGGCGCGCCACCTGTTTGGGCTGGCGCTGACGCTGGCGGTGGCGGCGCGCACCAAGGTGACCGACGACGAGGACGCGCAAAGGCCGCTGGCCATCGCGAGCTGCGGCAACGCCGCGCTGGCCGCGGCGGTGGTGGCGCGCGCGGCGCGGCGCCGGCTGCTGGTGTTCGTGCCGCCATGGGCGGACGCGCCGGTGGTGGACCGGCTGACCCGGCTGGGCGCCGAGCTCACCGTGTGTCCCCGCCAGCCAGCAGATCCGGCCGGGGATCCGTGCCATCACCGCTTCCGCGCGGCGGTGGCGGCGGGCGCGCTGCCGTTCTCCTGCCAGGGCAGCGACAACGGGCTCACCATCGACGGCGGCATGACGCTGGGCTTCGAGCTCGCAGAGCAGAGCCGCGCGGCGCCGGTGGCGCGCCTGTTCGTGCAGGTGGGCGGTGGCGCGCTGGCCAGCGCGGTCGCGCAAGGGCTGGCGTGGGCCTCTGAGCTTGGCGTGATCGTCCGGCGACCGGCGCTGCACCCGGTGCAAGCGGAGGGCTGCTTCCCGCTCATCCGCGCCTGGCGCCGGATCTGCCGCGCGCTGGTGGCAGAGCTGGGGGGCCCGGCTGCGCCGGCCGAGGATCTGGCCTCGGGCCCGAGCGCCGCGCGCGCCGACGCCGCCGCGGCGCGCTGGTTGTCCACCCACGCCAGCGCGCAGGCGCTCGAGGGCGCGCTGAGCCGGGCCGCCGCCGAGCGCGCCAGCGCGATGTGGCCGTGGGAGACCGAGCCGCACAGCGCCGCCTCCGGCATCCTGGACGACGAGACGTATGACTATCTGGCGGTGGTCCGCGCCACGCTGGAGACCGGCGGATGGCCGGTGGTCGCCGCCGAGGCCACCGTGCTGGAGGCCCACCGCCTGGGAACGCGCGCGAGCTTCGCGGTCAGCGCCACCGGGACCGCCGGCCTCGCCGGCGCGCTCACGCTGGCCCAGGCGGACCTGCTCGATCGCAGCGAGCGGGTGGCGGTGATGTTCACCGGGGTGGCTCGGTAGGCCGCGACGACCGAGCCGACGACCCAGCCGACGACCGAGCCGACGACCGAGCCGACGACCAACGCGGCGGTTCGATATCCATCTCCCATCCACTTCGTGAATCGACAACCCAGGTGCGAGCAAGCCGATGAGCCAAGACCCGAGCCAGCCCCAGGTGATCCGCGTGGCCATGACCGAGACCTGCAATGTGTATCCACACATGCCCGCCTCCGTCGAAGCGCTGTCCGAGCTGGCCGGGCGCCTCGACGAGCTGCGCGCCGCCAACGTCGCGCACCACGTGGAGCTGGTGCGCGAGGCCGCGCAGCACGGGGTCCACGTGCTGGGCATGGGCGAGCTCTGCACCGGACCGTACTTCGCGCTCGGCAAAGATCCGATGTGGCTGGGGCTCGCCGAGGACGCCAAGGATGGGCCCAGCGTCTCCGCCTTTCGCCAGGTCGCCCGCGACACGCAGATGGTGCTGGTGGCGCCGATCTTCGAGAGCGACGCGCGCAGCGGCCTCCGCTTCAACACCGCGGTGATCATCGACGACACCGGCGAGGTCATCGGCAAGTACCGCAAGACGCACATCCCCGCCGGGAGCAACGAACAGGGCACCTTCGTCGAGACGTTCTACTATCAAGCCAGCGATGGCGAGCTGGGCACCTGGCCCAGGAACCTGTCGACCAACCCGTTCTTCCCGGTGCTCGAGACCCGCTTCGTCAAGCTCGGCGTCGCCATCTGCTACGACCGCCACTTCGAGGGCGTGATGGCCGCGCTGGCGAGAAACGGCGCCGAGCTCGTGTTCTCTCCCGCCGTCACCTTCGGCGCCAAGAGCCGCCGCATGTGGGACCTGGAGTTTCCCGTCGACGCCGCCCGGCACAACCTGTACATCGCCGGCTCCAATCGCCGCGGGGTCGAGCCGCCGTGGACCCAGCCCTACTTTGGCGCTAGCTACTTCACCGGCCCCGGCGGCACCGTGCCACCGCTGCCCTCGCGCCCTGAGCTGGTCATCGCCGACCTGGACCTCGCGGTGCTGCGCCAGCCCGATCCTTCCGGCTGGAACTTGCCGCGAGACACCCGGCCGCAGATCTATTGACCAGCGCGCAACTCGAAACTCGACAGACATATTCTTACTAGACTTCAGCCGTATATTCATTCATCTGTTGATGTCTCACTGATGTCTCTCGTCGTTCCGTGCAGGATCCGCGTGTAACCGCACCCGAAACGGTGCGTAATCCGTGATATCGCCACGCTCGGCGACATCAGGCCGACCTCAGGCCGACATCACCTTCCCTGTGCCCAGGAAGGATGAATGAAGGGATCCGTAGAACACACATGATGCCTCGCTCCACTCGCTTACCCGTCGTGATCGGTGGTCTCGCCGCCGGCCTCGCTGGTTGCTTCGTCGGTCCTGACCACGATCCGGTGCCGCTGTCCAACCTGTTCGTCCAGCCCTCGCCGCTGGTCGACTACACCATCGAGGACGGCCAGGCCTTTTACATCGACAAGTCCTACACGGTCGGTCACCTCACCATCCGCGGCAAGCTGTTCTGCCGGCACGATCTCGTCGAGCCCATCACCATCACCGCCACCACGATCACCGTGGCAGGTCCCGGCGCGCTCTTTGAGTGCGGCAACGAAGCCAAGCGCTTCGGCGGCAAGATCTCGTTCCTCCTGCACGACGACGGAGGGTCGCACGCCGGGCACGGACACGCGGAGGCGACCCTGTCCGTGTCCGACGGGGGCACGCTGCGGCTCTACGGAGCGCGCACCGAGACCTTCGGATGGCAGCGCATCGCCGCTGACGTCGCCGCCGGCTCGAGCGCCGTGCAACTCGAGCAGCCGGTGACCTGGCAGGTCGGAGATCTGATGGTGGTGGGGCCGACCGGCTTCAACTTCGCCGAGGCCGAGGAGCGCACGGTGACCGCGGTCAGCGGCGACGGCCGCACCGTCACCGTCGGACAGCCGTTCTCGTATCCCCACCGCGCCTTCACCAAGACCTACACGGAGGGCAACCGGCAGGCGCTGCTCGATGAGCGCGCCGAGGTCGCCAACCTGACCCGCAACATCGTGATCTCCGCCGACGGCTCCGCCGAGGCGCTGCGCGTGACCAAGCGCGGCGCCGGCGTGGTGATCCGCAACGGCGGCAAGGCGTACGTCGACGGCGTCGAGTTCTCCCGCGGCGGCAAGCTGGGCGTGCTGGGCGAGTACCCGTTTCACTGGCACCTGGCCGGCGATGTCCCTGGGCAGTATCTCCGCAACTCGTCGATCCACCACAGCTTCCAGCGCTGCGTGACCCTGCACGGCACCAACTACGCGGAGGTCACCAACAACGTGTGCTTCGACCACCTGGGGCACGGCTTCTTCTTCGAGAACGGCAACGAGGTCAAGAACGTCGTCCGCCGCAACCTGGGCATGCTGTCGCGGCGAGTGGACGCGGGCAAGGGGCTCCTTGACTCGGACATGCGCAGCGAGCAGACCCAGCGGTTCAGCGCCCCGGCCACGTTCTGGGTGACCCACCCGGACAACGACGTGTCCCAGAACGTGGCCTCCGGCTCCGAGGGCACCGGGTTCTGGATGGCGTTTAGCCAGGGCATCCGCTGCGGCGCGGGCCCAAGCCCGCACGCCTGCGACGGACCAGCCGGCGCGGGCAACAACGTGTTCCCGGCGCGCCAGAACACGCTGCGCTTCTCCGACAACATCGCGCACTCGGCCATCGTGGGCATCACCTGGGACGGCGCCGAAGACGGGGAGCTGTCAGACATCACCCCCAAGAACCCAGGCGCGCGCCGGACGGTCTCCACGCACTACCACCACGGCAGCGAGGTGCCGGTGTTTGACAGCCTGCAGGTCTGGAAGAACGTCGCCACGGGGGTGTACTTCCGCGGCGCCGCGGCGCGCTTCACCAACCTGCTGGCGGCGGACAACGGTCGGTCGCTGTTCTTCGCGTACGACCAGGAAGTGCAGAACGCGCTGGTCGTCGGGGCCAGCCCGGGTGTGACCGCCGAAGACGTGGCCTACGGGCAGCGCCTGAGCGCCGACGTCCGCCTCTACTACTTCGCCGGCACGCTCATCTACGATGGCCCCTTCCGGCTGCAGGACGTCCACTTCGCCGACTTCCAGCCGCGCTATGGCGTGCCCGCCGGACCGTTCCTCAACATCGGCGGCGCCAACCGCTCCGTGAACCAGGTGCGCCGCCTGACCTTCGCCGGCCCGATGACCAGCCGCGTGGTGCTCTCTGGCGAGCTAACCTGGGCCGACACGCCGTGGAGCACGGCCGTACGCGACGACGGATCGATAAGCGGCGTGCCCGGCCTGCTGGTGCCCAACCACCCGATGAACGTGAGCCAAGGCGACTGCACGCACCTCGGCGCCTCGAGCGTCGACAACGGCTGGTCGTGCCGCTACGGCTGGGGCGTGCTGTGGTTCGCCGAGTCCGTGTTCAAGGCGCCCTACGACGCCATCCACATCCCCATCAAGTTCGAGCGCATCGAGCAGGCGACCAACGCCATCGTGTCTTCGGACGCGCTGCGCCCCGATCAGCTCACCAACAAGTCCGGCATGATCACCGGCCTGCGCTATCGCTACCGGCTGAGCCTGAGCCAGTCCAACGCGGTGGCCGACCTGGTCCGCTGGAACTGGCAGCCCGAGGACGGCAGCCTGTCGCCGATCCTCGAGATCGACGGCGTCGCCGCCGCGCGCTGCCGCCCGCAGCGAGCAGCGGCGGAGCTGCCCTCGCTGGCCGCGCTCGACACGGCGGGGTCCACCGCCTATCGATGGGAGAACGGCAACCTCTACATGAGGGTGTCGCCCGGCGGCGATAGCCTGATCTGCAACTGAGCAGGCGGGCCGACTCGACGCCAACCCGACGCCGGCCTCGTTGCTGGCCCCGCGCCGGCCTCGTTGCTGGCCCCGACGCTGGCCGGCGCAGGCTTGCCGCGGTGCGCCGCGAAACCCGCTGGTCAGCGGGCTCGCGCAGCCTCGGAGAATCGACTAGCGTCGATCGTCGTGGGACCCATTGCACCTGATCCAACCGTCCAGCACGCGGATGGCCGCGTGGAGCTACGCGCGCCCGAAGAGCTAGAGGGCTCGCCGCTGTACAACGAAGACCTGGCTCCGGTGGCGGTGGCCCGCCGCACCTGGTCGACCTGGGACTACGCGGCGCTGTGGATCTCCATGGCCCACTGCATCCCCACCTACACCATGGCGTCCAGCCTGATCGGCAACGGCATGAGCTGGTGGCAGGCGCTGGGCACCATCTTGCTCGGCAACCTGATCGTGCTCGCGCCCATCTTGCTCAACTCGCACGCCGGCACCAAGTACGGCATCCCGTTCCCGGTGTTCGCGCGCGCCGCGTACGGCACCGCCGGCTCCAACCTCCCGGCGTTGATGCGCGCGCTCATCGCCTGCGGCTGGTTTGGCATCAACGCCTGGATCGGCGGCCTGGCGTTGCAGACCTTCTTCGTCTCGCTGGTGCCGAGCTGGGGCACGCTGGGCGGCGCGCTGCACGGGCACCCCACCACGCTGTGGATCTCGTTCCTCCTGTTCTGGGCGCTCAACATCCTCGTCATCTACAAGGGCATGGAGCTGGTGCGCCGGCTCGAGCGCTTCGCCGCGCCGTTCGTGCTGGTGATGACCGCGGTCCTCGTCGGCTGGGCCATCTGGAAGGCGGGCGGCCTTGGCCCCATCATGGCCTCACACGGACAGCTCGATGACCCCGGCAAGTTCTTCGCCGTGTTCATCCCCTCGCTGACCGCCACCATCGGCTTTTGGTCCACGCTCTCTCTCAACATGCCGGACTTCACCCGGTACGGTCGCTCGCAGCGCGAGCAGGCCATCGGCCAGGTGGTCGCGCTGCCCTCGACGATGACCGTGTTCGCCGGCATGGGCATCCTCATCACCTCGGCCACCGTGCTGATCTACGGCAAGGCGATCTCGGATCCGATCGCGCTCGGCGGCATGTTCGACAACCGCCTCATCGTCGGCGT
The DNA here is from genome assembly GCA_016706545.1 of Myxococcales bacterium. Classification (GTDB taxonomy): domain Bacteria; phylum Myxococcota_A; class Polyangia; order Haliangiales; family Haliangiaceae; genus JABFXX01. The sequence goes on from JADJJK010000014.1 coordinate 89,409, forward strand.
CATCATGTTCACCGTGGTCATCGCCACCCTGGCGGTCAACATCGCCGCCAACGTGGTCTCGCCGGCCAACGACTTCGCCAACGCGTTCCCCGGCAAGATCAACTTCGCGCGGGGCGGGCTCATCACCGGCCTGCTCGGCATCGCCATGATGCCGTGGGAGCTCCTGGCCAACGCCGAGCGCTACATCAACGGCTGGCTCGTCGGTTACTCTGGCTCGCTCGGCTCGGTGGCCGGCGTGCTCATCGTCGACTACTGGATCGTGCGCAAGACCCGGCTTGACCTGCGCTCGCTCTATGTCCGCGGCGGCAGCTACGAGTACCAGCGCGGCTGGAACGTCTCCGCGGTGGTCGCCACCCTGGTCGGCGCGGGCGTGGCGCTCGCCGGCGCGTTCTGGGAGCCCATGCGCCCCATCTACAACTGGTCCTGGTTCGTCGGCTTTGGCCTCGCCGGCGCGCTGTACTGGGCGCTGATGCGCGGCAAGGGGCCGGCGCAGCCGTGAGCCTGCTTGCGGGCCGCGCGCAGGCCGCGTGCCTTCAGTTCGGCGCGAAGATCGGATCGACGAAGTAGTCCGAGCCCAGGTACGTGCCGGTGGGGAACGAGCCGGCCGGGCCGTACGCATACACGCCCGCGTTGGCCGGCGCCTCGATGTTGCCGCCAAGGCCAGTGCGGCCAGAGGTCAGCCCGCCGTGCGTGTACGAGTATGCGCCGTTGGGCGTGTGATACGCCACGACGTACGTCTGGCCAGCGACCACGTTGACCGGCGTGGCGAACGCGCCGGAGACCCAGCCCGAGGTCGGGTTCTGCGACACCGGGATGGTCCCGCTCGCGAGCTGCGTGCCGCCCACCGTCCACAGGTGGATCGGGTACGAGATCCAGGACGCGGTCGAGCCGCGGTAGAAGCGCACGCCGGTGATGCGGCCGTTGACCTTGGGGCTGAACTTGATGCCCAGCGCCACCGCGCCGGTGTCAGCGGCCACCTTCACGGCCGGGCGCATGCAAGAGTCCGTCAGGCGAGTGCGCACCAGGCTGGTGGGCGTGAAGTCCACGTCCACCCAGAAGTTCGTGCCCGCGCCCGAGGTCGCTGGCGCCGTGCTCGACAGCGCGCCGGTGCGCAGCACGCTGGCCGGGCCCTCCACGCCGTCGGCGTAGCCGCGGAGCCACGTGCTCGCCGGGTAGCCGCCGCCGTTGAAGTAGCCGGCCGTGGTCGAGTACCGGCCGGAGCCGGTGTGGTACGCGGCCAGGTAGGTCTGACCCTCGGCGATGTTGATGGGGGTGGGGAAGTTCACCTGCACCCAGCCCGTGGCCGCGGCGCCCACCGCCTGAGAGGCGGCCAGGATGAACTGGCCGAGGGTGATGTTCGGCGCCCAGTGGCGCACCGTCAGCGGCCCCACGTTGGCGGCGCTGCGATAGAAGCGGATGCCGTTGAGCTTGCCGGGAGTGCTGGCGCACCACTTCACGCCCAGCTCCACCGGGGTGGTGCTGGCCACCGACTGCACCTGCGGGGTCGCCGCGTTGTTCCAGATGGACTCGCCGGCCTGCGCGGTCGAGGTCGCGAGGAGGCAGCCAGCGGCCGCCGAGAGGATGGTGAGATTTCGCATGAGGTCTCCTTATGAGTGAGCACTGGGCTCGTGAAAGCGCCCACGTTACGACACGCGCCTTGCCGGCCCGCCTGGGACAGTGTGTTCGCCACTGGCTCATTCTTGCATCCTGGATCCCACGTTCCTCGACGGTGCTGACAGCGCTGACAGCTCCTGCGATGCGCTCACCACAGGGCAAACCCGACGCGCGCACTTTCGACGGCGATGACGCTTACGTCGTCTCGCGCGGTTGCAGCGGCGAATGGTCGCAGGGAGGCCGTGTGCAGATCTCGGCGCGCAGCTCCGACCGCCACACCCGCACCATGTGCTGCGCTACTCGCGAACGCACCGCGGTGAGCGGACTCTTGCCGGACTGGCCGACAGGGACGCGCTCGGTTCTTCCTGCTGCTCCAGCTGCTCCGGTTACTGTCGCGCGACGTTGTGCCACCTCGGCGCCCATGGGACGGCTTCTTCCATGGGCGTCTGGAGTGACAGCGGTCATCTGGTTTCGTTGCTCGATCGGCAGTTCACGCACCTGCGCACTCGGGCCGGCCTCATGGCGGGCAACGGTATCGAGAAGGTCTCCGCGACCCGCGTGACCCGTGCCTGCCTCTCGACCACCGTGATCGACCCACCCACCGTGCTCGACCCGCCCACCGTGCTCGACCCACCACCGTGCTCGACCCACCACCGTGCTGGGCCTACCCACCTCCCTCGCGCTCACCCTTGTCGTTACCTGGCGATCCGTTCCGGGTTCTGGGTCCAAAAAACAAAAAACTCAGGTTCTGAAAACAGCAGGGGCTGTGCGGTGGTGTGGAGAGGCGCGCCGTCCTCTCAGGTACGCCTGCTGCACCGGGCCCTCCTGCGCCTCTCCAAGGGCTGTGGTCAACCGCGTCGCTTACGCGCATCACGCCTGCCCAGGCTCGACGGGCGCGGTTGTCCACAGCCCGCCACCGTCCACAGCCCCGAGGCTTCCGCGGAGACGCGCTGCGACTTGGATCACGCCAACGCTTCCGCGGAGGTCTCCGCGACGCGCGTGACCCGTACCTACCCCTCGCCCACCGTGCTCGACCCACCACCGTGCTGGGCCTACCCACCTCCCTCGCGCTCACCCTTGTCGTTACCTGGCGATCCGTTCCGGGTTCTGGGTTCTGGTACAAAACCAAAAAAAACTCAGGGTTCTGAAACCAGCAGGGGCTGTGCGGCGGTGTGGAGAGGCGCGCCGCCTCCCAGGCACGCCGGCTGCACCTGGCCTCCTGCGCCTCTCCAAGGGCTGTGGTCAACCGCGCCGCGTACGCGCATCACGCCTGCCCGGGCTCGACGGGCGCGGTTGTCCATAGCCCGACACCGTCCACAGCCCCGAGGCTTCCGCGGAAACGCGCTGCGACTTGGATCACGCCAACGTTTCCGCGGAGGTTTCCGCGATCTCGCTCTCCTGTCCCGGCTCGCTCGCGTCCGCCTGCCGGACGCCTTCGCTAACTCAAGATCTACTATCCAATATAAACATCAAATATCAACATCACTCTTGACACCTTCCGCGACCGCCAGCCCTCCGCGCCGCCAACCCACCGCGATCTCTTCACCCGCGCCCCCCCACGCGCGGCACATTGCCCATCCACCGGTGCATCCCACGAAACTTCACTCCGCCCGCGCTTCCGCGGCACCTGGGGCACGCCAGGCGCGAAATCCGGCGCCGAAAACCGCCGTGCTACAAAGCCTCATGCGCGAGCCTCTCTCCGTCGAGGAAGTTCAAGCTCTCGGCGAACACATCGCCGAGCAAGCCGTTCACCTGGACGCCGCCATGCATCGCCTGCTCGCTGACCTGCGGACGTTCGACGCGGCCGGCGGCTGGTACCGCCAGGGCTTTGGCACCTGCGCGCACTGGCTGAGCTGGCGAGTCGGCTGGGATCTTGGCACCGCGCGCGAGCACCTGCGCGTGGCCAGGGCGCTGCACACCTTGCCTCTCGTATCAGAGGCATTGTCCGCCGGGCAGATCTCGTATTCCAAGACTCGCGCCATCACGCGCGTGGCCACCGCCGCCACCGAAGCGGTGCTCCTTGGCTACGCCCAGCACTGCACCGCCAGCCAGCTCGAGACGGTGTGCCGCAAAGTGGGAGTGCTCGGCGCCGACGCTGCGAGCAAGGCCGTGCGCCCACACGACAGCGAGCGCTACGTGGCGCACACCACGACGGCCTCGGGCATGGTGTGCGTCAAGGCCTGCCTGCGCCCCGACGAGGCCGCGCTGCTGCTGCAAGTGCTGCAGCAAGCGGCGGTGGACTGCACGCGCGAGCCAGCGGACGCTTCCGCGAAGGTTGCTGACGTTTCCGCGGAAGCGCCAGCACCTGCCGAGCGATCGGCTGACGTTTCCGCGGAAGCGCAGCGCTCTTCCACTACGACCACCACCGCGCGCCGCCCGTACAACCGCGCCGATGGCTTGATGGCCCTGGTCCACGCCTACGCGCGCGGCAGCCGCGCCGAGCGCGCTCCTGTTGAGCTGATCGTCACGGTCCCCGTTGCGCTGCTGCAACAGACCGCTGCGACTACCGACTCAGCCACCGGCACCGCCGCCGCCATCTCCGCAACCACCGATGTGGCCATCGCGCCCGTCTCCTTCACCGATCGCGGCGCCTCGCTGCCGGTGGCCCTCACCGTCGAGTCCGACCTTGCGCTCTCTCCGCAGGCCACCCGCCGCCTGGCCTGCGACTGCGGCCTGGTCGTCGCCACCGTCGCCGCAGCTACCGTCACCGACGCAGCCCCGCTCTCCATCGGCCGCAAGACCCGCACCATCCCCGCCGCCCTCAAGCGCGCACTCTTGCTACGCGACCGCACCTGCCGCTTCCCCGGCTGCGATCACCGCCTCTTCCTCGAGGGCCACCACCTGCAGCACTGGGCCGATGGCGGCGAGACCAGCCTGCCCAACCTCGCGCTGCTCTGCTCGCTCCACCACACCTACGTCCACGAGCGCGGCTATCGCATCACGCAATCACCCACTGGCGCGCTCGCCGTCGAAGATCCGCAGGGCCGCGCCGTCGTCCCGCTGCCGCCGCGCCCCACGCCGACGCTGCTCGGCTGGCCGGCGATCCATGCCGTGCGCGCCGCCAACGCCGCCTTGCCGCTGACCGCGACCACCGGCCAGTGCCGCTGGCGTGGCGAGCGCGTCGATAGCTGGGACGCCGCCGCCACCATCACGCGCATCCAGCGCCGCGCCGACGCTGCAGCCGCCCCCGCACCTTCCGCCCCCACCGCGCCGCTCGTCGCCGCACCGCCAGCGTCCCCACCATCCGCGTTCCCCGCACACCCTCACCACCCTCACCACTCTCATCACTCCCATCTGTCGCCGATCCCCCGCTCGACCCCGATGGCCACCCCCTGCGCGGCCTGTGGGACGACCTCGACCGCCACAGCGCCATCGAGCGCTGGGTCCTCTCCGAGATGGAGGCTACCGGCGTCGACCCGCTCTCCGTCGGCCGCCCCTTGCCGGACCACCTGCAGCACCCGTCGCAGCGCCCATCGCAGCGTCCGTCGAAACATCGCTAGGCCTCGCGCCAAGCCTCGTTACACCGATGTTCAGGCCCGACGGCGAGCCCCGACGCGAGCGCGGCGCCAAGGCAGCCGGCCCCAGGCCGCCGGCCCTTTCGGACCGGAGCGCCGTGCATCACGCGCCTGGGTGGGGCACAGTTGGGCCATGAAGCTGCCGCTCCTTGTCCTGGCCCTCATGCTTGGCGTTGCATCTTGCAAGGGCGAGTCGAAGCCTCAGGCCGCCGCCAGCGCGGCGCACATCGAGGAGATCAGCATCCAGGAGCTGGAGCAGCAGCTCGCAGCCGGCGCGTGTGTCCCGGTCGATGCCAACGGCGAGCCCACCCGCAAGCGCATGGGCACCATTCCGGGCGCGGTGCTGCTGACCGACTACGAGCTGTTCGCGGCAAGCGAGCTCCCCGCCGACAAGGCCAAGAGCCTGGTGTTCTACTGCGCCAACGAGTACTGCGACGCCTCGCACGAGGCCGCCAAGCGCGCGCGCCTGGCTGGCTACGCCAGCGTGAAGGTGTTGCCCTCGGGGATCGCGGGCTGGGTGAAGGCGCAGAAGCCTGTCACCAAGCTGTGATCCGCGGCGGCCGGCGCAGACGGCGCGGACGCCGCGCGCGGCTCACCTGAGCAGGTTCACGACAGGGTCCGCGCGAGCCCATCCGCCAGCGAGGTCTCGGCGCGGACGCCAAGCTCCTGGTGCATCCGCTCAACCAGCGCCTGAGACTGCAAGATCTCTCCGGCCCGCGCCGGGAGATGGCGGATCGCCGAGCGCCCGCCGCAGAGCTCCACGACGATCGCGGCGAGCTCCTTGATCGCGATGGTGCGCCCCGTGCCGATGTTGATGGGCGCGGTGCCGCGCGAGCTGGAGGCCGCCGCCACGATGGCGCGCGCGACGTCGGCGACGTAGACGAAATCGCGGGTCTGCTCACCGTCGCCGAAGATCGCCAGCTCCTTGCCAGCCCGGGCGCGGTCCGAGAAGATCGAGATCACGCCGGAGTATGGGCTGGTGGGGTCCTGGCGCGGTCCGTAGACATTGAAGAAGCGCAGCGCCGCCCCGGCCACCCCATGCACCATCTGGTAGTACGCGAGGGCGAGCTCGGAGGCGTACTTGTCGATCCCGTATGGGGACAGCGGCTGGATCGGCGACGACTCGGCGACTGGCAGCGCGGCGCCGTCGCCGTAGACCGCGGCCGACGAGGCGAACACGACCTTCTCCACGCCCATGGCGCGGGCATATTCGAGCACATGCAGCGTGCCGCCGTAGTTTGTCTGCATGTCGACCAGCGGGTTGGCCACCGAGTGAACCACCGAAACCTGCGCCGCCAGGTGGATGATCTGGCCGACCGGGCCGTACTTGGCGGTCAGCGGCGCGAGCGCGGCGAAGATGCCATGCCCGATATCGGTCACCACCACCTCCAGCGCCGGCGAGGTGCCGCTCAGCGAGTGCTGGGGCTCAGCCCAGCGCGCCAGGTTGGACCGCCGGCCGGTGCTGAAGTTGTCGAGCACCACGACGCGGCGCCCGCGCTCGATCAGCAGATCTACGGTGTGCGAGCCGATGAAGCCGGCCCCGCCGGTGACGACGACCAGCCGGTTGTCGGTCGTGCTATCGCTGCTAGACATCAGGGACTCTCCTTGCGACGGCGTGAGCGTCGCCGACTGCCGCCGCGCGACGGAAGCGGTGCCAGCGCCGTCTCCGTCGCGACCTGCCCTTTTTGCCACGTTTCACGCCCCAGGTCCGCGACCACGAGCGACGATTTGCGCGCTGAGCAAGCGGTGACACGGCTTGCCTGGCCAACAGGTGGCATGCGATAGCTTGGGCCGCCGTGCCCCCGCTAGCCTCGCCCCCGCCTCGTCCCCTGGTGATCGGTATCGCCGGAGGCACCGGCTCGGGCAAGACCACCGTGGCGCACAAGCTGGCGGCGGCCATGCCGCCGGGGCGCTGCGCGCACATCGACCATGACTCGTACTACCGCGACCAGGGCCACCTGACGCCGGAAGAGCGGGCGGCCATCAACTACGACCACCCCGACTCGCTCGAGAGCACCTTGCTCGCGGAGCACCTGAGCCTCTTGCGCCAGCGCCAGGCGGTCGAGGTCCCGGTCTACGACTTCGTCACCCACACGCGCGCCACCAAGACCCGGCCAGTTGCCCCCGCGGCGGTGCTCATCGTCGAGGGGATCCTGGTGTTCGCCGAGGAGTCGCTGCGCCAGCAGATGGACATCAAGATCTTCGTGGACACCGACGCCGATATCCGGTTGATGCGCCGGATCCGCCGCGATCTGGAGCAGCGCGGCCGCACCTTCACCTCCGTGCGCGACCAGTACTACAACTCGGTGCGCCCCATGCACCTGCAGTTCGTGGAGCCCTCCAAGCGCTTCGCCGACCTGATCGTCCCTGAAGGCGGCAACAACCACGTGGCGCTCGACGTGCTGCTCGGCCAGCTCGGCCGCGTCGCGTTCGGCTATGGCACCTGCACCTGCCCGCCCGGCGACGTCCACCTGCCCGACGCCTGAGCGCCGCCCTGCCCGAGCCAGAGACGAGCTACGACTCCACGACCACCAGCCGGCGCTTGCCCGCCGGGGTCAGCGGGATGTCCTGCATGATCTCGATGTGAAACGGGCACCCCGGCAGGTACTTGGCCACGAAGTCCCGCGCGATCTTCTCGGACGCTGGATCCAGCCGATCTCCGCGAGGCACCAGGCGCAGCACCACCGTGCGGTCACGCCGCTGTACCACCTGGAACTGGGTGGCGGCGGACGCCAGCGGCACAAACAAGATGCTGAACAGCAAGCCGCTGACCGCGCGCCCCTGGCCGTCGTGCAGGGTCTCTGCCACCCGCCCCTCGATGGGGCCGATGCGGGTCAGCTTGCGCCCGCACTTGCACGTCTCCGGCCCGCGAGCCACCGCGAGATCTCCGGTCACGTAGCGGATGATCGGGTTGGCCAGGTTGTGCAGATCGGTGACCACCACCTCGCCGCTCTCGCCGGGCTCGGCGGCGCGCACCGTGCCGTCCGCCTCGCGGACGACGATCTCGACGATCATCGTCTCCATCGAGGTGTGCATGCCATCGTGATGCTCGCACTCGGCGCCGATCAGCATGACCTCGCGGCAACCGTAGGTCTCGAACGCAGGACCAAACGCTTCCTCCATCGCCGCCCGATCATGGGGCAGCAGGCGCTCGGCGCCGCACAAAACCGGGATCGGGTCCCAGGTGCGCAGCCGATGCTCGTTGACGAAGCGCGCCAGCGCCGCCGCGCCCTGGCTGTACGCGACGATGACCTCGGGGCGAAACTTGCGCAGCGCGGAGATCGCCGCGGCCAGCGCCTCGTCGCCGCGGGGCGAGCTATCGACGTAGAGGTCGCGCTTGATCCGGTGATCGACCTCGGCCTTGAACTTGGCCCAGCGCGGCGTGGTCGCCAGCGCGCCTGCCCAGTAGTGCATGGCTCGCATGCCGATGCGGTACCCGGCCCAGCCATAGCCGCGCCAGCGCGAGCCGTCGCGGAAGTGGCGAGACTCCGCGTTGTACGCCACCACCATGGGCCGCCCGGTGGTGCCGCTCGACGCCTTGCGGACCGCCACACCTGGCGGCGCGTCAGCCATTCGCTCGTCGAACGAGCTCTGCGCCAGATCGCGGGTGAGCAGCGGGATCTGACTCAGATCGTGCACGCTATGCATGCGCTCGATCGAGATCCCGTGCTCATCGAACAGCTTGCGATAGTACGAGGTATGGCGATATGCGTGTCGAAGGAGCCGGCGCAGGTACCCAAGCTGGAGGTCACGTAGCTGGTCAAGCGACCACCACTGCGTGGCCTCGAGGTGACGCACCAAGGCGACGGTCGGCCGCCCGCGCGCCGCCTCGAAGGCGGGGAACAAGAACCGGCCAAGCAGCGTCCCGTAAAGGTCGAACATTGGCCCCTTTCCGTTCTAACATCCTCTCCATCGTGTTGTCGCGGCTGCGCCGAAAGAACCTCCACAACTGGATCCCGGACTACCTGCGCCACCTGGGGCGCCGCATGGTGAGCGAGCGCACGAGCGGACGCAGACATGTGTTGTTCGCGCTCTGCGATCACTACGAGCCGCTGTGGGGAAAGACCAGCGTTGACGTTGGCCGCCAGCGGGTGGATCGCTGGGCCACCGGCTATCCGCAGATGGCTCGGCAGTTCCTCGATTCCCACGGCCGGCCGCCGCGTCATTCGTTCTTCTTCCCGGGCGAGGAGTACCAGCCGCACTTCCTGGACCGGCTGGGCGAGCTGACGGCCGGCGGCTTTGGCGAAGTGGAGGTCCACCTCCATCACGATGGGGACACCCGCGAGACCCTCGGCGCCACCCTGCGGGAGCACCTGAGCACCTTCGCCAAGCACGGCCACTTGTCGCGAGATCCGGCCACGGGTAAGCCTTTGTGGGCGTTCATCCACGGAAACTGGAGCCTGGCCAACAGCCGGCCCGATGGTCGGTGGTGCGGCGTAGATGACGAGCTGCCGCTCCTGTTCGAGCTCGGCTGCTACGCGGACTTCACGTATCCCTCTGCGCCCGATCCTTGTCAGCCCAACCAGGTCAACAAGCTGTACTGGCCGACCGGCGACCTCAACGCCCGCAAGTGCTTCGAGCATGGCGAGGCCGCGCGCGTGGGCAAGCACTACAATGACCGGCTGCTCATGGTCACCGGCCCGCTGGCGCTGGTCCGCAAGGGCAAGGGCCTGCGGATCGAGAACGGCGCGCTGACCGGGGACGATCCGCCGAGCGCCGCGCGCGTGGAGAGCTGGATCGCGCAGAACATCCACGTCCTCGACCGCCCGGAGTGGATCTTCGTCAAGGTCCACACCCACGGCGCCATCGAGGGCACGGCGGACTCCTTGCTTGGCAAGGACGGCGTGGCCATGCACGAGGCGCTGGCCCGATGCTGTTACGCTCAGAACCTCCAGCTACACTACGTCACGGCGCGCGAGCTGTACAACGTGGCGCGGGCCGCGATGGACGGGAAGTCTGGCGACCCCGCTGGCTACTACGACTACCTGGTGCCGCCGCCGCCGATCGCGAGCGCTGGCGCCTGAACGATCAGGCGCCTGAGCGGCGCCTGAGCGGCGGCCTGCGCGAGCGCCCGAACGGGCCGCTGATCGAGACGCCCAGCTTCAGTGCTTGCCGGCCACCGGCGCCACCGTCGGACCAGCGGCTACGCGCTGGCGCTTGGGCGCCACCACCTGATCGCGCACGTGCGCCGGGACCCCTTGGACGTCCCAGACCAGCCGGAGCTGCTGCAGCAGCAACAGCACGTAGTACGAGATGTCGATCTCCCACCAGTAGAAGCCCTGCCGAGCGGAGCGCTGATAGTGGTGGTGGTTGTTGTGCCACCCCTCGCCCAAGGTCAGGATCGCGAGGAAGAAGTTGTTGCGCGACGTATCCGTGGTCTCGTACCGGCGGTTTCCCCAGACGTGGCACAGCGAGTTGATGAAGAACGTGCAGTGCCACAGGAGCACCGTGGCGACGAAGTAGCCCCAGATGAGGCCGGTCATGCCACCGAGGAAGTAGAAGACGAAGCCATACGCCACGGCCAGGATCATCTCGTGGCGGTCAAGCCAGCGCAGCTCAGGGAACGCCGCCAGATCCTTGACCCTGTCGGTCTCGGTGGCGCGGTACTTGTGCGCCAGGATCCAGATCATGTGCGACCACCAGAAGCCGCGGCGCACCGGCGAGTGGACATCGAGCTCGTCGTCGGAGTGCTTGTGATGCCAGCGGTGGTGAGCCGCCCACCACATGGGTCCCTTTTGCACCACGCTGGCGCCGAGCAGCGCCAGCACGAACTGAAACCAGCGACTGGTCTTGTACGCGCGGTGCGAGAAGTACCGGTGGTAGACGCCGGTGACGAAGAACATCCGCACCGCGTAGCTGCCAAGGAACCAGGCCAGCGCGGTGGTGCTGAACCCAACCCAGATGGCGCCGGCGAGGGCGGCGGCGTGAACAGCCCAAAAAGGCAGGTTCTCTCGCCAGCGCAGCTCCTCGTCGTTGAAGGCAGCGCCAGAGCCCGCGACGAAACCTGCTTCGGGGGGCAAAGCCGGGTCGGTGCCCGTTGAGCTTGCTGAGGAAGTCATGGGGGCAAGCTACGCCTCCCTGTGTCGGGAGAGACCCATCTCCCTGTCATCATTGCGGAAGACGTTGCGACCAGGTTGTGACAGAACCATGACTGAGCCGGTGGATGTCTGATGCGGCGGGCGTCCGCCCAGGCCCTCCCCCGGTGGGGCCACGAGGGCCGCCGGGTGCAGCAATCTGAACGGCCGGGCCTTTCCTGACCAAGCTGGGGCTATCACCAGGAAACTGCTCAAGGTATATTCGGGCGGGTGACGATCCCGGCGGGCACGCTGGTACCGCGCGATGCCAGAGACTTCGGCCGCTACGAGCTGATTGCAAAGCTCGCCACCGGTGGCATGGCGGAGATCTATCTTGCGCGCAGGCAGGGGTCGTCCAAGCGCGAGGTCTCCGTGCTCAAGCGGATCCTTCCGCACCTGGCAGAAGACGAGCACTTCGTCACCATGTTCCGGGACGAGGCGGAGCTGGCGTCCAAGCTCCTACATCCCAACGTGTGCCGGGTGGACGCGCTCGATCACCACGCCGGCACGTGGTTCATCGAGATGGAGTACCTGCACGGCATCGCGCTGTCGCGGATCATGACCCAGCTCGCGAAGATGAACAAAATGCTAGATCCGCGGATCGTCACCGGGATCATCGTCCAGGCGTGCGAGGGGTTGCACCACGCCCACGAGCTGCGCGGCCCCGACGACCAGCTCCTCAACGTGGTCCACCGCGACGTGTCGCCGCCGAACATCATGCTCACCGACACCGGCGTGGTGAAGCTGCTCGACTTCGGCATCGCCAAGGCGCGCGGCGCCAACTCCAAGACCCGCACCGGCACGGTGAAGGGCAAGAACGCCTATATGTCGCCGGAGCAGATCCTCGGGCGGCCGCTGGACCGGCGCAGCGACATCTTCGCGCTTGGCACCGTGATGTACGAGATGCTGGCGATCAAGCGGCTGTTCCAGCGCGACTCTGATTTCCTCACGTTCAAGGCCATCACCGAGGAGCCGATCCCCGATATCAAGGAGCGGCGACCGGACCTGGCGCCCGCGCTGCGCTCGGTGATCACGCAGGCGCTGGCGCGCGATCCGCATGGTCGCTTCGGCAGCGCCAAGACCTTCGCCGACGCGATCCGCGCCGCCATGGGCCCGCTGGGCGGGCCAGCCACCAGGTCGGAGCTGTCGAAGTTCTTGGCCACGGACTTCTCCGACGAGCTCGCGTCCCGCGCCGAGATCCTCGCCGCGGCCAACGAGGGGGCGGCCCCGGTGGCCATCGGCCATGAGCCCACCGGGCGGCTGCCGGCGCCAAGCACCCCGCCGCCCAAGACGCCGGTGCCGAGCGCCGGCGCGGCGGGTTCCGCCGGCGCAGCGCCGGCCTCAGCGCCGATCGCCGCTCCGGGCGCCGCGCCGGTGATGCGCGCGGCTCGCCCGACCGGGCCGGTGCCCAACTGGCCGCCGACCGCGAACCTGGAGCCAGTCGACGGCGAGCTGGAGCCACGCACGTCCTCGCCGTCCGATGCGTCGAACCTGGCGCCCTCGCCGACGTCGGTGCCGACGATGATCATCAAGGACAGCACCGTCCCGGTCTCCGCTGGCGGCATCGAGCTAGCGACGCTCGCCGCCAGCGGAGACGGCGGCACGGATCTGCTGCGCGCCTACCGTCGACGGAGCCTGCTTCGCTTCCTGCTGGTGGGCGGGGTCATCGCGCTCTTGGTGATGATCGGCGTGTGGTGGACCTCTCGGCCGTCTCCGGATGCGCCTGACGACCGCAGGCCTCCGGACCGACTCCCGGTGCTCACCGAGGACGCGGCGCGCGACGCCGGGGCCGTGGACGCGGGACGCCCGCCGGTCATGCCGCTGGACGCAGGGCTCACCAGAGACCAGATCATCGCGATGTCGAAGTACGGCCGCTACAGCGTGGACGCCTCGCCGGCGGCCGCCGTGTTCATCGGCGAGAAGAAGGCCGGAGATACCCCGCTTGTGGACTATCAGCTCCCGCCGGGCATCCACCAGGTGCGACTGGTCTCGGGCAAGAAGGTCAAGCGCTTCGAGATCACCGTGCTGGGCGGCCAGAGCACCAATGACGGCTTGATCGAGTGGTAGCGCGGAAGCGGTCGCGCGAAAGCGAGAGCACGGAAGCAGGAGCGCGGGGACGTCCCTGGGCGCTCGACGCCGCCCGATGACCCGATGAGCTGCCTCGCAGCAATGGCAAAAGCCGCCGGTGAAGCTCACCGGCGGCCTTGCGCTGTGTGTGTAGTTGTTGCGCGCGCAGCGCCCGATGTCGGGGGCTGCGCTGCGACGATGCGGCTGGTTGACCCGGCGATCCTGAAATCCCCGATCTCATCATCGAGATCAGCGAGATCCGCGAGATCCGCGGAAAATCGCGAGGCACCACCGACTGGATGGGACGCGACGTGCGCCCTCTACCTCATGCGTAGTAGCGATCTGTCTTTGCTAGCGCTGAAACACGCCGGACGACCACGCCCACTGCAGGGTCACCAGCACCGCGAAGCACAGCCCAGCGACGAACGCGCGATCCATATTGCGCATTCGAATCTGCCGGCGTGCAACTTGGTCAAGGCGATCCATGTAGCTCCTCCTCTCTGTCGATTGTCATTACTTGACGACGGTCTGCGTGACCGGCGCCGCTGCGGCGCTGACCGCCATCGCCACCGAGCTGACGCTCAGGGTGACGATCACGGCCAGGAAGCCCAAAAACGCGCGGTCCATCCACCGACCGGTGATCTGGCGCTGCGAGATTGTGGCGAGTTGCTTGCTCATATCAGTGTCTCCTTGCGCCGGCCTATATGCAGAAGTAGTGCCAGCCCGAGCAGAGGCGGCATTCGCAGCAAAACAGCCGGTTACGCGGTTCAACACAGGCCGCAGCAGGCCATGCGACAGTCGCTCTCCTTGTCCCAGGTCCGTCGCACCGCGTTATCCTCAAAAAAAACGCGATCTTCGCTGCAAGAACCGGAACCTGAGACCTGTGCTGGTTGTGGCGCTTTCTCAGCCTCGCGTGCCATAACCTTCTGAATTTAATAAGAACGCAATTCCAGTATGGCTGGAATATCGCTACACGATACCCGCGCGCTCGACGCGGCGGCGAGGGTCGCAGGCCTGCACGTGACGCTCGACCAACGCTCGAGCCGCCCAGCAAGCAGCGCTTGTCGGGAGGCTGCTAAGGAGCGAGCCGCTCGCGGACCCAACCCGCTGCGCCCACTCGGTATTGCACGCGATCATGCATCCGGCTCTCCTGCCCCTGCCAGAACTCGAACAGGTCAGGAAGCACGCGGTAGCCCCCCCACGACGCAGGTCGCGGCGGCGCGCCCTGTCCAAGCTCCTCCTCGAGCTGGCGGATCGCGGACTCGAGCACCGCGCGCTCCGCCACCACCTGCGACTGCGGCGACACGCAGGCCGAGAGCTGGCTGCCGCGCGGTCGCGCCGCGAAGTACGCATCAGACTCCTCTGCAGACACGCGCTCCACCTTGCCCTCGATCCGGATCTGCCGATGCATGGGCTCCCAGAAGAACACCAGCGAGGCGAAGCCACAGGCCGCGAGCTCCTGACCTTTGCGGCTCTGGTAGTTGGTGTAGAAGGTGAAGCCGCGGTCGTCCAGCTCCTTGAGCAGCACCACGCGCGCCGCGGGCCGGCCCCGTCCGTCGACGGTGGCCAACGTCATCGCGTTGGGGGTGGGCAGGCCCGCCTCAACCGCCGCGCTCATCCAGGCGTGGAATTGCACGAACGGATCAGGCGCCGCGGTCGCGGGATCGATCCGAGGACCAGAGTATTGCTGACCAGATTCCCAGAAACGACCTGTCATCGTTGCCTCCCCGTCCTGCATAGCGCCGCCGTCGCTTCGAGGGAAGCGTCCCGGCGGGCAACATCGTCGCACACGGGTTCGCTGGCGGTCGTCCTCGCGGCGCAGGTCGCGGGCAGCAAGCGGCGCTTGAGCCTGCGCAAGCCGCCTCAAGCGAGATATCCTCGCGTCGGATGGCCACGGATCTCGACGACGACGACGGCCGCGCAGCGCAGCGCGACAGCGTCGCGCCGTCGTCGGGTGCCGCGCCAGACGTCACGCCGTCGTCGGGTGCCGCGCCAGACCTCGCGCCGTCGTCGGGGGCTGCGGCGCCCGCCGACCCGCCGCCCGATGAGGTCGCGTTCGCCGCCACCGGGCTCGCCCCCGGCGCGCTGGACGCGGCGTCGACGCTCGACGCCTTGCCGAGGCGCCCCGAGGGAGACCGGCTGGCCCGCGCGGTGGCGCGCGCCAAGATCGCCAGCTCACTGTTTGCCGCGCAAGAGCAGGTCACGATGGGCCGCTACCGGCTACTCGAGCTGGTGGGCGCCGGTGGCATGGGCGTGGTGTGGGGAGCCTGGGATCCCAAGCTCGAGCGGCGAGTGGCCGTCAAGCTGGTCAAGGCGCAGCTCCAAGCGGCGCGGGAGCGCATCCTGATCGAAGGCCAGGCGCTGGCCAAGCTGTCTCATCCAAACGTCGTGCCGGTGTTCGACGTCGGGGTCTACGAGGAGCAAGTGTACCTGGTGATGGAGTGGGTGCGCGGCAAGAACCTGCGCGCGTACTGCCAGACCCCTCGCTCGGTCCGCGAGCTCTTGCGCGTGTACCGCCAGGCGGGCGCCGGGCTCTGGGCGGCCCACCAGGCGGGGCTCATCCACCGCGACTTCAAGCCAGACAACGCGATCGTCGGGGATGACGGCCGCGTGCGCGTGCTGGACTTTGGCCTGGTGCGCGAACACGCGGTGATCCCGGCCCCTGCCAAGGGCGACGCCGACGCGGCCGCCGACGCGGCCGCCGACGCGGCCACCGACGGGCCTGTCGACGCGGCCACCGACGGGCCTGTCGACGGGCTCGCCGACACCGCCACCGAGAGCCCCGAGCGCGCGCGCCGCAAACCTGGCCGGAGCTCCGAGGTCACGCGAGGCGCCGGCACCCCGCGCTACATGCCGCCGGAGCAGGCCGCCGGAGAGGCCCTGACTGCGTCCGTCGATCAATATGCGTTCTGCGTGTCCCTGCGCGAAGCCTTGCTGGGACGCCTGAGCGAGGGCAAGGACGCCGAGATCCCACGCTGGCTGGAGGAGATCCTGGCTCGCGGCGCCTCGATGGAGGCCTCGAGCCGGTTCACGTCGATGGAGGCGCTGCTGCAAGCGCTCGATCGCGATCCTGCCACGCTGTGGCGGCGGCGCGCGGTGGCCGGCGGCGCCGTCGCGCTGGCGGTGGCGGCCTTCGCCGTGGGACGGGCTCGCTCCGGGCCCGAGGTGGCGACCTGCACCGGCGGGCGCGAGGAGATCCTCGGGCTGACGGGGCCGGCCGCGCTCGGCGGCCTGGCCGCGCACCTGCGAACGCTCGGCCCGTTCGCGAGCCAGGAGGCGGGGCGGATGGAGGGCCACCTGCGCGAATACGGCGAGCGCTGGGCGCAGGCGCACCGCGCCTCCTGCCTGGCTCGCCAGCGCAAGGAGATGACCGCCGCGATGTACGACCGCAGCGCGTCGTGCCTCATCCGCGGCAAGGCGGCGCTGGCGACCATCGTCGGAGTCCTGGGCAAGGTGGCGGACAGCGAGCTGCCCGCGGCGCTGGCCGCCACCCGCGATCTCCCTGCCATCGACCGCTGCCTGACCTCGGCGGCGACGTCGACGGTGGCGCCGCCCGCTGCCGAACAAGCGGCGGCGGTGGCGGCGCTGACCAGCGAGGTGGAGGGCGTGCGCATGCTCGGCCTCGCCGCGCGCCCGGAGGCCTCGGCGGCGGCCGCGCGCCTGGTGGCGACCGCGCGCACGCTGGGATATCAGCCGGCGCTGGCGCAGGCCCTCTTGACCCAGCAGATCGTTCGGGTCTCGCAGAAGTCGGCGCCCGACGCCCCGCTGCCGCCCCACCACGAGGCCACCCAGCTCGCGCTGCAGATCGGCGATGATCCGCTGGCGGTGGAGACCTACGCTCGCGAGCTGTACGTGCGCAGCCGGGAGGGGCTGCGCGAGCACCCAGACACGATGGCGCTGATCGAGGCGCTGGCCCGCCGGCTCGGCCCCGAGGGGCGCTTCCCGCGCGCGCTCTTGCACAACAACCTCGGCGCAGCCGCGCTCGCGGCCGGGGACCGCAAGACGGCGCAGCCCTATTTCCGCCGCGCGCTGGAGGAGGCGCGCCTGGACACCACCGAGAACATCGAGCTGGCCTACATCCCGATGAACCTGGCGCTCGCGGTGGACGCCCCCGGTGAGGCCGAGCAGCTCTTCACCGAGGGCATCACGCGGATCATTCGCCTGCTGGGGCCCCAGCACCCGCTGGCGTTGTCCGCGCAGACCAGCTTCGTGCTGCTCACCGCCAACGCCGAGCTGGCGCGCAGCCGCGCCCAGACCACGTGTGATCGCTACCTGACCTGGCATCCGCACCTGGGGCAAGAGGTCGTCGAGTGCGCGTACACGCTGGGCTGGTTGGCCGACGAGCGAGGCGACAGCGCGGACGCCGCGCGCTGGATGAAGGTGGCCTCCGGCCCACAGGCCGACGAGGCGACGATCGCCAAGGCCTACCTGCGGTTTGCCGGCGGGGACGCGACGCTGCCCGTCGAGCTCGACGCGCTGGCGGCCGAGCTGCGCGCGTCGCAGACCTGGTGGCGACGCACCTGGGCCTCCGATGCCGGGCTGCTCGCGGCGCTGACCTGGCGACGCGCCGGACAGCCTCGGCGCGCCCTGGCGGCGCTGGAGGCCGCGTTGCCAGTCATCGAGGAGACCAACCGGATCCAGAGCAACGCCTTTCACCAGCGCCGGCTGGCCAGGGTGCGCGCGGAGCTGGCCATGGAGCTCATGAAGCTGGAGCCGGCGCGCGCGCGCCAGCTCCAGAACCAGGCCATCGCCTGGTACACGCAGGCCGGCGGTTATGACCGGCTGATCGCGCGGCTGTCGGCGAGCCTCTGAGGTCAGCGCTGGCGCTGTCCTCGAAGGCCCACTACTGCGGCGGGTTGGCGGTGACCAGGTACGCGCCAGCGAAGCTGTACACGCCAGGAGCCGCGCTGCAGGGCGGCGGGATCTTCGTTGGACAGTGGGCTTGCATGGCGGCGATCACCCCGGGCGTCCCGTCGGGTGCGTCGGGGAAGAACACCTGGGCCAGCGGATTGCTCGATTTCACGAGCCTCGGCTCGTCGAGGCACACGGGCCCCATGGGGCCCCAGCGCCCCTCGAAGGTGGCCGGGGTGCTCTGAAACGCCATGAACAGGTTGGAGGTCTTCCAGTACAGCGGCTCGCCGCTGACGGTGAACGGCGTACCGTCGCCGCAGTAGTCGGCGACCAGCGCCTTGAGCGCGGTCTGTTGATGGAGGAGGCTCAGCGGGCTGGCGCCGCTCGAGAGGGTGCTGTGCCCGGTGAGAAAGAGCTTGGACACCACGTGGCCGGCGCAGCCCAGGTTGAACCAGTTGGTGTCGCCGGCGGCCACCAGCTTGCTGGTCGCGTCGTAGCGGTTGCCCTCGAAGAAGATCGTCGACTCGCCTTGCTGAAAGAGGGTCTCGCGGCGGTCCGTCGGCGGGGTGGAGCACAGGTTCTGGTAGTGCATGGCCGGCGCGCCCGGCGTGGTCTCGATCCACTTGAGGATGTACTGCGGGATCACCACCCCCTTGAGCGGCCCCGCGTAGATCTGCATCAGCGAATAGGCTTGGATGACCACGCGATAGCGCTTGCTGTCCGCCGCGTGCAAGATCTCGAAGTAGGCCCCGACCAGCTCGCTGCCGGTGAGCTGATCGTAGCGGTTGCTTCCACGCAGCTCCCAGCCCACCACGGTGGCGGCGTACGCCGCGTTGTTCTTGACCATCGTGCCCAGCGAGAAGCCCTCCAAGTTGGCCTGATGCGACTCGGCCAGTTCATGGAACGGCCGATTGTTGAGCGTGGGCGCGTTCTGGGCGCACGCGAAGTTCGGGCACGCCACCAGCCCCTGCTCGGTGCTGCCGAGCCCCTCGTCTTGAGCGGGGCTGACGCAGGCCGCGATCGAGAGCGCAAGCAGCGAAAATAGCGGGGTCTTCGCAGGGTTCATCGCACGTACTTTCGTCTGGGGTGCCATGGGAACGACGCCGGCGTGGGAAGTTCCCGTGAATCGTCGCTGTCACAAGTCGCCGCGGCTGGCCGCGGCTGGCCGCTCACTCGTTGATCGGGTTGCCGCTGACCACCAGCGCGCTGTCGAAGTTGTTCACGTCGATGTCGTCGCACGACGGCGGCCGCGTGGCCGCGCACTGCTCATCGATCGCCGCGTCGATGCTGGGGAAGGTCTGCTGGGCGATCGTGCTCTTGGTGGTCTTGAGCCGCGGCTGCCCGATGCAGACCGCGCCGTGCTCGTTCCATCGCGCCTCCAGCGTCTCCGGATTGGCGAAGAACGGCATGTACCCATTGGAGCTGGTCCAGTACAGCGGCTCGCCGCCGACGGTGAACGGCGTGCCGTCGCCGCAGTAGTCGGCGACCAGCATCTTCAGGGTGGCCTGTTGCTCGATGACCTTGGCGCTGCCGGTCAGCGGGTGATGCCCCGTGAGCAGCAGCTTGGACAGCGCGTGCCCGGCGCAGCCGATGTTGAACCAGTTGCGGTCGCCTGGCAGCACCGTCTTGGCCTTGGCGTCGTACCGAGCGTTCTCGAACACCAGGGTGTAGTCGCCCTTTTGCCCGAGCAGCTCGGAGCCCTGCGGCTTCTCCAGCGGCGGCGTGGAGCACAGGTTCTGGATGCGGTCGGCGACCGGATCGGACCACTCGAGCCGGTAGGACTCGAGCAGCTCGCCCTTCTTGGGCCCGGCCCACACCGGCACCGCGGCGATGCCGTTGATGTTGACGCGGAGGACGTGCTGCCCTTGATCGACGACATAGAAGTAGGCCCCCACCAGGGCGGCGCCGCTGATCGTGTTCAGCCGGCTGTAGCCGGTGAGCCGGGTGCCAACCACGCGCACCCGGTACGACACGCCATCCTTGACCATCGGCCCGAGCTGAAAGCCCTCGGCGTTGGCCGTCCCATCCTCCGCCAGCTCATGGAAATTCCGATTGTTCAGGGTCGGGTTGTTCTGCGCGCAAGCCCAGTTTGGGCAAGCCACCAGCGCTTGCTCGACCGAGCTCACCTCGAACTCACAAGCACCTGTAAATACTGCGAGCGCGGCGACTGCAACATGGCGAAGGTGCATTTCCAGAGTCTCCTTGATGCCCTCGCGGTGGGGCGAGGTGTCCTGATAGAGGACCTACCCGCCCATGTGTTCCCGGATATTTTAAGAAAATCCGAGCAACCGGAGATACCAAAAAATATCTTTTACGCACAGTAGCTTACGCGACCGCAGATCCCGACCGCCGCGCGCCACCAGGGGACAGACCAAGGCGAGCTACCGCAACGCTCGGGTCGCGTTCTTGGCCCAGACGTCCATGCTCTCCAGGGATTCCAGGGCCTTGCCAAGCGTGGCGCCCTCGGTCTTGAGCATCACGTCGCGAAGCGCCTTGCGGGCTCGATGCAAGCGGGTGCGGATCGTCACCGCTGGCGCGTCGAACACCTCCGCCAGATCTCCAATCTCCAGCTCCTCCCAGTAGTGCAGCTCGAGCAAGGTCTGCTGATCCACCGGCAAGCTCCGCATCGCCTGCACCAGCCGCTGGTGCTCCTGGTTTCTGCCGAGGCGAGTGCCCGGCGTGGACACGAGCTCCGCGATCGATGACAGCTCGAAGTTCAGGCGCTGGCCGTCGCGCTGGCGGGCGCGCAGCACGCGATAGAGCTCATTGCGCGCGATGGTGAACAGGTAGGTCCGGAAGCTCGACTCCTTGCGAAACTGCTCCTTGGCGCGCAAGCAAGCAAGGAACGTCGCCTGCACCAGCTCGTCGGCGTCGCTCTCGCACTTGGTCTCGAAGAACCCGTAGATGCTGTCGAAGTGCCGCGCGAACAGCTCCTGCCCCGCGCCGTCTTCGCCTGCGCGCCACTTGTCCAGGAGCTCGTAGTCCGCAGCCGAGCCAGCGCCGACGTCGGTCATGGCAGGCCTCTGGCAGCGGCCGCCCGGCGCCGCCCCCGGCCCACCCGCTGCCCCCGACGCACCCGCTGCGCCCGGCGCGGGCGAACCGCGGCGCTGGCCTCGGCGCCGCGCCTGGGGCGGACGCCAGGTGAGCACGCAACTGACGAAGCGCTGCGGGTCAACACGGGACGGCTCCGGGGAAATGGTCTCGCCAGCTCCTGCGCACGAGACTCACCAGCCACTGTCCTCCGATGCGTTCGCCATTTCCAGCGTTTTTGGCGAGGATCCTGTGGCACGCGGCGCGTAGACGTGGCCTGGCTACGACGTGCGTCACGCCTCTTGCGCGGTAGCATGCGCGCATGCAGCTACTGGTGATCCGGCACGCGATCGCGGCAGATCCTGCGCCAGAAGGTGACGACGCGAGCCGTCCGCTGACGCGCAAGGGGATCCGGCGGTTTCGGCTCTGCGTTCGCGGCATGAGCAGGTTGGACATGCGCCTTGGCGCGGTGCTCCACAGCCCGTGGACCCGCGCCGCGGCCACCGCGGAGCTCTTGCGGCCGCTGCGCGACCGCGACGCGCCGCACCTCGCCACCTCCCTGCTGTGCCAGTCACCAGGCCCCGAGCTGCTCGCGCAGCTCGCCGAGCTGGGGGCGCTCCCCGAAGCGGCGCGCCTCGCCGCCGCGGTGGTGGGCCATGAGCCTTTCCTGGGAGAGCTGATCGGCCTCCTGACCGCCGGCACGGCGAGCGCAGGAGAGGGCCTCGAGCTCAAGAAGGGCAGCGTCACCGTGCTGCGCGGCAGCGCGGTGGCGGGCGGCATGACGCTCTGCGCCCTGCTGCCACCCCGAGCCCTGCGCGAGCTGGCACGGTGAGCGCGCTCGAGGTGCTGGTGGTGGGGGCTGGCGCGGTCGGACAGGTCTACGGGCACCACCTGGCGCGCGGCGGCGCCAACGTGACCTTCTACGTCCGAGAACGCTACCGAGCGGAGGCTGCGCGCGGGGCTGCGCTCACCCACCTGCGCAGCCGCAAGCGCAGACAGCTCCACGCGCCGAGGCCGACCGCGGTGGTGTGCAGCGCCGAGGAGGTCGCCGCGCGCCGCTTCGATCAGGTGTACCTGGCGATCCCGTCAACCGGGCTCGCTCGCCCCTGGCTCGATGCGCTCGTGTCCGCGGTCGGTGACGCCGTCCTCGTCTGCCTGACGCCCAGCCCTGGAGATCGAGAGCTCCTCCTGGCCGCTGGCGCGGCGCCCCAGCGCCTGGTGTCGGGCTTGCTTTCCATCGTGGCGTATCAGGCCCCGTTGGTGGGGCAGCCTGACGATGGGCCCGAGGGGACCACGGTTTGGTACCCGCCCGGATCGCCGTGCCTGTTTTCCGGCCCTGCCGAGGCGCGAGACGCGGTCATCGCCGCGCTGCGCGCCGGCAAGCTCCCTGCTGGCGCGCACGCCGATGTCCCCGCCAAGGGCGCCTTCCTCAGCAGCACGTTCATGGCGATCCTGCTGGCCCTGGAGTCCTGCGGCTGGTCGCTGCGCGAGCTGGCGCGCCCCGCGAGCCTGGAGGCGGCCTGCGCTGGCGCGCGCCAGGCCATCGCCATCACCGCGCAGAGCTTTGGCCGCGCGCCCTTGGGCGTGCGCCTCGCGGTGCGCCCCCTGCCGCTGCGGATCGTGCTGCGGGTGGCGCCGCACGTGGTGCCATTTCCGCTGGAGCCCTACCTGCGGATCCACTTCACCAAGGTGGGCGCGCAGACGCGGCACATCGTGCGCCGCACCATCGAGCGAGGTCGCGCGGCCGGCCTGCAGGTGAGCGCGCTGGAGGCGCTGCTGGCCAAGGTGCCGGCCAGCTAGCCTGCGATCAGGCCGCCGAAACGGCGAAACCCGAGCGAGTCGCCCCGCCCGGGTTGCCGTGCGCGGGCTCTCCCGCGCAGCGATGCAGCGCCTGAAGCCTGCGCTTACTTCGCCGAGACGATCACGTCGTCGAAGTAGACCTGATCGTTGTCAGCGGAGCCGTCGAGCCGGAAGCGGACCTTGACGTTGGTGGTGCCCGCGAGCGTCACCTGCAGATCCTTGTTCTGGCGCACGTTGTTGGTGAAGCCCGAGCCGGAGGCGAAGCTGCCCGCCGCCTGCCAGGCGCCGCCGTTGACCTGGACCTCGACGAAGTACGACTCGCCGGTCTCCATGCTGTTGGCGATCGCGCTGTACTGGATGCGCAGCATGGTCTTGCCGGCCAGGTTCATGCCGGTGGTGGTGGTGAACACCGACGTGGTGGTGTCATCGCGCAGCCGGATGCTGAAGGTCGGGCTGTTGGCGAAGCTGCCGCTGATGCGCGAGGCGTCCGTGCCACCGAGCGTGTACGGGCCCACGCCGGCCTCGAAGTTGGTGTTGGAGATGACCACCCAGTCAGCGGGCGGGGCGCACGCCGGATCGGCGCTGCAGTCGCTGTCAGCGCAGTCGATCGCGGTGTCGCCGTCGTTGTCCACGCCGTCGGTGCAAGAGGTCTCGGTGGTGGGCGAGCCAGCGTCGGCGGCGCTCACGGTGAGGGTCACGCCGGAGAACGCGGTGTAGGCGTTCAGCATGACGTAGTACGTGCCGCTCTGCGCCGGGTTGAACTCGCAGGTCTCGGCGTTCCCCGAGCTGTACGGGCGGCAGTCATACGCGGTGAGCGTGGGCGGGGCGCCGAAGCGCACGTAGAGGTCCGCGTCGCCGGTGCCGCCGGAGGTCACGAACTTCATCGCCGAAGCGCCGTTGGCCGGATAGCTGAAGGACAGCGTGGTGGACGAGGCGAGCCCGGTCTTGGTGTCGATCACGACGTAGTCGGGCGGTGGCAGCACGCCGACGGCCGTCCAGGCGTTGTTGGTCTGCGCGACCTGCTGCGAGGCAGCGCCGAACAGGTCGGTGGCGGCCCGCACGGTGGCGGCGCGCGCGTCGGCGAAGTTGCTGCTGGGCACGAGGTAGGTGGAGTTGGCGCGGTAGAAGATGGCGCCCGCGTCGCGGATGCCGATGGCGGTCACCGCCTGCGGAGACTTGCCGCGCGGGTGCGTGCCGCCCTGCGCCAGCAGGTAGAACGCCAGGTTCGCGATGCCCGAGCTGTAGTGGACGTCCACGTTGCCCGCGCTCGAGGTCCAGAAGTCGAGCGAGACGCCGTCGAGCACCGGGTCTGCCATGAAGCGCAGCGCCGGATCCGCCAGCCAGATCTCCTCGCCGACCAGGTAGTTGTTCGGAGACGTCGGGCCGTTCACGTTGCCCGCGTTGTCGCGGTACCACTCACAGACGTTGCCGAAGATGTCGGACATCGCCTCGTTGAGGCCGCCGGACTCACCGGAGTAGGTGAGGTTCGAGGTGCGCTCGGTGACCGCGTGGGTCAGCTCGTGCGCGGTCACGTCCATGGAGATGGCGAGGCTGCGCGAGTTCACGTTGTCGCCGTCGCCGTACACCATCTGCGTCCCGTTCCAGAACGCGTTGACGTAGTTGTTGCTGTAGTGCACCGAGCTGATGAGCTTGGCGCCAGCGTTGTCGAACGAGTCGCGAGCATACAGCCCGGCGTAGCAGTCGTAGGTCCAGCCAAGGAGGGCGTAGTTGACGTCGATGTCGTTGTCGCCGGTGGCAGCGCCACCTTCCACGCGGGCGATGGGGCCGGGCAGCGCGGTGCCGTGGTTCAGGTTGTGGACCTCGCGGTTACGCGCGGTCTGCAGGTTGTCGTAGCTCCACAGGATCTCGCCGTTCTTGGCGTCGACGAAGACCACCGGACGCTGCGGCTCGCCTTCGTTCCAGAAGTCGAACTGGACGCGATAGGCCAGCCGCTCCTTGCGGTTGCCGGCGAGGATCATGAGGTCAGCCTGCGAGCGCGCCGTCATCGGCAGGAGGCCCTGCAGCTTGCTAGCCGCGGCGATCGCCGCGGCGGCGTCGAGCTTGGCGACCGTGTCCACGCGAAGATCGCGCGACAGGTGCTCGCTCACGTTCCGCAGCGCGCCGGTCTCGTCCAGGTTCACCACCGCCTCGGCGCCGAAGACGGGGATCCCGTTGACGGTCTGCACCAGGCGCGTGTGAGCCTGACCCAGCTCATCGATGTCCACCCGCCGGGTGCGCAGGGTGCGAGCCAGCTCCGGCTCGGTGCGAGCCAGGTGCTCGCGCGCGAGCTGCTCGGCGAGCCTCAGCGACTCCGGATCCCCCTGCTGAAACGAGATGGGGGCAGCGGGATCCTCGGATGGAAAACACGATGCGGCAGCGGCGAAGGAAATAAACGCACATGCGAAACGCTTCACGAGCACCTCCTGGGGAAAGGCAGATTCGCGAATCGCGGCGTCCGCGTCAAATACAATTTTACAGTATGGCCACTATCGCAGATCTCTAGTCCAGGCTGCACAAACTCTGCACATAGAGCATGTTAATTGCTTCTGCAATTGCCATACAGAATTCGCAGCGCGCCGGCCACATCAGCGAGGGCCCGTCCGTTCTCACGCCATCGACGGAGAATGCTACGATGACGCGGTGCGCACAGCGCGGCGGCTGCAGCGGCGCTCCACTCCTTGCACCTCGCGGAGCGCCGTAGATGGTTCGCCGCTTCTGCAGCGCGAACTACAAATGTCTATCCGCCGCACAGCCGTGCGGTGGGTTTCCTACTTCCAGGACTCCAGGAGCTGCTCGTAAGGCATTGTCTCACCTTTGGGCTTCTCGTTGGCCAGCTTGGCCTTGGGCCCATTGGGTGCGCCGAGCCACTCCGCCGCGGGCTTCTCCGGATTGAGCTTGGGCGGGCAGTTCTTCATGCCGGCGCGCTCGAGCCGGGACAGCACGTCATCCATCTCCTTGGCCAGCTTGTCCATCGCAGCCTGCGGCGCCAGCGCCCCGGTGACCGCCTCGCTGATGTTTGGCCACCAGAGCTGAGCCAGCTTGGGGTAATCCGGCACGTTGGTGCCCGTGGGCGTCCACAGGTTGCGCGCGGAGCTGCGATAGAACTCGATGAGGCCGCCGTACTTGGGCGCCTCCTTGGTGACCGCCTCCGAGTCGATGTCCGACTTGCGGATGGGCGTGAGGCCGACGAAGAACTTCTTGAGCGAGACCGACTTGGCCACCGTGAACTGCGCGTACAGCCACGCCGCCTTGCGGCGATCGAGCGGGGTGCTCGAGAGCATGGTCCAGCCACCAGCGTCCTGGTACCCGAGCTTCATGCCCTTCTCCCAGTACGGCCCATGCGGCGACGGCGCCATGCGCCACTTCGGCGTACCGTCCTCGTTGACCACGGCCAGGCCCGGCTTGGCCAGCGCGGCGGTGAAGGCGGTGTACCAGAAGATCTGCTGCGCGATCTTGCCCTGGCCCGGCACCGGGCCAGCCTCGGAGAAGGTCATGCCACCTGCCTCCGGCGGCGCGTACTTCTTGAGCCAGTCGATGTACTTGACCAGCGAGTACACCGCGGCCGGGCTGTTGGCCTCACCGCCGCGGCTCACCGACGAACCGGCGGGCTGGCAGTTCTCCACCCGGATGCCCCACTCGTCCACCGGGTTGCCGTTGGGCAAGCCCTTGCTGCCGACGCCCGCCATCGACAACCAGGCGTCGGTGAAGCGCCAGCCAAGCGACGGGTCCTTCTTGCCATAGTCCATGTGGCCATAGACCTTCTGGCCGTCGAGCTCCTTGACCTCGTTGGTGAAGAAGTCGGCGATGTCCTCGTAGGCGGACCAGTTGACCGGCACGCCGAGCTCATAGCCGTACTTGGCCTTGAACTTCTGCTTCAGATCTTCGCGGTTAAACCAGTCGTAGCGGAACCAGTACAGGTTGGCGAACTGCTGGTCCGGAAGCTGATACAGCTTGCCGTCGGGGCCGGTGCCAAAGCTCTTGCCGATGAAGTCGTCGACGTCGAGGGTCGGCAAGGTGACGTCCTTGCCCTCCCCTGTCATGAAGTCGCTCAGCGCCACCGCGGTGCCATAGCGATAGTGCGTACCGATGAGATCGGTGTCGTTGACGTACATGTCATAGACGCTCTGCCCGGACTGCATCTGGGTCTGCAGCTTCTCGATGACATCGCCCTCCTGGATGATGTCGTGGGTGAGCTTTATCCCGGTGATCTCGGAGAACGCCGCCGCGAGCGTCTTGGATTCATAGACATGGGTGTCGATGGTCTCGGAGACCACCTTGATCTCCATGCCGGCAAACGGCTTGGCGGCCTCCTGGAACCACTTGAGCTCGGCGAGCTGCTGGTCGCGAGTCAGCGTGCTGGGCTGAAACTCGGCGAGCCACTTCTCGAGGGCGGCGCTGCGGTCCTCGGCAGGAGGCTTGGCGGCGGCGCCCGAGCCCTTGGGGGCCTCGCCATCGGCCTTCTTCTTCTTGCAGCCGGCGCCGAGCGCCAGCGTGACCACGAGCCCGGTCGTCAATCCGGCCGCCAGGCCCCTCCGCCATCCTCGCTGCTGCCATTTCGAAAGCGATGTTCGATTCTGCATGAGCTCATCCTTGTCCGATGCGGTTAACCACAGTGTAGAAGACGTAACAGAAGAACAGAATGAAGACGAAATAGATGAGAGAGAACGCCGCCGCCGGGCCCAGATCGAACTGCCCCACCGCCAGCCGGGTCAAGAACTGGCTGAGGAAGGTGGTGCTGTTGCCGGGGCCGCCGCCGGTCACCACGAAGGGCTCGGTGTAGATCATGAAGCTGTCCATGAAGCGCAACAGCACGGCGATGACCAGCACGTTCTTGAGCTTGGGGAGCTGGATGTAGCGGAACACGGACCAGGCGGAGGCGCCGTCGATCGCCGCCGCCTGATAGTACGCCGGCGGAATCGCGCGCAGGCCGGAGTAGCAGAGCAGCGCCACCAGCGGGGTCCAGTGCCACACGTCCATGACCAGCACGGTCAGCCAGGCATCGACCCGATCCAGCGTGTAGTTGTAGTCCACGCCGAGTCCAGTCAGCGCCGCGCCGCCCATGCCGATGTCGGTGCGCCCGAAGATCTGCCAGATGGTCCCGACGACGTTCCACGGGATGAGCAGCGGCAGCGCCAGCACCACCAGGGTGGCCGACACCGCCCAGCCCCGGCGGGGCATCAACAGGCTCACCCCAAGGCCCAGCGGCAGCTCGATCAGGAGGACCGAGAACGAGAACAGGAGCTGACGCAAGAACGCCGCGTGCAGCTCCGGATCTCGCAGCACCTTGCGGAACCACTCGAACCCCACGTACACGCGCACGTTGGGCCCCAGGATGTCCTGCACGGAGTAGTTCACCACCGTCATGAGCGGGACGATGGCGCTGAACGCGACCAGCATCGCCATCGGCAAGACGAAGAGCCAGGCCTTGTTGTTGGGGGTCTTGTCGATCATGGCGAGGCCTCCGCGGCGTCGCTCGCCGCGGCCAGGGACGGTGGTGGAGGGGCCGGCAGCGGCGCCGCCGCGACCAGGTGGCCCTGTTCATACAAGCACACGCGGTCCGCCGCGAAGCGCACGCGCACGGTCTGGCCCACCGCCGCCGCGGCTGGCTCGCCACCTGGCAGCCGCGCCTTGACCACCAGCGGGCCGCCTTCGACGGCCTCGCCGCCGAGCTTGCCGACCACGATGCGAAACCGACCGTGATCCTCGATCGCCGTCACCTCGAGCGGCACGCCCGCGGCGCCGTCGCCGGGCTCGAGCGTCACGTGCTCCGGCCGGATGCCCAGCTCCAGGCGCGGCGACTCGCCCGCCCGCTGGGCCAGCGCGGCGCGGACGCCGTCGCCGAGCCCGAGCTCGTGTCCGCCGACCTTGGCCCAGACCTGCGCGTCGCGGGTGACGAGCTGACATGGCAGCAGGTTCATGCCGGGCGAGCCGATGAAGGTGCCGACGTACGTGTGGGCTGGGCGCAGGAACAGCTCCTCGGGGGTCCCGCGCTGCAGCACCGCGCCGGTGCTCATGACCACGACCTCGTCGGCGAAGGTCAGCGCCTCCGTCTGATCGTGGGTGACGTAGATGAGGGTGTGGCGAAACTGGCGGTGGATCTCCTTGAGCTTGCGCCGCAGCATCCACTTGCGGTGCGGGTCGATGACGGTGAGCGGCTCGTCGAACAAGATGGCCGCCACGTCCTCGCGCACCAGGCCGCGCCCCAGCGCGAGGATCTGCTTCTCGTCCGCGGTCAGCCGGGTGGCGCGCTTGTCCAGCGCGGGCCCAAGCTCCAGCGCGTCGGCGACGTCGCGCACCCGCTGGGCGATGTGCTGCGAAGACAGGCCGCGGTTGCGCAGCGGGAAGGCCAGGTTGTCGCGCACGGTCATGGTGTCGTACACGACGGGGAACTGGAACACCTGCGCCACGTTGCGCTCGCGGCTCGACAGCTCGGTCACGTCCTTGCCATCGAAGAGGACCTGGCCGCTGGTGGGCCGCAGGAGGCCAGAGAGGATCCCAAGCAGCGTGGACTTGCCGCAGCCGCTTGGGCCCAAGAGCGCATAGGCGCCGCCGTCGCGCCAGCGCAGGTCCAGCTCGCGCAGCGCGAACGCGGGCGGCTTCTTGCGCGCCACCGCCGAGGCGCCGCGCGCCAGCTCGTAGCTGTGCGAGACCCCCTGCAAGACCAGCTCGGCCATGGCTAGGGCCCCTCGTGATAGGACGAGACGAGCGCGCCGCCGTCCTTGGCGAACACCAGGAGCCGGCGCGGATCCAGGTGGATGGTGAGCGCCTCGTCGAGCTGGCAATCCGCGATGCCGTCCTGGTGGACGATGAGCTGGCTGGCGGTGTCCGCTGCGCGGACGTACACGAAGCTCTCCGAGCCGGTGATCTCGCGCAGCTCCACCTGCACGCGGACCGGCAGATCGCTCGCCGCCTGCGGTCGCAGCCGGCAATCGCTGGCGCGCAGGCCGAGCTGGTATTCGCCCTCGGGCAGCCGCGCCAGGTGCGGATGCCCGGCCAGCGGCACGCGCGCCGCGCCGCCCAGCGACTCGCCGAGCTCGATGGCGCCGTCGCGCACGCGGCCCGCGAAGACGTTGAGCGGCGGATCGCTGCCCACGCGCGCGGCCTCGAGCGAGGCCGGCCGGTGATAGACCTGCAGCGCCGGCGCGTGCTGCAGCACCCGGCCCTGGTGCAGCACCACCGTGGTGCCGCCCAGCGACAGCGCCTCCGCGGGGTCGGTGGTGGCGTAGACCACCGTGGCGGCGTGACCGGCCGCCCGACTGGCCGCCTGCGCCGAGGCGCCCGCCGCGCCAAACAGCAGGCGCAGCTCATCGCGCAGCTCCTCGCGCAGCTTGTAGTCGAGGTTGACCAGCGGCTCGTCCAGGAGCAAGAGGTCCGCCCCCTTGGCCAGCGCGCGCGCGATCGCCACCCGCTGCTGCTGCCCGCCCGAGAGCTGCCCGGGCAAGCGGTCGAGCAGCTCTTCGATGCGGAGCTGCTGCGCCAGCTCGCGCACGCGGCCGGCGATCTCCGCGGCGCTCCGCTTGCGCAGCGGCGAGGCGATGTTGGCGCGCACGGTGAGCGAGGGGTAGTTGATGAACTGCTGATACACCATGGCCACCGAGCGCTCGCGAGCCGTCGCGCGCGTGACGTCCTTGCCATCGCGCAGCAGCTTGCCGGAGGTGGGCCGGTCGAGGCCGGCGAGCACCCGCAGGAGGCTGGTCTTGCCGGCCCCGGTGTGCCCGAGCAGGACGTTCATGGTGCCAGGCTGCAGGGTCAGATCGAGCGGGTGCAGGTGGACCTCGCCCCCGAGCTTCTTGCCGACGCTCTCGAGCACCAGCGCCATGGCTAACCCCACCGCCCGATGGCGGCCATGAGCGCGAGCGAGAGCGCGGAGGCGAGCCAGGGCGTGGTGGCGGTGAGCCCGAGCCACGCCATGTGGACGAACGCCGAGGCGAGCAGGCCGATGAAGAACCGATCACCGCGGGTGGTGGGCATGGGCAGGAGGCCACGCCGCTCCACCGTGGGCGAGCGCAGCTCCCAGACCAGGAGGGCGACGATGGCGCCGATGATGACGCCGAAGAACACGGCGGTCTGCGCGGTCCACTCCATCCAGCGCATCACACCCTCCCCAGGGCGAAGCCCTTGGCGATGTGGTTGCGCACGAACCAGATGGCCAGCGCGCCGGGCACCAGCGTGAGCACGCCAGCGGCGGCCAGGACTCCCCAGTCCATCCCAGCCGCGCTCACCGTGCGCGTCATGGTGGCGGCGATGGGCTTGGCGTTGGTGGTGGTCAGGGTGCGGGCCAGCAGCAGCTCGACCCAGCTGAACATGAAGCAGAAGAACGCGGCCATGCCGACCCCGGCGCGGATGAGCGGCAAGAAGATGCGCACAAAGAACGTGGGGAAGCGATAGCCGTCCATGTACGCCATCTCGTCGATCTCGCGCGGCACCGACGACATGAAGCCCTCGAGGATCCACACCGCCAGCGGCACGTTGAACAGCGTGTGCGCGAGCGCGACGGCGATGTGCGTGTCAAAGAGCCCCACGCTCGAGTAGAGCTGGAAGAACGGCAGCAAGAACACCGCCGGAGGCGCCATCCGGTTGGACAGCAGCCAGAAGAACAGGTGCTTGTCACCGATGAACTGGTATCGCGAGAAGGCATACGCCGCAGGTAGCGCCACCACCAGCGAGAGCACGGTGTTGATGGTGACGTACTGCAGCGAGTTGACGTACCCCATGTACCAGGAGCTATCGCCCAGGATGGTGCGGTAGTTGGCGAGCGTCGGGTCGCTGGGGAAGAGCGTGAGCTCTCCGAGGATCTCCTCGTTGGTCTTGAGCGACATCACCAGCAGCCAGTACAGCGGCACCAGCAGGAAGGTGAGGTAGCAGCCCAGCAAGAGACGGCGTTTGACCTTTGGCATGCGGTCGACCTTGCTCATCTGATCATCTGACCATCGGGTGACGGTCCGCCCGCTGCGGGCCAGGCGACGCTGACGCCCATCACAATGCGCCGGTTCGTGTACGCCGTCCAGCATCCCCCCAGGCGAAGTGCAAGGCGCCCCACCCAAGCCGGGGCTCGCAGGTGCGGCGAGGTGCGCACGGGGGCTCACCGCATCGGTCGCATGCCGCGCTGCGCGCGCTCCTCGTTGACCACCTTGGCCACGGCGTCATCGCGCAAGAGCAGCTTGGACAGCGCGGCGCTGCCGATGCCCAGCCGCGCCGCGGTGGCGCGAACCTCACACGCATCGGCCAGGAAGAGATCGAGCAGCTCGCCCATGGCGATCCAGAACTCCGGGGTCTGCCGGGTCTTCTCGCCCAGCGGGGCCGCGCCGCCCGCCACCATCGCCGCCAGGCGCGGCGACGGCGCGAAGGCCTCCAGCGCCACCGGCTCGCGGTGCCGCAGCGCGAGCTGGGCGCGCAGCCGCCGCAGCGCGATGGCCTTGTTCTCGGCCTGCGAGCGGCTCTCCTCGGCGATGGCGGACACCCCGGTCGGCAGGTGTCGGATCCGCACCGCGCTCTCGGTCTTGTTGCGATGCTGGCCCCCTGGGCCCGAGGCTCGATATCGATCGACCTCGCACTGCGCCAGGAGCGCGTTGTCGGTGGCGAGCAGGAGCGCTTCTCGTTGCGTCACGGGCGCTCGCTTCGCGAAGCGGACGACGGCGCTGGCGCGCGCGTCAATTGGGCGGTTCCGCGGCGCCGTCCGGAGCCTTGGCGTCGTCGTCGCCGCGCGGCTTGGCGTCCGTGGGCTCGAGGAACACGTCGACGCCGGCGCGCTCGCCAGCCCGCGCGTACGCCACACAAGCCAGCCCGCTGCCGATGGCGCTGCACACCCGCCCGAGCTTGCCCTCGACGATGCAGCCGGCGTCGGTGCTCAGCCGCTCCACCGCGTCGAGCGACAGCGCCGGCACCGTCACCGCCACCCGGGTCACCTTGCCGCCGCGGATGCGAACCACCAGCCCCGCGCCGGGCTGTCCGCTGCACAGGTGGCGGCGGAGCTTGTCATCGAGCGGCGCCCCGGTGAAGTGAGCGAAGGCCGCAGAGGCTTGCTCCACTTGCTCCATGATGGTGTCGCCAGCGAGGCCGAGCTCGAGCTCCGAGAACGCGCCCTCGCCGATGGCCTGGGAGAACCGCTCGATGCGCTCGACGCGGTGATCCTCGACCCACTTCTTGAGCTGGAACTTGGCCTCGTGCGTGCCAAACGCCGGCTCCACCTGGGTCCAGGGGTGCGGGTCCGTGAAGTGCCAGCCGGTGACGACCTTGCCGCCCCACACCGCGATCCACGAGCCCACGGAGGTCGGCTCCAGCGCGACGCCGAGCTGATCGAGGACGGCGGCGTCGCTCTTGTCGATGTTGCAGAGCTTGAAGTAGTCCGCCATCCGCGGCACGAAGCCGCGCGGGTCGCCCCAGGCGCCCCACCACATCCGCCGCAGGTCGGTGCCGAGCATGACCGAATACGACACCTCTTGCCCGTTGGGCATGTCCGGCGGCATCGGGTTGTGCTCGAGCCATCGATCCAGGTGGATGTCCATCCACTCTTCGACGATGGGCAGCGAAGACAGGCTGATCTGCAGGTTGAGCCGAATCGCGAGCGAGCGCTGGAGGGCGAAGTCGAGCGAGCTGGCCATGCAGGCTCGACGGTACCTCACTTTCTCGCGCCAGGCACGGGCACGTCGCGCAAAGCGCCAGCGTGTGGGCCGTAAACCCACCGCGCCGCGGCGGTCAGTCCTCGCGCTCGCCGCGGATGCGCGGCAAGAGCATCATGAAATTGCAGGGGCGGTGACGTGAGTCGAGCTGCTGCAGCAAGATCTTCTCCACCGCCAGCCTGACGCCGCCAGTCGAGCCGGGCAGCAGGAACACGTAGGTGTCCTTGCACAGCGCCGCCTCGGCGCGGCTCTGGATGGTGGAGGTGCCGATCTCGGCAAACGAGAGCCAGCGAAACAGCTCGCCAAAGCCAGGGATGGACTTGGTGATGAGCGGCGCGAGCGCCTCCGGCGTAACATCGCGCGGCGTGACGCCGGTGCCGCCGGTGGTGATGACAACGTCGATCGCCGGATCATCGATCCAGGCGGCGAGCTGCGCGCGGATGGTGTCGCGGTTGTCCTTGACGATGGCGCGCGCCGCGATGACGTGGCCGGCCGCCGCCAGGGTCTCGGCGATGAGCGCGCCCGAACGATCATCGGCGAGCGTACGAGTGTCAGAGACGGTGAGGACAGCGATGCGCGCGGGCTCGAGAGCTGACATGGCCAGAGAGCATAGCAGGGAGGCGGCGGCGTTGACCTCCGGGTGGTCGACGAGTGAGCGAGCCCACCGATTTGGTGCCCACGTCGAGCCGCCAGGCGGGGGATGTCGAGGCGATGTCGAAGTGATGTCGAGCTTGGCAGGCCGCCCCGCGTACAAGGACATCATGAGATGCCTATGGCTCCTGCTCCTGTCGCTGCCCGTGGGTTGCGGCCGCATGGACTTCGATCCGGTGGTCGATGACGAGGACCTGGAGAACGGCGGCGACAACGGCGGCGGCAACGGCGGCGGCGGCGGCGGCAACGGCGGCAGCAAGCTCCACGATCGCTGCGACACGGCGCAGCTCCTCACGCCGAGCACCCAGGTCGTCGCCGGGACCACCGCCGGCGCAAAGGACGATCTGATCGCGGTGGCCACGTGCGGGGAAGGTCCAGAGGTCATGCTGCGGTTCTCGTCTGCGGCGACCAACCTGCAGCTCCGCTTCGACGCGCAGTTCTACGGCGCGTACTCGGTGGGGACCGGCTGTCCGACCGACCTCACGAGGTCCTTTGTCTGCGGCCCGCTGCTGGCCAACGAGACCACGGCGTCCATCAGCCTGGACGTGACCGAGGAGACGTACATCATCCTCAGCCGCACCGCCGGCGCCGGCACCGACTTCAAGGTGGTGATCGGCTCGCCTTGAACGAGGACTGCACGAGACACCGGGTTCCAGCAGACGAGCGCGGCGCCAGCGGGTACCATCCCCAGACCCATGGCAGAGCTTCGCCCATATCCATTCTCCGCGCTCGTGCGCCGTGTGCTGCGCGAGGCCGACGAGCGCTCCTCGATCTTCGATCTCCCGCTCGACAAGGGGTTCTTCGGCAGCGCGGAGCGCGACCTGTCCGTGCGCTTCCACGGCCACCTGCCCTCGGCGCCGCTTGGCCCGGCGGCCGGCCCGCAGACCCAGATGGCGCAGAACCTGGTGCTGTCCTACCTGGCCGGGTGCCGGGTCATGGAGCTAAAGACCGTCCAGATCCGCGACGATCTGCAGATCCCGCGGCCCTGCATCGACATGCAGACGGTCGGCTACAACGTCGAGTGGAGCCAGGAGCTGCGGCTCGAAGAGTCTCTCGAGGAGTACGTCAAGGGCTCGATGATGATCGAGATCTTGCGGGCCAGCGGCAAGCTGCCGATGGCCGCGGGCTTTGACCGCGTCATCTATGACATGAGCGTGGGCTACGATCTGGCCGGCATCCAGAGCGAGAAGATCCAGCGCTTCATCGCCGGGCTGCAGGACGCCACCGCCATGGTCGACCGGCTGCGCGCGGAGATCCCCGCCGAGTACGCGGCGTACCGCGACCTGGACTTCGCCACCAAGCTGTCTGACACGCTGACGCTCTCCACCTTCCACGGCTGTCCGCCCGACGAGATCGAGAAGATCTTGGCGTTCTTGCTGGAGCACAACCACCTGCACTGCAACGTCAAGCTCAACCCGATGCTGCTTGGCCCCACCCGCCTGCGCGAGCTGCTGCACGGCCAGCTCGGGTATGGCGACATCCACGTCCCAGACAGCGCCTTCGAGCGCGACGCGAGCTGGTCGCAGATGGAGGGCTTCGTGACGCGCCTGGGCGACCAGGCGCGCTCCCTGGGGCTGTCGTTCGGCGTCAAGTTCACCAACACGCTCATCGTCGAGAACCGCCGCAGCTTCTTCCCGGCCAGCGAGAAGGAGATGTACCTCTCCGGCCCGCCGCTGCACGTGCTGGCGATGAACCTGGTGCAGGCGTTCCGCGCGGTCTTCGGCGCGCGCTTCCCGATCTCGTTCTCCGCCGGCATCGACCGCGGCAACTTCGCGGACGCGGTGGCGCTGGGGCTGGTGCCGGTCACCGTGTGCAGCGATCTGCTGCAGCCCGGCGGCTACGCCCGCGCGAGCAAGTACTTCGAGCCGCTGCTGGCGCGCATGGCGAAGCTTCGCGCGCGCACCATCGCGGAGTACGTGATCTCCGCCTTTGGCCAGGGCGCGCAGGCGCTGGCGCAGCTCGCCGGGCTCGACGAGCCCACGCGGGCGAGCCTGGCCGCCGCGCTGACCGCCGGCGACGACCTGGTGGCCGCGGCCGGCGCCGGCGGCGCCGAGCTGGTGCAGCGCTGGGCCGACGCCACCGCGCTGCTCAACACCGAGCAGCACGTGCCCAAGGTGACCACGGACGCGCGCTACGCCTCCAAGAGCAACAGCAAGGCGCCGCGCAAGCTGGGCAGTCACCTGGCGCTGTTTGACTGCGTGACCTGCTCCAAGTGCGTGCCGGTGTGCCCCAACGCCGCCAACTTCACCTTCGTCCTGCCCGCCACCGAGCAGCCGGTGCTGAAGGTCTCGCAGGTGGGCGGCGCGTGGACCGCGCGACAGGACGGCACGCTCGCCATCGCGCAGAAGCTGCAGTTCGCCAACTTCGCAGACTTCTGCAACGAGTGCGGCAACTGTGATGTGTTCTGCCCGGAGGACGGCGGGCCGTACGCGATCAAGCCGCGCTTCTTTGGCACCGCCGCGGACTGGCGCCACTTCGCGAGCCACGACGGCTACGCCATGGAGCTGACCGAGAGTGGCCGGCGCTTGCTCGGGCGCATCGACGGCAAGGAGTACGCCGTGTCGCAGGTCGGCGCGCAGGTGCGCTTCTGCGGCCCGGGCTTTGACGTCACCCTGGCGCCGGACGATCCGGTCGCCACCTTGACCGGCCACGCCGACGGAGAGATCGACCTGTCCCGGCTGCAGATCCTGCGGTGGGTGCAAGCCGCGGTGTACGACAGCGCCGAGATAAACCCGGTCAACGCGCTGCTGCCGCGGGCGCCTGGCGAGGCGGGGGCGTCGTGACCGCGCTGCGCGTCGACGGAGAGCGGCTCCTTCGTCGGATCATGGCGCTGGCCGAGGTCGGCGCCATCGACGGCGGCGGGGTCTGCCGGCTGGCGCTCACCGATGCGGACAAGGCCGGGCGAGATCTGGTGGTGAGCTGGATGCGCGAGCTGGGGCTGACCGTCACCGTGGACCGCATCGGCAACGTGCTCGGCGCCCGCGCCGGCGCCGCCGCGCTGCCGCCGGTCATCATCGGCTCGCACATCGACACCGTCCGCACCGGCGGCAAGTACGACGGCAACTACGGGGTGCTGGCCGGGCTCGAGGTGATCGAGCGGCTGGCCGAGGCCGGCGTCGTCACGCGCCATCCGGTGGCGGTGGGCTTTTTCACCAACGAGGAGGGCGCGCGCTTCGCCCCGGACATGCTGGGCAGCGCCGTCCACCAGGGCGAGCTGGCGCTGGACCTGGCGCTGGCCACCGCCGGCATCGACGGGCCCACCGTCGGCGCCGAGCTGACGCGCATCGGGTACGCCGGGGAGACGCCGGTTGGCGGCGCGGTGCGCGCCGCGGCGTTCCTGGAGCTGCACGTGGAGCAAGGTCCGGTGCTGGAGCGCGAGGGCCAGGAGATCGGCGCGGTCACCGGGGTGCAGGGCATCTCCTGGACCGAGCTGACCTTGCACGGCGTGTCCAATCACGCCGGCACCACGCCGATGTCGATGCGCACCGACGCCGGCTACGTGGCGGCCGAGATCTCGTGCTTCGTGCGGCGGCTGACCCGCGAGCTGGGCGGCGCGCAGGTGGCCACCGTGGGCCATCAGGTGTTCGCGCCCAACCTGGTCAACGTCATCCCCAACCGGGTGGTGATGACCCTGGATCTGCGCAACACCGACGAGCAGATCTTGCAGCAGGCCGAGCGACAGACCTTCGCCTTCGTCGAGCAGATCGCGGCCAGCGAAGGCGTGCGGGTGGAGCAGCGGACGCTGGCGCGCTTCGCGCCGGTGGCGT
The DNA here is from genome assembly GCA_016706545.1 of Myxococcales bacterium. Classification (GTDB taxonomy): domain Bacteria; phylum Myxococcota_A; class Polyangia; order Haliangiales; family Haliangiaceae; genus JABFXX01. Next base: position 127,397 of record JADJJK010000014.1, read on the forward strand.
TTTCGCCGGAGATGGTGGCGCGGGTGGAGGCCGCCGCGCGGGCCCAGGGCCGCAGCGTGCGGCGCATGCCGTCCGGCGCCGGCCACGACGCGCAGATGTTCGCCCCGCACTGCCCCACCGGCATGATCTTCGTGCCTTCGGCAGGCGGCATCAGCCACAACGTCCGCGAGTACACCGCGCCCGCGCAGCTCATCGCCGGCGCCAACGTCCTGCTCGAGGTGGTGCAAGAGGTCGCGGGCTGAGCTGCGCCGGGCCATCGGCGAGCGTCGCCGACGCCCGCCGCCGTCCTCGCGCCGTGCCAGACGCTGCCCGCCGCCGTCCTCGCGCCGTGCCAGACGCTGCCCGCCGCCGCCAGACGCCGCCCTCAGGGCGTGCCAGACGCTACCCGCCGCCGTCCTCGCGCCGTGCCAGACGCTGCGACGAACGCCACGCGCTGTCGGCTTTTGAGGCGGGCCGAGCAAGGAGCGTGGGGTCTCGCCACAGCGTCGGACGGCGCGCCGCGGCAACTGCTGGAAACCGCGGCGCCGCGGCGTTGGCCCCGCCCGTGCAATGACCGGGCTCATGTCGCGAAGAACGTTCCTTGGCCTGGTCACGGTTGCTGCGTTTCCCTTGCTCGCTGGCGCTCAGGGCGACGGCTGCGCCGCCGGCTCCGACTCGCCCGCCCCTGACGTCGAAGGCACCTGGGGGATCACGTATGACGACACCCTGGGCGTCGAGGTCAAGCTCGGCGGCGCGGTGTACACCCGCCAGCTCGGTCCGCAAGGCGGCGCCTTCACCATCGAGCACCAGGGGCGGTCGTACCCGTTCTCGCTCGACTGCGCGCGCCCCGAGGTGATGTGCCCCAGCGAGGCGTGGCCGACCCAGGTGGTGCTCGAGCAGCGCAACGTGGGCAAGCAGCACCAGATGGTGGTGACGCTGCCGCAGCAGCAGTGCATGGGCACGCTCACCAAGCCGGCCGTGGGGACCTGCGGCACGGGCACCAGCAACCCGAGCTGCGATCTGATCTGCAATGGCGAGGTGGCGGTGGCCAGCCGCGAGACCTTCGGCGTCATCGGCGAGACCGGCGAGACCTTCCGCCTGTACCTGGGCGCGGGCATCGCGACCAACGGCATCAACTGCGCGCTCCTGGGCTGGAGCGTCGCCGACGCCAGCCTCACCAACACCGGCTCCGCCAACGACGGCAACTGGAAGTCCACCTCCATGGACGCCGGCCTGGTCACCGTGGGCTACTCCGGCGGCTGCCTGTGGGCGGGCGCCGCTGGCGACCGCGGCCAGGCCGTGATCGTGGGCGCCGAGCTCAAGTTCACCACCGGCTTCACCGGCGCCCGCAAGTAAGCGGCTGGCGCCGCGAGCGGCACGTCGCAGCCCGAGGACGCCTCTGCGCGAAGAGGCGCGTAGAGGCGCGTAGAGGCCCGGGCGCTACTGGCCCGGGGAGGCCCACACCACGTCGAGGTTGTCGTCCACCGTGGCGTTGGTGAGCTCGTCGAGCCAGGGGCGCAGGTCCTCGGCGCGCTCTGGCACGTCGTAGCTCCACAGCGCGATCTCGCCGGCCAGCATCTGGGCCACGCGCGAGCCGCTCGGCGACACCGCCAGCATGGACAGGCCGCCGTGGATCGACTTGCTCCAGCGCACGCCGGTGGCGATGTCCACCAGCTCGATGAGGCCGCGCTGGCCGATGCCGATGGCCCAGCGGCTGCCGTCGAGGAGCTGCTGATCGCGCGACACCGCGGCGATGCGGCGGGCCACCACGCCGTCGCGGCCGGCCGGGCCGGCCAGCGCGCCCGCGGCGAGGTCGATCGTCAACAGCTCAGCCGGGGTCTGGATCGCGATGTGGCGGCGATAGCGGGTCAGGCGGATCACCGGCTCGGACAGGCTGGCCAGCTCGCGCACCGCGCCCTGGTGCCAGCGCACCAGGCGCGGGCCCAGCGCGATGATCACGCCGCCCTCGCCATCGCCCACCATGGGCCCCGACGGCGGCTCGCCCAGCGAGCCCACCGTCCTGGCGGCAGTGGGCAGATCATAGGTCAAGACCTCGCCCTCGGCGTCCACCGCCAGCACGCCGGTGTCGCCGAGCCGCGCCACCCCGGCGATGGGGTTGTCCATCCGCAAGATGGTGAGGCCCTGCTCGGGCCGCCCCACCGCGATGCGGCCATCCGTGGTCCCGACCGCGACCGCGCCGCCGCCGAGCAGCGTGGCGCAGCTCGCACGATCTTTCCACGTCGCCACGATATCGCCCTGGCTCCAGCGCGCCAGCATGGCGCGGCCCAGCATGTGGTCGAGCAGCATGGCGTCGCCGCGCTCCGGATCCACCGCGACGTCGTTGAAGAGCGGGAGCTCCTGATGCTCGGCGCGCCGCGCCGCGCCGCCCGCCAGGTCGATCCAGTGCCACGCCGAGGCGCCCGACACCGCCAGGCGATCCTCGCCGAGGAACAGCAGCCGACCGACGCCGGACTCGGAGACCACGCGCAGCGGGATCGCGCCGCCGAGGTTCCACACCAGCACGGTGCCCCGCGACCAGCCGGCCAGCCGCGCCGCGCCGGGCTGCCCGGCCATGCGGAGGATCGGGCTGGTCGCCGGGGAGCGCATGACCCGCGCGCCCCACCAGCCCGCCAGCCACACCGAGCCATCATTTAGCCCGAGCGCGGTGGTGCGATCGCCCAGCGCCGCCGAGCCGGCGGGCGTCGACGGCAGATCGACGTCCACGGTGCCATCGGGGAGGCGCAGGCGGTTGCCGGCCTGCAGCACGCGCAGCCGCTCGCCGAGGTAGTAGATGGCCACCGCCAGGTTCGGCAGCGGCGTCGAGGTGAGCGAGCCGCCGCCGACCGCCACCTCCACTACCCGATCGCGCAGCATGATGGCGAGCCGGCCCTCGACGGAGCTGATGATGCGGATGACCTCGCCAGTCACGCGCTGGCGGGGGGCGCCGTCGCGATCGATCACCGCCACCTCGCGCTCGCTCGCCACCGCCAGCAGCATGCCGTCGCGGGTGATCTCCACGTCGCGCCCGCGGAGCCCGACGTCCAGCTTGCGCGCCTGCGCCAGCACCGGATCGAGCAGCCACAGCCCGCCCTCGGTGTCGAGCACGGCCACCTGCCCCTTGGCCGGGCAGGCCAGCGACTCCACCGTCCCCGACAGCGGCACTGTCCGGGTGCGACCGCTGTCGAGGTCGTATACGATCACCCCCAGCGACGCGCCCGCCAGCAACACCGCCGCGCCGTCGTTGATCCAGCAGCCCAGGGGCCGACGACCGACGTCGACCAGGTCGCGCGCGCGGGTGCGCTCCAGATCGAGCACCCAGACGCGCCCCTGGTCTTCGCCGATGAGCAGCGAGTCGCCGTGCGGGCTCATCGCGAAGATCGAGGGTGGCCGGTTGCCAGTGCCGGGCACCGCGCGCGCCACGCCCTCGGCCACCGCCCCCATCGCCACCATGCGCGCGCGCGGCCACGCCGAGGAGGTCAGCGGCAGGCGCTTGAGCAGGCCAAGGGCGGCGGTGGGGTTGTCGGCCACCAGGGAGTGAGCCTGCGCGACCACCAGCTCGTCGGCGCGCGCCGCAGCCTGATCGCGCGCCGACTTGGCGACCTTGGTCTCCTGCACCGCGGCCAGGCGCGCGTGGCGAGCCTGATCGCGCTCGCTGACGATCCGCGCCACGCTGAAGATCCCCAGCGCGGTCATCACCACGAGCGCGGCGCCGCCCACCACGAAGGCGGCGCGGTAGGTGCGCGCGGCGCGGCGCAGCCGTTGCCACCAGGTGTAGCTGTGGGCGGCCACGAGCTGGCCGGCGAGGAAGCGGCGCAGATCGCCGGCCAGCGCGGAGGCGTCGGCGTAGCGGGCGTCGATCTCGAAGGACATGGCCTTGTCGACGATGGCGGCCAGCTCGATCGGCGCCCCCGGGCACACCTTGGCCAGCGGCGGCGGCGGCTCCAGGCGCACGCGGTCGATGACCTCGGTGGCGGACTTGCCGACGTGCGGCGGCCGCCCCGCCAGCAGGTGATACAGCGTGGCGCCCAGCGCGTAGACGTCGCCGCGCAGATCCAGCGACTCCCCGCGCGCCTGCTCCGGCGACATGAAGCCGGGCGTCCCGAACACCGAGCCGATGACGGTGTGGAGGTCATCCGGCAAGAGCGGCGGCGCTGTGGGCGAGGCGGGCGGAGCTGGCGTGGTGGGCGCGGGCGCCGCGGCGCTCTGCCGCGCGGCCCGGGCGCGCGGTCCGCTGTCCGGCGGCGCCGCCGCGACGGCTCGCGTGGCGTCGCGCTCGCCCGCGGTGCGCGCACCTGGAGGCTCGCTCTCGCCGATGGCCTTGGCCAGGCCCCAGTCGATGACCATGGTCTCGCCGTAGTCGCCGATGAGGATGTTGCCAGGCTTGAGATCTCGATGCACGACGCCGCGGGCGTGGGCGTGGGCCACCGCATCGCAGGCCGCGAGCATGGACGGCAGGAGGCCCAGGCGATCATCGAGCGTGGGCAGCTCGGTCATGACCCGATCCAGCCCGCGGCCAGAGACCTTGCGCATGACGTAGAAGGCGCGCCCGTCGAGGGTGACCCCAGCGTCGTACAGCGGCACGATCGACGGGTGCTCGAGGCGCGCGGTGATCGCCACCTCGCGCTCGAAGCGCTGCCGGCCGTCGTCGTCGGTGGCGAAGGACTCCTTGACCGCCACCACGCGGCCGAGCCGGCGATCGAGGGCCTCCATCACCCGCCCCATCCCGCCGCGCCCGAGCTCCCCTTGCGCGCAATAGCGCGACGCGGCCGCCGAGCCGCCTTGCGGAGCTGAGGTCAGCCGCCATGACGAGCGTACGCCAGGCTCGCCGGGGGCCCCCGCTGGCCCTTCGACGGGATTGCCCGGGGGAGTGTCAGGCGGACCGTGCCGGGTGCGAGAGTCGCGGTCACTGATGGTGTCGACATGCGCCGCGCCCATCACCGCCGCCACGCGGCGGGCCTCCTCTTCGCCCGCCGTCACGCGGCGGGCCTCCTCTTCGCCCGCCGCCGCGCTGGCTGTGCTGGCGACGCCGTCGCTCGCCCACTCGGCCCACTCGGCCCGTGGCTGCCGCACCGCCACCGTCATCGCCAGGTGTACCGGGAGCCCCGCGGGCGCGACCGCAGGCGCGACTGCAGTCGCAGCCCCGGGCTCGGGCATGGGCGACGCGGTGACCTCCGGCGCGGGCGCCGCGGTGACCTCCGCCTCCGGCGCAGGCGCTGCGGTGCCCTCCGCCTCCGGCGCAGGCGCTGCGGTGCCCTCCGGCGCGGGCGCCGCGGAGACCGGCCCCGGCGCCGAGCCCGTCGCTGGCGTACCAGCGGTGCTCTCCGCCTGGGAGCCTTGCCGCTTCATCTCACGTCCACGCCGCGCTATTCAAGATCCCAGTCGACGTTGGGCATGCGCGGATCCGCGCCATCGCGTCGGTCCTCGCGGCGCGACTGCGCCGGCCTGTCGAAGTCCATCGAGCCCAGCGTGGTCGCCTCCTCGCGATGATCCTCGAAGCCGGCCAGCGGCCGAGGCGGCGCCACGTGGCGACCGGAGTCTTCAAAGGCCCAGGCGCGAGGATCCACCGCCGCCCCGAGCTGCGTCGCGTCGTTGGGCTCGGCGAACATCGGCTCGTTGATCCGCGTGGCCTCCTCGTCGAACCCCTCCATCGCGCCCGGCCCCTGGCGGGCGGCCGAGAGCAGCCGCGGATCCACCTGGCGAGTGCGCTGCTCACCGAAGGCCGGCACTGCACCAGCGCCGGCTGGGCGCGGCAGCTCGGGCCCGCGCCGCGTAGGTGGTGGCGGCGGCGCGCTGCGCGCAGGGAGCGGCGGCGGCGACGTGGGCTCGCCGCGGCGCCGCTTGGCGCCACCAGAGGCTTGCGCCAGGCCCACCACCACCGCTGGGCGCGCCGCCATGTCCATCCGCACCGCGGCGGAGGGCGGCGGCGCTGGCGCGTCGTCCATGTCCGGATCATGGCCACGGCCAGGCGCCGAGCCGATGTACACCTGCGAGTCCTCGTCGGCCATGCGACCGCCCTCGTCTCGCAGCATGCGCAGGATGCGGGTGCGCTCTCCGGCCGAGAGCTGATCGCGGCGGCCATGGCCGCTGTGGTGGATGCCGGTGCGCTGCTGGCGCCGGGCAAACTCGGACAGCGGCACCGGGCCATCCAGGTGACGACCTCCGCCGGCGGGCTCCGGCCGCCGCGCGGGCGCTTGCGGGACCGGCGTCGGCATGCTGGGCGCAAGCTGCGGCGCGGTCGGCGGGCGCGGCGCCATGGGCTGGGCCATCGGCTGCGCCATCATGCCCGGCGAGGTCGGCGGACGCGACGCCATGCGATCCATCTCCGGGAAGTCCGAGAGCTGGCCGATCATGGAGTCCCCGCGGCGGTTGGAGAAGATGCTGGTGGCGGAGCGCAGCCACTTGCGCGGCCCGCTCATGTTCTCCGGCAGCATCTCCGGCCCCATGACGCCGGGCATCCCCGGCTGCATGGCCGGCATGCCAGCCATGGCCGGCGCGCGCGGCGGCTCCGCGATCATCGGCTGCCCCATCACCTGCGCGGCGGCGCGCGCGGCGTCCTCGGGGCACTCGATGGCGTGCTGCACGAACCGGCGCACCAGATCATCCGTCTTGCCAAGCTGGAACTGGTGAGGGCGCTCGACGAAGCGAACGCCCACCTTCTCCAGCCACGCCACCGGAGGATCCGCGCCGATCAGCACGAACGCGCCGTTGTTGGGGTACTTCTTGTGCGAGCCATCAGCGAGCGCGATGGTCACCGTGTCGGGATCAAACGCCACCACCTGGGAGCCGAGCTTGGCCTTGAGCCGGCCCTGCGCGGCGTACTGCTCGATGGCCTGCTTGTTCTTGGGCGCGGCGCGGTTGAAGCCCTTGCCGCGGTACGAGATGATCACCTTGGCGCCAGCGTCAGCGAGCGCCATCGCAGCTTCGACCGCGCTGTCGCCGCCGCCCACCACCAGCACCGAGCGCCCGCGCCACTCGTCTGGGTCCTCGAGCAGGTTGTACACCTTGGGCAGGTTCTCGCCGGGCACCTGCAGCGTGCGCGGCTTGCCGCGCGTGCCGATGGCCAGGATCACCCGCTGCGCGCGGTACGCCGCCACCGTGCTCTTGACCTCGAAGATGCCCTGGGTGGGGGTCACGCTCTCGACGGACTCTCCCAGGTTGATCCGCAGGCCCAGGCGATCGATGAGCTCCGTCCAGATCGGGATGAGCTGCTCCTTCGAGGAGTCGAACACCGGCAACAGCGACAGGTTGGCGGTGTCATACGGCTCCGCCATCACCAACTTGCCCTTGGGATAGCGCGAGATGGTGGAGGCGATGATCTGCTCTTTCTCGAGCACCACGTACGAGAGCCCGCGGTTGATGCAGGTCAGCGCGGCAGACAGGCCACCGGGGCCCGAGCCCACGATCGCCACATCGACGTGATGCATGCCCCCTGCTCCGGGGCCCAGCATGCCGGGCCGTAGCCCGGTGCCGAGCATGTGCTCGACGACCAGCCGGCCCAGGTTGGCGGCGCTCTTGACCAGCGGCTTGCCCGCGACCTCGCCGATGAGGTACTGGCCTGGGACCGCGGTCTGGAAGTTGCCGTCGATCTCCGGCACCTTGAGCGGCGGCGGCTGCGCCCCTTCCGGAAACATGACCAGCGCCTCCGTCGGGCAGGCGAACATGCACGCCTCGCACTGGATGCAGTCCGCGAAGCGCAGGACCCGGCTCTTGTTGTTCACCAGGTCGAGCACGTTGGTGGGGCACACAGCCACACACGCATCGCAGCCGGTGCAGCGATCATCGTTGATATCGTGGATGAGGACCCGGGGGCCCACGCTCATCGCCGGCATCTGCGCCATGCGATGCCGCTTTTGGCCGGCCACGATCGTGTAGATCACGATGATGCTGATGGCCAGGCTGCCCAGCGCGAGCGGTACGACCCAAGTCACGTCAAAAGGATACCTGCGCGAGACGTGGCCTGGCGATACAATTGTTTCCCTATCTTGCGCCTGCGTCAAAAACTGGTCGAACCGGCGACAGCCACGGCAACTCGCCGTGTGGACAGCGAAAAATCACGCGCGCGGCAACCTGTGCAGTGGGATACCAACGCGCGCGGGAGCAGGCCTTCTTGGCCGCAAAACCCTCGTGCTCAAGGCAACGCGGGCAGCTCGTCGATGCCGTTGCTCAGCGTGACATTGACGCCGCCGGTCATCTCCAACGTGGTGCTGACCGCCGTGGTGCTGAAGCGGACGGTCGCCACCTTGCCGTCTGCCAGCGTGACCGTGACGCCTTGCCGCCCGCCGGCATCCGACGGCGTCACGTTGGTCACCGCGCCGTCCGTCCACAGCACGTTCAAGAACGTGTTGGCGCCCGCGGCGGCGGTGAGCTGCAGCCGGTGCCCGGCCGTGAAGTCGCCGCCGGCCAGGGAGACCGTCGAGCGGGTCGCGCCAGCAGCGGGGAGCACCCGCCGCAGGTGGAGCGCGTGCTTGCTGCCCGTGAACGCCTCTTCCATGCCGTTGGTGTTGGCCACGGTGGCGGGCGCGAACGGGGAGTTGAGCTGCCATACCTGCGAGGTGCCAGCGGCGCTGCTCGTGCGGTCAAAGACGATGGCGCAGTCCGGGTGCAGGAACACCACCTCGCGCTCGACCTTCTGCACGGCGGCGTCCGCGTACACCGGCTTGGCGTCCACCGCGGCGTGGGCCCAGCCGTTGCCGCGATGCACCGCGAGCACCCTCGACTCGCCGTTGCGTTGCTCCACGGTCGTCGAGCCCTTCACGAAGCGCACGAGGTTGTGCGCCTCCACCTCCTGCGCCAGGCCAGAGGTCGACTCGATGTTGGCGTCGTAGGCGAGCCACTCTTCCTTGAAGAACAGCAGCGAGCCCTGATCCTGGTGGGCGTGCGATTCGGTGTACGGCCCGCCGAGCAGGTTGATCCAGGTCGCGGTCTTGCTCCAGTCGGAGCGCGCGTAGAACGAGCCGATGCCCGGCGCGTAGTGGGTGGTGTTGAGCGCGGTGAGCGGCTCCGCCACCAGGTCGCTGTCGTAGAGGAAATCGTAGATGTACATGAACGGCTGCGCCATGCGCGGCACCGACGAGTTGTTCGCCAGATACAGCGCGCGCTTGGCCACCGGATCGCTGCGGAACAGGTACGCCAGCTCGATGAGGTAGTTGCGGTGATAGTCAAACAGCTCACCCGTGGCGTCGCGCGAGTGGTCGCCGGTCGGGGCCACGCGGTCGAGCGTGGGCACGATCTGGTGGATGAACGTCAGCATGGACGACTTGGCGTGACCGCTGCGGGTCGAGAGATCCTCGCCCGTGGAGCCCTGCCACAGGTCGTAGAGCTCCCAGAGCCGATGCATCGCCACGCCGTAGCCCGTGCCCTCGCGCGAGCCGCCGCCCTGCAGATCCGACTCGAACGTGGGCACGAGCTGGCCCAGGATCTTGCCGTCGCGGACGAAGGCCAGCCAGTCTTCCTTGCCGCCAGACTCGCCGTGCGCGGCCAGGCCCAGGAGCATGGTCGCGCGCAAGAACGAGTAGTAGTAGTTGTTGGACGGGTTGTCGATGGACCACCCGCTCCACTTCATTACCCGCCCGCCCCACTTGGCCTCCTCCGGGTGCCACACGTTCCACACCGCCTGCTCGGAAAAGCTGAGCCAGCGCTTGCGCTGATCCGATGACGTGGACGGATAACACCAGTCGTAGACCAGCAGGACATCGCCCACCAGATCGCCGATCTCGAGGTAGCTGTCGCGCGCCGCCGCTGGCGCCGAGCCGGCGCTGATGAGCGCCTCCTCGCTCTTGACGTATGCGTCGACGGTCGACACGGCCTTGGTGCAGTACTTGGCGTCGCCGGTGAGCTGGCCGAGCAAGGCCGCGTACCACGCGGAGAAGCCATAGATGTTGGTGCCAGAGGTCCAACGATCCGCCAGCGCCTTGAAGCGGACCGCGGCCGGCTTCTCGGTAGTGAGCGCAGCCTCGAGCCGGCTGCGACTGCGCTCGAGGTAGACGCGCGGGTGAGCGGTCGCGTAGTCAGGACCGTCACCCCCTCCGCAAGCCGTCAGCGCGGCCGCAGAAACCAGCAGCGCTATCCCAACGCTCCGACGAAAAAACTTCTCGTGCCCCATATGGGCTGGATTATCGCAAGCGATTGCTCTGGTTCCAACTCGTTTCCGTGGCTAGTCTTTTGTCATGCAACGGCAACTCATTCACACCATGTACGCGCTGCTGACAGCGTTGAGCCTCGGTGCGTGCAAGGAAAAGAAGGCCTCTGAACCACCTGCAACCACGTCGGCCAGCACCGCCGCGGCAGCCAGTCCCGCGAAAGATGCAGTGACGCTGTTTGTGAATGCAGAGAAGGTCACAGACCTCGACCTGGCCAAGGTAGGTGCATGGCCCCGGCTTGATTCGCTGCTACCTGCCACCGCGCGCCGCTACGGCACGTGGACGGCGATCACCGGGATCGGCACGGCGGGCGCTTTTGAGCTCAAGAAGCCCGGCGCGACCTACGGCGCGCTGGTCCCTGCGCTGTATCCGGATCCAGCGACCAAGCAGATCCACCTGGGGCTGTTCGATCCGGTGGACCTGGCCAACAAGGGTGCGCCCAAGGTGCATCACGACGGGCTCACCGAGCTGCGGGTGATGCTGGAGGTGAACACGGACCGCGGTCAGAACGATCACATGGGCGGAGAGGTCGCCGATCCGGCCACGATCAAGATCGCCATCGAGGGCCCGGGCACCACCACCGAGCTGACGGGGCCGCAGCTCCTGGCGCTGCCGCGGCAGGCCGCGCCGGATGACAGCTCCGGCGAGCAGAAGGGCTGGACGCTGATGTCGATCCTGGCCGCGGCGAACATCAAGCAGGCCAAGCGAGTGCTGCTCACCGGGGAGGAGCTGAACCTGACGCTGGAAGAGGCGGATCTGGATCCCAAGCTCGCGGTGCCGTTCATCAAGCTCAACCGGCAGGGCTCGCTGCGCTTCCGGACGTACCGAAAAGAAGGCGCCGGCTGGACGGTGGGCGGCGATCTCCGCGGCCTGCACAAGATCCAGGTGCTCAAGTAGCTCGGGGCCGGAGGCCCTGGGCCACGCGACTTGTGGCTCGCGCGGGCGCGAGCACGAGCGCTGCGCAAGCACTGCGGCCCGAAACGCCAGAAGGCCAGCTTTCGCTGGCCTTTCGTGGTCGTTCAGGAGCCGGCGCTGTCAGCGCGCCGGCGCCGTCAGCGCGCTAGCGCTGCCCGTAGCCTTGACCGCCGCCACCCTGCCCGCTGGGCGGGTAGCCGCCGCCAGCGCCGCCCTGTCCGCCGCCTTGCGGGTAGCCGCCTTGCTGACCATAGCCCGCCTGCGGTTGCTGCTGCGCGTAGCCAGCTTGCTGCCCATAGCCAGCTTGCGGCTGGCTCGCGCTGGGATAACCAGGCTGCGCCTGACCCGCGGGCTGCTGCGCGTAGCCGGCTTGCTGTCCATACCCAGCTTGCTGTCCATACCCAGCTTGCTGCCCATAGCCTTGGCCGTAGCCGGCGGCGGGCGCCGCGGCAGGCGCCGCGGAGACGATGCCGGAGAACCTGGCGTGCAGCCCGGCGGCGACGAACGCCAGCGCGCCGTACACCACCAGCGGCACCAGCGGACCGCGGATGCCAGCCCAGCCGCCACCGCCGAGGAGACCTTGCAGCAGCAAGGCCAGGCTGCCAGCGGCGTGGAGGCCGGCTGCCATGGTGACGCCACCAGCGGCGAAGCGATTGATCTGCGCAAACTTGTCAGCGTTGGTCCGACGGTAGCCCAGCGCGAACGACACCCCGGCCACCGCCGCGCCCGCGGCGATGCTGGCGAACGCCGCCTTGAGTATGGCCGTGTTGTCGAAGCCCGAGAGGATGAAGGTGAGGAGCCCCTCGGCGCCGCTCACCACAAGGTACGTGCCATAGAGCACCAGGCCGCAGAGCACCAGCTTGATGCCGACCTGTCCGTCGCCCTTGCTGATGCTGTCGTCGCGCCGACGATCGAGCAGGATGAAGAAATATCCAAGCACCACGAACACTGGCACCAAGAACGTGGCCGGGTTCGCAGAATTCCCGAGCATGGCGGACGGGTCCATAGATCGTGAACGTACCGCGTTTTGCCTCGCGGTTGCGCGCCCTCGCCACGGATTCTCAGCAGGTTCGACGGCGGTCAACTGCGACGCTCCATCCAGTGGGCCCCAACACCGTTGATGCGGCGCCCGGAAGACCGAGGCGCCGCGCGACCAGCGCCGGGCCCCTCGGCGAGCGCGATGCTGGGACGGCGGCGCTACCGCGCATCATGAACTTCTTTCAGCGGTTCAAGGAAGTTGCATGCTGCTGCTTCGGGGCTCGCCGCGCCGCGGCTCGCTACAAGCTCGCTGCAGCTCAGGGTCGGTCAGGCGGCGCCACCAGCCGCCGCTTGCCGTCCGCCGCGAGCTTGACCGTGGGGTCCGTCAGCTCCAGGCGATCCCACAGCTTGCACGTCACCTGCTTGTGATGCTGATCCAGCGCTTCGCAGTAATTGGTGAACTCGCAGCGACGAACCGCCGCACCTCGCCCCTGCCGGACCTTCTCGAACCAGTCCGGATCAGCCAGCGTCTGGCGCGCCGAGGCCACGAAGTCGGCGTCGCCCTGGGCCAGCGCCTGCTCGGCCGCGGCCGGATCACAGATGCCGCCGGCGGTGACGATCGGCGTGGTCAGGCCCGCCGCGCGCACGGCCGCGCGGATGGTCGCCGCCAGGGAGACGTTGCGCGCGAACGGGCCGCGCTCGTCGGAGTAGATGGTGGGCATGCACTCGTAGCCGCTCTCGCCGGTGTACGGGTACGCCGAGCCGCCCACCTTTGGCTGCTTGGCGTCCTCGAACTTTCCGCCCTTGGAGATGGAGAGAAAGTCCAGGCCAGCGCGCGCCAGCTCCACGCCGAACCAGGCAGCGTCGTCGACGCGGTTGCCGTCGGCGATGACCTCATCTCCCAGATAGCGACACCCCACGACGCCGCGCCCGGAGACCCTGGCGCGCACCGCGGCCGCGACCTCGAGCGGCAGGCGCACGCGCTGCTCGCGCGCGCCGCCGTAGCCGTCGGCGCGGGTGTTTCGCGCCGACAGGAACGACGCCATGGTGTAGGCGTGCGCGTAGTGCAGCTCGACGCCGTCGAAGCCCGCGGCGATCGCGCGCTCGGCGGCGTCGGCGAACAGCCCGGGCAACACCTGCGGCAGCTCGCGGATGTGCGGCAGGTGCAGATCGGTCACGCGCTCGCGATATCCATGGCTCAGATCCTCCAGCTCGCGCGCTGACAAGATCTTCTCCAGCACCTCCGCTGGCTGCGCCTCCAGCGCCAAGCGCACCGCGCTGTCCTCGGCGCTGCGCCAGGAGTCGTCGCCGGTGACCTGCGCCAGCGCGGCGCGATGCGCCTGGGTCAGCGCCAGGAAGCGAGCGAAGTACTTCGTCCGCTCCGGCCGCCGACGGATGGCGAGGAAATCAATGAGCTGGATGAGCAACAAGGTGTGGCCACCGGAGGCCTCGCGCACCGCGCTGGTGAGGCGCGACAGGCCTTCCACGAAGCGGTCGTGGCCGATGCGCAAGAGCGGCCCCGAGGGCACGTCCCGGATCCCGGTGGCCTCGACCACCAGCACGCCGGGCCGCCCCTTGGCGAAGCGGCAGTACCAGTCCACCACGTCGTCGGTGACAAAGCCGTCCTCGGTCGCGCGCCACGGCACCATGGCCGGCACCCAGGTGCGGGTCTGGGCGGTGCGCGGGCCCAAGGGACACGGCGAGAACCAGCGCGCTCGTTGGGCCTGCTCTTGGGTCGGCCAGGTCACCAGAGGAAGGGCGTGCTTCTTGCGCTCGGCCGGCTGCCACATGGCCGATGACATATCATGGCGAATCGATCATGGCGCACCGAACGCTGGCGAGGCAGCGGACCTGACGCGATCCGCTCGGACCGTGAGCGCAGAGACAGGAAGGAGACGATGAGGCGGCAACGGCCCGCCAACGCGCGACGATTTGCTACAAGCTTGCCAACATTTTCCCGCCGCGGTCCGATGACAAGGCGCCGAGCACCCGGTGTAGTAGCCGCGTGAGGTCCTGCTGGAGTCGGTCTTGGGAGCGCGCGGCGAGTAGGGTGGTCCTGGCGTGTGGGTTGGCCGCGCTGACCGCGAACGTCGGCTGCTCGCTTTCGCTGCAGGGCCCCTCCCCCGGGCGACCCAAGCACGAGGTGCCGCGGTGTGATACCGGCAAGGGCCTGCTGGTGCTGGACTCCGCGATGGGCGCGGTCACCGGCATGGTCGCGGTGTCGCTCCTCGGAGGGGGCGATGGCGGCCCTGGCGCCATCTTTGGCATCCTCAGCGCCGCGTCCATTGGCGCGGCGGTGCGCGGCAACAGCGAGGTGAATCGCTGCCGCGCAGCCCTCGATTCCTACGAGAAGTACGTCCGAGGCGAGGCGCCGGTCAACGAGCGAGCGAGCCGCGCCACCACGCGAGCGGAGATCTTGGAGGCGGCGCGGCGAAAAGTGGCGGCGGGGGCCAGTACCGGGCCCGCGGCCACGGCGATCTCCGCGCGCCCGGCGTCGTCCGCGTCATCCGCACCATCTGCACCTTCGGCGGCGCCCCGCCCAGCGCGACCAGCGGTCGCGACCGCCCCTGCTGCGCCCGTGGCGACCCGGCCGGCGACGCCAGCGTCCGCGCCACCGGTGCAGCAACCGGTGCAGCAACCGGTGCAGCCGTCTGCGCCAGCGACCAGCACCGCCCCACGCGCAGCCACCCCCTCGCCTCCCGCCACCGCAAAGGAGGACTCGCCGTGGAGCGACTTCTGGAGAGAAGAGCCATGAGCCCGCGGCACGCCGCCCCGCTGCGGGGGAGCCGGGGTCCTGGCGGACGCCGGCGCGGGCTGCCGCTCGGGTTCGCCGTCGCGCTCGCGCTGCTCGTCATCAGCGTGCTCGCCAGCACGCGCGCGTCCGCGGAGACCAAGATCGCGCGCGGCGCGGTGGTGAAGCTCGAGCAGCAGGAGCTCTACGTCACCCTGGGCACCGCGCAGGGCGTGACCAGCGGCGCGCCGCTGCGCATCAAGCGCCCGCTGCGGCTGCGCCACCCGGTCAGCCGCGCCATGATCGAAGACTGGGTCCCCGTGGGCTCCGCCACCGTGACGCAGGCGGGCGCTTCGCTGTCGCGCGCCGTCGTCGGTGAGCTGATCGCGGCGATAAAGCTCGGCGACCTCGTGGAGGTGCTGGTGGAGGTGGAAGCGGCCGAGCCAGCGCCAGGGGGGCCCAGCGAGCCGCGCCCAGCCAAGCCAGACCCCGAGGTGGTCGCCGCGGTGCCGGTGGATCCGGCCACCCTCGAGGTGCTGCAGGTGTTCCGCGGGCAGGTCGGGCAGCCGCTGGAGGCTCGCATCGCGGGCTGGGAGCAGTTCCTGTCCACCCGCGCCAGCTCGCCCTATGCTGCGCAGCTCCGCGTCGAGCTCGACGCCTTGCGCCGGCTGCGCGACGAGCTCTCCTCGGATCCCGAGGCGCGCAGCGCGGACGTGCTCACTCCCGTGCGCCACAACGCCCGTAAGCGCGCCGAGGCCGGCGCGCCGCTGGCGCTGGTGTTCGTGCTGGAGCAGCCAGCGCACGTGGCCTCGGCGTTCTTGCACTATCGCGCCCGCGGCGCGCGCACGTTTCACAGCGTGCTCCTGACCCGCGAGTACGACCGCTATCTCCGCGGCCAGATCCCGGGCGACGTGGTGGCGCCACCAGGCGTGGACTACTTCGTCGAGGTGTCCGCGCCCTCCGGGCGCTCCGGCCTGGCCGTGGGCTCGCCCACCGAGCCGATCGAGGTGGACGTCCCCTCGCCGCCTTTGACCAACCGGTTCGGCGCGACCGCGGGCCGGTCGAGCGTCAAGCTCTCCGCCGAGTACCTCGACTTCGCGACCTTCGATCGACGCAAAGGGGACCGCACCGATCACCTGTTTGGCGCCACCATCGACTTTGTCTATCGCCTGCCCGGGTTCGTGGAGGCCCTGGGCGTGGGGTATGGCGCCTTGTCCGCCACCGGCGGCTACAGCAACGAGTTCTGGGATGCGGGCCTTCCTGCGCCGCGCACCGGCTTTCGCTACGGCTACGCCGAGATCGAAGCTGGATCGAGCCGGCCTGGGCAAGCGGTGGGCGTCGCGGCGCGGATGATCGCGGGCGTCGGGCGCGAGGGCTTTGGCCTCGGCTTCGAGGCGCGCGTGCGCGTCGGTCCGCGGGACGGCACCCAGCTCTTGCTGGTGGCGCGGACGCTCGAAGAGATCGGCTTTTTCTCCGACATCCGCTTCGCCACGGCGCTGCCGCGCGACCTGCGCCTGGGGCTCTCGGTGGGCGCGACCGACCAGCCCCTGCAGAGCGACACGGCGGTCAAGCTCGGCACCGAGCTGACCTGGAGCGGGCTGTCCAGGCTGGCGCTGAGCTTGCGCGTCTCCTGGCAAGGGCGAGAAATCAACCACGGCGGCCTCGGCGGGGGCGGCAGTCTGGGGGTGTCGTGGTGACCACGCGACGATCTTTGCGATCTCATCGACCTGCGGCCGGTGCCCGGTGGGCGCCGTGCGCCGCGCGGCTGACCGCGGCGGCGATCGTCCTGGCGCTCACCCTTGTCCGACCTGCGGACAGCGTGGCGAGCCCGGTGATGCACGTGCCGCCTGCGAGCGCGGTGGCGAACACCAGCCTGGAGCTGGTCGCGGAGGCGCCGCCGGCCACGCCGACCCTGGTCGCGCACTACCGGCGACAGGGCGGCACCAGCTTCACCGCGCTCGAGCTGGTGCGCCGCGACGACCTGCGGTGGGTGGCGGTGCTGCCTCGCGCCGCCGTGACCGAGCCCGGCATCGAGTACTACCTCAGCGCTGGCGGTGAGGTGGTGTTCGCCTCGGCCGAGTCCCCGCACCGCATCGCGGTGTCCTTGGATGAGGCCGACGAGCGCCGCGGCCGCGACCTGGCCCGCACCCGCGGCCGCCGCTCGCGCATCCACCTTGGCGGCGAGTGGGTGGACTACGGCACCCGCACCGTCGAGCGCGTCGAGCTGGTGGACCGCTACTACCGGATCGACGCGGACTTCTCGTACCGGCTGCTCACCTATCCGCTGGAAGAGGTGCGCGTCGGCTACACCCGGCTCCTGGGCGAGACCGAGACCCAGGTCTGCCCCAACAGCTCCCCGTGTACCGCGGATGCAGGCTACAAGGTCGGCGGCTGGTTCGAGCTGGGCCTGGCCTCCATCGAGGGCATCCGCCTGGACACCCGCCTCCTGGTCCTGGCCACCCAGTCCGGCTTCAAGGTGGGCGGCCGCGTCGAGGTGCGGCTGGGGGTGCTCGAGGGCAGCCACGTCGCCGTCGGGTTCGAGTCCATGGCCGACGTCGGCACGAGCGGGCACTTCCGCCTGGGCTGGGGCACGGTGCCGCTGCTGCCCATGGCGGCCACCGTCGAGATCACCCGCCTGCCCGACGATGACCGGTCCACCGGTGTGCGGCTGTTCTACGACGTCGCGCGCCTGGTGAGCGACAACCTGCGCCTGGGGCTGCGCGTGGGCTACGCCTCACGCAACCAGACCGTCGCTGGCTTCACGCTGGGCGGCAACGCCACCGTGGACTTCTGAGGAGCTATCGCGATGCGCACCTCTGTCCTTTTGACCCTGCTTTTCACCCTGAGCGCCGCGCTGATGGCGCCGCCTTTGATGGCGGAGCCGGTGGTGCTGGCGGTGGAAGGCGGCGAGATCTACGTCGACCTGGGCGCCAGAGATGGCGTCGGCGCTGGCTCGGAGCTGGAGCTCCTGCACGAGGTCGTGGTCCGAGATCCGCGCACCGGCGCGGTGCTGAGAGATCGCTTCGCGCTGGGCACGCTGGTCATCCACAAGAGCGGCGAGCGCATCAGCGTGGCGCGCGGCAGCGAGGAGCTGACCCGTCGCGTCCTGGTGGGAGATCGCGTCCGGCTGACGTCCGCGCCGCGCCGCTTCTCCGATCCATGGCAAGCCAAGCTCACGCCGCGCCCGGCCACCCCACCCGCCGGCGCGACGCCTCCCGCCTCTGCGCCAACCGCGGGCGCGCCGGCCGCGGCGGTGGATCACATCGCGCTCGCCGGCGCGGCCTGGGAGGCCACGCTGGGCAAGCCTGCGCAGGAGCGCATCGCCCGCTGGGAGAAGCTCCTGCAAGCCGATCCCGGAACGCCGTACCGCAAGGCCATCGAGGCCGAGATGGAGAGCCTGCGCCGTCAGGCCGCGCAGCGCGAGGCCGCCCTGGCGCGCGCCCGCAGCCAGAGCGACGACGGACGCGCCCCGCGGCTCTCGCAGCTCGCCAGGGAGCTGCTCACCGGTAGCTCGTCGGCCCAGGGCGCTGTGCTGACCGCGGCGCCGCTGCCGCGCGCGGTGCCGGGCAAGGCGCTGGAGCTGGCCTTCTTGATCGCGGATCCAGGCCGCGTGGTGCAAGCCTGGCTGTTTGTGCGCCCCGCAGGAGATCCGGGCTTCCGCCGGTTGCCGCTCGTCCGCGACGGGGATGTCTACCTGCGCGGCCGGGTGGACGCCGAGCTGGTGCGCACCCCAAAGCTCGAGTGGTACGTGGAGGCGGAGCTGACCACGCTGGCCGAGCCGGCGGGCATCGCCCTCAGCGAGACGGCGCCCGTCATCGGCACCCAGGACGCGCCGCGCGTCACCACCATCGACGCGGTGGTGACCGAGCCGCCCATCGACAAGGGCCGCTCGCACATCGACGCGCACGTCGACTACGTCGACTTCGACGGCCAGCTCAGCAAGGGCTTCGATCAGTACTACCTGGCCGAGATCGACTTCACCTATCGCTTCCTCGAGCCGGTGTACGCCATGCGGCTGGGCTTTGGCACGATGTCCGGAACCGGCGGCCCCAAGGACGTCATCGATGAAGATCCGCTGCAGCGGTGCCTGCAGGACGGGCGGTATCAGTGCAGCCGGGTCACGTTCTCGTACGTGTACACCGAGCTGGAGTTTCGGCTGCGCCCGCAGGTGGCGCTGCTCTTGCGGCCGCAGGCGGGCTTGCTCACCACCGACCGCGCCATGGACGCCGACAGCGACCGTTGCCAGGGCAGCGTGGACCTGGAGGGCTGCGGCTTTCACACCCGCTTTGGCGGCCGCGTGCGCCTGCGCTTTGGCAGCGAGACCGGCACCAACCTGGCCATCGGCGCCGGCTTCACCGACGGCGTCGGGACGCTGCTCGAGGCGGCGTACCAGTGGCTCCCCACCATGGCGCTGCCGGTGCAGCTCGTGGTGCAGGTCACGGACATGCCGGTGCCAGAGAACCTGGGCGTGCGGCTCATCGCCGACGTCGGCTGGCGCCGAGTGCCCTGGTTCTATCCCTCCTTGCGGGTGTCGTACCAGGCGCGCGACATCGACCACGCAGGGTTCTCCGGCGGTCTGGCGCTCAACTTCGATTGGTGAGAGCCGGCGAGGATCACGATGCGCATCACCCTCTGCATATCCTGCTTGCTCCTGGCGGTGGCCGCGCGCGACGCGCAGGCCCAGCCCACCCCCGCCGCGCCCGCCGAGGCCAGCGCCGAGGGGAAGCCAGCGCCCGGCGCCGCCGCGCCCCGCGCCGTGGTGCTGCACGTGCCGCCGCTGTCGAGCGACGGCAAAGACGGCATCGAGCTGTCCGCCATGATCGACGCGCCGTTCGCCGAGGAGCTGAGCGTGCGCTGGCGCCCGCTGGGCGCCGTAACCTGGCAAGACGTGGCGTTCGAGCGGGCGGCCGGCGACGGCGGCTGGTACGCGCGCCTGCCAGCGGTCGCGCCACCGGGCCTTGAGTACTACCTGCGCGGTCGCGACGCCTTTGGCGCGGAGATCGTCCACTTCGCCTCGGCGCAGGCGCCGCATGTCGTGCAGGTGGCGCCCTCGCTGGTCGACCGACTCGAGGATCTGGACCGGCGCCGGCTCGGCGACCGCCAGAACCAGGTGTCGTTCGACGTGATGGGCCACAACTTCGGCAATCGCTATGGCCTGCCAGATCGCTTCTTCCGCGGCGAGCTGGTGTTCACCCACCGGCTGTGGCGCGTGCTGTATCACCTGTCGTTTGGCTACGGCTCGATCTGGGGCAAGACGCCGGAGGCCTCCACCCCCGCCGTCCACAACGCCTACCTGACCCACGGGCTGCGGTACGGCTTTGGCGAGGTGCGGCTGCGCTTCCACCCCTCCGTGTTCGTGGATCTGCGCGCCGCGCTGGGGGTCAGCCACATCGGCTTTGATCCAGCGCTGCGCGGCGTGATCACCCTGGGCAAGCCGTGGCGCTCGTCGGTCAACATCGGAGGCGAGCTGTCCGAGGACGTCGGCCACTCCGCGTGGGTCCGCCTGCAGTGGGACACCGTGCCGCCGCTGCTGATGGGCGCGTCCATCGTGCGCACGAACCTCCCCGGCGTGGAGATCAGCTCCTCGGGGCTGTACGTGGCCTATGACGTCTCGTACGTGATCGCGGACCGCTTCACCGTGCGCGGCCAGGTCAGCTACGGGGCGCGCGACGGCGCCGCCAACGTGGGCGGCGGCCTGGGCACGGTGGTCGAGTTCTGAGCGAGCTCTGAGCGTTTGCTCCGCGCGAGCGCGGCGCGCCGCTGGCCGTCCGTGCAGCGCGAGGCGCGCCGGACGCGGCGCCGGATGCGCGCCGGACGCCCGCCGGACGCGCGCCGGACGCCCGCCGGACGCGCGATCTAGCCAGGCGGTGAGGATTTCACGCAACTCATCCGCAGCCGGGCCGAGCCAGGCGGGGCATGTTGCAGCGAACCGCGCAGGAGACCGCTGGGCCACACCACCCCACGAGCGAGCCGGCTACCCAGCTCGCGCAACAGCGCAGCTTGGGCAAGCCCGGAGCGCAGACGCGAACGCAAGCGCTGCCGGGCGCGTCAGCCTCCGGCTCCTGGCAGGGGAGATGAAGACGCCGCGCCGCTCCAGCGGGCCCGCCGCATCCTGCGCTTGCTCGACAGCCAGGAGGGGCGGCTCGCCAGCTCGCTGGCGGACGGCGACTACTTCGCGGCGCGTGGCGCCGCCGAGACGGTCGCCACGCTGCAGCGGGGCCTCGCCTCCGCGCTCGAGCAAGCGCAGCGACAGGTGGGCCGCGCGCGTCCCGCCGAGACGGCCGCCGGCGAAGGGCCAGCGCTCGACGAGCTGACGGCGCGCGCCGCGGCGCAGCGCCCGCGCCTGAGCGCGCTGCTCGCGCAGGCGCCACCTCCGGAGCCGGGCCTGGGGATCGATCTGGTGGATCCAGCAGCGGACGCTGCCAGGCAAGCCGCGTGGCGCCAGGCGCGCGCGGACCACGGCCAGCGCGCCGCGGAGGCCCCGCCGTCCGGCCTTGCCCCGCCGGGCGAGCGCGCCGCGCGCGGCACCGGGGCGGACTTGCACGCCGCGCAGGTCGCCCCCAGCCACGACGGCTTCGAGGCCGCCGCGGACCGCCGCATCGGCGCGCTGGTCGTGGCGGGCAAGCACCTGGCGGCGCTGGCGTACCTGCACTACCACATGCGGTCGGTGCGGCTCGCGCTGGGCGCGTTCCTGGCCTCGCACCTGCGCAGCACCGGGCAACCGCGGGTGCAGTTCCTCGACGGCCCCGGCCCCTTCGTCTCGGCGCTGCTGGCGCCGCTCGAGCCGGAAGACGCCTCCGCGTGCGTGACCACGCTGCGCCACTGGCTAGCGCCGCTGGAGCTCCACGCCATCGTCGATCGCAACCGCGCGATCCTCGAGGTGCCGCGGCCCGGCACCGGGAACGACGCGGCGGGGTACGAGTCGGGCCCGCGCGGCCCCGTCGAGTGGTCTCCTGCGGTGGCCACCGGGATCGGCGCGGCGCTGCTGGAGCGCCTGCTGGACTCCTTGCCACGCATGAGCCAGCGCTTGCTGGCCGCGGTTGCAGCGGTGGCAGCGGGGCCTGCCTCGCATGGCCAGCATGGCCAAGACGGAGCACCAAGCTCGCTGCGCGGCGTCACCACCCGGCACATGGTGCCGTCGTGCCCGCTCGACGCAGCGGTGGCGCGCGCGCTGGTGGGGCGCTCGGGCGCAGCGCAGCGCGCCGGCGGCCGGGGCGCGGACAGCGCCGCCACCGTCGAGGTGATCGGCGACGCGATCGGCGACGCGATCGGCGGCGCGATCGGCGGCGAGCCCAGCGCCGCCGCGCCGACGACGCGAGTGCGCCACCGGCGGGTCAAGCGCCTGCGCTGGCAAGGGGAGGTAGGCGGTCCCTGGAACGCGGTGGTCGCGCTCTCGCCAGCGGACGCGGGCCCTGAAGAGCTCGCCTACGCGCTGTGGGGCGAGTGGGCGCAAGCCTACCGGCTGACCCGCATCGGCGATGCGTACCTGGTGCCCGAGGCGCTCGCCGCGCAGTTTCCGGAAGCGGCGCGGCACCGCCCGCGCGCAGGCGCGCCCCGCGCTGACGGCGCGTCCACGCTGATGTTCGGCCCCACGGCGAGCGCCGCGGTGGAGGCCGAGGCCGCGCGCGCCCCCGCGCCCCAGGGGCCGCAGGCCAGCGCCGTCGAGCGCGCGCAGCACGCGCAGCATGCGCAGCATGCGCAGCATGCGCCCGCGGCGCCGCCCACCGCCGCGACGCTGCACGCGCAGTGGCAACGCATCGCGGAGCGGCTGCGCGGCCTGTCCCTGGTGCTGGCGCCGCTGGGCCTTGGCCATGAGCTGACGCCCGCGCTGATGTTCCACGCGCAGCGCTGCCTGGAGCTGAGCACGCTGGATCCGGCCGGCGCGACCTCGCGCGCCACCGCGTTCGCCCATCAAGAGACGCTCCTTTCCGAGATCGCGGCCGAGCTGGCGGTGCTCGCCCCCGCCAGCGAGCGCCGTGGCCCCGGCGCCGCCGCGCCCGTCGGCGGGCCCGCGCTGGAGGCCGCGCGCGCGCTGGCCCGCGCCGCCGCTGGCGCGCATCTCCCCGAGACCGGCCGCCGGCTCTTGACCGAGGTGCGCGCCGCGCGCCGCACCTCGGTGCTCGACGGCCTGGAGAGCTTGCTCGGCCACACCGCCAGCCAGCTCGCGGCAGCGCATCAGCAGCGCGCGTACACCGACGGCGCCGCCGCCCGCAGCGCGCTCCTCCTGGGCCAGCCGCTGCAGGCGCGCCAGCTCGCGCTGCGCCAGGAGCTCGCCACGCTGCGCGGCGAGGCGGTGGCCACCGGCGCGCTGGATCCAGCCAGGCTCGACGCGCTGCACCGACGCATCGACCGGCTGCGCGTCGAGTCCGAGCTGGTGGCGCAGATCGGCGCCCTGGGCCAGGCCTTCGCCGTGCTCGACCAGCTCGAAGACAGCGGCTGGGTCCTGTTCTCCGAGGCGGTGACCGCGACGGTGCCCTCGAGCGTGGCCGACGCGCTCGCCGCTCCCCTGCCCGGCACCGAGGACCGGCGCCAGCACGGCCAGGACAGCCACGACCGCCACGACCGCCACGACCGCCACGACCGCCACGACCGCGGCGGTCGCATCGGCCGCCTGGAGGCCGCGCGCGTCGGCGCCGCCGAGCTCCGCGCGCAGCTCACCACCGCGCACTCGCGCTGGCTCAAGGCCGAGCGTCGGGCGCAGGCGCTGACCGCCGCCGCGCCCAGCGCCGCCACCCGCGCCGCGCTCGAGCAAGTGGAGGCCGAGCTCACCACCATCCGCGGCCGGCTCAGCGCGCTCGGCGGCGACCAGCGCGTGCGCGCGTTCCTGGAGCGCGCCGCCGCCACCGCGGACAGCGCGCAGACCCGCGCCCTGGTGGTGCAGCTCTGCACGCTCGTCGGCGTGACCGTGGCCTCCGGGGCCGCCGCCGCGCTCGCGGAGGGCGCCGCCGCCGGCGCTGGCGCGGGCGCGCTGGGCCGCCAGCTCGCGGCGCTCACCGCGGAGTCCGCCACCTTCAGCGTGCTGAGCGCGCGCCTGAACCAGTCGCCGCTGGCCCACGAGCTGGCGCAGAACTTCGCCGGCAACCTGGCCACCTTCGGCGCCATGCGCGGCGTCAAGCTGGCCACCTCGGCGCAGCTCGCCAGGCTGTCGGTGGCGGAGGGGACGCGCGGCGCCGCCCGCGGCGTGGTCTGGGCCCGCAAGGCCGGCGAGGTCACGGCCACCATGGCCGTCGCGGCCGGCGTGCAGTTCGCGCACGCCGAGGCGCAGAGCCTGGCAAGCCGCGGCCACGCGCTGAGCAGCGACGAGCGGGTGAGCCTGGGCGTGCAGGGCATGGCGATGATGATCGGCGGCGCCATCGTGCATCACGGCATGGCGCGGAGCCTGGTCCACGCGCGCGCCGCCGGCGCCGCCGCCATGGACGAGCGCGCGCGCAGCCGGCACCTGCGCGCGCTGGCGCTGCAGGTCGCCGAGCGCGGCGACCCAGGCCAGGCGCTCGCGCTGCTGCGCGGGACCCGCGAGCACCTGCAAGCAGAGCTCGCGGCGCTGCATGAGCTCGCCTCGTTGCCGGCCCAGGAGCTGGCCGCCCGCGGCACGAGCCCGCAGGAGGTGGCCGCGCTGGATCGCAACGCCCGCGTGCAGCAAGCGCGCCTGACCCAGCTCGAGGTCGGCAGCCTCGCCGCGCAGCTCGGGCTCGACACCGTGGTGCCCGGCCAGGTGTACGCCGGCACGCCAGCGCAGCTCACGCCAGTGCTCGCCAGCTATCGCGCCCGCGACTACGCGGTCACCTCCACCGCGGAGGTCATCGAGCTGACCCGCCCCGGCGAGACCACGCTGCGCCTGCTCGTGCGCGCCGAGCCCAAGGCCGCCGACGGCGGCGCCACGCGCGCGGCACCTGCCGGCGCGCAGGCCGCGGCGCCCAGGCCGGCTGCGGCCAAGAAGCCCCCGACAGCCAAGGAGTCTCAACCCGAGGCTCAACCCAACGCTCAACCCGAGGCGCAACCCGACGCTCAACCCGCTCAAGGCTCAACCCGGCGCAACCCGACGCTCAACCCGACGCCAACGCAGCCGCCCGCACCACGCCGCGGACCGAGGCCCCTGAGGCCGGCGCCGCGCCAAGGGCGCTGGACGAGCGACGCACCGCGCCGATGGCCACGATCGATCCGCAGGAGCTGGAGCTCGCGCGCATCCGCAACGGTCAGCCAGGACAGATCCGCAACGAGCTGGAGCTCACCAACGGGGACGTCGTCACCTCCATGAACTCGCAGCTCCGCGCCATCGGCCCGCGGCAGGTGCAAGACCTCCTCGACACCTTCCCGCCGTCACAGCGCGCGCACGCCCGGCTGGCGCTGGCGCGCTCCTCGGAGTTCGCGAACATGGAGGCGTGGAACGCGCTGATCTTGGCGATGCGCCCCTTGCTGGACGCCGGCGGCCGCCTGTACCTGCCCGGCAGCGGCTCGCTCGCCGACAACCTGGCCTACACCGCGCAGAAGGGCGCCTACGCCAGCCTGCCCGGGGGCGCCGCCCGACTGCCCACCACCGAGACGGTGACGCCCGGCGCGGTCGTCGTGCTCGATGCGGTGGTGCTGCACAAGCTCCAGCGCGATCCAGCGTTCGCGCAGACCCTGCGCGACTCCCGCTGCGTGCTCCTGGAGGCGCGCGGCATGACCTCTGGGATCAACTTGTTCAACAGCGCGTCGCCGGAGGTCATCGCCCGGCGCACCACGGCCATCATGGAGCGAGCGCGCGCCCTGGCGGCCGAGCGCAAGACCAGCTTCGAGGAGGGCGTGGACCTGGCGCTGGAGCAAGAGTCCCGCGCCGCCTTGCAGGCCCACGCCCCCGAGCTGGCGCAGCAGCTCCGGGTGGTGGACGCCGCCACCCACCCTGCGCTGTCCAACGCGGACCTGGCCCGCCAGCTCAACGGCGACGCCGGCATGACAGCGCAGGAGCTGGAAGGCGTGCTGGAGCCGTTTCCACCGGAACATCGCGCTCTGGCTCGAGAACTGCTCGCGCAACAAGCCGAAATCTACAGCCCGCGTCGTCTGGCCGCCGAGCTGGAGCAGCAGCACACGACCCTGATGGCACAAGCTCCTGGCATGGGAGTTCCTCCTGAACGTGTGTACTTCTACATCCCGCAGACGGGAAAGAGCTATGGCATGCTGGCCATGGCACACCGAGAGGCCACCGGCACACCAGTGGAGCGCTATATCAATGGCCCTGCAGAGCTCAAAGCAAGGAACCTCGACAAGGACAACCTGCTGATCGTCTTCGACGACGTCGCCGGCAGTGGACAAAGCCTTGAAGACTCAACCGAGGACGTTATGCGAACGAATTTCCACGGCAAGATAATCGTGTCGCCGATGGTCTCGACGAAACAAGCAAAAGAACTATTCACCAATCTCTCAAAGAGAAACACGGACATCCATTATCAACCAAACAAGATGTCAATGGCACTCAAAGAGTCAGTATTCCACCAAAGCCTTACACAACCAAATCAAGACAAAGTAAACGAACTCATCGGAGACAAAGGATATGCAAGCAATGCGCTATCTCTAACTCTCCCATACATGGCCCCGGACAACAATAGCTCTTTCTTTGGTTGGTTTCTCGCGCCGTTTTTCCTCGCCAACAAAAACCAACTCGCCTCAAAAGCGAAGCCATACAACTTCTCTTGGCTTGCACAGAGAAGCTCACCATGATCTCGATAACACAACGACTTGAAAGCATCGCCGCCTCCGCCAAAAAGGACACTGCAAAATCCGAAAATAGCATTTCGGATTCAGCCTCCCTTTCAATATCCGAAATTGACGGAATTCATCGCATTGACAACCTAAACTTCAGATACTTCGAATACGAGATAAAGATCGGGCTCAGCTTGTACGCATCCTCGACTGAGGAACCGCTCAATACTGTTAAGCCGTGGAGCCTCAGCATCGCGCCAGTGCTCGTCCGCACCTACGACGCGGGACACGATACGACGGTCCTCCTCTTGCGCTATCCCGCGTGCCCCGATGAGGAGCTTTTCCCCTTCGACTCCACCTCCATCGTCCCATCGCAGGAGGCTCAGGATCGATTCCGCCAGGATCTGCAGGTGCTCGCCGAGCATGGCCTGGTGCATCCCTTCGCCCGGGGCACCGCGCACTGGCTCATCAGCAGCAAGACCGGCACGCTCCTGCTCGATAGCTGGTACTGCTTGCGCCGCGGGGAGCCCGAGGAGGCCCAGGATCTGCTCCGCCGGGTCGACCGGCGGCTGGAGAAGCGCGCCGCCGAGGCCGCGCAGGCCCACGAATCCCCGTCCGCCAACCCGACCGCGGCGCCCGACGCCCCCACGCTGCGCACCCGCCTGACTGGCTCGGCTGGCGCGCCGCCCGAGCTGCCGTCGGCCGGGTCCGCGCCGTCGTCGACCTCGCCCGCGGACTTTGGCGCCCCACGCAATCGCCTGCTCGAGGTCTTTGGCCGCCCGCGCGTCTTTCTCCCGGTGATCCACCCCATCGGCTGGGAGCCCGCGCTCGCCGCGGTGCGCTGCGTGGCCGAGGCCGGCGTGCCCGGCGTGTTCCTCATCAACCAGGGCCTGTCCGCCGAGGACGTCCTGCGCCTGGTGATGGCGGTGCGCGAGCGCCACCCCGCCCTGTGGGTGGGCGTCAACCTGCTCGGGTACTCGCCGGTGCAGGCGCTGGAGGCCGCGCTGGCCGCGTGCGACGGACGGCTGGACGGACTGTGGACCGACAACGCCGGCATCAACGAGGCCGCGCCAGAGCAAGCTGCCGGGCGCCTGTTCGTGGCCGCGCGACAGCGCCTGCGCTGGACGGGCCTGTACTTCGGCGGCGTCGCCTTCAAGTATCAGCGCGAAGTGGCGGCGGCGGACCTCCCCGCCGCCGCGCGCGCCGCCGCGCCCTACCTGGACGTCCTGTGTACCAGCGGTCCGGGCACCGGACACGCCGCGGACCCAGACAAGATCTCCACGCTGCACCGCGCCGCGGGCGAGCACCTGCCCATCGCGCTGGCATCTGGCGTCACCGTGGACAACATCGCGACCTACCTGCCGCACGCCAGCGCCTTCCTGGTGGGCACCGGCATCGAGCACAGCCTGGGCGTCCCAGATCCGGTCCGCGTGACCGCGCTGCAACACACCATCTCCAGCTACCGCCCTCGCTGACCGCGAGCCGCGCAAGCTTTGCATGGCCGGCCCCGCGCTTCAGGCAAGAGCAGCCCCCAAGGCCGCGGGTCACCTGACGCGGCGACGTATCACCCGTCGCTCGAGGGACGAGCGAGGGACGAAGACGGGACGAGCGAGGGACGAAGACGGGACGAAGACGGGACGAGGGATGAACGAGAGAGAAACGAGGGGAGGCCCCCGAGGCACGAACCAGGCGATGGCCCCGAGCCGCTGCGTAACGTCGCGCACAGCAATCGAGCGAAGAGGAGGCGCAACGCGCCGGTGGGCTGACCGCGCGCGGCTGCGGGTGACCTGACCGCACGCGAGACGGCCCAACGGTCTGACCGCGCACCGACCTCGCGCCGACCTCGCACCGACCGCACGCCGGCCTCGCGCCGACCTTGCGCCGAGAGGCGCTGCGCTGCGCTGCGCGGCCTGCTGAGGACAGCGGCTCCAGCGCGTTGCAAGCAGCCGTCAGTACACCTTCGGTGGCGCGGGCCGCGTCCTGTGGTCAGCTTGGGCACATGCGCTGGTCCCAAGCTCGTGCGGCCCACCCCAATCAGTGGCTCTTGATCGAAGCGCTGACCACGCGCGAGCGCGGCAGCCGCCGGATGGTGGAGCTGCTGGTCGTGGTCGACGCCTCCACGGACGGCGCGCGGGTCATGCAGCGATACGCCGAGCTCCGGCGGGAGCTGCCGGACCGCAAGCTGTGCTTTGCCCACACCAGCACGCCGGAGCTGATGCTGGAGGAGCGGCCGCGCCGCACCTCCTGGACCTGCAGCGAATCCAGCCCGGCTTGACCCACGGCTGCCGGTCAGCGCAGCTCGCCAAAGCGCTCGACGTGGAGCTGGCTCGCTGCGTCTCGCAAGAAGCTCGACACCTCGTCGACAAACTCGCTGGAGCCAGCGACGAACACGTGCTCCGCGCCGGCCGCCAGGTCCTGCACCTGCGCGCGCAACGAAGCTGCCCGCAGGGCCGCAGGCACGCCAGCTCCCCCGTCCCCCTCGGCTGCCGCCCCTTCGACGCCGTCCCGCACCATCACGATGCGCCGCAGCGCGGTCCCCTCCACCGGCGAGAGCTCGCCAAAGAGCGCGACCTGCGCAGCAGCGGAGGCGACGTGCAGGTGGACCGCTGGCACCTGCGAGAACCGGCGAGCCCACTCGCGCAAGAGCGGCAGCACGGTGGCGGCGCCGATGCCCTCCGACAGAAACAGCAACCCGCGGCACGGCGTGGTCACCGCGGCCAGCGTGGTGTGCCCCCGCGGCGCCGCCACCAGCAGCGTGTCGCCTGGCCGCACCACGTCATGCAGCGCGCTCGAGACCACGCCTGCCGGACGGTCGGACTGCAGCGCGCCCGCCGGTACGCGCGCCACCGAGATCCGATAGCGCGACAGATCTCGAGGATCGCTGGTGAGGGCGTACGGGCGACGCAGGACACTGTCGTCGGGGCCGGGCCGCCACGCCACCATCACATACTGGCCGGGCAGGAACGGCGCCAGCGGCTTGCCACGCGGGCAGGCGAGCCACAGCGAGACCACCTGCTCGCTCTGCGGTTGACGCTCCACCACCTGCAGCGGGCGGAGCCCGTGCCAGCCCTCCGCGTCGCGCGCCAGCTCCCACTTGTGCGCCACCAGCTCACGCCACGGCTCCGGCAGCCAGCGGCTCTCGAGCAGGTGCGCGAGCCCCTCGGCGTCCCAGGTGTCGAGCTGGGTCAGCCGGAACAGATCATCGACCGTGGGCTCGTCCGGATCCCGCTCGACGAGCTCGAGCAGATCGCCGGCCGCCACTTGCCCCGGCGCCAGCACGCTGGTCAGAAAGCCGACGCGCCGGCTGCGCAAGAAGCGACCCGCGAAGCGCCGACCCATGCGCGCGTCCAGCTTGGCGCACGGCAGCCGAGGCTGACGCACGCGCACG
The DNA here is from genome assembly GCA_016706545.1 of Myxococcales bacterium. Lineage (GTDB taxonomy): Bacteria > Myxococcota_A > Polyangia > Haliangiales > Haliangiaceae > JABFXX01. The sequence goes on from JADJJK010000014.1 coordinate 157,203, forward strand.
ACGACCTCGCCGCAGCGCCAGACATCCCCCAGGTGGACCTCCGTCTCCAGGAGCCCCGAGCAGGTCAGGTTCTCCCCGAACTGGCCGTACGGAAAGTCCTCGCAGCCCAGCTCGCGCTGCCAGTGCGCGTAGTGCTCGTGCGGATAGAAGGACAAGGCGTGATCATCGGCGTCGCACATGCTCCTGGCGATGCGACTTTCTCCGACGAGTCCGCCGCGATCGACCGCCACCTTGCCCGACACCGCGCGCTTCCAGATGGTGGTGGCGACCTGCTTGCCCTTCATCACGATGAATCGGGGCTCGGTGACGTTCACCGATTGGATTTTGGCCGTCACACCAGCAGTATGACCAGAAGGAGCGGGCAACGAGATCTCCAACGACCGCTCTCGCAGACCAGAGAGTTCGATTTTCTCCATGTCTGACCAGCCCTCGGCGCTCGAAGACGCGCTCGCCGGACGGCCGTGGGCGCTGACCGGGGTCATCGTTGGCATCGACCACATCCGGGACGTCAACGGCCGGCCGCTCGGAGAGCGGCGTGCGCCCGCCGACTCGCGCCGCGACGTGCCGATCGAGCTGGTGCCGTGTCCCTATCACGATGAGCGCCACGGTCGCCCGATGAACCGGCCGGCGCTGGAGCCGACCATGCGCCAGTTCGCAGCGGTCGGCGCGCAGGTCGAGTCCTTCCACGCCTCCTTGCCGGCGGCGCCGCCGAGCTGGCCCCGCATGCTCAGCGTCGTGCTCGATCAGTTCTCCGCGCCGGCGCGCTACCTGCTGCTGGAGCGCCGCAGCGAGGGGCCGATCCCCGCGCAGCTCGCGGCCGGGCACAAGCTGGCGGCCGGCTACCTGGGCGCGCTGATGACGCTCTTGCGCGAGCGCGCCGCTGGCGCCGAGCTGCCGGCGCTCTCTGTGGAGTCCTTCTCGGAGCTGGTCGCCGCGCGCGGCTCGCTCATCGGCGCCAGCGAGGTGTGCGCCGGCCCGCCACACCACATCCGGATGCTGACCCGGCGGCTGGTGCATGGCGGCGACCGGGACCAGGCGCCCGCCCCTGGTGCGGCCGCAGAGCAGCCGACTGGCCCCACCGCGGTGCCACCGCTGCGCCTTGCGCTGGCGCAGCTCCTCGCCGAGCAAGTGCAGCTTGGCCTGGCCTGGGCGGTGTTCGACGAGTTCACCGAGCGCGCGCTCTTGCTCGAGGGCGACGCGCCGCGGCCGCTGATCTGCAAGACCGCCTTCCTCGCCGACCGGCTGCAGGGCCGCGCCAGCGAGCTGCTGGCCCGCCCCGCGCCCAGGACCCGCGGGCTCGCCAGCATGGTGCCAGAGCGCGCCTTCACGGGCCGGCTGGCGGTCACGCTCTCCACCCCGCAGATCGATCTGCCCAGCGCCTCCGAGCTTGGCGTGATGCAGCACCTCTTCTCGCACGGCGACTCCGCCATCTCGCTCGACGACGACGCCCGCGCCAGGATGGCGAGCCGGCTGGCCAACCTGCTCTGCCGGTATCGGCTGCTGGTGCAGACGCAGTGGCACCTGGAGCAAGCGCTGCGCGGCGCGCTGGGCTACCCGCTGGACGCGGGCCTGGCGCTCGGCTCGCTGTTGTGTCCGCGACCGCGCTCGCTGGAGTGGCTCGAGGTGCTCACCGGGCATCGCGTGCAATGCACGCCGGGGCCGCGCACCGAGCTGACGCTGCGCAACCACCGCCGCGCGGTCGCCTTCGAGTGACGCGCACGAGAACGCACCGAGGACACACCGAGCGCGCACCAAGGACGCACGAGCGCGCACCGAGCGCGCACGAGCGCGCGAGCGCGCACCGAGCGCACACGAGCGCTCAGAAGCGGGTCCAGTGAAACACCATGGTAGCGCCGCTCGAGGTGGCGATCACCGGCGAAGCGACGCCCGGGAACACCACCGAGCTGTCCTCCGCGAGGTACGGCGACACCACCGCTCGCGCCACCGCGTCGCTGCTGCTGGCCACCAGCGCCTGCACGTTCGTCGAGTCGACAGGATCTGCCACCGTATACAGGCCAGCGCCCTGCGCCAGCCGGTGACTCACGCCGCCAGCGCCGTGCAGCACGATCACCACGCCGCCCCGCGCCAAGAACGGCGCGATCGCCGCGGCCCAGGCTGCGCCCAGCGCCTGCGCCGCCGCCGCGTCCCCGGTCTGCGCTTCGATCAGGAGCACGTCGATGCCCTCGAGGCCGAGCGGCGCCGCGCTCGCCAGCGCCACCTCACGCCAGCGCCGACCCAGCGCGCTCATGGAGGAGGTCAGCGCCGCCGTGGTCCCCGCCGACGAGGCCGCCAGCGCCGTGCCGCGCAGCCGCGCCAGCGCCACCTCACTGGCCGAGGTCAGCGAGGCGGCGTTGCCGAGCACGCGCGCCATCGAGCCGTGGTGGCGGCGATAGTCGTGACCGATGGCCACGATGTGGCCAGGCAAGCCGCCCTCGCAGCGGCCGGCGGTACACAGCCCGCTCGGGCACGCGCGACCGCACGCGCCGCAGTGGTCCGGATCGGCTGACAGATCCAGGCACGCGCCCTCGCACGCCACCAGCGGACGCTCGCAGATCAGCTCGGGGCCGCCGTCGAGCGCTGGCTCGGACGCCACGCAGCCGACCGCCGAGGGCCGATACCCGGGATCGCAGGGGCTCGAGACCAGCGAGTCGAAGCATCCGGTCAAGGGGACCATCAAGAACAGCCAGGCCAGCGTGAGCCGCTGGACGAGCGCAGCCGATGCGCGCCGCCCCACGGCCCCCTTCGCGTGCGCCGGTCCACGCCAGCACGCCGGCTGATGGCGCGAGGTCGTCGCCCGCATCACCGCGCGTCCTCCTCGAGCTCGATCTCTTGCTCCTGGGGCGGCGCCTCGCGCGCCTCGCGCGACCTGCGCGCGTCGCGCCTGGCCTTGCGGGCCCGCTCGCGCTTGGCCTTGCGACTGGCGCTCGAGCGCGGCGGGTCGGCGGCGACCTCGCGGACGACCTCGTCGTCTCGCCTGGCCTCGGGCCTCGCCTCGGGCCTCGCCTCGGCCCGTCGTCGCGCCCGGCCCGGCCTCGGGCCTCGCCTCGCTGCCCCGCTCGATCACGAACTCGACCCGTCGGTTGCGTTGCCGGGCCGCGGCGTCGGTGCCCGGTGAGCGCGGCTGGCTCTGGCCGCGGCCCACCGCGTCCACGCGCGCGGCGTCGATGCCGCGCCGGAGCAGCACGCGCCGGACCTGCTCGGCGCGGCGCTGCGAGAGCTCCAGGTTCTTGGCCTCGTCACCCAGATCACAGCTATGGCCCTCCACGCGCACCCGACGCCATTCCGGATGTTGCTGCCACAGCGCGGCGATCTGGCGGATCACCCGACGGCCCTTCGAGCGCACCCGGGCGCGTCCCACATCGAACACCACGCGCTCGTCGAGAATCAGGCGGTCGTCGCGCACGGTGACCTCCTGCAGATCCAGGCACCCCTCCATCGCCTTCGCGCAGCTCGCGTCGCGATCCAGCAGGACATCGCCGTCCCGCGGCGCCGGCTCGACCGGCGCCGCCGCCACCTGCGCGGGCGGACGCACCGCCTCGGGGCTCGGCGCGCTGCGCAACGGCCGGGCCCGGCGCGGTCGCGCCTGGGATCGCGCCTCGGGTCGCGCCTTGCCAAACCGCACATCCAGCCCCAGGAGCGCCAGCTCCGCGGTGCCAAAGGTCTCCATCTGCTCGCCCACCGCCATGACGCGCAGGTAGCGCAGGCTGGGTCCCAGATCGAGCGCCCCGACCTTGACGTGCCAGCCCACACCCAGCTCCAGCGCCGGCACCAGATCATGCCCGGTCACGCCGCCGCCGCCCGCGACCTCGGCCCAGCCACCACGCCACACCCCGCGCAGCGCCATGGCCCCGGTGGCCAGCCCGCCCAGCGCGGGATCTTGCCGGTTGCCGCCCGGATCCGGACCGTCGCGCAGCACGCCAGCGCGGAGCCGCAGCCCCACCGCCAGCGGCCCAAGATCCAGGTAGCCGCCCAGCGCCGGCATCACGCCCGGGCGAAACACCCCCTCCTGCGCGTCGGAGACCGCCATCGCGGCTGGCGCCTCCGCCACCATCCACACGTCCGACCGCGCCGCCCCGCCGGGGAGAAGCACCAACGCGATCACGACTGGCGGACCTCTGCGCATCACCCAGATGGTTCGGCCGCGCGCGCCGCTCATGCAGAACGCACGCGCGGCCAGCACGCGCGCTGGGCCCTGAGCGAGTGAGCCAGGACCAGGCATGAACGCTCATGGACTACATCGGCGCGCAGCGGCGGACAGGGATTCGCTGACTCGTCACGACCGTCGGTCACGATCGATCGTATGATGCGCGACATGAACCGTAGAGATTTCCTTCGTACCTCGGGATGGTTCGTGGTTGGCGCCTCTCTCACCGGCGTGGTCGCGTGCGACATCAACGATGATGATCGCTACGTCGAGCCGTCCGGAACGTTCTTCTTCCCGCAAGGCGTCGCCTCCGGCGATCCCTCGCCCACCTCCGTGGTGCTCTGGACGCGCGCCCGCCGCGGCAAGCAGCGGGACAACGACACCAGCGCGGTGCGGGTCGTCGTACAGGTGTCCACAGACACCGCGTTCACCAACGTGGTCGTGGATCAAGAGGTCACCGCCACCAGCGACAGCGACCACACCGTGCGCGTGCTGGTCACCGGCCTGTCGGCCAACACCGAGTACTACTACCGCTTCGTGGCCGGCCGCGACACCGCCGTCGGCCGCACCCGCACCGCGCCCGAGGCCAGCGCCGACGTGCAGGTCAACCTGGCCTGGATCTCCTGTCAGGACTACGAGGCGGGCTACTACGGCGCCTTCCGGCAGATGCTGCTCGACGATGACGCCCGCGCCCCCGCCGACAAGATCCACTTCGTCATGCACCTGGGCGACGTGATCTACGAGACTCGCGAGGACAGCTTTCAGACCGCCATCGACGACAACTTCCAGCCCATCTCGCTGCCCACCGCCGACGGCGGCTTCCGCAGCGTGCAGCCGTTCCCCTCCGGCGGCGGCACCCGCGGCTCCACCAACTACGCCAACACGGTGGACGACTATCGCCACCTGTACCGCACGTTCCTGTCCGACCCGGACTTCCAGGCGGTGCGCGCGCGCTGGCCGGTGGTGCAGATCTGGGACGACCACGAGTTCACCAACGACTCGTGGCAGAGCCAGTCAAACTACAGCAAGGCCGGCTCGGTCGAGGAGCCGGATCAGGCGCGCAAGGTGGCCGCCAGCCAGGCCTGGTTCGAGTACATCCCCGCGCACCTCACCGGGCAGACCGGCGTGACCGGCGTGGCCAGCCAGGCCAAGGACTACACGCCGACCACGGTCTCCAACGCCGCGTTCACCACGCCCAACGACGACAACTTCGTCGCCGAGCCCAACAACGCCGCAGCCGTCGGCGCCATCACGATCTACCGCTCCCTGCGCTTTGGCAAGCACGTGGAGGTGGTGATGACCGACGAGCGCAGCTACCGCAGCGACCACGCGATCCCCGAGGAGCTGACCAACAACGCGCTGTTCTTCGATGCGCGCGGCGCGCTGCCGCTGCCCATCGTCAACACCTTCGACCAGGGGCGCACCGCCAACGGCGGCAACCCGCCTGCGACGGTGCTCGGCCTGAACAACCCGCGCATCAGCAGCCCGCCAGGGACGGTGCTTGGCGCCAAGCAGAAGGCGTGGTGGAAGGCCACCATGAAGGCGTCCGACGCCACCTGGAAGCTGTGGGGCAACGAGGTGCCGCTGACCCGCATGGCGGTCCAGCAGTTCACCGGTCAGCCCTTTGACCGCGTGGTCACCGGCGACGCCTGGGACGGCTATCCCACCGAGCGCAAGGAGCTGATGACCTACCTGCGCACGGAGAACATCAAGAACGTGGTGGTGCTGACCGGCGACGTCCACGCCGCCTTCGCCAGCACCATCGTCGATGACTTCGACGCCGCCCCCGCGGCTCGCCAGACCGTGGCCTGCGAGCTCATCGCCCCGGGCATCAGCTCCAACTCGCTGTTCTCGTTCTTCGAGAGCGCGAGCCGGCTGGTGCCGGCCGCGCTGCGCTCGCTCATCACGGTCGACGCCAGCGCCGCCGGCTTCTCGCGCTTCACCGAGAACTTCAACCTGTGGCTGCTCAAGGGCACCGCGTCCGCGGGCACCTTCGCGGCCAGCAAGAACCTGACCGCCGCGCTCGCCGCCGCCGATCCCACGGTCAACCCGCACCTCAAGTACGTGGACTCCAACTGCCAGGGCTACGGCTACGCCAAGTTCACCGGCGCGCAGGTTTCGGCGACGATCACGATCATCAACCGCCCGATCACCCGCCACACCGAGGCTGGCCCGGGCGTCAAGCGCACCGCCACGTTCACCATCCCCAAGGACAACCCCGCGGGCATGACCGGTCCGGTGTTCACCGGCACCAAGCCGTTCCCGATCACCTGATCCAGGCAACGTGGCGCGGCGCGGCCCGCTCAAGGCCGCGTACCCAAACGTGCGGATGTCGCGCACCAACCCGATGCCCTGGGCTTGTGGCACTGGTTACGCGATGACTCGCTAGAGTGTGCCAAGACACTTGAATCGAATTGAGATGTAGTTTTGGCTACGCAACACAATGCGTTATCCCTCGACAATCTACTAGGTTGTCTCTTGTAATTGTCCTGAACAGGACGCAGTATTCCAATGACAGTGGAACACGGCGGTGTTCTGTGAGGCCGGAGTCGTTCTGATGTTCGAAGCGGATCACGTCCAAGACCACGAGTCTTGGACTCCCGCTCTCCTTCCTTGTGAAGGAATCACATGAGCTTTCTGCACCGAAGATCCGATAAGACGTCCAGCGAGACTCGACCTTGCGTCCATCGAGACGATCCGAGCTCGTCGAGGATCCTCCTCACTCCAGACGCCACGCTGCGTTGTCAAATACTATCTCCCTGACTGAAGATCATCTCACCTTCGATTCAGAGTCATCCGCGCTGCCTCCTTGTGAAGGGTGATGTCCCACCAGCCGTGGCCATCGCTCAGCAGCCGTGGAGATTCATAATCAGAACAGAGCGTCGAGTTGTTGTATGCGTGATGGTGATATAGCGACCCACGATCAATCCACTTCACTGGCCCCCTGCGGGATCCACGCGCGCGCGAACACCTTGATGGATGTCGTCCACGCCCAGGGCGTGGAGCGGGGGGCGCAGGTCGCCTACACCTTCGACGGTGGGGATGGCCACCGACAGGACATCACGTACGCGGGCATGGTGCGGCGGAGCCGAGCCATCGGCGGCGCGCTGCAACGGCTCATCTCGACAGGGGATCGGGTCTTGCTCCTGTACCCGCCAGGCCTTGGCTACGTGGAGGCGTTCTTTGGCTGCCTGTTCGCTGGAGCCATCGCGGTGCCGGCGTATCCGCCCATGCCCAACCGGCTCGATCAGCGGCTCCAGGCGCTCATCGAGGACGCTGATCCGCGGGTCGTGCTGGTCCCCAGCTCGATCATGACCTTTCAGGCGCTGCTGCAGGCCGCTTATCCGGCCTTGCGAAACGTGGAGTGGGTGGCCTCTGACTTGATCGGAGACGCCCTGGCTTCCACCTGGCAGGAGCCAGCGGTCGCGCGTACGGACATCGCCTTCTTGCAGTACACCTCGGGGTCCACCGGCAGCCCGCGCGGCGTGCAGGTGACGCACGGCAACTTGCTCCACAACCTCGCCATGATCCGCGATCGGTTTGGCGTGACCCCCGAGGACCAGGTCGTGGTGTGGCTGCCGCCGTATCACGACATGGGGCTCATCGGCGGGATCATGACGCCGATGTACGTGGGGTGCCCGGTCACGCTGTTCAGCCCGCTGACCTTCTTGCAGAAGCCGCTGCTGTGGCTCCAGCTCGTCACCGAAAAGAAGGCCACGATCACCGGCGGCCCCAACTTCGGCTACGACCTCTGCGTCCGCAAGCTCACCGCCGAGCAACGCAGCGGCCTCGACCTCCGCCACTTGCGCGTGGCGTTCAACGGCGCCGAGCCGATCCGCGCCGCCACCCTGCAGCGCTTTTACGACACGTTTGCGCCCCATGGCTTTGGGCCCGGCACGTTCTTGCCGTGCTATGGCCTGGCGGAGTCCACGCTCCTGGTCTCCGGCTCGCAGCGCGGCCAGGCCTATCAGACGCTGACGGTGGACAGCGAGGCGTTGCGCGATCACCGCCTGGTGCTGCGCGAAGACGGCGCGACGCTGGTGAGCTCAGGCCCGCTGGGCGACGCGCAAGAGGTGCTGCTGGTAGATCCCGAGACGCAGCGCGTGTGCCCGGACGGACAGGTCGGGGAGATCTGGATCAAGGGCGGCAGCATCGCCACCGGGTACTGGAACCAGCCCGAGGTCAGCGCCGCGGTGTTCGGAGCGACCTTGGCAGACGGCCGCGGGCCGTACTTGCGCACCGGCGACCTGGGGCTCACCTGGCAAGGGCAGCTCTACGTGACCGGGCGGATCAAGGACCTGCTCATCATCGATGGCCGAAATCACTATCCTCAAGATCTGGAGTCGACCATCGAGGGCGCCCACGACTCGCTCCGCGCAGGGCGCTGCGTCGCCTTCTCCGTCGAGCGCGACGACACGGAGGCCGTGGTGGTGGTCGCGGAGCTGCAAGATCCCGAGCTGGCGGAGACCGCCGCGCAGGCCATCCGGCGCGCCCTGCAGAGCCACCACAGCCTCGCGCTCGGCGACCTGGCCTGGGTGCGCGCGGGCGAGATCCCCAAGACCTCGAGCGGCAAGCTGCGACGACGCGAGTGTCGCGCGCGCTACCTCGACGGCAAGCTGAAGCTGCTCTAGGAAGGCCAGGAGCTTCGATGCCAGCGCAGGACGAGATCATCGTCTGGTTACGAGCCGCGTTCGCCAGGCGCGCCGAGATCGCCGCACCGGACATCGATCTCGATGCGCCGTTTGCCGATTTCGGGCTCCCGTCGCGAGAGCTGGTGGGGCTAAGCGGAGAGCTGCAGGACTGGCTGGGGCGCCGCATCCCGCCGACCGTGTTCTGGGATCACCCCACCATCAGGACGCTCAGCACGCACCTGGTCAGCGCGCGGCGCCTGACGCTGCCGACGCCAGCGGCGACGAGGCAGGCGGCAACGGCGACGGCGCAGGCGACGACGCCGACGCAGGCGGCAACGGCGGCGGCGACGACGATGGCAACGGCGACGCCGCCGCCCACGCCGCCCACGCCGCTCACGCCGCCGACCTCCGCGGCGCGCCCGGGATCGCCGGCGGCCAGCGTCTCTGCGCCGCCGAGCGCGGACGCGCCGCTGACGCGCGTCCCCCGCGCGACGGGCCCGATCGCGCTCATGAGACCCGGAGGGGAGCGCCGCGCTGACGCGGTGGGGACCGGCGGAGACATCGCCATCGTCGGCATGGCGTGTCGGTTCCCCGGCGCCGCCGATCTGCGCTCCTTCTGGGCGCTCCTGGAAGAGGGGCGAGATGGGCTGCGAGAGGTGCCCGCCGATCGGTGGCGAGCGGACGACTTCGACGCGGCCGCGCCCGGGCGCCCCAGGGCGATCAGCACGCGCCGCGGCGGCTTCCTTGACGACGTCGATCAGTTCGACGCCGCGCTCTTCAACATCTCGGCCCGCGAGGCCGCGCGCATCGATCCGCAGCAGCGGCTGCTGCTCGAGAGCGCCTGGACGTGCCTCGAGCACGCGGGGATCCCGGCGGAGCGCCTCGCTGGCACCGCCACCGGGGTGTTCGTCGGCATCAGCAGCAACGACTACGCTCGCCGGCAGTTCGCCAGGCCCGAGCTCCTGGACGCCTACGCCGGCACCGGCAACGCGCACAGCATCGCCGCCAATCGCCTGTCCTACGTCTTTGGCCTGCAAGGCCCGAGCATGGCGGTGGACACGGCTTGCTCGTCGTCGCTGACCGCCGTCCACCTGGCCTGTCACAGCTTGCTGCGCGGCGAGTGTGATGCGGCGCTCGCCGGCGGCGTCAACCTGATCCTCGATCCGAGCCTGAGCGTCATCTTCTCCTCGGCGCGCATGCTGTCTGCGTCCGGGCGCTGCCATACGTTCTCGGCGCAAGCGGACGGCTACGTGCGAGGCGAGGGCTGCGGCCTGGTGCTGCTCAAGCGGCTCGAGGACGCGCGGTCCGACGGCGACCAGATCCTCGCGGTGGTGCGCGGCTCCGCGGTCAACCAGGACGGCCGCAGCAACGGCCTCACCGCGCCAAGCGGCCTGGCGCAGCAGGACGTCATCCGCCGGGCGCTCCACGCCGCGGGGATCGAGGCCGACGAGCTGTCCTACGTCGAGGCGCATGGCACGGGCACGCCGCTGGGGGATCCCATCGAGCTCGCCGCGCTGCGCGCGGTGCTGGGCGAGGAGCGCGCCGCGCCGTGCCAGGTGGGCTCGGTGAAGACCAACGTTGGGCATCTCGAGGCTGCGGCGGGGATCGCCGGGCTCATCAAGGTCGTGCTCGCGCTGCAGCACCGGCGCATCCCGGCGCACCTCGCCGCGCCGCCGCTCAACCCGCACATCGAGCTGGGCACGGGGCTGGCCGTCTCGTTCACGGCGCAGCCCTGGACCGCGACCTCCCCGCGGCACGCCGGCGTGAGCAGCTTTGGCTTTGGCGGCGCCAACGCCCACCTCATCGTCGCGGAGGCGCCGCCAGCGCCGCCAGCGCCGCCAGCGCCGTCAGGCGAGCCGGCGCCAGCGCCCGCGTCGACGCGGACCACCCACCTCCTGCCGCTCGCCGCCCAGAGCGAGCGAGCGCTGGCCGCGCTTGGCCAGCGCTACCTGCGCCACCTGGAGACCGCCGCGGAGACCGACCTGGGGCCGCTCTGCGCCACCGCCGCCGCCGCGCGCGCCAGCTTGCCGGTGCGCGCCGCGGTGGTGGCCAGCTCGGTGGCCGAGCTGCGCCAGCGGCTCGCGGCGCTCGACGAGCTGCCCGCGGGCGCCGCCGCCGCGCCGGGGATCCGCCGCGGCACGCGGACCCAGGCCCCGCCGCGCGTGGCGTTCCTGTTCCCCGGCCAGGGGGCGCAGCACCTGGGCATGGCGCGCGACCTCCACGCGCAGGAGCCCATCTTCCGCGATATCCTCGAGCGCTGCGATGCGCGGCTGCGACGCCACCTGCAGGTCCCGCTGCTCGAGGTGCTGCATCATCGACGAGACGCCGCGCTGCTGCAGGACACGCGCTACGCGCAGCCCGCGCTGTTCGCCATAGGCTGCGCGCTGGCCGCGCTGTGGCGTCGCTGGGGCGTCGAGCCCGCGGCCCTGCTCGGCCACAGCGTCGGCGAGTACGCCGCGGCGTGCGTGGCGGGCGTGTTCGAGCTGGAAGACGGGCTGGACCTCATCGCCACGCGCGCGCGCCTGATGCATGAGCTGCCCGAGCACGGCGCCATGCTGGCCGCGCGGGCGCCCGTCGAGCGGCTGCTGCCCTGGCTGCGCGATCCGCGCCTGGCCCTCGCCGCCGACAACGGCCCGCTGGCGACCGTGGTCAGCGGCGCGACGGACGCCATCGCCGCGCTGGAGCAGACGCTCACCGCCGCGGCCATCCCGTGCAAGCGCCTGCCGGTGTCCCACGCCTTCCACTCCCCGCTCATGGAGCCGATGCTGGCGCCGCTGGCCCAGGCCGCGGCGCGGCTCACGCCGCGCGCACCGACGGTGCCGCTGGTCGCCAACCTCGACGGCGCGTTCCACGCCACCGCCCCCGACGCCAGCTACTGGCGCCAGCACACGCGGCAGCCGGTGCGGTTTGCCGCCGGCATCGCCACCCTGGAGGCGGCCGGCATCGACGTCTACCTGGAGCTTGGCGCGCACAGCACCTTGATCGATCTGGGCCGGCGCGCCGCCCGCGCCCCGGCGCTGTGGCTGACCTCGCTGCGCCGGGACCAGCCGGATCTGGACAGCATCCTCGACGCCGTGGGGGCCTTGCATGTCCGCGGCGCCCAGGTGACGTGGGCCGCGGTGAACGGCCCCGCGCCGCACCCCCGCCCCGAGCTCCCGACCTATCCATTCGACCGCAGGCGTTTCTGGTTTTCCGAAGGAGTCGACATGAACCACATAAATGACCAGAGCGCCCCCGCCAGCAGCGCGCGCGGCGAGACGATCTTGCGCGAACTCCAGCAGATGGCGGCCGAGCTGCTGCAAGCCAAGGTGGAAGAGGTCGACGTCCACGCCTCCTTCGTCGAGATGGGCGCGGATTCGCTGGTCATGCTGGAGGCCGGGCGCGCCATCGAGTCCCGCTACGGGATCCATGTGTCCGTCGGCCAGCTCTTCGAAGAGCTGGCGTCGCTCGCGGCGCTGGCCGGCTATGTGGATGCCCGGCTGCCGGCGGCTCGGCAAGCCGCGCAGACCGCGCACGCAGCGCCGGCCATGCACACCGCGCACGCAGCGCCGGCCATGCACACCGCGCACGCAGCGCCCGCCATGCACACCACGCACGCAGCGCCCGCCATGCACGCCATGCACGCAGCGCACGCCATGCACGCAGCGCACGCCATGCACGCAGCGCCCACCATGGCGGTCTACGCGCCGCCGCCGTTGGCGCTCGCCGCCAGCGGCGACCTCTCGCCTGGCCTGCAGGCGCTCTTTGGCCAGCAGCTACAGATCCTCTCGCACCAGCTCTCCCTGCTGGGGCCCGTCGCGCCGCACGCGCAGCACATGCACCCGGCGCAGCACGCGCCGTACACCCCGGCGATCCCGACGCAGCACGCCGCCCACGCCGCTCACGCCGCTCACGCCGCTCACCCTGCCCTGACCGCGCCACACGCCGCGGCGCTCCCGGCGCAGCACGCCACCCACGCCGCCGCGACCGCGCTCGCGCCCGTCAGCTCCTCGGGGGCGCGTCCCGCGGTCGCCGCAGACGCCGGCGACCAGCCGTACGTGCCGTACACGCCGGTGCGCAAGGGCGCCTTGCAGCCGAGCACCTGGACGCCGTCGCAAGAGGCGCACCTGGCGGCGTTGCTCGCGCGCTACACCGCGCGCACGGGGACCTCCAAGGCGCTCGCGCAGCGCTACCGTCCCGTGCTCGCTGACAACCGGGCCTCCGCCGGCTTCCGGCTCTCCATCAAGGAGATGTTGTACCCCATCGTCAGCGAGCACTCCCAGGGCGCGCGGATCTGGGACATCGATGGCAACGAGTACGTCGACCTCACCATGGGCTTTGGCGTGAACCTTTTCGGGCACCGCCCCGCCTTCATCAACGCGGCGCTGGAGCGCCAGCTCGCCTCCGGCTATCCGCTGGGCCCGCAGACCCACCTGGCGGGCGAGGTAGCCGCGCTGATCTGCGAGCTGACGGGGATGGAGCGGGTGTCATTCGCCAACTCCGGCACCGAGGCCGTGCTGACCGCGATCCGGATCGCGCGCACCGCCACCCGGCGAAGCAAGATCGCGATCTTCGCCGGCTCGTATCACGGCTTCTACGACGCCACCCTGGCGACCACCGAGCGTCGAGGGGACGAGCTCTTCTCCTCGCCGATGGCCCCCGGGATCCCGCAGGGCATGGTGCAGGACGTGGTGGTGCTCAAGTACGACAGCGCCGAGTCGCTCGAGGAGCTGGCGCGGCTCATGCCGCAGCTCGCCGCGGTGCTGGTGGAGCCGGTGCAGAGCCGGCACGTGGAGGTGCAGCCGCGGGCCTTCTTGCAGCGCCTGCGCGAGCTCACCGCCGCCGCCGGCACGCTGCTCATCTTCGACGAGATGATCACCGGCTTCCGCATCCACGCCGGGGGCGCGCAGGCGCACTTCGGCGTGCGCGCAGATCTCGCCACCTACGGCAAGATCCTCGGCGGCGGCATGCCCATCGGCGCGGTGGCCGGGAAGGCAGAGCTCCTGGCCACGCTCGATGGCGGCATGTGGCAGTACGGCGATGCGTCGTTCCCGGGCGCCGAGACCACCTTCATCGCCGGCACGTTCTGCAAGCACCCGCTGAGCCTGGCCGCGGCCAAGGCCGTGCTGCTAGAGCTCCAGCGCCGCGGCCCCAGCCTGCACCAGGAGCTAAACCAGCGCACCGCCGCCTTCGTCGCGGAGCTCAACGCATGGTTCGAAGACGCCGGCGTGCCCGTGCAGCTCGTCCACTTCGGCTCGCTCTTTCGCTTCAGCTTCCAGCGCAACCTCGACTTGCTGTTCTACCACCTGGCGGAGCGCGGCGTTTACATCTGGGAGGGCCGCAACTGCTTCCTCTCCACCGCGCACACCGACGAGGATCTGGCGCACCTGCGCGCCGCCATCCACGGCGCGATCGGCGAGCTGCAGGACGCGGGCTTCCTCCCTCGCCGGCCCACCGCCGAGCGCAACGGCCACAACGGCCACAACGGCCACGACCGCCACAACGGATACGACCGCCACGACGCGGCGGCGAGCGCCGAGCCGGCCCGCGCTGCGGCTGCGGCAACGGCCGCGGAAGACCGCGCCATGGACCGCGCGGTGATCGAGCTGCCGCTGAGCGCCGACCAGCGACACCTCTGGATCATGGCGCAGATGGGCAGCGCCAACGCGCTGGCCTACAGCGTCCCCACCGCCATCGAGCTGGAGGGGCCGCTCGACCTGTCGCTGCTCGAGCGCGCGCTCGCGCAGGTCGTGGCGCGCCACGAGGTGCTGCGGACCACGGTGTCCGCCGATGGCACCACCCAGCGCATCGCGCCGTCGTGGCCCCCGACCGGGCGGCTGACGGTGCCGGTGACCGACCTCTCGAGCCTGCAGGGCGAGGCGCAGCGCGCGGCGCTGCAGCGCTTCTTCGAGGAGCTTGGCCGGCGGCCGTTCGACTTCACCGCGGCCCCAGCCTGGGTGGTCCACGTCGTCGCCCTGGGCCCGGACCGCCACGTGCTCTGCGTGCTGGTCCACCACCTGATGGTGGACGGCTGGTCGGTGGCCAACCTGCTGCGCGAGCTGGCGCAGCTCACCACCGAGCTCGCGGCCGGGACCCCCACCAGCCTCGCGCCGGCCATGCAGTTCCGCGACTACCTGCGCTTCACCGAGGAGCTTCGCGAGACCGGCGGGCTGGCCGCGCAGCAGGAGTTCTGGCGCAGCAAGTTCCAGGGCAGCCTGCCCGTGCTCGACCTGCCCACCGACCGCCCGCGCCCCGCGCTCAAGACCTGCGACGGCGCCCGCGCCATGCGGGTGCTGCCGGGCGCGCTGCTGGCGCAGCTCAAGGATGTCAGCCGACGCCACGGCGCCACGTTGTTCATGACGCTGCTCACCGGCTACCGCCTGTTCCTGCACCGCCTGACGCGGCAAGACGACGTGGTGGTGGGGATCCCGGCCGCGGCGCGCACCTTCCGCGGCAGCGACAGCATCATCGGCTACTGCGGCAACCTCCTGCCCATCCGCAGCGCGCTCGACCCGCAGCAGTCCTTCGCCGAGGCGCTGCGGCAGACCCGGCGCGAGCTGGCTTCTGCCTACGAGCACCAGGACTACTCGCTGGCCCAGCTCATCGAGCTGCTCAACCCGCCGCGCGACCCAAGCCGCGCCGCCATCGTCGAGAACCTGTTCAACTTCGAGCCGCCGATGGCGGCGCCCACGCTGGGCGCGCAGCGGAGCCGCTTCCTGCCGCAGCCCATCAGCGCCACCGGGCTCGACCTCAGCGTCAACGTGGTCGAGCTCGAAGGGCAGCTCGTCGTCTACTGCGACTACAACACCGACCTGTTCGAGCCGGCCACCATCTCGCGCTGGCTCGAGCACTACCAGACCCTGCTGCAGGGCGCGGCGGAGGCGCCGCAGCAGCGGGTGGTCCACCTGCCCTTGCTGACGAGCCAGCAGCTCCAGCAGGTCCTCACCGAGTGGAACGCCTCCGAGCGGCAGGTCCCGCTCGAGGAGTCCTTCGGCCGGCTCTTCGAGGCGCAGGTCGAGCGCAGCGGCGACGCGCTCGCCGTCATCGACGACCGAGCCCGCTACAGCTACCGCCAACTCAACGCACGGGCCAACCTGATCGCCCGGGTGCTGCGCGACGCCGGGGTCTCGCCCAACTGCGTGGTGGTGCTCTTTGGCGAGCGGAGCTGCGACTTCCTCACCGCGCTGCTGGGCATCTTCAAGTCCGGCGGTGCGTACCTGCCGCTCGACCTCGAGCACCCACCGCAGCGCCTGGCCCAGGTGCTCACCCAGATCAAGAGCCCGGTCGTCCTGGTCGACCGCGCCCGGCGCAAGCTCCTGGAGGCCGCGCTCGAGCTGGTGCCGCAAGACGCCCGCCCGGCCATGTTCCTCCTCGAGGACGCCCTGCAGCGCGACCTGCCGGTGGACAACCTCCCCGTGCTGGCCACCCCCGACGATCTCGCCTACGTGCTGTTCACCTCCGGCTCCACCGGCCTGCCCAAGGGCGCGCAGATCGAGCAACGCGGGATGGTCAACCACCTCTATGCCAAGGTCATGGACCTGGGCCTGGTGGCTGGAGACGTGGTGGCGCAGAACGCGCGCCAGAGCTTCGACATCTCCGTCTGGCAGCTCCTGGTGGCGCTCTTGGTGGGCGGCTGCACGCGCATCTACGACGACGCCACCGCGCGCGACGCCGAGCTCTTGCTCAAGCAGGTGGACGAAGAAGGGGTGACCATCCTCGAGATCGTGCCCTCGCTCCTTGGCGCCGTGCTGCAGGGGCTCGGCGACCGGCTGTCGCAGATCCCGACGCTCGCCAAGCTGCGCTGGCTGCTGCTCACCGGCGAGGCCCTGCCGCCGCAGCTCTGCCGCGAGTGGTTCGTCTACTACCCGAGGATCCCGCTGCTCAACGCCTACGGGCCGACCGAGTGTTCGGACGACGTCAGCCACGAGCCGATCACCTTTGCCCCGGGGGAGCATGTCGTCAACATGCCCATCGGTAGGCCGGTGATCAACACGCAGCTCTACGTGCTCGATGACCACCTGCAGCCGGTGCCCATCGGCGTGCCCGGCGAGCTGTACGTGGGCGGCGCCGGCGTCGGCCGAGGGTACTGGAACGCCCCCGAGCTGACCGGCGCGGTGTTCCTCACCGATCCGTTCCGCGGTGGCCGCTTCTACCGGACCGGCGATCTCACGCGCTACCTCGTCGACGGTCGCATCGAGTACCTGGGCCGGATCGACCACCAGGTCAAGATCCGCGGCTTCCGCATCGAGCTCGGCGAGATCGAGCTGGCGCTGGCCAAGCACCCCGCGGTCCGGCAGAGCGTGGTGGTGGCGCGCGAGGACGCGGCCCGCCACAAGCGCCTGGTGGCCTATGTGGTGCTGGAGGACCGCGACGCCGAGCGCGACGCCGCCGTCGAGCGCCTGGAGCAGTGGCAGCAGGTCTGGCAGGACACCTACGATCAGCTCGGCGAGGAAAGCGACGCCTCGCTGGACACGATCGGCTGGAACGACAGCTACACCCGCCAGCCGTTTCGCCCCGCCGCGATGCAGGAGTGGATCGAGGCCTCGGTGCGCAACATCCTCGAGCTCGGGCCCGAGCGCGTGCTGGAGTTCGGCTGCGGCACCGGCATGCTGTTGACCCGCATCGCGCCGTACTGCGTCGGCTACCGCGGCCACGACATCTCGGCGCGGGCGCTTGACCACGTGCGCGCCAGCATGGCGCGACGCCCGCGGCCCTGGCGCCACGTCGAGCTGGCGCAGCTCCCCGCCCACGACCTCGGCGCAGTGGCGCCGCGCAGCGTCGACACCGTGGTCATCAACTCGGTGGCGCAGTACTTCCCGAGCGTCGACTACCTGGTCACCGTGCTCCAGCAGGCGGTGGAGGCGCTGGCGCCGGGGGGGCGCATCTACCTGGGCGACGTGCGAGACCTCCGCTTGCAGGAGGCGCTCCACACCTCGATCGAGCTGTTTGGCTCCGAGGACGAGGCCACCGCCGACGAGCTGCGCGCCGCGGTGCGCCAGCGACGCGACCACGATCAGGAGCTGCTGCTCGACCCGGCGTTCTTCCTGGCGCTGCAAGCCAAGCTGCCGCGGATAAGCCACGTGCAGGTGGCGTGCAAGCGCGGCGCAGATCGCAACGAGCTGACCTGCTTTCGCTACGACGTCGTGCTCCACCTCGAGCGGCCCACCGAGGCTCTGGACGTGCCCGTCTTCCACTGGGACACCCAGGAGCTGAGCGTCGAGCTCGTGCAGCAGCTCCTCGAAGAGGGCCAGCCGACCAGCCTGACCGTGCAAGACGTCCCCAACGCGCGCGTGGTCGAGGCCTGGCTGCAGAGCGAGCTCTTGCACGCGCCAGAGGCGGCGCCGACCGCCGCCGACCTCAAGCGCGCGGCCACCGAGCGGGCCGAGCGGGTCGGCCCCGCCGTGGATCCCGAAGCCTGGCACGGCCTCGGCGTGAGCGACCGCTACCACGTGGTGGTCTCCATCGCGCGCAGCGGCGCCCGCGACCGCTACGACGTGCTGCTGCACCGCAAGGACGCGCTCGCCGCCGGGCACCTGCCGGCGCAGCACCTGCAGCTTGTGGGCGAGGCGCGGCCGTTCGCCGAGTACGCCAGCCGGCCCTCGGCCGCCGGCGCCGAGCAGCGCGTGCTCGCCAGCCTCGGCCGCTTCCTCGGCGAGCGGCTGCCGGACTACATGGCGCCCGAGGCCTACGTGGTGTTGCCCGAGATGCCGCTCACGCCCAACGGCAAGATCGATCGCAAGGCGCTGCCCCAGGCCGAGGGCAGCCTGGGCAAGCGCTCCGAGGCGCACGTCGCGCCGCGCAACCCCGTCGAGGAGCGGGTGGCGGCGATCTTCGGGCAGACGCTGGGGCTCGCGCTGGTCGGCGTCCACGACAACTTCTTCGAGCTCGGCGGGCACTCGCTGACCGGCACCCAGGTCATCGCGCGGCTCCGCAGCGAGTTTCGCCTGGAGCTGGCGCTGCGCGCGCTGTTCGAGACGCCGACGGTCGCGGGGCTCGCCGAGCAACTCGCCGCGCGCCTGGCCCAGCCCGGGCTGATGTCCGAGGCCCACGCGGGCGCGGCGGTGACCGCGCGGCGACGGACCCTCCAGCGCGTCAACCTCGACCGAGAGGGCTTTGGCTCGCTCGAGCACCCGCCCGCGAGCGACGAATCATGACCACGCAGGAACGTCAGGCCTATGTCTTCCCCATGGCCTCTGCGCAGCAGCGGCTGTGGTTTCTCGAGCAGCTCGCGCCCGGCAGCCCGCTCTACCACCTGGCCTCGCTGCTCGAGGTGACGGGGCCGCTGGCGCCAGCCGCGCTCGAGCGCGCGGTCAACGACGTGATCGCGCGTCACGAGAGCCTGCGCACCGCGTTCGCGATGCTCGATGACCAGCCGATGCAGCTGGTGTCCGGAAGCGGCGCCATCACCGTCTTGGTGCATGACTTCAGCGCCGAGCTCGATCCGGCCGCGCGGCGCGCGCGCGCGCTCAGCGCCGCGCGGGCTCGCTGCCAGCAGCCCTTCGATCTCAGCAAGGGCCCGCTCCTGCGCGTGGAGCTCTTCCAGCTCGCACCCCAGCACCACCTGCTCATGGTGGTGATGCACCACATCGTCTCGGATGGCTGGTCGCTGGCGGTCTTCGTGCAGGAGATGACCCAGCTCTACCAGGCGCACAGCACCGGCGGGCGCGCGGACCTGGCCGCGCTACCCATCCAGTACGCAGACTACGCCAACTGGCAGCGCGAGCACTTGACCGGCCCCGTGCTCGATGAGCACCTCGCGTTCTGGCGCGAGCAGCTCCGCGGCGCCCCGGCCTTGCTCGACCTGCCCACCGACCGGCCGCGCCCGGCGGTGCAGCGCTTCCGCGGCAGCGTGCTCGAGTTCGCGATCCCCGAGCCGCTCGTCGAGCGGCTGCGCCGCCTGTGCCAGCAGACCAAGACCACGCCGTTCATGCTCCTTTTGGGCGTGTTCGCCGCCCTGCTCGGCCGCTACAGCCGGCAGCAAGATCTGGTGCTGGGCACGCCCATCGCCAACCGCAACCGCGCCGAGACCGCGGCGCTCATCGGCTTCTTCGTCAACACGCTGGCGCTGCGCGTCCGGCTCGAGGACGACCCCTCGCTGTTCCTGCTGCTCGACCGCGTCCGCCAGCTCAGCCTGGCCGCCCACGCGCACCAGGACCTCCCGTTCGAGCACGTCGTCACCGCGCAGAACCCCGAGCGCAACCTCAGCCACGCGCCGGTGTTCCAGGTCATGTTCGCGTACCAGAACGTCCCGGAGCAGCCGCTCGCCGCGGCGGGCCTCGCGCTGACGCCTTTGGCCTTCGACGACGGCACCGCCAAGTTCGATCTGACGCTGTTCGTCGAGGAGCGCGGCCGGCAGCTCACGGGCCGGCTCGAGTACGACCTGGACCTGTTCGACGCCGCGACGATCGCGCGGCTGCGCGATCACCTCCTGGTCCTGCTGACCCACGCGCTCGACTACCCGACCCGACCGCTGAGCCAGCTCCCGTTGCTGCCGCCCGACGAGCAGCGGCGCTTGCTGGTGGAGTGGAACCAGACCCAGGCCGAGTACCCGCGCGCCGCCACGCTGCACCAGCTCTTCGAAGAGCAGGCCGCGCGCAGCCCCGCCGCGGTGGCCTTGCGCTGGAACGACGCGACGCTCACCTACGCGGAGCTCGACGCCCGCGCGAACCAGCTCGCGCGCGTGCTGCGGCAGCGCGGGGTTGGGCCGGACACCATCGTCGGGGTGTGCGCGCCTCGGCGCCCGGAGACCATCGTCGGCCTGCTGGGGATCCTCAAGGCCGGCGGCGCCTACTTGCCGCTCGACCCGTCGTACCCGGTGGAGCGGCTGCGCTTCATGGCGGCGGACACGGGCCTGCGCCACCTCCTTCACATCGAGCAGGGATCGCTCGCGGCCGGAGAGGCCGAGCTCTGCATGCTCGACCTGGTGCATGACTGGGGCGAGATCGCGGCGCAGGCGCGCCAGCCCGACGCGGCGCCCGGCGCGACGCCCGACCCGACGCCCGGGGCGACGCCCGACGACCTGGCGTACATCATCTTCACCTCGGGCTCCACCGGGCAGCCCAAGGGCGCGCGCATCCCGCACCGCGGCGTGGTCAACTACGTCCACTGGGCACGGACCGCGTATCCGGTCACGCCAGGTGGCACCGTGGCCATGGCGTCGTCGCTGTCGTTCGACGCCACCATCACCGCGCTGTGGGTGCCGCTGGCCGCGGGCGCGTGCGTGGAGCTGCTCCCCGAGGACGGCGAGCTCGAGGCGCTGGCTTTGGCGCTCGATGCCCGGCGGCCCTATGACCTGCTCAAGCTCACGCCAGCGCACCTGGACGCGCTCAGCTTCCTGGTCACCGCCAGCGACCTGCGCATCGGCGCGCTGGTGATCGGCGGTGAGGCGCTCCTGGCCGAGCAGCTCGCGTTCTGGCGCCGCCACGCGCCGCAGACGCGCGCGATCAACGAGTACGGCCCCACCGAGACCGTGGTGGGCTGCGCCGTGTACACCGCCAGCGGCGAGCTACCGGCGGGCCGCGGGGTCCCCATCGGCCGGCCGATCGCCAACACCCAGCTCTACGTCCTCGACGGCGGAGGCCAGCCGGTGCCCACCGGCGTGCCCGGCGAACTCACCATCGGCGGCGTCGGCGTGGGCCAGGGCTACCACGGGCGCCCGGCGCTGACCGCCGAGCGCTTCTTCACGCTGGACCAGCTCCCCCTGCTGCGCGACGCGCTCGCCGCCGCCGGCGCGGAGCTCGACGACAGCGCCAAGCGCCTCTACCGCAGCGGCGACCTGGTGCGCTACCTGCCCAGCGGCGACCTCGAGTACCTCGGCCGGCTGGATCAGCAGGTCAAGCTGCGCGGCTTCCGCATCGAGCTCGGAGAGATCGAGGCGGCGATGACGCAGCACCCGGGCGTCGAGGCTGCGACCGTGGCGCTGCGCGAGGAGGCCACCGGCCGAAAGTTCCTGGTCGGCTACCTGGTGCCCGCGGCCGGCGCCGCCGCTGGCGCCGCGGAGCTCGAGGAGCTCGCCGCCTGGTTGCGGCAACGCCTGCCCGAGTACATGGTGCCCACCGCCTTCGTCGCGCTGGCCGCCCTGCCGCTCACCAGCAACGGCAAGGTCGACCGCCGGGCGTTGCCCGCGCCGGCCGCGCCCGACGCGCCGGACGTCCGCGCTGCCGCGCTCGATGCGCCGCGCGAAGGGATCGAGGCCACGCTCGCCGAGCTCTGGCACAAGACGCTGGGCGTGCCGGTGGGTCGCAGCAGCAACTTCTTCTCGCTCGGCGGCGACTCCATCCTGGCCATGCAGGTGGTCAGCCGCGCGCGCGGCGCTGGCGTTCACCTGACGCCGCGGATGATCTTCCAGCACCAGACCATCGCCACCCTGGCCCGCGCGGTGGAGCACGCCGGCGCCAAGGCGCCTGCGGGCGTGGCGGGCGAGGTGGACGCGGCGGAGGAGCTCGACGGCGAGCTCCCGCTCACGCCGATCCAGCGCTGGTTCGCCGAGCTGGCGCTGGCCGAGCCGTGGCACTTCAACCAGAGCGTCGTCGTTTGCGTCACCCCGGGGATCACCCCCGCCGCGCTGCAACGCGCGCTCGATGACCTGGTGCAGGCACACGCCGCGCTGCGCCTCGGCTGGCAGGAGTCGCAGGGGCGCTGGGCGCAGCGGATCATGCCCGCGGCGCCGGTGCCGCTCGAGCTGGTGGAGGCCGACGAGCAGCAGGGCTGGCCCGAGCTGATCGCCCGCGTCGACGCCGCGACCCAGGCCGCGCTGCAGCTCGCGCGCCCGCCGCTCTTGCGCGCGGCCCTCCTGCGCCGAGGCGCAGAGGCGCGGCTCTTGCTCGTGGCCCATCACGTGATCATCGACGGCGTGTCCTGGCGCATCTTGCTCGAGGACCTGGCGCTCGCGCTCGGCGGCGGCGCGCCGCTGCCCCCCAGCGCCACCTTCGGCCGCTGGGCCAGGCACCTGGCCGCGCGCGGCGCGGCGCTGGCTACCGGCGGCGCCGCCGCGCAGGCCCAGCTCGACCGCTGGCGGAACATCATCAAGCAGGTGCCGCCGTTGCCGCTCGACTTCGCGGTGCCAAGAGCCGAGCCTGGAGCCGAGCCCGGCGCCGAGCCCGGCGCGGCAGCTGGCCCGGCGCTCCATGCCGTCAACCTGACCGCCAGCGCCGCCACGGTCACCACCCGGCTGCCGCGCGAGCTGACGCGCAAGCTGCTGCAGGAGGTGCCCGAGCGCGCGCGCGCGAGCGTGGAGGAGCTGCTGCTGACCGCGCTGGCGCTCGCCCACCGCGCCTTCACCGGCTCCGCCGTGCTGGTGCTGGAGCTGGAGAGCCACGGGCGGTTCGCCGACGACGCGCTCGACCTCAGCCGCAGCGTGGGCTTTTTCACCAGCCTCTACCCGGCGCGCCTCGAGCTGCCCACCGACGAGGCGCCCGCCACCGCGGCGAGCTCGGCGCTCAAGGCGGTCAAGGAGCAGCTCCGCGCCACCACCGAGGGCGGGCTCGGCTACGGCCTGCTTCGCTACCTCCACCCCGACGCGCAGGTCCGCCAGTCGGTGGTGCCGCCGACTGGCATCCCGATCCTGTTCAACTACCTCGGCCAGCTCGGCGGCGCGGCGGCCCAGGGACCGTTGCTCGGCCTGATCAGCGACGCGCCCGCCGCCACCCGCGCCGCGGCCAACGCGCGGACCCACGTGCTCGAGATCAACGCCTACGTCGTCGACGGAGAGCTGGTGGTGAGCTGGGAGTACAGCCAGCGGCTGCACCAAGAGCGCAGCATCCAGCGGCTGGGCCAGGCGTTCGAACAAGCGCTGCGCGAGCTCCTGGGCGACGCCGCTGGCGGCGACGCCGCGCTCAGCCCTTCGGACTTTCCCGCCGCGCGGATGCAGACCAAGGACCTCAGCAGCTTGCTTGCGCGCTTGAAGAAGAAGGGCAGCTAGGTGGAGAACATCGCCGATATCTACGAGCTGTCCCCGATGCAACAGGGGATGCTCTTTCACACCATCGCCAGCCCCGAGGCTGGCATGTACGCCGAGCAGGTCCACTGCACGCTGGAGGGCGCGCTCGACGTCGCCGCCTTCCGCAAGACCTGGGCGCAGGTGATCGCGCGGCACGCCATCTTGCGCAGCGCGTTCTTCTGGGAGGAGCTGGAGAAGCCGCTCCAGGTGGTTCACCACGAGGTCGAGCTGCCGTTCGTCGAGGTGGACTTCCGCGCCCAGCGCGAGGATCCGGCGGCGCTGGCCCGGTGGCGCGACGCCGACCGGCTGCGCGGCCTCGCGGTGGACCAGGCGCCGCTGATGCGGTTTGCGTTGCTGCACCTCGGCCCCGAGCGCTGCCACTTCGTCTGGACCTTCCACCACCTGCTGCTCGACGGCTGGTCGGTGGCGCTGCTGTTCGAGGAGGTGTTCGCCACCTACGCCGCGCTGCACCGCGGGCAGGCGCTGCAGCTCCCCACCCCGCCGGCCTACCGCGAGTACATCTCGTGGATCCAGGGCCAGGATCGCGACGCCGCGGAGCGCTTCTGGCGCCACACCCTGGCTGGCTTCGAGGCGCCCACGGTGCTCGAGCTCGCCGCGCCAGGCGCCGCCGCGGGGGCGCAGGGCCACGCGCAGGCGCAGCTCGCGGTGGACCACGCCGCCACCGCCGCCTTGACCGCGTGGGCCCGGCGCGAGCGGATCACGCTGAGCACCGCCGTCGGCGGAGCGTGGGCGCTGCTCCTGGGCCGCTACACGCGCAAGGATGACGTGGTCTTCGGCTCGACCCGGGCGGAGCGCCCCGAGGGGCTCGTCGACATCGACCAGCTCGTGGGCCTGTGCATCAACACGTTGCCGGTGCGCGCCGTCATCGATCCGCGCGCGCTGCCGGGGCCGTGGCTGCGCGCGCTGCAGGACCAGCAGACCGAGGCCAGCGGACACAGCGCCTCCTCGCTGGTGGATATCCAGCGCTGGAGCGCCGTGCCCGCCGGCACCGCGCTGTTCGAGAGCATCATCGTCTTCGAGAACTACCCGCTGAGCGACGTGGCCGCGGGCTACCAGGGGCTCCTGCGCGTCACCGAGCTGGCGCTCGCCGAGCACACCAACTACCCGCTGACCTTGATCGTCGTGCCCGGCCAGGAGCTGCGCCTCACCATCAGCTACGACAGCGCGCGCTTTGACGCCGACGCCATCGCCCGCCTGCTTGGCCACCTGCGCGAGGTGCTGGCGGCGTTCTGCCAGGCCGAGCGCGCCCTGGGCCACCTGCCCATGGTGCCCGCCTCGGAGTGGGAGCTGCTGCGAGGCTTTGGCAACCACCAGGGCGTCGCCGCGGCGAGCGCCGCCGCGCCCCTTCGTTGCCTGCACCAGACCTTCGCCGAGCGCGCCGCGCGCCAGCCGCAGGCGGTGGCCGTGCGCGCTGGAGAAGACCAGCTCACCTACGCCGAGCTCGACGGCCGCGCCGCCGAGCTGGCTCGCCACCTGCGGCGCGCCGGCGTGCGGCCCGGCACCCTGGTCGGGCTCTGCGTCGAGCGCTCGCTGTCCACCGTGGTCGCCATCCTCGGCATCCTCAAGGCCGGCGGCGCCTACCTCCCGCTCGACCCGGACAGCCCCGCTGGGCGCCTGGCCTTCATCCTCGAGGACGCCGCGGTCGCTCACCTGGTGCTGCACGACGAGCTGCGCGAGCGCTTCACGGCCCTGCCGACGCACACGCTGGCGATCCGCCAGGACGGGACGTTCGGCGAGGCGCTGGCGCCGCGCGCGGCCGACGACGCGGCCGACGCGGCCGACGACGCAACCGACTCGGCCGACTGTCCGGACGTCCGGACAGAGCACCTCGCCTATGTCATCTACACCTCTGGCTCCACCGGGCAGCCCAAGGGCGTGTACATCACCCACGCCAACGTCGCGCGCCTGTTCACGGTCACCGAGCCTTGGTTCCAGTTCTCCGCCAGCGACGTCTGGACGCTGTTTCACTCCTACGCCTTTGACTTCTCGGTCTGGGAGCTGTGGGGCGCCCTGCTCTACGGTGGCCGGCTCGTCGTCGTCCCTTACTGGGTCAGCCGCAACCCGGAGGCCTTCCGCGGCCTGCTGTGCCAGGAAGCCGTCACCGTCCTCAACCAGACGCCCTCGGCGTTCTATCAGCTCATGCGCGCTGACGAGCAGGCCGCGGGGCGGCCTGACGCCGGGGCGCTGGCGCTGCGCGCCATCATCTTTGGCGGCGAGGCGCTGGACCTGGCGCGCCTGCGGCCGTGGATCGAGCGCCACGGCGACGACGCGCCGCGCCTCATCAACATGTACGGCATCACCGAGACCACGGTACACGTGACGTACCGACAGATCCGCCGCGCGGACGCAGAGGCCAACCGCGGCAGCCTCATCGGCGTGGCGCTGCCCGATCTGGCGCTGGCGGTGCTGTCGCCGCAGGGCCAGCCCGTGCCCATCGGCGTGGCCGGCGAGCTGCACGTCGGCGGCGCCGGCGTGGGCGAGGGCTACCTGGGCCGCGATGAGCTCACCCGGAGCCGCTTCATCACCGGCCAGCAAGACGCCTACAGCGCGGCGCTGCCCGCCGGGACTCGCTGGTATCGCTCCGGTGACCTGGTGCGCTATCTGGCCGACGGAGAGCTCGAGTATCTCGGCCGCATCGATCAGCAGATCAAGCTGCGCGGCTTCCGCATCGAGCTGGGCGAGATCGAGTCCGCGCTGGCGGAGCACCCGGCCGTGCAAGACAGCGCGGTGCTGCTGCGCGAGGACAAGCCCGGGCACAAGCGGCTGGTGGGCTATGTGGTCGCCGCGCGACGCGACGCGGACGAGGCGACGGGCTTTGACGCCGAGGCCGTGCTGGCGTTCCTGCACGAGCGCATGCCCGACTATATGGTCCCCAGCGCGCTGGTGGTCCTGCCGGTGTTTCCGCTGACCGTCAACGGCAAGCTCGACCGCCGCGCCTTGCCCGCGCCCGAGCTGCCCCAGGCGCAGACCGGCTCGGCGCCGCTCGGCGGCCTCGAGCGCACGCTCGCCGAGGTGTGGAGCCAGGTCCTCGGCCTCGAGGTGAAGAGCCGCGAGGACAACTTCTTCTCGCTCGGCGGCGACTCCATCCTGGCCATGCAGGTGGTCAGCCGCGCCCGCGCCGCCGGGCTCGCGCTCACGCCGCGCCTGCTGTTCCAGCGTCAGACCATCGCCGCGGTCGCCGCCACGCTGAGCGAGGGCGCCGCCGCGGTGACGTCGGAGGAGCTCGAGCTGCCCGACGGCGAGGTGCCGCTCACTCCCATCCAGCGCTGGTTCGCCGAGCTGGACGCGCCCAACCCGCACCACTTCAACCAGAGCCTGCTCCTGGACGTGGAGTGTGGGCTGTCGCCCGAGCTCTTGCAGCAGAGCCTCGACCAGCTCGTGCGTCGCCACGCCGCGCTGCGCCTGCGCTGGCGGCGTCAAGCGCAGGGCTTTACGCAGACGCAGGAGCCTGCCACCTCGGTGCCGCTCGAGGTGCGCGCGCTCGACCGCGCCGACGCCGGCGCCTGGAAGCGGGAGCTCGGCAGCGTGGCCGCGCTCCTGCAAGACGGCCTGCACCTGCAAGACGGCCCGGTGCTGCGCGCCGCCCTCTTCGACGATGGCGCACGCGCGCGCCTGCTCCTGGTGGCGCACCACGCGGTGATCGACGGCGTGTCCTGGCGGATCTTGCTCGAGGATCTGGCGCACCTGCTCACCGGCCTCGCGCCGCTGCCCACCAGCACGCCGTTCGCGCGCTGGGCGCGCGAGCTGGCGGCGCACGCTGTCCACCCTTCTGTCACCGCGCAGCTCGAGCTGTGGGCGGCGCAGCTCGCTGACCTGCCCGCCTGGCCTGGCCCGCGCCTGGCCGGCACGGACGCGGACGCGCGCGATCTCGAGGGCCAAAGCCGCGCCCTCCAGCTCCGCCTGCCGGCAGAGCAGACGCGCGCGCTGCTCCAGGACGTCCACGCGGCATATCGCACGAACGTCACCGACCTCTTGCTCACCGCGCTGGCGCTCGCGCTCCAGGAGGTGACCCGCGCGTCGTCGCTCGTCGTCGAGCTGGAGAGCCACGGCCGGCTGCCAGAGACGCTCGGAGACCTCGGCGAGCCTGGCGCGCTCGAGGAGGCTGGCGCGTCCGCCGACCTGGCCGAGCCCCGGCCCGCTCAGCCGATCGATCTTGGCCGCACCGTGGGCTGGTTCACCAGCCTCTACCCGGCGCGCCTCGCGCTGCCGCCAAGGACCGGTCCCCAAGATCTTGGGCTCGCGCTGCAGAGCATCAAGGAGCAGCTCCGCGCCTTGCCACCTGGCGGCCTGGGCTATGGCCTGCTCCGCTACCTCCACCCGGATCCGGCGGTGCGGCGGCGGATGGTCCCGTCCACCCCGGTGCCGGTGCTCTTCAACTATCTCGGACAGACCGACACCACCGTGGCCCAAGGCCCGTTTCGCGGGCTCGCTTCGCCGGGCGGCGCTGGCGACGACGCTGACGACGACGCTGACACCGGCGACGACGTGGCCGCGGACACCGCGCGGACCCACGCGCTCAACCTCTCGGCGTACGTGCGCGAAGGCCAGCTCGTCCTCGACTGGCGGTACGGCCCCGCGCGCCTGCCCGAGGCCGAGGTCGCGGCGCTCGTGAGCGCGTTCCACCACGCGCTGCTCGCGCTCATCGAGCACTGCAGCCAGCCCCAGCACGGCGGCCTGTCGCCGCGAGATCTCCCCCTGGCCGGCCTCGACCGCGCCGAGCTCGACGCGCTGCTCGCGGCGCTCGCGTCCGCCAGCGACGATCGCAGCGACGATCGCAACGACGCAGCGACCGCAGCGACGACGCCAGCTTGGCCCGCGGCGTGGCCGACGTCTATCCCCTGGCGCCGCTGCAGGCCGGCATGCTCTACCACAGCCTGCTGCGCCCCAAGGACAGCGTCTATGTCGAGCAGGTGCGCTGGCAGCTCGACAGCGCGCTCGACGTGGAGGCGTTCCGCGCCGCCTGGGACACCGTGGTGGAGCGCCACGCGGTGTTCCGCACCGCGTTCGTCAGCGCCGGGCTCACCCAGCCGCTGCAGGTGGTGCTGCGCCAGGTAACCACCCCGTGGCAGCTCCTCGACTGGCGCCACCTCGAGGCGGGCGAGCAAGCGCGCGCGCTCGACGAGCTGCTGGCGCGAGATCGCAGCGCGGGGTTCCGGCTCGACCAGGCGCCGCTGGTCCGCTGGACCCTCGTCCGCACCGCGGACACTCGCTATCACTGCGTGTGGACGCACCACCACCTGCTGCTCGATGGCTGGTCCATCGCCAACGTGTTGTCCGAGCTGCTGCGCAGCTACGCGGCGCAGCGCGCGCGGGAGCCGCTGGCCTTGCCACCGGTCTTGCCCTACCGCGACTACATCGCGTGGACCCTGGCGCAGGACGCGCGCGCGGCAGAGGCGTTCTGGCGCGGGCGGCTCGCCGACCTCGATCAGCCCACCCCGCTGCCGGCGGCGCGCAGCGCGACCCTCGCGCACAGCGCCCACGCCGAGACCCGGCTGCTCCTCGATCCGTCGCAGACCGCGCCGCTCGAGGCCTGGGCTCGCGAGCAGCGCCTCACCGTCAACACACTGGTGCAAGGCGCGTGGGCCCTGCTATTGGCCCGCTACAGCGGCCAGCGCCAGGTGCTCTTCGGCGCCACCGTCGCCGGCAGGCCGGCGACCCTGCCCGGGGCCGAGAGCTTGGTCGGCCTGTGCATCAACACCCTGCCGGTGGTGGTGGCCGTGCCCGCCGAGGCTTCCGCGGCCACCTGGCTGCGAGCGCTGCAAGATCGACAGAGCGCGGCCGAGCCTTACGCCACCACCCCGCTGACCTCGATCGGCGGCTGGTGCCGCATCCCGCGCAGCCAGCCGCTGTTCGAGAGCATCGTCGTCTTCGAGAACTACCCGGTGAGCGCGGCGGTGCAAGCCGGCGCCGACCACCTGGCGATCACCGACGTGCAGATCCGGGAGCAAACGGATCTGCCGCTCACGTTGATCGTCATCCCCGGCGTGGTCCCCGGCGCGCCCGACGCGGCCCCCGACGCCACGCTCGGCGCCACGCCCGGCGCCACGCTCGAGTTCAAGCTCAGCTACAGCCAGGCCCGCTACGACGGGCCCACCGCGGCGCAGCTTTTGTCCCACCTCGCCAAGCTCCTCACCGGCCTGCCCCGCGCCCGCACGCTCGGCGAGCTGGAGCTGGTGGGAGCAGACGAGCAACACAAGCTGCTGCGGACCTGGAACGCCACCGACGCGGACTTCCCGCGGACAGCCACCCTCGTCGAGCTGCTGGACGAGCAGGCGGCGCGCAGCCCCGACGCCGCCGCGGTCAGCGACGACGACGCACGGCTCACCTACCGCGAGCTCCATCGGCGCGCGCAGACGCTGGCGCGCCACCTGCGCCGCTGCGGCGTGGGCCCGGAGACCCGCGTCGCGGTGTGCATGCACCGCAGCGTGGACATGGTCGTCGCGCTGCTGGGCATCCTGCAGGCCGGCGGCGCCTATGTCCCGCTCGATCCCGACCACCCCGAAGATCGCCGCGCCTTCGTCATCGCCGACGCGCGCCCGCGGCTCATCCTGACCCAGGGGACCTTCCTCGCGCAGGGGACCTTCAGCGCCGTGCCCGCGAGCTGCCCGGTGCTGGCCCTCGACGTCGGCTGGGCGGAGCTCGAGGCAGCGAACGACGCCGCGAACAACGCCGCGACCAACGCGGCGAACGACGCCGCGAACGACGCGGCCACCGACGACGCGGCGCGTCCGCTGACGCCGCTGCACCCGGCCTATCTCATCTACACCTCCGGCTCCACCGGCCGCCCCAAGGGCGTCATCAACACGCACCAGGGCATCGTCAACCGCCTGTGGTGGATGCAGGCGGCGTACCGCCTGGGCGCCGACGACGTCGTGCTGCAGAAGACGCCGTATGGGTTCGACGTGTCGGTGTGGGAGTTCTTCTGGCCGCTGCTCACCGGCGCGCGCTTGCACCTGGCTCGCCCCGGTGGCCACCTCGATCGCCGCTACCTGGCCGAGACCATCCTCGCCGAGGGCGTGACCACGCTGCACTTCGTGCCGTCCATGTTGCAGGTCTTCGTCGAGGAGCCTCGGCTCGCCGAGTGTCACTCGCTGCGGCGCGTGATCTGCAGCGGCGAGGCGCTGCCGCTGGCGCTGCAGACCCGGTACCTCGCGGTCGGCCGCGGCACCCTGTACAACCTGTACGGTCCCACCGAGGCCGCGGTGGACGTCAGCCACTGGACCTGCGTCGAGGAGCCGGGGCAGAGCAGCGTGCCCATCGGCCGCCCCATCGCCAACACCCAGCTCTACGTGCTCGACGACGAGCTGCGCCCGGTGCCGGTCGGCGTCGCCGGGGAGCTGTACATCGGCGGCGTGAACCTGGCCCGCGGCTACCACGGCCGCCCGGACCTCACCGCCGAGCGCTTCCTCCCCAACCCGCACGCCAGCGAGCCCGGCGCGCGCATGTACCGCACCGGCGACCTGGCGCGGTTCCGCGCCGACGGCGCCATCGAGTACCTCGGCCGCACCGACTTCCAGGTCAAGATCCGCGGCTTCCGCATCGAGCTCGGGGAGATCGAGCAGGTGCTGTGCAGTCACCCCGCGGTGGCCGAGGGCGTGGTGGTGGCGCACGGCCAGGGCGGCGAGGCCAGCCTGGTTGGCTACTGGACCAGCCGCGCGCAGGCCGGCGCACAGCTCCTGGACGCGGACTCGCTGCGCGCCTTCTTGCGCCAGCGCTTGCCGGAATACATGGTGCCAGGCCAGCTCATCGCGCTCGCCGCCATGCCGCTGGGCGCCACCGGCAAGGTCGACCGCAAGGCGCTGCCGGCGCCGCAGCGGCAGCGCGTGGCGACGCATCAGCCCCAGACCGAGCTGGAGCGCGTGATCGCTGGCATCTGGCGAGCGCTGCTGCAGCTCCCCGACGTGGACGCCCGGACCTCATTCTTCGATCTGGGCGGGCACTCCATGTTGCTCATGCAGGCGCATCGCCAGCTCGAGACCACGCTCGAGCGCAAGCTCCCGCTGCTGGCGCTGTTCGAGCATCCGACGATCGAGAGCCTGGCGGGCTTCCTGGGCCAGCCGGCCAGCAAGACGCCCGAGACGCGCGACGCGCGCGACGCGCCCGAGACGCGAGACACCAGCGAGACGCGCGCCGCCACGCGGCCGGCGACCGGCCGTCGACGAAGCGCCGCCCACGCCGAGCCCGCGCTGGCGATCATCGGCATGGCCGGGCGCTTCCCCGGCGCCGCCGATCTCTCCACCTTCTGGGCCAACCTGCGCGCCGGACTCGAGAGCATCGTCGAGCTGGATGACGCCATGCTCGAGGCCGCGGGCATTGCTGCGGCGCTGCGCGGCGACCCAGCGTACGTCAAGCGCGCCCCGCTATTGTCCGGCATCGACCAGTTCGACGCCGGGTTCTGGGGCCTGACGCCGCGCGAGGTGGACATCCTCGATCCGCAGCAACGGCTGTTCCTCGAGTGTGCCTGGGAGGCCTTCGAGCACGCGGGCTATGTCCCCAGGCGCTTCCCCGGGCCGGTCGGCGTGTTCGCGGGCGCTGGCATCAACACCTACTTGCTGCACAACCTCTTGCCCAACCAGCGGCTCGTGGAGTCGGTGGGCGAGTACGCCTTGATGCTGGCCAGCGATCCGGCGTACCTCGCCACGCGCGCCGCGTTCAAGCTCGACCTCAAGGGACCCAGCCTCAACGTGCAGACCGCGTGCTCCACCTCGCTGGTCGCCGTTCACCTCGCCGCGCAGAGCCTGCTTCGCGGCGAGACCGATCTGGCGCTGGCCGGCGGCGTCGCGGTGCGCGTGCCGCAGGCGCAGGGCTATCTCTATAGCCCAGGGATGATCCACTCGCCGGATGGCCGCTGCCGGCCGTTCGACGCGGCGGCGCAAGGCACCGTCGGCGGCAGCGGCGCAGGCGTGGTCCTGCTGCGCCGGCTCGACGACGCGCTGGCGGCCGGCGATCCCATCATCGCCGTCCTCAAGGGCAGCGCGGTCAACAACGACGGCGCGCGCAAGATCGGCTACACCGCGCCCAGCGTCCAGGGCCAGGCCGAGGTCATCACCAGGGCGCACGAGGCAGCCGGAGTGTCCCCCGACAGCATCTCGTACGTCGAGACTCACGGCACCGGCACCAGCCTGGGCGACCCCATCGAGATCGCGGCGCTCACCCGCGCGTTCGCGCACGACGGAGGCCAGGCGGGCGCCTGCGCCCTGGGCGCGGTCAAGAGCAACCTCGGCCACCTCGACGCCGCGGCGGGGATCGCGGGGCTCATCAAGACCGCGCTGGCGTTGCAGCACCAGGAGCTGCCGCCCACGCTTCACTACCGCGCGCCCAACCCGCAGATCGACTTCGCGAGCGGCCCGTTCCACGTCCAGGACCGCCTGACCGCGTGGCCCCCTCGCGCTGGCGTCCGGCGCGCCGGCGTCAGCTCCTTTGGCATCGGCGGCACCAACGCGCACGTCGTCCTGGAGGAGGCCCCGCCAGCGCCGCCGTCCCAGCCCGGCTGGCCCTGGCAGGTCTTGCCGCTGGCGGCGCGCAGCGCCCAGGCGCTCGACGCCAGCGCGGCGCGCCTGGCCGACCACCTGGAGCGCCACCCGGAGCAGCCGCTGGCCGACGTCGCGTACACGTTGCAAGAGGGCCGCGAGCCGTTCGACGAGCGCCTGATCGTCGTCGGGCGAGACCACGCGGAGGTCATCGCCGCGCTGCGCGGACACGCCGCGGACCGGGTGTTCCGCGGCAGCCCCGCCAAGACGAGCGCGCGCGTCGCCTTCCTGTTCTCCGGCCAGGGCGCGCAACACCCCGGCATGGGCCGCGACCTCTACGCCTCGGCGCCGGTCTTTCGCCGCCACCTCGACGAGTGCGCCGCAGCGCTCTTGCCCATGCTGGGTCGCGACCTGCGCGAGCTGCTCGTCGGCGACGACGCCGGCATCAGCGGCGAAGCCGGCGCCAGCGGCGACGCTGCCGCTGTCCTGCGCGACACCGCGCTGGCCCAGCCGGCGCTGTTCGCGCTCGAGTACGCGCTCGCGCAGCAGTGGTTGGCGTGGGGCGTCGAGCCGGTGGCGCTCGTGGGCCACAGCGTCGGAGAGCTGGCGGCGGCGTGCGTCGCCGGCGTGTTCTCGCTGCCCGACGCGCTGACCTTGGTGGCGGCGCGCGGCCGCCTGATGAGCCAGATGCGCCGCGGCGCCATGATGAGCGTGGCCGCCGACGCCGCCTGGGTGGGCGCGCGCTTGCCCGCGGGCGTGGAGCTGGCCGCGGTCAACGCGCCAGCGCTGTGCGTGGTGGCGGGCCGCGCCGAGGCGCTCGCGGACCTGGGCGAGCGCCTGTCCGCAGAGGGCGTCGCCTGCCGCCCCTTGCACGTCTCGCACGCCTTCCACTCGGCGGACATGGAGCCCATGCTGGCCGCCTTCGCCGAGCAGGTGAGCCGCGTGACCTGCCGCCCGCCGAGGATCCCCGTGGTGTCCAACGTGACCGGGACCTGGCTCACCGCGGAGCAGGCCACGTCCGCCGCGTACTGGGCAGAGCAGGTCCGCGCCACCGTGCAGTTCGCGGCCGGGCTGCGCACCGCGCTCGAGAGCTCCACCCTCAGCTTGCTGGAGATCGGGCCCGGGCGGAGCCTCTGCACCTTCGCCCGCGCCCAGGCGCACCCGAACGCCGCGCAGATCTTGCCGTCGCTGCCGCACCCGGAGCAACCGCACGACGGCCTGGCCACCGCGTTGCAGAGCCTGGGCCGGCTCTGGCTCGAAGGGGTGACGCCCACCTGGCCGGCGGTCCATGCCCCGTCGGCGCGCCGGCGCGTGCCGCTCCCCACCTACCCGTTCGAGCGTCGCCGCCACTGGATCGAGGCGGGCGCACCAGCGCCGCACCCGACCAGCGCCGGACGGCTCCCCCGCGCGCGCTGGGCCTCGCAGCTCACGTGGGAGGGCCTGCCCGAGGCCGCCGCGGACACGCGCGCGACGTCCGCCGAGCGGACAGTCACCTGGGTGCTGTGCGCGCCCGCGGCGCCAGGTGCGCCCGCGGCGCCAGGTCACGCGCCCGCGGCGCCCGACGCGGCGATCGCCCTGCAGCGCGCCCTGTCGTCTCGCGGCCAGGACGTCGTCTCGATCGATCCCGCGCAACTGCACGACCCCGCCGCCTGGCCGGAGCGCGCCGGCCCGCTGCACCTCCTGTACGTCCCGCGAGCTGACGCCGCCAGCGCGTGGGACGCAGGCGCCGGCGAGCTGATCTCGGCCCTGCCGCGCCTGCTGTCCGCCTGGCGAGGCGGCAGGCTCACGACCAGCGTCGTCGCGTCGCGCAGCCTGGCGGTTGGCCCCAGCGAGCCGCTGAGCCCGGCGCACGCCGCCGCGCGCGGCGCGGTCACCGTGCTGGGGCAGGAGTTTCCAGAGCTCCGCACCCGGTGGATCGATGTCGAGCTGGCGCACCCTGCGTGGGCGGAGGCCGCGGCCGACGAGCTCATCAGCGGCGCCGCGCCGGTCATCGCCTTGCGCGGCTACCAGCGCAAGGCGCCGCGGTATCAGCCGGTCACCTTGCCGCCCGCGGGGTCCGGCTTCACCGAGGGCGGCGTGTACCTCATCACCGGCGGCACCGGCGGCATCGGCCAGGGGCTGGCGCGCGCGCTGGCCCGCGGCGTCGGCGCGCGGGTGGCCGTGCTCGGCCGCGGCGCTGGGCCCGGCGCTGAGCAAGCCGCGCTCACCGCCGACGGCCACCAGGCGCCGCGCCAGCCGCTCGCCGAGCTGGAGCGCGACGTGGTCGCCGCCGGCGGCGAGCTGCTCTGGCTACAGGCCGATCTCACCGCGCCCGCGCAGCTCGCAGCGGCGCTGGCGCAGCTCCACCAGCGCTGGGGGCGCCTCGACGGCGTCCTGCACTGCGCGGGCGTGTCGGGCGACGCCGCGGTGCAGCCGTGCGCCGACACCAGCGCCGAGTCCTGGGCGGCCATCGCGGACGTCAAGGAGCGCGGCACGCTCGCGCTGGCGCACGCGCTCGCCCCGCACCAGCCGCCGTGGGTGCTGGTCATGTCGTCGCTGTCGGCCGTGCTCGGCGGGCTGGGCATGGCCGCGTACGCCAGCGCCAACCTCGCGCAGGACGCGCTGGTGCATGAGCAGAACCGCCACAGCCGCACGCGCTGGTACAGCGTGAACTGGGACGGCTTTACGCCCCCGGGCGCGCCGCCGGACGACCGCTACGCGAGCGGCGTTGCGACCGGCACCGACGCCGCCTCCGTCGCGCACGCCGCCCGGCCGCGGCTCGGCACCGCGTACGTGGCGCCGCGAGATGACACCGAGCGCGCGCTCGCCGCCATCTGGAGCGAGCTGCTCGGCATCGGCGAGCTCGGCGTCCACGACGACTTCTTCGAGCTCGGCGGCCACTCGCTCCTGGCCACCCAGGTCGCCGCGCGCATCCGCGCCATGTTTCACCTCGACCTGCAGCTCCGCGCGCTGTTCGAGCAGCCCACCATCGCGGCCCTGGCCGAGCACGTGGCCAAAGCGGCGCTGGCCCGACGCCTGCGCGCGCCCGCCGAGCGGCCCGGCCAGGCAGGCGCGCCGGGCGAGGCAGCGCCTGACCCGTCGGCCGCCCCGGCCCGCCGAGGCGCCAGCGCCAGCGAGTTCGGCGAGATCAGCGACGCCAGCGAGATCAGCGAGATCAGCGACGCCGCCGAACCAGAAGAGCGAGAAGAGATCGAGCTATGAGCGCCATCATCGCCCTGCTGCAGCGCCTCGACGCGCTCGACGTCAAGCTGTCCGCGGACGCCGGCAAGCTGCGCATCAACGCCCCCAAAGGCGCGCTGACGCCAGCGCTCACCGACGCGCTGCGCACCCACAAGGCCGAGCTGCTGTCCTTCCTCGAGCAGCCCGAGGGCCAGCGTGGGTCGATCCCCCGCGCCCCACGCGACCGCGAGCTGCCGCTGACCCTCGGCCAGGAGCGGCTGTGGTTCATCGATCAGGTCGAGGGCCAGAGCAGCGCCTACAACCTGTCCGGTGCGTTTCGCATGCGCGGCCCGGCGAACCCGCGCGCGCTGCAGCAGGCCCTGGCCACCGTCATCGCCCGGCACGAGATCCTCCGCACCAGCTTTCCCGCGCAGGGCGGCCGACCGGTGCAGCAGATCACCCCGGCGAGCGAAGCCGCGGTGCCGTTCGCTCACCACGACCTGCGCGGCCACGACGCCCCCGAGACCGCCGCGCGAGGCCTGGTCCGCGCCCAGGCGCTCGCGCCCTTCGATCTGGCGGCCGGCCCGCTCTTGCGCCTCGTCTTCGTCGAGCTCGCGGCGGACCACGCCATCTTCCTCGTCGCCATGCACCACATCGTCTCGGATGGCTGGTCCATGGGGCGCTTCATCGAGGAGGTCGCGGCCTCCTATCAAGCGGCGCTGCGCGGCGAGCTGCCGCGCTTCCCCGAGCTGCCGATCCAGGTCGCCGACTTCGCCGTCTGGCAGCGCCAGTGGGCCAAGGACGGTCAGCTCGCCGCGCAGGTCGACTTCTGGAAGCGGCACCTCCTGGGCGCGCCCCCGCTCCTCGACCTGCCGCTCGATCACCGCCGGCCCGCGCTGCAGTCGTATCGCGGCAAGACCCTCCACTTCGCCATCGACGGCGCGCTCGGCGAGCGCCTCCGCCAGCTCTGCCAGGCCCAGCAATGCACGCCTTACATGCTGCTCTTGGCCGCGTTCGCCGTCCTGCTCTATCGCTACAGCGGCCAGGATGACCTGCCCATCGCCTCGCCCATCGCCAACCGCAACCGCGCCGAGACCGAGGCGCTCATCGGCTTCTTCGTCAACACGCTGGTGACCCGCGTCGTGGTGGACCCGACGCGCCCGTTCCTGGAGCTGCTGGCGCAGGTCAAGCAGAGCTCGCTCGACGCCTACACCAACCAGGACGCGCCCTTCTCGCACGTCGTGGACGCGCTCCAGCCGGAGCGCAACCCCGCGTACAACCCGATCTTCCAGGTGATGTTCGACCTGCAGAACGCCCCGGCGGCGGCGGTCGAGCTCTCAGGCCTGCGCCTCGAGCCGCTGGTGCTCGACGACGGCGTCGAAGGCACGGCGATGTTCGACCTGTCGTGGACCATGCAGGAGCAGCCCGCTGGCTTCACGGGCCAGGTCGAGTACGCGGTCGAGCTGTTCGAGCAGGTGACGATCGAGCGCAGGATCGCGAGCTTCGCGTGCTTGCTCGAGCACGTCGCCGCCGATCCGACGAGCCCGGTGCTGGCGCTCGGGATCCTGCCCCCCGCCGAGCGTCGCCGCGTGGTGGAGCTTGGCTGCGCGCCGAGCACCAGCGCGCAGGATCCCGCCGGCTGCGTCCACCACGCCATCGCCGCGCAGGCGCAGCGCGCGCCGGGCGCCCCGGCGGTGGTCTGGCACAGCGCCAGCCTCAGCTACGCGGAGCTCGACGCCCGCGCCAACCAGCTCGCCCATCACCTGCGCGCGCTCGGCGTGGCCCGCGGCGGCCTGGTCGGCATCTGCCTCGAGCGCTGCCTGGAGATGCCCATCGCCGTGCTCGGCGTGCTCAAGACCGGCGCGGCGTACGTGCCGCTGGATCCTTCGTATCCCGCGGATCGCCTGGCCTTCATGCAGGCCGACGCCGGGCTCCGCCTGGTGCTGACCAAGGCGGCGCTCGCCGCCGCCGTGCCGAGCGACGGCGTGCAGGTCCTCACCTGGGAGGAGCTGGAGCCGCGCCTGGCCGCGCACCCGAGCAGCGCGCCCGACGTGGAGGTGTGCCCGGAAGACGCCGCGTACGTGATCTACACCTCCGGCTCGACCGGCCAGCCCAAGGGCGTCGTCGTCGCCCACGGCCCCTGGCTGCAGACCTACCGCGCCTGGGCGCGCGAGTACCGCCTGGAGACCGAGGCGCGCTCGCACCTGCAGATGGCCGCGTTCTCCTTCGACGTCTGCTGCGGCGACTTCGTCCGCGCCCTGTGCTCCGGCGGCAAGCTGGTGCTGTGCCCGCGCGACTACCTGCTGTCGCCGCCTGACCTCTACGAGCTCATGGTCCGCGAGGCGGTGGAGTGCGCGGAGTTCGTGCCCGCCGTGCTGCGCGAGCTGCACCGCTATCTCGAGGAGCGAGGCCTGGATCTCGCCTTCATGCGCGTGCTCATCGCCGGCTCGGATGTCTGGTACGGCGACGAGTACCAGCGCTTTCGCCGGCTCTGCGGCCCGCACACTCGCCTGATCAACTCGTACGGCGTGACCGAGGCGGTGATCGACAGCACCTACTTCGAGGCCGGCACCCGCGCGCTCCACCCCGAGCGGCACGTGCCCATTGGCCGGCCGTTTCCGGACACCCGGCTCTACGTGCTGGACGCGCGCGGCGAGCCCGTGCCCACCGGGGTCGCTGGCGAGCTCTACCTCGCCGGCCCGCGCCTGGCGCGCGAGTACTGGCGCCAGCCCCAGCTCACCGCGGAGCGCTTCCTGCCGGACCCGTTCTCCCCCGAGCCCGCGGCCCGCATGTACCGCACCGGGGACGCCGCGCGCTTCCTCTACGATGGCGCCATCGAGGTTCGTCGGACGAGTGGACCGCCAGGTCAAGATCCGCGGCCACCGCATCGAGCTCGGCGAGATCGAGACCGCGCTGGGCAAGCACCCGCTGGTCCACAGCGCGGTGGCGACCGTCCACGCCGAGCGCCCGGGTCACAACCTGCTGGTCGGCTATGTCGTCGGGCTGCCCGCCGGCGCCAGCGACGGCGACAGCGCCAGCGACGGCGCAAGCGCCGGCGGCGCGGCCAGCGCGCTCGATACCGACCAGCTCCGGCAGTTTCTCGCCGAGCGGCTCCCGAGCTACATGGTGCCGGCGTTCCTGGTGCAGCTCGACGCGCTGCCGATGACCCCCAACGGCAAGGTCGATCGCAAGGCCTTGCCGGCCCCCAAGGGCGCCCCGGTGGCCGTGCGCGCGCTGACCGAGCCGCCGGTGGGCCCGGTGGAGGAGACGCTGGCGGCGATCTGGCAGGACCTCCTTGCTACCCCGGTGCAGCGCTCCAGCAACTTCTTCGCGCTCGGCGGCGACTCCATCCTGGCGATCCAGGTGGTCAGCCGCGCTCGCGCCGCCGGCCTCCGGCTCGATCCTCGCCTGCTGTTTCAGCATCAAACCGTCGCTGAGCTCGCCGCCGCGATCTCGGCGCGCGGCGCCGCCGCGCCCACCGCCGCCGCGCTCGATCTGGACCAGCTCGACGGCGAGGTGCCGCTCACCCCCGTGCAGCGCTGGTTCGCGCAGGTCGGCGCGCCCAACCCGCACCACTACAACCAGAGCGTGCTGGTCGCGGTGGACAGCGCGCTCGACGCGGCGGCGCTGACCGCGGCGCTGCAGCGCTTGCCGGCGCTGCACCCGGCGCTGCGCCTGCGCTGGCACCCCACCGACCACGGCTTTGTCCAGGCCTATGGCCCGCCGGCCGCCGAGCTCGCGGTGCCGTGCCTCGTGTGCGAGCTGCCCGCGGCGCTCACGCACGAGGACGACTGGACCGACACCATCGCCCGCGTCGGCGCCGAGCTGCAGGCTGGCCTGCACCTTGGTCAGGGCCCGCTCCTCCGCGCCGCCTTGCTGCGCCACCGCGACCGCGCGCGCCTGCTCCTGGTGGCGCACCACTGCATCATCGATGGCGTGTCGTGGCGCGTGCTGCTCGAGGATCTCGCCGCGTTGCTGCTTGGCCAGGAGCCCACGCCAGAGACCACGCCGTTTAGCGTCTGGGCGGCCGCGCAAGCGGCGCGTGCGCTCAGCGCGCGCACGCTCGCCGAGCTGCCGCTCTGGCGGCGCGTCCTGCACCGGGCGCCGAGGCTGCCCACCGACGCCGCCTCCGACGCCAGACCGTCCAGCAACACCGTCGGCGACGCGCGCACCCACCAGGTTCGACTCGACGAGGCCACCACCTCCGCGCTCCTGACCGAGTGCCACCGCGCCTACCGCACCAAGATCGACGACCTGCTCCTGACCGCGCTGGCCCTGGCCTTCTGTGATCGCTTCGGCGCGCGCGACCTGCTGCTCGAGCTGGAGAGCCACGGCCGCATCAGCGACGACGAGTCCCATGATCTGGGCCGCAGCGTCGGCTGGTTCACCAGCGTGTATCCGGTGCGGCTGACCCTGCCGCCTATCGACGACGACGCGACCTCGATGACCGCGCCGGGCGCCGCGTTGACCGCGCCGGGCGCCGCGCTCGCCGCGCTCAAGGAGCAGCTCCGCGCGCTCCCCGAAGGGGGCCTTGGCTACGGCCTCCTGCGCTACCTGCACCCGGATGCCCAGGTCCGCGACAGCGTCACCCCCGAGGAGCCCGTGCTGCTCGGCTTCAACTACCTGGGCCAGGTGGACTCCGGCAGCCGCATCGGCCCGCTGCTCGGGCTGGCCAGCGAGGCGGCGGGGCCCGAGCAAGCGCCGTCGATGCCGCGCGCGTACGCCATCGAGATCAACGCCTACGTCAAGGACGGCGCGCTGGTCACCACCTGGGAGTACGCCCCGGCCCTGCACCAGCGGACCACCATCGAGCACCTCGCCGCGGCGTTCCAGGCCGCGCTGCGCGACCTGGTCGCGCACTGCCGCGCGCCCCACGCCGGCAAGCTCACGCCCTCGGACGTCGCGCTGGCGGGGCTCGATCAGCGCGCGCTCGACCGCCTGGTCGCCCGGGTGACCGCGCAGGCCGGGCCCGGCGCGCCGCCGCCGCGCGACGCGATCGCCGATGTCTACCCGCTCTCGCCCATGCAGGCGGGCATGCTCTATCACAGCCTGCTCGCGCCGGAGCAGGGCTTCTACCTCGAGCAGCTCCGCTGCACGTTGCGCGGCGCCTTCAAGCCGGCCCTGTTCTCGCGCGCGTGGGACCTCCTGGCCGCGCGACATGACGTCCTGCGCACCGCGTTCTTCGTCGAAGATCTCGAGGAGCCACTGCAGGTCGTGCTGCCGCACGTCACCATCCCGTCGCGCCTCGAGGACTGGCGCCACCGCGACCGCGCGAGCCAAGCCCGCGCGCTCGACGAGCTGGCCGCCAGCGAGCGCGCCAGCGGCTTGCCGCTCGATCGCGCGCCGCTCCTGCGCTGGGCGCTGGTGCAGCTCGAGGACCAGCAGCACCACCTCGTCTGGACGCATCACCACCTGCTCATCGACGGCTGGTCGCTGCCGATCTTGTTTCAGGAGCTGCTCACCCTGTGCGCGGCGCTCCACCAGGGGAGCGCCCCCGCGCTGCCGGCGCCGGTGCCGTACCGCCACTACATCGCCCACCTGCGCGCGCAAGACCTCGCGGCGGCGCGCGACTTCTGGAGCGCGCGGCTGCACGACTTCGAGGCGCCCACGCCGCTGCCCGGCGATCACACCGCCGGCCCTCGCGAGCCGGGCGCCGACGCGATCTGCGTCTCCCATCACCGGCTCACGCCCGAGGCGACGCAGCGCCTCGAGGAGCGCGCCCGCGCCGTCCGCGTCACCCTCAGCACCATGGTGCAGGCCGCCTGGGCGCTGCTGCTCGCCCAGCACAGCGGCCAGCGCGACGTGCTCTTTGGCGCCACCGTCGCTGGCCGCCCGCCCGAGCTGGCTGGCGCCGAGACCATGGTCGGCCTGCTCATCAACACCCTGCCCGTGCGCGTCCAGATCGCCGCGTCCGCCCCGCTGGAGGCGTGGCTCACGGAGCTGCAGCACCGCCAGCAGGAGGCCGCCCACTACGCCCACAGCCCGCTGGTCGAGGTGCAAGCGCACAGCGCCG
Source organism: Myxococcales bacterium (assembly GCA_016706545.1). Lineage (GTDB taxonomy): Bacteria > Myxococcota_A > Polyangia > Haliangiales > Haliangiaceae > JABFXX01. The sequence goes on from JADJJK010000014.1 coordinate 199,558, forward strand.
TCGCCTCCGGCACCCCGCTGTTCGAGAGCCTCGTCGTCTTCGAGAACTACCCGCTGGGCCGCGACGAGACCCCGTCCCCCTTGCTCACCATCAGCGACGTCCAGGCCGCCGAGCACACCAACTACCCGCTCACCTTGGTGGTCGCGCCGGGGCGCCAGCTCGAGCTCGGCCTGTCCTACGACGCCCGCCGCTTTCATCCGGATGTGGTGAGCGGGCTCCTCACGCGGCTCGCCGCCACGCTGCGCCAGCTCGCGGAGCCGCTGGCCACCGTCGGCGAGCTGCTGCGCCTCGCGCCCGAGGAGCGCGAGCTGCTCCTTCACACCTGGAACCAGACCGAGCGCGAGCTCCCGCCCGGCTGCCTGCACCACGCCTTCGCGGAGCAAGCCCGGCGCAGCCCCGACCGCGTCGCGGTCATCGCCAGCGATGCGTCCCTGACGTACCGCGAGCTGGACGAGCGCGCGGATCACCTGGCGCGCGCGCTGCGCGACCACGGCGTCGGCCCCGATGTCCTGGTGGGCCTCTACGCCGAGCGCTCCGCGGCGATGCTGGTGGCGCTGCTCGCCATCCTCAAGGCGGGCGGCGCGTACGTCCCGCTCGATCCGGGCTTCCCCGCCGAGCGCCTGGCGTACATGGCCAAGGACGCGGGCGTGTACCTGCTGGTGACGGCGGGGCTCTCCGCGGCCGACGGCGCGACCTTGCCGGAGGGGCTCGCGCGCTTCCCGGTGCTCTCGCTGGAGCAGCTCGCCGCCGCCGCGCGCGCGCTGCCCGCCGGCCACCCGCTGACGGAGCCGGCGCCGGAGCCGCAGACGGAGCCGGCGTCGGAGCCGCAGGCGCATCACCTGGCCTACTCCATCTACACCTCGGGCTCCACCGGCGCGCCCAAGGGCACGCTCATCGAGCACCGCGCGGTCATGAACTTCCTTGGCACCATGCGCGAGCGCCCGGGCCTGTGCGCCAGCGACGTGCTGCTGGCGGTGACCACGCTGTCGTTCGACATCGCCGTGCTGGAGCTGTACCTGCCGCTGGTCACCGGCGCCTGCGTGGTGATCGCCAGCCGCGCCCAGGCCGCGGACCCCGCCGCGCTGCGGGACCTCCTCGAGGAGCACCGCGTCACCGTCATGCAGGCCACCCCGGTCACCTGGCGCATGCTGCTGGCCAGCGGCTGGCCAGGCAGCCCGCGCCTGCGCGCCCTGTGCGGCGGCGAGGCCCTGCCCCCCGAGCTCGCCGCGGACCTGCTGCCCCGGGTGGAGCAGCTCTGGAACCTGTACGGCCCCACCGAGACCACGGTCTGGTCCACCGCCGCGCAGCTCACCGCCGAGACCCACCGCGACGGCTCCCTCGTCCCCATCGGCCGTCCCATCGCCAACACGCGCATCTACCTCCTCGACGCCGACCTCGAGCCGGTGCCCCTGGGCGCCATCGGCGAGCTCTACATCGGCGGCGCGGGCCTGGCCCGCGGCTATCACCAGCGCCCGGACCTCACCGCCTCGCGCTTCATCCCCGATCCGGCGCACCCCGGCCACCGCATGTACCGCACCGGCGACCTCGCGCGCTATCGCGCGGACGGCGCGCTCGATTGCCTCGGCCGCGTCGATCAGCAGATCAAGCTCCGCGGCTATCGCATCGAGCTCGGCGAGATCGAGAGCCAGCTCCTCGTTCACCCGCACGTCCAGCAAGCGGTCGCGGTGGTGCGCGAGGACCAGCCCGGAGATCAGCGCCTCGTCGCCTACGTGGTGGCGCGGCGCGCGGCCCAAGCGGCCGGCGTGGCCAGCGCCGCAGACCTCAAGGAGCACCTCGCCGCCAAGCTCCCCGTGTACATGCTTCCGTCGGAGCTCGTCTGGCTCGCCGAGCTGCCGCTCACGCCCAACGGCAAGCTCGATCGGCGCGCCCTGCCCAGGCCGCAGCTCCTCGGCGCCGCCGCCGCCGCGCCGCGAGATGCCCTGGAGGCGCAGCTCCTTCGCGCCTGGGAGCAGGTGCTCGGCGCCGCGCCCATCGGCATCCACGACGACTTCTTCGCGCTGGGCGGCCACTCCATGTCTGCGATCCGCCTGGTGGCGAACCTGCAGCCCGCGCTCGGCTGCCGCCTGCCGCTCGCCACGCTCTACCAGGCGCCCACCGTCGCCGCGCTGGCGCAAGCCCTGCGCGGCCAGCTCCCCACCGGCGCCGCGCGGCTCTTGATCCCGCTGGTGCCCGCGGCCAGGCCCGCAGCAGCCCGCCGACGTCGCTGACGTCGCTGACGGCGCTGACTCCGCTCGCCTGCCGCTGTTCTGCTTCCCCGGCGCCGGCGGCAACGCGATGTACCTCCACGCGCTGTCCCGCGCGCTCGGCCCCGACCAGCCCTTCCACGCCGCCCGCGCGCTCGGCCTCGAGCCCGGCGAGCGCGCGCTCGACCGCGTCGAGGACATGGCCGAGGCGTACCTGCGCGAGCTCCGCGAGTTCGCGCCGCGCGGCCCCTACCTGCTCGCTGGCCACTCCTTTGGCGCCGACGTCGCATGGGCGGTGGCGCAGCGCCTGCGCGACCAAGGCGAGGACATCGCGCTGTTCATCAGCCTCGATAGCCCCGCGCCCCGCCAGCGCGACGGCCGCGAGCACCCAGACCTCCCCGCCGACCACTGGATCCGCGCGGTGGCCGCGGTGCTGACGCAGGAGTTCCCGACGCTCGACTGCAAAGACCTCGACTGGGCCCAGCTCCCCGAGGCGCAGCACGCCGCGGTGCTCGCGCAGCGCCTGGTGGCCGCGCAGCTCCTGCCCGCCGCCGATAGCGAAGCCACGGTGGCGCGCTTCGTCCACGTCTTCCGCGAGAACCATCGGGCCAGCTTCACGCCGCGGCCGCTGACCGGCGTCCCCGTGGTCCTCCTCCAGGCCGCGGACGAGCCGCCACCGCTCGATGACCAGGGCCGGCCGCAGCACGACCCGCGCATGCAGCAGCCGGACTGGGGCTGGGCGCAGCTCACCGACGGGCCGATCCATCAGCGCTCC
>JADJJK010000015.1 GCA_016706545.1 Myxococcales bacterium
ACGGGGACCGTGACGATCAGCTCAACAGGCGCGCGCTCGGCGCGCTGCCGCGCGCGTAGGCCTGGACCAGGGCCATCAGGCCATCGACGCGGTTGTACGGGCGGCGCGTGGTGGTCGTGGTGGAAGAGCGCTGCGCTTCCGCGGAAACGTCAGCCGATCGCTCGGCTGGTGCTGACGCTTCCGCGGAAACGTCGGCAACCTGCGCGGATGCGTCCGCCGGCTGCTCGCGTGCAGTCCACCGCCGGCTGCTGCAGCACCTGAAGTAGCAGCGCAGCCTCGTCGGGGCGCAGGCACGCCTTGACGCACACCATGCCCGATGCTGTCGTCGTGTGCGCCACATATCGCTCGCTATCGTGCGGGCGCATGGCCTTGCTCGCTGCGTCGGCACCGAGCACGCCGACCTTGCGGCACACGGTCTCGAGCTGGCTGGCGGTGCAGTGCTGGGCGTAGCCAAGGAGCACCGCCTCGGTGGCGGCGGTGGCCACGCGCGTGATGGCACGAGTCTTGGAATACGAGATCTGCCCGGCGGACAAAGCCTCTGATACGAGCGGCAAGGTGTGCAAGGCCCTGGCCACGCGCAGGTGTTCGCGCGCGGTGCCAAGATCCCAGCCCACGCGCCAGCTCAGCCAGTGCGCGCAGGTGCCAAAGCCCTGGCGGTACCAGCCGCCGGCGGCGTCGAACGTCCGCAGGTCGGCGAGCAGTCGATGCATGGCGGCGTCCAGGTGGACGGCTTGCTCGGCGATGTGCTCGCCGAGGGCTTGGACTTCCTCGACGGAGAGTGGCTCGCGCATGAGGCTTTGTAGCACGCTGATTTTCGGCGCTGGATTTCGCGCCTGGCGTGCCCCAGGTGCCGAGGAAGCGCGGGCGGCGCGATTTTTCGTGGGGCGCGCAGGTGGATGGGCTCATTGCGCGCGTAGAGGCCGCGGGGGAAGAGATCGCGGCGGGTTGGCGGCCACGCGGGTGACCGGGCGCGGGAGGTGTCAAGAGGAATGTTGGTATTTGATATAGATATTTGATAGTAGATCTTGAACTGGAAAATGCGTCCGGCAGGCGGACGCGAGCGAGCCGGGACCTCGGATCGAGATCGCGGAAACCTCCGCGGAAACGTTGGCGTGATCCAGGTCGCAGCGCGTTTCCGCGGAAGCCTCGGGGCTGTGGACGGTGTCGGGCTATGGACAACCGCGCCCGTCGAGCCTGGGCAAGTGAGATGCGCGTACGCGGCGCGGTTGACCACAGCCCTTGGAGGCGCAGGAGGGGCCCGGTGCAGCAGGCGTGCCGGAGGGGACGGCGCGCCTCTCCACACCGCCGCACAGCCCCTGCTGGTTTCAGAACCTGAGTTTTTTGGTTTTGTACCAGAACCCAGAACCCGGAACGGATCGCCAGGTAACGACAAGGGTGAGCGCGTGTGGAGGTGGTTAGGTCAAGCACGGTGGTTGGGTCAAGCACGGTGGTTGGGTCGAGCACGGTGGTTGGGTCGAGCACGGTGGTGGGTCGAGCACGGTGGTCGAGGCGCAGGCACGGTCACGAGGGGTCGCGGAGACCTCCGCGGAAACGTTGGCGTGATCCAAGTCGCAGCGCGTTTCCGCGGAAGCCTCGGGGCTGTGGACGGTGTCGGGCTGTGGACAACCGCGCCCGTCGAGCCTGGGTAGGCGTGATGCGCGCAAGCGGCGCGGTTGACCACAGCCCTTGGAGAGGCGCAGGAGGGCCAGGTATAGCTGGCTTGCCTGGGAGTGGCGGCGCGCCTCTCCACACCGCCGCACAGCCCCTGCTGTTTTCAGAACCCTGAGTTTTTTTGGTTTTGTACCAGAACCCAGAACCCGGAACGGATCGCCAGGGGAGCACAGGGGTGAGCGCGCGGGCGGTGGGTGGGTCGCGCGTGGCGGGTGAGGTCGCGCGTGGTGGGTGGGTCAAACACGGCGGCTGCCGCGGGCTGCTACAGTGCTCGCTTGATGCTCAAGCACGCCCTGCGCTGGGCTCTGGCGCTGCTCATGGTCTTCGCCGGGCTCAACCACTTCCGCGTGCCGGCGCTGTACCTGGCCATGATGCCGCCGCAGCTACCCTGGCCCGAGGCGCTCGTGCTCATCTCCGGCGTGGCCGAGCTCGCCGGCGGCCTCGGCCTGCTCATCCCCGCTACTCGCCGCCTCGCCGCGTGGGGCCTGGTGGCGCTCCTGGTCGCGGTGTTCCCGGCGAACCTCTACATGGCGCTGCACGAGCTGCCGCTGGGCAGCTATCAGCCGCCGGCGTGGGCGCTGTGGGTACGGCTGCCGCTGCAAGCGGTGCTCATCGCCTGGGCGCTCTGGACCACGCGGCCTACCGCCGCCGTTCGCTGAGCCTGGGGCTACTTCTTGCCGCGCTTGGGCTCCACGGTCCCCTTCTTCTTGCTGGGGATCCCCGCGGTCAGCTCGGCGCTGTCCTTGGGCCACGGCAAGCCAAAGCCCATGCTCTTCTTGAGCTCGTCGGGGCGGACGCGCTGGTCAAACGGCGCGTCGGCCGGGATCGTGACGGCGAGCTGCGAGACGTTGCGCCAGCTCGGCAGGGCGCCCTCTGCGTCCTGGCTGGGGTGCCGCGCCACCTTGCCCTCGGGCGTCACGGTGAACGCGAAGCGGCGGCCGGCCGCGCCGTTGGCGCGCACGTCGCAGACCCACTGGCCTGGATGATCGACGAGCGAGACGTGATGCTGGTCGAAGGTGTCGGCGTTGCCCAAAAGGACCTGGATCGCGGTGGCCTTGTCGCCATGGACGACGTCGCTTAGCACCACGCGGTGGCGGGTCCACTTCACGGTCTGGCGCTGGCCATTGACCTGCTGGTCTAGCTCGAGCTCGTCGCTGACGATGGCGCCGGTGCGCGGGCTGCCCTCGAGGTCTGGTAGCTTCTTGCCATCCACCGTGCAGCGGAACTTCTGGCCGCGCGCCTCGCCGGAGGTCCAGAAGTGGAACATCAGCTCGAGGCCGCGGTTGCCGTTGGCCGGGATGTGCCGCACATACGCTGCGCCGAGCAGATCATCAGGAGTGCCCACCCACTTGGCGACCCCGTTGAAGCTCGCCTCATGCACGGTGGCGGTGAAGGTGCGCACCAGGTAGCTCTTCTCGGCGGCGTCATCCCAGTAGAAGAGCAGGCCCTCGATGGGGCCCGCGAGCTTGAAGTCCTGCTTGCCGGTGCAGACGAACTCCGCGAACTGGGCCTCGGTGTTGTAGAAGGAGTAGTCGCAGGGGATCTTCTCCAGGAGCTTGCCCTTGTGGCGAAGCTCGAGGTGCAAGAGGTCGCTGGTGCCGGAGAAGCCGGACATGCGCCCGGAGGCGCGGGCGGCGAAGCCGGAGTCGCTGTTGCGAACTTCAAAGAGGGACTCAGGCTCATCGAGAAAGAGCTTGGGGCTGCGGCTGGTGCCGGGCTCGGCCTTGGCTTTTCCACCGGCGTGAGCTGGGGTTGGCAGGCACATCAGGGCGAAGGCAGCGGCGACGAGCGGCAGCGCCAGGGCAGGCACAGAGGAGAGACGCATGGACATCCTTTCAAACGAGGCGGGGATGCGCGCGCTCTCGGCCCGGGGGCCGCCGCGGTTGCGTCCTGCGCACACTTTTTTTCTCGCGGCGCCACAGGACCTTGCGAACGCCGGCCAGGTGCTACGTTCCTGGCCATGTTGCAGCTCTACATCGCCAACAAGAACTATTCGTCTTGGTCTCTGCGGCCGTGGGTGTTGATGCGCGAGCTAGGCATCGCCTTCAAGGAGACGCTGGTGCCGTTTGGCAGCACGGACAACTACCAGGCGTTTCGCGACTTCTCGCCCACCGGCAAGGTGCCGTGCCTGCACGACGGGCAAGAGGTGGTGTGGGACTCGCTGGCGATCGCGGAGTACCTGGCAGAGCGTCACCCTGGTGTGTGGCCCAAGGATTCGGCGGCGCGGGTGTTTGCGCGCTGCGCGGCGGCCGAGATGCACTCGGCGTTCGCTGCGCTGCGCTCGAGCTGCTCGATGAACTGCGGCCTGCGGGTCGCGCTGCGCGACAGCGGCGACGCGCTGGCCAAGGACGTGGCCCGGATCAACGAGCTGTGGAATCAGGGGCTCACCAGGTTTGGCGGTCCCTTTCTGGCCGGCGCGTCGTTCACCGCGGTGGATGCGTTCTTCGCGCCGGTGGCGTTCCGCGCGCAGAGCTATGGCCTGGTGCTCGAGGGCCCCGCCGCGGCCTACGCGGCGCGCCTGCTGGCGCTGCCGTCCATGCAAGAGTGGTACGCGGACGCGCTCGCGGAGCCCTGGCGCGAGGTCGCGCACGAGGCAGAGGTCGCCGCTGCCGGAGACATCGTGGCGGATCTGCGCAAGCCGGTGTGAGCGGCGGGGCGGACGCGGCTCGTGGCTGTGGCCGCGCTGCTCGCGCACTTCGATGAGCGCTGGCTGCCCAGGAGCGTCGGGGCAGGCTATGATCCTCCACCGCCTCCCGTGGATCCAGGCGTTCCCCATGAGCCCCGTCCGAACCGCAGCGTTCCTTCTCGATCTCGTGCGTGAGCTGTGCAAGCTGCCAGGCGAGACCGAGTGGCTGGAGTTCAAGCAGAACAACGATCGGCCGGAGGAGCTGGGCGAGTACATCTCTGCGCTCGCCAACTCGGCGGCGCTCGTGGGGAAGGCCAGCGCTTATCTGCTCTGGGGCGTGGATGACAAGACCCACGCCATCACCGGCACGAAGGTGAACCCGAGGCAGGAGAAGAAGGGCAACGAGGAGCTGGAGAGCTGGCTCTTGCGCTTGCTCGAGCCCAAGCTCGAGTTCTGGTTCCACGAGGTCTCGGTGGACGGCAAGCACGTAGTGCTGCTGGAGATCGAGCGCGCCGCGCGGCAGCCGGTGCGGTTCTCGGGCACCGAGTACATCCGCGTGGGCTCCTACAAGAAGCCCCTCAAGGACTATCCCGAGAAGGAACGCGCGCTCTGGCGCCTCTTTGATCTCACTCCGTTCGAGGAGGGGAGCCCGTGAGCACCTCACGGAGGAGCAGGTCGCACACCTCTTGGACTATGACGCCTACTTCGAGCTGCTGAGCCGGCCGTTGCCCGCCGACCGACCTCGGCTCCTCGAGGCGCTGGCCGAAGATCGGCTGTTGCGCCGCGATGACGCCGGCTCGTGGGACATCACCAACCTGGGCGCGGTGCTGCTGGCGCGCAACCTCAAGGACTTCCCCGCGCTGGAGCGCAAGGCGGTGCGCCTCATCGTGTACAAGGGCGCTGGCCGCACCGAGACCCTGCGCGAGATCTTGCTGACGCAGGGGTACGCGAGCGGCTTCGCACACCTGATGGCGCTCATCACCGCGCTGCTGCCGAGCAACGAGATCATCGAGCAGGCGCTGCGCAAGACGGTGCCGGTGTATCCGCCGTTGGCCGTGCGCGAGCTGGTGGCCAACGCGCTCATCCATCAGGACTTCTTCGTCCGCGGCGCCGGGCCGATGATCGAGCTGTTCTCGGATCGCCTGGAGATCACTAACCCGGGCACGCCGCTGGTCGGCGCGGATCGATTTCTGGATGCGCCGCCGAGGTCGCGCAACGATGTGCTGGCATCGCTGATGCGCCGGATGGGCATCTGCGAGGAGCGCGGTAGCGGCATCGACAAGGTCGTGCTGCAGACGGAGCTGTTCCAGCTCCCGGCGCCGCTGTTCGAGGTCCGCGGCGACGCGACCCGGGCCGTCCTGTTCTCGCCGCGCGCCGTGGACAAGATGGACCGGGCCGACCGCGTGCGCGCCTGCTACCTGCACGCTTGCCTCAAGTACGTCAGCAACGACCACCTGACCAACACCTCGGTGCGCCAGCGCTTTGGCCTGCCAGCCTCGGCCAGCTCCACGGCCTCTCGCTACATCCGTGAGGCCGTGGAGGACGGGGCGATCGTCCCGGTCGATCCAGAGGCCGGCAAGAGGCACATGAAGTACGTGCCGTCGTGGGCGGCGGTCGTCACCGCGCCGTAGCGGGGGCGCGGCCCAGGCGCTTGCGGAGTTTTCTGCGGGCGCGGGCCCACTGGGTAAAGAGCCAGAGCCACTCGGCCGCGGGGGTGCCGGTGCGGCGCAGGTGATGGTGGACGAGGGAGACGCCGAAGAGGAAGACGAAGGCGGAGGCGCTGAGGCAGGTCGCGACCAGGAGCAGGGGCGGGGTGTGGATGGCGCGCAGCGGCAGCGCGAAGGCGAGCGCGGTGGCGCCGCAGGCGGCGGCGAAGGCGAGCGGGGCGACGTGGAGCTGCGCGAGCTGGCGCCAGGTGACCTGGACGTGGCGCAGGCCAAGCCAGGTCAGGGTGCCAAACAGGCTCCAGATGGCGAGGGTGGTGGAGGCGGCGACCCCGGCGGTGCCCCAGCGGACGCTGACCAGGGCGCCGCCGACGACGGTGGCGGCGTACAAGATCTGGGTGAGGGCCACGCCATAGACGTCGCCGCAGGCGCGGGCGACCAGGGCGCCCATCTTGTAGTTGGTGCGAAACAGCATGCCCAGGCACATGATGCGGAACGGCAACACGGCCTGGCCCCAGGCTGGGCCCAGCACCACGCGGATGATCTCGGGGGCCAGCGCGATGAGCACCACGCTGGCGGGCAGGAGCACGAGCGCGGTGGCAAACAGCGCGCGCACGAAGGCGCGGCCAAGCTCGGCGCGGTCCTCCTGTAGGCGAGCGAACGCCGGGAACAAGACGGAGCCAACGATGCTGCTGAAGGCGGCGGCGGGGAAGCGGACGAGCTCGTAGGCGCGCTGGTAGAAGCCCAGCGGCGCCTCGCCGAGCTGGCGGCCGACGACGACGTAGTCGCCCTGGGTGGCGATGACGCTGGCGATGGTCTGCACGGTCTCGCCGCCGCCAAAGCGCAGGAGCTCGCGGAAGGCTGGGAACGAGAAGCCCAGGCGCAGGCTGCCGCCGTACTTGCGCAGCAGCAGGCCGGTGGACAGCGCGGTCTCGAGCAGGTAGCCATAGATCAGCGACCAGGCGCCGAGGCCGGCGAAGGCCAGGGCGATGGAGAGGGCGGCGCCGGCGCTGTAGCCCAGGGCATCCGCCAGGGCGAGGGTGCGGAAGTCCAGCGCGCGCTTGCCTAGCTGCATGGCCACCGTGGCCAGGCCGCGCACGACGATGAGCGCGGCGAGCACGCGCAGCATGGGGGCCAGGACCGGGCTGCGGTACGCCTCGGCGAGCGCGCCGGCGCCGATGAGGAGCGCCAGCGCCAGGGTGACGGCGATGGACATGCCCACGGTGAAGGCGGTGCGGACGTGGGCCTCGCCGGGGTCCTTGTGCTGGACCAGCGCGCTGCCCAGGCCCAGGTCGCGGATGACCGCGGCGAAGACCAGCACGGTCATCGCCTTGGCCACCAGGCCGATCTCCGCGGGGGCCAAAAGCCGGCCCAGCACGAGCAGCACGATCACGCGCACGCCGTTCGCGAGCACGGCGCCGACCAGGTTCCAGGCGATGCCGCGCGAGACCTTGCCGCCGAGCTTGTGGGCCGCGGTCGTGGTCGCGGCAGTCGGGGCGCTCGCGGCGGCGGGGGCGCTCGCGGCGGCGGGGGGCTGCGTGGCTGGGCGCGGGGGCGCTAGTGGGGACGCCAGCAGCGGCCGGCACGCTAGCGGCCGGGGCGCCAGCGTCGGGGGCGGCCGTGGGCAGCCTGCTCGGGCTGGGATCGGTGCCAGGGCCCCCGGCGAAGATCGACGCCACGCCCGAAGCTGGCGTGGCCACCGCGGGCGAGCTGGCGGCGCGCGCTGAAGCGGCGGCGAAGATCGAGGGCGGGGTGCGGCTGGCGCCGGGGATGGGCGGGGGCGTGCCCGAGGTGGTCGGTCGCGCGTCTGCGCCGGTGCCTGCGCCGATGCCAGGCGCGCTCGGCTCCAGCTCGTCGAGCAGGGCCTCCAGCTCGGGAGCCGAGTCGACTCCGGCGTCGAACCCCGAGTCGACGCCAGAGTCGTCGTCGGAGTCGAAGACGGACTCGGCGCGTCGGAGAGCCGGCGGGCGGGGCCCGCCCGGGCCCTTGCGCTCCTGGTCCGTCACGACCCTGGCTCCAGGCTCATCGCGCGGCCCCGCGCGAGGCCAGCTCTTCAAGCGCGGTGGCCACGTTGCCGGCGCCGGCGCCAGCTTGGCCCAGGTGGCGGGTCACCAGCGCCGCGGCGGCCTCCTCGCGGTGCTCGGCGCCGTCGAAGATCTCGGCGACTCCGGCCGCCAGCGCCTGCGGGTCCAGCGGCACGGCCGCGCCGCGCGAGGCGTACTCGAACACGTGGCCGTGGCCCGGCAGCGGCAGCACGCCCAGCGGCACGCCAAAGCGCAGCGCCTCGAGGCCGACGGTCGACGCCAGCACCACCGCGCCGCGCGCCACCGCGAGCCACGCGAACAGCGGATCGCGCTCGGCCACGTACACCGGCAGCGGCAGGCTCGCGGCGGCCTTGCGGAACGCGGCGGCGTCCTCGCGCGGGTGCAGCTTCACGACCAGGGGCGCGCCGCGGCGCAAGAGCTCCTGGGCCGCGCCCTCGACGAAGCGCGAGAACAGCGCGAGCTTCTCCGCCGGGCTGCAGAAGCCTTGATCATCGACGGGGTTGACATGTAGAGGAACGGGCCATCGCCCTGACGCAGCTCCTGCATCCGCTGGCGACCTTGCGCGCGCCAGGCCACCAGATCGATCGCGTCAAAGCGCGGGTTGCCGGTGACCCGCACCTCGGTGCCGGCGGCGGCGACGCGCTGGAAGTGCTCCGCGGAGCCTTGGCCCCAGGCGCACACGACCTCGACCCCGCTGCCTCCATAGATCAGCGACCGGCCGCCGGTGGTCTCGGTGGGCAGCGGGAAGCGGATCCCCTCCTGCAACAGCGCCACCGGCTTGCGCCAGGCGCGCAGAGCAGCGACCAGCTCGCGATACGGATACGCGGCGTCGTTGGACACGAGCACGGCCTGGCAGCCGCGCAGGAGCCAGGCGAGCCGCGGCAGGAGCGGCGCCAGCGCGGCGCGCTGGGCGAGCTTGCGCAAGGCGCCCTTGGCGCCGACGCCGTCGGCGCCGAACTCCGCCCCAGCCTGCGGGCTCTTGCGGAGCTGCCACGGGATGGCCGCGCGCAGCTCGCCGGCGGGGGTGGCGAAGCCGCGCAGCTCGGCCAGCGAGACCACGACGGTCTCATGCCCGCGCCGGCGCAGCTCGGCGGCCACCGGCAGCATCATCTCCGCGTGGTGCTGCGGATTGGTGAGCAGAAAGCCAAGCTTCACGACGAGGCTCCATGAGCCCCGGTGGGGCGTGTCTCGGACGCGCCCGCCCGGCGCCCGGCGCCGCCACGGCTGCCGGCGCTCACGCCTTTCCCCCGTTCTCTTTCACCGGCTCAGCTTCACGCTCGCCGTCGCCGTCGCCGTCCTCCGCGCCCCTTCTGTCCATCTGCGCGGCTTCGTGCGCGCTCGCCGCGCGCAGCTCCTGCCCCGAGATCGCCGCCTCGTACTCCGCCATCGCTGGCCCCACCGCGAAGCGCGCCACGCTGCGCCGCGCGGCCTCGCTCATCTGCGCGCGCAGCGCCGCGTCCCCCAGCAGCCGCTCCACCGCAGACGCCAGGGCCCTGGCGTCGCCCACCGGCGCCAGGTAGCCGTTGTGTCCGTCGCGGATGACCTCGCGCGGGCCAAACTCGCAGTCCGTGCTCACCACCGGCAGGCCGCACGCCATGGCCTGGATCTGCGCGCCGGGCATGCCCTCCGCGCGGGAGGCGTGTAGCAGCAACGCGGCGCGCGCCATGTAGCGGAACGGGTTCTTGTCAAAGCCGGCCAGCCACACGTCCGCGCCCAGCCCCAGCTCGCGCACCCGCGCCTCCATCTGCGCGCGCTCGGGGCCCTCGCCCAGCACGCACAGGCGCGCCGCGCGCTGCTCGTGGACCTTGGCAAAGGCCTCGAGCAGCGTCGGGTAGTCCTTCACCGGCACCAGCCGGCCGCAGGCCAGGATCACCGGCGCGGCGCCGTCGAAGAAGTCGCTCGCACGCGCGGAGGGCAGCTCCTCGCGCGCGAGGCCCGGCAGCGCGTCGTCGAGCATGGGGTTACTCACCACCCTCACTCGAGCCGGCGACAGGCCGATCCTCTCGACGAGCTGCGCGGCGATGCCCTGCGCCACCGCGGTCACCAGGTCTGCGCGATCATAGGTCCGGCGCTTGGCCCAGGCAAACGCGCGCTGGCGCAGCGCGCGGCCGTCATCTCGCAGCAGCGGCGTGCGCTCGGACAGCACCAGCCGAGCGCGGCTGCGCGCCGCGGCGTGGGCCAGCGCGGCGGCGATGTTGCCGGTGCTGGAGGTGGAGAACAGCACGTCGGGCGCTTCGCGGGCGAGCAGCCAGGCCAGGCTTGGCGCGGCCAGCGCCAGCCGCGGCGCGCGGACGTGGTGGACCTTCACGTCCGCGGGCAGGTCGGCCAGAAACGGCCCGCGCAGGCGCAAGAGCGCGAGGCTGGGCGCGAAGCGGCGGCGGTCGAGCAGGCGCAGCACGGTGAGCGTGACCCGATCGGCGCCGCCCTCGGCCATCGACGGCCGAAAAAACAGCACGCGCAGGGGCGGCGCGCTCATCTCCGAGGCTCCCACGTTCGCCGAGCGCCGCGGCGCGCTGTCACCACTGCTCCACCTCGGTCACCAGCGAGGTCAGATCTTCGACCCGCCGGGCGCCCAGCTTGACCCAGTCCTCGTGCAAGGGCGGGGTGGTGCGCGCCAGGAAGTGCAGCCCGGTGGCCACCGCGGCCTTGTGATCCGAGAGGCCATCGCCGATGAACAGCACCTGGTGCGGCTGCAGATCGTGGCGGGTCAGCAGGTCGCGCACGATCGCTGGCTTCTCCGCGGGGGTGCCCCAGACCTCGCGGAAGTAGCCGCGCAGGCCGCGCCGGTCCACGATCAGGTCCAGCTCGTCTTGCGGTGTGCCGGACGCCACGAACAGCGGCATGCGCGGCGCCAGCGCGGTCAGCGCGGCCAGCGCGCCCGCCACCATCGGCGCGTCCAGCACGCGGGCCAGCGCCAGGTCGGTGAAGCGCTGGCCGAGCGCGGCCTTGGCGTCCTCGGTGAGCGCCTGACCGAGCAGGTTGGCCGCGATCCACTCGAACTTCTTGAAGCGCGAGATCCCGAGGTTTGCCAGGTGATGGGCGCGCACCTGGGCCACCACCTGGGGCCCGTGCTCGGCGTACAGCTCCACGAAGGCCTCGGTCTTGACCTCCGCGGACTCGAGGATGACGCCGTCGAAGTCGAACACGATGGCGCGAAGGCGGCCGGAGCCTGCGGGGACGCCCGCGGTCGGGCCCGACGAGGGTGCTGGCGGTGTGGTGCTCATGAAAAGTCGTCCTTCGCTCGTGGCGTCATGGCGTCCTGGCGCGCGGTGCTCAGCAAGCCTTGCCCCAGGGCGGGCTACTTGCCGTCCAGCTCACGGTGCAGGTCCTCGACCATGCGGAGCAGCCCCTGCCCCATGTCGACGTAGTTGGTGGTGACCAGCTTGCGCCCGGGCTTGGGAGTGTAGGCGTACGGGGTGACCGCATAGTGTCCGGACCCCGGACCTTCTGCCTGGTGGTACTCCACCTCCACGGGGTGGCCCAGGATCTCCTGGAACATCGTGAACAGCTCCCCGGCGCGGGTCGCGGAGTGGCCGGTCAAGAGCAGGTGCTTGCCCTCGTGCTCGGCGGCCAGCGCGTCCACCGAGAGGCTGGCCGCGTCCTCGACGTGGATGTACTCGCGGAGGTCGTCCGGCGCGCCGGTGTACGCCAGCGGCTTGCGCTCCAGCGCCTGCCGCAGCAAGCGGTACACGCCGTTGGAGGCGTCGGCGCGCGGGCCGTACAGGCTGCCGTAGCGCAGGATGGTGTAGCGCAGGCCAAAGCGCCGCTCGTACTCCTCGATGTAGCTCTCACAGGCCTGCTTGGAGGCGCGGTAGAAGCCGCCCTCGCGGCTGTAGACGTAGACCGTGCTGGCGAACAGCAGGCGGGACACGCCGTGGCCGCGCATGGCCTCGATGAGGTTCACCGTGCCGACGATGTTGGCCTGCACGGTGGCCATGGGCTGGCTCTTGGCGGCGTTGAGATCGGCGAAGCCCGCCAGGTGATACACCGCGTCCTGTCCGGCCACCGCGCGCGCGAGGGCGCCGGCGTCGTCGAGCGAGCCCTCCACCATGCGCGCCTGGGCGGGCGTCCACGCGCCGCGGGCGGGCACCCGATCCAGCACGGTGACCTGGTGTCCGCGCGCGCCGAGCGCGTCCACCAGGTGGCTGCCCAGGAAGCCGCAGCCACCGGTGACCAGGATCTTCATGGGGTCAGTGACCCAGGTTGGCGAGCAGGTTCTCCACCGCCTCGACTTCCATGCGCACCCGCGCCTCGCGCGCGTACGAGCCGATGTGCGCCGTCAGCACCACGTTCTTGAGCCGGGTCAGCGGGCCCTGATACGGCTCCTTCTCGAAGCAGTCGAGGTACGCGGACGCCTTGGGGTGGCCCTCGAGGAAGCCGAGCAAGGCGGCCTCGTCCACCAGGCCGCCGCGCGCGGTGTTGACCAGCATGGCGTCGTCCTTGAGCTTGGCGAGCTGCGCCGCGCCGATCAGGTGGTGAGCGCTCTTGGCGTACGGCAGGTGCAGCGAGATGATGTCGCAGGAGGACAGCACCTCGTCGAGCGTGCCGTAGCGCACGCCGAGGCTGGCCGCCGCGGCGCCGTCTTCTTGCACGTCGTAGGCCCAGCGCTGGCCGTCGAACGGCGCGAGGAGCCTGGCCAGGCTCTTGGCCACCCGGCCAAAGCCGATGAAGCCCACGCTCTTGCCGCGCAAGAGGCGGCCCATCGGCTTGTCAAAGCCGCCGCCGCGGATCGAGGTGTCGCTGCGCGGGATGGCGCGCAGGGTCGACAGCAAGCCGGCGAGGGTCAGCTCCGCCACCGCGTCGACGTGCGCCTCCGGCGTGTTGACCACGGTGATGGACAGCTCCTTGGCGGCCCCCAGATCGACCCCGTCGATGCCCACGCCGACGCGCGAGATGCAGCGTAGCTGCGGACAGGCGGTGAGCACCTCGCGGCTCAGCTTCTCGGTGCCGGCGATGAGCCCCACCACGCCTTGCAGGTGCTCCTTGGCCTCGTCAGAGGTGAGCGTGCGGCCCGAGGGGTTGGTTCGCACCTCGAAGCCGGCGGAGCGCAGCATCTCCAGCGGGCGCGTGCTCTCTTTTCCAAACGAACTCGTCGAAATCGCGACGATCGACATCAGTGCTCCTCTTGCGCGATGCGTTTGACCATCTCGGGGTTTCTCACCCACTGCTCGGAGAAAAATACATCGATGAGGCCGTGGATGTCGCGGCCGGTCACCCAGGGGCGGATGATCGGATGCACGTTCTTGCCCATCCACCACCAGGGGTTGGGCCCGTCCTGCGTCTGCACCGTGCGCTTGCGGAAGGCCCAGACGCCCTGGTCGTAGTAGTAGGCCTTGGGATAGCTCTGGCGCTCGGTGGACACCTGGCGCGGCCCGCCGAAGGTCTCGATCAGCCCGTCGGAGTTGATCTGCAGC
This sequence comes from Myxococcales bacterium, assembly GCA_016706545.1. GTDB lineage: Bacteria > Myxococcota_A > Polyangia > Haliangiales > Haliangiaceae > JABFXX01. The sequence goes on from JADJJK010000015.1 coordinate 13,421, forward strand.
GCGCGGTAGGGGTGATCGTCTGCCGCCTCCCACACCGTCATCACCGAGTCCACCTCCGGCCGCTCCTCGAGGATGCCCAGCGCCTTGTCGATGATCTCGCCATCGATGTAGACGGTGTTGCCAAGGAGCAGGACCACGTTCTCCAGGTCCGGCACGCTCGCGTCCACGTGCTCCACCGCGTGCTTGATGACGATCCCGTGGTTGACGCTGTCGCCGCTCAGCTCGTCGGGGCGCGGGATGATGTTGGCGCCCACCTCTCGCGAGGCGGCGGCGATGCCCTCGCCGTCGGTGGAGACCCAGACGCCGCCGATGCGCTTGGCGGCCTGCGCGGCGAGGATGGGGTATTGCACCATCGGCCGGCCCTCCAGCGGCAAGATGTTCTTGTGGAGGATCGACTTGGATCCCGCGCGCGCGGTGACGATGGCGGCATTCATGCGGCTCCTTGCCTTATATCCCAGAACGCTTGCCTTGGCCCGAGGTTGGCTGCACTCGAGGCTGGCCGCAGGAGCCGGCGTGGAAAAAAAAGCCGAGACCCGCGGCGGAGCTTGGGCGCGCGCCAGCGTAAGGGCGCCACTGTACTGAATGCTGCGAGTCGCCCGCGGTGGCGAGCCGCGCTGCGTGAATCTGTCGCCCCACACTTTGGTGCAAGGGTGATACAACTGGCGCGATGGTGCGTCCGTCTCCTGTCCGTCCAGGCTTCACGGCGTGGGTCGATAACCTGGCTCGCCAGCACACGGACGCCCTGGTGGCCGCCGCGGTGGAGGGCGGCCTGGCGTCGGACGAGGCGCTCGACTCGGTGCAGGAGTCCTTCACCACGTTCCTGACGCTGCCACACGCTCGCACGCTGGCCGAGCACCGCGAGGACTGCGGGGCGTTGCTCGCGATCCTCGTGCGCAACGCCGCCCGCAACGTCCGTCGGCGGCATCTCCGGCCGCGCCCGGCGCCGCCCGCCGACGAGCCATCGATCCTCGACGACTCGCCCTCGGTGGCGACGCTCGTCGCCGCGGCGGAGCAGCACATCGTGATGCTCGGCTGCGCCGACAAGCTCGCGGAGATCCAGCGCGCGGTGGTGCGGCTGCGCGTGCTGGAGGAGATCGGCAGCGGCGCCGCCGCCGCGCAGCTTGGCCTGTCGGCGGGCCGGGTGGCCGGGCTGCTCCACCGCGCCAAGGCCGCGCTGCAGCTCTGCATGGTGGAGTGACCGGGGCTGGTGGTTTGCGGTGGCGGGCTCGATTGGCTATCGTGCCGGCACATGAGCAGCGAAACGGAACCGCTCTCCGAGCGCATGCTCGATCTGGAGATCAAGCTCGCGTTCCAGGACCGGCAGGTGCGGCAGCTTGACGCGCTGGTGCGCGAGTTCTCCGAGCGGCTGGAGAAGTCCGAACGCGAGCTGCGCGAGCTCAAGCAAGCCATGATCTCGCCCAGCGACGGTACCGGCCCGGCCAACGAGCCGCCGCCGCACTACTGACGCGCGTGTGACGCGCGTGACGCTCGCGGCGCGCTGCCGAGGATGGCCGTCAGTCCCACACCAGCGCCGGGCAGGGAAAGCGCGTGCCCGGCGCAAAGCGCAGGCCAAACTCGCCGTCGAGCACCGCGAGCAGCGCCTCTGGCGTCTCCACGGTGGTGACGTGGCCGACGCCGTCGCTGCCGCGCCGGGTCAGCTCGCGGTTGACCAGGGTGATCCGGCCCACGTCGGTGGCGCGCGCCACCATCAGCCGGTCCTTGAAGTGCGAGCCGGGGTGCGCGCTGGTGTACCAGTTGCCAACCTCGCGATCGATGGCGGGCATCTCCTCCAGCGTCAGCTCATAGACGTCGTGCCAGTCGGCGCCAAGGCGCGCCTGGTGAAACAGCCGCGCCTGCGGGCCGCGGCGCGCGAGGCCATCCCACGAGCCCTCGGCGATGAGCCGCCGGGGCTCATGCGCGGTGTCCTGCGCTTCATCCAGGACGAGCCGGATGGCCGAGGTCAAAGACAGCGCGCCCACCCCGACGTCGGCCAGGTAGGAGGTCCCGTCGAGCTCCACTCTCAGGCACACGTGCGTCCGCGCCGGGGTGTAGTCTCTGGGTCGCGACACCCGCACCCGGGCAGACAGCGGGGTCACCTGGTAGCCGAGCGCGCCGAGGACGTGCAGGAACAACGTGTTCTGCTCGAAGCAGTATCCGCCGCGGGCCTGCCCCACCAGCTTGTGCTCGATGGCCGCCGGATCGAGATCGATGCGGCGGCCCAGGAGCACGTCGAGCGCCTCGAAGGGGATGGCCCTCACGTGGTGCAGGCTCAAGGCGTGCAACGTGGGGAGGGTGGGCTCGCGGCTGCCGCGGTAGCCGATGCGCGCGAAGTAGGCCTCGAGATCCGGGGCGAAGGTCACGCCGCAGCGTAGCAGGTTGTCGCAGCGACTCGGGCGCCCGCTTCGTCGACGACGCGGCTGCGCGAGGAAGCCTTGCGAGATTCAAGGGTTTGCCGGGCCGCGGGCCGGCGGGGCGCGGCGGCGGGCCCGCGAGTGTTGGCTGGCTTGCGCATCCTGGCGTCGGCTGCGGCTTGGCAGGCACGCCGCAGCGCGAGGCGCGGCGACAGGATCCACCCGCAATCCTTGAACTCCTGGGCCTTTGCGGGCACTAACAGGTGTTGAAACCCCACGCGCGTAGTGATCAGAAGTCCCCGACGTGCTCTCTTTGTCGAGAGCCGCGAAGCGCTTCGGGGCAGGCAAGGCAATGACTCGTTACCTCACACGCGGGCTACAGGTCGCGCTGGATCTGCTGGTGCTGTCGGCGGCGTACTGGCTCGCGTTTCTGTTCCGCTTCGAGTTCCGCATCCCCGCCACCTGGATGACGGTGGCGCTCGCCACCTGGCCATATGTCGTCGGGCTCGAATACGCGGTGCTGTCGATCTTCGGCGTGCCGCGCTTCTCCTGGCGCTACATCGGCATGCGCGAGACCGCGCGCATGGCGCAGGCCATGGCGACCGCCGCGCTGGTGCTGGGGGTGTTGCGGTTGTCGCTGGAGGATGTGGGCGGGCTCTTGGGCTTCGTGGTGGTGCCGCTGGGCGTGATCGGCTCGAACTTCGCCCTGGCGTTCCTGGCCCTGGTGGCGCTGCGCGCGCTGCGCCGGCTCTACGGCGAGCGCAAAGAGCGGCTATTGCGAGACGAGCAGGGAGATCGAGATCGCGTGCTGCTCATCGGCGCTGGGCAGGCCGGCGTGCTGGTGGCGCGCGAGCTCGCGGCGCGGCCCGACCTGGGCCTGGAGGCGGTGGCCTTCATCGACGACGATCGCAACAAGGTGGGCATGCGCATCAGCGGCTTGCCGGTGCTGGGCACGACCGCCAAGCTGGTGGAGATCGCGCGCGCCAAGCGGGTGCGGCGCGCGCTCATCACCATCGCCAACGCCTCGGGCGCGGACATCCGGCGCATCGCCATGCTGTGCAAGGGCGCGGGCATCGACACCAAGATCATCCCCGGCATCTACGAGATCGTCGGCGACAGCGTGAACCTGTCGCGCATCCGCGAGGTGGCCATCGAGGACCTGCTGGGCCGCGAGCCGGTGCAGCTCGACGCCGAGGCCATCAGCGCCGGCCTGCGCGACCGGGTGGTCATGGTGACCGGCGCCGGCGGCAGCATCGGCAGCGAGCTGTGTCGGCAGGTGTGCCGGTTTGGCCCCAAGCGGCTCATCCTGGTGGAGCGGTTCGAGAACGCGCTGTTCGAGATCCACCGCGAGCTGGTGGGCCTGCACCCGAGCGCCGCCATCGATCCGCGGATCGCCGACGTGTGCGACGCGCGGCGGGTGCAGCAGCTCTTCTCCGAGCTGAGGCCAGAGGTGGTGTTCCACGCCGCCGCGCACAAGCACGTGCCGATGATGGAACACAACCCCGGGGAGGCCATCAAGAACAACGTCAACGGCACCATCGTCGTCGCCGAGACCGCGGACCGCTTTGGCGCCTCCACGTTCGTCATGATCTCCACCGACAAGGCGGTGAACCCGACCTCGGTGATGGGCGCTTCCAAGCGGGTGGCGGAGATCTTCACGCAGAGCCTGGCGCAGCGGAGCAAGACCAAGTTCATCACCGTGCGCTTTGGCAACGTGCTGGGCTCCAACGGCAGCGTGATCCCCATCTTCAAGGAGCAGATCGCGCGCGGCGGCCCGGTCACGGTCACCCATCCGGAGATGCGCCGGTACTTCATGACCATCCCGGAGGCGAGCCAGCTCGTGCTGCAGGCCGGGACCATGGGGCAGGGCGGCGAGATCTTCATCCTGGACATGGGCGAGCCAGTGAAGATCGTGGATCTGGCGCGCGATCTCATCCGGCTCTCGGGCATGGTGCCCGACGAGGACATCGAGATCGTGTTCTCCGGCGTTCGTCCCGGCGAGAAGCTGTTCGAGGAGCTGTCCACGTCTTCGGAGCGCGCGGACAAGACCAAGCACCCCAAGATCTTCATCGGCCGCACGCCGCCGTCCGCCGGCGAGGACACCGCGCGGCTCATCCGGGACCTCCTGGAGCTGGCGGAGGGAGGCGCCGGAGGCGCCGGGGCAGCCGGGGGCGCTGCGGGCGCTGCGGGCGCTGCGGGCGCTGCGGGCGCCGGGGCGCCGGTGGGGAGGTCGCGAGCGCGAGCCTCGGCGGCGCGGATGGCGGGCAAGGGCCTCGCCTGGTGGAGCCGCAGCGGGTGCGCCAGGCGCTCATCCGGCTGGTGCCCGAGTACACCCCCGAGCTGGAGACGCCTCCTGCGCCGGCTCCGGAGCCAAGCAAGGGCCGGCGCACCGGCCAGACTCGCTCCCTGCGCGCGCTGCGAGCACCGTGAAAATCCGCGCAGCCACGCGGGGTTGGCTAGAAGAGGTCGGGTCGCAGGCGAGCGGCGGTCAGCAGCGGCCCGCGCGCGGCGGAGAACGCGGCGTCAGCAGCGGCCCGCGGCGGCCCGCGTGACAACGAACGGAGCGCCAAGTGTGGGCCAAGTCGCAGCCGGCGCGGTACCCGAGCGGTTGGAGGGAAACCTCGGCGGGACCAGGCGTGTCGTATCGGTGAGCCCGTCTCGGCCCGGGCTGCCCGACCCTCACGGATCTGCCGTGCCACGTGATGCCCGTCGCATGCACGTTGACACCTCGACGCCGCTCGGGCGTTTGAAAAGCGATTGCGCTATCCTTCCTCTCGGCCGCTCCGTCCACGGATCGCCATGGCAGCTCATGACATGACCCTCGCAACCGTCTCCTGCAACAAGTGCCGGCACACGTATCCGGAGAGCGCGCTGTTCTGTCCAAACTGCGGCACCGCCAAGGTGCGCAGCGACGGCGACACGCTGCTGGGCAAGGTGCTCGGCGAGCGCTTCCTGGTGCAGGAGCGGCTGGGCCAGGGCACCTCCGGAACGATCTACCGGGGCGAGCACGTGACGTTGCGTCGCAAGGTGGCGATCAAGGTCCTGCACGCGGAGCTCGCGCGCGACGATCTGGCCGTGGAGCGCTTCCGCCGCGAGGCCACCATGGTGGCCGAGGTCGACAACGAGCACATCGTGGAGATCCACGACTTCGGCCGCACCAGCGACGGTCGGCTGTACCTGGCGATGGAGCTGCTCGAGGGCGAGACGCTCGACGCCGTGCTGGCGCGAGAGGGCAAGCTGTCCGTGGAGCGGACCGCCGACATCTTGATCCAGCTCGGCGAGGCGCTGATGGAAGCGCACGCGGTGGGCTACGTGCATCGCGATCTGCGCCCGCGCAACATCTACCTGGCGGTGCGGCGCGGCAAGGCGAACTTCGTCAAGCTCCTGGACTTTGGCCTGTCCAAGCTGGTGGAGAGCGACGCGCACGCGGCCTCCACCAGCCTGGGCATGACGTTTGGAGACCCGCGGTACATGTCGCCGGAGCAAGCGCGCGGCGACCGCATTGACCGGCGGGCAGACGTGTACCAGCTCGGCTGCATGGCCTACGAGATGCTGACCGGCGCGCCGCCGTTCTCGGGGACCCGCGTGTTTGACGTGCTGAGCCGGCACGTGACCGAGGCGCCCGCGCCGCTGCCCAGCAAGCGTCCGGACGCGCCGCTGTGGATGGAAGCCGCGGTGGCCCGGATGCTGGCCAAGAGCCCCGACGACCGCTTCGCCACCACGAGCCGCCTGGTGGAGGCGCTGCGCGCCGGCCTGTCGCGCGGCGAGGTGATGGACGCGGACGTCGCCCGGCAGCAAGAGGAGATCCCCCCGGCGTCGGTGTCCCGGGCGATGGAGAAGGCGATGGAGAAGCTGGGCGCGGAGCCCAGCAGGGCGTCGGAGTCCTCGGCTGGCAAGGCGCCGGGCTCTGCAGGCGCCGTGGCCGGCAAGGCGCCGGTTGCCCCGGTCGCTCCGGTCGCTCCTGTGGCTCCGGCCGCTCCGGCCGCTCCGGCCGCGGGGCCTTCACCAGGCCGGACCCTCGCCACCTCCATCGTGCCACCGCCGGTGGTAGCTGCAGCACCCGCCGCAGCGGCGGCGCACGCGGCCCCGAGCGCGCGCGCCCAGGGCGCAGCCCCCGCGCCTCACATGCCTCACGCCGTCCCGGCGCCTGCTCAGCGTCTGCGCGCGGAGACGCCTGCGGCCGCGCCGGTGCTGACGGGCACCTCTCCTGATCTGGCGCGCAAGCGCACCGGGACTCCGCGCGTGGGGGTGCCAGTGGTGGCCGCAGCGACGACCGCGCCAGCGGCGCCTGCAGTGAGCGGCGCGCCGGTGATGCCTGCGCCGATCGCGCCAGCGCCAGTGGCACCTGCAGTGAGCGGCGCGCCGGCGATGCCTGCGCCGATCGCGCCAGCGCCAGTGGCGCCTGTGGTGAGCGGCGCGCCAGCGATGCCTGCGCCGATCGCGCCAGCGCCAGCGGCACCTGCGGTGAGCGGCGCGCCAGCGATGCCCGCGCCGATCGCGGCTGTGGCGACCGGCATCTCGACGGCGCCGACGGTGAGCGTCCCGCTGGTCGCCGCACAACCGGCCGCGCGCTCGCCTTCGAGCCAGCCGCCCTCGTCGTCGTCGTCGGATACCGCGAGCGCGAGCGGCGAGGCCAGCGCGTCCGTCAGCGCCTCCGTCAGCCGGAGCGCTCCCAGCGCCGAGCCAGGCGTGTCGCAGGTGTGGTTTGACGAAGGCGCGGAAGACGACGTTGGCGCGTCGCACCAGAGCCGCGCCAGCCGCTCGCTTGGGGCCAGCTCCACGGACGTGTTCGCTGATCATCGCCGACGTCGGCGCCGCATGGCGATCCTGGGTGGCGCCGCGGTGGCGCTGGTCGCCGCCGGGGGGCTCGCGCTCGCCCTCTTCGGCGGAGATGAGCCCGCTCCTTCGTCTCCCTCGTCGCAGGTCGCGGCGGCGCCGCCTGCGTCCGCTGGAGCGGCGGAGCCGGCCGCTGCCGCGCCAGCGCCGCCAGCGGTCCCGGCGGCCCCCGGTGGTGCCCGCCGTGGCCGGCGAGCCTGCGGCCGCGCCAGGGGTGGGCCGTGGCGCGCCGTCGCCCCGGACGGAGCGCCCCGCGCGTGAGGTGTCAGCGACGGGCAGCACGCCAGGCACGTCGGGCACGTCGGGCACGTCAGGCACGTCAGGCACGTCAGGCACCTCCGGCACGGCCGGGGCCGGCGACGATCCGCTGCTGCGGCGCCCAGGCGGCGGGGGCGCGACTCCTGCGCCCCCTGCCAAGGACCCCAAGCCGGTCATCGAGCCTGGCGGCGCCGGCGCCGGCAGCGCCGCGGGCGGCGGCGTGAGCGGCGGCGACGGCACGCTGGATCCGTATGGCAATGGCGGGGTCCCCGACGACGAAGGCGTGCCGCCCTCGGTCAAGCAAGCGGAGGAGCTGGCCACCGCGGGGCAGCAGGCGATGCAGCGCGGCGACCTGGCCGGCGCCGCGGCTTCCTTCAAGAAGGCCGCGGAGCTGGATCCCAAGAACCTGATCGCGGTGGCCGGGCTCGGCGAGCTGGCCCTGCAGCAAGGGCTCTACGGCGACGCCAGCGCGCATCTGCGCAAGGCCGCCAAGCTGGCGCCGAGGAGCGCGCGCATCCAGACCTTGCTCGGCGAGGCGGTGCTTGGCACCGGCAACGCCGCCGCCGCGGCGGAGGCCTTCAAGCGCGCGCTGCAGATCGACCCGGACAACGCTCGCGCCCGCGAGGGCTACGACGAGGCCACGGCGCGCAGCGGCGGCAGCGCCGAGGGCAGCGCGGCGCCGCCCTGAGCGAGCTCGCCGCGAGCCCGCCGCGCGTTCGCGCCTCACCTCGCCGAGGCCAAGATCTTCTCGCAGAGCTGTGGGTAACCAAGGCCCACCGACTTGGCGATCTTGGGCAGCAGGCTGGTCTTGGTCATGCCCGGCAGCGTGTTGACCTCCAGCACGAACGCCTCGCCGCTCGGCGAGATGCGCAGGTCGGGGCGGCAGTGGCCGCTGCAGCCCAGCGCCTTGTACGCGGCCAGCGCCAGCTCTTCGGCGCGCGCCACCACCGCCCGCGGCTGCTCCGGCGGGATCAGGTACGTTGTGTCGTTGCGCTGGTACTTGGCGGCGTAGTCATAGAACTTGCCGGCCGGGCGGACCTCCACGGAGCCCAGCACCGCGCCGTCGAGGATGCCCACGAAGATCTCGGTCCCGGCGATGTAGTCCTCCACCAGCACGGGGCCGTGGTGGCGGCGGGCCAGGGCCACCGCGTCGGCGAGCTGTTCGCGGGCCTCGACGACGCTCACCCCCACCGAGGAGCCCTCGTTGGCGGGCTTGACCACGCACGGCAGCGGCCAGTCGGCCAGCGCCACGGCGGCGTCGCTGCCGTCGGCGGGGCCGCCCTCCTCGGTCGTGGGCAGGAGCCGCCAGCGCGGCGTCGGCACGCCGTTGCTCTCGAAGATGCGCTTGGACATCACCTTGTCCATGGCCAGCGCGCTGGCCAGGATGCCCGAGCCCGTGCAAGGGATGCCAAGGCACGTGGTGAGCCCTTGCACGGCGCCATCTTCGCCATAGGTGCCGTGCAGCGCGTTCCACACCACGGCGACCTTGGCCTCGGTCAGCAGGTCCGCCAGGTTGGCGCCGGCCTGCCAGTCGATCGCCACCACGTCCCACCCGCTCTCCTGCAGCGCGGCGACCACGCCAGCGCCAGTGTTCAGCGAGACCTCACGCTCCGCAGAGGGGCCGCCCATGAGCACGCCCACGCGGCGCCCGGAAAAAGGGTGTGTCGACATGCGCCGTTCTTACCGCGCCCGGATCCCTGCTGCCAGAAACCGGCGGCGCCTGACTTGTCGACCGCGGGCAGCAGGTGCCGGCAAGCCACCGCAGGGCGCCGATGGCGCCGGTCGCCGCGGGTTCGCTATCCGTGGCCGCCGGGTCGCCATCCGTGGCCGCCGCTCCCAAGAGAACGCGACCTTGCGGCGGCGCAGCCCGGGCGCGGCAGCAGGATCGTTCTCGGCGTGGCTCTTGCTAAGAGCAAGCTGCATGAGCGAAAAGCACGAGCTCGCGCAGCTTGGTTCGGCGGACCTTCGGCAGGTGAGCGGCGGGATGCAGGGTGGAGGCCTGCAGATGATTGGCGCCTTGCTGGGCGGCTTGCAGGGCGCTGGCCAGGCCCAGAGCGCCCCGGGCGGCGCGGAGCAGGCCGCGCCGGCGGGCCCGGGCGGCCTGCCGGTCGATCAGCTGAAGGCCTTTGGCCAGAACCCCAGCCTGCAGAGCGGCATGGCGCTGCTCACCTCGCTGCTGTCGCGGGGCCAGGGCGCGGCGCAGTAGCGCGGCGCGGCAGCGCAAGTCGGCAGCGCAGGTCAGCGCGGTGGCGCGTCGCCGTCGCCGTGCGCTACGGCGTACACTTCGACTTGTTCTTGAGCGCGCCCTTGATGCGCTTGTCGGCGTCTTCGCTGATCTTGCCGACGTTGGACTTGGGGAACTTCTGCTTGATGAGGCCCAGGTAGGTGCGCGCCTCCGAGCAGTTCTTCAAGGCCTCGGCGGCGAGCGCCGCGAAGTACAGGCCGTCGTCGGACAGCGGGCTATCGGGGAACTTGTCGAACAGGCGCTGATACTCGCGGATCGCCGCGTCCCAGTCCTTGAGGTTCGTGTAGCTCTGGCCGCGGAAGTACTGCGCGTCGTCGGCGCGGTCGTGGGTGGGGTAGCTCTGCAAGAGGCGCTTGAAGATGTCGACGGCGTCGCCAAAGCGCTGCGCTTCGAAGGCGGCGCTGCCCAGCCGCCACAGGTCGTCTGCCGAAGAGGACGCGGTGGGCTTGCCGCTCTCCACCGAACCCAGGCGCGCCTCCAGCGCGGCGATGCGGGTCTCGCTGTCCTTCTTGGTGGCCTCGAGCTGGGCCTTCATCTCCGCGAGCTGGTTGTTGATGGCGGCGACCAGCCCGTTGGCGATGCGCACGTCGCTGCGGAGCTGATCGACGTCGGCGCCCAGGTCCGCGCTGTTGCGCTTGAGCAAGCGGGTGGCGTCGTCGAGCACCTTCTGCAGCTCATCGACCTTGCTGTCGAACTGCTTCTCCTTGGTGTCGACCCGCGTGTCGAGCCGCTGCACGTCCTTGCGCAGGGTATCTCCCTCGCTCTTGGTGGTCACCCAGAAGCAGCCCGGCGCCGCGGACAGCGCGGCGGTGACGAGCACGCAGGACAGGGCGCGGAGCCAGCGGTTCATTTCCATAGCAGCTCCACGCGACGATCTTTGTCGTCGCCTTTTCCGGAGGGTTCGGTCTCGCCTTTGGGGACCACCTGGAGCACCGCTGGGTCCACGCCCAGGCGAGCCAGGTAGTCCGCCACGGATTGCGCGCGGCGCTCGGACAGCGCGATGTTGTACTCCTCGGTGCCGGAGCCGTCGGTGTACCCGGCCACGTAGACCGCCTTGCCCTTGGACTTCTCGATGCACGCGGCGTTGGCGTCGAGCCGATCTCGCTCGCTGGCCCCGATGGCCGCCTCGTCGTAGCCAAAGTACACGGTCTCCAGCTCGCAGGTCGCGCCGGAGGAAGAGCCGGCCCACGGCTTGCGGCAGTAGCCGTCCACGCAGTCTTCGTCATCCGCGCAGTCGTCGTCCTTGGTGCAGGCGGTGGCGCGCTTGCACGCGCCGGCGTCACAGGCGCCGCCCTCCCCGCACTCGGCGTCCTTGGTGCAGGCCTTGCAAACGCCGTCGAGACAGGACTTGCCCACCGGGCACTGGTCATCGCGCGTGCATTCGGCCTTGGCCACGCACGTGAAGTCCTTGCACTGCTGCCCATCCTTGCAGTCCGAGTCCTTGCCGCACTGCACGCAGCGATTCTCCACGCACACCTGCGGACTCTTGCAATCCTTGGTGGTCTTGCAGCTCCCGGCCTTGGGCTTCTTGTCTGGACACCCCGCGAGCAGCGACGCGAGCAGCAATGCGAAGGCAGCTACCGTCATGGCGGTGGCGCCAGAGCGTTGCGTCTTGGACATGGAGCGAAGCTAAAGGCCCTGGACTAAAGAGTCAATTCCGCGACGTTCTCATGGGTGATGCATCCAGGATCCGGGCGCTTGCCACATGATTTCAGCCCTCTGGCGCAGCGGCGTCGGGCTGGCGCGCTCGGCGAGACCTGGGCAACCGCCGCCGGACCAGCGAATGTCGCAAGCCGGGGTTTTGCAGCCACCGCCGCCGCCGAGCTGGCGCCTGGCCTGGTACGGTGACCCATGCCCCGCAGCTCCCTGCTGGTCATTGATGACGAGCCCAACATCCTCACCACCGTGCGCCGCGCCCTCGAGATCGAGGGCTACCGCGTGGAGGTGGCGGGCTCCGCTGCGGCTGGTCTCGCCAAGCTCATCGAGCACGAGATCGACCTGGTCTTGCTCGATGTGATGATGCCCGGCCAGAGCGGGCTGGAGGCGCTGCCCAAGCTGCGCGCCGCCAAGCCCGAGGCCGCGGTGATCATGATGTCCGGCAACGCCACCATCGAGACCGCGGTCGCCGCCACCAAGCTCGGCGCCTACGACTTCATCGAGAAGCCGCTGTCCTCGGACAAGCTCTTGCTCACCGTGGGCAACGCGCTGTCGTTCGCGCGGCTCTCGCGCGAGAACGCCCGCTTGCGCGCGCGCGCCAAGAGCGAGTACGCGATGATCGGCCGCGGCGCCGCCATGCGCGTCATCTTCGACAAGGTCGCCAAGACCGCGCCGACCAACGGCCGCGTGCTCATCACCGGCGAGAACGGCACCGGGAAGGAGCTGGTGGCGCGCGCCCTCCACGATCACTCAAGGCGCGCGGACGGTCCCTTCATCAAGCTCAACTGCGCCGCCATCCCGTCGGAGCTCATCGAGAGCGAGCTCTTTGGCCACGAGAAGGGCGCGTTCACCGGCGCCACCCAGCAACGCCGCGGAAAGTTCGAGCTCGCCGACGGCGGCACCTTGTTCCTCGACGAGGTGGGCGACATGAACCCGAGCGCGCAGGCCAAGGTGTTGCGCGTCCTGCAAGAGAACGAGCTGGAGCGGGTGGGCGGCGCGGAGACCATCAAGGTCGATGTGCGGGTGGTGGCCGCCACCAACAAGAACCTGCCGGTGGAGATCACCGCGGGTCGCTTCCGGGAAGACCTGTTCTACCGGCTGGCCGTGGTGCCCATCGAGCTGCCGCCGCTGCGCACGCGGCGCGAGGACGTGGCGGCGCTGGTGGAGCACTTCGTGGAGCAGGTGTGCGAGGCCAACGACCGCAAGACCAAGAAGGTCGCGTCCGGCGCGATGACCTTGATGATGCAGCACGACTGGCCGGGCAACGTGCGCGAGCTCAAGAACCTCGTCGAGCGCCTGGTCATCCTGACCGGCGACGTCGAGCTCATCACCGAGGCCGACGTGGCGGACGCGCTGCCGCGGGTGCGGCAGGTCAAGTCCACGTTCGCGCGCGGGACCCCCTTCAAGGATCTGGTGGCGGCCTCCGAGCGCGACATCATCGTCGCCGCGCTGGAGGCCAACGATCACCACGTGTCCAACACCGCCAAGGAGCTGCAGCTCGAGCGCAGCCACCTGTACAAGAAGATGCGCGCGCTGGGCATCGATCACCGCAGCGACGACGCCGACGAGTAGCCAGAACTAGCCAGAACTATCTAGAACACCAAGCGGGCGCCTGCTGCGACGCTAGCGCCCCGGCCGAGGAGCGCTGGGGTCAGTACCGCACGCCTCGGTAGGCGGGGTTCCAGGCCTCCGGGACGGCGTAGCCAGTGCCGAGCTTGTAGCCCTTGCCACCGTCGGTGAGGCCGAGCTCCTCGTGCAGCGGCATCGCCACCGCCTGCCACAGCTCGCTGCCCGGATCGGACCGCCGGTTGCGGCTCGCTTGCCGGTGCGCCAACAGGCGCGTGATGCGTCCGCCGTGCCGCTCGACCTCGGCGCAGATCCACCGCACGGTGGCGCGCGCGGCGTCGATGAGCTCGGGCGTGGGCGCTTGCGGCTGGCGGTCGGGCTCGTCCGCGGGGCGCCAGAACGTGCGGAGGTCGCCCCCGATGCCCGCGTACGTGCCGTCCATCTCGATCCCCACCGTGCTCGCGTTGAGGCCGTTGGCGTGGACCACCGCGGTGTCGAAGTCGAACATCCACATCACCTTGCCCTCGCGGCTTATCCCCAGGTGCGCGCCGACGGAGTCCCAGCGCTGCGGGGTCTCGCCCAGCACGCACGCGGTCTGGTGCAGGCAGATCCCGGTCACGTCGTGCCAGGACCTGCGCCGGATGATGTGGCGGCGGTCGGCCTGCGCGCGCAGGTCAAAGAACTGCGCGCTGCCCACCGGCAGCGGCAGCGGGTGGCCAAGCTGCTCGTGGAGCTGCGCCACGAACGCCTGCTCTTCATCCGAGATGCGGTCCGCGTCGTCGTCGAAGATCCGGCCGTGGTCTTCCATGAAGCGGGCCACCGCGCCAAAGGTCTCGGAGCCCATGTCGCCATCGGCTCCCCAGCGCGGGAGCCTGTAGCCCAGGGCCAGCAGCATGCGCTGCAGCTTCACGACCTCGGGACCTCGCTCTCCACGCTCGATCGCCATAGCGCCCCCTCTCGAATGCACGAACAGGGCGGGAACCGCCCGCCTCCCTGATGTGGGTCTGCGCAGTCCATCTTGCCAGGGCGTGCGACAACGTGCCATCAGCGTGCCATCAGGATGATGGGCCAGCCCACGATCGCGGGAAGAAACTCGAGGCGCGGTCCCCGCTGCACAGGAGCGCGAAGTCGCGGTATCGTCGCCGCGTCCGGACGCGCAGGCTCCGGCCTCTCCTCCTTTGCCTTGCCTCTAGCCCTGGGTGTCTTGCATGAGCACGCTTCGCGATCTGCGTACTGCCTGGTCTCTCTTGCGCGGCGGTGATGTTCGCGCTGCCATCGATGAGCTCGAGCTGCCAGATCGCGCGCGGATGGCCAAGGAGAAGGCCGAGCAGATCGTGCGGCGCACGTGGATGAAGTATGCGCTGCGCGGAGTGCGCCAGAACGACGCTCATGATCGGCTCGATCTGGCGTACAAGATGCCGGATCCGTGGCACATGGCCTCGGAGCAAGAGCAGACGCGCTTCGTGGAGACCTGCGCCATCATCGAGCGTGAGCTGGGGGATCGCTTCGAGTCCCTGCTGGAGATTGGCTGCGGGGAAGGGCATCAGACGGTCCACCTGACCGACCTGGCGGAGCGAGTCACCGGCCTCGATGTCTCCGAGACGGCGATCGAGCGCGCTCGGCGGCGGCTGCCGGAGGCGGAGTTCCTGGTCGGAGATCTGGCGATGCAGCCATGGGTGACAGAGCGCGGGCGCTATGACCTGGTCACCGCCTGCGAGGTCATCTACTACATGAGCGACATGCCCGGCTTCCTGCGCTCCATCGACGAGCTGGGCAGGTCCTGCCTGGTCACGTACTTCGCGCCCGCGGCGCGCAAGGTGGAGGCGCATATCATGGCCATGCCCGACGTGAAGACCACGACGTTTCGTTACGGCGACGTGGAGTGGGTCGCCGCGTGGTGGCAGGGCGCGGCGTCGCGCTAGCGCGCCTGGCTCGCTGTCGCCTCGGCGCGAGCCAGGGTGACCAGGTACTGCTCGAGCACCTTCTGGGTGTGCGGCGTGAGCCCGGAGCGCTCGGCCATCTCGGCGACGTGGGTGGGCCAGTCCTCGGCAGGTTGCTCGCTCGGCATCGGCGGTCGGTGACAGCTCCCGCCGCACTTGGACTGCAAGAGCTTGCGGCCGTGCTCCAGATCGGCCTGGCTTATCTCCGGCCAGCGGGTCCGCGCCCAGGACACGTCCACCGCGGTCACGGGCGGCGGCACGCGGGGCGCGCAGGCCACCAGGGTTCCCACCAGCAGCGCGAGCGCGGCCAGCATCGTCTCTCGTGACCGGCGGAGCTTCATAGATCGAGGCCCAGGATCATGCGGCCAGAGAAGCGGTCAGCCTCGTCGGTGACGCCGAAGCCCGCGGTGCCGGCGACCCAGAGCTTGCCGGAAGAGGCCCACGAGATCGTCGGTCCCACCGAGGCCGCCAGCTCGCCGGGCTCGGCGGCCTCGAAGCCGCCGTAGGTCTCCACGCCCAGCCGCAGCGCCGGCATCACCTCGACGGCGGCGCCCACGGCCCAGCCAAGCTCGACCTCGGTCTCGGTGGTGTCCGGGCCAAACGCGACCTCCGTGATGAGGTTTGCCGCCAAGAGCACCTGGCCCACGTCGCGCGCCAGGATGATCTTGCCCTCGGCTTCGTAGACGCCCTCGCCGAACTCCTTGGCCAGCTCCAGGTAGGCCAGCAGGTCCACCGGCAGCTCGCCGCGCTCGGCGAAGCGGTAGCGCCCGCGCAGCTTCAGATCCGAGAAGTGAAAGGCCTGCGACGCCATCGCGTCCGCGGCGGAGACCTGCTTGAACACGTGGTAGAGGCCCAGGTCGAAGCGGTCGGTGATGCCGTGCTCGATCTCGAGCTGCAGCTCAAAGGCGCGCGGCGACGCCTCGGTGAACCGGTTCACCGACTGGGTGCTGTAGATCTCCAGCTCGGTCTGCCCTTGCGGCATCGTCGTGTACTCGTACGTGCGCGTGAACGAGCGGCGATCGGCCTGGGCGGTGGCGGGCAGCGCCAGGGAGGCGCAGAGGAGGGTGAAGAGGGAAGCGGGAATCCGGCACATCTGATTTTGAAAACGGTATTCAAATTCCGGCTGATGCGCAAGGGGGATCGTTGCCTCAGGAAATTGTCTCGAGGGATCTCGGCAGCTTGCATCCAAAAACACCGCCGCCGCTCGGTCGCGGGGAGCTCGCGCGTCGCCGCTTCTTGCGGCGCGCGGCGCGTGCTGCAAAGCGGCGCGCCCTATACTGCGCGCCATGCAAAGGCACACGCCATGACCGCAGAAGGTCCCAAGGGTGCGCGCGGGCGGCGCTTCGACGGCGCGCTTGATCCGGTGGCCGCAGAGCTCAACGCCTCCATCGACTTCGATCGCCGGCTGCTGCCACACGACGTGGCCGGATCGATCGCGCACGCGGACATGCTGGCGGCGCAGGGCATCATCTCTGCCGCCGACGCGCAGGCGATCACCGCCGGCCTGCGCAAGGTCCAAGGGCAGCTCGAGGCCGGCGAGCTGGCGTGGAAGGCTGAGCTTGAGGATGTCCACATGAACGTGGAGGGCAACCTCATCGACGCCATCGGCGAGGCCGGGCGGCGGCTGCACACCGGGCGCAGCCGCAACGATCAGGTGGCCACCGATCTGCGGCTGTACGCGCGGGCGGCGTCGGCGCGGCTGGTCGCGCTCATCGACGGGCTGCGGCGCGCGCTCCTGGGCCAGGCGAGGGCCCACGTGGAGACGCTCGCTCCCGGCTACACCCACCTGCAGCGCGCGCAGCCCATCCGGCTGGCCCATCACTTCCTGGCCTACGAGGCCATGCTGCGGCGAGATCGGGCGCGGCTCATCGACGCCGCCGAGCGCGCTGGCGAGTCGCCGCTGGGCTCCGGCGCGCTGGCGGCGACCACGCTGCCCATCGACCGCGAGCGCACCGCGGCGGCGCTGGGGTTCCACAGCGTCACCCGCAACAGCCTCGATGCCGTCGGCGACCGCGACTTCGTGGTGGAGCTGGTGGCGGCGGCGGCGCTGGTGCAAGCCCACCTGTCGCGGCTGGGCGAGGAGCTGGTGCTGTGGACGAGCCAGGAGTTCCGCTTCGCCCGCATCGGCGAGGCGTACTGCTCCGGCTCGTCGCTGATGCCGCAGAAGATGAACCCGGATCTGGCGGAGCTCATCCGCGGCAAGACCGGGCGCGTGGTCGGCGCGTGGGTGTCGCTCATGACCACGATCAAGGGCCTGCCGCTGGCGTACAACAAGGACCTGCAGGAGACGCAAGAGCCCATGTACGACGCGGTCGAGACGGTCGCCGCGTGCCTGGAGGTCTCCGCCGGGATGGTGGCGTCGCTCAAGATCGACGTGGACAGGATGCGCGCCGCGGTGGGCGAGGGGTACCTGGTGGCCACCGAGGTCGCCGACTACCTGGTCACCAAGGGGGTCCCGTTTCGGCAAGCGCACGACGTGGCCGGGCACCTGGTGCGGCAGGCCAGCGAGCGCGGCGTGGAGCTGGCCGAGCTGGATCTGGCCACGCTGCGCGAGACCCACCCGGCCTTCGACGAAGATCTGGCGCCGTGGCTCGATCCGCTGCGCGCCATCGACCGGCGCGACGTCACCGGCGGACCGGCGCGCCAGCAGATCTTGCAGGAGATCGCGCGCGCGGCGGCCGAGCTGGAGCCGCGGTAACGCGGAGTAGCGCGAGCGCGCTGGAGCCGCGGCAAGCGCGGAGCAGGAGCCGCGGCAACCGCGGAGCAGTTCCGGTCGGAAGTTGCAGCCTGCCGCAGCGCGTTGGGCTACAACTCGCGCATGATCTCGCCGTTTCACTATCGCGCCGACGAGCTGCACTGCGAGGAACTCTCGCTCTCCTCCATCGCGGAGGAGGTTGGCACGCCGTGCTACGTGTACAGCCAGTCGGCCATCGAGGCCGCGGTGACCGCGTACCAGGCCGCGCTGCAGGGGCTGCGGTACCGGATCTGCTACAGCGTCAAGGCCAACAGCAGCCTCGGCATCCTGCGGGTGCTGGTGGCGCGGGGCCTTGGCGCGGACATCGTCTCGCTGGGCGAGCTGCGGCGCTGGCAGGCAGCGGGCGGAGATCCTCGCAAGGTGGTGTTCTCCGGCGTCGGCAAGACGCGCGAGGAGATCGACGCGGCGCTGATGGCCGACATCTTCTTGTTCAACGTGGAGTCCGAAGAAGAGCTGGCGGTCATCGCCGAGGTCGCGCGCACGCGCGGTGTCCGCGCGCGCGTGGCGCTGCGGGTCAACCCGGACGTGGATCCGCAGACCCACCCGTACATCTCCACCGGCCTCAAGCAGAACAAGTTCGGCATCTCGATGCCCACCGCGCGCCGGCTGTTTGAATCGGCGGCCAAGCACCCGAGCCTCGAGATCCTGGGCATCGATTGTCACATCGGCTCGCAGCTCACCAAGACCTCGCCGTTCACCGACGCGGTGGCGCGCCTGGTGGCGATGGTGCTGGATCTCGAGCGCGCCGGGATCCGGCTGCGCACGCTCGATCTGGGCGGCGGCCTGGGCATCGACTACGGCAAGGGCGATGCGGTGCCGCCGTCGCCGGGCGAGTACGGCCTCGCGATCAAGGAAGCGCTGGCGCCGCTCGCGCACCTGGACATGGAGATCTTGTGTGAGCCCGGCCGCTCCATCGTCGGGCCGGCGGGGGTGCTGCTCACCCGCGTGCTGTATCGCAAGGCCAGCGAGGCCAAGCACTTCCTCATCGTCGACGCGGCGATGAACGACCTGATGCGGCCGGCGCTCTACAACTCGTATCACCCGATGCAGGCGGTGCGAGATCCTGCGCGCACGGCGATCACCACCGACGTGGTGGGGCCGATCTGCGAGACCGGCGACTTTCTGGCGCGCGAGCGCAACCTGCCGGTCCTCGACGCCGGGGAGCTCTTGTGTGTGGGCGCGGCGGGCGCGTACGGCTCGTCGATGTCGTCCAACTACAACACGCGGCCGCGCGGCGCCGAGGTTCTGGTGCACGGCGACAAGCACGCGGTGATCCGCCGGCGTGAGACGCTCGAGCAGCTCATGGCCAACGAGCAGGTCGCGGAGCTGTGACCTCGGGCGACCTCGCCGGTCGCGGAGCTGCGACCTCGCAGGTCGCAAAGCTGTGACCTCGGGCGACCTCGATGGGTGATGAGAAGATCTTCGAGAGGCATGTGCGCGGCGCAGGTTGCCGGCCGTGGCTCACGCTGATGTCGATCTGATGTCGATCTGATGTCGGGCTCCGGGTAGAACGCGGCGGTCAATTGTGTAGGATGGAGCAATCTGTTCGGCCGTCCGTCCGTCCGTCTCAGGTAGGAGCCCTTATGCGTCACTCGCTAGCCTTCTTTCTCCTCTCGGCCGTCTCGGCCCTCTCGGCTGCATGCTACGTCACCCCGGCCTCGCAAGGCCCGGGTCCAGTGGGCCCTGGCCCGGCGGGTCCCGGCCCAGGAGCGCCCCAGCCCGGTGGCGCGGTGCCAGGTTCGGCAGGGCCCAGCGGCAACCTCATGCCGTACAACGGCCCCCTGGCCTGCGACGGCACCGAGGACCTGTTCATCCAGAACGCAGAGATCATCCTCAATGGTCCGGCGGTGTCGGTCAACGGCGCCTGTGATATCCGCATTCACAACAGCCGCATCGTGGCGCACGGCGCGCCCGCGGTGCTGGTCTCCGGCTCGGGCGACATCGAGGTCACCAACAGCCACATCGTGGGCGAGCCCTCGCTCATCATCTCTGGCAGCGGGACGATCCGCGCTTCGCACAGCCAGATCGAAGGCAACATGTTCGTCAGCGGCTCGGGCGACATCGAGCTGGCGGGCAACTGGATCCGCGGCCGCTCCTCGGTGACCGGCTCGGGCGACATCCGCGACAACGGCAACCAGTGGCAGTGAGCGGTCGCCGCTCGTCGCCGCGTGGCTACAGCGCGGCGAGCTGCACGCGCGCGTCGTTGTAGGCGGCCTGGCCGCCCAGATCGGCCAGCGTCTCGGGGATGAGCGCGTTGGCCGTGAAGCCGTTGGCGGTGTGCTTGCGCCAGAACCCCTTGGCCAGCACCAGGACGCCCGGCCGCACGTCGCGGTCGATGCGGGCGATGCAGATGACCTCGCCCAGCTCGTTCCACACGCGCACCGTGGCCCCGCTGGTGATGCCGCGCGCCGCGGCGTCCTCTGGCGAGACGTCTAGCTCCGCGGGCCGCTCGCGGAGCTGGCCGAAGGTGGAGCTTATCTGGGTGGCCATCGCCGGCGAGATCAGCGCCAGCGGGAACGCAGGGGCGGCGGCGGCGGGCTCGGGCTTGTAGCGGTAGAGGCCGCCGGCCTCGTCATCGAGCGCGGGCGGCGTGAGCTGCACCTTGCCGTTGGCGGTGCCGGGGAAGACGTCCGCGAAGGCCACCGGCGTGGCGCCAGCGGGCGGCGTGGCCACGCCGTCGCGCGCGAGCTGCGCGCGCAGCGCTGCGCCACCTGGCGAGGCGTTGAAGATGTCCGCCACCAGCTCGTCTTCGCTGTGCCGGTCCGTCGGGCGGACCAGGCCCATGCGCTCCAGCAAGGCGCCAAAGAGCTGCTGGTTGGTGCGCGCCTGGCCAGGTGGCGTGGCCACCGCGGGCGAATCATAGAGCCGCATCGCGCCGTATCCTCGGCGCAGCTCGCGGTGCTCGAGGAACGCGGTGGCGGGCAGGACCAGATCTGCGAGCTTGGCGGTGTCGGTCATCACCTGCTCATGCACCACCACGAACAGGTCGTCCCGGCGAAGCTGCTCGATCAGCGCGGCCTGGTTGGGCGCGGTGGCCACCGGGTTGCAGTTGTAGACGAAGAGCGCCTCGACGCGCGGCGCGGTGAGCGTGGCCAGCGCGCTGGCGATCTGGCTCATGTTGACCACCCGGGTCGCGGGGGCCGGCTCGCCGATCGCCGCCTCGGGGCCGAGGCCCCAGCGGGCGTCGCCGTTGGACAGCGTGTAGCCGCCGCCGCGCACGCCGAACTTGCCGGCGATGGCGGGCAGGGCGAGCACGGCGGCCACCGCGCTGCCGCCGTTGCGGTTGCGCTCCACGCCCCAGCCGCAGCGGATCACCGCCGGGCTGCTGGCCACATACAGCTCCAGGAAGCGCTCGAGCGCCGACACCTCCAGCCCGGCCTCGGCCGCCGCGGCGTCGAGGGACCACGCGGCGGCGCGGCGAGCGAACTCCTGGGCGCCGTCACAGTGCTCGGACAGGAAGCGGCGGTCGGCCAGGCCGCGCTCGAACAGGGCGTGCGCGAGCGCCAGCGCCACCGGCAGATCGGTGCCGGGCCGGACCGGCAGGTGCAGGTCGGCGCGCCGGGCCAAGGGCGTGCGCCGCGGGTCCACCACCACCAGCTTGGCGCCAGCGGCGCGCGCCTCGTCGATGATGGGCACCAGGTGGATGCCGGTGGCGGAGGGGTTGACGCCCCACAGCACGATCAGCTTGCTGTGCACGAAGTCTTCCAGCGCCACCCCGGGCAGCTCGCCGTAGAGCCCGCGCGCCGCGGCGCCGGTGGCGCTGGCGCAGAACGTGCGACGCAGCGTGGACGCGCCCAGGCGGCGGAAGAAGCGCGTGGCCAGTCCGCCCTCGGTGAGCCAGCCGTTGGAGCCACCGTAGTGGTAGGGCAGGATGGCCTCGCCGCCGGCGCGGTCGCGGATCTCGCCGAGCCGCGACGCGATCATCGCCAGCGCGTCGTCCCACTCGAGGGCGCGCCAGCGATCCTCGCCCTTGGCGCCGGTGCGGAGCAGCGGGGTCAGCACGCGATCGGGGCCGTACAGGTGGTCGGCGATCTTGCGGACCTTGCCGCAGATGAAGCCCCGCGTGATCGGCGTCTTGTGGCTGCCGTTGACCTCGATCACCCGGCCGGCCTCCACCGACACGTCCAGGCTGCAGAGATCCGGGCAATCGAGAGGGCAGGCACTGGCGCGCACGTCCATGGCGCTACCTTACCTGCTTTCACCCGGCGCGCGCACCAGGAGCCGCGCGCTGCCCAAGCTCACGCAGCGTGGCCTCGCTGGCCTCGTCGGCCGGGAAGTAGGTCTCCACCTGCAGGTCCTCGGCGGTGAGGTCGAGCGGCGTGCCGATGGTGGACAGCATCGAGAACAGCTTGACCTCGAGCTGCGGGCCCCGCAGATGCACCGTGACGAAGGGGTCGGTGGGCTGGCCCGGCGAGCTGGCGCGCCAGGCCGATGGCACCTCCGGCATGGCGAGCGCGGCGGCGAGCAAGCGCGCGCGCGCCTCGCTGGGGGTCGCGGCGGCCTCGCGGTGCAGGCGCGCCACCAGCAGCGAGGCCACCTCGTGCCAGTTGACCACGTACGGGCGCAAGGCGTCGGGGTGCAAGACCGCCAGCACGGAGTTGCGCGCGGCCACGAGCCCGTCGGCGCTGCGCGGCGGAAAGCAGGACAAGATCCGCTGCGCGCCCTGGTTGACCCGCAAGATCTCCCAGGCTCCGTTCATCACCACCGCGCCAAACGGCTCCTGTTGCGCGAGGACGTAGTCGAGCGCGCGGCGCAGGTGCCGCAGCTCCTCGCCGTCGAGCGCAGAGCTGCGATACACCGGCGCGAACCCGGCCAGCGTCAGCAAGGTGTTGCGGTCGCGCAGCGGGAGGTCCAGGGCCTCGGTGAGCGCCATCACCAGCTCGCGGCTGGGGTTGGCGCGGCCGTTCTCGACGAAGCTGAGGTGACGCGGGGACACGTCGGCGCGCGCGGCCAGCGCCTCTTGGCTGAGCCGCCGGGCCAGCCGCCAGGAGCGCACTTGGGGGCCAACGCCCGACGAGCTGCCGTTCATGGCGCGAGCATAGCCTGGCCGCGCGGCACGTCATTACCTGGCAGGTCATGGTGGCGCGGCGCGGCGCCGCGTATGCCGCTGGCATGCGTGAAGCTCGAGATCTGTCGCCGCCGTCCCCTGGCTTCTCTCTCTTGGCTGTGGCCGCCCTGCTGGCGTTCACCGGGTTCACCTTGTGGGTGTGCCTGCAACACGGCGTGCTGGGCTTCGTCCCGCTGGTTCGCGGCGAGGCGTGGGTGCTGCAGATGATGCTGGACCTGATCATCGCGCTGGTGGTGGCGCTCCGCTGGGTCATCAGCGACGCCCGTCGGCGCGGGCACTCGCCGTGGCCGTTTGCGGTGGCGACCGTGCTGCTCGGCTCGATCGGCGTGCTGGCGTATCTGGCGTGGCGCGGCGTGGCCGGGCGGCGGCGGGCCGAGGCCTGACGGCTGACGGCGCTAGCTGCGCGCCGCGAGCGGATGCTGACGCTGACGGCGCTAGCTGCGCGCGGCGAGCGGATGCCTGATGTCTGACGGCGCTAGCTGCGCGGCGCGAGCGGCCGCGCGCTCAGGAGAACGGCGAGGCGTACGCTGGCGGCTCAACGCCGTCGTCGAACGAGCTGCTGGCCGTCGGGTCGTCGGGGATGCCAGGGTTCGAGACGTTGAGCTTGCTGTCGCCCAGATAGTCGGGACCGACGCCCACGCAGACGTCGGCTTCTTCGCGCAGCTTCTTGATGTCCGAGGAGCTGCGCGTGTAGTCCGTGAAGTGCTCCGGGGCGCGCCCGTTGCCAAGCGTCAACGCATCCGTGATCTGCGTGCGCTTGTCGTCGGCCAGGTTCATCATGGCCTTCATCTGCACGAGCTTGTCATTGACGCAGTTGAGCTTGATGACGTCCTTGTCCTTGCGGGCCTTCTGCTGCAGCCGCCCGACATGCACCAGGTCCTGGGACATCTGCTCCTGGAGCTCGCTGCTCTTCTTGCTGATCTCTTCGGCGGTGGGCGGCTTGGCCTTCTTGTCGCCAGTCTTGTCGGCCTTGTCGCTGGCCTTGTCGGCCTTGTCGCGCCTTGTCGGCCTTGTCCGCCGTCTTGTCGCCAGGCTTGCTCTGGCCAGCGGCGCTTGCGTCTTCACCAGCCACCGGCTCCTGCGCGTGGAGGGATCCGCCAAGCGCCAGCATCAGCCCGGCCGCGCCGAGGCCCTGCATCAAGCGCTTTCTCAGATCTTTCTTGAGCGATTTCATTCAGTTCTCCACTGGCCCGACGCGCGGCCAACACCAGGAACGGTACGGGGCTTTGGCACGAGTGTCAACGTGGACTTGGTGACCGCAGGCAGTCCCCACGTTCAACCTTCGGCCGACCGGCGGCGTGTTGCAGCGCGCTGCTCTGCCTGGCCTCCCGCTGCCATCGAATCCTGTAGGGTAGCGCCATTGAACTTCCCGGCGCGGCCGGCCACCAACAGCGATGGATCGATGACCTGGCGAATCTCTTGGCACTTCTGGCTCCCTTGCGCACCTGCGCGCCTGCTCTTGGCCGCCTTCCTGGTCGCGCTCTTGGCCTGCGGCGACAACCCGCCGGTCGTCTACCCCACCGCGCCGCCCAGCCTCAACGAGTCTCAGCTCACCATCGGACCTGGGGACAAGCTGGAGCTGGTCATCTACTTTGGCCAAAACGAGAGCAAGGCGACGTACACGCTTGATTCCACAGGCGAGATCGCCGTGCGCTACATCGGCACGGTGACCGCCACCGGCAAGACCGCGGCCCAGCTCAAGGACGAGATCCAGCGCGCACTGGCGGATGGGTACCTCAAGGATCCCATCGTCTCGATCACGGTGGCCGAGATCAACTCGCGCAAGCTCTCCGTGCTGGGGCAGGTGGGCCGCACCGGCAACATCAAGTATGTCCCCGGGATGACCATCACGGACGCCATCGCGCAGAGCGGCGGCTTCACCCCCATGGCGCGCAAGAACCTGGTGCGCGTGACCCGGATGGTCGACGGCAAGTCCGTGACCTGGGAGCTCCCCGCGGAGATGATCGGCAAGGGCGACCGGCCCACGTTCTGGGTCATGCCCGGGGACATCGTCTTTGTGCCTGAGCGGGTGTTCTGAGCTTGAGGTCCAGAGATCGGCTCACGTACGGGCTCGGCGCGGCGATCCTTGGGGTCTCGGTGCTGGGCGTGGGCGGGGCTCCTCGAGCTGTGCTGATGGCGCTCGGCGTGCTCATCACCGCCGCGCTCGCGGCGCAGGTCACCTCGCGTCGGGTGTCGCGCCTCTCGCCGCTGATGGCGGTGATCGCGTTCGCCGCGCTGCTGACGGCGCTGCAGCTCGTGCCGCTGCCGTCAGGGCTCTCGACCGCGCTGGATCCGGAAGGGCAGGCGCTGCTAGCGGACGGCCGCGAGCTCTTGCACACCGGCTCGTCGTGGGCGCCGCTGTCGCGAGACCCCGCGGGGACGCGGCAGGGGCTGGTGCTGCTGGTGCTGCTGGGCGGCGCCGCCTTCGTGGCGCTGCGGGTGGCCGCCTCGGAGCGCGGGCGGCTGGCGCTGGTGAGCGCGGTCGCCGCGGTGGGCGCGCTGGCCGCGGTGGTGACGGCGGGCCATGAGCTGACCGGGGCGACCTCGCTCTACGGCGTGTACCGGCCGCAGTTCGCCACGCCGGTGCTGCTGGGGCCGCTGCTCAACCCCAACCACCTGGGCTGCCTGTTCGCGCTGGCGGCGGTGGCGGCGGGCGGGCTGGCGTTTCACGCCGCGCAGCCGGCTGCGTTGCGCTGGGTCTGGGCGCTGTGCGCGGTGGCCACCGCCGGCGGCGCGCTGCTGACGCAATCTCGTGGGAGCGCGGTGGCCCTCCTGGCGGGCGCCGTGGTGTGCGGCGGAACCTTGCTGGGGCAGCGCATGCGCGGCCGGGCGGACCAGGCGCCGCCGCCGCGGCTCACGCTCAACGCCATCGCCATCGGCGTGGTGGCGTTGTGCGTGCTCGCGCTGGTGGTCTTCGCCTCCGGGCGCAGCGTCTCCGATCAGCTCCGCAGCACGCGCACCGACGAGTGGAGCGAGCCGGGTAGCAAGTACGCCGCGTGGCGCTCGTCGATGCTGCTGGTGGCGGAGTCGCCGTGGCTCGGGATCGGGCGCGGCGCGTTCGAGTCGAGCTTCACCCGCGTCCATCCAACCGCGGGGCGAGTGACGTTCTCCCATCCGGAGAACGAGTACGTGCAGGCGGTGGTGGAGTGGGGGTTGCCGGGCGCGCTGCTCCTGGCGGCGCTGGTGGGCTGGCTGGCGGTGTCGGCGGCGCGGCGCTGGCGCATGGGGGCGCTGACCTCCGCGGCGCTGGGCGCTTGCGCGGTGATCGCCGTGCAGAGCGTGGTGGACTTCGGGCTGGAGCTGCCAGGCCTCGCCATCCCGGCGGTGGCGCTCCTGGCCACGCTGGTTCAGGTGCCGCTGCGCGAGCTGGCGCAGCCGCAGCGCAGGCGGGCGGCGGCGCTGCGAGGCGTGGCCACGGCGGTCATGCTGCTGGCCACCGCGCTGCTAGGGACCTCCGGCACCCGGCTCTTGCGCGAAGACCACGCGGCGCTCGTGGCCACGCGGCCGCCGCAAGAGGACGGCGCGCGGCGCGCGCTGGCGCGCCATCCTCATGACTACCTCGCCTTTGCTCATCTCGGGGAGGCGTTGCAGCGCGCGGGAGATCCGCGCGCGCGCCTCTATTTCAACCACGCCTTGCGGCTGCACCCCACCCACCCGGGGTTGCACCGCGCGGTCGGCCGGTTGCTCTGGGCCCGCGGCCTGACCCGGCAAGCTGCGCTGCAGTACGCCACTGCGCTGCGCAACACCTCGTCGGTGGCGCCGCTGCTGCAGGAGGTGGTCCGCGTCTTCCCAGATCCGGAGATCGCCGCCACCGCGATCCCGGTGGACTACCCGGTCCCCGAGCACGTCGCCCGCGTGCTGGTGTCCGCCAAGGCGCCCAAGGTGGCGCTGCGCTGGCTACACCTGGTGGCGGAGCAGCGCCCCGGCGCGCCGCGGGTCGGCGAGCTCTTGTACACCGCGGCGATGCGCGAGGGGGACCTGGAGCTGGCGGAGCGCGGGGCGCGGCTGCGCTACCAGCAGGACCCCACGGCGCAGGCGTTGCTGGTGCTGGGGCGGCTCCTGGTCAAGCGCGAGCAGCTCGACGACGCCGCGGAGGTGCTGGAGGCGTCGCTGGACATGGCTGGCGCGCCGGAGGATCTGGCCGCCGCTCGGCTCCTGTTCTGCGACGTGGAGATCTCGCGTCAGCGCTGGCCTTCGGCGCGCGCCTGCTTGCAGGCGCTACGGGACTCGCCCTACGCGGGCAAGCTGCTCCTGGAGCTGGCGCGGCGCAGCGCCAGCGTGGACGCCGCGAGCGCGGCGGCGGCGGCGGCGACTCCCGCGAAGGATGGGTCGTCGCCTGCATCCGCGCCGCGGTGATGGCGCTCGCGCCGCGGTGATGGCGCTCACGCTGCGGTGATGACGGGGCCGCGTTGATGGCGGGGCCACCGGGTCGCGGCTACTTGCCGCCGGCGTCGGTGTACTTCTTGAGGCCGTCCGGCTTGAGCTTGTACTCCGGGGCCAGCGACGAGTGGCACACCTGGCAGTTCTTGATCTTGGCCTTCTTCATGAAGGCCTTCATCTGGTCCTTGGCGGCCTTTAGGCCCTTCTCGCAGGCTTCCTTGACCGCGACGGTCTTGAACTCGACGCGCCGGCACTTGTCATCCGCCAAGGCCTCCGACGACACGGTGGTGATAGCAAGCGCAGCCACAAGGGCGAACAAGGGGGCGAGCAGTCCGGTTTTTGCCATGGTGATGTCCTCGAGTACGGCACAGACGCGCGGTGGGAACCGAAAATTTAGACATGCATGCTAGCAAGGGAGACCCACGTCACGCCGCGCGGGTTGTCCGATTTTTCCTTTGGTCTCGAGATCCGGGAATCGGCCAGCGGGACCTTGGTGACAGCGCGGTTGACCACCGCCGCGCACGCGGCAGGGTGTGGCAGGTCTGCGACAGCATGGCTGCGCGCAATCAGCTCCCGGCGGGCTGCTCGGCCTGCTGGATCCGGGCTAGGTTGCCGCGTCATGTCACGCCGCCTCGGCTTCCTGGGTCCTGTCATCGTGCTGGTCGGCGCCATCGCCGCCGCGTTCGGGGTGTGGTGGATGATCCGCGCGCGCTCGGAGGCCACCACCTTCGTCGATGTGCTGGCGATCGACGCGGACCTGGCGCTGGCGGTGCGGCGCGAGCGCACCAGCTCGCGCGCCTTCGTGGAGCTGCGGCATCGCGACGGCAAGGTCTCCTGGCAGGCGATGGTGCCGCCTTACGCGGGGCAGCCGGGGGCGCCGGGCTTGGCGGCCTCGCCAGATGCTGTGTCGGTGCGGGTGGTGCGCGACCAGCGCGGCGAGGTGTTCGGGCTGTCCATGCGCAACGCCGCCAAGCTGGGCGGCCTCCTTTTGGCGCGCAACCGGCCACGAGATCCGCGCGGCTTCACCTTGCCGGCGGCGGTGACCTCGCACGACGGGGCCTCGAGCTACGAGCTGTTTGGCCGCGAGGGAAGCGAGGCCTGGGCGGTCGTGGCCTCGATCAACCTGGCCACCGGCAAGCAGCGCTGGCACGTGGAGCTGGGCGCCGCGCCCATCCGCGCGGCCGGGCTGGTGCCTGGCGCGCTGTGGTTGCGCCAGGGCGCCGCGGTGCGCGTGCTCTCCACCGCTGATGGCGCCGAGCTGACCGGCCAGGCCGCGGCAGCGGGGCAGGCCGCCGCGGAGGTGGCGGCCGCCGCCTCCGCTGAGCAGCGCGTGCTCTTCGATGACGGTGTGCTGCGGATCACCTTCGAGCGCGCGGCGCGCGCGGTGCAGGTCCGTCGTGGCGACGCCACGCCGGTCCTGTATCCGTGGCCGGAGGCCGCGCTCGAGCCGTGGCCCTATCACCTGGCGGGTGGGCGTTTGTGGGTGGTGCTGCCGGATCGTTTGCAGGTGCTGGCCGTGGACGAGGCCGCGCGGGCTGAGGCTACACTGCCCCGACCATGACACGAACCTGGCTTGTGCTCGCGGCGATCGCAGGGACAGCGGCGCTGGCG
The DNA here is from genome assembly GCA_016706545.1 of Myxococcales bacterium. Taxonomy (GTDB): domain Bacteria; phylum Myxococcota_A; class Polyangia; order Haliangiales; family Haliangiaceae; genus JABFXX01. Next base: position 42,087 of record JADJJK010000015.1, read on the forward strand.
CCCTCGGCGCACGCCGAGGGCTATCTCATCCTCAACGGCGGCGTGCTGTTCCCGATGGGCGACGCTGACTGGAAGGATGTGGTGGATCCCAGCGCGAACCTGGCCGTGCGCGGCGGCAGCAGCCGGCGCGTCGCGCGCGGGGCTCGCGTGGGCTTTGAAGCAGGGCTCGAGTACGCCCCGCTGTCGACGGAGCTCGATAGCGCGCTCGTCCAGGTCGACTTCAACCGCTACCGGGTGATCTTTGGCGCGCGCTACGAGCAGCTCGTGGCGCGCGGGCTGCTGCTGTCGCTGCGCGGCGGGCTCGGGATCTCGCACCTCCGCATCGAGGCCTCGGCCCTGGGCCAGAGCGAGAGCGACAGCGACACCGGCGTGGCGCTCGATCTCGCCGCGGGCCTGTGGTTCGCCGCCGGGTCGACGCTGCTGGGGCTGGAGCTGGGGCTGCCCTTTGGCTTTCACAGCGACGACAACAACGACAACAACGACGCGGCCGTGGACTTCCGCACGACCGAGCTGGCGCTGTCCGCGGGCGTGCGCTTCCAGCTCTGAGCCGCCACGCGCCCGCGCCGGGTACGGCGCGCGCCTCGCTCGCGGCGCTCGCCTGTCGGCTGCTTGGGCCGAGCAGGCTACCTCGGCGGCGGCGCGGCCTCGACGATGGTGGCGCCGCCGTCGTCGGCGTGGATGAGGATGGCAAAGCGCGCCGTGTGGTCGAGGTCGTCGGTGGACAGCGAGGCGTAGTCGAACCATCCGCGGACGTCGGTGTAGCCGTCCTTGAAGAACGCCACCTCGCCATCGTGGCGGCGGGCGTACACCTTGACGTACGCCGCCACCGCCGGCTTCTTGCTGGAGGTCCGGGACACCCGCACCTGGCCGACCTGCGCCGCCACCACCACGGCCAGGTCGTGGGCGTAGTGGACCTTGGCCTTGCGCTGCCCGGCGGCCACCGCCTCCACCACCACGTTCTTGCCGCGCATCGTCGCGGGCCACGGCACGCGCTGGGGCGAGCTCGTCAGCGGCACGGTCTCGCGGTGGCCCGGCTCGATGTACGAGAAGCGGGAGACGTCCGCTTGCACGAACGGCTGGCGAGAGAACAGCAGCTCGATGTCCATGGCGAAGTAGCGCAGCTCCACCGCGGCCAGCTCCTGCCACGACAGCTCGACGCCAGCGCTGTCGACGGCGAGCTCGAACGCGGGCTGGGTGGCGGCCATCTTCGCGTGCACCTGTTCGCGCCGGAGCTCGTCCACCACGGCGGTGGCGGCGCCCTCCACCTCGTCGATCATGGCCGACAGCGCGGCGAAGCGCTTGCGCCAGCGGTCCACCGGCTGGGCCAGGTGGCTGGCCACCAGCTTGCGCGCGGTGGCCAGCTCGCCGTCCGCGCAGGCGGAGTACGCGAGCAGGTAGTCCCGCTGCATGGTCGAGCGGTGGTCCTTGGCGCCCTGCGCCTCGGCGCGCGCCAGGTGCGCGCGTGCGTCGTCGAAGCGGTCCTGCGCGAACAGGTAGTGCGCGGCGACCAGGTGATCGTCGACGGTGGGCCTGGCGCGGTGCGCCACCAGCTCCAGGAAGCGCTCGAGCTGGCGCGCGAACCCGTCGTTGAGGATCCGGGTCTTGGCGCCCAGGCGGTGCGCGCGCGCGTTGATGAGCGGCGCGAACTCCAGGTGCTCGTACACCTCCAGGTCCTCGGCGTCCAGCTCCACCAGCGCGGCGTCGATCACCGGGCCAGCTTCGCTGAGGCGGTCTTGGGCGCGCAGCCAGCGCCTGGTGCGCGCGCGATCCCCGTGCCACAGCGCGTAGCTCCACAGCACCGGGTCATAGGTCAGCCGCGCCTCCAGCAGCTCGAGGATCGCCTGGTACGCGGCGGCGTCGCGCAGGCGCCACGCCACCTTGCCCAGCTCGAGCGCGCCCAGGTTGCTGCTGCGCAGCACCTCCAGCACTTGCTGCAGCGAGCCGCGCTGTGACACGTGGGCCCAGCTCCCCGCGTCCAGCGCGCCGGCGGCGGCGATGACCTGCAGCGTGACGCCGGGCGCCGCGGCGATGAGCACGCCGCGCTTGGCCACGTGCGCGCCGAAGTGACCAAAGGATCCGGGCCTTGGAAAGTAGAACGAGACCTCCAGCCCATGCGCCGCGTACGGTGGCAGCACCACGTCGTAGGTGCGCGTGGCCTTGCAGGCGTTGGTGGGGACGCTGCCGCGGGGGATCTGCACCAGCACCGAGACGCGCTGCTGGGTGCCGGTGGGGTTGGCCACCACCACCTGGCAGGCGTAGATGACGCCAGCCAGGAGGGGGCCGGACACGAACTTCTGCACGTACTCGCCCTCCACCAGGTGGTGGCGGTCATCGCTGCGCAGGTAGCTCTGGCCAACGATGAGGGGCAGGTCCGCGGTCAGCTCCGCGGGCACGAGCTGCGAGCTGGCCACCAGCGCGTTGCACGCGGCGTGGATGGTGAGCGCGCCGCTCTCTTCTTCGAGCCGGTGCGGCGCCGCCTCGAACGGGAGGTCCAGCACCGCCAGCGCGCACATCGCCTCGGCGAAGCTGCCGCACGCGAGCCCGAGCGCGCCGGACAGAAACGGCCCCTCGCGGTGCATCGCCAGGTCTCGCCAGAACCGGTTGACCGAGATCATGGAGGCGTCTGACTCGTGGGGGCGGCGCCGCCACCAGTTGTGCTCGGCCCACTCCTGCGTCTTCTCGGTGGGGCGAAACAGCCTCGGCGCCTTGGCGCGCCGGTCGAGGTCGGCGGCGAGCCCGGCCGCGAACTCGTTGCCGCCCAGGTCGGCCAGGTCCTCCTTGTCCATCGACTCTTCGCGCTGGCGCATGCTCTTTTTGGACTTGGCCATCTCGCCGCCCCCGCCGCCGCGCGGGCCCGCGGCGGAAGGAGGGGCCATGCTCATGGCGCGCATGGGCGCGGACGGCGGCACCTCCACCGGCGCGGCCATGGCGACCATGCTGGAGGTGTCATCGCTCTCGTCGCGCTCCATCTCCAGGCTCTCTTCCATGGGCAGGCTGGCGTGCGCGGCGGCCAGCTCCTGGATCCCGGAGGTGTCGTCGTCGAGCGCCGCGCCGGCCAGCATGACCTCCACGATGCGCGGCTCGCGCTCGGGGTCCGGGGGCAAGAGCGTCACCTCATCGCCGAGGATGCGCGCCAGCGCGTCGCGCTGCGGCAGCCGCAACGCGAGCAGCGCGCGCTCGAAGGCGTTGCGCCGCGCCAGCTCGCGTGGCTCGAGGTAGCCCGTCAGGTCTGCACCCAGGAGCCAGTGATCGATGAAGGTCTGCACGCGCTTCTGCGCCAGGTACGGCGCCACCACCCGGTCAAAGGTGGGGCGGTCGCGGAAGTAGAGAAACAGGCTCAGCTCGTGGCAGGCGTACTTGCTGTACTTCTCGGTGCGCTCGGCGTCGCTGAGCTTGTGCCAGCGGGTGACGAACTCGAACTCGCGCAGCGTGGCGTCGTCGCGCAGCGACAGCAGGTAGGCGTGGGCGCGCTCGACGGTGTCGACGATGTGGAGCTTGGCGGTGGCGAGGTCCTGCACGGTGACCGTGGCGCCGGCCAGGCATGGATCGATCTGCCGGCGCTGCGTGATGTGGGCGCTGGGGTCGAGCGCCCGCGAGAGGCGCTGATCGCGCGGCGCCAGCGGGCGCTCGGTCAGCGCGACCTGGGTGACCGTGGTCTGCTCGCGGTCGACGCAGACGAGCTGGACGCAGGTGTTGGCGCCGAGCTCGGCGCGCGCCACGGTCACGCGGCCCTGCGCGTCAGGTCGCAGGTTGCTCAGCAGCACCGCGTCCCCGGGGACGAAGTCCAGCGAGGCGAAGCCGGCGGTGCTGGCCATGCCGGCTTGCATCCGGCTGCTCTGCGGCGCCGCCGCCGGGCGCTGCGCGGGTGAGCCGCCGAACGCGCCGCCGGCCACCGGCTTGGCCACCACGGTCGTGGTGGCCTGTCGCGCCCAAGGGTTTAGCAGCAGGGACGGCTTCTCCAGCATCACGCCTGGTCGTCGCGCGGCGCGCTGGCGCTCCAGCACGTACCGCGTCTCATCGCCCAGGTCGCGTCCGCTCTGGTACTCGGCGCTTGGCCGCGCGTCGCGGTGCCGGCCGCCGCTGCGGCGCGCGGACTCGAGCGTCCCCAGCGCCGGCGCGGGCAAGAAGCGGGTGGCGATCACGTGCAGGCGCGTGGTCTCGCCGGCGCCGCGCAAGGTGATGAGCAGCGCGTCGGCGGTGACCTCCACGTGGTCGATCAGCGCGGGCGCGGGCACGAGCTGAAACAGATCGAGCGCGGTCACCGCGTGGTCTGCCACCCGCACCGCCTGCGCGGGCAACACGGTGAGCGTCCACGGCGCCATCATCGGCGCGCGGAGCTGGAACACGCCCGCGTCGAGGCCGCGGACCACCAGGTTCTGGCCCACCACCGCCAGCGCGGCGTTGACGTGCCTGGCCGGGTGCCCGCCGCGCAGCTCCACCAGCGAGGCGCGCGCCAGCAGCTCTGCGGCGGTGCTGCCGAGCGGCGGGGCCACGGCGATCTCCTCGTTGGCCAGCGCGGTCACGCTGGCGCCGGCGCCGCGGGTGGCGAGCTGCCAGGCGTGCTGGATCCCGCCGGAGGTGGCCTGCACCGACTCGACGCCGGCGAGGTGGCCCAGCTCCAGCCGGCCGTCGTCGTCGGTGTCGAGCGAGATCGTCTGCTGGGTGCGCGCCCAGCGATGCACCACCCACAGCGGCAAGCGCAGGCGGGCGCGGGGCTCGCCGCTCTTGCCCAGCGCGGACAGCACGTAGCCAGCCTCGGTGCGCGCCAGGTACAGCGAGTCGGTGTACGCGCCGCCGTGCATGGAGGACAGCTCGGCGCCGAGCGAGCCGGAGACCTCGAGCTGGGTCTGCTGGCTCACCACCTCCACCTGGCCGCGCACGTGCAGCGCGATCTGCGCCACGTCGTCCGGCATCTTCCACTCCAGCGCCGCGCAGCTACGGTCATCGAGCGCGAGCGGCGCGCTGCGCTGGGTGACCGCCCCGAGCCGATCGGTCAGCACCAGCTCCCAGGTGGCCTTCTGCAAGAGCGAGATCGGCGCGGGCACGCCGGCCACCAGCAGCTCGACGCGCAGCGCGGCGCGCGCCAGCCGGCTGGCCGCCAGCGCCTCACGCTCGACGTGGGCCTGCACGCGCAGCGTGTAGCTCTCGACGACGTGGGTGAGCAGCTCCGCGGTGGCCAGGTCTCCATCCACCAGCAAGATCGGCGCGGTGCTGGCGGCCGAGGCGAACGGCACGGTGATCGCGCCGCTTGGGTCAGGCGTGAACTCACGGCCGCCCAGGTGCAGCCGAGCGCCCGGGCGTGGCCGGCCATCTTCGTCGAAGATCGTCAGCACCTGGCCAGCCGCGCTGATCCTGCGGACCAGGCGCAGCCGCCCCTTCCAGATGAGCGCGCGCGACGACTTGCCGTTGCCGATCAGGTCGATCACGTAGCAGCCGGCGCGCTGGCACTGTGGCAGCTCGATCCGCTGCCGCACCCGGCGCACCGCCGGCTCGGCGAAGGACAGGACCTGCTCGTGGCTGGCGGCCAGGCCGTCGAGGTCCAGGTCCGCGCTCACCGGCTTGCCGTGGATGGCGAAGTAGGTCACCGGATCGATGCGGAACACCTTGACGAAGAGCTGCGCGACGTTCTTTAGGTGCAGCTCCAGCGCGAGCGTGTCGCCCTCGCGGACCTGCCGCGGGTTCTCCGGCAGCAGCTCCAGCTCCACCCGCTCCACCAGCTCCTGCGCGCGAGACGGGCCAAGCGTCCTGGTGAAGCGCTCGGCGTCGGGGGCGCCGGTCAGGAGGCGGATCTCCGCCACCTGGCCCTCGAACCAGCTCTTCTCGAACAGGCGCGCCAGGTCTGCGCCCTCCTCGCCGGAGGCCAGGAAGGCGTAGAGGTAGTCGCGGATCAGCTCTTCGTCGTCGTTGACCGGCGGCAACCCGGTGGTGGGCAGGAAGTTGGCGCCGAGGCGCGCCTGGTGCTCGCTGGCCACCTGGTCCCAGCGATCGCCGAAGTACGAGGCCTGTCGGGGCAGCCCCAGGTACGCCACAAACAGCGCGCGGTCGCGGACCGCGCCGCCGGGCTGACGCCGCCCCTCATCGAGGAGGTGCCACGCCACGTGCAGCTTGAGCGAGGCGAACGGCTCGGCGAGCCCGCTGGCGAAGGCCCACAGCGCGCGCAGGTAGCTCAGGCGGTCTGGACCGTGGCTGCCCAGCTCCACGTGCGCTGGCGGCCGCAGGCGCTGCACCACCATGGACACCCACTCGTTGTGGCGCGTCAGCTCGGGGTGCCGCTGCGCCAGCTCTCGGAGCTGGGCCAGGGTCAACGCGCGGTGCGCGCTGGTGTTGCCAAAGCGCGCCAGCTCACGTGGCCCAAGGTCCGAGGAGATGAGCTGCAAGAGCTTGGGCGACGGCGTGTGCGAGAGCCGCTCGAGCAGCTTGCGGCGGCGCGCGGTGTCCAGCTCGTAGTCGCCCTCGAGCAGCTCGTAGAGCCCCTCCTCGGTGACCTGCGAGAGATCGGCGGAGTAGCGCACGGCCTCACGCAACAGGGCGGGGCCGTCGATGGCGTGGCGGTCGAGCTTGCTGGGCAGGCGGGTGGCGCCCTCGGCGGTCTCGGGCTCGTGCCAGTGATAGGCGCCGAAGGTGTCGCGCACGTGCTCGCGCGACTTTTGATCGAAGCGCGAAGACGCTCGCAGGAGGAGCTGGCGCATGCGCAGGACGCTGTGACGGTCGTCGTTGTGACGGTTGGTCCAGTCATCGATGATGCGCTCGGCCTCGTCGAGTGAGCCGCGCTGCTGCAGGTGGACGCAGCGGTAGTAGTCATGATCCGCCGAGCCTGGCAGGAGCTGGGCCAGGGCAGCGTCACGGTCGGTCGCGAATGCCAGCGCTTCGAGGTGCTCGAGATCCATTGCCACAAGCGTAGCTCGAAACCCACCGCGCCATCGCAAATGCTGGCGCTGCGTCGGGGTGGCCGGCGCGGGACCTGGGCCTGGCGTGGCGCGCCTTGGGCCCGGTGGCCGCGGCAAGTGGTGGCGATTTTCGGTGGCAATTGCGCCCGTGATGGGCAACCTTTGGACACGATGCGTCGAGGTCCCCTGCTCGCACTCCTGGTCGCTGGCGCCGTCGTGGCGTCCAGCGCACCGAGCACGCCGAGCGCGGAGGCGAGCGCGGCGCGGCGCAAGGCGAGCTCCGGCGAGCGCCAGGCGGCCAAGGGCAGCGGCAAGGCCTCTTCGACGCGGACGCGCGCCACCGCCCGCGCCAAGCGCGTGGCCAGCGAGCGGCGCAAGCAACGCCGCAAGAAGAAGCGCGAGCTGTCGCGGGTGCCCAACCGGCGCACCGCCACCAACATGCCGCGCGGCTGGCGCTGGCCCCCCAGCCGGTCCATGCGCACCGCCGGCGAGCGCTGCACCGAGGCGCTGGAGCAGGCCAAGGTGCCCTGGGAGCGGTCGGCGCGCGAGGGCAAGATCGTCACCCCGCTGGTGGTCAGCGCTGACGGCGCGTCCTCGCGGGAGCTGACGCTGGGCGGCATCGTGTACCACTCGAAGTACCGCAAGCCGCCGTTCACGATGGACTGCCACCTGGCGCTGGCGCTGGCGACCCATGGCCCGGCGCTGCAGGAGCTGGGGGTGCGCAAGGTGGTGTTCGGCAGCATCTTCCGCTTCACCAAGGTGCGCGCCCACGGCAAGACCAAGAACGTGCTGAGCCGCCACGCGCTGGGCCTGGCCATGGACGTGGTCTCGTTCGAGGACGAGGCCGGCGTCGTCCATGACGTCCTGCGCGACTACCCCGCGGGCGATGAGCTGCTGCGCTCTGTGGAGGACGCGCTCAATGGCAGCGGCGGCTTTCGCACCGTCCTGACCCCGCGCAACGACCCCACGTCCCACCACGACCACTTCCACATCGAAGCGGATATCTCCTACTACGAGGACGAGCGCAACCTGGCGGCGCTGCCGCGAGCCGCGGCGGGCGAAGCCGACGAGGAGCACGAGGAGAACGCCGAGCACGAGGTCGGCGCCGGGCAGGCCACCGACAAGTCCGCGCCCGCCGAGACGGGCCTTGAGCACGGGAGCAGCAGATGAGTGAGCATGTGACCACGGAGTCTTTGCCAGGGGTCGCCGTGCTGCGGATGTGCCGCCCGGAGAAGAAGAACGCCCTGACGTTCGCGATGTACACCGCGCTCATCGACGGGCTGGGCCAGGCCGCGGCAGACCCAGACGTGCGCGCGGCGGTGCTCCTGGGCACCGACTCGGTGTTCACGGCGGGCAACGACATCGGCGACTTCGTGAAGGCCGCGAGCACCGGCGCGGATATGTCGCCGCCCATCCGCTTCTTGCACGCGCTGGCGGAGTTCCCCAAGCCGCTGGTGGCGGGCGTCAGCGGCGTCGCCATCGGCATCGGCACCACGCTGCTCTTGCACTGCGATCTGGTGTACGCAGACGCGAGCGCCCGCTTCAAGACGCCGTTCGTGGATCTGGGCCTGACGCCCGAGGGCGGCTCGTCGCTGCTCTTGCCTGCGCTCCTGGGCCAGCGCGGGGCGGCCGAGTGGCTGCTGCTGGGCGACGAGTTCGGCCCCGAGCAGGCCCGCGCCGCCGGCCTGGTCAACGCGGTGGTCGCCAGCGCCAGTGAGGCTGCGCTTGCCGCCGCGCGGCGCCTGGCCGACAAGCCTGGCGCTGCGCTGGTGGAGGCCAAGCGCCTGATGAAGCGGGCGAGCGCCGCCGCGATCACCGAGGCCATCAACCTCGAGGCCGAGGTCTTCGCCGCGCGCCTGCGCTCTCCGGAGGCGATGGCCGCGTTCATGGCGTTCCGGCGCAAGTAGCCGCGGTCGAGTCGCAGTCGGCTCGCGGTCGAGTCGCAGTCGGCTCGCGGTCGGCTCGCGGTCGTGTCGCAGTCGAGCCGGGCTAGTTCATCGGCGCCAGGCGCAAGATCTTGCCGTGGACGTCCCCGGTGGCCGCGTCGATGCTCGGATCGATGAACAGCCGGGTCACCTCGCTGGAGCGAAGGCCAGCCAGCATCTCGTCGGAGATGAGCGCGCCAGCGTCCAGCCCCACCGCGAACAGCGCGTCGCCTGTGCCCATGGCCTTGGCGAAGACCTCGGCCGCCTCGCCGGTGGAGAAGAGAAAGCCGTAGGGCCGGCGGCACCACATGTCCTGGCCGTTGGAGGTCAGATACCAGATGCGCGGGGGCAGGTAAGAAACCAGCTCGCCGAGCTGCGCCGTGTCTGTGTTTGCGTCGTCCACCGCGCTACGATAGCGCCGATGCGAGCGACCGCACTATCTCTGACCATTGGCATCGCCATCCTGGGCGCGGCCGCAGGCGGCGCCACCCTGGGCTGCGGTGGATCCAGCCCCGCCCCCGCGAAGGATCCCGCGCTGGCCGCGGCGCCCGCGCGTTCGCGGGTGGTGTCCTGGGACCTCTTGGCGCGGGAGCCAGTGGCCAACTCCGCCGAGGTCCGTCACATCCTCATCGGCTGGCGCGACCTGGCCGAGGCCTACAACGGCGGCATCGATGAGCGGGCCGCCGCCCGCAGCCAGGCGGAAGCCGAAGTGGTGGTCGAGGCGGTGCTGGCCAAGCTCAAGGGCGGCGCCACCTTCGAGTCGCTGATGGCGGAGTACTCGGAGGACGGGGGCAGCGCGGCCACCGGGCGCAGCTACCAGGCCTCTCCCGACGCCCAGCTCGTCCTCGAGTTTCGCCAGCTCTCGCTGCGCCTGTCGCCCGGTGAGTACGGCGTGTGCCAGTCAAACTTCGGCTTTCACGTCATCACCCGGGTCCAGTAGCCTGCTGGGCGGCTCGGGCGTTGCTCAGGCGTGGCTCGGGCGTTGCTCAGGCATTGCTCAGGCCTGCTCAGGCCTGCTCAGGCATTGCTCAGGCGTTGCTCAGGCCCGCTCGCTCACGCAGCGCTCCGAGCTGGGCGCGGAGCTGCAGGTGGTCGAGCAGCACCACCGTGGCGGTGACCACCCCGCCCGCCACCATCGCCGCGAACACCCCCTTGGCCAGCCCGGCGGTGACCAGGAGCAGCGAGGCCCAGACGATGAAGTCGCGGCGGATCATGTTGGGCAGCCAGCCCACGGTCGCCACCATCCAGCGCGGCCAGGACGCCGGCAACGCCATGGGCTTTTGCGCCACCGGGCGCAGCTCCCAGCTCCCCGGTCGGGCGCCGGCCGCCAGCTCGACCCGGCTCACGTAGTCCTGGCTGTTGGCGGAGCGGGCCACCAGGATGATGTTGAAGTACACGCAGTACAGCGAGATCGCGTACGTCACCGCGCCGAGCGTCATGGCGGCGAGCCACGGATCGAACGCCGGGGCCATCCGCGCGCCAGCGTGCAAGTGGCAGTGCCAGCCGAGCGCGAGCATGTAGCCCAGCGACGAGAGCTCGTCGACGATGGTGTCGTACCACGCGCCCAGGCGGGACGAGCACAGCTTGAGCCGCGCGATCTCGCCATCGCAGCAATCGACGTAGTTCGAGAGCAGGATGACCAGCGAGCCCAAGATCGCGCTGGACGGCTGGGGCTGCGCGGTCAGCCACAGCCCCAGCGCGACCAGGATCATGGTGACGGTGGTGAGCTGGTTGGGCGTGACGGGGGTGGCCACCAGCACGCGGGTCATGGCCAGCGACACCGGGCGAAACAGCGCGCGCGCGATGATGTTGTCCTGCGGCTTCACCAGGGTCTGGTACAAGAGCTGCTCGGCGGCCGCGCGCTCCTTGGGGCAAGTCACCGGGTGGCGCGCGATGGGGCCATGGGGCCGGGTCACCGCGCCGGTGGCCAGGAGCTCGTGGGCGATCGCGCGGTCGCCTCGGCCTGCCGCCAGCGCCGCCAGCGTGGCCTGCACGCGATCGCTGATGAAGGCGCCAGCGTACTCGCCTTCGCGGAGGTCGGCGGCGTCGGCGGTCCTCGGCGCGACGGCGACCACCGTGCCCGCTTGCTCCACGAGGGGCGTCACCAGGGGTGGATGCACCAGCTGATCTTGCGCGCGCAGCACCAGCAGCCGGTCCGCGCGCGGTCGCCAGCCCTGCAGGCGCTGGAGATCCTGCTCGGTCTCGACCAGGAAGACCTCGCTCGCCCCGACCCGGCGCGCCACCCGGCAGGCGCGCTCCGCGAGCGACAACCCGGCCACGCGCAGGGGCTCGGCCTTGGGGATGGGCTGACCACCTTTGCCGCGCGGGGCATAGGCGGCCGGCGCACCGGGAGCGGCGAGGACAACGGCGGCGATGGAGGGCACAGGAACTCCGGGCCTCATCAAGAGGCTCCCCAGACAGCACGCAAGGGCAGGGCCAGCGCTGCCCTCGCGAGCACCTGCCACAACGGGCGGTGACCGGGGCCGCAAAGATCTGCGTAACCTGCAGATATTGCGTGGGTGTCGGCGCGGGCGCTACCCTACCGAGGTGTCAACGATTCATCAGCCTGGTGATTTGTTGTCTCCATCATCTCCAGCCCTGCTGTCCAGGCGAGGCCTGTCGTTGGGCTGTCGTTGGCCTGTCGTTGGCCTGTCGTTGGCCCCGGCCGTGAACCCGGCGCCGCCGCTGGTCACTAACGCGCTGATGGAAGTCCGCTAGGCTCCCCTTTCCCGCCGTTTCTCGGGTCTTTCCCGGCTCTTTCTTGGCCTCGGTGGCCATAGCCCTTGATCTGGGCTTCCGCCCGCGGTTCCTTCCTGCTGCTGCAAGTCTGGCCCTTTCGGAGGCGTTCGCTTCGTGGATTCTTCGCACCGTAGCTCGTCACACTCGTCGCACTCGTCGCACTCGGGTCACTCGTCGCACTCGGGTCACCTTGGCGCGCCGGCGCGCCAGGCTCGCGCCGCGCACGGCGACGCCGCCGAGGAGCTGATCGGCTTTGACTTCACGCGGTACTTCCGCTCGCTGCGCAAGTACGCCTGGGCCATCCTGGCGCTGATGGCGCTGGCCATCACCGGCGCGGTGTTCTACACGGACCGCCAGCCCAAGATCTACGAGGCCACCGCCTCCATCCAGATCGAGCCGCGCATGGTGGATCTCCTGGGCACCGGGCAAGAGGTCGGCGGCGGCGCCGGGGCGGACTACTACAAGCAGCAGCAAGAGAAGCTCGGCAGCTACATGATGGCCCGCATGACGGTGGAGGCGCACGGCCTGCATCAGAAGCTCTTGACCGAGCCCGAGAGCGCGCGCGGCAAGCTGGAGGATCACTACGACCTGGCCACTCGCCGCCTGCGCGAGACCCTGGCGGTGCGCTACCCGCAGCAGAACCGGACCATGTACGTCACGGTCCGCAGCGAGGACCCGCAGCTCGCCGCGGACATCGCCAACGCGCACTGCAAGCAGTTCGAGGACTACTCGCGCGGCACCCTGGCGGGCGACACCAAGAAGCAATCCGAGGCGCTCGCCGGCGAGTTCGCCAACGTGGAGACCCGGCTGCGCGACGCCGAGGCCGCGCTGTTTCAGTTCCAGAAGGACAACGACCTCCTGGCCGTGTCCCTCGAAGATCGGCAGAACACGGTGTCGTCGAACATCTCGGCGTACTCGCAGAAGGTCAACGAGGCGCGCGCCAAGCGCATCGAGCTCTCGGCCAAGCTCGACCGCATGAAGAAGGCGGCGCAGATCGACGTGCTGGAGTCGCCGCTGCTCACCATCTCGGACGTGTCCTCGTTTGATTCGCTGCGCGCCCAGTACTACACCGAGCGCTCCAAGCTCCTCGAGATGGAGCAGGACTTTGGCCCCAAGAACGCGGAGTATCAGAAGCAGAAGGCCAAGGTGGACTCGCTCTTGTCCGCGCTGCGCGCCGAGAGCCGGCGCCAGCTCGCCGGCGTCGAGGAGCAGTTTCTGGCCGCGCTCACCACCGAGCGGGCGCTCCTGGCCGAGATCGACCGCTATCGCAAGGAGGCCTTCGAGCTGGGGCCCAAGATCGTCTCCTTCAACGAGCTGGCGCGCAAGAAGAAGGGCTTCGAGGACAAGTACAACATCCTGGTCGCGCGCCTCTCCACCACCGAGATGACGGGGCGCATGAACGACCGCATCGACAACGCCAACATCCGCCGCCTGGATCCGGCGCTGGTGCCCACCAAGCCGGTGTCCCCCAACCTGCAGATAAACCTGATGGTGGCCGGCACGCTGGCGCTGATGGCCGGCGTGGGCCTGGTCATGCTGGTGACGTTCCTGGATCGCTCGGTGAAGTCCGCCGAGGACGCGCAGCAGGCGGCGGGCGTGCCGGTCCTGGGCGTCATCCCCATGCTGGCGGAGTCCGAGCTGTCCTCCAACGATGATCGCGCGCGCGATCTGTACGTGCATCAGCACCCCACCTCCCGCACCGCCGAGTGCTGCCGGTCGCTGCGCACCAACATCATGTTCAGCGCCGCCGATCGCCAGCTAAAGACCCTGGTGGTGTCGAGCGCCAACCCGCGCGAGGGCAAGACCACGAGCGTGTTCTACCTGGGCACCACCATGGCGCAGAGCGGGCAGCGCGTGTTGCTCATCGACACCGACATGCGCCGGCCGCGCCTGCACGCCTCCATGGGCGTGTCGCGGCAGAAGGGCCTGTCCAACCTGATCCTCGGCGAGGACGCCTACGACGACGTCATCAAGACGACGGAGATCCCCAACCTGTTCGTGCTGCCGTGCGGGCCGCTGCCGCCAAACCCGGCCGAGCTGCTCATGACCAAGCGCTTCGAGGTCGTGCTGGCGGAGCTGGCCAAGCGCTTTGACCGGGTGATCCTGGACTCCCCGCCCCTGCAGGCGGTGACCGACGCGGTGGTGCTGTCCAAGCTCGCCGATGGCGTCATCATCGTGGTGCGCGCGAGCAAGACGCTGCGCGAAGAGGTCAAGCGGTCCGCTCGCCAGATCCGCGATGTCGATGGCGCCATCTACGGCGTGATCTTGAACGAGTTCGACATCACCCACCGGGGCGCGTACTACTACAGCTACTATGGCTATGGCGACAAGCAGGAGCCCTCGTCCACCGCGGCGTGACGGCGCCGGGCGCGCCGCGCGGCGCGGGCCTTGGACCTGACATGCGCATCCTCTATCTCTCGCTGTCGTACGTCCCTTCTCGTCGGGCCTCCAGCGTGCAGGTGATGCGCATGTGCGCGGCGCTGGCGCGGGCCGGGCACCAGGTGCGCCTGTGCGCCAAGCAGAGCCAGGAGCCGGCGCCAGACGGCGACCACGCCTTCTATGGCGTGCCGCCGAGCTTCTCGTTGCACAAGCTGCCGCGCCCGCGCCGGCGCGGCGGCGGGGTCGTGTTCTCGGCGGCGATGGCGGCGCAGATCGTCCGCCACCACCGCAGCACGGACCTGGTGTTCTGCCGCGACCTTTTGGGCGCGGTGATGGCCGACCAGGCGCGCTTGCCGGTGCTGTTCGAGGCCCACAGCCTGCCGGCATCGCCGCTCTTGCGGCGGCTGTGGCGCTCGCTCGTGAGCTCGCCGCGGCTGCGCCGCCTGGTGGTGATCTCCGAGGCGCTGCGCCGCGACGTGGAGGCCGCGGGCCTCTTGCCTCGCCACGGCTCGGTGGTGGTGGCGCATGACGCCGCCGAGGCGCCGGCGCAGGTGACGTTGCGCGGGGGCGCCGCGCCGCGCAAGGTCGGCTATGTCGGCAGCCTGTATCCGGGGCGCGGGATCGAGGTCATCTTCGAGCTGGCGCGGCGCCTGCCGCAGCTACGCTTCGAGGTCATCGGCGGCACCGAGGCAGACCTGGCGCGCTGGCGGCCGACGGCGCCGCCGAACGCCACCTTGCACGGCTTCGTGCCGCCGGGCCAGCTCGCCGCGCGCTACGCCGAGCTCGACATCTTGCTCATGCCCTATGCGCGCGCCGGGGTCGGCGGCCCGCTGGCCGCCACCGACACCAGCCGCTGGTGCTCGCCGATGAAGATGTTCGAGTACATGGCCAGCGGCGCGCCCATCGTGTCCTCTGATCTGCCGGTGCTGCAGGAGGTGCTCCTGCACGAGCACAACGCCCTCATCGCGCCGATCGACGATCTGGACGCCTGGCAGCAGGCCATCACCCGGCTCTGCGCCGAGCCGCAGACCCGCGAGTGGCTCGCCGGCAACGCGCTGCGCGACCTGCGCCGGCTCTATACCTGGGACGCTCGGGCGGAGAAGGTGCTCGCGGGGCTGTAGCGGACGCGCGGTCAGCCGAGGCGTGCGCCGCGCCAGGCCGGCGCCAGGCCGGCGCCAGGTCGGCGCTAGGGCGCGTCGACGCCGGCGTCAGCCGTCGCGCCTGGGCACACCGCGCTGGGGGCGGACTTGAGCCGGCAGCGCTTGTCGCCGCCGCACACGTAGTCCGGAGGGCAGGTGTCGCCGGTGCCGCACGCGAAGCCGCACTCTGGCCGCGGCTCATCAAAGCAGCCAGAGGTCAGGGTCAGCGCTGCCAGGGACGTGATGGCCCCACGTGACAGGAGGCGGACAAAAGAAATCAGAGTAAAGGAGGCCACCTTTGCAGCGTCTTGCTGCGTGGTGCCTGGGCCAGCCGTTCTGCTCTCCATCAACCGCCGCCGCCGCCGATGATGATCGCAACGCATGCCCTGACTCTACATGGCGACAACGGCTCATACGAGCTTTACAACCGCAGGTTTGCGCGGCCAGGTGGGGGGCTCGTACGACCTGCGTCGTGCGTCAAGGTTACGGCGCCTGGGATGTCTACGCCGCGCCACGCCGCCGCGCCACGCCGCGCCACGCCGCGCCACGCCACGCCGCTGCCGCGCCGCTGCCGTAGGTAGGCGTCATCCCCCATCGGCTCCGATCGGCTCCGGACCCTATGGTTTGCCCACGCGCACGTGGATTGTGTGCAGATGTCGAACCGAGCCCCTACATTGGTGTAGACTCAAATGCGATGAGTTCGGACTGGGAGTGGATGAGAGCACTGGTGCAGGGGCATTGGCGCCGGGTCTACAACTACGTGTTTCGCGTGGTGCTCGACCGCTCGCGTGCCGATCGCTACAGCGAGGACGTCTTCGTTCGAGTGTCCGAGGTGCTGCGACCGCCGGTGGCGGATTCTCCCAAGGCCGAGGAGGTCCTCGTGCTGCGGGTCGCCACCTCGCTGCTGGAAGAACGGCTCCCGCGGCAGCCTGAGCTCAACTTCGACATCCTCGACGAGACGCTGCGCAGCGACGCCACTCGCACGGACGTGGTGCGCTCGCTCTCCGATCCGCAGCGGGACTTGCTGCTCTGGGAGCTCAAGCAAGGGTGCATGACCGCGGTCATCAACTGCTTGCCGCCTGGCGAGCGTGAGGCGTTCGTGCTCGCCACCATCTTGAAGCTCAGCGAAGACGACGCGGCGGCCGCGCTGGACATCAACCCCGCCGCGTACCGGGTGCGCCTGTCGCGCGCGCGCAAGAAGATCGGGGACTACCTCGCCCCGCGCTGCGAGCACGTGAACCCGCAGAACCCGTGCCGTTGCCCGGCGCGGGTCGGCATCGCGATCAGCAAGGGGTTCATCCCACCTGCCGGGGAGATCAGCCTGCGCAAGAACGTGCCGGCCTACGGCCGCTACGGCGTGGGGCCAGGCGGTGAGGACATCGCGCTGCGCGACGTCAACGGCGTGTACGGGAACCTGCCCGATCCAGATCCCCCCGAGGAGCTGCTGGCGCGGCTCCTGGCGCGCTTCTCTGGCGAGAAGTCCTGACCGGCCCGGTCAGGGCTCGCGTCCGCCCTCGGGCGGCAGATACCCGTCGTTCCTGGCGAGCCACCTGGCCACGTCCATCGACGAGACGATGCCGATGAGCTTGCCCTGCAGGTCGACCACCGGGATATGGTGGATGCCCTCGATGGCCATCAGCGCCGCGGCGTGGGCCACGGTGGCGCGCTCGCTGAGCGTGATGGCCAGCGGCAGCATGACGTCTTCGGCCACCGTGGCGGCGAGCTGAAAGCGGTGGAGCCCGGGCTCCAGGTCGTCGTCTGACGAGCGCTGCCGGCGGTGGGCCAGGATGACCTCTTCGTTGCCGTCCTTGGTGAAGTGGAACTGCACCAGGTCGTGCTTGGTGACCATGCCGATGGGGCGCTGCTTGGCGTCCACGATCGGCACGCAGCCGATGTGGTTGTCGAGCAAGAGCGAGGTCAGCGCTTCGATGCTGACATCCGGGGTGGCGCTGAGGACGCGGCGGGACATGATCTCCTCGACGCCGACACGATCCGCCACGGACGGTTGGGAAACAGGCATGCGCATCTCCGGGTGGCCACAGTCGATTTCATCGCGTTGAGAAGAGCCTTGCTCCGCCCAGCCGCACAGGTCGCATCGCTCGACAGGCACCGAGTGGTCGTTGGCCGGACAGCGGACGGTGCGACGCGCGGTGGCATCGCTGCGGCCGTTTACGACCTCGGTTACCTGCACCGGAAGTTTGGGGGGGCCGTGGCTCATGTGCGTCCTCCATGGGGTTTCCTGAGCAAGGCCCGGTCCAAGCTGGCCAGGCGCGCGACACCGGGTGTCAGCGCCGTTGGCCTGCTCACCGCTCCAGGGTTCATCCCGCTGGATCCATTGAGCACGGTCGGCGTCCGCGGCCAGCGGCGCGAGGGCGAGCTGGCGTTGTCCGTGCATGCTTGGCCCACGCCAGCCGGGCCAAGAGCCTGGGCACTCGAGCTCGCAGCAGGCGCTCGCTCCACGCTGGCGAAAAACCTGCACTGCGTCGCGCGCTGCGCCGCAAAGCCTGCGCCATGCCGGTTGTTCGCCGCGGTGCGGCTGGGGCACAGTCTCCCTGATGTCGTCCTCGAGTCCGACGCCCACGCGCCTCCCTCTGCGGCTGCTCGGCGCCGCGGCGGCGTTTGCCCTGACCACCGGCGTGTGCATCGCGTGGCTCGATGCGCCGGTGGCGCGCGCGCTGGCGCCGTGGCAGCCGTGGCCGCTGTGGAGTGAGCTGCTCTGGCTCCTGGAGCTGGCGGGCGGCTTGACCGTGTCGCGCTGGACCTATGCGCTGGCGTTGCCCGCGGCGGCGCTGGTGGCCTACGCGGTGCCTCGCTTTCGTCCGCGCGCGCCCGCGTTTCTGCTCCTGGCGCTGGTCCACGTGGCCGCCAAGTTCTCCACCGTCGAGATCAAGGAGGGCACCGGTCGGCTGCGGCCCGCGGAGTGGCTCGAGCGCGGCGGCCCCATGTTCTTCGTCGACGAGGGCATCTCGTTTCCGTCGGGGCACGTGACGCACTTCCTCAGCTTGACGTTGCCGCTGCTGGTGGTGGCGCCGCGGCTGGGGCGCGCGCTGCTCCTCGTGCCCTTGCTCGCCGCGATGTGTCGGGTGGCGGTCAACGCGCACTTCTTGAGTGATGTCTTCGGCGCGGTGGTGTGGGTCAGTGTGCTTACGTTCGTCATGTCCTGGGCGTTGCGCTCGTGGCTCGAGCGCGTCCACGCATGAGTCGCGAGCGGCGAGTGTGTCCTTCGCCACTGCGTCTTGCACCGACAGCGGGAAACCTCTTGCGAGGCCAAGGGAACGCTCCACCTTAGCTGGAACGCGCGCACGGCTCCGTGGGGGAGCTGGCCTGTCTGCGCGGATGGAGCACCATGAACGGACCCTATCGAGAGTCATCAGGGAGCGGCGCAGGCAAGCCACCGGAGGAGCTGCTGCGGCTGCAGACGACGACGGACCTGCTCGGCCTGGCGCCGCGGAGCTCCGGCGAGGTGTTCGCCGTGCTGGAGCTGGAGGGGCTGGGCAAGCGGCTGGAGGTGGCGCGCGCGCGCTTCTCGGTGATGTTCGTGCTCGACACCTCGGGCTCGATGAGCGGCGAGCCGCTCTTGCAGGTCTGCGACTCGGTGACGAAGCTCGCCGACCTGCTCGAGCCCACCGACTCCGCGGGCGTGGTCGCGTTCTCGGACAACCCGTCCGAGGTGATGGCGCTGACCCCGCTCTCCCCCAGCGCCAAGGCGGGGTTTCGGCGCCGGGTTCACGCGTTGACCTCGGAGGGCTCGACCCGGATCTCGGCCGGGGTGGCGGCGGGCCGCGCGCTCTTGCCGCCGCGCAAGGATGGGGAGCGGCAGCTCCTGCTGGTGCTCACCGACGGGCAGCCCACCGACGGCACCACCGCCGCCTCGTTCGCGGAGCTGGCGCGCGGGTTTCGTCCGGATGTCTCGGTGGTGGCGCTGGGCTATGGCCCCAAGCACAACGCCGAGCTCTTGCGCGCGTTCGCCGACGGTGGCGGCGGCCAGTACTGGTACATCGCTGATCCCGCGCAGGCCAACATGGAGTTCGCGCGCGCCATCGGCAGCCAGGGCGACGTGGTGGTGGATGGCGTCCAGCTCGTGCTGGCGCCCGGCCCCGGCGTCGAGGTGCTGGAGGTGCTGGGCGAGCCGCGGCTGCGCTTTGGCGCGGACGGCGCGCGCGTCTCGCTGCCGGATCTGCGCGAGGGCGAGAAGCGCACCTGCGTGGTCAAGCTGCAGGTGCAGGCGCCGCGCGAGCCCAGCCGCTTCCTGGTGCTGGGCATCACCGTCGAGCATCGCCAGGCGGGCCTGGCCCAGGTGCGCAAGCTGCAGAGCGAGCTGACGGTGGACATCACCCATCGCCAGGACGGGCTCTTGCACGTCGCGGCGCGGGTGCAGGTCCTGCTGGCGCGCGCGGAGCTCCTGCGCAGGCAGGCGCGCGTCCTGTGCGATCAGCAGCGCTACGACGCCGCGGCGGTGCTCCTGCGCAAGATGATCGCGGAGCTCGAGGGCGTCCCCGGGTACGTCAAGCTCGACGGCGGCCCGCTGTCGGAGGCGGTCGAGCAGCTCATCGACGAGGCGGTGGTGTGCGAGCAGCGCCCCAGCGTCACCGCGTACAACGAGTTTCGCGCGGGCACGCTGGGCGTGGACGTGGCGCAGGGCAGCAAGCACCACGCCGACCGCAAGACCACCAGCGCGCTGGGCCGCAGCACGATCTCCTCCATGCTCGATTGCGACGTGGAGGGCGTGGTGGTGATCGAGCTGCCCGGCGGCCAGCTCCAGCGCGTGATGCTGGCGCCCGAACTCTCGGTGGGGCGTAGCCCCGGCAACGACGTCTCGCTGGCGCTGGCCTCGGTGGCCCGCCGCCACTGTCGCGTCGTCTGCCGCCACGGCAAGGTGTTTGTCTACGACCTGGGCTCCTCCAACGGCACGTTGGTCAACGGGCAGCGCGTCACCAATGCGGAGGTGCAGCCCTCGGACGTGATCCAGCTAGGCGACGCCAAGCTGCAGGTGCTGCGGGTGAAGTAGTCCCGGCGGCCGTGCCGCACGCTGCCGGCGGGCGGGCACCACGCCTCCCGGCGGCCGTGCCCCACGCTGCCGGCTGGCCGCGAGCTGGCGCGAGCGGGCGAGCGGCGGGGCGGGGCGTGCTAGGTTGCGCCCCGATGAACGACGCGCGCGTGACCTTGGGCCCGGAGGCCTCATCGTTCGTACGCGGTGGCGGCCGCGACGTGGTGCTGCAGAAGCTTGAGCTGCCGGCGGGGCTGCGCCCTGGGCAGCGCGCGATCCTGTTCGACGCTGACAGCGAGGAGCTGGGCCTCGCGGTGCATGACCCGGAGAACGGGCTCCTGCGCGTGCTGGCCGTGCCCGACGACGGCTTCCGCGCGGTGGACGCGGCGCTCCTGGGCTGGCGGGTGGAGGCCGCGTGCCAGCTCCGGCGCGGGCTGGGCTTGCTCGACCCAAGCGAGCCTGCGGCCTGCTACCGCCTGGTGCATGGCGCGGGCGACGGCCTGCCTGGCTTTGCCTGCGACGTGTTTGGCCGGCACGGCGTGCTCTACGCCTACGCCGAGGCGCTGATGCCGCTGGCGCTGCTGCTGGCCGAGGCCATCGCTGGCTTCGCGCGGCTCGACGGCGTGGTGGTGAAGCAGCGCAGCCGCACCACCGCCGCCGACGGTGAGGTGCGGCAGGAGATCTTCGGCAAGGCGCCGGCCGAGCGCTACGAGGCCAAGGAGTCGGGCGTGCCGTTCGAGATCCACCCGCTGGGCGGGCTCAACGCGGGCCTGTTCACCGACATGCGTGAGCAGCGGCGCGGCCTGCTGCGCTTCACGGCGCAGCGCCGGGTGCTCAACCTGTTCTCGTACACCGGCGCGCTGAGCGTCACCTGCGCGCGCGGCGGCGCGGCCTCGGTGACCAGCGTGGACACCTCGGCGGGCGTGCAGGCCTGGGCCCAGGGCAACTTTCGCCGGTCCGGCTTTGACCCCGCCGATCGGCGCTGGCGCTTCGAGACCGGGGACGCGGTGCGGTTCCTGACCCGCGCCGACAAGGACCGCGAACGCTACGATCTGATCCTCATCGATCCGCCGACCTTCTCCACCGCGCGCGGCAAGCCGTGGACGCTGGATCGCGACTACCCCGAGCTCATCGGCCAGGCCGCGGCCGTCCTCGCGCCCGGCGGCCTCTTGTGGCTGGCCGCCAACACCCACGAGCTGGGCTCGCTGGCGCGGCTGGCGCACAAGGGCCTGCGCGCCGCGGGCCGGGTGGGCATCGTGCTCGAGCAGGGCGGGCTGCCGCCGGACTATCCCACCCTGGTGGCGCAGGCGCGGGATCGCTATCTGCAGATCTGTCTCTTGCGCGTGGCCTGAGCGCGCGCGAACCAGGCGCGCTGCAAGGCTGGCACCGCCTGGCAACGCGCGGGGCTGCGTGCGCAGCGCGTGGTCGCAGGGGTCGCACGCACGCGCGGCTTGTGCGGCCAGCGGAGATCCGGATACTGGCAGAGGTGAAGCGCTCGCTTTTGCTCTTGTTGTTGTGGTGCGACCTGGCCTGTGGCGGATCGCAAGCTGGGACCGGCGCCGTCGCTGGGCCCGCTGGGCCCGCTGCGCCTGCCCAGGCTGCGCCTGCTGCTCCCGCTGCGTCTGCTGCGCCCGCTGCTCCCACCGACGGTCGCCTCGCCTCGCCACCGGCCGCCGAGCTCGCGCCGCTGCGGCGCTGGCTGACCGGCGCGGTGCCCCCGGCGGTGCCGCCGGCCTCGGAGCTCGTGGAGCTGGCGCTCGCTTGCCTGGCGTCGCCTGATCCGGAGGTGCGCGATGGCATCGGCTACGAGGTGTTCGTGCGCTGGCTGGTGGCGGGGCGCGCGCTCGACGACGCGGAGGTGCGCCGCCTGCGCGGGCGGCTGCTCGCCCAGCTCACGCCAGGCGGCATCCCCCCGGGCGAGAGCGACGCGGTGCTCGCGCGCTCGTTCGCCGCGCTGGTGCTGTCCCTGGTGGCGGCGCGCGAGCTGGCGGCGCCCACGTGGAGCGACGCGGAGTTCGAGGAGCAAGTGGCGGCGGCGGCGCGCTACGCCGGGGCGGAGCTCGACCTGCGCGGCTACCTGCCGGGCCGCGGCTGGGCCCACGCCGCGGCGCACACCGCGGACTGGATCAAGATGCTGGGACGCCACCAGCGGCTCTCGGCGGGCCAGGCCGAGCGGCTCGCCGCCGCGCTCGCCGACCTGATCGTGCGTCGCCACGGCTACTCGCTACATCACGGCGAAGAAGATCGGGTGGTGGCCGCGCTGCGCTCCCTCATCGACCGCGGCGCCCTGCCGGCGCCGGCGCTCGACCGCTTCCTGGCTCGCCTGGCGGAGCCCATCCGCGCGGGCTGGCCAAGCCCATTCGATCCGGTCCTGTTCGCGGCGCAGCGCAACGCGCACGCCGTGCTCGCCGCGCTGTTCACCTCGCTGTCGCTGGCGCGCGCCGCGCCGGCCGCCGCGGCGCTGGCCCGCGTGCGCGCGCTCCTCGAGCGCTGAGCGAGAAAGGCCGCATCGAAGGCGTGGTACATCAGGCCAACGCATGTCCACGACCCGGCTGTACTTCGAAGATCCCTACCGGCGAACGTTCGAGGCGCTCGTCGTCGCCCGCTCGACCTGGAGGGGCACGCCCTCGGTGATCCTGGATCGCACCTGCTTCTATCCCGAGGCTGGAGGGCAGCTCGGGGATCGCGGGACCCTCGCGCAGGTGGCGGTGGGCGACGTCCAGATCGACGACGACGGCGTGATCCACCACGTGCTGGCCGCGGGAGCCGCGGATGCCCCGGAGTTGCCGGTGGGCGCCCTGGTGCAGGGCGAGCTGGACTGGGCGCGCCGGCGCCAGCACATGGCGCAGCACACCGCGCAGCACCTGCTCTCTGGCGCGCTCCTGGATCGGGCCGCCGCGCCCACCGCCTCGGCGCGCCTGGGCGAGAGCACGCTCACCATCGACCTGGCGCGCGACCGCATCCCGGAGGCGGAGCTCGCCGCCGCCGAGGAGCTCGCCAACTCGCTCATCGACGACAACCTGCCGGTGCGCGCCTGGTTCCCCACCGCCGCCGAGCTGGCGCGCCTGTCGTTGCGCCGCGATCCCAAGGTGGACGCCAACATCCGCGTGGTGGCCATCGGCGAGTTCGACTACTCCCCGTGCGGCGGCACGCACTGCGCCAGCACCGCCGAGCTTGGCGCGATTCGCGTCGCTGGCGTGGAGCGCTACAAGGGCATGACCCGCGTGACCTTCACCGCCGCGCGGCGCGGCCGGCTGGAGCTGTTCTCGCATGACCAGGTGCTGCGGCGCCTGGCGGTGGCGTTCTCCTGCCAGCCCACGGAGGTCCCCGCGGCCATCGACAAGCTGCGCCAGTCCTCCGAGGCGGTCAGCGCCGAGCTCACCGCGCTGCGCGGGCGCCTGGCCACCCAGCTCGCGGGCTCGCTGCCCGGCGAGGGCCGGGTGGTCGCCAGCTTGCCCAACGAGCCGGAGCTGGTGCGCATGGTGGCGCTGCGGCTGGTCGCCGCCGGCCGCGACGCGCTCTTGTACGCGCCGGATGACGCCGGCGGCGCGATGGTGCTGCTGGCGCGCGCGCCCGGCTCGACGCTGGATTGCGCGGCGCTGTGGAAGCAGCTAGTTGCGCGAGTCGGCGGGCGCGGCGGTGGCAAGGCCGACCGCGCAGAGGGCCGCCTGGCAGGTGGGCTCGATTGGTCCGCCGCGATCTCCGAGCTGTCCTGATCGCGCTGGCGCGCGGCGCGCGCAGCGCGATCGCACACCCGGGCATACCTGGCGCTCGGCCTGGCGCTCGGCGCAAAATCTCGGTGCGTCGAGGCGCGCATGCTACGATTTCTCGACGTGAGCGAAGCCCTTGCAACGAGCCGGAGCCATGCGCCGCCGCGAGGCGGTCGCATCCTCTTGCTCGGCCCCGATGACGAGCATCGGCGTCAGCTCCACGTCATGCTCGATCACCGCGGCTACGACGTGGCGGCGCTGTGCGAGGTGGACGCGGCGATGCGCTGGCTCACCGAGCGCGACTGTCGCGCCATCATCGCGCCCGCCGCCATCGCCGCCGCGGTGCAACAGCACCAGCCGCGCTCGCCGGTGATCGCCGTGGTGGCGTCGCGCGACCTGGCCCCGTCGCTGGCCGCGCTGGACGCGGGCGCCGCGGACGTGATGCGCGAGCCAGTCGACGAGACCCAGCTCGCGCTCGCGCTGCGCCGCATCGAGTCCTTGCCGCGCGAGGCGCCGCGCCCCGTGAGCGCCGCGCCCTCTTCGGCCAGCGCCGGCCCGCCGGTGCAGCTCGTGGGCGAGAGCCCGGCGATGGCGGTGGTGCGCGACACCATCGCGCGGGTCGCCGCGCACCGCACCACCGTCCTCATCCTGGGCGAGAGCGGCACCGGCAAGGAGCTGGTGGCCCGCGCCATCCACCAGGCCTCGCCGCGCCGTGAGCGGCGCTTCGTCGCCATCAACTGCGCGGCGCTGCCGGCGCCGCTGCTCGAGTCCGAGCTGTTTGGCCACCGCCGCGGCGCCTTCACGGACGCCATCCGCGACAAGGCCGGGCTGTTCGAAGAGGCCGACGGCGGCACCTTGTTCCTCGACGAGGTGGGCGAGCTGCCGCTGGCCTTGCAGAGCAAGCTCTTGCGGGTCCTTCAGGAATCAGAGATCCGCCGCGTCGGCGACAACACCTCCATCTCCATCGACGTGCGGCTCATCGCCGCCACCTTGCGCGATCTGTCTGCCGACGTGGCCGAGGGCCGCTTCCGCGAGGACCTGTACTACCGGCTGGCGGTGGTGCCGCTGGTGGTGCCGCCGCTGCGCGAGCGCCGGCGCGACGTGGCGGGGCTGGCCTCCCACTTCCTGGCCCGCCACGGCGAGCGCCACCGCCGCGCGCTGCTGCTGCCGCCGGATGCGCTGACCGTGCTGGAGCGCCACCCCTGGCCGGGCAACGTGCGCGAGCTGGAGAACGTGCTGGAGCGCGCGCTGGTGCTCTGCGATCGGCCGGAGCTCGACGCCGCCTTCATCGCCAGCATGTTGCCGCTGCGGCCCTTGCCGGCGGCGTCCTCGGATCCCGCGGCGGACCTCTCGATCAAGAAGGCCACGCGCGCGCTCGAGGAGGACCTGATCCGTCGCGCCCTGGTGGTGACCCACGGCAACCGCACCGTGGCGTCACGCCTGCTGGAGATCAGCCATCGCGCCCTGCTCTACAAGATCAAGGAGTACGGCATTCGATGAAGTCATGGATTCCAATGGATTACGGCCCGAAACGGGCGCTTTTTTGCGATCGTGTACGTGTTGTCCTACCTTGTAAGTCTAGGTAGGCCGGTTAGAAGGCGTTTTGTTCTCCAAGAGGTTTCATGGCCAAGCAATGCATCGGGCTCGACATCGGTTCCAGCAGCGTCAAGGCCGTGCAGCTCAAGAAGCGCGGCTCGGGCTGGTCGCTGCAGGCCTTTGGCATGCAGCCGCTGTTCGCGCAGACCATCGTTGACGGCATGATCATGGACCAAGGGGCGGTGGTGGAGGCCATTCGCGCGCTGTGGAGCCGGCTCAAGCTCCGGCAGAAGGACGTGGCCATCGCGCTCGCTGGCCACTCCGTGATCATCAAGAAGATCGCCGTGCCGGCCATGCGCCCCGACGAGCTGGCGCGCAACATCCTCACCGAGGCCAGCCACCACATCCCGTTTGGCGCCGACTCGGTGGAGGTCGACTACCACGTCACCAACCCGCAGAACGCCACCGGCCAGACCGAGCTGCTGCTGGTGGCGGCGCGCAAAGACGTGGTCTCCGACTACATGCAGGTGTGCCGCGACGCCTCGCTGGTGCCGCAGGTGATCGACGTCGCCGCGTTCGCCAGCCAGAACGGCTTCGAGGCCAACTACACGCTGGACGCGCGCGAGACGGTGGTGATCATCAACATCGGCGCCGCGATCTCCAACATCAACATCGTGCGCGGGGGCATCTCGCTGTTCACCCGCGACGTGACCATCGGTGGCAACGCCTACACCGAGGAGATCCAGAAGCAGCTCAGCATCAGCCACGAGGAGGCCGATGCCTACAAGGTCGGCGGCACCGGCTCGGACAACGGCGTGGTGCCGCAAGAGGTCCTGCGGGTCATGGAGGGGGTCTCCGAGGTGATAGCTGGCGAGTTCCAGCGCTCGCTCGACTTCTTCCTGGCGACCACCTCGGACTCGACGGTCGCGCGCATCTGCCTGGCCGGCGGCACCGCCAAGGTCTCGTCCCTCCACCGCGCCATCGAGCGTCGATCGCGCTTGCCCATCGAGGTCATCGACGCCTGGCGTCGCGTCGAGATCGACGAATCGCTCGACCGCGAGTACCTGGCGTCCCACTCTTCCGAGGCCCTAATTGGCGTTGGGCTGGCCATGCGCGCGCCCAACGACAAGTGAGACAAGTGAGGAGACAGAGCCGATGATCAAGATCAATCTCGTTCCGCAGCGCAAGGTCAAGCGCGCGTCCGAGCCGGGCATGAAGGACGTGTGGGTCGGCGCTGGCGCCGTGCTGGCGGCGACCGCCGCCATCGTCGGGCTCCTGCACGTGCCCCGGCAGCGCGAGCTGTCCAAGCTGGAGGAGGCCAACGAGGTGGTGCAGCGCGAGCTGGCCACGCTCAAGGAGAGCCTCAAGGGCTTCGATGAGCTCAAGAAGGCCGCCGAGGCGGCGACCATCCGCGGCGAGGCCATCGAGACCTTGCTGGCCGCCAAGATCGTCCCCGCGTACGTGTTGCAGGAGCTGGGCGCGATCTTGACGCCTGGCAAGGACCCGACGATGACCATGGAGATGTCTCAGCGCATCAAGAGCGATCCCAACCGCCAGCTCGATCAATCATGGGATCCCAAGCACGTCTGGATCATCAGCTTCGCGGACAAAGAGGGCGTGTTCAAGCTGGAGGGCGGCGCCCAGTCCGACGGCGACGTCAACCAGTTCGCCAAGCGCCTGCAGGCCTCTGCTTACTTCGCTGACGTCACCCCGATGCGCAGCGAGCGCGTGCTCGAGCAGGGCTCCAACATCTCCTACAACCGGTTCACGATCACCGGAAAGCTGGTGTACTGATGGCGAGCGCGGCTCTCGAAGACTTTGCGCGCAAGCCCACCGGGTACAAGGCTGGCGTGTTCACCGCGATCTTCCTCGCCATCGTCGGCCTGTACTACCAGTTTGGCTTCAAGCCGCTCGACGAAAAGCTCACCGGCGCGCGCGCCAGCAGCCAGCAGATGGCGGCCAAGAAGGCGCAGATGGAGCGAGACGAGGTCGCGTTCCGTGAGCTGCAGACCAAGATGGTCAAGCTCCGCCGCATCATCGACGAGAACCAGAAGGCGCTGCCCACCGGGGCCGAGCTGCCGGCGTTCTTCGACACGCTCAACCGCAAGGTCAACGAGGCCGGCGTGGAGATCCGCAAGTGGGAGTACAAGAGCGACGTCCCGGTGGCGGCCTTCGTCAAGGTGCCCGTGGAGCTCGAGCTGACCGGCACGTTCTTCGAGCTCAAGCGCTTCTTTGCATCGCTCATCCAGCAGCGCGGCGTCCGCGCTGAAGGCGCGGCCGCTGGCGGGGAGCAAGATCGCGAGCGCATCGTCACCATCGAGAACCTGCAGCTCACCAACCCGCAGGTCAAGGACCGCGAGATCCACCTCACCGCCAAGTTCACGGCGTCCACGTTCCGGCAAGAGGAGGTGGATGAGTCCGCCGCTGGCGGCAAGGCCGGCGCGTCCGGTGGCCTCCGCGGCAAGGCCGAGGACGCGGCGCGCAAGCAAGACGAGCGCACGCGCAAGGGCTCCGGGATGGACGACCAAGGGCCGACGGTTGCGCCCAAGCCGGCCGGCAAGGCCGGCGCGCTCGAGGGGGGCCTCTGACCATGCGCGTTTCCTGCCTCGTACCTCTGGCGTTCGCCACCACCTTCGTCGCCGCCGCCTGCGGGGACAGCGAAGAGGACTCTCCCCCGCCGCGCGCGCCCGCCGCGGCGCAGTCCGCGCGTCCCGCCGCGGGCCGGCCGGTCAAGGCGACCGGCAAGAGCGCGCTGACCACCTACCGGCACCTGGAAGATCTGATGACCGCCGACGAACAGGCCGCGGGCGTCCGCCACCAGTTCCGGGAGTCGGACTTCATGCAAGACCTCGACGGCGACAACCGGGATCCGTTCCGCTCGTTCATCCTGTCGTCCGGCATCCTCGACACCCGCTCGTCGGTGGCGGTGCAGGCGACGGACATGTGTACCGCCAAGCAGATGGTCGCCACCAACTACAGCATCCGCGATCTCAAGCTGGTGGGCATCGTCTCGCGCGGGCTGCGGCGCTATGCGCTGATGCAGGACACCGCCAACCTGGGCCAGATCGTCACGCGCGGCGACTGCGTCGGCAAGGAGAAGGCCCGGGTCAAGGAGATCGGCGCGGGCTACGTCACCCTGGAGGTGATGCCCGAGGTCGGCTCGTCCGGCGTGCCACGGGTCGCGGAGGAGCGCTCCATCCCGCTGTACCCTGAGGAGCTGCCGATGTCGCGCGGCGACTCCGGGGAGGACGACGCCCCGGTGCCAGTGGTGGCGCCGCAGCCGGTGGCGCCTGCTGCGGCGGGCGCGGCGGTGGCGCCAGCTTCGCCCGCGCCGGCCATGCCGGCGCCCGACAAGATCCCGCCCGCGCCGGGCAAGTGACCGCTTCGCCAGCGACGGACGGCGGGAAAAAATTTGTGATCCGGCGCCGGGCCGGGCGAAAATTTTCCGGCGCCCGTTCTGCGGGCGAGGTTCTGGGCTGGGCCCAGGCCTCTGCGCTGGTAGGCGACGGTGTTTGGTCCTTCGACAGCTCGCTCCCGAGGAGCACCATGATTGCAACGACTCGACCCCCCTGGGCTATCCCGCTGGTTGCCGCCATCTTCGTGGCGGCGCTGGCGCCCGGCAACCTCGCCGTAGCCGACAGCGTGAACCGCATCCGTGCGATCACGTTCACCGAGGACAGCGGCACCACGCAGGTGCGGATCGCCGGCAGCGAGGTGGCCACCTTCACGGTGTACAAGCTGGAGCGGCCCTCGCGGGTGGTGCTGGATCTGGCGCGCGCCGAGCTCACCGATGAGCTGCGCGGGCACGAGGCCGGCTTGTCGCTGGCCGCCAACACCTGGGCGGTGGGCGCGGTCGGCGCGCAGCCGCTGTCCGATGGCGGCAAGGGCGTGCGGGTCATCGTCTCGCTCGCGCGACCGGGACGATACGACGTCAAGATCGATGGCAAGGACCTGCTGGTGCTGGTCAGCGCTCGCGACGCGGCGCCGGTGCAGGTCAGCGCCGCCGAGGCGGCGCGGGTCAAGGCCTCCGCTGAAGAGGCGCGCCGGGACTCCGTGGCGGCGCGCGCTGAAGCCGAGCACCTGCGCGCCGAGAAGGAGCGGCTGACCGCCAGCTCCGCGGTGGCCCAGCAGCAGTCCAGGCAAGCGCTGGACGCAGCCGAGCGCGCGCGGCAGGCCGCCGAGACGGCCAGGCAGCGCGCCGAGCACGAGGCGACGCTGGCCACGACCAGCGCCGCGGGCGCCCAGCGGGAAGCCGCGCGCCTTCGCAAAATCGCCGCGGAGCAGGCCGAGCGGGCCACCCGCGCCGAGCAGGCGGCGGTCGCCAGCCAGCGTGACCTTCGCCGCGAGGACGCCGAGAAGGCGGCGGCGGTGGCGGCCAGGCAGCGCGCCGAGCGCGCGCAGGCCGAGGCCGAGCGGGCGAGCGCGGCGGCGACCGCGTCCCACGCGCAGGCCGCGCAGGCCACCGAGGCCGCCGAGCGAGCGCAGGCCGACGCGGAGCGCACCCGCGCGGCCGCGCAGGCCGCCAAGCAACAGAACGAGCGGGAGCTCGCGCAGTCCCGTCGAGAGCTCGCGGAGGCCAAGGCCCAGGTCGCCAAGGATCGCGCGGCGGTCGAGGCCGAGCGGCAACGTGTGAGCCAGCGCCAGGCCGCGCTGGCCGAGGAGACCTCGCGCGCCAAGCTCGACGCCGAGGCCGCGCGGCAGGAGGCGGCGAAGGTCCGCGGCGAGGCGGAGGCCGGCGGCAGGCCAGCGTCAGCCAGGCGGAGGCGCAGGCCGCGCAGCAGGCGGCGCAGGCCGCGCAGCAGGCGGCGCAGGCCGCGCAGCGCGCCGCCCTGGCCGTTCGCCAGGACGCGGACCGGCTGAAGGTGGACGCCCAGTCCGCGCTCGCGCAGGCACAGCAAAAGCTCAGCGAGGCCAACACCAAGGTTTCGGCCGCCAACAGCCGGCTCACCGAGCTGGAGCGCCAGGCCCAGGCCGCGGCCAAGCTGCAGGAGTCGGCGCAGATCGCCGAGCGCCAGGCCTCGGCCCGCGAGGCCTCGGCCCGTGAGGTGGTGGCCGCCGCGGCGCGCGAGCGTCAGGCGGCGCAGGCCGAGGCGGCGCGCGCGGCTGCGGCGCGGGATCAGGCGTCGTCGCAGACCCGCGCCGACCGCCAGCGGCTGGACGCCGAGGCCAAGGCGGCGCAAGCGCGGCTGGCCGAGGTCAACCGCGCCGCGGCGCAGGCCGAGGCGCAGCGCCAGCAGGCGGAGCGCGCGGCGGCGGACGCCAAGACCGAGCTTCTGCGCAAGCGCAGCGCGCTGGCGCAGGTCGAGAGCCAGCGCCAGGACAGCGAGAGCAAGCTGCGCGAGGCCGCCGAGCGGCAGCGGACCGCCGAGACCGCGGCGCGCCGCGCCGGCGAGCGTCGCCAGCAAGCAGAGACCGAGGCGCAGTCCGCCGAAGCGCTGCGCGTGGCCGCCGAGGCCGCAGCGCAGAAGGCCGAGGCGCAGCGTCAGGCTGCCGAGGGCGCGGCGCGGACCGCCGAGGCGCAGCGTCAGGCCGCCGAGGCCGCCCGCCGCAGCGCCGAGGTCGAGCGTCGCGCCGCGGAGGCAGGGCTTGCCGAGCTGGCGGTGCGCCGCGCTGACGCCGAGCGCGCGGCCAAGACGCTGGAGGTCGAGCGGCGCGCGGCCGACAAGGCGCAGAGCGCGGCGCTCGCTGCCACCAGGCAACGCGCGAGCGCCGCCGAGCAGCAGCGCGCCCAGGAGGAGGCGCAGAAGCTGGCCGCCGCCCGCCAGCGCGCCGAGACCGAGCTCGCGGAGCGCCGCGCCGCGGTGGCCGAGCAGGCCACGGAGGTCGCGCGCCTCAAGGACGCCGCCGCTCGCGCTCGCGAAGAAGCGGAGCGCGAAGACAACCGTCGCGCCCAGCTCACGGAGCGTCGGGTGGCGGAGGAGCGCGAGCTGGCGCGGCTGCGCAAGCGCGCCGCGGAGTCGCAAGCCCAGGCCCAGGCCGCGCCGCGCCCGACGACGGCGCCTGCGCCGCTGCTGGCCGCTCCGTCGTCGTCGGCTCCGTCGTCGTTGTCTCCGTCGCCAAGCCTCACCCCGGCGCGCGCCGCCAAGGCCGCGCCGGCGCTGGCCTCCGCCAAGGTCGCCCCGGCGCCTGCGGCCGCTGCCGCCGCTGCCGCCCCTGCCGCTGCCGCCGCTGCCGCGCCTGCCGGCGACGTCGCCGCGATCACCTTCCACGGCGATGGCGACGAGCCGCTCATCGAGCTGCGCGTCACCGGCGCCGCCAAGGTCAAGACCGGCGAGCTGTCGGCGCGCCGCGCCGAGCTCATCATCGACGACGCCACCTTGCCGGCCAAGCTGGAGCGCAAGCTCGACGTGAGCCGCTACGGCGGCGCCATCCGCTCGGTGTCCTCGTTCCGCGACCGCAAGGTCCCCGGCCGGGTCCGCGTCGTCGTCGATCTGACCGGCCCGGCCACGCCGGAGCTCATGCGCCGCGGCGACACCGTGAGCTGGCGGTTTGCCTCCGGCCAGGTGGCGCGTCGTCCGCGCACCCAGAACCTGCCGCCGCCGGTGATCGGCGGCTTTGGCGCCGCGTCCACGCCGGTCGCGCAGCAGACGGTGACCCAGGTCAACCCCGGCAACCGCCGCCGCAAGGTGTACCGCGGGCCGACGGTGGAGCTGGACTTCAAGGAGGCCCCCATCCACGACCTCCTGCGGCTGCTCTCCGACGTGGGCAAGGTCAACATCGTGGTGCCCGACGAGGTCGACGCCAAGGTCACGGTGCGCATGAAGCGCGTGCCGTGGGATCAGGCGCTGGAGGTGATCCTCGCGTCCAAGGGTCTGTGGTACCGCCAGGAGGGCAACCTCATCCGGGTGGCGCAGCGCAAGCAGCTCGACGAAGAAGACGAGGCCGAGGCCGCGCGCCGCGCCGCCGCCGTGCGCTCCGAGGCGCCGCGCCCCGATGTCCTGACGCTCAACTACGCGTCGGCCGAGAACCTGCGCACCAAGCTGCAGCCCTTGCTCTCCCCCAAGGGCAAGATCGAGGTCGACGACCGCACCAACGCGCTCATCGTCAACGACGTGCGCGCCAACCGCGAAGAGGTCCGCGCGCTGGCGCTGCAGCTCGA
The DNA here is from genome assembly GCA_016706545.1 of Myxococcales bacterium. Classification (GTDB taxonomy): domain Bacteria; phylum Myxococcota_A; class Polyangia; order Haliangiales; family Haliangiaceae; genus JABFXX01. Next base: position 74,488 of record JADJJK010000015.1, read on the forward strand.
CACGCAGACGCCGCAGATCTCGATCGAGGCCCGGATCGTGGAGGCGCGCTCCAGCTACAACCGAGAGATCGGCGTGCAGTGGGGTGGTCGCGCGGTCGCTGGACCGGACGGCGGCAACGCCACCGGGCTGCTGTTCCCGTCGAGCATCGGCGTGACCGGCGGCGCCGAGGACGCGACCACGGTGCGCAGCGGCATCCCCACGCCCTCCGACTTCGCCGTGAACCTCCCCGCCGCGGTCGGCTCCGGCGCTGGTGGCGCGCTCGGGCTGTCGCTCGGCTCGATCGGCGGCAACTACAACGTCAACCTGCGCCTGTCGGCGCTCGAGGGCACCGGCTCGGTGCGCATCATCTCGGCGCCGAAGATCACGGTGCTCAACAACACCGAGGCCAAGATCAGCCAGGGCGTGTCGATCCCCATCCAGGTGCTGTCCGCGCAGGGCACCAACACCGTGTTCGTGCCGGCGGACCTGAGCCTGACCGTCAAGCCGTACGTGTCGCTGCGCGACTGCGCGATCGCCATGGACCTGACGGTGACCAAGAACGAGCCCGACTTCGTCAACACCGGCGCTCGTGGTGACCCGACGATCTTGCGCAAGGAGGCGCGCACCACGCTGCTGGTCAACGACGGCGAGACCTCCGTGCTCGGCGGCATCTACACCCGCAACGCCGGCCTCTCGTACTCCAAGGTCCCGTTCTTCGGGGATCTGCCGGTCCTCGGCTGGTTCTTCAAGAACCGCAAGGAGAACGACGCGCGCACCGAGGTGCTGGTGTTCATCACTCCGAAGATCACCAACAAGGCGTTCCTGCGCTGCCAGAATAGCCCGTAGCGCCAGCTCGCGACGTGCAGGTTCCTTCGGCCGCAGACATCGCGCATAGTGCCGGCATGGATCCGCTGTTCCTCATTGGCTTTCCGGCCTCCGGCAAGACCACCGTGGGCCGGCGGCTCGCCGCCAGGCTGTCCCGGCGCTTCATCGACCTGGATGACGTGATCGAAGAGGAGACCGGCGAGACGCCGGCGGCCCTGGTCGGGCGCAGCGAGCCGCGCTTTCGCAAGATCGAAGCGGCGGCGCTGCGCCACATCCTCGACGAGGCGGGGCGCTTCCCCGAGGGCATCGTGGTCGCCACCGGGGGCGGCGCGGCCGCGCACGGCGACAACCTCGCGCGCATGCGCCAGGCCGGCCTGGTGGTCACGCTCGCCATCGATCCCAAGCTGGCGGTGGAGCGCGCTGGCGACGTCGCGGCGCGCCCGCTCCTGGCCAGGCCCTGGAGCGGTATCGTCGAGCTCGCCGAGCGCCGGCAGCCGTTCTACCGGCAGGCGCACGCGGTGGTCGACGCCAGCTTGCCGGTCGAGCAGGTCGTCAGCGCCGTGGCCGCGCTGGCCACGCGGTACCAGGCGCTGGGCCCGGCTCGCCGCGACGCCGTCCTGGTCGGCCTCGGCGAGCGCACGTACCCCATCACGCTGGCCGCTTCGCTCGAAGGGGCGCTGGGGCACGTCCGTCCGGCTGGCCGCGTGGTCATCATCACGGACGACCAGGTCGCGCCGCTGTGGCTCGGCCCGCTCCGCGCCGCGCTCGGCGACGCGCACGCGCACGCGCCGGTGTGCGTGGTCCCCGCCGGCGAGGGCGCCAAGTGCTTCGCCCAGTACCAGGCGCTGTGTGAAGCGCTGCTGGGGCACGGCGTCGACCGCGACACCACGGTGGTCGCGCTCGGCGGCGGCGTCGTCGGAGATCTCGCGGGCTTCGTCGCCGCCACCGTGCTGCGCGGCCTGCCGATCTTGCAGGTGCCCACCACCCTGGTGGCGATGACCGACTCCGCGATCGGCGGCAAGACCGCCATCGACACGCCGGCCGGCAAGAACCTCGTCGGCGCGTTCTGGCAGCCGAGCGCGGTGGCCGCCGCGCTCGACACCTTGACCACGCTGCCGGCTCGGCAGCGCCGCGCCGGCTTTGGCGAGCTGTGGAAGTACGCGCTGCTCGACGGCGAGGCCATGTGGGAGGCGGTCTGGGAGTGCGCGCCCTGGGCGCTGCAAGGCGGCGAGGCGCCGCCGGAGCTCATCGACGTCATCCGCCGCGCCGCGGCCTACAAGGCCCAGGTCGTGGTCCAGGATGAGCGCGAGACCGCCGGCCTGCGCGTCCTGCTCAACCTCGGCCACACGCTCGGCCACGCCATCGAGACCGCCAGCGCCGGCGAGCTCCTCCACGGCGAGGCGGTCGCGCTGGGCCTGGTCGCGGCGTGTCGCGTCTCACATCACCTGACCGGCGCAGGGTGCGCGCCCGAGCTGGAGGGCCGCGTGGTCGAGGCGCTCGCGCGCACTGGCCTTTCCGCGGACTTCGAGCCGTACCTGGATGAAAAAGCGTGGGATGCCTTATCTCTGGACAAGAAGCGAGTCACCGGCGGGGTGCGCTTCGTGGCCATTCGCGAGGTAGGGCGATGCCTACCGATCACGGTAGATCTGACGGAGCTGCGGAGAATTTTGCGCCCCAGCGCCACGGTTTGATAGGATTTCCGACGGAGGCCCTCATGGTTCGCTCACTCACAGCCGGTCTAGTCGCCGTGGCACTCGCGGCTTGCGTCGATGACGCTGGCGACGGCGCGGTTCGCATCATCCGCAACCTCGCCGTTTCGGACGAGGCCTGCGTGGTCTCCTCCCAGCTCACCGCCACCGGGCGCAGCGGCGGCGCCATCGAATCCACCTCGCCCATCGACTACGTGCTGACGCCGGTGGTGCAGAACTTCGCCACCTCGTCGGGCGGCAAGCTGACCGCGCAGCGCACCGCCTTCATCGAGGGCGCCAGGATCGATCTGACCTTCTCCAAGCCGGACCTGTTCACCGCCGAGGAGCTCACCACCTACGCCGCGCTCGTCAAGTTCGCCAGCCCGTTCTCCGCCGCGGTCAGCCCGGACGGCGGCACCGCGGGCGTGGGCTTCTCGGTGATCCCCATCGAGCTGCTCAAGCTCATCCAGCCCAAGTTGACCTCCGCCATGCCGCGGGTCACCGTCAACGTCCGCCTCAAGCTGTATGGCAAGATGGGCGGCGGCTCCTTCGAGAGCGAGCCGTTCTTGTACCCGGTCAACGTCTGCGACTACCGCATCGGCGCCTGCGTGATCGCGCCTGCGTTCGTGTGTGGCGCCACCCTGCCGGACGGGCAGACCGTCCGCAAGGGCAACCCGTGCAACCCGTACCAGGACGGCCCCACGGATTGCTGCACCCAGGGAGCCACCCTGACGTGCCCCGGATTTGCCGGCGGGGCGTGATTCCTTGATGTGGCACTGGAAGCCGGCTCACTCCCTACGCTAGGCTACCCACCGAGGTGGCCCATGTTCGCTGATATCCTCAAGAAGGTCGTCGACAACGTCGATGGCGGCATCGCCGCTGTCATCATGGGCCTCGACGGAATCCCCGTCGAGACATACGTCCGCCAGGACGGCCGGGTGGACGTCACCACCGTCGGGATGGAGTTCTCGTTCATCCTCACGCAGATCCGCAAGGCCGCGGAGAGCTTGCAGGTGGGCGGGCTCGAGGAGCTGACCGTGCGCGCCAACCGGCTCGTCCTGGTGTGCCGCATGTTGACGCCGCAGTACTTCGTCGGGGTCGCCATCGCGCCGGAGGGCAACTTCGGCAAGTGCCGGTACCTCATGCGCCTGGCTTCTCCCAACCTCGTCGCGCAGCTCTAGAGCCGCGCGGCTCTCGTGGCTCCTCGTCGGCCCACCCGCGCCATCGCGGAACGCTCGCCGCGGCGCGCGAAAGGCTCCACGCCGCCGGTGACCAAGCCGCGGCTGTGGCGCGTCTGCGTGCTCCACGGCCCCAACCTCAACCTGCTCGGCACGCGCGATCCCGCGGTCTACGGCACCACCACCCTCGCCGAGATCGACGCCGAACTCGCCCGGCTCGCCGCGGCGGCCGGGGCCGAGGTGCGCAGCGCGCAGTCCAACGTGGAGGGCGAGCTGGTGACCCTGGTGCAGGCCGCGCGCGGCTGGGCAGACGCCATCGTCATCAACCCGGGCGGCTACACGCACACCAGCGTGGCGCTGCGTGACGCGATCGAGGCGGTCGCGCTGCCCACCGTTGAAGTTCATCTATCCAACATCCACGCCCGCGAAGAATTTCGTCATCATTCTCTGGTCGCGGCGCGGTGCGTCGGGCAGATCTGCGGCTTTGGGGCACAAAGCTACTACCTGGGGCTTTACGCCGCCCTTCGGTGTGTGGAAGGTTCGAACCGCGTTCGCTGCGCCGACCCAGAAGCGGCGCCACAAGAGTGACCATGACAGTTCGTGGAAAGTCCAAGACCTCGCCCCCGGCGACGCAACCCAAGCGCGCCTCCGAACCCTCCTCTTCTCATGACAGCATCGTCGAGACGGTGCGCGGCCTGGCCGCCATCGTCGCCGAGCACGGCTTGTCCGAGGTCATCGTCGATCTCCCCGGGGCAACCTTGACCTTGCGGCGCGGCGTGGTGGGATCTCACCTGGCGGCCGCGTCGGCGCCCGTGGTGCAGATGTCGATGCCGTCGCCTCACATGGTCATGTCGGCGCCAGGCGCCTCGCTGCCCAGCGCGGCGCCCGCCGCGGCCGCGGCCGCGCCCGCGGTGGATGACAAGGCTCACGTGGTCACCTCGCCGTTCGTGGGGACCTTCTATCGCAAGCCCAACCCGGACTCCGCGTCCTACGTGCAGCTCGGCGACAAGGTGGACAAGGGCCAGGTCCTTTGCATCGTGGAGGCCATGAAGCTCATGAACGAGATCGAGGCTGACGTGGCCGGCACGATCACCTCCATCCTCGTCGAGGACGGCGCGGTCGTCGAGTACGGTCAGCCCCTGTTCAAGATCTCGTGACCCGCGTCGGAGCCTGTCCATGATCCGCAAGGTTCTGGTAGCAAATCGCGGCGAGATCGCGCTGCGCGTGATCCGCGCCGTGCGCGAGATGGGGCTGCAATCGGTGGCGGTTCACTCCACCGCTGACGCCGATGCGCTGCACGTCAAGTTCGCCGACCAGGCGGTGTGCATCGGCCCGCCGCCGTCGCGGCAGAGCTATCTCAACGTCCCGTCGATCATCGCCGCCGCCGAGGTCACCGGCGCCGACGCCATCCACCCGGGCTATGGCTTTCTCAGCGAGAACGCGGAGTTTGCTGAGGTCTGCCTGAAGTGCAACCTGACGTGGATCGGCCCTCCACCGTCCGCCATGCGCCTGATGGGCGACAAGATCCGCGCCCGCGAGGCGATGAACGCCGCCGGGGTGCCCACGCTGCCCGGCTCCGTGGGCCTGGCCACCGAGGCGGACGTCTTGTCCAACGCCGACCGCATCGGCCTGCCGGTCATCTTCAAGGCCACCGCCGGCGGCGGCGGGCGCGGCATGAAGATCGTCCACGAGCGGGAGCGCCTGCTCGACGCATGGAACACCGGTCGCAACGAGGCGCAGGCGGCGTTTGGCAACCCCGAGATGTACATGGAGCGGTACTGCCAGAAGCCGCGCCACATCGAGATCCAGGTCGCCGCCGACACGCACGGCCACTACATGCACCTGGGCGAGCGCGAGTGCTCCATCCAGCGTCGCCACCAGAAGGTCATCGAGGAGGCGCCCTCCGCCGCGCTGGCCCCGGAGACCCGCAAGCTCCTGACCGCCGCCGCGGTGCGCGCGATCTCGGCCATCGGCTACACCAACGTGGGCACGCTGGAGTTCTTGCTGGACTCCGACGGCAGCTTCTACTTCATGGAGATGAACACCCGCTTGCAGGTGGAGCACCCGGTGACCGAGCTGGTGACCGGGCTCGACCTGGTGCGTGAGCAGCTCCGGATCGCCGCTGGCGAGCCCTTGTCGTTCTCCAGCGAGCGCGTTCCCAACGGCCACGCCATCGAGCTGCGCGTCAACGCGGAGGACCCCGAGACCTTCGCGCCGTGGCCAGGCCGCATCACCGCGTTGCACATGCCGGGCGGGCTGGGTGTCAGAGTCGATACCCACGTGTATGCCGGATACGTAGTTCCACCGAACTACGATTCGTTGCTCGCGAAGGTCATCGTTCATGACGTGGACCGACCCAGCGCGCTGCGCCGCGCGCGCCGCTGCCTCGACGAGATCGTCATTGAAGGGCCCCGGACTAACATCCCGTTTCTACGTCGGATCGTCAGTCATCCGGAGTTCGTGCGCGGCGAGTTCGACACCGGCTTCGTCGCGCGCCTCCTCGCCGAGGGCAAGCCCGCGCGCTAGCGCAAAGCGCGCTGCGGAGCCGCACCGCGGGCCGCGGTCTGGACGCACTGCGAAAAGGATCCTTTGCCGCAGGGCGGTAACGCCTCTGCAAAATGGCCGGACCCAAGGCGCCAAGTCAGGAAAACCCGTCTGTTGTGGAGATCCAAGTTCTCGGGATTCCTGAATCCCTTGGCTTGACCGGGGGAGGGTGCCCACGTACGCTTTTGCCATGCGCGGGGAATCCCTGTTTGCCCCTGCGCCCCCGAAAGGGTGGCCGTAGCGCCGTGGCCTTCAACAAAGAGAAGGTCATGGACGCGGCGCGCAAGTTTGTCGACAAAGGCCAGCTCGACAAAGCGGTCAAAGAGTACCTGCGTATCGTCCGCGAAGATCCTCACGACGTTCGCGTGTGGCTCAAGATCGGCGATCTCTACGCCAAGAAGGGCAGCAAGCAAGAAGCCATCGAGACGTATCTGCGGGTGGCTCACTTCTATCAGGAGCAGGGCTTCTTCCTCAAAGCCGTGGCGGTCTTCAAGCAGATCTTGAAGCTCGATCCGCGGCTCGTCGACGTGAACCTCCGGCTGGCCGAGCTGTACCGGCAGCTCGGGTTGCTCTCGGACGCGATGCAACACTTCGAGGCGGTGGCTGCGCACTTCCACCGCGAGGGCAACACGCGCGAAGCGCTGGCCGCGGTGCAAAAGCTCGTCGACCTGGACCCCGAGAACATCGCCACCCGCATCAAGCTGGCCGAGCTGTACTCCAAGGAAGGGCTGACCCAGGAGGCGGTGGGCGCGTTCGGCGTGGCGTGCGAGCAGCTTCGCCGGCAAGGCCGCCAGGATGACTTCGTCAAGGTCGCCGAGCGCCTGCTGTTTCATCAGCCGGAGAACCACGCGCTCAATCGCGAGCTGGCGGCGCTGTATCTGCATCGCAATGATCCGCGGCGGGCGCTGCACAAACTCCAGCTCTCGTTCAAGGCCGATCCGCGAGACGTCGACACGCTCGCGCTCCTGGCCTCGGCCTTTCAGGCGCTGGATCAGAAGACCAAGACCGTCTCCGTGCTCAAGGAGCTGGCGCGCATCCACCAGGACAACAAGTCGCTAGATCGCGCGGCGGAGGTGTTTCGCCGGATCCTCGAGCTGACCCCCAATGACGCGGACGCGGTCGCGTTCCTGGGCGAGCAAGCCAGCCGCCAGCCCGTGCCCGTGGCTGCCGCTGAGCGGCCGCGGCTGCAGCTCACCAACGAGGTGCCAGCGCTCGGCCAGCGTCAGCCCACCGGCTCCATGCCCTTGCTAGAGGAGCAGGAGATCTCGGCGGTGGACTTCGCGCTGCCAGACTACGACGACGGCGACTTCTCGCAGGAGCTGCAGCTTGGCACGCACGACGTGCGCGCCAACTCCGCCGAGGGTGAGCTGCACGCCGAGGAGATCGCCAAGACGCTCGCCGAGAGCGACGTGTACGTGAAGTACAACCTGCACCAGAAGGCGATCGACCACCTCCGCCGCGTGTTCACCTTCGACCCGCACAACGTGGAGGCGCGCGAGCGCCTGAAGGACATCCTGGTCTCGCAGGGCCGCGAGGCCGAGGCCGAGGCCGAGCTGTACGCGCTGGCCGAGCTGGTGGCACCGGAGAGCCCGGAGCGCGCCGAGGCCTATCTGCGCGAGCTCCTGGCGATCAACGGCGCGCACACCGGCGCGGTGGAGCTGGCGCGCCGATTCCGGCTGCGGATCGCGCGGCTCGCTTCCGAAGCCGGGCCGGGCGGCTATGACGAGCTGGAGTACGGCGGTGATCGCGATCCCTCCGACTCCATCGACAACTTCGATCCGCTCGAGCTGATCGGCGCGGCGCACGGCAGCCCGGCGCCAGGCCGCCCGCCTGGGCGCCCGCGCAACGATGACTTCGGCGAGTCGCCCTCGCAGACCACCCGCCAGCTCTCCGCCGCGCAGGCGATGGAGCTCCTGGGCCAGGCCTCGCGCTCGCTGGGCGACGAGCTGGACCTCGAGGAGGAGCCGCACACCTGGCGCGCCGGCGGATCGAACCCGCCTGCGCCCGCTGGCCCTGGGCCGTCGGGCCGGAGCGTGGCGCGCACCGTGCCGGGGCGCGCGGTGGCCTCGGGCCTGTCGAGCAGCGCGCCGGCGGGCCGCGGCGCCGCGTACGGCGCCAGCGGGCGGATGGAGGTCCACCCGCAGGCCGCCGAGGCCGCGTTCGACGCCGCGCTGGAGGCCTCGTTCGCCGGGCTCGACGAGCCGCTGCCCCCCATCCGCCGCGGCCCCCAGCCGCACGACTTCGACACGGGCCACGCCGACGCCAGGCTGGAGGCCCAGCTCTCCGCCGCGGAGTTCGGTGGCGAGATCGATCTGGAGGTCGCCAGCGAGCTTGGCTACCCAGGCGGCGTGATGCTGCCCGAGGACATGCCGTTCGATCCGCACGAGGCGCGCGAGTTCGACGCCGCGGTCGCCCGCTCGCCATTCGATCCGTACGGGGAAGAGCAAGAGACGCCGGTGGACGATCAAGGCGGCTCGATCAGCCTCGACACCGCGGCGGTGGAGCTGCCGCTCGACGGAGATCTGGACAGCGCTCGAGATCTCGAAGAGGAGCTCGAGCAAGCGGAGTTCTACGCCTCGCAGCAGATGGTGACGCAGGCGCTCGAGATCTTGCGCTCGCTGTCCACGCGATTTCCAGATCACCCGCTCATCGCCGCCAAGCTGCGCGACCTGGGCGACGCGGGCTACCCGGAGCTGTTGCCCTCGCTCGAGGACGCCGGCGGCACCGAGGCCATCGAGCTCGATGACCTGGAGGAGTTCGGCGAAGAGCTCGAGGAGTCAGAGGTCCCCACCATGCACGGCGAGCCTGACGAGATCCCCATGGAGGTCATGCCGCCGCGCAAGCAGCGCGCTCCGTCGGTGATGCTCGAGAAGCCGGTGGACGACGCGGACGCCGACACCCACTACGACCTGGGGCTGGCGTACAAGGAGATGGGCCTCTTTCACGAGGCCATCAAGGCCTTCGACAAGGCCCGGCGCGGCAGCAAGGAAGTGCAGTCGCGGCTGATGATCGGCATTTGCTACCGCGAGATGGGCAACAGCTCCGAGGCCGTGAACCAGTTCAAGCTGGGGCTGCACGCCCTGTCCATCAGCGATCGTGAGCGCCAGAGCCTGTACTACGAGATCGGCGCCACCTACGAGGGCATGAACGACACCAGCGAGGCGCTCTACTACTTCGAGATGGTGGTCAAGCGCGATCCAGCCTTCGCCGATGCGGCGCGCCGCGTGGAGACGATGCGCAGCGCCCCGCGCCGCAACTAGTCGCTGGCCTCACCAGAACTTCCACACGGCTTCGCGCGCGCCGCTCGAGCGGTCACTTGTTGGCCTGGCGCCAAGTGCAGATCTGGAAACCAGAAGAGCCACCACTGCACGCCGGTCTGTTCGTCGACGAACCGGGTCATGGCCGTCCGAGTCTTTCGGCAGGTCGACCAGCCCACGGAAGCGGCGCAAGGCCGAGGCGCTGGGGTCAGGAGATCGTCAGCCGCAGGTTGGAGGCGGTGACCCGGTGGACGGCGAACGACGCCGCCTTGGGCACGAAGCCGTCGAAGGCGATCTGCAGATCCTCGACGCGATCGAAGCTCAGGCGGTCGGCGGTCAGCGACAGCGGCCCCAGCTTGAGGTCCTTGATGGTGGTGTCCACGGAGCCGGCGGTGCCGCGCAGGTTGCCCTCGGCGCGGTTGTCGATGGAGCCGGCGATCTGGAGGTTGACGATGCCGGGCGTGTCATCGCCGCCAAACAGGATCATGCCGCCGCCGACCTCCAGGTGTCGCGGCGCCAGCATGGACAGGGCGACCTCGATGTTGTCGAGCGTGAGCGCGCGCAAGATCGAGCGCTTCTTGTCCGCGGCTCGCCCCTCGGTGGCGCCGCCGCGGCCGATCCGGAAGTCCGCCAGCGAGCGCAGCGGCACCCGGCCAAAGCGCGCCATCGCGCCGGCGTCGCGGTCGAGCGCCCAGGAGATGATGTCGCGCGAGGAGCCAAAGATCGGCACGCGGAAGCTCACCGCCAGCCGGTCCTGATCGACGCCGAGATCGAGGAACGCGCCCTCGAGCCAGTCGAGGCTCTCGTTGAGCAGCCGGAAGTCCAGGCTGCCATCGACGATGGGCACGCGCAGGGTCTGGTCCAGGCTGCGGGGGCCGAGCACCGGCAGGTCGAGCTTGACCTTGATCGTGAGGTTGATCTTGCCGGCCACGCCCTCGAGGAAGCGCAGGCGCTCCTGCCGCAAGGCGGCGCTCGGGGGCGCGGCGGCGGCGGCGGTCCGGCCGTCGAGCGGCGCGTGGAAGGTCAGGTGGACGTCTGACAGCGAGGCGTGCGGTACGACGATCTCCACGCCGCGCTCGGCGCGCACCAGCAGAAAGCCGTGGGTCAGCTCCACCCGCCCGATCGCCATCTCCAGCCGACCGCTGTCATCGCGCAGCCAGGCCTCGCCGAGCGAGGCTGCCTCGGCGTGCCAGCGCACACCGTCGAGCCGGCCCTCGAGTCCGTCGAACGCGAGCTCCTTGGCGCCGTACGCCATCGAGCCGCTGCGGCCATCCAGGTTTTGCGCGGTGGCGTGGGGAAACAGCAGGCGAGGTCCGCCCGGTCCGGACACGAAGCCGAACCGTCGGACGTCGACGTCGGCGTCGATCTTCTGCGCCATGAGGCGTGCATCCTACTCCTCCACGGCGTCTGCCCGCGCCGCGGGACGGCGGATTTCCGGCGCAGCCGGCTTGAGGGAATCACGGTCTCCTTGCGGCGGTGGGCCGCGGGCGCGAAAAAATCTGGTTGGCGCTCGTCGGTGACGCCTGCGCCACCGACGAGCGCCCCCCTAACACGAAGACGGGTGGGTCACCGCGCGCCGGCGGCGCGCGCGGCCGCGCCGGCCGAGCGCCATGGCCACGACCGCCAGCAACCAGCCAGCGCTCGCGCGGCCGCCGGGGCTCGCCGCGCAGGCGCCGGTGTCATCCTCGATGTTGCCGGTGCCCGGATCCTTGGGCACGTGCAGGTCCAGGAAGGCCAGCTCGCCCGCGGTCAGCGTGGCGGCGTGAAAGCCGGTGCAGGTCGCGTTGGCGCCAAACGAGGTCACCCCGACGATCGACAGTCCGGAGCCGGTGAGCATCAACGCCGGGCCGCCGCTGTCCCCAAAGCAGGTGCCGTTGCCGTCGTTGGCGTCGAAGCACATCACGTTGGCGTCGAGCGCGGTGCTGCCGACGCTGCTGCACGCCACGCTGCGGGTCACCAGCTTGCGCTGGATCCCGGTGCCGGTGCTCGGCGCCGAGGTCGCGCCGTAGCCGACCAGCGTGATGTTGCTCAGCAGCGGCGGGATCCCGCGATGCAGGGCGTAGCGGGTCCGGCCAGGCTGCGGCGTGGTCAGCTTGATGAGCGCGATGTCGTTGTCGCCGAACTTGGTGGACTCGTAGCGCGAGTTGAGGATGATGGTGGCGGCGTCGATCAACGTGCCGCCGGCCAGCTTGATGTCCAGCCTGTCGAACGCGACCTTCACCGAGCTCGCCGCCTTGCCGAACACGCAGTGCGCGGCGGTGACCACCCACTCTGGATGGATCAGCGTGCCGGTGCAGACCTCGGAGGCGCCGATGAGCAACGCCGCCACGCCGCTGTACTCCCCCGAGGTGGTCGCCGCGCCGCCGATGATCTGTTGCACGCCCTCTGCGAGCGCGTCAGCCTCCACCTCGTCAACGCCAGCGGGCGCTGGTTCCACACACCCAAGCAGGGCGCTGCAGGCCGCCATCACGATCGCTCGGTTCATCGAGCTGTAACAAAGCAACTCGCGTGCCGCCCAGAGAGCCGTCCAACCCGGCGCAACTCCTAGGTCCGTAGCGGGGCCAAGGGCCCTTTGGTGGGGCGTCGTGCCCCGGCCTGGTGGAACCTGCCGGTGCCAGGGCGCCTCCAGCGCGCCTGCAGGTGCCAGCGCGCCTGCGGCGTCGCGCGCGCTGCGTTGCGCGCGCGGGTCAGCGCAGCTTGAGCGTGCCCAGGGCGATCAGCGCGAACACCAGGCTGATGAGCCAGAACCGGACGATGATCTTGGGCTCATCCCAGCCCTTGAGCTCGTAGTGGTGGTGGATCGGCGCCATGCGGAACACGCGCTTGCCGCGGGCCTTGAACGAGCCGACCTGGATGATCACGGACAGCGCCTCGATCACGAACAGCCCGCCGACGATGAGCAGCACCAGCTCGTTCTTGGTGAGCACCGCGAGCATGCCGATGGCCGCGCCCAACGACAGCGCGCCGACGTCGCCCATGAAGACCTGCGCGGGGTAGGCGTTGTACCAGAGGAAGCCCACCCCGGCGCCAAAGAGCGCGGCGGCGAAGATGGCGAGCTCGGCGATGCCGTCGATGTGCGCGATGTGCAGGTACTGCGCGAGCGTGACCGACTGACCGGTGGCGTCTCGGATGGTGGTCTCCACGCCCGCGATGTACGCGAAGATGAGGAACGTGCCCGCGTTCATGATCGACGGGCCGATGGCCAGGCCGTCGAGGCCGTCGGTGAGGTTGACCGCGTTGGCCGCGCCCACCACCACGAAGGCGCCGAAGATCACGTAGGCCCACGCCGGCATGCTGAAGCCGCCGTCGTAGAAGTTGGTGAACGGGAGCTGCAGCGCCAGCCGGACGTCGCTGGACATCAGATCGGAGTAGAACAGGTACGCCATGGCCGCGCCGGCCACCGCGAACTCCACCGCCAGGCGCAGCTTGCCGGAGACGCCCTTCTTGTCCTTCTTGGCGATCTTGACGTAGTCATCGGCGAAGCCGACCGCGCCAAAGGCCACGGTCACCGACAGGGCCAGCCACACGAACTGGTTTTTCAGGTCGCACCACAGCAGCGTGGAGGTGGCCAGGCAAAACAGGATCAGCGAGCCACCCATCGTCGGGGTGCCGGCCTTCTTCTTGTGGGTCTGCGGGCCATCGCTGCGGATGGTCTCGCCGATCTGCCGGCTGCGCAGGCGCTCGATGAACCACGGCCCGATGAGGAACGAGAGCAGCAGCGCGGTGATGGCGGCGGCGAGGATGCGGGTGGACGTGTACCGGAACACGCGCAGCCAGGACAGGTGCTCGGCGAGGACGTCGTAGAAGAGATAGAAGAACATCAGCTACAAGCCTCCCGCATCGCGTCGAGCACGCGCTCGAGGCGCATGCCGCGTGATGCCTTGAGCAGGATGAAGTCGCCGGGATCGCTCCAGGACAGGGCCTGGGCCGCCGCCGCTGCCGGGTCGGGCACGGCGGTGGCGGTGCCGCCAAGCGGCGCGGCGGCCGCGCAGGTCAGCTCGCCCAGGCCCACCAGGTAGAAGCCAGCGTCCACCGCGCGGCGCGCGAGCTGGGCGTGGGCCTCGGCGCCGCCGGGCCCCAGCTCCAGCATGTCGCCGAGCACGGCGATCACGCGCCGCCCCTCCGCCAGCTCCCCCATCATCTCCAGCGCCGCGGCCATCGACGCGGGGTTGGCGTTGTAGCAGTCCACCACCACGTGGCGGCCGGCCACCTCCATCAGCTCGCCGCGCATCGCCGCCGGCTGGCTGCGCGCCAGGCCCTCGAGCGCGGCGGCCACCGGCACCTCGACGGCGATCGCCGCCGCCAGCGCGCAGCAGGCGTCGAAGGCCACGTGGCGGCCGGGCATCGGCAACACCAGCTCATGCTCGGCGCCCAGCACCCGGACGCGCACGTGCGCGCCCGGCGCGGCGGTGCGATACGCCACGATCGCCAGGTCGGCCTTGGGGTCGGCCGTGCTGGCCACCGTCAGCGTGCGGGCGCCTGGCGCGTGGGTGTGCGCCCAGCGCGCGAGGCGCTCGTCGTCCGCCGGCCGGACGATCACGCCGCCCGGCGCGAGGCCCTGCCAGATCTCGCCCTTGGCCTGCGCGATGGCGTCGCGCGAGCCCAGGAGCTCCAGGTGCGCCACGCCAGCGTTGACCACCACCGCGACGTCGGGGCGGGCGATCCGGGTCAGGTACTCGATCTGCCCGGCGCCGCGCATGCCCATCTCCACCACGCCGAAGCGGTGGTGGGCGCGCAGGCCCAGGAGCGTCAGCGGCAGCCCGGTCTCGTTGTTGAGCGAGCCGACGGCGGCGTGGGTGACCTCGGCGGCGCCGAGCGCGGCGGCGGTGAGCTGCTTGGTGGTGGTCTTGCCGGAGGAGCCGGTGATGGCCACGAGCTTGCCGTCGGGGCGTACGCCCTGCCACCAGCTCCGGTGCGCCGCGGCGAGCTGGCCCAGCGCCAGCGTCGGATCTGCCACCACGCAGGTCGCGGCGCCGGGGATCGGGGCGCCAGCGAGCGCAGCGGCGGCGCCCGCCTGCTTGGCCGCCGGCCAGAACTGGGCGCCGTCCTGACGCTGGCCGCGGATGGCCACAAAGAGCTGCCCCGGGGTGACGGCGCGGCTGTCGATCGCGGCGCCGCTGACCACCAGCGCGGCGACGTCGTCGGGCCCGTGCAGCGTGCCGCCAGCTTGCTGCGCCACCTCCGCCAGCGTGAGCCGCGGCCGCAGCGCGGCGGCGAGCGCGGCCTCCTCGCGGTCGTCGAAGTGGATCTTGGTGTGGCCCAGGATCTGATAGTCCTCGTGGCCCTTGCCGGCGATCAGCACCACGTCGCCCGGGCCGGCCTCGGCCACCGCGGCGCGGATCGCGGTGCGGCGATCGGCGTGGACGAAGAACGGCGCGGGCACCGCCGGCAGGATCATGTCCAGGATGGCCTGCGGCTCCTCGGTCCGCGGGTTGTCGCTCGTCACCACCGCCAGATCCGCCAGCTCGGCCACCGCGGCGCCCATCTTGGGCCGCTTGCCCGGATCTCGGTCTCCGCCGCAGCCAAAGACGCACAGCAGGCGGCGCGCGGTCAGCGGGCGCAGCGCGCTCAGCACGTTGCGCAGCGCATCGGGGGAGTGGGCGTAGTCCACCAGCAGGTCCAGGTTGGCCACGTTGGCCACGCGCTCGACGCGGCCTGGCACGCCGGGGAGCTGCGCGATGCCCAGGGCGATCGCGGCGTGCGACAGCCCCAGCCCCTCGCCGATGCCGATCGCCAGGGCCAGGTTGGCCACGTTGTAGTTGCCGATGAGGGCCGGGTTCTCCACCGTCAGCTCGCCCGAGGGCGTGCGAACGCGCGCGCGGATGCCGCGCACGGTGGACTCGCACCACACCACCTTGATCTCGGCCTGCCGCTGGCTGTCGCGGGTCTCGGCGGCGTCGCCCGGCAGCACGGAGGACACGCGCAGGCGCTGCCGCGTCCCCTGGCACGCCGCCAGCATGGCCTCGCCCTCGGGATCATCGACGTTGATCACGGCGACCCCGCCGCGGACGTGATCGCGAAACAGGAGCTGCTTGGCCTCCCGGTAGGCGTCCATGGTGCCGTGCAGATCGAGGTGATCCTGGGTCAAGTTGGAGAAGGCGGCGCAGGCGAACTGCACGCCCGCGAGCCGGTGCATGGCCAGCGCCGCCGACGAGGTCTCCATCACCACGTGGCTGGTGCCGTCGCTCAGCATGCCGGCGAAGGTGTCGTGCAAGACGTCCGGCGTGGGGGTGGTGTACGGCGCGTCGGCCACCTTGCCGGCCCAGCGATAGCTGACGGTGCCGATGACGCCAGGGTGCGCGCCCGCGGCCGACAGGATCGACTCGACGAGGAACGAGGTGGTGGTCTTGCCGTTGGTGCCGGTGATCCCGACCAGCGTCATGCGGGCCGCCGGGTCGCCGGCGCGGCGCGCCACCAGGAGGCCGAGCGTCAGCGCGGCGTCCGCGACCACGAGCTGGGGCACCGCCAGGCCGGGCTGCGCGCGCTCCACCACGACGGCGGCCGCGCCGCGCTGCACCGCGGTGGCCACGAAGGCGTGGCCGTCCACCTGCCGGCCGCGCACCGCCACGAACACGTCGCCGGGCGCGAGCTGCCGCGAGTCCGAGGTGACGCGGCCGACGTCGCCGACGTTGCCGACATCGACCGCCGCGTCGCCGACGTCGACCGCCACGTCGACCTCAGGGGCAGCGGGCGCGGCGCCCTGCGCTCCAGCGCCGAGCAGCCTGCCGGGAATTCCGAGGAAGAGCGAGCGCAGGTTCATGGTCACCGAACGCGCAGACTCCCTGATTTCATTTCCGCGTGCAAGCGGCCCTGCGCCGCGGCGGCGCTCGCCGGTGCGTTGCCGGGCACGCCGAGGTAGCGCAAGGTCTCGCTCGCCACCTTGGCGAACACCGGCGCTGCGACCTTGCCGCCGAAGTAGTCGCCGCCGCTTGGCTCATCCACCAGCACCAGGATGGCCAGGCGAGGGGAGTCGATGGGGGCGAGGCCCGCGAACGATGAGAGATACTTGGAAGGCGAGTAGGTCTTGGTCACCGGATCCAGCTTGTGCGCGGTGCCGGACTTGCCGCCGCAGCGGAAGCCATCGACCACCACCTCGGACGCCGTGCCTTTCTTGGCGCCGCCCTCGAACACCGAGGCCAGGATGGGCAACATCGCCGCGGCGGTGGCCGGGCGCATCGCCTGGACCTCCGCTGGCTCCGGCAGCGCCAGCACCTCGCCGCTGGCGGACTGGACCTGGGCCACGATGCGCGGGGCGCGCCACAGCCCGCGATGGCCGATCGCGGCCAGCGCCGCGGTCACCTGCAGCGGGGTGACGGTCAGGCCGTAGCCGTACGAGATCGTCGCCAGCTCGATCTCTCGCCAGCGCTGCGCGTCGCGCAAGAGGCCGCCTTGCTCCCCGGGCAGCTCGATGCCGGTCTTCTTGCCAAAGCCCAGCAGGCGCAGCGTCTGCGCGAGCCGCTCGCGGCCCAGCCGCCGCGCGATCTTGGCCGCGCCGATGTTGGACGAGCGCTTGATGACCTCGGCGGTGGTGAGCTGCCAGTCGTGGTGGACGTCGCGGATGGTCTTGGAGCCGAGCTTCCAGGATCCGCCCTCCACGTCGAACAGCTCGTCGGGCGTGGTGGCGCGCGCGTCGAGCGCCGCGGCCACGGTGAACAGCTTCATGATCGAGCCGATCTCGTAGGCGTCCGCCACCGCGCGGCTGCGCACCGCCGGCTGCCCGGGGCGCACGTCGTTGGGATCGGCGCTGGGCCAGCTCGCCATGCCCAGCACCTCGGAGGTGGCGACGTCGAGCACCACCACCACGCCGCTGCGCGCCGCGGTGCGCTCCGCCACCTCCGCCAGCGCGCGCTCGGCGATGGCTTGCACGGTGAGGTCGATGGTGAGCTGGACCTGGGCGCCGGGGCGCGCCGGCGCCAGCCCGTCGGCCAGGACGGCGCGGCCGCGGGCGTCGCGCAGGCCGGCGATCCGCGAGCGCTCGCCGCGCAGCTTCTGATCCATCATCAGCTCGATGCCATCGATGCCGTGGCCGTCGATGTTGGAGCGCCCCAGCAGCGTGCCGGCCAGGCCGCCCGCCGGGTAGTAGCGGTGCGGCTCGGGGCTGATCTCGATGCCGGCGAGGTTCGCCGCGCGCACGCTGGCGATGACCGTCGGGTTGATGCGGCGAGCGAGCCACACGAACCGGCGCTCGGACGCCAGCTTCTCTTCGAGGCTGCGCACGTCCACGCCCAGCAAGCGCGCGAGCTGCTCGGCGGTGGCGGCGACATCGCGCACCTCGCGCGGATCGGCCCACACCGAATCGGCGTCGGCGGTCACCGCCAGCGGCCGGCCCAGGCGATCGACGATGGCGCCGCGCGGCGCCGGGATCTCCACGGTGATCGCGTGCTGGCGAGCGGCCTTCTCGCGGAAGTGATCTCCGGAGCCGACCTGCAGGCCCCAGGCGCGCAGCGCGATGCCAAAGAGCGCCACCGTGAGCAGCGCGATGGCGGCGATCGCGCGCGCGTGCGCGGCGCGCGACACGCCGGGAGTCGTGGAGGCGCCTCGCGCCGGCCGCGGCGCCTCGGCTGGGAGCACGGGAGCGGCGCCGGTCACGGCCTGCCTCCCGGCGCGGCGTCGCTGGGCGCGGCGTCGCTTGGCGTGGCGTCGCGCTCGGCGGCGCCGAGCACTCGGATGCGATCGGCTGGCACCGGGATCATGCCGAGCTTGCCGGCCAGGACGCGCACCCGCTCTGGCGCCACCAGCGTGGCGCGCTCCAGCTCCAGGTTGCGCGACAGCTCACGCTGTTCGGTGAGCCGGCGCTGCGCCACCGAGAGCCGGTAGCCGAGCTGCCGTACCTCGTGATGGCGCGCGACCCGCACCATCAGCACCGCGGTGAGCAGGATCATCGCGCCGACCACCAGGGCGATGGCGCTGCGCGGGGTGTCCTCACCACCGCTGCGGAGGAGTCGATAGAGCCGGGGAGGCAGAGGCGGGGTCATCGGTGGAAGCTTGCTTGTGCGGGGAGGTTTGGGGCGTCGGTGCGGCGGGTCGCGCGCAGGCGCGCCGAGCGGGCGCGCGGGTTCGCCGCGATCTCTTCGTCATGGGCCACTATCGCCTTGCGGGTGACGAGCTCACACACCGCAGCCGCGCGCTCTCCCTCCTGCGCCGCGAACGCAGGGGGCAGGCTGGAGGCAAAGGCCAGGTCTCGAAAGCGCTGCTTGACCAGCCGATCCTCCAGCGAGTGGAAGCTGATGATCGCGCAGCGGCCTCCCGCCACGAGCAGGTCGGGGAAGCCGGTCAAGAGGCGCTGGAGCTGGTCGAGCTCGGCGTTGACGGCGATGCGCAACGCCTGGAAGGTCCGCGTGGCGGCGTGGATCTTGGAGCGGCGCTGCTCGGCCGCCGGGACCTCGGCGGCGATCACCGCGGCGAGGTCGGTGGTGGTCGCGAGGCGCCCCTCGGCGAGCGCGCGCAAGATCGCCCGCGCGATCCGGCGGCTGTGCCGCTCCTCCCCCAGCTCGAAGATCACGTTGGCCAGCGCGTCGGCCGAGAGGCTGGCGATGAGCTCCAGCGCGGTGGCGCCGCGGCTTGGGTCCATCCGCATGTCCAGCGGCCCCGGCCGGGAGAACGAGAAGCCGCGCTGCGCCGAGTCGAGCTGCCAGGACGAGACCCCGAGATCTGCCAGGAGCCCGTGGACCTTCGGTTGGCCTGCCTGCGCCAGCAGCTCGGCCACGTCGCCAAAGGCGCCATGGACCAGGGTCACGCGCTCGCCGAACCGCTCGAGCCGCGCCTTGGCCGCTGCCAAGGCCTCGAGATCTCTGTCTATTCCGATGACTCGGCAGGTCGGCGCCGCGAGCAGCAGCGCCTCGGTGTGTCCGCCGCCGCCCAGCGTGCAATCGCAATAAACCTCACCATCTTGGGGGGTTAGAACGGCGAGCGTGTCGGCCAGCAAGACCGACTGATGCTGGAAGGCAGCCACAGCGTGTCCACTACGCGCAGATTGCGTATCTCGTGGCAAGTTTTGAGAAAAGGTCGCCGGGCCTGGGGCGGATAGGGGGCGGATAGATCGAGCGTTTCTGCCGCTCTGGGGCCTCTTGGCGCCGCACCTGCAAGGGGCTCACAGGGCGCAAGTTGGTGCAAGTCTTGATCTGTGCGGATCCATTGGCTAGACTTTCTCTTCCGAATCCGGACGATTCCCGCGGGTTAGCAAGTGCTTAGATACAAAGAAACCGAAGACATCGACGCTCGCTTCAGTGAGGTCGAGCGCGTGGTAGCCGCTTGGCGTACTCGCGTCGCATCCTCTAACCCAACGGCTCGCGCGGAGTTCAACAACCGGCTCCGCATCTCGCTCATCCACTTCGATGCCGCGATCGAGGGCGAGGTGATCGGCTACAGCGAGATCAAGGCCGCGGTCGATCCATCGATCATCAGCGATCCTTCGCTGATCCCATCGTACGAAGACATCCGTCGCTTTGACGAGGCGTGTAATTTCGCGGCCGAGCGCGCCGCGGACAAGAAGAAGGTCTTCAAGCTCGACACGGTGCGGGACCTCTACGCCATCCTCGCTCCGGACGAGAAGGCCAAGGGCATGCCCTTTCGCAAGGAGAACCCCTTGCACCGCCTCTACTATCACGACATCGCCGCCCCGGAGAAGATCCAGCCGGCGATGCGCAAGCTGTCGGACTGGGTGGACGAGCCCACCACACGCCAGCTCCATGTCATCGAGCGGGTCGCCACGTTGCACTCCCGCTTCATGGCGATCTTCCCGTGGGCCAAGGAGAGCGGTCGCGCCGTGCGCATCGCCTGCAACATGCTGCTCCAGGAAGCGGGATATCCCATCGCGATCATTCACTCGATTGATCGCCAGCGGTACTACGAGTCCTTGCGCGGTGAGCCGATGTCCTTGATTTCGCTATACCTCGAAGCGGTGCAGACCACCGCCGAGACCGAGATGCGCGTGTACAACGAGGCCGAGAAGGGCGCTTCCAAGAAGCGAAAGAAGCCCACCTCGCCGGCGTCGTCGTCGTAGCGCAGGGGTTTCCATGGCGGACCTTCGCATCAGTCCGCTGGTGACCATTCCGGAAGACGAGCTGTCGGTGTCCTTCTCGCGCTCCGGCGGGCCGGGCGGTCAGAACGTCAACAAGGTCGCGAGCAAGGCCGAGCTGCGCTGGGTGCCGGCGCAGAGCCGCGCGCTGACGGAGGCGGATCGGACCTGGCTGTTGGCGCGACTTGGGCCTCGGCTCACCACCTTGGGTGAGCTCATCGTGACGTCGACCAAGACGCGAGATCAATTGCGCAATCGCACCGACTGCGAGGACAAGCTGGCGGAGATCGTGCGGCTGGCGCTGGCGCGGCCCAAGGCCCGTCGCGCGACCAAGCCGTCCCGCGGCGCCAAGGAGCGCAGGCTCAAGGCGAAGAAGGTGCGCGGGGAGATAAAGCGCGCGCGCCGCGCCGACGACTGAACGCTCACACAGGCGCTCGGCATGGTTTGACTTGCGGTAGGCTCGCCCCTACCATCGTCGGAGAAATGAGCAGCGGGGACAAAGGCGGACGTGGCTCCGGCCAGCACGCGCCGGGGCGCGTTCCGGCGGAGACGCCGCGGCTGGTGGTGCGCGCCACGCCGGGAGACGTGGACACCTCCGGCCTCCAGGACACCGCCGCCGCGCTGCGCGTCTCCAACACCTCCGACACCGCGCTCGCCTCCTCGGAGCCCGGGCGCTCGGAGTCCGGGCGCCAGACCGGGGCCAAGACCGCCGAGCTCATTCACAACGATCAGGAGCTGATCGGCGTCACCCTGTCCGGGCGCTACCTCATCACGCGCAAGGTCGGGCAGGGCGGCATGGGCGCGGTGTACGAAGCGACGCATACGCTGATCGGCAAGCGCGTGGCGGTGAAGGTCCTGCTCGACAAGTACGCCCGCCGGGAGGCGCTGGTGGCGCGGCTGGAGCAGGAAGCGCGCCTGGCCTCCTCCATCGGGCACGAGCACATCATCGACATCAACGACTTTGGCGTCACCGAAGACGGCCGCAACTTCGTGGTGATGGAGTTCCTCGACGGGGAGTCGCTGGCGGAGTGCCTGCAGCGAGAGACCCGCTTGCCCGAGCAGCGCGTCTTGCACATCGGCCACCAGACCGCCTCCGCGCTGGCCGCCGCGCACGCCAAGGGCATCGTCCACCGCGACATCAAGCCCGAGAACATCTTCCTCCTGCGCCGCAAGGACAAGGACTTCGTCAAGGTCGTGGACTTCGGCATCTCCAAGTCGCTGCGCCGCCTCCGCCGAGAACGAAGAGGCGCCGCGGCTCACCCAGACCGGCATGGTGCTGGGAACCCCGCTGTACATGTCGCCGGAGCAGGCGCGCGGCGACGACGACCTCGACGCCCGCGTCGACGTCTATGCGCTGGGCGTCATCTTGTATGAGACCGCCACCGGCCGGGTGCCGTTTCAGGGCAACAACTACCTGAGCGTGATCTCGCAGGTGCTCGGGGACGAGCCCACCCGCCCGCGCGAGTTCGTCCCCGAGATATCCGAGGAGCTGGAGGCCCTGATCTTGCGGGCGATGGCCAAGGACCGCAAGGACCGGTACCAGAGCTGCGAAGAGCTGCTGCACGACCTGACCGCGCTCATCGAAGATCCAAGCCACTCCACCGAGCGCGCGCGCATCACCGCGCCGCGCAAGAAGCCGCCTGCGCGCACGAACTCCCGGGTGCTCCTCTGGGTCGGCGCCATCGGCGGGGCGGTCGCGGCGCTGGTGGCGGCGGTCAGCCTCTTGATGCGCGACGGCCCGGTCGCAAGGCCAGTCGTGGCGGCCACCGTGGACGCGGGCACCCCTGACGCGGGGTCGCCGCCGGTGGTCGTCGACGTGCAGCCGTCGCCGTCGCGCACCGTCGAGTACCGGCTGGAGTCGGTGCCGCCGGGCGCCAGGTTCTGGGAAGGCGGCCGAGATCTCGGCATCGCGCCCACGGTGTACCGGGCGGTGCGCGACAAGGACGAGCGCATCCGGCTCATCGCCGAGCTGTCCGGATACAACGACACCGAGTTCTTCTTGAACCCCGCGGTGGACGCCGCGGAGAAGCCCATCGTCGTCACCCTGGAGCAACCCAAGAAGGGCGCGCCGCGCAAGATCTTGCCGCGCCCTGGCGCCACCGGGCCAGGCCCGGGCGACGGCAAGAAGCCCGACTCAGCCGGCGGCGGTGACTTCGGCGGCAACCCCTACCGATGAGCGGCTGCGCGCGGCGGTGGCTGGCGGCCTTGACCGCGGCGGCGATGGTCGCTGGCGTCGGTGGCGTCGCTGGTGTCGGCGGTGTTTGGGCCATCCGTCCGGCGTTCGGACAGCCAGGCGCCGGCAGCTCGGCGCCTGGTTCGCCTCGCCTCGAGATCGACGACTGCGGCTCCCGCCCGGAGCTTGGCCCCGAGCGCCTGCGCCAGCTCGCGGGCGAGCACTACGACCGCGGCGACGTGCTCTACGTGCAAGGCGACTACGTGGGCGCGGTCAGCGAGCTGGTGTCGAGCTACTGCCTGATCCCGCACTATCGCGTGCTCAAGGACATCGGCCAGGCCTACGAGCGCCAGCTCGAGTACTCGCGCGCCATCGCGTACCTCAAGCGCTACGTGGCCGCGGTGCCCGATGACGCCAAGGCGGCGGCGTGCGCGCCCGATCCCAAGGAGGACAAGCGCAACGTCTCCGCGCGCATCGAGGTGCTGTCCTCCTTGCCGGCGCGGATCCGGGTGGCCACCGAGCCGGCCGGCGCCGAGATCACGCTGGCCGGGGACGATGGGCTGATCGCCCGGGGCGTGTCCTCCGAGGGTGGCGGGCTGGTCCTGGCCCGGGCTGGCCGCTACGAGATGGTGGTCCGCAAGCCGGGCTTTGTGCCGCA
The DNA here is from genome assembly GCA_016706545.1 of Myxococcales bacterium. Classification (GTDB taxonomy): domain Bacteria; phylum Myxococcota_A; class Polyangia; order Haliangiales; family Haliangiaceae; genus JABFXX01. The sequence continues at coordinate 97,808 of JADJJK010000015.1, forward strand.
TCGCGAGACCATCGTCGCGGAGATCGGCAAGCCGTACAGCTACGTCTTGCAGCTCGAGCGCGAGCGCGGCCGGCTGCTGGTGCAAGCGGTGCCCGGCAACGCGCGCTTGTTCCTGGATGATCGCTTCGTCGGCATCGGGCGCTACGAGGCGGATCTGCCTGGCGACGACTACACGCTGCTCGTCGAGGCCACGGACCGGATCTCGGAGCGACGGCGCATCGAGGTCAAGCCCAAGCAGACCGAGCGGGTGGTGGTGGAGCTGCCACCTCGCCCGCAGAGCGGTCGCTCTCAGCTCCTGGCGTACAGCGCGGTGGCAGGGAGCGTCGTGATCATCGGCTCGCTCGGCACCGCGTCGGATGGCGTCGCGGCGATCGCCGCCGGCTCCGGGCTGGTGATCGGCGGGGTGGCTGGCTATCTGGCGATCCCCGACGACATCCGGCTGGGCTCGAGCTCGCTGGCCATCACCGGATCGATGGGCGGCGGCATGCTGTTTGGGTTCTCCACCGCCGCCGTCACCGACAAGGACTCGTACTCCGGGCCGCTGGTGGCGCTGGGGACGGTGGCCGGCGGGGTGGCCGGTTACACGGTGGCGCAGCTCGCCAGCCTCACCCCCGGCGACGCCGCGCTCGTCAACAGCGGCATGGTGTGGGGCACCGTCTACGGCGGCCTGTTCGCCTCGGTGTTCGACTACCCCGACACCATCGGGTACAGCCTGGCCGCGGGCGGCCTTGGGCTTGGCGTCCTGACCTCGGGCCTCCTGGTCCGCTCGTTCTCCGTCAGCCGCGCCCACGCCGCGCTCATCGACCTGGGCGGCGTCGGCGGCCTCGTGCTGTCGGTGGGCATCCGCTCGCTCATCGATCAGCAATCCGGCGGAGACGGCGATGCCTCCACGGAGCGGCAGGGGCACTTTGGCCTGGCGGGCGTGACGCTCGGGTTGGCGGCGGCGACGTTCCTGACCCGCAACTACGACGCCACGCCGCTGGCGAACTTGCAGCCCAGCGTGGGCCGCATCAGCGCGATCAACGGCGCCTCCGTCCTCAGCTACGGCCTCTCGACTCGCTTCTGAGAGTCTCCGCACGCTGGTGCGCAGGGACACCCAGCAGGTCGGTAAGACGGGCTGGTGCAACCTTGCGTTGCACAACTCGCGTAGCCTTCGCTGTTTCGATTTTTCTGGAGAACTCATGAAGACGCTGGTTGGTATCCTCGTTGTTGCATGCTGCTGGGCCGCCGTCGCGGACGCCCAGCCGTCCGAACGCGCACGCCGTCGGCGCGCGCAGGGCGCCGCGGCTCGGCGCAGCAAGGCCAAGGCCGAGGCTCCTCCTGCGCCGGCGGCTGCGCCGACACCTGGGGCGGCATCCAAGCAGGAAGGCCAAGCGCCGGATCCGGGAGCGGCCGCGCTGGCGCCTGCCGCGGTGCCTGCTGGCGTGGCCCCGGCCGCTGCTGCGCCTGCTGCCCCACCTGCCGCGGCGACGCCCGCCCCTGCGCCTGCTGCCCCACCTGCCGCGGCGACGCCTGCCCCGGCGCCTGCAGCCACGCCCGCCGCGGCGGCTGCTCCGGCGAGCGAGCCAGGCGCCGCAGCACCAACGTTGACTCCGGAGCAAGTGGAGGAGCTGCTGTCCCGGCTGGGCGAGTTCGAGGAGATCGTGGGGGAGCTGGAGCGCAAGAACGCGCTGCAGCGCCTGTCGTGGTCGGCCGACTACCGCCTCACGATCTCGCACTTTCGCTTCTCCGGAGACGCGCTCGACCGCAGCCAGGACGCTGGCGGCGCGCCGGTGCAGGTCACCGAGCGAAACGTCGAGCAGTGGACGCATCGCGCGCGCCTCATGCTGCAGGCAGATCCGATCCCGCAGCTCCGTTTCCGCGCGCGCCTGGTGGCGTTCAAGCGCTTTGGCGACTCCGTGAACGGGCTGTCCATCGATGGAGCTAACGCGCGCTTGCCACGGGACGTCAGCGCGCGCATGGACCGGTTCTGGGTCGACTGGTTCATCACCGACAAGCTCAGCGTGTCGCTCGGCAGACTGTCGACCACGGACGGCAGCCCCTCCGAGCTGCGCGAGAACCTGGATCGCCCGGCGTCCAGCGTGAGCATCGGCCTGGTCGACAGCGAATACGATATCGCCGCGTTGACCTACGCGATCGGCCCTGCGCTCTTGCGCGGCTTCTACGTGTCCCGGCAGTTCCAGCGCCCCGATGATCCGCTGGGCCAGCTCCCGTTCCTGGCCTCCCAAGAGCAGCCAACCCGGATCTTCGGCGGCGGCTTACAGGTCCGATCGGAGACGCGCGGCATCCCCACCTTCGAGCTGTCCGGCTTCTACAACCCTCGCTTTCGCCCGGTGCCGCCGCACGTCCTGCCCTTGGCGAGCGGCGCGCTGGTCCCGGCCTCGAAGGTGCCTTCGTCGATGGGCCGGTTCGCCGGCGGAACCCTGCTCTTGATGTGGCGCGAGCTGTTCACTGGCCTGGATGTCTTTGCCTCCGCCAGCGTCTCGTACACGCTCGGTAACGGCCAGGCGGTGGAGTTCCCCGTCGGGCCGCAAGGTCAATCTGTGCCGATACTGGTGCTCTCTGGATCTGACTCCGACACCCGGTATGGCACGCACATCTACGCAGGCATTCGCTTCACCGCGCCATTTGGTGGCGCGCACGCGCCCAAGCTCGGCGCGGAGTTCACCGCCGGCTCGAGGTACCTCGTCACGATAACCACGCCGACGACAGACCTGCTGATCCGGCTTGGCGTGCGTGGTCGCACCTACGACGTGTACGCGATCCAGCCGATCTACCAGCAGCTCTTTGCGCGGCTGTCATGGACCATGATCGATCACGACTACGCGCCACCCATCGCCGGTGCGCTGGGCCTCGTCACGCCGCTGGGCGGCACCTCGCGGGCCATCAAGCGCACGATTCACGGCGTGAACCTCATGCTGAACGCCACGTTCTGATCGGTCGCGGCGCTGGTGGCGGCGGTCAGCCTCTTGATGCGTGCCGGTCCGGTCACCAGGACAGTGGAGGCGGCCACCATGGACGCGGCATTCCCAACTCGCTTCTGACCCCCCTCGTCGCACGCCGGTGCAGAGACGAGGTTGCAGTCTCCGCACGCCGGTGTGCAGTGGCCGCGTCGCTGCTCGCCGCGAGTGAACAGGGATAGCCAGCAGGTGCGCCAGCTCGGCGCGTGGTCGGCCGGTAGGTTCGTGCAATCCAGAGTTGCACAACTCGCGTAGGCCTCGCGCTGGCGGCGGCGCGACCGATGTACTTGCATGGCCGTCCTCGCTCGCCGCGCTGGCGGCAACGACTCTTTCCTCGTCGATTTTTCTGGGAGAACTCATGAAGACGCTGGTCGGTATCCTCGTTCTTGCGTGCTGCTGGGCCGCCGTCGCGGAGGCTCAGCCGTCCGCGCGCCCGGGCCGTCGGCGCGCGCCGCCCGCGGCTCGGCGCAGCAAGGCCAAGGCCGAGGCTCCTCCTGCGCCGGCGGCGGTGCCTGCATCCGGGCCTGCGGCGATGCCGGCATCCGGGCCTGCGGCGATGCCTGCATCCGGGCCTGCGGCGATGCCTGCGTCCGGGCCGGCGGCGATACCTGCATCTGGGCCTGCATCCAAGCAAGAGGGCCAAGCGCCGGATCCGAGAGCGGCGGCGCTGGCGCCTGCCGCCGCACCTGCCGCATCGCCCGTTGCCGCATCGCCCGCCACCGCGGCGGCTGCTCCGGCGAGCGCGCCTGCCGCCGCGGCGTCTGCCCCGGCGAGCGCGCCTGACGCCGCGGCGCCCACGTTGACTCCGGAGCAAGTGGAGGAGCTGCTATCGCGGCTGGGCGAGTTCGAGGAGATCGTGGGGGAGCTGGAGCGCAAGAACGCGCTGCAGCGCTTGTCCTGGTCAGCCGACTACCGCGTCACGCTCTCGCACTTTCGCCTGTCCGGCGACGCGCTCGACGGCAGCCGGGACGCCAGCGGCGCGCCGGTGCAGGTCACCGAGCGAAACGCCGAGCAGTGGACGCATCGCGCGCGCCTGATGCTGCAGGCGGATCCGATCCGGCAGCTCCGCTTCCGCGCGCGCCTGGTGGCGTTCAAGCGCTTTGGCGACTCGGTGAACGGGCCGGCCATCGATGGCTCCACCGCGCGCGTGCCGCGGGACGCCAGCGCGCGCCTCGACCGGTTCTGGGTCGACTGGTTCATCACCGACAAGCTCAGCGTGTCGCTCGGCAGATTGTCGACCACGGACGGCAGCCCGTCGGAGCTGCGCGAGAACCTGGATCGGCCGGCGGCCACCGTGAGCATCGGCCTGGTCGACAGCGAATACGATATCGCCGCGTTCACCTACGCGATCGGCCCGGCGCTCCTGCGCGGCTTCTACCTGTCGTGGCAGTTCCAGCGCCCCGATGATCCGCTGGGCCAGCTCCCGTTCCTGGCCTCCGAGGAGCTGCCGACCCGCATCCTCGGCGCGGGCCTGCAGGTCCGCTCGGAGAAGCGCGGCATCCCCACCTTCGAGCTGTCTGGCTATTACAACCCTCGCTTTCGCCCGGTGCCGCCGTACGTCCTGCCCTTGGCGAGCGGCGCGCTGGTCCCGGCCTCGAAGGTCCCTTCGTCGCTGGGCCGGCTCGCCGGCGGGACCCTGCTCTTGATGTGGCGCGAGCTGTTCGCTGGCGTGGATGTCTTCGCCTCCGCCAGCGTCTCGTACGCCGACGGCAACGACCAGGCGGTGGAGTTCCCCGTCGGACCGCAAGGTCAATCCGTGCCGATGCTGGTGCTCGCTGGAGCGGACTCTGACACCCGGTTTGGCACGCACGTCTACGCAGGCCTCCGCGTCACCGCGCCGTTTGGTGGCGCGCGCGCGCCCAAGCTCGGCGCGGAGCTCACCGCCGGCTCGCGGTACCTCGTCACCTTCACCACGCCGACGACCGACCTGCTGACCCGGCTGGGCGTGCGCGGCCGCACCTACGACCTGTACGCGATCCAGCCGATCTACCCGCAGCTCTTTGCTCGGCTGTCATGGACCATGATCGATCACGACCACGCGCCGCCCATCGCCGGTGCGCTGGGCCTCATCGCGCCGCTGGGCGGCACCTCGCCGGCCATCAAGCGAACGATTCACGGCGTGAACCTCATGCTGAACGCCACCTTCTGACCGAGGTGGCCCCCCAGGGAAACTCTGCATTCGTTCTGCGACGCAGTTCACAAGTAAAGAAGATCTTTGACAGATCGAAAATCGTGAGGCGGGGTGTGTGCTGCATCGCGTCGGGAGTGATGCCTGCGTCTATCGCCGCGGTTGCAGGTGTCTGTCGGCAAGGCGCCAAGTCGTGCGCTTTCATGCGGTTCGCTGTGCTACCGTTTGTAGGCATTCAAGAGTGGGGATCTTCCACTTCGCCTGGACGCCAAAAACATGAGGTCCATTACCGAAATTCGCACGGAAGAGAGTGGCCGGCTCGGTAACTATCGCATCCTGCGACTGCTGGGCCGCGGCGGCATGGGGGATGTGTATCTGGGCTGGTCGGGGCTGCGCTTGGTGGCGATCAAGCTCTTGCATGCGCACTACGCCAGCGACGCCACCTTCGTCGCGATGTTTCTCGCCGAGGCCAAGGTCGCTGGCCGGATCAACCACACCGGCATCGCGCAGGTCCTCGACGTCGGCGTCGACGGTGGCCGGCTGTACATGGTGATGGAGTACGTCGCGGGCCACAACCTCGACGAGCTGATCACGGACACCGCGATCCCCGGGCCCTCGCTGCTGCCGCTGCGCATCGGCGCCGCGGTGTTTGCCTTCGTGGCGCAGGCGCTGTCCGCCGCGCATCGCGCGCAGGTCGTCCACCGCGATATCTCTCCGCACAACATCCTGGTCAGCGACACCGGCGCCATCAAGCTCATCGATTTCGGCATCGCGCGCACCTCCTCGACGGAGCTGCGCACCACGCCCGGGACGTTCCGCGGTCGCTTTGGCTACATGGCGCCGGAGTACGTGCAGGGCCAGCCGTGTGATCATCGGGTCGATCTGTTCGCGCTGGGCGTGGTGATGTGGGAGACCTTCGCGCGGCGCAGGCTCTACCCGGGCGCCGCGGCAGCGCAGCTCTACGCCGTGATCGAGCGGCCGGCCGAGCGCCTGGACGAGGTGGTGCCGGGCTTTCCGGAGGAGCTGGCCACCGTGGTGGAGAAGCTGCTCGAGCGAGATCCGGAGAAGCGCATGGCCACCGCCGCCCAGGTGGCGACGACGCTGGAGGCGATGCTGCCGCGCCTGCCGGACGACGGGTTCCGCAACCTCGCGCACTGGGTGGAGCACCACCTGGCGCATCGCATCGAGGCGCGCGCTCACGCCGACACCGAAGAGCTGCAGCGCATCGAGCTGGAGAACGCCGATCCAGACATCGAGATCTTGCCCAGCGCCACCTCGGCGGCGCGCTACGTTGGCGAGTCCTCTCACACGTTCTCGCCGGTGGCGCGGCCTGGCGTCAGGAGCGGGCTTCCGCGCTGGCTGCCCGCGGTCGCCTTGGGCGCCATCGGCGTGGTGTTGCTCGGCGGCGCCATCTGGATGTTCGCCAGCCGCTCGCGGCCGTCGGCGCCCTCGGGCGGACAGGCCGCGCTAGCCAACGGCCCGCAAGCGGTGCCGCTGGTGCAGCCGATCCCGGTGTCAGCGCCCCCGGCGGTGGCACCTCCGGTGACGGAGCCTCCTGTGGTCGAGACGCAGCCGGCCCCGCCGCCTGCGGTCGTGACCGCCGCGGTGCCGGTGCCCGACGCCGGGCATCCGCCAGCGGCGCCGCCCAAGGACGACCCCTCCTCGCGGAAGAAGAAGGGCCGCGATGGCAAGGGCGCAGACGTCCGCGCGCCGGACCGGACGCCCTCGGTCGCGGTGATCATCGCGCCGCGCACGCCAGAGGATGACCCGGCGGCCACTCCGGTGGCGCCCACGCCGGTGGCGCCCACGCCGGTGGCGCCCACGCTGCCCACAGTGCCGCCGCCGCCGCCGCCGGTGGCCACGCCAGCCGCGCCACCGCGCACGCCGCGCGTGCCGGCCAGCATGCTGGGAGACGAAGGCGCAGGCTCCGCGGTGGTGGGCGAGTGCAACGCCTGCCACTCCAAGTCCAGCGTGCGTCGGGTGGAGGGCAAGCAGATGACGCGCAGCCAGTGGGAGCGCTTCTTTCGCAACGGTACGCACGATCGCTACCTCGCCTTGGGCGATCGCATGAACGTGACCAAGCTCGCCGCGGCCAAGGCGTTCTTGTCCGCGCGGGCGCTGGATGCCTCCTCGGATCAAGGCGCCGGAGTTCGATGAAGCAACGTATCGCTGTGGCCCTGGCGGCGCTTGGCGCCGCCGCATCCGTCCTCCTCGTCGCGCCTCCCGCGCGGGCCGATGTCCAGTCGTCGGCGCGCGGCGCCGAGCCGGACTCTGGCTCGCGTGGTGACCCCGGCGACAACGGCGCATCGGACGGCGCGCCGGGCGGGGACGCCGCGATCGCCGAGGGCGGAGACGCCGCCGAGGCTTCGGAGGCCCCGGAGACGCCGGAGACGATCGAAGAGCTGTCCGACCGCGTCCGCGAACTCGAGGACATCGTCGGCGAGCTCGAGCGCAAGACCGCGCTGCAGCGCCTGGGCTGGTCCGCGGACTATCGCATCACCCTGTCGTCCTTCCGCTACGAGGGCGAATCGCCAGATGGCGCGCGCAACGCGGACGGCACGCCGCGCAAGGTGGTGCTGGACAACCAGGAGCAATGGACCCACCGCGCGCGCCTGTCGCTGCAGACCGATCCCACCGGCAGCCTGCGCTTCCGCGCGCGCCTGGTGGTGTTCAAGCGCTTCGGCGACTCCGCCTTCGTGCCGGTGCTGGAGAGCTCCGCCGGCCGCGTGCCGCGCGACGCCACCGCGCGCTTCGATCGCTTCTGGATCGACTGGTTCTTGACGCAGCGCTGGAGCCTGTCGCTGGGCCGGATCTCGGCCACCGACGGCAGCCCCTCGGAGCTGCGCGAGAACCTGGACCGGCCGGCGTCCACCTTGAGCCTCGGCCTCATCGACCGCGAGTACGACGCGGTGGCCGCCACCTATCAGGTGGGCAACCTGCTCCTGCGCGGCTTTTATCTGTCCTGGCAGTTCCAGCGCGCGGACGACATCTACACCTCGCTGCCATTTCTGGCGCGCAGCGAAGCGCCCATGCGCACCTACGGCGCCGCGGTGCAATACCGCTCGACCACGCCGGCCATCCCCAACTTCGACATCACCGCCTTCATCAGCCCGCGCTTCCGCGCGCTGCCGCCGCTGGACTTGCCCATCGGCGGCCGGCTGGTGTCGCCGACGTACGTGCCCAACTCGCTGGGCCGGGTGATGGGCGCCACCGCGCTGCTGCTCTGGCGCGACATGGTCAAGGGGCTCGACGCCTTCCTGGCCGGCAGCATCTCGCACGTCAACCCCAACGGCGAGTCGCTCAGGTACCCCATCGGCCCCGACGGCGCCTCCATCCCGGTCTTGACCCTGACCAGCGCCGACTCCGACAGCCACGTCGGCCTGCAGGTCTACTCCGGCTTTCGCCTGACCATGCCGTTTGGTGGCAAGCACGCGCCCAAGACCGGCTTCGAGTTCACGTTTGGCAACCGCAACATCCTCTCCTTCGCCACCCCCACCTCGGACCTGGTCACCCGCCTGGGCCTGCGCGGTCGCACCTACGACCTCTACTACATCCAGCCGATCTACTCGAACCTCTTCGCGCGCCTCTCCGCCACCATCCTCGACTACGACTACACCCCGCCGCTGGGCGGCGCGCTCGGCTTCGTTCCCGAGCTGGGCGGCACCCACCAGGAGAGCGACCGCATGATCCGCGGCTTCAACCTGGCGCTGCACGCGTCGTTCTAGCTACGGCCCGGCTCGCGTCGCGCTGGAGGGCACGGCGCGCGTGCGCTATCGCCGCGGCGATCTCTTGCGCTGCGCGCTGCGCTCTTCGAGCGATAGCTGGCTCAGAGCCGGTCTCGGTCGATGGACGACTGGGCTTGCTCGGAGAGGGCGCGGACGCCGTGGATGAAGACGGCGAAGCGGGGGTCCTTGGTGAGGCCCTTGGCATAGCGGTAGTAGATCTGCTGGGCGACGACGGCGGTCTTGAACAGGCCAAAGGCGTAGTAGAAGACCAGCGAGGTGGCGGGGCGGCCGGTGGCGGCGAGGTAGCGGCGGGCGAGCTCGTCGCGGGTCCACATGCCGGGGAGCGAGGTCAAGCCGAAGCGGAGGAGCTGCAAGGGCGGCGGATCGTCGACGTGGACCCAGTAGCCAAGGGCGGTGCCCAGGTCCATCAGCGGGTCGCCCAGGGTGGACATCTCCCAGTCGAGGATGCCGGTGATGCGGGTGAGGGACCGGTCGAAGATGACGTTGTCGAACTTGAAGTCGTTGTGCAGGAGGCGCGGCGAGCCCTCCGCGGGGCGGTTGGCGGCGAGCCAGGCGGCGACGGAGGTCACCACCGGGATGTCGTCGGTCTGCGAGCCGGCGTAGCGCTCGGTCCAGCCCTTGACCTGGCGCTCGATGTAGCCGGCGGGCTTGCCAAACTCGGCGAGGCCCGCGGCCACGTAGTCCACGGAGTGCAGCGCGGCGAAGGCGTCCACCAGCAGGCCGCACAGGCGGGAGGCCGCCTCGGCGTCCAGGGTCAACCCGCTGGGGAGCTCCTTGCGCAGGATCACGCCGCGGCGGCGCTCCATCAGGTAGAACGGCGCGCCGAGCACGCTGTCGTCGGGGCAGTAGGCGAGCACCTTGGGCGCGAGCGGCCACACCGGCGCGAGCTTGGACAGCACGGCGACCTCGCGGCCCATGTCATGCGCGCTCTTGACCTTGGAGCCCACGGGTGGGCGACGCAGGACGTACTCGTGGGCGCCGTGGCGGATGAGGTACGTGAGGTTCGAGTGGCCGCCGGGGAACTGCTCGATGGCCAGGGTCTCGGTGCCGCCCAGCTCGCGGGCGACATACGCGCCCAGGGCGGCGCTGTCGAGCTGCTCGGCGGCGCGCACGGTGCGCGGGCGGTCTTCAAGCTCGGGCGGCTCCGCCGGCTCGCCGCCGGGCGGCTGCTCTGCGCCGCCGGACATCATCTGGGACATCAGGCCTCTCCCTGGTACCGGGCCAGGATGCGCTTGGCCACCACCATCTTGTGGACCTCATCCGGACCGTCGTAGATGCGGGCGCCGCGCTCGTGGACGTAATAGAAGCCCAGCACGGTGTCGCTGGTGACGCCCAGCGCGCCGTGGAGCTGGATCGCTCGATCGATCACGCGCATCATCACGTCCGCCACGTAGAACTTGATCAGCGAGACCTGCTCTCGCGCGGCGGCGAAGCCCTTCTTGTCGATGGTCCAGGCGGCCTGCAGGACCATGAGGCGCGCGGCGTCGATCTCGGCGCGCGCCTCGGCCACCCAGGCCTGCACGATCTGGCGGGTCGACAGGGTCTTGTCGTCGGTGATCTTGCGGCGGGTGACGTGGCGGCACAGGGTGTCGAACACGCGCTCGCACACGCCGATCCAGCGCATGCAGTGGTGGATGCGGCCGGGGCCCAGGCGCTCTTGCGCGATGACGAAGCCCGCGCCCTCGGGGCCCAGGCGGTTGGTGACCGGCACGCGCACGTCGTGGAAGCGCAGCTCGGCGTGGCTGGCCCAGCCGCTGCCGGCGTCGCCCATGATCTTGATGTTGCGCACGAGCTGGTAGCCCGGGGTGTCGGTGGGCACGATGATCATGCTGGCGCGGGTGTGCGCCGACGACTCGGGCGCGGTCACCGCCATCACCACGGCGAAGGCGGCGCCGTCGGCGCTGCTGGTGAACCACTTGTGGCCGTTGATGACGTACTCGTCGCCCTCACGCCGGGCCTGGCAAGACAGCATCGTGGGGTTCGAGCCCGGGTTCTCCGGCTCGGTCATGGCGAAGCAGGAGCGGAGCTCGCCGCGTGCCAGCGGCTCGAGGTACTGCTGATGCTGCTCGTGGGTGCCGTACTTGTGCAGCACCTCCAGGTTGCCGGCGTCCGGCGCCTGCGCGCCGAAGACGTAGTGGCCAAGCGGCGAGCGACCGAGCTGCTCGGACACCAGGCCATGCTCGACGAGGCCCAGCCCCAGGCCGCCCAGCTCGCGCGGGATCTGCGGCCCCCACAGGCCGGCGGCCTTGACCTTGGCGCGCAGCTCGCGCAGCACCGCGTCGGACTCGGCGAAGCCCTGCTCCATCACCTGCTGCTCCACCGGCAGCACGTGCTCGTCGAGGAACTGGTGGATGGCGGCCAGGGTGGGGCGAACGCTCTCGGGTGGGTCGAAGTCCATGACGGTCCTCTTGGCTGGTCGGTCGGTGCGCGGCGCGTGACCTAGCGGTCGGTGACGAGCGCGGACGGCAGGTGGGTGGTGAGGTTGAAGGTGAACATGGAGACGCCGGTGGGGTGAAAGGCCGGGGCCTGGCTGCGGAAGCGCAGGACGGAGAAGGAGGCGTTCTGCACCACGCGCGAGAGCGCGATCATGCGCTCCTCGCTGGCGCCGAGCGTGAGCCCCATGGCCACAGCGATCGGCCCCGCCGAGGTCACCGCGGCCACGCGCTGGCCGCTGCCGCCGGCGGCCATCACGCGCAAGAGGCCGCGCTCCACTCGCGCCGCGAACTCGGCGGCGGTCTCCACGCCGGGTACGTTCCAGGCGCCGCTGGCCCAGCGCATGAGCAGGGCCTCGAACGCGCGCTCGCGCTGGCGCGGATCGGCGGCCTGTGCGGCGTCCGCGGCGCCCGCGGCGTCCGCGAATTCTGGCAGCTCGCCGAGCCGCGACCACAGCCCGGCGATCAGCTCGAACGCCGGATACTCCGCGAGCTCGGGCAGGAGCTCGGGCTCGGGCAGCGCGGCGCCTGCCTCGGCGGCGGCGGCGCGCGCGCTGGCGTACGTCTCGACCTGGCGCCGCATGGGGCCGGTGAACACGCGCGTGGGCGCGCGCTGGGTCAGCGCCGCGCCCACGTGGCGCGCTTGCTCATGGCCGCGGTCGGAGAGCCGGTCGTAGTCGGCCTCGCCATAGCGCGCTTGCCCGTGCCGGATCAGGAGGAGGTCAGCCACCCGCGCATCCTACCCACCCTGGAGGCCGAACGTCTTCGCGCCGATTGCTTTCTCGCCTACTGGTGGGCGCTGTGGGCGCTGGCCAGGGCCTGCCGCGGCGTTGGGGACGCTGGCCAGGGCCTGCCGCGGGCGCTGGGGCATCCACCTGGCGCATGCTCAGCGCCAGGTGGGCGGACGCTGTGACCGGCGCTGCGATGGGCGCTGTGACTGGTGCTGTGAAGGGTGCTGCAGGTGGTCCGGCAAGGGGCGGCCGATGGAGAGCGGATCGACGCCGGTGGCCTCCATCTCCGCGAGGACCCAGCGCTCGATGGCGCTGTGGCGGTCGAGGTCGTCCCAGCGGCCGCGCAGGGGGAGGCCGTCGGGGTCGAGCGGGGGATCGGCGACAGATGAGAGTGATGCGGGTGGTGCGGGTGGTGCGGGTGTGCGGGGGAACGCGGGCGGCAAGGATGCTGCTGGTGCGGCGGTGAGTGGGGCGGAGGGTGCGTCGGCTGCAGGGGCTGCGGCCGCTTCGGCGCGGCGCTGGATGCGCGCGATGGTGGCGGCGGCGTCCCAGCTATCGACGCGCTCGCCGCGCCAGCGGCAGTGGCCGGTGGTCGAGGTCAGCGGCAAGGCGGCGTTGGCGGCGTTGGCGGCGCGGATCGCGGGCCAGCCGAGCAGCGTCGGCGCCGGGCGCGGCGGCAGCGGGACGACGGCGCGGCCCTGCGGATCTTCGAAGGCGAGCGCGCCGGTGGCGGACTGCGTGATGCGGTAGCCGCGCTCGTGGACGTAGGTGTGGTGGAGCGAGCAGAGCAGCGCGAGATTGTCGAGATTGGTCTCGCCGCCGTCGGCCCAGTGCTGCAGGTGATGGCCCTCGAGGAACAGGCGGTGATCGCAGCCAGGGAAACGGCAGGTGCGATCGCGTAGCAGCAGGGCGCGCTTGAGGGCGGCGGGGATGGTGCGGGTCTTGCGGCCGATGGAGAGCGGGGCGGCGTCGGTGACGGTAGCTGCGGCGACGGTGGCGACGACCAGGCCGCAGTCGCAGGCCAGGCGGCGGGTGGCTTGCGGAGAGAGCGCAAGGTCGGTCTCGACGGTGAGGGCGACTGGCAGCGAGGCGCCGCGGTCGGTGAAGGAGACGGGGGCGATCGCTACATCGGTGGTTGCGGGGATGGTTGCGGTGGTGGAGTCGGCGGTGCCGGTGGCTGAGTCGGTAGTCGCGGCGGGCTGCTGCAGCAGCGCCACGGGCACGGTGACGAACAGCTCGATGGGAGCGCGCTCGGCGCGGCTGCCGCGTGCGTAGGTGTGGACCAGTGCCATCAGGCCATCGGCGCGGTTGTACGGCCGGCGCGTGGTGGTCGTGGTGGTCGCGAGGCTCCGCGTTTCTGCGGAAGCGTCCGTCGCTCGCTCGGCAGGTGCGGACGTCTCCGCAGAAGCCGCCGACGTTTCCGCGGAAAGCTCCGCCGGCGCTCGCGTGCAGTCCACCGCCGCTTGCTGCAGCACCTGAAGCAGCAGCGCGGCCTCGTCGGGGCGCAGGCACGCCTTGACGCACACCATGCCCGAGGCCGTCGTGGTGTGCGCCACGTAGCGCTCGCTGTCGTGCGGGCGCGCGGCTCGGCTGGCGGCGTCGGCGCCGAGCACGCCGACCTTGCGGCACACGGTCTCGAGCTGGCTGGCGGTGCAGTGCTGCGCGTAGCCCAGGAGCACCGCTTCGGTGGCGGCGGTGGCCACGCGCGTGATGGCGCGAGTCTTGGAATACGAGATCTTCCCAGCAGCCAATGCCTCTGATACTTGAGGCAAGGTGTGCAGTGCCCTGGCCACTCGCAGGTGTTCGCGCGCAGTGCCGAGGTCCCAGCCGACTCGCCAGCTCAGCCAGTGGGCGCAGGAGCCAAAGCCCTGGCGGTACCAGCCGCCGGCCGCGTCGAACGTCCGCAGGTCGGCGAGCAAGCGATGCATGGCGGCGTCCAGGTGAACGGCTTGCTCGGCGATGTGTTCGCCGAGCGCTTGGACTTCCTCGACGGAGAGTGGCTCGCGCATGCGTTCTTCTAACACGGAGATTTTCGGCGTCGGACTTGGCGGCTGGCGCGCCCAGGTGCCGCGGAAGCGCGGGCGGCGCGATTTTTCGTGGGGTGCGCAGGTAGAAGGGGCATGTAGCGCGCGCTGAGGCCGCGGGTGGAGAGATCGCGGCGGGTTGGCGGTACGGAGGGTGCGTTGGCGCGGAGAGTGTCAAGAGGAATGTTTATATTTGAGATTAATATTGGATAGTAGATCTTGAGTTGGTGAGTTCGTCCGGCAGGCGGACGCGAGTCAGCCGGGACTTGAGGTCGAGATCGCGGAAACCTCCGCGGAAACTTGGCGTGATCCAAGTCGCAGCGCGTTTCCGCGGAAGCCCCGGGGCTGTGGACGGTGTCGGGCTATGGACAACCGCGCCCGTCGAGCCTGGGCATGCGAGATGCGCGCAAGCGGAGCGGTTGACCACAGCCCTTGGAGAGGCGCAGGAGGGCCAGGTGCAGCAGGCGTTCCTGAGGGGAGGCGCGCCTCTCCACACCGCCGCACAGCCCCTGCTGTTTTCAGAACCCTGAGTTTTTTTGGTTTGTACCAGAACCCAGAACCCGGAACGGATCGCCAGGTAACGACAAGGGTGAGCGCGTGGGAGGTGGGTAGGTCAAGCACGGTGGTTGGGTCGAGCACGGTGGGTGGGTCAAGCACGGTGGTTGGGTCAAGCACGACGGTCGAGGCGCAGCACAGATCATGGGGTGTCGCGGAGACCTCCGCGGAAGCGTGGTTGCGCAGGTCCGCGAACCGGTTTCGCGCTCGGTCGAGGCCTGGGTCCATCAACGATGAACCCCAGCAATTCCCCCGGGTTTGGCGGCAGGGAGCAGATTGTGTGCAACTTCCGAGGAGTCCTCGCATCGCATCGCATGAGCGCTTGCCTTGTCCGTCTCGGTCCTTCTGTCTTGCGTCGGTCGTTGGCGCCGCTGTGGCTCGTGTCCTGGCTCCTGGCGGCGGGCTGTGGCGCCGAGAGCGCCGATGATCCGGCCGGCTCGATCTCCGTCGTCTCGATCACGCCCGGCGCCAACACAGTCGACGTGGCGCTTGATACTACGATCCGGCTGGAGCTCTCGGCGGCTCCGCGCGAATCGTTCAAGGTCTCGCTAACCGCCGCAGGTGGTGAGATCGCACATGCGATGCGAATCGAAGGCACCACGGTCACGCTCACGCCGAGCTCGCCGCTGTGGATCGCCACCGGCTACCAGGTGGCGATTCCCGAATCTGCCGGCCTCGCCCGCGCGTTCTCTTCGAGCTTCGTGACGCGCGAGGGGGGCTGGATGCCGGCGCAGCTATCCAGCCGTGCATCGGCGACGCCGGGCGGCTCGGCCGCGCCGACGCTGGCGGTGGTGGAAGATGGCTCGGTGCTGGTGTCCTGGGCCTCCGGACAACGCGCTCGTCAACCAGCGCTTCTCGCCGGGCGCCGGCTGGAACAAGCTCGTGCTCCCCGTCACGCTCAACGGGGACGACACGTTCGTGGACACCGCGGCCGCCAGCACCACGCAGGCGGTCGCGGCCCACCGCTACACCTTGCTTGGCGGCTCGGGCAGCATCGACGCCCGGACGTACAACGGCAGCGTCTGGTCGGCGCCGGTGGTGGTGTCCGATGACCGCGTGGGCAACACCACCTTCGAGCAGTTCCTGGGCGGCGTGGCCTCCACGCCGCAGGCCCACGCGGTGAGCTTTCACCGCGGCACCTTCGCCGCGGGCTACGATCTCTACGCCTCGCTCCGCACCGGCTCCACGTGGAGCGCGCCGATCCTCATCGAGCCGCTGGCGGGCTCGGCGACCAGCTCTCGGATCGCGGCGGACGGGCGCGGCGGCTTTGTGCTGCTGTGGACCCAGCGCGACGCCGCCGGGTCGTCGACCGCGGTCTGGTACAGCACGCTGTCGGCGCAGGGCGTGGTGGGCACGCCGCAGAAGCTCGACGACGGCCCCAACGATGCGTTCGGGGTGGCCATGGCGCGCGCCGGGGAGCGGGTGTGGATGGCGTGGGGCCACCGCGAGTCCGAGTCGGTGGGCAGCCGGATCGTCGTGCGCTCGCTGGCCGCCGACGGGCTGGGCGCCGCCAAGAGCTTCGTGGTGCCGGGCCAGCTCAGCCCGCAGCTCGCGCTGGCGGCGAGCGCCAGCGGCGCGTTCGTCGCGTGGAGCCATCAGGGGGCCATCACCGGGGCGATCTACGCGGCCGCCGCCTGGAGCGCGCCGCAGGTGATCGCCGCGGCGTCCTCGGACCCGGCCGACAACGTGGGGCGGCCGGCGCTGGCGCTCGATGATCGCGGCAACGCGACGGCGACCTGGACCCGCATCCCCAAGCTGAACGGGCGCCGCTCCACCATGGCCGCGCGCTGGCACGCGAGCCGGTGGTCCACCACCACGCTGGACGATCAGACCCGGAGCACGCGCGCCTGGTCCGCAGGGGTCGATCCGCAGGGCCGCGTGACGGTGCTGTGGACCGATGACGGTGCGCCCGGGTACCGCGTGTGGGCTGCTCGGCTGGAGTGAACGTGGCGGCTGCCGCGGTGCGGCGAGCCCTGGGGTGGCGACAAGGAAACCCGCCCGCCGGCGGCGACTTTGGGTACAGTGGGCGCGATGAGGACGCGAGCATCGCTTGGGCTGTGGCTCGTGCTGGCGCTTGGCGCGTGCGGTGGCGGCGGCAAGGCGAGCCCGCCGCTTCCGGACGCTGACGGCGACGGCATCTCGGATGACGCCGAGGGCGCGAGCGCGGCGGTGGACTCCGACCGCGACGGCGCGCCGGACTACCTGGACCCCGACAGCGACGGCGACACGCTGCCCGACGCGGTGGAGGCCGGAGACCTGGACGTGACCTCCGCGCCGGTGGACTCCGACGGTGACGGGGTGGCGGACTTCCGCGACCTCGACAGCGATGGCAACGGCCGCGACGATGAGCTGGAGGGCGCCGAGGACCTCGACGGCGATGGTCAGCGCGACTTCGCCGATGCGGATGAGGACGGCGACCGGATCTCGGACCGCGACGAGCTGGGCGCGGCGCCGATGGTGGCGGTGGACACGGATCTCGACGGCACCGGGGACTTTCGCGACCTCGACAGCGATGGCGATGGCATCGCCGATCTGATCGAGACCAGCGCGGACTACGATCTCGACCTGCTGGCCAACTTCCGCGATCTGGACAGCGACGCCGACTGTCGTCCGGATCAGGTGGAGCGCGGCGAGCTGCCGGCGCGCGACAGCGACGCCGACCGTCGCTACGACTTCGTGGACCGCGACTCCGACAACGACGGGGTGCCCGACAGCGCGGAGGACGCGAGCTGCAACGGCCGGCGCGACGGCGCCGAGACCGACGCGACGCGCGCCGACACCGACGGCGATGGCGCGACCGATCTGGTGGAGCGCGCGGCCGGCACCAACCCCAACGACGCCGCCGATCACCCGCGGGCGCGGGGCGACTTCGTGTTCGTGCTGCCGTACCAGGCGCCGCAGCAACCGGTGGCAGACAACCTGGACTTTCGCCCTGCGCTGTCCAGCGTGGATGTGTACGTGGTGATGGATCGCTCCACCTCCATGTCCGAGGAGACCACCTCCATCAAGGACAGCCTGGGCGCGGTCATCCGCGGCCTGCAGTGCCCGCCGCTCGGCACCGGCTCCGCCGCCACCTGCATTCCCAACCTGCACGCCGGCCTGGCGGGCCTTGGCTACCGCACGGATCAGCCGTTCGTCCACTACCTGCCCATCCAGCCGTCGCCTGACTTTGCCGGCACGGATCTGCCCAACGTCACCGGGCAACCGCCGCTGGAGCCGATGGTGTTCGCGCTGTGGACGGCGATCACCAACCTGGGCAGCGCGGTGGCCAACGGCACGTACGGCTGCGCGCTGGATCCGGTGGCGCCCAACGCCGCGTGCCCGCCTGGGCGCTATGGGCAGGCCTGCTTCCGGCCCGGGAGCCTGCCGGTGATCGTGCTCGCCACCGACGAGCCGCCGCTGCAGAACGTGGACGGCATCACCTGCCCGGGGTGGGACGTCGTGACCCGCGCCGCGATGGCAGCGCGCAAGGCCAAGGTCGTGGGCGTGGTGGGCTCCGGCTCGACGTCGACGCTGGCGGAGGTGCGGCTCGATCTGCGCGCCATGGCCATCGACACCGGCGCGGTGGACGCCAGCGCCGGCAACGCGCCGCTGGTGTTCGACGGCGCGGGCGCGGGCGCGGCCAACGCCATCGGCGAAGGGATCCGCGCGCTGGCGCGCGGCGTGCCGCTGGACATGGGGGCCGTGGTCGCGGACGATCCAGGCGACGCGCTAGACGCGCGGGCGGCGTTCGTGGACCACCTGGAGACGCTGCAGCTTGGCAACGCGCTGTGCGCCAGCGGCCTGACCGACGTCGACAGCGACGGCGACACGTTCCGCGATCGCTTCGTGGCGGTGCGCGCCGGGGTGCCGCTGTGCTGGAAGCTCGTGACCAAGCGCAACACCACCGTGCCGGCGCTGGAGCAGCCGCAGCTCTTTCGCGCGCGGGTGGACGTGGTCGGCGACGGCGTGACCACCGTGGATAGCCGCGAGGTGTTCTTTCTTGTACCGCCACGTACTTTTGACGAGCCGATCGAATAGCCGATCGAATAGCTGATCGGGTCGCTGTGCGGGGTCGCTGATCGGGTCGCTCGTCGTCGCTGCGCTCGCTCGTCGTCGGCGCTCGTCGGCGTCGGCGTTCGTCGCCAGCGGTCGCCGACCGCCGTGGCCTGTCAGCAGCGGTGGGGCGTGTCGGCCGCTCGCGGCTGGGGCGGCTCCCGGGCGCGTGGTACGCTGCCCGACCATGCGTGGACGCATCGGCGGCGCGACCCTGGCGGCCCTCGGCGGCTTGCTGATCGCGCTCGCCGCGGTGGTGCCGCGCTGGTGGCACGGGCCGATCCAGATCGCCGGGAAGATCATTCACGGCAAGACGGTCCATGTCAGCCTGCTGCGGGTCACCGGCTGCAACGCCGGTGACGGCACCTGCCAGGGGCTGGATGTTGGCGCGGTGTTTCGTGCGGTCACGCTGGCCACCTTGGCCATGTCGGTGGCGACCGCGCTCTTCGCGCTGCTGCTGGCGCGGGCCCTGTGGAAGGCGTCCCCTGGCGCTCCGCGGTTTGCCCGCAGCGCCTTGGTCGCGGCGGGGCTCGCGGTGGTGGGCGGCGTGGCCACCATCGTCACGTTGCCGGCGCGGTTCGAAGAGATCTCGGTGGGCGGCGGCTCCTTCGCGTTCTTCGCGGGCGCGGTGGCCGTGTTCGTGGCGAGCTTTGGCGCGCTGCTGCGGCGCGCGCCAAAGGCCGCTCCGGAGCCCAGAGACGTACGAGAGATGCTCTCCACCGACATGCTGGCGCCAGCCGCGCTGGGGCCAGAGCCAAAGATGGGGCGGCACGGAGCGGTGGTGACCGAGGGCGGGTACTCGTCTGCGCCCCCCAGATTTCGTCCCTGGTACGAGCTGCAAGCTGCGCAGGAACCGGCCCCGAGCCCGGCGCCATGGCCAGGCGCATATCCCGAGGGCGCCGCGAGCGATACGGCGCCCGGGTTCGGGCCGCCCGGGGGCATGCCGGGGACGGCAGGGACGGCAGGGACGGCAGGGACGGCAGGGACGGCAGGGACGGCAGGAACGACGCCCGGGTTTGGCGCGCCGCCGGGCGTCCAAGGGATGGCACCTGGCTTTGCGGCGCCTGGCCCTGGCTTCGCGCCGCCGCCCGCGCGCGCAAGAGAGAGCGCGCGCTGGAGCACGGAGGCCGCCACCGGGAGCCCAGGTGCGACGCAGGTCGGCGTGCCGCTGGCTCCTGCGCCATTCGCGCCGGCTCCTGCGCCCTCCGCGCCAGCTCCCGCGCAGCCCGCGCCAGGCAAGGGCGCCGCGTCGTCGTCGGGCTGGCTGCGGTCGCCGCCGCCGGACTCGTCTGCCGCCGCTGGCCTGTCGGCCTTTGACATCAGCGACGTCACCGGCGCCGCCAACAAGCTGATGGCGCCGCGGCCAGGCGCTGCCGCGCGGCCTGCCGATCAGCAGGTAGATCCGCCCATCGTCCCCGCGCTTGCGCAGGCGACCGCTGGGTCGGCGCCGCGGGCAGCGCCTGCCGAGCCGCCCGATCCAGGCTTTGAGTCCCCCACCATGCCCTCGCAGCCGTCGATGGCGGTGATGCTGGCGCGCGGTGAGCCAGCCGCCGCTCGCGACCTGCGCGAGGCCGAGGACAGCGAGCTCGCCACCATGCAGGTGGAGCGACTGGACAGCTCCGAGCTAGTGGACGCCGATGAGCTCGTCGAGCCCGGCGAGGCCGGCGATCCTGGCGAGGCTGGCGATCCTGGCCAGCCGGCCGAGCCCGGCGAGATCAACGACAGCGGGATCTTCTTGCGCGCAGAGTCCGCCGCCGCCGCGCCCAGGCCTCCCAAGCGGCCGTCGTTGCCGCGCGTGCCCACCGCCACCACCTCCGCTAGCCTCGCGGCGCTGGCCGCGCTGAGCAAGCCCGCGGTCATCACCATGTCCTCGAACGTCGCGCGCAAGCTGCCGCTGCCCAAGCCCAGCGAGATCTCCGAGAGCAACCCCGCGCGCGCCTGCCCGACCTGCGTCATTCCGCTTGGCTGGGTGGAGCGCCACCAGCGCTACTACTGCACGCAGTGCCGCGCGTACTACTGAGCCCGCGCCGCCGCTACAGCGCGGCGGGGCTGACGGCGACGTAGGAGCTCTCGCCGGAGCGGCACAGGTGGGCCAGGTGATCGCAGCGCGGCAGCTCGGTGGCCAGCCAGTACTGCGCGGCGGCGAGCTTGCCCTCGATGAAGGCGGCGTCGGCGTGGCCGCGGGCGCGGCGCTCGGCGGCGGCGGCGGCCAGCTCCAGCCACTGCCAGGCGATGGCGAGGGTGGAGAACAGCTCCAGGTAGTCCGCGGCGTGCGCCATCATGCCTTCCGGATCGCCGGCGGCGCCGCGCTGCGCCAGCTCGAGCGTCAGCGCGCCGGCCTGCGCCACCGCGCGGCTCACCGCCTCGCCCCACTCCGCGGGCAAGCCAGCCGCGCGGGCGCGGTCGACCGTGCGGCTCACCTCTTGCCCGAAGGCGCGCAGCGCGGCGCCGCCGCCGGCTACCGCGCGTCGGCCCAGGAGATCCATGGCCTGGATGCCGGTGGTGCCCTCGTGGATGCTGTTGAGCTTCTGATCGCGCAGGTACGACTCCACCGGGTACTCGCTGGAGTAGCCGTAGCCGCCGTGGATCTGCACCGCCAGCGCGTTGGCCTCGTAGCCCTTCTCGGCCGGGAAGCTCTTGGCGATCGGCGTGAGCAGATCCAGGAGGAGCTGCGCGCGCTCGCGCTCGGCGGCGTCGGTGGCGTGGTGCGAGAGGTCCGCGTAGTAGCCGGTGCGCACCAGCAGCGTCAGCGCGCCCTCGATGATGGCCTTCTGGCGCAGGAGCATGCGGCGCACGTCGGCGTGGTCGACGATGGGCACCTGCGGCGCCCTGGGATCGCGCGCGGTCAGCGCGCGGCCCTGCGGCCGGGTGCGCGCGTAGGCCAGCGCCTCGTGATACGCGGCGCTGGCGGTGCCAACGCCGTTTAGGCCCACCATCAGGCGCGCCTCGTTCATCATCTGGAACATGTACGAGATGCCCTTGTGCGGCTCGCCCACCAGGTAGCCGTGGCAGTCGCCGCGCTCGCCGTAGGACAGCGCCAGCGAGGGCAGGCCGCGCCAGCCGATCTTGTGGATCGCGCCGGCCACCGAGACGTCGTTGTCCACCAGCGCGCCGCGCTCCAGGCGCCGCTTGGGCACGCAGAACAGCGACACGCCCTTGATGCCGGCCGGCGCGCCAGCGATGCGCGCCAGCGTCATGTGGACGATGTTCTCGGTCAGGTCGTGATCGCCAGCGGAGATGAAGATCTTGTTGCCGCGCAGGAGGAAGTGGCCGTCCGCGGTGGGCTCGGCCAGCGTCTGCACGTCGCTGAGGCTCGAGCCGGCCTGCGGCTCGGTCAGCGCCATGGTGCCGGACCACTTGCCTTCGTACATGGGCGCCATGTAGTCCCGGCGCAGGCGCTCGTCACCGAAGGCCTCGAGCAAGTGCGCCGCGCCCTGGGTCAGGCCCAGGTAGCCGTAGGCCGCGCAGTTGGCGGCCATCAGGTACGCGCTGGCCAGCGCGTACACCGCCAGCGGGAGCTGCTGCCCGCCCACCTCCGCCGGTCGCGTCGCCGCGATGAGCCCTAGCCCCACCATCTGCTGCCACAGCTCGCGCATGCGCGGGTGCGCAAACAGCTTGCCGCCCTCGAGCCGCGGCGGCTCCAGATCGAAGAGCTTGTACGCCGGCCACAACGCCTCGCGCGCCAGCCGCCTGGCCGCGTCGATGGCGTGCGCGAACGTCTCGCGGTCGTGGTCCGCGAAGATGGGCAGCTCGAGCAGCCTCTCGACGGCGAGCACCTCGTGGAGCAAGAACTCGACCTCGCGGTCATCGATGAGCGGGTTTCCATCAGCGGCCATGGCGGCAGCATCCCCGGGCCGCCGCCGCGGCGCAAGGCGTCACCTGATGATCAGGGGACGACGGAGGGCCGCGCGGGAGCGCGCAGGCGCGCCGAGCGTCGCGAGGGCCGCCGCCGGGCTACTTGATGGAGACGACCTTGGCGGCGCCGAGGTCGCGCAGCGCCTTGGCGGCGCCGGGGCCAGCGGCGGAGATCACCATGCGGGTCGGGTCGAGGTCCGCGCGCAGCAGGGCGCGCACCTGATCGGTGGTGACGACGGCGATGGCGGCCGCCACCTTGGCCTCGTGGCCCAGCGGCTTGCCCGCGACGGCGGCGGCGATCAGATCATCGGCGATGGCGGTGGAGGAGGACGTCCGCGCCAGGGCGGCCTGCAGGGCGGCGCGCCGGGCGCGGTCCACCTCCAGGGCCAGCGCGCCAGGGTCGGTGTGCTGCAGCTCCAGCGCCGCGAGGATGGCGCGCAGCGCCTCGGTGCTGCGGTCTGGGGCGACCTTGCCGGTGATCCTGAGCACGCGCCCCACCTCATCTCCGACATACGCGAGCTCGATGCCGTAGGTCGCGGCGAGGCGTTCGCGCACCACGCGGACCCGTCGCTCCAGCAGCTCCTGCGCGACGTGGCGCGTGGCGTCGTCCGCCGCTGCTCCGCCCGCGGCAAACAGCAGCGCGATCTCGAGCTGCCGCTCCGCGCGCTCGAGCGCCAGGTACGAGGGCCCCAGCGCTGGCTTCATCGGCGGCGCCACCGGGGACGAAGGTGGCGCGCCGGCTTCCCAGTCCCCCCACATCTCAAAGAGCTCGCGCTCGACCTGCGCCGGATCAAAGCCGCCCACCACCACCATCGTGGCGCCCTGCACGCGGTAGTGCTTGGCGCGGAACGCCTCCAGATCTTTGCGCGTGATGCCAGCCAGGTCGCGCTGGTGGTTGCGCAGGTACGGGTGGTCTTCGCCGAGCAGGCGCTTCCAGGTCGCCAGCTTCAGGCGCTGGTCCTGGCGCTGCTTGATTCGCTCGGGGTCGGCGGCGCGGTCACCGGGGCGGTCTTCGTCCTTGGCCTGGCGCTTGCGCTCCGCCAGCTCCTCCTCGTCGAAGTCGCCGCGCGCCAGCATGGTGTAGAGCCGCAGCAGGTGCTGGCTGGCCATCGACGAGGCGCCTTGGATGCCGTGGATCGAGGCGTGCGCGGTGGTGGACGCGAAGATGCTGGAGCCGGAGATGCCGGTGGAGGTCTGGGCGATCGCGTCGATGAGGGTCAGGTCTTGCCTGCGCATGTTCAGGAGGGTCGCGGTCAGCTCGGCGGTCCCGGCCTTGCCGCTGGGGTCGTCGGCGTCGCCGCCGGGGAACACCATGCGCGCGTCGAACAGCGTGCTGGCGGCGCGCGGCACCAGGATGATCCGCAGGCCGTTCTTTAGCCGCAGCTCCTGCACGCGCCGGGCTGGCGGCAAGGTGAGCGCGGCGGGCGCGTTGGACGCGGCGGCGTGCTGGGGGTCATGCGGCAGCTCGCTCGCGATGGGGTCGCCCGCCAGGGCCAGCTCGACGGTCGGCCTGGAGGTGGCCGGCTTGCTGACGTGGAGCACGCGCGCCCTGGCTCGGTCAAACAACGTCTTGCCGGCGGCGGTGAGCGCGGCCGTGTCGCTCTGCATGAGCACATCGATGTCGGCTCCGTGATAGCCGGTGTGGCTGGTGAACTGGCAGTAGTCGCCGACCAGCGCGCCGCGCCCCAGCATGTTGTCGTGCTCGGCGATGAGCCGGGTGCTCGCCGCCAGCTTCTGGCCGAGCAGCACGACCTCCGACCAGCCGCTCCACGCCTCCTCGATCGCGCGGTAGATCTGCTTGGTCAGCTCCGCCGGCGCCTGGCCCCGCTTGCTGAACAGCCCCACCACCACGGCCGACTCGCGGTTGGCGCCGACCATCTCGACATAGGGGCGGAGGTCGTCGGAGTGCTTGGCGGCGGCGCGCCGCAGCTCGGAGCCGACCAGCACGATGGCCTGCTCCTCGAGCACCCGGCGCGGGGTCCCCGCGGCGGCCAGCGGAAACGCCACCAGGACGCCGGGGTCGCTCACCGGCAGGTCGATGGTCTTTGGCGCGGCGGTGCGGGGCAGCGTGGCCACCTCCGCGGGCGCGGGCACCGCGCGGTTGGGGATCGGGTCGAAGTACTTGGCGACCAGCGCCAGGGTCTTCTTGGGGGCAATGGCGCCGCCGATGATGAGCGCGGCGCGGTTGGGCGCGTAGCGCTCGCGCAGGAAGGTGCAGGCGTCCTCCTTGCTGAGCTTGGTCACGTCCTGCCCACCCACGCCGGCCGCGAAGCGATGCGTGGCGCCCCACAGCGCGGCGGCGAGCTGCTTGCCGGGCTCGTGCTGGTCCGCGCGCTGCGCCAGCTCCTGCAGGACCACGGCGCGCTCGCGCTCGAACATCGCGTCGGAGAGCTGGTCACAGCTAGCGGACATGCGCTGGGCTTCGAGCTGCAGCAAGGTCTCCAGGCGTGGTGCCAGCGCCACCGCGAGGTAGTGGGTGGAGTCGAAGGAGGTGGTGGCGTTGTAGGACAGCGTGGCTTCCGAGAGGCGCGAGGTGAGCGTGGGGCCGCCTTGCGGCTGGAGCTCGAACGCGAGGTGCTCCACCAGGTGCGCCAGGCCGGTCTTGCCGACGGGCTCGTCGAGCGCGCCGGCGAAGTAGCGGGCGTCGACGGTGACCAGGTTGCTGTCCGCGTCGGGCGCCAGCACCACGACCATGCCGTTGCGCATGGTGTACGTCGGGTAGTTGACGTCGACACGCAAGCCGAGGTCCATCACCACGCCGAGCGACAGCGGCTCCGCCCGCCTTGGGGTACCGCACGCCACCGCGAGGAGCATGCTGCCGATCACGAACCACGACCCTGACGACCGCCTCATGGCTCCCAGTATGCCTGCATGCGCACGCCGATGCGGGGGGCTTGGCAGGGCTTCTGCTGCGCGGCCGAAGGGCGCGCCACAGGTGTCGCGGCGGCGCGCCGGGAGGCCTTCACGCGAGCCGCGGCGCTCCATCCCTGCTACCCTCTTGGTCATGCGTGGTCCCTTGCTTTCGATCATCGCCGCGGTCGCAGGAGCCGGCGCGGGGTATGCCTACTACCACTTCTATGGCTGCAACTCTGGTTGAGGCTGGCAGAGCAGCCCGGTGTGGATGCCGATCATCGGCGCCATCTTCGCGTTGCTCCTGGTTGGCGGTCGTCAACCTCGATAACCTCGATAGCGGCGGCTCCTGCCGCCCAAAGCTCACCAGGGGCCACGCACGGGCACGGCTTCTTGGGGACCAGGCCAGCGCGGGCTGGTGAAGACCAGCAGGCGAAGCCGGCCTGGGCCAGCGCGGAGCTGAAACTGCACCCCCGGCTGGATGCACACCGAGCTGCCGACGCCCAGCCTGTCCACTCGGGCCTCCCCGCCCTGGGATCTCCACAGCTCCCCTCCGCCCTCCAGCACGTGCCAGAGCTGCTCGACAGTGCGGTGGCAGAGCGCGCGCGAGCACTGCGCTGGCGCGAGCTCGTGCTGCTCCATCGCCGCGCGCTCGCTGGACACCAGCGGCGCGGCGCGGTCGGCGCTGATGGCGCCGCTGGCGCGGTCGACGCAGACCGGCGCGTCCAGCGCAGCCGGCACCTGGCCGCGGCGGGCGCCAAGCCGGCGCAGCGCGGCGGCGCGCTCGGCCATCACCTCGTCGCGATCAGGCGCCAGGCTGTCGTCGCTCCAGTCGCGGCCCACGACCACGGTGTCGTCGTGAGTGACCCGCTTGCCCTCCAGCTCCACCAGCCGGCCCGGCGCGGTGAGCAAGTACAGCGCGCTGGCTTGTGAGCCGTGGTTGCAGAGCTGCACGACGGTGCCGGGCGGGGCGACGTAGCATTCGCCGGGGCCAAGCGAGTGTTCGCGCCGCTCGCTCTGGGGCTCTCGCGCCAGCACGGTGACGCTGTGCTCCACGCCCACCAGCACCAGCGTGGCGCCAGGCAGCGTGAACAGCCAGGTCTGACCGGCCGCCGGCACCCGGCGCAGCTCCAGGCCAAGCGGGCAGGGGCCTGGCAGGTGGTCCCCCGCGGTCGCGGCGCTGATGAGCAACGCAGCCTCGGTGCCATCGGCTTGCACCTGGAGCGCTGGAGCGGTCACCAGCGGCATGCGCCAGCTCCCGGCTCCGGCAACGAGACGGCGCGCCTCACAGACTCAGCGCGACCGCGTCAGGGTCCGTGCCCCGTCGCGCCATCGGCTTGGCGGGGACGGCGGTGGCCACGAACAGGTCGGGAGCAAACGAGCTCATGCTGATGAACACCCCGGCGCCGCGGTCCTGGGCCTGCACCTCGGCGAGGTTCTCGACCACGTAGGTCACCATCGCCTGCAGGTGCGGCGCGGCGCGGCGCGGCACGGTCCCGATGAGCTCCATCAGGTGCTGGTGCAGCGCGCCGACGCTGGGGAGCTGCGCCAGCTCCATGGGTGGCACCTCGAGGTGAAAGCCCCACCAGAAGGAGCGGCAGGTCACGGCGCCGCTGCGCGGGCAAGACCTGACCGCGCGCGCCATCGCGGATGCGTCCGCGACGGAGATCGCCGACAGGTCCACGCCGAGCTCGAGGAGTCGAGATCCAAACTGCGCGTCGTCGACGGCCTTGCGGGCGGCCTCGGCCAGGTACATGTGCAGGTGCCGGTCGGCCTCCAGCGAGGTGCGATCAGGGAGGCGTACGGTGCGCGGCGTCTTGGGTTGCATCATCGAACACTCCGGGGGAAGCAGGAAGGGAGCAGACAAGCCAGGGCCGACGCCCTCGGGGTGCTGGCCGATCTCGGCGAGCACCTGCTGGACCTGGGTCAGGAGCTCGGCGCTGCTGGCGGTTGGTGCGCGGCGCGCCGCGGCCAGCAGGTGATAGGTGAAGGCACCGCGCGGCATGCCCTCCACGAAGATGTCGGCGGCGCGCTCGGTGGACGCGCAGGCGGTGAGAAAGAGGCAGCGCTCGCCGGGGACGATGCGCGTGGCGCGCGCCGTGGACGGACCGAGGGACGGACCGAGGGACGGACCGAGGGGAAGCGGAGCGGACATCGCCCTGCACGCGGCGATGCGGCGATCGAGGTCTTCATGCAGATCTCCGGAATGGCAGGCGTCGATCACCCACGTGGTGGCCACCCCAGGCGGCAGCGAGTCGAAGATCTGCGCGAGCTCGTCATCCAGGATGGCGGAGTCCGCGGTCCAGTCGAAGTCCACCGGGCACAGCGCCTCGTCCAGCATGTCCGCCTCGCGCGGATCTCGGCTGGGGAACTGGGCGCCGTGGCCGCAGAAGTAAAAGACCGCCTGATCGCCAGCTCTCGAGCTCTGGGCCAGCGCTCGCAGCTCCCGCAAGATCGCGCCGCGGGTGGCCTCGGCGTTGCGCAGCACGCGGATGTGCGCGGGCGCAAAGCCTCGCTCGCTCTGCAAGAACCCCTGCACCGCGGCGATGTCATTGAGGCAACCCTGCAGCGGCTGCTGCTTGTAGGCGTTGATGCCAACCAGCACAGCTCGCCGAACACCCTCGCCCTCGAGGCGCGCGTGCGTAGGGGGAAGCTCGCAGGTCATGGCGGGACATCTTGCAGAGCCCGTGCCGCGGCAGATCCTGGGCAAGGCGGTGTGATTCGCCGCCGCGCTGCGCTGCAACTGTCTGCGATTCCTCGAGTGATCGCCGCGCGCGGCGCGCGCACACTGCCCATGCGCGCGCATGGGCGGCGTCATTGCGTCATTTGTTGACGCGCAATCCGCAGCAAATGACGCGGCCTTGGCGGATGTGGGGGACCTGCGCAGTGTGTAGAGATCGCGCTGCGCAAGCGCGCCGCTGCGATGCGGCAAGTCTTCGATTTGGTTGAGTTCGATGATCGGCACAACGGCTGCACAGAGAACCTCCACCACCAGGAGGTCCAGTCATGTTGAAGCGAGTTGCGGTTGCCCTGTTCTCGTGTGCTCTCATCATCGGCGGCGCGGTCGCGTGTACCGACACCAGCGGCACCACCAGCCAGGCTGGCTCGGTCCGCGTCACCACCAATGACACGGACACCGACACCGACAGCGACGGCAACAGCGACTGCGCCGGTGACGTGGACTCGGACAACGCCGACTCCGACGCGGACTCGACCGAGGCGGACTCCGACAGCGATGACGCTGACACGGACGAGGACACCGACAACGACGACGACAGCGACGCCCAGGGCGGCGGCTGCGACGACAGCGACAGTGACAGCGGCTCGGGCGGCGGGTCCGGCGGTGGCGGTGGCGGCGGCGGTGGTGGCGGCGACGGCGGCTGAGGCCCCGCGGTTGGGCAAGCTCCAGGAGGCGCTGCAGGGGGTCCCTGCTGGCGCCTCTTCGTTTATGTGCTCGCGACGCTGTAAAGGATAGGCTCGCTGACGTGATCGATACCCTCGTCTGGATGCTGGTCGCGGCTAGCCTGGTGCCGGCCCACCAGGCTGCGCGCAGACACTCTGCGCAGCACCTGGTGGCGCTCTTGTGCCTCGAGCTCATCGGGGTGGCGATGGTCCTGGTAGCCGCGCTGGATGAGCCGCGGTGGTCGGCGCTGGCGCAAGAAGATGGGCCGGTGGAGTGGATCACGTTCTCGGCGTTCACGCTGGCCGCCGGGATCCTGGCGCTGCGCGTGCGCAAGCTCGGCGGTCGCTGGTTCGCGGCGGCGAGCGTCTTTTTGGCGCTGTTCTGCGTGGTGGTCGCGGGCGAGGAGATCTCGTGGGGGCAGCGGCTCCTGGGCTTTCGCCCGCCCGACGTGTTCCTGGACCGCAACTTTCAGCAAGAGCTCAACGTTCACAACGTGCTCATGCACGAGCGCGGCCTGGGCTTCTCGCTGGAGTCCAAGCACCTGGTCATGGCGATCGCGCTGGGCTTCTCGCTGGCCTGGCCGCTGCTGGTGAGGTGGGGCTGGCTGCGCGCGTTCTCCAAGCTGGCGCCGCCGTGGTCGCTGTTGCCGGTGGGCCTGGCCATCGTCGCGGCCGAGCAATCGTACCCGGTGGACCTCACCGGGGAGGGCGCGGAGATGATGTGCGGCCTGCTGTTTCTGGCGGCGGCCTTGTTGCCCCTCGAGCTGCCCACGGGCCGGCTCGCCGGCTGGCTGGGCTTCTCGCTGGCCAGCGGGCTCATCATCTCGCTCGCGGTGGCGCGGCTGGTGTTCGGCAGCGACGACGCCGGCCGCGCTCACGCCGCGGCGGAGCTCGAGCTGTTGCGGGCGGACGTCTCGGCAGGCGCGGCGCAGCCCCGGCTTTTCGGCCGCAACATCCACAAGCGGGTGTTCACCGCGGCGCGCGATGGCTACCTCGCCTTCGCCGGCCGAGCGTATCTGGAGCAGCAAGGGACGCCGGCGGAGCCGGCTCCCCCGCCGTTGCGCGTTCGCCGGGATCGCCGCGGCTACTTTCTGGATCCGTGGAACAACCCGTACTGGGTGGTGTTCGATCGGCGGACCCGAGCCTGTGTGGTGTACTCCTTTGGGCCCAACCGGCGGCGCGATCTGAGCGCGCGCGCCCTGCATGAGGGCACAGGAGACGACGTCGTGGTGCGCTTCGCGTTGCCGCCAGCGCCGGATGCAGCGCCAGCGCCGGATGCAGCGCCAGCGCCGGATGCAGCGCCAGCGCCGGATGCAGCGCCAGCGGGCGCAGCGCCAGCGGCAGCCCCAGCTTTGCCGTGAGCGCGCAGCAGCGCGTTGGACGCTGACGCACGCTGCGTCTTGCTGTGACGCGCGGCCTGTGGTGTAGCGCACAGCGGCGCCGCAACACCGCAGGTCCTCGATGGCGTTCGGCGGGCTCCTGCTGATCAACCGTTTGGCCCGCATCGTGCTTATCTGGCCGCAGACCGGGCGGGCAGGTTGGTCGAGTGCGCGCGGAGGTGGGGACCTTCGCGCGCAGCTCGTGAGGCGTGGTCGTTTGGCCTGGCGGGCATGCAAAGCGCGTCAGAGATCGCTAGTCAGGAGGATCGAGATGAGTGAGATCGTTATCGGGTATCGTCAATTGGAGATAAACCAGCTCGAGACGCCCAAGCCCTCGGTGGCGCGCTTCGAGTGGACCATGCAGGACGCGAGCGCTGCGGTCGTCGCGCACGGGCAAGTCCTCGTGTTCGGCGAGAAGGCGTTGATCACCGGCTGGCAGCCGGCCATGGAGTACTGGTACGTGTCCGCGCCGGGGGCGGGCGGTCAGCCTGTGCGCACCACGCTGGAGTGCAAGGAGCTGGTCGCCGCGGAGGCTGCGTACCAGATGCTCTCCACGTTCTCCGCCAAGGACGGCTTTTTGGCGCCCATGGTGCCGCAGCCGGTGGGGCTCAAGGCCGGCGATCCGGTGCTGGGCCAGCCTGCGCTGCAGGGGCACTTCCGGGTCACCTCCGCAGACGGCTCCACGACGACGGAGGCCGCGCTGTGGCTGGTGCTGGAGGGGGCGCGGCTGCGCCGGGTGGACTGGTACTGGACCGGCAACAAGCCGCTCAGCCTGTTCCCCGGCGGCGTCAAGGTGGGCGACAAGGTGGAGCTCAAGGAGGTCACCAACGGCGCGCCGGGGTTTCCGCAAATCGGCTGGAATCGCTGCCTGCAGCCCACCGGACCTGTCGCCGTGATGGCGGGACCGCTGTAGCATTTCCGCGGTTGCCGACAGAGTCCGATACGCTGCGCCGGGCGGGCAGGTTCGTCCTTGGGCCGTTGCTGGGCCGCGGCGCGCACGGCGCGGTGTACGAGGCGTCGGACCCCGCGGTCGGCCAGGTGGTCGCGGTCAAGATCTTCGGCGATGCCTGTGACCCCAGCCGGATCCGCCGGGAGATCGCGGCGCTTCGCCTCTTGCGGGTGCGCGGGGTGGTGCAGTTCATCGAAGAGGGCATCGCCAGCGGCCAGGTGTATCTGGCGATGGAGCGGGTGCGCGGGTGCGACTTTCCGGGGGGACCGCGGCCGATGCCCTGGTCGGCGATGGCGCACACGGTCATCGCGCTGTTCGAGACGCTCGCCGAGGTCCACAGCGCCGGCATCGTTCACCGCGATCTGAAGCCAGCCAACGTGCTGGTGGACGCGCAAGGGCGGCCCACCGTGGTCGACTTCGGCGTGTCGTGGGGCGCCAACATCGCCCCGGCGCACACGCTGGAGGGCCAGATCATCGGCACGCCGGCCTACCTTTCTCCCGAGCAGATCCGCGGCGAGCCGGTGGGCACCGCGACGGATCTGTACGCGGCGGGGGTCATGCTGTACGAGGCGCTCTCCGGCGTGGTGCCGCACGGCGGCAACACCGTGGGCCTGTTTTACCGGCGGGTGCGCGACGAGGTGACGCCGCTCCTGGAGGTGGCGCCGGAGACGCCGCGCTCGGTGGCGCGGGTGGTGGACCAGCTCCTGCGCAACAGCCCGATCGAGCGCCCGCGCTCGGCTGACCTGGTGGTGGCGCTGCTCACGCAGAGCAGCGGAGCCGGCGCGGCGGCGATCCCTCGCCTGGGCAGCCGCGACGCCGCGGCGGAGGTCCTGGCGGCGCTCGAGCGTGGGCTCTCGGCGGTGGTGGTGGGGCCGCTGGGCTCGGGCCGCACCAGCGTGCTCGACGAGGTGCAGCGGTGCTGCGCAGAGCGCGGGCGGCGCTGCGTGGCGCTGGTCCCGGGCCGGCTGCCGTACGCGAGCCTCGGGCCGCTGGCGGCGGGGCTGTTGCCGGGTGATCGGCCGGGCGAGCGGTCGCTCGCCGAGGTGGACGCGCTGGCCGAGCAAGCGCTCACCGCGGCGCTGACCAGCGGCACGCTGGTGTTCGCCGACGACCTGGAGTCCTGCGACTCGCGCACCCAGCGCCTGCTGGAGCGGGTGGCCGAGCAGGGCAATACCGTGCGGTCTCGGCTGTGGCGGGCGCCAGCGTCTCGGGTGCGGCGCGCGGCGACCCGCCCGCCCAACGAGCCGGTGACGGTGATGCTGCGCGACTTCGACGAGCTTGAGCTGCGCGCGCTGTTCCTTGGCGGCGACCGGGTCTTTCACACGCGCGCCGACGCCGCGCGGATCTTGCACCACCTCACCGGCGGGCGCGCCGCGAGGGTGGCGGCGGAGCTGACGCGCTGGGTCCGGCTGGGCGTGGCGCGCTGGCAGGGCGCTCACCTGAGCGTCGATCCGGGCCTCATCGACGAGCTCGACGCGCGGCCCTCCGCGTCCGTGTTGCTCGATTGCGCGATCCCAGATCACCTCACCGCGCCGATGGAGTGGTTGACCTTGTGCGCCGCCGGGGTGGAGCTGGAGGTGCTGGCGCGGGCCATGGCGTTGCGGCGGTTCGAGGTGGAGGGGATGGTGGAGGAGCTGGAGGCGCTTGGCGCGGTGGGGCGCAAGGGCTCGCTGGTGGTGTCCACCGGTCACGCGCGCAACACCGAGCCGTGGAGCCCGGCGGCGGTGCGCGCGGCGCACCGCGCGCTGGCCGCGGAGCTGGCACCGGGGAGCGCCCGCCGGCTCCTGCACCTCCTCGCTGGCACAGAGCCCAACGATCCGGTGTCGCCGGCGGCCATCGCCGACGAGGCGGTCGCGCTGGCGCGCGGCAGCGTGGCCGATGGCCGGTTGCCGCGCGCGGTGACCTGGCTGGCCGACAGCATGGTCGCCATCCGCCACGGCGACGACCCGCAGGCGGTGGTGGCGGTGGTGACGGAGTGGCTGCGGGTGGCGGCCATGGCGCGCACCGCGGTGGCGCTGGATCAGGTGCTCGCCGAGCTGGCGCGCACGCCGGCCGATCCGGCGGTGCCCAACCTGCAGCGGTTCGCGCACGCCGCCCTGGCGGTGCTCACCGGCAGCGCCCGCGCGCTGGAGCAGGCCGAGCAGGTGGAGCCGTTCGCCAGCGAGGCGCTGGAGCTGGAGCGGTACTCCCTGCTGGTGCATGCGTCGCGGCGCGCCGAGCTGGACACCGAGCGGCGGGTGGTGGCGAGCGCGGCGCGCTGGGCCCGCGCGCGCGCCGACCGCGAGGCGCTGGCCCGGGCGTCGTCGTGGCAGGGGCGGCTGTGCTATCGCGAGAGCGCCTTCTCCGAGGCTGCGCGGTTGCACCACGAGGCGGCGCGGCTCACCGGCCAGGCCACGATCCAGGTCGACTCGCTGCTCGACGCGGCGTCCGCGGAGATGGAGGACCTCGACGTGGAGGCCGCGCTGCGCGACGCCGAGGCCGCGCGCGCGACCGCGATGGCCAACCGCAACCCGCTGCAGGAGGCGCGGGCGGAGTGGCTGCTCCGCACCCTGGCGTACCGCGAGGACCGCACCACCGAGATCGACGAGGAGCTGCTGTCGCTCATGCCCAAGATCGGCGCGCCCGATCTGGAGGCGCTGGTGTCGTTCACCGAGGCGGCGGTGGCGTTCCGGCTGGGGCGTGTGCAACGCTCGCTCGAGCTGGCGATGCACGCGCACGAGCGGTGGCGCGAGCTGGGCCGCGTCACCCCGGCGGCGATCTCCTTGAGCCTGGCCGCGGCCTGCGGGGCCGAGGTGGCGGCGGCGGTGGTGGAGGAGCTGATCGAGGAGGCGCGCGCGGCGGCCGATCCGGTGGTCGGGATCCAGGTGCTGGCCTTGCTGGTGCGCGGCCTGCCCGCCTTGCGGCCACGGCTGCGCGCGCTGGCCACCCGGCTGGCGCAGAGCATCGCGCCACGGTACCTGCTGGCGCGCTCGGACGTGCTGTCGCCGCAAGAGGCGATCGAGATGATCTTCGGGTAGGGCGACGGCGTCGTGGTCGTCGCCGTCGCCGCTGTCGTGCTTCAGCGCCAGCTCGCCGCCAGCGCTTCAGCGCCAGCTCGCCGCCGTCGCCTCCGAAGCGCCAGGCTCAGGGCAGATCTTCGAGCTCGCCGCTCTCTCCGAGCAGCCGCAACAGCACCCTGGCGCGCTCCAGCTCACGAGTGATCATGCGCTGGTGGTTGCGGTTGGCCACCGCGTCGTCGAGGCCCAAGAGCAGCGCGGCGGCCTCCTTGGAGCGGGTCTGCTCCAGCGCGGCGTGGACCACCAGGCCGCGAAAGCCGTCGAGCACCTTGATGGGCAGGACGCCGCGCATCTGCGCGAACTGCACCAGCCGCGCGGCGATGCTGCGCAGGCTCGCGGGCAGGGTCTCTTGCTGCACGGGCGTGGTCACCCCGCGCTCGGCGCCGAGCGCCTGGCGCACGCGCTCGGCGTCAATCGTGGGCGACCGCTTGTCGGTGGCGGTAGCCAGCGCATAGGCGCGGCGCACCACGTTGTCGAGCTGGCGCAGGTTGCCCGGCCACGAGTTGGCGCACAGCATGTCGATGGCGTCCTGCGTGATCTGCACCGCCTCGTTGGTGCCGGAGCCGGAGTGTCGTCGCTGGGCCATGTAGCGCACCCAGCGGGGGATCTCGTCCTTGCGCTCGTCGAGCGAGGGCAAGGTCACCGGCAACACGTGGATCCGGTAGTAGAGATCTTCGCGGAAGGTGCCGGCCTTGACACAGGCCTGCAGGTCCGCGTTGGTGCCCACCATCACGCGCAGGTTGGTGTTGCGCGGCGGGCCGTTCTCGCCGATGGGGCGAAACGTGCGCTCCTCGAGGATCTGCAAGAAGCCGGCCTGGGTGGACAGCGACAGCTTGTCGATCTCGTCGATGAACAAGGTGCCGCCGGCGGCGCGGGTCAGCGCGCCCGGGAAATCATTGATGGCGCCAGTGAAGGCGCCGCGCTGCCAGCCGGTGATCTGCGCCATCTGCAGCTCTGCTGGCACCCCCGTGAGGTCCATCAGCTCGAACGGCCCGGCGGCGCGCAGCGAGCGGGCGTGGCACCAGCGCGCCAGGCGCGACTTGCCCGCGCCGGTGGGCCCGGCGATGAGCAGGGTGTCGTCCAGCGCGGCGAACACCTTGAGCAGCTCGATGAGGTTGGCGGTGTTGACGCCCACCACCGGCAAGAGATCGTCGCCCTCCACCGGCTCATCCGGCCCGCGCGGCGTCAACATGCGCAGCCGCGGCGCGATCGCGTCGGCGAGGACCTTGAGGCTGCTCACCACGTCGAGGTTGGGGAAGCCGCGGCCGATCCACGGGGTGGCCTGCGCCTCGATCCACACGGCGCCGCCCACGGTCGCGCCCTCGGTGCGAAGCGGCAGCAGCAAGATGTGGGTGGAGTCTCGCAGGCGCAGCCGGTCGATGGTGGGGCCGGTGAGGCTCAGCGCTGGCTCGGGCACCAGGAACTCGCTCTTGCCGTCGAGCGAGACCGCTGCGGAGAGCTGCACCTCGATCACCAGCGGGCAGGCGTGCTGGGCGATCCACTGCCACGCCGCGGTCGGGGGCAGGTAGGCGCGCGCGACGTCGCGCGTGGCGGCGCCGGGCTCCAGCACGTGGACGAAGCGGACCACGTCGCGGTTGCGGAGCTGCATGCCGGCGCGCAAGAACTTCACGCCGGAGATCCCAGCGCGTCGAGCCGAGCTCTCCAGCTCTGTCAGGATTCCACCGAGGACGACGCTGGCCCCTTCTTCCAGCGCTTGCGCATGGGTAACGGCGTCGAGGATTGACCCGATCCACGAGAGCTCGTTCACCGAACCAGGGTACCGCTTTTCTCTTGATAGGAACGCTCGCTGACGATGATTCCGAAAGGGAGCCTCGCATCCACACCCTCTGCAAAAGAGGCTGTACGTCGTACTTGTCGGTGAGCACAGGCTTTTGCGCCGCATGGAGGGCGTGTGCGTCGCGCCAGGTCTGTGGACCACCGGGGGTGGCAAGGTCGCAACAGCGGCGGCTGCGCTTGACGGATCGCCGCGGGGCACGGAGGATTCCCCATGCCTCCGCGTTTCTTAGTTCAGGGTGGGCGCCCGCTCGCCGGCACGGTGACCCCTGCTGGCAACAAGAATGCAGCGCTCCCCGCCATCGCAGCCGCGCTGCTTGGCGACGGTCCGGTCGAGCTCTCCAACATGCCTCGCATCGTCGATGTCGAGACCATGCTCGCCCTGGTCGCGGATCTGGGCGGCGCGGTGGAGTGGACCTCCGCCCACACCGTCCGCATCGATGGGCGCAGCGTCCGCCCCAAGCCCCTGGATCCCACCTTGTGTGCGCGCATCCGCGCCTCGATCTTGTTCGCCGGGCCGCTCTTGGCGCGCTTTGGCGAGGTGACCCTTGCACCTCCAGGGGGTGACGTCATCGGTCGCCGTCGGATTGACACCCATATCCTGGCGCTGGAGCAGCTCGGCGCCACCATCGAGCTGGGGGAGCGCTTTCACCTGTCTGCCCCTGCGCTGCGCGGCGCCGAGATCTTCCTGGACGAGCCCAGCGTCACCGGCACCGAGAACGCGCTGATGGCGGCGGTGATGGCCAAGGGCCGCACCGTCCTGCGCAACGCCGCGGCGGAGCCGCACGTGCAGGACGTGGCGCGCTTGCTGGTGGCCATGGGCGCGCACATCGAGGGCATCGGCAGCAACGTGTACGTCATCGAGGGCGGACGGCCGCTGCATGGCGCGAGCTATCGCATCGGCGCGGACCACATCGAGATCGCCAGCTTCATTGGCCTGGCCGCGGTGACCCGCAGTCGGCTGGAGATCGAAGACGCGCGCCCCGAAGATCTGCGCAGCACGCTCCTTGGCTTCGAGCGGTTGGGCGTGCGCGGGCGCTACCAGGGCACGCGGCTCATCATCGATGCGGAGCAGGAGCTGCGCATCCGGCCGGATCTGGGCAACCACGTGCCCAAGCTGGAGGACGGACCCTGGCCCGCGTTCCCCGCCGACGCGATGTCCATCGCGGTGGTGACCGCCACGCAGTGCGAGGGCATGGTGCTCTTGTTCGAGAAGATGTTCGAGTCGCGCCTGTTCTTCGTGGACAAGCTGATCGGGCTGGGCGCGCGCATCGTGCTCTGCGATCCGCACCGCGCGGTCATCTCCGGTCCGTCGCAGCTCCGCGGCGGCACGGTGGAGTCGCCGGACATCCGCGCCGGCATGGCGATCCTCCTGGCCGCGCTCGCCGCCGAGGGCACCAGCACGATCCACAACATCGGCCAGATCGATCGCGGCTACGAGCGCATCGACGAGCGGCTGCGCGCGCTCGGCGCGGAGATCCAGCGCCTGGACTGACGCTGGCGCTACGCCTGCAGCAGGAGATCCAGCGCCTGAGTGGCCCGCTGCGCCACCACCACGTGCTCGCGCACGGCGGGCCGCAGGATGCCCTCGGCCACCGCGCGATCGAGGAAGTTCACCAGGGGCGCCCAGAACTCGCGCACGTCCAGGAGCACCACCGGCTTGTCATGCAGCGAGAGCTGGCGCCCGGTGAGGATCTCGAAGGCCTCTTCGAGTGTGCCAAAGCCGCCAGGTGCCACCACGAAGCCGTCCGCCAGCTCGGCCATCATCGCCTTGCGCTGGTGCATGTTGGCCACCACGTGCAAGCGCGACAGCCCGGGGTGCGCGACCTCGCGCGCGACCAGGGACTCCGGAATCACGCCGACCACCTCGGCGCCGGCGTCCAGCGCCGAGTCCGCCAGCGCGCGCATGAGCCCCACCGAGGCCCCGCCGTAGACGAGCCGCAGGCGGCGCCTGGCGATCTCCGCGCCCAGGTCGCGCACCGCCGCTTCGTAAGCAGGGTCGTGGCCAGAGGCTGAAGACAGAAAGACACAGACAGACCGCATGGCGACGTGCATACCATCCGCTCGTGGACTGGGTGGAGAAATCATTTCCGGAGCTTGGGCCTACCGAGCTGCATGGGATCCTGCGCTTGCGTCAGCGCGTGTTCGTGGTGGAGCAGCAGTGCGTGTACCTCGACGCCGACGGCCACGACGCGCACGCCAGGCATCTGTGGTTGCCGCAAGGCTCGGTGGCGTCGCCGTCGCGCGAGCTCGCGGGCGCGCTGCCTTCCGCGCTGGCCAACGAACCCGCGGCGTACCTGCGCATCCTGCCGCCGGGCGCTGCCTACCAGGAGCCGAGCCTTGGGCGCGTCATCACGGCGCCGGAGGTGCGCGGTCGAGGGCTTGGCGTGGAGCTCTTGCGAGAAGGGCTGGCCCGGGCGTGGGCAAGGTATGGCCTGGTGCCGATCCGCATCGGCGCGCAGGCCCACCTGGAGGGCTTCTACGGCGCGCTGGGGTTTCGGCGCGCCTCGGAGGACTACGTGGAGGATGGCATCCGCCACCTGGAGATGCTGATCCCCGGGGGCTGAGGCCGGTGCGGACGTCCAGCGGCGAAAGGAAGGCGCGGAGAAGCCGGCGCGAGAGGCCGGCGCGAGAGGCCGGCGCGTCAGCTTCTTCGCCTGGCCGGCAAAGCCGGCAAAGCCGGCAAGCCAGCAAAGCAGGACATCGCCGTCATGGCGCGGCGCCATCGTGCCGAAATCAGGAGGCCGAAAGCTGGCCTGCGGACTGCAATTGCCCCTGGCATGAACCCATCGAGAACTTCGGTAGCTGCTCCTGCGTTGCTGCTCTCGCTGCTGGCCGCCGGCCCGGGCTGCCTGCAGCCTGCGTCCGAGCCGGAGCCAGGCGCCAGCACCCTGCGCGTGGTCAAGACGCTGACCGCCGAGCATCCCATCGCGGGGGTGGACAGCGATGGCCAAGGCGGGCTGTGGCTGGCCTACCAGATCGATCGCGGCTATCCGGCGGCGAATGAGGTGTCTGTGATCCACTTGTCTTCGTCCGGAGAGCGGCTCTCGCAGTGGCGATACGAAGACGAGTCCACCACCGCGCGCGGCCTGGCGGTGGGCGCGGGGGCGGTGTGGCTCAACTACAATGATCTCGGCGGCCACAACCACGTGCGCAAGCTGGACCCCGAGACCGGCCGGGTGCTGGCCTCGTTCGCGACCGAGGATGGCGTCGTCGATCTGGAGGTCGATGGCGAGGTGCTGATGCAGTCGAGCGTGTGGAACCAGGTGATCGCGTCCCGCGCCGCCGATGGCGTCGAGCAGTGGCGGACCTCGTTCGCCGGGATCGAGTCGTGGCAGCAGCGCGGGCTCGCCGCCGCTGGCGATGGTCGGCTGTGGCTGGCGGACGCAGGGGGAAACCGCATCCTGTACTTCGCGCCGGGCACCGCGCAAGCCAGCAGCTACCCGCTCGCCCGTCCTGGCGTGGTGGCAGGCTCGCGCGGCCTCGCGTGGGACGGCGCGCAGCTCGTCATGGCCACCCAAAGCCAGCTCCTCTGGCTCGCGCCTGGCGGCGCCGCGACCGGGTGGGAGCGCTGAGGAGCTCCTCGGGCGACCACGGCAGCGTGTGGCGGTCGGGGCCTCACTCGCCGCGCGCCCGGGCGTCCATGGCGTCGCGCTCGTCCTGGATGCGCTGGGCGTCCTGCTTGGTGGCCAGGCGCAGGCCGAGCGCGCGCTCGGTCTGCTGGAGCGTCCGCTCCTTGGCGGCGGGCTGCAAGCAAGTCTCCTCGGTCACCGGCGCGGCGATGCGGGCGCCGCGCTGGCGTATCGCGGTCATGGTGGCATAGACCACCGCGCCGGTCTGGTAGCCCACCGCCACCTCGCTGCCGTCCTCGCTGACGCGCACGGAGACCGGATGCGCGCCGGCGGGCACTCCGGTCGGCCAGCGCAGGAGGTCGCGCTGCCCCGGCCGCCACACCCAGAGCTCTTGCAAGAGCGCGATCACCACCTCGTCCTCGGGCGTCAGCTCCACCACCGCGGCGCCCGGCTCGGGCACCAGGCCCAGGCGCGGCGAGACGCTGACGTTCGCCGGCAGGCGCAAGCTCGGCCCCACCGCGTTGCGCTGCAGGTCCACCGTGCCGACGTGCGAGCTAGAGACATACGCCGCGCTGCGCTCTCCCAGGGCGACCCGCGCGACCACGCAAGCGGCGGCGTGGCGCCACGACTTCACGCGATCCTGCGCGACCTCCGCGATGTGCAGGGCGGTGCGCTCGGTCAGCGCCACCGCGCCTCGCGGGTGCAGGTCCTGCGCGTCCAGCTTGCGGTCGAAGAACAGCCACGGCTCGGCGGCGGCGCCGTTGATCGCGCGGTCGATACGTTGGTGGCCCCCTTCAAACCACATGCCGTGGTCGGTGACGGCGATGGGGCTGGAGAGACCGATGTGAGTCGCGGGGACCTCCGAGAGTCCGTCAGCGCCCGGCTTCCACTGCCACAGCGGGCCAAACCGCTGCAGCAAGGCCACCGGTCCAGGCGGCGCGGCGGCGCCGAGCTGGATCGCCTGGATGGCTCGCTCGCCGACCAGGCCTGCTTGACTCCAGGTTCGCACCGCGTCGCTGGCGGCGATCACGGTGCCGTCGTACGGCACCACCCCGAGCAGCTCTCCGAGGTTCCCGGCCGGCACCTGGTGACTGCCGCTCTGCAGGTCAATGACCTCGATGCTGGCGGCAGACAACACGACCGCGCGCGTCGCGTCGACGTCGAACTCGAAGTCGTCGAAGTTCTTCTGGAGCCGCAGCATCTCCTCGCGCGGCTTGCCACCAGGCCCAGGGCGGAGGTTGAGGCTGATCGCGGTGAGGCCGATGGCGACGCCGTCAGGCGTCCAGCGCGCTGCCTGCAGGAGCGAGACCTGGCGCTGCACGACCTTGTTGCCGATCCTGACATCGCCGAAGATCTTCATGCGCTCGGCGGTCAAGATGCGACCGCCGGGGCCCGCCTGGCGGTCGACCGGGCCATTTCTCATCGCGCCGGTCTTGAGGTTGTGCTGATGGGCGTCCAGCGTGACCGTCGCGCTGTCGGAGAAGTGGATCGTCTCGCACATCGCGCCGGGGAGCTGGTGCAGCACGTCCAGCGTGCGCGCGTCGCGCACCGTGGGAGGCCCGTGCTCGCCGCACAGGATCAAGCGCCCACCGTCCGGTGAAGCGGCCACGGCGGTCTCGGTGCCGGTCTCCGCGTCACACGCGGCGGGCAACGTGAGCGCGGTGGCGCGCAGCGGCGCGAGCGTCAGCTTCCACGCGGCGTTGCAGCCGCCCTGTGTGCCGAAGGCCAGGAGTTGATCCTTGATCCGCACCAGGGCCCCGAGCGTGGCGTCCGGCGCGATCAGCGCGACGGCCGCGGTGGCGCCGGTGCGCAGATCCACCGTCATGAGCTTGTGCTGCTCGTAGCCAGTCTCGGCGGTGACCAGCGCGGTGTTCGCGTCCGCGATCACCAGCTTTCGCCCGGGCATGGGCAAGCGCCACGGGCCGGTGGCGCTGGCGATCCAGGCCACCGCGTCGCGGCGGAGCGGCACGATCGCCGGGGCCGCGGGGGCACCGGGGGCCGCTGCTGCTGCGGGCGCTGCGCCTGGGGCCGGGCGCGACGGCGGGCCGCCTTGGCCGCCTTGGCCGCCGCCGCTTCGCACCAGCAGCAAGGTGCCCCCGGCGATCGCCGTCGCTCCGAGCGCGAGCACGGCCAGGCTGCGGCGCCGGGGCCGCCGCGAGACCTCAGGGCGCAGCGAGGGCTGCGTGGCCTCGAGCGCGGCGATGAGCGGCTCCAGGTTGGCAAAGCGGTCCGTGGG
Source organism: Myxococcales bacterium (assembly GCA_016706545.1). Taxonomy (GTDB): domain Bacteria; phylum Myxococcota_A; class Polyangia; order Haliangiales; family Haliangiaceae; genus JABFXX01. The sequence continues at coordinate 139,512 of JADJJK010000015.1, forward strand.
CTGCACCGCCAGCCCGCGCGCGATCGCGGTCCACGGCGCCGGCACGCCGCTTCGCGCCAGCTCCTCGGCGCTGGCGCCATCGGCCGGCCGCTTGCCCAGGAGCGCCTCGGCAAACGCGCGGCACAGCGCGTACTGGTCGGCCGCCGCGTCCACCGGCCCGCCGCTCTGTTGCTCCGGTGCCATGTACGCAGGCGTGCCCAGCACCTGGCCGGCCACGGTGAGGGTCGGCAGCGGCGCCGCCACCGTGTCCCGGACCTTGGCGGGCCGTCCCGCGGCCTCGTCGGCGGGGCTGCCCACGGTCTCGTCGCCGAGGCTGGCGCGGGCCGTGGTGGCCAGCCCGAAGTCGCCGATACACACCCGGCCGCTGCGCGAGACCAGGATGTTGCTGGGCTTGACGTCGCGATGCACCAGCCCCATCGCGTGGGCGGCGGCCAGGCCGCGCGCGGCCTGCGCGTACGCATCGAGGATCTCGCGCGGGCTGCGCTGGCGCTGCCACTGCTCCAGCGGCTCGCCGTCGATGAGCTCGGTGGCGATGAACACCTCGTCGTCAGCCTGGCCCACGTCGTGGACCGCGATGACGTTGGGGTGCTGCAGGCGAGCGAGCGCTCGCGCCTCGCGCAGCGCGCGCTGTCGCCAGCGCTCGTCGTCCAGCTCCGGGTGCAAGAGCTTGACCGCGACCTCGCGCTCGAGCGCAGGATCCCACGCTCGCCACACCACCCCCATCCCGCCGCGGCCCAGCTCCGCGTCCAGCCGATAGCGCCCGACCTGGCGCGGCCCCGCCGGCGTCACCACCGCGGCCAGGTGCCCCACCGTGGCCCGGCAAGGGGCGCACCGGTCGACGTGGTGCTCGAGGCGCTGGCGCTGCGGTAGCTGCAGCGAGTTCTCCACCAGCCCCACCAGCAGGTCGTCTTCCGGGCACGCCATGGCCGCGACGCTCATGGCTGCACCGCCAGGCGCCGCCCGGTCAGGTTCGTCAGCGCCAGGCGCTGCCTGGCTGGGATCGCCGGCCATCGGCTCGGGCTCATCGCGAGGGGCGTCCACCGGGGCGGCAGCATCGCATGGCCGGCGCCGCGAGCGGGGGACAAAGGAGGGGAGAGCGCCGCGCGGGTGCGCGCCGCGCCAGGAGCTGGCAGTTGCGTCATGCAGATCCGGACGCCGGCCGATCCGCACCGTCTCACGCACCGTCTCACGCACCGTCTCACGCGGCTCACGCGAGGGCGCTCGCCGGGCGGTCCGGCGGCCGGACACCGCCGCGCTCGCCGCCTGGCCTACTGGTTCGGCGCCGGGAGGGGCGCCGCCAGCACCCTGGCCAAGGACAGGTCGAGCTGGGTCTCCAGCTCGCGGATCACGCTGTCCAGCTCACTGGCCGCCACTCCCAGCTCCTGCATCATGACCTCCCGGGTGACCGCCCGCAGGTGCGCGCGGCCAGCGGTCAGGGCGCGGCCCACGGTGGCGCGGCTCACCTGATAGGTCGCCGCCACCTGCTCGAGCGTGAGTCCGTCCACGGTGGTGAGCCGCAAGAACGTGCGCTGGCGCGGCGGTAGCGCCGCCACCGCCTGCGCGAAGGCGGCGCGGATCGCCTGGTGGACGCGGCGCTTGTCCAGCGCGCCCACCGAGGCAGCCGGCGCGGTGATGAGGGCCAGCATCGGCGCCTCTTCATCGAGCGCAGCGTCGAACTCGGCGTCGAGCGTCAGCGCGCGCTGGCGCCGCTGGGTCCGCGCCACGTCGAGGAAGGTGCGGGTGGCCAGGACGCGCAGCCAGTTTTGCAGGAAGCCAAAGCCGCTGTAGCTGCCGAGCCGCGCCGGGGCGGTCTCGCTGTCCACAAACAGCTTGACGCGCAGCGTCTGCTCCAGCTCCTCTCGCTCCAGGCCGTGAAAGCGCGCCAGCAGGGCCTGCACGTCTGGCGCATACGCTGCCCAGAGCGCTGCGACGCCATGCACCGCGTCGCGCTGTGCCCACCAGGCCAAGAACAGGTCCTCCACGCGCAGCCGCGGCAACGCCTGCGCGAGCTCCGGACAGTCCGCCAGCTTGGCGCCGAGCAGGTGGGCAAACGAGGGGTCCGCGGCAGGCGCGTGTGGCCAGCGGGCGCGCGCGGCAACGAGCCCTTGCGCCAGCGCGTCGCGGAGCCGCGCGCTCAGGTCGGGCACCTGCGCGGCTCGCGCAGGCCCGACGTGCTCCAGCGCCAGGTGAGCCAGCTCGTCGTTCACGCTTGCAGCATGCCTGAACTTGCCGCCGCAGGGATCTGCGTGTCTTGGATTCGGATCAAGGGTTTCAATACTCTACGGATCCGAAATGATCTGGTGTTTTTCAACACGCTGCTGGGAGATCCGCGTAGCCTGGAGGTCAGGGGTGGCGTGTCTTCTCACGCAACGATATCGTGATCACGGCAGGCGCGGTTTGCCTTGGGCTGGTGCTTGGCGTGCTGCTCGTGCAGTACACGCCAGCGCGCGGCGGGCTGCGCGTCCCCACGCTGGCCGCGCTGATCTTCGCCACGCTGACCGTCGCTGGCGCGGCGGCGAGCGTGGCGGGATGGTGGGCCTCGTTCGCCGTGGTCGTTGCCACGCCATCAGGTTATTTGCTGCGGAGGATGTTCGATGATGGCTAGTACGGTTAGTACCTTGCAGCTCTGGGGCGCCGGCGCGTTCGGCGCGATCATCGGTTGGTATGTCTATTACATCAACCGGCAGCGTCGGGACGACGTGTCCGCCACTGACCTGGTCACGCTGATCGGCATCATCGGCGGCACCGCGGTGCTCAAGCTGTTCCCGGAGCAGAGCGACCTGTTTGGCGCCTATGGCGTCGGCCTGGCGGCGGGCTTCTTTGGCTACTTCCTCATCATGGTGTTCCTGGTGACCATCTCGAAGAACTTCACCGCGGACTACTTCCTGGATGGGCGCCGCAAGAAGCTGGATCCGGACTGGTACATCCCCACCCGCACGGAGAAAGACGAGCTGGTCCACCCCGCCATGGCTGCGCCGCCGGTGGCCGGCCAGGGCGCGGGGAGCAAGCCAAAAGATCCGCCAGGAGCCTGACCCATGGCCGGCCCGGCTCACGTCGACCAGGACCTCTTGCGCCGCGAGCTGGTGCGCCTCTTGCGCGTGGCCTTCCCGCTGCTGACGGAGCTGCAGGCGTTTGTCGCCGAGCACTGGCCCAGCGTGGTCGCGGTCTGGCACGTCTCGCCGGGGGCCCAGCCAAGGCCCAGCGGCAGGTCTGCCGCCAGCGACGACGTCGCGACGCTGATCAAGGGGCTGGTGATCGAGCCGCTCATGGGCGAAGGCCCACAGGGAGTCGCTCGCTTGGACTTGCTCGGGCGGCCGTCCATGGACGCGCGTGCGCGCAGCCTGGCCGAGTTCGTGGTGGACGAGTCCTTGCGCACCCACGCGGTCCACCGCTTGCTCGACCTGGTGGGCCAGGCTCGGCCCTTTCTCATCGACGAGGTGGTGGCGGTGCGCGCGCTCTTGCGTAGCCAGCAACGACCGCGCCAGCGGACGCCATTTCCGCTCAGCGACTGGCCGAGCGCCAGGCCCAAGCGGAGCAGCAGTCCGCCGGTCGGCTTTGGCGGAGAAGGCGGCTCGAAGCACCGCGCCGACGGCCTGGAGGGGTTCGAGCGCCCGGGCCACGCGGGAGCCGTCCCGCACGCGCCCGGCGCGCCGGAGGCCAAGGGCGCGGACGGCCCAGCCGGGACTGACGAGCGCCCTCGGGAGCTCGACTGGACCGGCGCGCCCGGCGCGCCCGGCGCCCCGAAACACACCAAAGCCGGCTGGTCCAGCGCAGCCCCGCCGCTGCTATCCATCCCCGTGGCGATCCCGGGCCTCGATGCTCTCGTCGATCCTCTCGTCGATCCCCTCGTCGATCCCCCGGCGCCTGATCCAAGGCCCGCGGCGCGCGCCAGGCCGGTGCGCCCGCAGATCGTGTCGCTTGGGTTCTGCAACCGGCAGGCGCCCGACGCGCTGATCCTCGACCGCACCCTGGCGGTGGAGGAGGACTACCTGTTCTGGCTCGAGATCAAGCCGGAGTATGCGCCCCGTTCGCTGCCCGGCGCCGAGCCCCTCGTGGGGCTGCGCGAGGGCGACGTCATCGACGTCATCCTGTTTGGCTTCCCCGATCAGCTCGCCCTCGAGGGGCCTCGCCATGGGCGGCTCCGCATGGACCAGGACGCCGGCCACGTCGTGCAGCGCGCCTTTGTCCCAGCGCGCGATGCCGGTTCCCCGTTCACGCTGTACTTCGCGGTGCGAACTCCCCCGGCGCCGGGCCGGCACTCGCTGCGCTGCAACCTGTACTGCCGCGGCTTGCTCTTGCAGAGCCACCTCATCACCGCCGAGGTCACCGCCACCGTGCGCGAGCAACGCCACGCGCTGCGCCGCGTGGTGGACTACAACCTGACCGCCACGCTCGACACCGCCCGCCTCGGCGCGGACTCGGAGTGTACCTTCAGCTTGTTTCTCAATGACGACGGCCACGGCACCCACTCGTTTCGCTTCGTGTCCTCGGTGGCCGGGGTCCCCGAGCAGATCGCCGATGGTCACATCGAAGCCGAGCGGCTGCAAAACGCCATCAGCTACGCGCGCGGGGCGCTGCGGTTCGCCGCCTGGGGCAGCGTCAAGCCGTGGATCAAGGACACGCCGTACCTGCTGGACCCCGGCACGGCAGCGCACCTCCTGGACTCGTGGATCTTGCTGGCGCGCCGCGGCGCCAGCCTGTGGATGGAGATCTCCAAGGTCTTCGAGTGGCTCGGTCCCGAGGCGCTGGCGTTGCGGGAGAAGCTGCGCACCCCGGGGCGCTTGCAGGTGGCGCTCAAGGACTCGCCAGACTCCGTGCTCCCAGCGGCGCTCATCTACGACTATCCGCTCGACGTGGGGCGTCGTCAGCTCACCGTGTGCAGCGCCGCGCTCGATGCCATCGGCGCCCAGCGACAGCTCGACACCGAGCCGTGCTTCGTCGGCCAGTGCCCCCACTACGCCAAGGATGACGTCGTGTGCCCCGGCGGCTTCTGGGGCTTTCGCCACGAGCTGGGCCTGCCCATCCACCTGCCCAAGGGCGAGGTGGCAGCCACCATCCCGCGCGGCGACTCGGTCCGCGCCTTCGCCGCGATCTCGCTGGATCCGGCGTTCGTCCGGCGCGACGCGCACCTGGCCGCGCTGGAGCAGCTCTTGCCGGGGGCCATGGAGGTGCTGCGCGATCGTGACGCTTGCCTGGCTCGGCTCGACGACAGCCGCCAGCTCGTCTACTTCTATTGCCACGGCGGGCTCCTGCCCGAGACCGACACGCCGTACCTGCTGGTGGGGCCAAACGACAGCGATCCGCTGCTGGCGCAGTCGCTGTTCAACAGCAAGGTGTGGTGGGAGTCGCCGCTGCGCCCGCTGGTCATCCTCAACGGCTGCCACACCACCGCCACCTCGCCCGACGAGATGTTCAGCCTGCTGTCGGCGTTCGCCGCGCAGTGCAACGCGGCCGGGGTCATCGGCACCGAGATCACCAACTTCGAGCCGGTGGCGGTGGCCTTCGGTCAGGAGCTGGTGCAGCGGTTCCTCGGCGGCGAGACAGTAGGTCGCGCCGTGCTCCAGGCCCGGCTGGCGCTGCTACGGAAGGGAAATCCCCTCGGGCTCATGTACATCCCGTTTGCTTTGCCCAGCTTGCGGCTGGCGTAGCGGGCGGTTGTGCTCGCTCGCTCACTCGCAGCAGCCCGCGAGGTGCGCGGCGATTTCCTGAGCGCCGAGGCTCCTCGGCTGGCGCGCGCGCGGTCCGCGGCCGGCCACGGTCGATCTGGCGCCCTGGCTCGGTGCCGTGCCGCGAGATTCGGGCTAGACTCGAGGCCGTGGGACGCGCCCCTCTGCAGGAAACGCTGTCGCTGCCGGCCCGTGAGCGCCGGCAAATTCGCGCAGCGTGTGACCCGGCGCGGCCGCTGACCCCAGAGGAGCAGGGCCTCTTGCATGAGGACCTGTCGCCGGTGCAGGGCGGAGATCGCATCGGCCAGGTGGAGACGCGCATCCGCGACGCCTGGATGGAGACCTACGTCCGCGAGCTCATCACCGGTCACGCCGGCTGCGGCAAGACCACGGAGCTGCTCCGCTTGTCGGCGGCGCTCACCCGCCCGGTCGAGGGGCGCGCGTACCACGTGGTGTACCTGGATGCGTACCAGTACCTCAACCCGTTCGAGGTGCGGCTGCCGCAGATCCTGGTGTCCCTGATGGCGGCGCTGGCCGCCGAGCCGCGCATCGATCTCAAGAAGACGCGCAGCGGTCCGGAGCTGTGGGCGCGCATCGGCACCATCCTCGCCAGCGCCGGGCGCGAGGTCAGCAAAGACCTGGCCGACGCCGCGGGCATCCCGCTGCTCAAGTCGCTCTTTCGCGTGGACCTCAAGCTCGCGCGCTCGTTCCGCAAGCAATCAGATGATCACCTGCAGGCGTTGCTGTCCCTGACCCGAGATCTGGTGCTGGAGGTGCGCAGCCAGCTCCCGCCGGAGATCACGGACATCGTGTTCGTCGTCGACAACCTGGAGAAGATCCCCGACATCGAGACGGACACGGGCGGCTCGCTGCACGAGACGTTGTTCTTGCGCGAGCTGCCGCTCCTGGACGTCCCGGCGCACATCGTCCTGACCTATCCGATCTCGCTCAACTACTCCGCCGTCGAGCTGCGCCAGGTCTTTGGCAACGCCAAGCAGACCACCATCCCGATGGTCGGCATCCGCACCAAGCCGGGCACCGAGCGCCTGGACGATCGCCGCGGCTTCACGGCGCTGCGCAGCCTGCTGTCGCGCCGCATCGACCTCAAGGTCGCCTTCGCAGATGAAGACGCCATCGACCACGCCATCCGCATGAGCGGCGGCTGCGTGCGAGACCTCCTGCGCATCGTCTCGGAGCTGCCGGTGGTGGGCGCCATGCCGTTCACCCGCGCGGTGGTGGACGCCGCCAGCGCGGACTTCGTGAACGAGTACGAGCGGATCTTGCAGGGCAAGCCGTACCTGAACCTGTTGCACACCATCGAGCGAGGCGGCGCCTTCCCCATCAACACGGACGAGGCCTGGAAGCGCCAGCTCCTGATGGGCCTGGTCGCGCTCGAATACGACACCGGCACCTGGTACGACATCCACCCGTTCGCCAAGGCCACGCGGGCCTATGCGTCCGCCGCGCCGGCGCAGTGACGGCGGCGGGGCTGGCGCGTGCTGGAGAAGCGTGACGACGGCGCGCTGACGCCAGAGTCGCCGCGCACGCCGCAGGCCTTCAGCGAGGAGGATGAACGCCAGCTCGCGAAGCTGCACGCGGCGCTGTCGGAGAACGAGGGCTTCGAGCTGTTCCTCATCGACGTGGAGGAGGGCTGGACCCGCGACGAGGTGCTGCGCCGGCTCGCGAGCTGGAGCGGCCGCGCCGGGGTGCCGGTGCTGGAGGTCGTGGAGCTGCAGCCGGACACCCCGGTCCTGTCGTCGCTCGGCGAACATGACGCGGGCGCGGTGGTGCTGGGCCTCGACCGGCTGGTGGCGGAGGCTGACTCCGCCGCCGATGCCATCGGCGAGCTCAACTGGTTCCGCGACGAGCTGCGCAACATGGTGCCGGGGCCGCTCTTGCTGGTCGTCAACCGGTCCACGCACAGCGCGCTGTTCGATCGCGCCCCGGATCTCAATAGCTGGCGCCGCCGCCCGGTGATCATCGAGGGCGTGATCGCGCCGCCGGGCGGCCCGGGCATCCGCGGCAAGTTCCACGCGGTCGGCGCGCGCCGCGAGCACCTGCTGGCCATGCTCGACAAGCTCAAGGAGCGCCGGGTGGCGCCGCACGTTCACATGGAGGCCTGGCTGCGCCTGGCGGAGTTCGAGGCCGATCTCAACAACGCCGCGGGCGCGGAGAAGGCGCTCAACGCCGCCGCCGCCTTGCTGGTGGACGCCACCCCGCCGGAGCTGGCGCTGCGCGCGCGGCTGGTGGCGGCGCAGGTTGCCATCGCGCGCGATGACTGCGACGGCGCCGCCACCTTGCTGGAGCTGGCCGAGAAGCAGCACGGCAGCCTGCCGCCGCGCGCCGACCGCATGCTGCAGGGGCGCTTGATGATGGTGCATGGCTACCTGGCCCGTCGGCGCAACGCGCACTTCGCGGCGGTGACCTGGTTTGACCTCGCCGCCATGGCGTTCTCGCGCTCCAAGGATCAGGAGAGCCGCACGATCATGGAGATCGAGGCGCTGGTGTCGCTGTGGCAGGCCCGCGACGACACCGGCCGTCGCCTGCAGCAGGTGCTGGGCCTGCTCGCCCACCTGCAGAGCGAGGACCGGTTCGCGCACCTGCTGGCGCTGGCCAGCGCCTGCGTGCCGGGCACCAGCGCCGCGGACCGGCACCTGCTCGGCGAGGCGCTGTTCGAGTGTGCGGCCGAGGCCACGGATCAGCGCCTGCTCGCGGTGGCTCGCGTGCTCCGGCGGCAGCTCATCGGCTGAAAAGGCGGGCGCGCGGCCGCGCGCGGCGGTGTGGCGACGTCGAGGCGCTGCGCGGCCGAGGCGCTGCGCGGTCGTGGCCGTGGCGCTATCGCGCGAGGTATCCGACGATCGGCTTGAGAAACGAGGCGTCGACGGACAGCCCCACAGCCCAGCGCTCGAGATCCCACGCGGAGTCGGTGGGCACCTCGTCGCCCGTGATGGGATCGCCAAGCGCCGCCCCGTCGCGGAGCCGTTGCACCTGCCGCGGCTGCCAGCCGGCGGTGAGGGCCACCCCGCCGTAGACCTCCAGCGCGAGCCCCAGATATCCAGCCTGGCGCGGGTTCGCCAGATCGATGCCGGCCACCACGCTCAGGCGGTCTGCGAACGCCACGTACTCCGGCACGAAGTAGCGGCCCGGACGCAGCCGCTTCTTGGCGATGCGCGCCCACGACAGCGGATAGAAGTGGACGCCGAAGTAGTAGGAGAGCTCGCGCGCTCGCCGGTGCGCGTCGAGCGCGCCGTCCACCGCGGAGTAGGTGGTGACCCCTGGGCTCATCAGGCCGAGCACCCCCAGGTTGAACGTGGACAGCGGGGTGATGGACAGCGTGGTGTCCTCGCGGACGCCGGCCTCGGCGAGCGCCACCGTCACCGTCACGTCCTCGTTGTGAAACGGCCCCAGGAGCCGCGGCGCTTGCCACCACTGGGTCTCGGTGTAGTCCTCGCGCATGCCGGCCATGGCGGTGACCGCCGCCTTGACGTCCGCCGCGGTGCCATGCACGGACACCGCGCGCAGCGGCGCTCCTGGCTTGGCGGTGATCCGGTAGTGGTTGCCGGTCGCGTACAGCGACTTCACCGTGAGCACGTGGACCTCGAGCTGGTAGCTCTCGGCTAAAAGCGGCGCCTTGCAGTGCAGCGTGCCGTCGGCGTTGAAGGTGAGCATCACCACGCGGCGCTCCTGGTCGACGCGGCAGGCGCCGTTGGGGCCTTCGCGCTCCGCGAAGCGCGGGTCCTCCTCCTTGTCGCGAGCGAACTTGGCGATGGCCGCCATACGCTCCCGGGCGAAGTCGTCCGCCGCCGAGGCGGCGACGGGGCCTGGCGCCACCGGACCTGGCGCCGGGACGGCGGGGCCCGGGCTCGAGGGAAAGCCTGGCGGATCTGCGGCGGATGCGAGCGTGGTGGCGCCGAGCAACATCGCGGCGGCCAAAAGCGGGGCAGAGGTCATGACTACGTTCCTTTGGTCTTGCGCGCCGGGCCCTTGCGGCCGCGGCTCGCCGCGCGCTTGCGGCGGTTTGCAGGGCTCGCGGGCGGCGCGGCAGGGGGCGACTTCGTCTTGTCCTGGGCCCTGGGTCGCGCGGCGCTGGACGCCGACGCCTTGGCGGCGCTGGGCGCTGACGCCTTGGCGGCGCTGGACGCTGACGCCTTGGCGGTGACCTGGCCCAGGGTTCGTTCGATATCGCCGGCCAGCGCCCTGGCCCTCGCCGTCGCGGCGGCGTTGTGCCGGATGGCGAGCTGGCGCGTGCGCCGGTTGCGCTGATGCTGCAGCCGCCAGAGCCTGTCGGTGTGACCGCGCAAGAAGCTGACGCGCGGGGAGATGGGCCCAAGCGAGTAGTCCGCCAGCTTGGCGCCGATCCAGTCGCGCCGCCACCAGGTGCGCCCCACGAGCTCGCGCCACAGCAGGTAGCCATCGCGCAGCACGCGGCGCGGGCCGTCGAGCGAGCCATGAAAGGACCAGCGCTCTCCGGCGGCGCCCGTGCCCTCGTAGTACGCGGGCAGGCAGAAGTCCGAGACCGGCACGCCGTCGATCACGTAGTGCCAGCGCCTGCCCTGGCACGGGTCGCAGACCTCGACGAGAAACTCGACCTCACCCTGCGCCTCGATCGGCGAGGGACCTCGCCGGAGCTGGTTGCCGGTGGGATCCGCGAGGAGCTCCAGGCACTCGTGACTCGCCACCAGCGACCAGTCGCCGCGCGCCGCCACCAGGGCGTAGGGCTGGCCGTTGCGATCGGCGTGGACCCCCAACGCCCCCGAGTCGAGCTGGTCGACCAGGATCAGGCGCGTGTAGTCGGGTGGCACCTCCTGCCACTCGAGAAACGCGCTCACGCTGGCGTCGATGCCCCACGCCGGCCCGAAGTGCTGCCGCACCTGGCGGTGCAGCGCCGCCGCGACCCTCGTCAAGAGACGGGCGTCGATCGGGACCTTGTAGGGGACCAGGGCGATCTGCGTGCTCACGGGAAATCTCTTGGAGCCTACAACGCCTCCCTGAAGATCAGGCTTCCCAGGGGCCGGCTCAGCGCGTCGCGTCATGCCAGCGACGACAGGCCCGAAATGCCAGGAATGTATTCCAGATCGCAATTCTGAGGACGGAGATCTGTCTGACCAGCAGGAAGATGCGCGCGCGGCGGTGCGTACCACTCACGATGGAGGGCCCCAAGCCTGGGGTCGAGCGGGCCTGTGCCCGGATCGCGAAAAAAGCCACGGCGAGGTGGCCCTCCACAGATATGCTTGCGTCTTGGAACTGTAAGGGGTGCACATGAGAGACCTGCAGCTTGAGCGTCAACCACGCAGCGCCAGCTCGTCTGGCACCGAGCCCGCGAAGGACAAGGATGTAGCGTCTCGGCGCGCCGCCCCAGCCAACGCCGAGGCCGCCGCGGGGGACGCTGCGGCCGCAGGCGGCGCCGACCTGGCGATGGACGCCTGGGTGGCGGACGAAGGGCTGATGTCGGCGATGGGGCTCGGCGAGGGCGAGGGCGAGGCCGCCGCCGCCGAAGGTGGCGACCGGCAGGAGCAGGACCAGGACGGCTCGCGCGGCGCAGCCACGCGCGACAAGCGCGAGCGGAAGAAGCGCGCGCGGCGCGGCGCACCGGACCAGGCCACGAGCGGCGGCGAGGCCGCGAGCGCGGCGCCGGTGCAGCACGCCGGCATGACCGGCGCGGGCGGCTCGGAGTCCATCCATCAAGCCGCCTCCGCCGGGATCCAGGGCGCTGGCGGTTCGCTGCCGCACCTCGACGCGATCCAGGCGTCCTTTGGCAGCCACGACGTGTCCGGCGTCTCGGCGCACACCGACAGCGCCGCGACCGCCGCCAACCGCTCGATGGGCGCCGAGGCCTACGCGACCGGCAACGATGTCGCGTTCGGCTCGGCGAGCCCGTCGCTGCACACCGCTGCCCACGAGGCGGCGCACGTCGTGCAGCAGCGCGGCGGCGTCCAGCTAAAGGGCGGCGTGGGCGAGGTCGGCGACAGCTACGAGCGGCACGCTGACGCGGTGGCCGATCTGGTGGTCCAGGGCAAGAGCTCCGAGTCGCTGCTGGGCCAGATGGCGCCAGCGGCGGGCGGCGGCGGCGGGGTCCAGGCCAAGGTCGTGCAGTTCGACATCAAGTCCGACCTGCGCACCGCGATGGAGGGCTGGGGCACCGACGAGGAGGCGATCTTCACCCGCTGTGGCCGCGCCACCGCGGCCGAGGCGCAGGCCGTGCTCGCCGACACCGCGCTCATGAACGAGCTGCGTGGCGAGCTCGACCAGGCAGATCTGTCCCGCGTGCTCGACAACCTGCGCGCTCCGCTGGCGGACAAGCTCCGCCTGGCGATGCGCGGCTGGGGCACCGACGAAGACTACATCCACCGCTCGCTGCTCCAGGCGTCGCCTGCCGAGCTCGCGGCGGTGGCGGCGGACGACGCGCTGGTCACCCAGCTCGAAGGCGAGCTCTCTGGCGACGATCTTCGCCAGGTGCTCGACCGGCTCAACGTGCCGCTGGCGCGCAAGCTGCGCTTCGCGCTGCGCGGCTGGGGCGTGGACGATGCGTATCTCTTCCGCTCGGTGGAGACGGCCAGCGGCGCTGACGCGCTGTCGGTGGCCGGGGATGCCGCGCTGATGGCGCTGGTGGACGCCGAGATCGATCCCGACGCGCAGAACCTGTTCCGCGGCGTGCTGGCGCGGCGCATCTGGACGATGGCCAACAACGGGCCGCGCGCCTTCTCGCTGTGCATGGGAGAGAGCGCCATCCGCGCCGCGCGCCTGCGCTCCATGGGCGCGCTGGAGCTGCAGCGCGCCATGCTCGACGCGGTGATCATCGCCGGCAACCCGGCCGACATGGTGATCCAGGCCTTCCAGTCCTACTGGGAGGTGGAGACCACCGTCGTGGCCGGCGCCACCGCCTGGAACCCCGCCGCGGTGATCGCCATCCACCGCCAGATGAAGCTCCTGCCCAGCCAGGACACGCGCGCTGGCGTGTGGAACGAGCTCCAGCTCACCGGCGACCCGGACCTCATCAACCGCGCGGCGTGGAACGGCAGCGCGCTCATCGTCGGCGCCAACATCGATCCCGCCACCGCCGGCACCCAGACCTACGGCTACGGCTCCACCCTGACCGCCGCCGCCAACGCCACCGACACCACGCTCACCGTCCGGGAGGGGCCGCGCTTCGCGGTCAACGACCAGATCGCGGTGGAGCGCAGCGTCCCGGCCAACAAGGACACCGGCAAGATCACCGGCATCGCGGGCAACGTGCTCACCATCGACACCGCGCTCACCAAGAGCCACGCGATCGGCGCGCAGGTCACCCCGGACGACGACAGCGCGTTGCACGAGGTGCCGTACCTCGACGCCACCGTGCGCCACGAGATCGCGCACGCGGTCGAGACCTCGCTTGGCGGCGTCACCGGCTTCACCGTGGGCCTCGGTGGCTGGTGGACCGGCGACGACATCGACACCTGGGCCGGCGGGATGACCAACCCGTGGACGCCCAACGACGGCAGCACCATCACCGCCGCCGATCTGCAGCAGATCAAGGACACCATCAAGGACGCCGTGGTCAACCGCAAGGGGTCGCTGGTGGCCCTGGCCGCCACGCTCGATCCCGCGCACCCGCTGGCGGTCAACATTGGCAAGGGGCTGCCGGCCATCGACGCGGCCCACGCCTGCCTCGCCAACGGCGACAGCTTCTACCAGAACGCCGACCAGATCGTCGCCAACAACGGCAAGCGCTTCAGCGTGAGCTGGTGGTACAAGTGCTTCATGTCCCACAAGGAAGAGGTGGTGGGGCAGCGGCTGACGGACTACCAGCTCTACGCGCCCGCCGAGTTCTTCGCCGACGCGTACACCATGTTCTACGAGGAGGCGCATCGCATCGGTACGCCTGGCTTCGCCGAGGCCGACCTGGGCAGGAACGTGCGCAACTCGGCGCAGCGTGAGTGGATCCGCACCAACGTCCACAACCGCGGCCAAGCCCCCGCGGCGCCCGCTCCGGCTGGCGGTGGCCCTGCGCCCACGCCGGCTCCCGGCGCCGCCCCGGTAGGCGTTGCTCACGCCGGCGGGGCCGGGTACGGTAAGCACGCAGGAAACCCCGGTCCATGATCCACAAGCTGAGTTGTATTGCGGCACTTCTGCTCGCTGCTTGCGCTTCGGACAACAGCCAGGCCAGCGCGGTCTCGGCGTCATCGGCGTCTTCGGCAGCGTCGGCTGCCTCCGGCGGCGGCGGCAAGCCGGCGGGGCAGGGGTCGGCCAGCGGCAAGCCAAGTGCCTCGAATGGAAGTGTGATGACCGCAGCAAAGGGTACGTATCAGGCAGCGTTCGAGGCGTACCGCGCCCACGCCGTCAACAAGCTCGGCCTGCCAGCGGAGCAGCTCGGCGGCTTTGGCCCCAACGAGAGCATCGCCAAGTTGCAGCGCGGCCGAGTGGGCCAGGTGTGGGCCTTCGAAGGACGGCCCAAGGACGCGCCCACGCCCGAGCTGCGCGGCTGGGCCACCAGCGATGGCGTGGTGGTCACGCTGGAGCAGAACCTCGGGCTGCTATTTGCCGAGGCTGGCGCCTGGGGCGGCGGGGTCACGCCCGCCCTCACCGCGCAGCAGCTCGCGGACAGCCTGACCTGGGCCATGGGCTCGGGCCACACCGTCTTCACGCTCCATCCCAAGGTGCCGGCGCCCGAGCTGACGCTCAAGGACGGCGCGGGCACGCTGTCGTTTCACGTCGATTTCCAGAAGCCCGGGCAGGGCCGCGCGCCGCGCAACATCAGCCGCATCGAGGTCGCGCTGACCAAGGATCAGCGCGCGACGTTGACGCGCACGCCAATCCCCGCTCCGTGAGCCAGGTCTCCGTCCGCAAGGTCTCGTGCCCGGCCTGCCAGCACGAGCTCGAGGCACGCCTGTTCGATAGCCTCAACGGAGACCTCATCTCGCCGCAGGTGGAGGAGATCCTCGCCGGGACCTTCGAGGAGCACGAGTGCCCCTCGTGCGGCACGCTGTTTCGCCCCGAGCACCCGCTCCTGTATTCGGAGCTGTCGACCCGCACGTGGATCGTCATGCACCCGCCGGCGGATCGGGCGCGCTTCGCGCTCATCGAGCGCGGCGTGGCGCTGGTCCTGGAGAAGAACTTCGCCGCCGCCGCTCCGGCGGTGGTGGAGGCGGTGCGCGGCGTCAAGCCTCGCCTGGTGTTTGGCCAGGCCATGCTGACCGAGGCGCTGCGCGCGCGGCGCGCCAGCCTGCCGCCCGCCCTCCTCGAGTGCGCCAAGCTCTTCGCGGTGCGCCGCAACCTCGGTGCGCTCCTGCCGTACGGCCCAAGCCAGCTCCTGTTTGAGGAGCTAGATGAGCAGGGGCGCCTGTGCTGCGGCGTCTACGGGCTCGACAGCGAGCGCCGCCTCGGTGAGCTGCGCTTGCCCGCCGAGGCGCTGGCGGAGGTCCGCGCCGCCCAGCCGCAGCTCTCGCAGCTCTACCCTGAGCTGTTCGCGCAGCCGTTCGTGTCGGCCACGCGCTACCTGCTGGGCTAGCGGCGCTGACCGACGCGCTGGGTTGCCTGGCGCAGAGCGTTCGCTTGCTTCGCGCTGAGCGTCTGCTTGCTTCGCGCAGACCGACGCGCTGGGTTGCCTGGCGCAGAGCGACGCTCGTTGCCTCGTGCTGACCGCGTGAGACGCGCGGCCCTCGCTCTGGTGTCTCTCGCTGTCTCACGCCGCCTCACGCCGCCTCATGCTGCCTCGGCGCCGCTCTCATGCGTCGCAGCCGTCGCAAATCCGGTGGTCGCCACGTCGCACGCGCCTCATGCCGTCCCGCGAATTGGTCTCAGCAGCGTGCTGATGGATGTGAGCGCAACACGAGATCAAATGATCACGATTGCGCGCATGGTGAAGTCGGTAGCGAACAGCACCGGAATGAAACCCCGCTTCGAACGAATGATCTTCGTCGCGGAACTATCGATCTCGTCCGGTCTCTTCATGAAAGGCTCCCCGATGTCTTCCCTTGTTCGGAACTCGCGCTGGATTCCCTTGTTGCTGGTCTCCTCCGCCGCTGCGTGTGTGCCGCAGGCCTCGGACGCGCCGAGCGCGGCAGCGGAGGCTGCCCCCGTTGCCCCCGTTGCCTCCGCCATCGAGGCCCTCGCCGAGGTGCGCGCCGACGCCGAGGCGCTCGTCATCGACGAGGCCGTGCGCCACGGCCGCGGCCTGACCTTCGCGCCGTGCGCGGACGACCCGGAGCTCGAGTGCGGTCAGCTCCAGGTCCCGGTGGACTACGCTCGGCCGCGCGGGCAGCGCCTGCAGCTCGCCACCGTGCGCGCGCCTGCCACCGGCCCGCGCCGCCAAGGGATGATCTTCGTCAACCCCGGCGGTCCGGGCGCCTCGGGCGTGGACTTCGTGACCTTCGCCAAGCCGCTGTTCGCGGCGCTGCGCGAGAGCTTTGACATCGTCAGCTTCGATCCGCGCGGCACGGCGCGCTCCTCGCCGGTCGACTGCGACGTGGCGCTGCCGGCGCCGCCGCTCAGCGACACCCTCGACGCCACCGCGGCGTACCTCGACGAGGTGGGCCGTCGCTATGCCGCCGCGTGCGGCGCGCAATACGCGGGCCTCGCCACCGCCGTTGGCACCAACAACGTGGCGCGCGACATGGACGTGTTTCGCGAGGCGCTCGGCGAGCGGGAGTTCAACTACCTTGGCTACTCCTACGGCACCATCCTTGGCGCCTCGTATGCCACCCTGTTCCCAGGCCGCGTTCGCGCCATGGTGCTGGACGGCAACGCGCCGCCCGCCTGGTTTGCCGACTATCTCGTCGAGCTCGACGCCGAGGGCTCGGCGGGCGCCGAGGCCGCGCTGCGTCGCATCGATCAGCTCTGCCGCGCTGCCGCGGACTGCCCGCTGCGTACCGAGGGCGTGGTGACGGTGTTTGATCGCGTGGTCGAGCGCCTCAACCGCAACCCTGTGCCGGCCGAGGGCGGCGTCATCAGCGGCCTGTCGGTGACCTATCAGGTCTTCGGCGCCATGTACAACGAGCCGTTTGGCTGGCCGTACATCACGCGCCTGCTGGCGCGGGTGGACGGCGGTGACACGCGCGGCCTGCCCGCCTTTCCGCAGGAAGACGGCCCGAGCGCGGTGTTCCCGGGGACCTTCGCGATCCTCTGCAGCGACGCCACCACTCGCCGCGGCGGCCTGGACTACCTGCCGTCGCAGAACGCGGCCAACGCGACCTATTCACGCTTCGGCGGGATCAACTTCGGCATCGCGCCGGCCTTGTGCTCGGCGTGGCCGCGTCCACCGGTGGCGCCGCTGACCAGCCTGCGCACCCGCGGCTCCATCGTGCTCATCGGCAACGACTTCGATCCGGCCACGCCCATGACCTGGAGCCGCAACATGGCCGCGGCGCTCGGCCCCAAGGCGCGCCTGGTGCGCTATCAGGGCGGCGGCCACACGATCTATGGCTCCGGCAGCGCGTGCGTGGATGGCGCCGTGGAGGGCTACTTCCGCCGGCTCACCTCGCCCGCGCTCGGCTTGACCTGCCCGGCGCTGCCCCTGGCCTTCTCCGCGACGGCCCGCCTGGCCAGCACGCCGCGCATGTCCGAGATCGTGCAGCAGGTGACCCCCAAGGCGCCCGTGCTGCCGGGCCGTCGCTGAGCACAGCGCGCACCAACGCGCCTGGGACGGGCGCTGGCGCGCGGCCTACAGCACCGTGGGCGTGGGCGTGACGATCGAGCTGCTATTGGTGAGGCCGCCGACCACGCGCGCGCGCAGGAGCACCTTGCCCACGCCGCCGCCGCCACCTCCTCCGCCGCCGCGCACCGCCATCTCGGCGGTGCCGGGGGCTCCGTCGTCTCCGTCGAGCGTGGCTTCGGAGCCGCCCGC